>DATKSL010000044.1:0-18900 GCA_035531675.1 Binataceae bacterium (SeqCode) | reverse complement strand
CGCCTGCGACATGGACCGGCTGCTCGCGATCGCGCGCAGCCACGGACTCAAGGTCGTCGAGGACGCGGCGCACGCGGTGGGCTCGGCGCGCCATCTCGAAGGCCGCGGGATGACGCGGATCGGAACGATCGGCGACCTTTCCTGCTTCAGTTTCTACGCGACCAAGAACATCACCAGCGCCGAGGGCGGGATGGTGACGACCGAAGACGACGCGCTGGCCGAGCGCATCGCGGTCGCGAGCCTGCACGGGATGAATCGCGACGCCTGGAAGCGCTACGACCGCGGCGGCTCGTGGTTTTACGAAATTCACGACACCGGCTTCAAGTACAACCTCTCCGACGTGCACGCCGCGATCGGCGTCGCGCAGCTCGCCCGCGCCGACGAGTTCATGCGCCGGCGCACCGCGATCGCGCGCGCCTACAGCGAGGCCCTGCGCGCCGAACCCGCGCTCCAGGTGCCGTACCAGGAGCCGGGAATCGAGCACGCCTGGCATCTCTACGTCCTGCGGCTACGTCCCGAGCAGCTCCGGGTGGGCCGCGCGCAGTTCGTCGAGCTTATGCGCGAGCGCGGGGTCGGCACCTCGGTGCACTGCATCCCGCTCAACACGATGCATTTTTACCAGGAGCGCTACGGCTATCGCACCGGCGACTTTCCGGTCGCCGAGGACGTGTACAGCCGATGCCTGTCGCTGCCGATCTATCCCGCGATGAGCGACGAGGATGTCGCCTACGTGATCGAATCCGTGCTGGCGCTCGCGCGCGAAAATCGCCGCTGACGCAGTGCGGCGCCGGAGGCCAGCTTCCGCGCGCGAGGGCGATCCTTTAGAATCTTGCAGGCTTCGACGAAGGATTTTGGCGCAACGGAGGGCGAGACGTGCGAGCATTGGTGACGGGCGGCGCGGGGTTTTTGGGATCGCATCTGTGCGAGCGCCTGCTGCGCGACGGGCACGACGTCATCTGCCTGGACAACTTCTTCAGCGGCAAGCGCGCCAACATCCAGCATCTCCAGGGTCATCCGGGCTTCGAGTTCATCCGCCATGACATCGTCGAGCCAATTCTGCTCGAGGTGGATCGCATCTTTCATCTCGCCTGCCCCGCCTCGCCAGTGCACTACCAGTACAACCCCGTCAAAACCATCAAGACCAGCGTGATGGGCACGATCAACATGCTGGGGCTGACCAAGCGCGTGCGCGCGCGGATGCTGTTGACCTCGACCAGCGAGGTTTACGGCGACCCCGAGCAACATCCGCAGACCGAGAGCTACTGGGGCCACGTCAATCCGATCGGCGTGCGCTCGTGCTACGACGAAGGCAAGCGCGTGGCCGAGTGCCTGATGATGGACTACCACCGGCAGAACAACGTCGATATCCGCATCGTGCGCATCTTCAATACCTACGGGCCGCGGATGGCGATCAACGACGGTCGGGTTGTGTCGAACTTCTGCGTCGCGGCGCTGCGCGGCGAGGAGCTCGAGATCCATGGCGACGGCCAGCAGACGCGTTCATTCGCTTACGTCGACGACCTGATCGAAGGGCTGGTGCGGATGATGGAGACGCCGGACCTGACCGGCCCGATCAATATCGGCAATCCCGATGAATTCACCATCCTGGAGCTCGCCTCGATGGCGATCGAGCTGGCGGGCAGCGCCTCGAAACTCAAGTTCAGCCCCGGGCGGCCGGACGATCCGATGCGCCGGCGTCCCGACATCACGCTCGCCCGCAAGCATCTCAACTGGCAGCCGGCGACGCCGCTGCGCAAGGGACTCGCCGCCACCATCGAACATTTCCGCAACGAGTTGGGCTCCGCGCGCGGCTAATCAGATCTACCTGATACGGCAACCCCGCCGGGATGTAGACGATAAAAAATGCAGACGGCTATGGTCACCGGCGCGTCGGCGGGAATCGGCGAGGAGTTCGCCTATGCGCTGGCGCGCGAGCGCTATGACCTGGTGTTGGTGGCGCGGCGCGAGGCGCGGCTCGCAGCGGTAGCCGAAAAGGCGCGGAGCCTCGGCTCGGGCAAGGTGCTTACGATCGCCGCCGATTTGTCGCGGCGCGAGACGCCGGGCGAGATCCATCGCCAGCTCGAACAGCAGAACCTCGCGATCGATTACCTGGTCAACAACGCCGGCTTCGGCACGCGCGGCCGCTTCTCGCAACTGCCGCTGGAGCGTGAGCTCGAGGAAATCGACTTGAACGTGGGCGCGCTGGCGGCGCTAACGCGGCTGTTCGCTCCGGCGATGATCGCGCGCCGCCACGGCACCATCATCAACGTCGCCTCGACGGCAGGCTTCCAGCCGCTGCCATACATGGCGACCTACGCGGCCACCAAGGCCTACGTCATCAGCTTCAGTCTTGCGATGGCGGCCGAGCTGCGCGGCACCGGCGTCACGATACTGGCGCTATGCCCGGGGCCGACACACTCGGAGTTTCACGCCGTGGCTGGCACCGGCGATGCGCGCCTGCCCGATTTCATGTTCATGGACGCAAAGACCGTGGCAGTGCAGGGTATCGCTGCCGCCCGTCGCGGCAAGTCGCTACACGTCAACGGGGCGCTGAACCTGGTGCTGGCCGAATCCGCAAGGCTTTCGCCACGCCGACTGGTGACGCGAATCGTTGCGAAGTTCTACCGCCCCAACCGCGATTAGACGACTGCCGGCTTCGGCTTAGTGCTTCAACAGGTCGCGCGCGATTATCACGCGCTGAATCTGCGACGTGCCCTCGTAAATCTGCACCAGCTTGGCGTCGCGCATCAGCTTCTCGACCGGATAGTCGCGCATGTAGCCATAGCCGCCGAAGATCTGCACCGCGTCGGTGGTGATCTTCATGCAGGCGTCGGCGCCGAAGGCTTTCGCATAGCTCGAAATCGCGTTGGGACTTTGCCCCTGGTCGACCAGCCACGCCGCCTTGTAGGTCAGCAGCTTCATCGCCTCGATGTTGATCGCCATGTCGGCCATCATGAACTGTATGGCCTGGAAGTTGGCGATCGGCTGGCCGAAGGCGACGCGCTGCTGCGAGTAGCGCAGGCATTCGTCGAGCGCCCGCTGCGAAATCCCGATCGCCACCGCGGCGGTGGTCGGGCGGCTGCGATCGAAGGTCGCCATCGCGTACTTGAAGCCTTCGCCCTCGCGGCCCACCAGCGCGCTTGCCGGGAGGCGCACCGCGTCGAACACGATCTCGCCGGTATCGGCGGCGCGCTGGCCGAGTTTGCCATGCATCCGGGTGCGCGTGATGCCCTGAAGATTCGACGGAAACACGAAGCACGAGATGCCCTTATGCTTGAGCCCGCGATCGGCGGTGGCGAAGGTCACGTACCAGTCGGCGCGCGAGCCGTTGGAGATGAAGTGCTTGGTGCCGCTGATCACATATTCGTCGCCCTCGCGCCGATAGCCGGTCGCCATCGAGGCTACGTCGGAGCCCGCGCCGGGCTCGGTGATCGCAAAGGCGCAAAAGGTCAGCTTCTCGGTCAGCGCTCCGAGGTAGGTGCGCTTCTGCTCCTCGCTGCCGGCCACCAGCAGTGGCAGGGCCGCGAGATCGTTGGCGCCCATGGCGTTCGAGATTCCCGCGCATCCATAGTTAAGCTCCTCAATCACCAGGCAGGTATCGAGGATGGTGAGGCCGGGACCGCCAAGTTCGGTTGGCACGCCGAAGTTGATCAATCCCGCAGTGAACGCCTTCTCGCATATGTCCTGCGGGAAGATCTCCTGCTCGTCGTATTCGCGGGCGCGCGGGATGATCTCCTGCTCGCTGAAACGCCGCGCCAGCGCCTTGAGCGCTCGCTGCTCCTCGCTAAGCTCGAATCCGATCATGATGCTCGCTCCATCGCCATCGAGAGCCGGTTCATCCTTTTGCTAGCCGAGCACGCGGCCGAAGGAAAGCGGCGCTCCGCTCCGAACTTGCAAAGCCGCGTGATGCTCACTATGAGAATCGAGGGACATAGTATCAGCAACCGGCGATTTTCGATCGCCGCAAACGAGGTTCAGGATCATGCCGTTGACCGTAATCGCAAAATTAAAAGCCAAGCCGGGATCCGAAAAGCAGGTCGAACAGGCCTGCACCGAGATGGCGGCGAATGTTCGCCAGGAGCCCGATACGCTGACCTACGTCATGCATCGTTCGACCACCGACCCGACCGTGATCATGGTCTACGAAGTCTACAAGGACGCGGCCGCCTTCGAATTTCATCGCAAGACTCCGCACATGGCGGCGATGTTCGGCAAGATTAAGGATTTGGTCGCGGGTCCGCCGGAAGTCGAGACGCTGGTCGAGTTCGCGCGCAAATAGGCGAGCGCGCCCGGGCGCGCTCTGGGAGCCGATCGCGCCCGGCGCCGCTGCGGGCGCCGCTCCCGAGGCCGGCGATGCCGAAGGCGATTGTGATGGGCGACCCGCGCTACTTTTCGGTGCGGGGCGGCGCCAACCCGCATACCCGCAACCTGCTCGGGATCAAAAAGCGGGTCGATCCGGAACGGGCGCGCCGGCAATGGCACGCGCTCGCGCGCGCGCTGGTCGCTCACGGCAGCGCGATCTGCGTCGTCGAGCCTCATCCGGCGCTGACCGGCCTGGTCTATCCGGCCAACGCCGGGTTTCGGTTCCCGCCGGGCGGAGCGGGCGGAATTTTCTACCTCGCGAACCTGCTGGCGACGCGCGCGGCCGAGCGTGAGGTCTACCGGCCGTTCATGCGCGCGATGGGCTTCGCGACGCGCGACATCGCCCATCGCTTCGAAGGCGAGGCGGATTTCTTTCCGGCCGGCCGTTTCATGATCTTCACCTATGGTTCGATCGAACGGCAACGATTCGTGGCGCGATTCGGAATTCCGCCGTGGCGGCGGATCTACGGCTTTCGTTCCGATCGCGGCGCGATCGACGAGCTTGCGCCGATCGTCGGCGCGCGGCCGATCCTCGCCCTGGAGCTGGCGCTCGAAGCGCACTATCACGGCGATACCGTGCTGTCTTCGTTCGGCCCCCGGCGCGAATTTCTGCTCGCCTACCTGCCGGGGCTGAAAGAAGCTTCACGCCAACTGCTGCGGTCGGAGTTCGGTCGCGATCTGATTGAGCTCTCGGAACGCGATGGCGCACTGTACGCCGCCAACTCGTTTCAGGTCGACGACCGGGGCCAGCTCTACCTGCTGCTGCCCGAGGGGGTCAGCGACGCTCTGCTGAGCCGAATCCGCGAGCGCGGGGTCGAGCCGGTGCTGGTCAACGTAAGCGAGTTTCTGGCCAAGGGCGGCGGCTCGATAAAGTGCATGATACTCGACCTCGGCGAGGTCGCCGAGTTGCCGTCCGAGCCCAGCGCGATCGCGTTTCGGGAGCGGCGCTCCTATGCGAAGCTTTTCGGCCCACTGTGAGGCGCGCGGTGTCGCCGCCTCATTTCCTCGGCATCGGTACGAGCTGGGCGCCGCTCTCCTGGTCGACCACGGTAATCGCCTTGACCGGGCATGAACGCGCTGCGGCGAGAATCACCTCATCGGGCGCGCCGCTCTGGTCATAGACCTCGGACTTGCCCTCTTCGTCGAGCTGGAAGACGCTCGGTGCGTTCTCCACGCAATCGCCGCTCATGACGCAGCGGGCCTTGTTGACGGTGACGAGCAGTTTGGCCATACGAAAGTCTCCCTGATGAATCCGCTTCGCCTGCACAATAGAATCGCGGTACGCGCAGCCGCAAGTACGCGGGCTGCAGCTCAGGATACGGGCGCATGAGATGGCGGAGATAGTCGGTACCGGGATCGATCTGATCGAAGTGGAGCGCGTCAAAGCGGCGCTCGAGCGCCCCGCCACCGGTGCGCGCTTTCGCGCCCGGGTGTTCACCGAGCGCGAGGTTGCCTACTGCGAGTCGCGCGGCCGCGGCCGCTTCCAGAGCTACGCAGCGCGATTCGCCGCCAAGGAAGCGACGATGAAGGCGCTCGGCACCGGGTGGAACCGCCAGGTCGGATGGCGCGATATCGAGGTAGTGCGCGAGCGCGGACACGCGCCGACTATCGCGCTGTCGGGCAAGGCTGCCGAGTTCGCACGCCGCAGGAAGGTGAGCCGCTTCCATCTGAGCATCACGCATACCGCGCTCGGCGCGATTGCCCACGTCATCGCCGAGGCCTGATTTCCCGGCCGGCGGACGCGCTACTTCGATGGCGTGGACGTCGCGGCGCTGTGCGGCTTGCCGTGGTCGAAGCCGAAATCGAAAACGGTCTTGTTGATTTGACTGTAGTCGTAGCTGTCGATCGCGTAGACCGCGCGACTGGCCGACGACGCCGCGTAGGGAAATTCCTGATTGCCCTTCGGCCCGCCGTTCGGCCCCCGACTGGCAACCAGGGTAGTCGAGAGCTTTAGCTGGCCGATCTGCTGACCCTTGCGATCGAAAACCCGGATCAAGACGCGCGGCTGGTCCATCCCGAACTTGGCCTCGTCGACCATCGGATCCGCCACGATCGAGGTACCCTTCAAAAACCTGATCTGGTCAAGAAAGTTCTCGACCACCGCGGTCTTGGCCGGCTCGGTCTTGCCGTTCCAGGTGATGGTCCAGCCCTTGGCGACGCGCGTGATCGTATACCGCTCCATCGCATTCTCAACGTCGACGCGCCCGACCTTGGAGGGTTCGAAAGAAAGCACGGTCTTGTCGCGGAATTCGTTCAGCGACTTATCGAAAGCGTTGAGCGATTCCTTGTAGATCGTGAAGATGGCGGGATTTCCGGCCCGCTGCACGTAGATACCGTCCTTGCCACCGATCTCGTCCTTGCCGAACTTGAGCTCCTGTGACTCACCGTGCTTGCCGGTATAGACCGTGATCGTGAAGCGCGGCTGGTCGAGCCCGTACTCGGCGAGGTTGGTCGGATTATCGACGATGAAGTCGGCGACGCGCAGGTCGGCGAGCGCGCTCAGCGCGCTCAGCACGATGGTCGGATCGGCCTGGTAGGGGGCGGGTTTCAGGATCTGCCACTTGTCGCCAGTGCGCGAGAGCTCGAGTTCGGCGCCGTCATGATGGTCGATCGCGAACTGCTCTACCTGATCGACCTTGAAATTCATCAGCGAGCGATCGCGAAAGTCGTTGGCGGTCTTCATCATGTCGGCAGAGAACGATTCCGCCACCAGCACTACCGCCGGCTTGTCGCCCACCCGCGCATAGGCCGAGTATCCAACCGGGGTCTTGTTGCCGAGCTCGATGGGCGGCAGCGCGCCCTTGCCCTTGATCGTCACCGTCACCAGCGCGCGCGGATTCTTGAGGCCGAAGGGCGCGAGGTCCGCCGGCTTCTGCTCGAGCGTTTCCTTGAGCTGGCAGTTGGCGATCGCGTTGATCAGCGTCTTGACCGTGGCCCGATCGGCCTTGGCCTCGATCGGTTTTTCGATTTGCCAGCCGCCGTCAGCGCCGCGGCGCAGCAGCACTTCGCGGTCGGGATACTTGAGTTCGATCGCGGTAACGTCTTTGTCCTTGAACTTGAGCAGCGTGGGCGGCGGAATCGGCTTGCTGCCGAGCCCGATGATCAGCGCGTAGCCGCCAACGACGATCAGCAGGATGAGGACGATTATCGTGTTGCGCAGCGACATTGAGCGTTACCAGGCGAGCGCAAGCGATCAGGTGCGGCGTCGCCACCAGACCATGATACCGGCGATTATCAGCAACTCGGGCAGCAGCAGCACCGACAGCGCGAAGACGATGCTGAACTGGGTTACGGTCAGCGCCAGACGCGAGGCCCGCATGGTGCGCGGCCGAATCGAGATCCCACTGGTCTCGCCGACCAGCCAGTCGGCGCTGTTCATGAACAGGTCACGGTTGAAGAAGTTGTCGAGGTACTGATTATTGACCAGTTCGGTATCGCCGAACACCACCATCTGCGCGGTGCCGTTGCCCCAGCCGAGCGGTTTCAAGTCGGCGCTAACCACGTCGGCGACCGTGATCGGTCCCTTGCGATCCTTGGCGTCGAGCTTGGCGGTCTGATGCTGGAAGAGATCGACCAGGTCGGTTTCGGCCCACGAGGTCGGGCTGGTCTTCGCCAGCCATATGACCTGCAAGCCCGGCTTGAGCGGCGTGATCGGCTCGACCGAGCGCGTCATCGGGAACACCGTGCGCTGATCGAAGTTGAGCGTGATCTGATGCGGCCCGTAAGTATCGACGATTGGATTCAGCCCCAGCGCCGGCCCCTGGAAGAGCCGCAGCACCTGGTCGACCACGATGTCGTCGCCGGCCTTTACGCCCCACCCGTCGAGCAGATTCACCAGCCCCGACTCGACTCCCGGATCGGCCGGGTTCGGCGGCCGCATCATCACGATCGCCCGCCCGCCCTTCTTCAGGTAGCCGTCGATGATATCGAGCTCGTGCTTGAGCAGCGGACGGGTCGGCCCCGCGACAATCAGCAGCGAGCAATCCGCCGGCACTGCCGGGAGGGTCGCAAGCAGCAGCTTGTGAACCTCGAAGCTCTCGCCCTCCATCGCGGTCTTGAGCTGGCCGAAGCCGGTCGCGGCCCGGCTGTCGTCGACGTCGGGTTCGCCTTCGCCCTGCGCGAAGCAGGCGACCTTGTGGGTGCTCTTGGTGACGCGGATGATACCGTTGGTCAGCGCCGCCTCGGACAGATCGGTGACGTTGGTGCCGTCGCCGCTGTTGTCGCCGCCGTACTGGATATGGACGGTGTTCATCACCGAGACTTTGTATTTCTCGGCCAGCTCGGGATGGCGGTCCGGATCAACCATCTGGTAGGAGACCAGCGGCGAGTTATAGGCGTAGCTGTCGAACAGCTGAGCGGCCTTCGGATCTTGGCCAGCGGCAAAGAAGCCGTAAAACTTGAGCGGCTTCTTGAGCTCCTTGACCACTTTCACGGACTGACTGGAGAGGCTGTAAACGTGATTCGAGGTCAGGTCGAAGCGATGATGGTGCAGGGTCGAGATGAAGTTGACCGCCACCAGCAGCGCGACGAAAGCGATCGAGTAGATCGCGGCGTTGGCGCCGTAACGGGCACTGCGCCGCCCGGCCAGCGCGGTTATCGAGGTGCGGCTCGAGGTCGCCCAGACGATGATCGCGAACACCCCGAGCACCAGGTTGAACAGAAAAAAGAAGCGGAAGCCGGGTGCGGCGATATAATCGACCAGCGCAAAGATCAGCAGGACGAGGCCGAGAATTCCGTAGACTATCGAACTGGAGCCGCCCATCCGCCCCGCTCCTAACGCCAGCGCGCCGACTCAACCGAGCGTTGAGTCAGGAACAGCGCCACCAGGATCACACTCAGGAAATAGACGATATCGGTGGTGTCGATTACGCCCTTGAGCATCTGGCCGAAATGCTCCGGCAGGGCCAGGTAGCGCAGCACGTTGCCGAGCGTCGCGCTGCCCAGCTCCGCGGGCCACGAGATCACGTACAACAGCAGCAGCACGCCGAAGCAGGTGATGGCCGCGATAATCTGGTTCTGCGTGAGCGAGCTGGTGAACAGCCCGATCGAGACGAAGGAGAGCGCCAGCAGCGACATCCCCAACCACGCCGCGCTCAACACGCCGAGCTCGGGATTGCCGAACATCGCCAGAATCAACGGGTAGATGCCCGACAGCGCGATCATGATCAACATGAAAGCCGCCGCGGCCAGGAACTTGCCCGCCACGATCTCGCCGGTCCGGATCGGCGCGGTCAGCAGCAGCTCGTAGGTGCCGACCCGCTTCTCCTCGGCGAACGATCGCATGGTGATGGCCGGCACCAGGATCACCAGCACGATCGAGAGGTCCTGCAGCAGCGGCGAGATCACGGCCTGGTTCAGGTTGAGCCCCGCCAGTCCCTGCTGATTCTGCATCGCGGAGTAGATGTGAATCAGCAGATCGAAGCGCCGCACCAGCACAAAGAAGAACCATCCGCCGAGCAGCAGAAACACCGCCATCACCACGTAGGCAATCGGCTGGACGAAATAACTCTGCAGCTCCTTGGCGGTAATTGTCAGGGTATTCCTCATGTTCGCAATCAGCCGCGCCCGGCTCCCACCTCTTCGAGCGTTTCCTCGGCGTCAATCGGCTGGTGATACTCCTTGGCGATCGTGCTCAAGAACAGATCTTCGAGCGAAGTACCGGCCGGAATCTGCGCCAGGCTTTCTTCGAGCACCACCCGCCCCTCGTTGATGATCACGACCTTGTCGCAGATCTGCGAAACCTCGGGCAGGATATGGGTCGACAGTACGATCGTGCGCTGCTTGGCGAAGCCGCGAATGAGATCGCGAATCTCGTGAATCTGCCGCGGGTCGAGTCCGATGGTCGGCTCGTCGAGCACCAGCACGGGCGGATTATGGATCAGCGCCTGGGCGAGTCCGACCCGCTGCCGGTAGCCCTTGGAGAGCTGTCCGCAAATCCGATCGGCGACCGCCTGGAGTCCGCAGACCTCGACCACGTGGTCGACCGCGCCCTCGACCTCCGGCCGCTCGACACCGCGCAGCTTGGCGACGAACCGCAGGTAGCCCCGCACGCGCATCTCGTTGTACAGCGGTGGACTTTCGGGCAGGTAGCCGATCCGGCGGCGCGCTTCGAGCGACTGGCGGAACGAATCGAGCCCGTCGATCAGTACGCTGCCCGAGGTGGCCGGCATGAAGCCCGTGATAATCCGCATCGTGGTGGTCTTGCCGGCGCCGTTGGGACCGAGGAACCCGAGAATCTGGCCCTGCTCGGCGGTGAACGAAACGTCGCGGATCGCCACGAAATCGCCGTAGCTTTTGTTCAGCTTCTTGACTTCAATCATGTAAGTTGCCGCCGGGCCGCCATCCCGTCAGCTGTTCGAAATTTAATTGACGATGGACAGGTCCGGTTAATTCGATCCGGAACAGCGAACGACTATCCGTTTAACCGTACGCGGGCCGCACTGTCAATAACAGCCGGCCCGGCATGGTTCCGAACTTTGGCGCGCAGGGTTTACTTAAGTTAGCTTGGAAGCGTAAAAGCGGCCTTAGATTCGACAGCCTGCTCGCGGGAGAAAGCTGATGGCGATCGATCAAACGGCGCTCCAGAAGTTGGTGGAGAAGATGCTCGGCGATTTAGGCGCCGCGATGGGCGCCGCGCTGGTAATCGCCGGCGACCGGCTCGGGCTTTATCGCGCGCTTGCGGGTGCGGGGCCGATCGACTCCGTCGAACTGGCCCACAAGACCGGCTGCGACGAGCGCTACGTACGCGAATGGCTGGCTCAACAGGCCGCCTCCGGCTACCTCGATTACCAGTCCGCGAGCGGCCGCTATCTGATGACGCCCGAGCAGGAATTGGTCTTCGCCACCGAGGGCAGCCCGGCCTTCGTGCCGGGGGCATTCGAAATCGTCAGCGCGGTCATCAGAGACGAACCGAAAATCCGGGAAGCCTTCAAGAGCGGCCGCGGGGTCGGATGGCACGAGCATGACGCTGGCTTGTTCAGCGGCACGGAACGATTTTTCCGCCCGGTCTACGCAGCCCATCTTTTGACGCAATGGCTGCCGGCGCTAGAGGGCGTCGGCGAGAAACTCGCGCGCGGCGCGCGCGTGGCGGATGTCGGATGTGGCCACGGCGTCACCACCGTCCTGATGGCGAAGGCTTTTCCGCGTTCGAGCTTCGTCGGTTTCGACTATCATCAGCCCTCGCTCGACCGCGCCGCCGCCGCCGCGCACGAAGCCGGCGTCGCCGGCAACCTCAGCTTCCAGCAAGCCAGTGCGAAGGATTTTCCGGGAAAGTTCGAGCTGGTGGCATGCTTCGATTGTCTCCATGACATGGGCGATCCGGTGGGAGTCGCGGCGCATGTGCTCGAGACGCTGGAGAAAGACGGGACCTGGATGATCGTGGAACCCTTCGCGCACGATCGGCTGGCTGACAATCTGAACCCGATCGGCCGCTTCGCCTATGCCGCTTCGACGATGGTTTGCACGCCGGCCTCGCGCGCGCAGGAGGTGGGACTCGCGCTCGGCGCGCAGGCCGGTGAAAAGCGTATTCGGGAAGTGGTGACGGCGGGCGGCTTCGCCCGCTTCCGGCGCGTCGCCGAGACGCCCTTCAATATGGTCTTCGAGGCCCGCCCCTAGGCCGCGGCGTCTGATTCACTGCGGCGCGTTGAACGCCGCTGCCAACATCGCGATCGTTCGCTCTGAAAGCGGCAGGGCCGCAGTCCTCATCTGACGCGCCGATTAGCGCGCGGCGCCTCCAGAACCCACCCGGCACACGACGCCGCGTCGGCCGTTCACGGCGGGCTTTTGCGGGCGGCGCGGTTCGATTAGCTTCGATACGATGGCCGCCGAGCGCAAGGATCTCTGTCTGGTAGACGGATCGGGTTATATCTTCCGCGCCTTCTTCGCCCTGCCACAGCTCAACAACTCGCGCGGGATGCCGACCAACGCGGTCTACGGCTTCATCCGAATGCTGTTCAAGCTGCTCAAGGAGGCGCGCCCCGCCCATATCGCAATCGTCTTCGATTCGCCCAAGAAAACCTTTCGCGACGACCTGTTCGAATCCTACAAGGCCAACCGCGCCGAGATGCCCGGCGACCTGGCGGTGCAGATTCCCTATATTCATCGCGTGGTGGAAGCCTTCCGTATCCGCCGCCTGATGCTCGACGGGGTCGAGGCCGACGACGTGATCGGGACGCTCGCGATACGCGCGGCCAAGCGCAAGTTCGACACCACGATCGTCACGGCCGACAAGGATTTCATGCAACTGGTCGCGCCCACTATCAACCTGTGGGACACCATGCGCGACAAGCGCACCGGCGTCCGCGAGGTGCGCGAGCGCTTCGGCCTCGAGCCCGCGGCGCTGGTCGACGTGATGGCGCTGATGGGCGATGCGATCGACAACGTCAAGGGCGTGCCCGGCATCGGCGAGAAGACTGCCACCGCGCTGATTCGCCATTTCGGATCGCTCGAGCGGCTGTACGAGAATCTCGATCAACTGGAAGCGGCCGGCGTGCGCGGCGCGAAAAAACTCGGCCCGCTGCTCCTCGCGTATCGCGCCGACGTCGAGCTGGCGCGCAAGCTGGTGCGAATCGACACCGACGTCGCGATCGCGACCGAGCCCGAGGAGCTGACCTGGCCGGGCGTCGACGAGCAGGCCGCCGCCGAGCTGTTGCGCGAACTCGAATTCGGATCGCTGCTGGCCGAGCTCGCACCCTCGCAACAATCGCTGCCGCTGGGCGGCGACGGCGCGGGCGAGCAGGCGCTGGGAGCGGACGAGCTGGCGGCGGCGATTGCCGAGCTCAAGCGGGCGGCGCGGATCGCGTTCCATCTTGCCGCCGCCGACAGCGACGGCGAGGAGCGGCTCAAGCTGGCGGCCGAGGGCGGCGCGCACAGCTACGTGATCGCGGCCGGCGCGATCGCCAGGACCGCCGAGCTGCTAGCCGCCGAGACGCCGGCCAAGAGCTGCCACGATCTCAAAGATCAGATAAAGCGCCTGAACCGTTACGGCGTTGTGCCCGGCGGGGTCGATTTCGACGCGATGCTGGCGGGTTTCCTGGTCAATCCGGGCAAACCCGAACCGTCGATCGCCGACCTCTATCATCAATACCTGGCGCCGCTCGGCGGGCGCGGCGCGGGCGGCTCCGAACCGCAGGTGGTGGCGGCCTTGCGCGAGGCGTTGCTGCCCCGGCTCGAAGCCGACGGGCTCGGCGCGCTGTTCCGCGACATCGAGCTGCCGATCGCGGCGCTGCTGGCCGAGATGGAGCAGACCGGAATCGGGATCGAGATCGAGGCGCTGCGCAATGTCGCAACCGAGTTCGGCGCCGAGCTGGAGCGGCTGGAGCGCGAAGGCTTTGCCCTTGCCGGTCATCAATTCAACCTGAACTCGCCCATCCAGCTCCGGCACGTGCTGTTCGATGAGCTCAAGCTGCCGACCAAGGGACTCTCGAAGACCAAGAGCGGCTACTCGACCGACGTCGATACTCTGACGCGGCTGGCGTCGATGCATGAGCTGCCGCGCAAGCTGCTCGAATATCGGGCGCTCTCGAAGTTGAAGTCGACCTACGCCGACGCGCTGCCGAACCTGGTCGATCCCGCCGATGGCCGGCTCCATACGTCATTCCACCAGGCGGTGACGGCCACCGGCCGGCTCAGCTCGAGCGAGCCGAACCTGCAGAATATCCCGACCCGAAGCGAGGCGGGACGACGGATTCGCCGGGCCTTCGCCCCGCGGATCGGAGTGCTGCTGCTGTCGGCGGATTACTCGCAAATCGAGCTGCGAGTGCTGGCCCATCTATCGGGCGATAAGACGCTAATCGAGGCTTTTTCGCGCGGCGAAGACATCCACATCCGGACGGCCTGCGAAATCCTTCGGATCAATCCGGACCAGGTCGATGCCGAGGCGCGCCGCCTGGCCAAAGTGATTAACTTCGGCATCGTCTATGGGATGGGTCCGCAGCGCTTGGCCGGCGAACTCGGCATTGCGTTGAGCGAGGCTTCTGATTACATAAAGCGCTACTTCGAGCGCCTGCCCGGCGTCCGCGCCTGGCTCGACGAGACCCTGCGTCTGGCCCGCGAACGCGGCTACGTCGCCACGATGTATGGGCGGCGCCGATATCTTCCGGAGCTTAACAGCCCGCAGGGCGGGTCACGGGCGCAGGCCGAGCGGATTGCGATCAACGCGCCGATCCAGGGCAGCGCGGCGGACCTGATGAAGGTCGCGATGCTGCGGGTACATCGCGCCCTCGGCGAGGCAGAACTGGACACCCGCATGGTGCTCCAGGTCCACGATGAGCTGCTGCTCGAGGTCGAGCAGACCGCGCTCAAGGCGGCCTCTGGGGTCGTACGCGAGGCGATGGAAGGCGCGGCAGCGCTCACGGTTCCGCTCAGAGTCGAGCTCAAATGGGGACTAAACTGGGCTGAAATGGCCGATAAAGAATCAGTAGCGGGCTGAATTTCACGCCAGCGAACGGCGTCTAATTAAATTGAGAACACCTAGCCGCCCAGAGGGGGACGAGGCCGAGTTAATAGAGCGGGCCAGAAAAGGGGACGCGAAGGCCTTCGGCGTGCTGGTCGAGCGCTATCAACGGCGCGTGGTCGGCGTAGCTCTGGCGGTGGTTCATAATCAGGACGATGCGCTTGAACTGGCTCAGGAGACTTTCGTTCGCGCCTTTCAGAATCTGCCAAGATTCGAATCGCGTTCGAGCTTTTCGACCTGGCTCTACCGGATCGCGGCCAATATCGCGATCGACTTCCGGCGCCATGAGGGGCGCCATCCGCTGGTGCGGGGCGAGGAGGCCGAGACCGAGCTGGGACGCCTGCCCAGTGCGCACGGCGATTCATTTCGCGCCGTCGCGCGCAGCGAGCTTAGTCACCGGATCCAGGAAGCCTTGCAGGAGTTGACCCCGGAACACCGCGCCGTGATACTGCTACGGGAAGTTGAGGGGCTCTCCTACGACGAGATTAGCGAGGTGCTGCAGTGTCCGCGCGGAACCGTGATGAGCAGGCTGCATTATGCGCGTAATCGGCTGCGCGACGCGCTTAAGGATCTGAACAACAAGGATTGAGCTGGGATGCCCGACTGTAGTGAGATTCGCCCGCTCTTGAGCGCGTTCGGCGACGGAGAGCTGGAACCGCCTGAACTGCTCAGCGTCGCCCGCCATCTAGCCGAATGTACCGACTGCGAACGCGAGACCGCTGATTTCAGCTCGCTCGGCACCCAGCTGCGCGATACCCTCGAATCCACCGTCGACTTGATCCCGCTCGCCGGCTTCACCGCGGCCGTCCAGGCTCGTATCAGTCATCTGAGACCGTCGCTGTGGTCGCGCTTCGGGAACTGGCTCGAATCGCTCGACGAACGGCTCAATCCGGGCCTGTCGCTGGCCTCGGCCGCAATCGCGATGGCCGCCCTGACCGCCATCATACTCACCCCCTATGTACGCCAGTATGCGACCCGGCACAGCGTGCAGGTTGCGGCCAGCGCCCCGGCCCATCGGACTCTGGCGCAGGCCGCGGTCGCGCCGGTCGCGGTCGCGCCGGTCGAAGATGCCTTGGCGGAGGATTCGCACGCGATAATCTCGCGGCTCGAATCGGCAAACCCGGCGGTCGCCGTGTGGAGCGAGCCGCGTAGCGATACCACGGTCATCTGGGTTCCTGACCAGCAGTCCGGGCGATAGCAGGATTTCGAGCGATACCGAGACGTGATGTTAGCGCGCTGGTCAGGTGTGGTCCTTGCTTTCGCCGGAGTTCTCGCTTTTGCCGTCCAGAGTACCGCCGGTGACAAGCCGCGTCAGGTCAAGGTAACGATCGACTCGGTGATGGCGGCGGACACCAACGAGGGCGTCGACCCGCGGCTCGCCTCGATGACCCCGCGCCTGCGGACCCTGCCCTTCAGTTACAGCACCTATCGGCTACTTAAGAGCGAGCGCAAGAACACCAGTTGCGGCAAGATGATCGCCTTCACGCTGCCGGGCGGCCGCATCCTGCACGTCGCGCCCCATCGGGTCGTCGGCGACATGATCGTGATGGAGCTGGTGCTGTTCCAGGGCGATCGGCCCGAGATGTCGACCGAGCTCAAGCTGCCCAATCACGCCTTTCTGATTCTCGGCGGCCCGCGCTACGCGCAGGGGATGCTGATCGTTTTCATCCGCGCCGACGCGCCCGGCGCCTCTGCGGTGCTCCCGCGGATCGGGAATCCGACCACGCCGGTTTCCGGCGGCCCGCCGGGACCGTAGACGCCTAACGCCCTCGACAACTCAGGGCCTCACGCTAGCTCCGCCTTCAGCGCTTCGATAAGCAGTTCAACTTCGGCCTCGGTGGTCGAAGGCGCCCACGAGATCCGAATCGCGTTGGGACGCTCCGGGGGGATGAAGGCTTTGACCGCCACGCCGTGGCGGGCGAACAGGCGCTCCGCCAGCTCCGATGACGGCAACTCTTCGGGCATCAACAGCGATGCGATTCCCGGCGCGATGGGACCGTTCCAATCCGGCGCCGCGACCCGGGGTAGATCGCGGAGCGCGTCAACGATCCGGTGTCTGAGCTGCGTCAGGCGTGCGATGCGCTCCCCAAGCGAACGCGCCGCCACGCCGCATCCGGCTTCGAGTCCAGCGATCGCGACATAGCTCAACGTCCCGTTTTGCAGGTCGCCGAGGGTCTCGAGGACGGCGCGGTGGCGAGGCTGAAAAAAATCCGGGTTGATGCTCGCAGCGCCGGTGCCCATCGGTGCGCATAACCACTTGTGTCCCGAGAACACGTAGGCGGCATAGCTCAGCGCGGAGAGATCGACAGGAATCTGTCCGATCGCCTGATTGCCGTCGATGATCAACGGGACACGCGGCGCCGCGAGAATTTCCGCAAGGCGGGAAATCGGCAGCACCCGGCCGTCCTTATAGGAGACCTGCGAGAGCACGACGAATGCCGGCCGCCGCTCCCGGCAGCGTGCGGCCAGTTGCTCGACGAATCCATCGGCGGAGGCGGCGCTTATCCGCTCAACCTGAATCCGCCTGCCCACTGCGCGCTCGAGAATCCGCTCGACCGCCGGATGCTCCTGGTCCGAGGTCACCACCAACTCATCGGCGCCGAGCGCCGACAGTAGCGCGCTCAGAATCAGGCTCAGCCCGGTCGTGGCGTTGGGGAGAAAGAAAATCCCGTCGCGCCGGTGGTCCTGAAGACCGAGCAGATGGGCGATGCTGCCTTTGGCGCGAAGCATCATCGCGCCGTACTCGTCGAGGCCGCCCGGGCTGAAGCGCAGGCCTCGGAAGCGCTGCTCCGCGTCGCGGCAGACGTCGGCAATTTCCGCGCTCGGCCAGTTCAGTCCGGCATAGTTGAAATAGGCCTTGATGGGGGAGTGCTCGATCACCAGCCAACGGATCCCGGTCGATTCTTGCGCCCTGATACCCAGCTCAGCGCAGGTCCGGGCCGACCGGCTCAGCGTGGCGGAGTGCGGCCGGTTTATGGGCCCGCGCTCGCGGCCGTCGTGCCGGCGCGTCGCCCGTCATCACCTTCATCCATTGGCGCCAGATACCGCGCTGGGTCACCTCGTCGGTCCGCTCGCCGATCAGCGTGCCATCGCTATCGCGACGCTCGCGATGCATCCCGCGCGCGAGCATCAACCACGGCGCCAGCAGGTCGGCCCGCAACCCCATCTGCACGCGCTCGAAGACCTCGACGTCGTCGGGGCCGCCGAATCCGGCGGGGCCGAAGAACGCCTCATGGCCGCGCAGGCGGGTCGCGTTGACGGCCTCGCTCAGCCAGTTGAGCCGCACCGGATAAACGTCGACCTCGCTGCGGTCGACGCGCACCGGATGGACCACGCGCATCTGGATTCCGATCAGGATCAGATTCGGAAAGATGAGCGTATGCGTCATCCCCTGCATGAGATTATGGGCGGCACGGACCTGGCCGAAGCGGCGCACCAGCTCATCGAAATGGGCGCGTCCGGCGACGGTGGTCGGCTCGACGTCGGGGATCGGATCGTTGTTGAGCGCGTCGTAGAGCCGGTTCCAGTAGTCCAGCATCACATGGCCGCCGCCGAGATCGCGCGTGACGGCGAAGCGGCTGCCCTCGAACTGGCCTTTGTAGTCGTCGGCGGCGTGATGCTGCCTGGCGCGCTCGGCGAGGATGCCGAGAAAGGAATCGTGCAGCGTGATGGCGTGGTAGCCGTCCATCGCGTTCTCGACCTGGAGTTTCCAGTTGGCGCGATAGTCGTACTTGTGAACCCCACAATCGGCGACGACCTCGTCGGCGTCCGACAGCCCGACGAACAGATCGAGTTGTTCGCGCGCGCGGCCGAGATGCTCGTCGAGCGTGATGCCAGCGGGGCTCAGGCTGCCGAAGATGAAGCCCCGATACTCGGCCATCCGCGGCACCCGCGCCAGCCCGAACTCCTCGCGCCGGAAGCTCTCGTCATAGCCGTCCGGATACGGCACCCCGGCCAGCGTCCCGTCGAGCTTGTAGGTCCAGCCATGGTACGCGCAGCGAAACGCACGCGCGTTGCCGCGCTCCTCGTTGCAGACCATCGCGCCGCGATGACGGCATCGGTTGAGCAGCAGATGCACCTGCCCG
>DATKSL010000043.1:0-7392 GCA_035531675.1 Binataceae bacterium (SeqCode) | reverse complement strand
GCATCCTCGATCGATTGCACCGCGCCCTGGGCCATGTAGGGCAGCATCGCATGCGCCGCGTCGCCCATCAGCGTGACGCGCCCTTCGGTCCAGCGCGGCAGTGCGTCGCGATCGTACACCGCCCAGCGGTTGATGGTCTTGACGCCGGCGATGATCTCGCGGACCCGCGGATGAAAGTCCGCGAACGCGGCCAGCGCGTCGCTGACCTCGCCCTTGGCGGTCCACGATTCGAGACGCCATTCGCCGGCCGGCACGATACCGACGAAGTTGACGTAGCGCGCGCCGCGGCCGACGAAGTAATGCACGAAATGGCGATGCGGCCCCCACCATGAGCTGGCCGTGACCTCCAATTCGAGATGCGCGAGGCGCTCGGCCGGGACCAGGCCGCGGTAGGCCATGTCGCCGGAGAAGCGCGGCGACTCGGGACCGAACAGCGCGCGCCGCACTTCCGAATGGATACCGTCGGCGCCGATCACGACCTCGGCGTCGGCGGTCGATCCATCCTGGAATTTGACTTCGACGCGATCGCGATACTGGGTCAGGCCGACGCAGCGATGACCGAGATGCACAAGCTCCTTCGGCACCGCGGCCGCGAGCACCTCCAGCAGGTCAGCGCGATGGAGATGGTAGTAAGGCGCGCCAAAGGTCTTTTCACATTGGTCAGCTAACGGATCGTTGGCCAGCACGCGGCCGTCGTCGTAACGGCGGAAGACGGACGCCAGCGGCCGCACCCCGACCTCGCGCAGCGGCGCAGCCAGGCCGAGACGATGCAGGATCCGCGTCCCGTTGGGACTCATCTGGATGCCGGCGCCGACCTCGCCCAGTTGCGGCGCCTGCTCGAACAGACGGACGTCGATTCCCGCCCGCCGCAGCGCGATCGCCGCCGTCAATCCGCCGATACCGGCTCCCACCACAATTGCTTGCATCGCGTTCTTACCCGTCGAACGATTCCCGCCGCTGCTCCATCTTACGGCTGCCGGGGCCGGCCGACCAACCCGCGGGAGCGGCTACATTTGACGGGCGGGCGCCGCTATACTCAGGCAACTTCGGTGATCAAGGAGCACGCCTCGCCCGAAATCGATCGTAAATTGGATGAGGCAGCCGCGCCCGATCGGGCCGCGCAAGCGCCGTCGACGCGCGCCGGAGACCTCGCGCGCGCCCCCAACCTGGCATGGCTGGTAGCGGCCGGAATTCTGCTCAGCCGGATCGCCGGGCTGGTCCGCGAAAGTATCTTCGCCCATTTCCTGGGAAATTCCGCCGCCGCCGACGCCTTCAAGGCCGGCTTCAGGATTCCCAACATCCTGCAGAACCTGTTCGGCGAAGGCGTGCTCTCGGCCTCGTTCATCCCGGTTTACAGCAAGCTGCTGGCCGAGGGCGATCGCGACGGCGCCGACCTGCTGGCGTGGGGCGTCGGTGCGATTTTGTCGCTGGCGATGGCGCTGATGGTGGTGCTTGGCGTAATTGCGGCGCCGTTCCTGATCGAAGTGATCGCGCCGGGATTCCATGGCGAAAAACGCGAGCTGACGATCGCGCTGGTGCGGGTGCTGTTTCCGGGCGCCGGGATGCTGGTGATGTCGGCGTGGTGCCTGGGCGTGCTCAACAGCCATCATCGCTTCTTCGTCTCCTACACCGCGCCGGTGGCGTGGAACGTCGCGATCGTCGCGGCGCTGGTCTGGTACGGGCCGACCAGCACCCAGAGTCATCTGGTGATCGCGGTGGCATGGGGAGCAGTAATCGGCGCGGCGGCGCAGATCGCGGTGCAGCTCCCGGCGACGCTCAGGCTGCTGCGGCGCTTCAAGGTTGATCTGCGTCGCACGGCGGGCCATCTCAAAATCGTCTTCAACAACCTGGCGCCGGTAATCGCCGGACGCGGGGTCGGGCAGATCAGCGGCTACGTCGATAATCTGCTGGCGAGCTTGTTGCCGACCGGCGCGGTGGCGGCGCTCAACTACGCGCAAATCCTCTACATGTTGCCGCTCAGCCTGTTCGGCTTTTCGATGGCCGCCTCCGAGCTGCCGACGATGTCGCGCGCCAGCGGCAGTATCGACGAAATCGCGGCGGCGCTGCGGCCGCGGCTCAATGCGGGGCTCCGGCAGATCTCGTTCATGGTGGTGCCGTCGGCGGCGGCCTTCCTGTTTATCGGCGACGTGATCGTGGCGCTGATCTTCCAGTCCGGCCATTTCACCCATCACGATGCGATCTACGTATGGGCGGTGCTGGCCGGGACTTCGGTCGGGTTGCTGGCGACCACCATGGGCCGGCTCTACAACTCGGCGTTTTACTCGCTTTACGATACGCGCACGCCGCTCAAAATCGCGGCCATCCGGTTTCTGCTGACGCTCGGGCTGGGCTATTTCTGCGCGCTGCCGCTGCCGGCGATGCTGGGGATCGCGCAGCGCTGGGGCGTGGCCGGGCTGACCGCTTCGGCGGGCGTGGCCGGATGGGTCGAGTTCACACTGCTCCGGCGCGCGCTCAACCGACGTATCGGGCGCACCGGGCTCGACAGCGCCTACGTGATACGGCTGTGGCTGCATGCGTTGGCGGCCGCAGCGCTCGCGATCGGCGTCAAGTACGCGCTGGCGGGTCACGGGCCGCGGCTGGTCGCGCTCGCGGTGATTCCGGTCTACGGCGCGGTCTATCTCGGCCTGGGATGGTGGGCGGGGATGCCGGAGCTCCATCAGCTCATCGGCTTTCTGAAGCGCCGGCTCAGCGCGCGGCGGCGAAACTCTTCCTGAGCTGACGGTAAGATCGAACGAGGCTACGCGCGCGATGGCGCGGGCTTGCCGGCGCGCATCCGCTCGATGGTGGCGCTGGTGCTGCGGCCCGCCAGCAGCGGTGCGAGCACCACCCGGCCGCCGTATGACTCGACGAAGCGGCCGCCGTCGATGCCCTTGCCGCGCCAGTCCTCGCCCTTGATCAAGATGTCGGGGCGGACCTTGTGGATGATTCGCTCGGCCCGGGTTTCATCGAAAATCACCACGTAGCCGACCGCCTCGAGGGCGGCCAGGATGCGCGCGCGTTCGGCCGCCGGGTAGACCGGTCGGGTCGCGCCCTTGAGCGCGCGCACGCTGTGATCGCTGTTGAGGCCGATCACCAGCACGTCGCCTTGCGAACGGGCGAAGCTCAAAAGCTGGATATGGCCGGCGTGCAGCACGTCGAAGCATCCGTTGGTGAAGACGATGCGCCGTCCGGCTCGCCGCTCGCGCTCCAGGATGAGCTTCAGCTCCAGCTCGGAGACCAGCTTACGCTCGTAACCGCCGTCGTCGCGGCTGAGCGCCCGTTCGAGATCGTCGCGCGTGATGACCTCGGTGCCGAGCCGTCCGACTTCGATGCCGGCGGCCAGGTTGGCAAGCGTCGCCGCGGCGGTGAAGCTCAGCCCGGCGGTCGCGAACAGCCCGAAGGTCGAGAGCACCACATCGCCGGCGCCGGTCACGTCATAGACCTCGCGCGGGGTGGTCGGCAGGTATTCGTCGACGCCGCCGCGCTCGGCCAGATACATGCCGTCGCGGTCGAGCGTGATCAGGCAGGCGCCGAGGCCGAGCCGCTTCACCAGCGACTCGGCGGCGGTGCGCCAGGCGTCGCGGTCGACCAGCTTCAGGCCGGTGGCGAGCTCGGTCTCGTAGCGATTCGGCGTGATCGCGGTGGCGCCACGGTAGATCGAAAAATCATGGGAGCGGCGCGGATCGACGATCACCGGGATATGGCGGCGGCGCGCGCCGTCGATCAGCGTGCGCAGCAGGGTCGGCGTCAGCAGCCCCTTGTCGAGGTCGGAGATCAATACGCCGTCGGCCTGCTTGAGCTCGCGTGCGATGCAGGCGACCAGCGCCTTTTCGCGGCCCGGGCTGAGTGCGCCGGTAGTCTCTTCGTCGACCCGCAGGAGCTGTTGCGTGGCGCGATGCGCGGTCTGCACCGACCCCAGCATCCGCTCCTTGACGATCGTCGGGCGGCCGTCGTCCTCGAGCACCGAGCGGGTGCTGACGCCGAGCCCGTCGAGAATTTCGCGCAGCCGCTGACCGTTGCGATCGGCGCCGACCACGCCCAGCGCCGCGACCTCGGCACCCAGCGCGCGCAGGTTAGCCATCACGAACCCCGAGTTGCCGAGCTTCTCCTCGCGCCGGGTCACGTGCAGCACCGGGATGGGCGCTTCGGGCGAGATGCGCGAGACGTCGCCCCACAGGTAACGATCCAGCACCAGCTCGCCCGCCACCAGCATCCGCACCGGCTTCAGGTCGGGCATCGCGACGGCGGCGCGCTCGCGTCGGGCGGCGGGAGTCTTTCGGCGGGCCATGATGCGTGATGATAGGGGATGTGACGCGCCGGTCAAACCTCCGCCGCGCATCCGACTTTGCCGCGCGCACCTATCTATGCTGTAAACGGAAGGCGGCGATGCGCCGCGGGAGTATCGAAACATGGCACTCAGAACGGTCGATGAATACAAACAATCGCTGCGCGACGGGCGCGCGGTGTTCTTTCGCGGCGAGCGGGTCGACGACGTCACCACGCATCCGGTGATCGGGCTCGCGGTCGAGCATGCCGCCACCGACTACCGGATGGCGGAGGAGGCGCACTACCAGCAGCTCGCGGTGGTGCACGAGGGCGGCGCCCGCTACAGCCGCTACTACCAAATCCCGCGCGGCGCCGAGGATCTGCTGGCGCGCAAGGATCTGATCGCAGCGGCGACTCGCGAGGGCGCCACGCTGGTGGTGCTGATCAAGGAGATCGGCACCGACGCGCTGCTCGCGCTCACCGTCATGGGCGAGCGGATGGCGGCGGCGGGCAAGCTGCCCTATCGCGAGCGCATCCGCGATTTCTACGTCCACTGCCGCGACCACGACCTGGCCGTGGCCGTGGCCCAGACCGACGTCAAGGGCGATCGCGCACTGGGTCCCTCGGCACAGGAGCATCCCGACTACTACCTGCGGATCGTCGAGGAGCGCAGCGACGGGATCGTGGTGCGCGGCGCCAAGGTCCATACCTCGGTCTCGACCAACGCCAACGAGATCATCGTGCTGCCGACCCGCGCCATGCGGCCCGAGGACAAACCCTACGCGGTGGCCTTCGCGGTGCCGGCCAACGCGCCGGGCCTCAAGATGATCGCGAGTCCGCACGGCTCCGGGCCCAAAGACCCCTTCGAGCATCCGATCAGCGCGCGCCACAAGATGATGGAGACGCTGACGGTGTTCGACGACGTGTTCGTGCCGCGCGAGCGGGTCTTCCTGCAGGGCGAGACCGAGTTCGCCGGGCCGATCGCGCTCAACTTCGTGCGCTTCCATCGCTTCACCGCGGTCTCCTACAAGCTGCCGCTGCTGGAGCTGCTGGCCGGGGCCGCCTACGCGATCGCCGAGGCCAACGGCACGCTGCGCGCGGGCCATGTGCGCGACAAGCTGACCCAGCTCGCCGCTTACCATACGACGGTGCGCGGACTGATCGAGCATGCGGCCGCGTCGTGCACCATCGAGGAGGGCGTCGCGGTGCCTAATACGCTGCTGACCAACGTCGCCAAGTATCACTTCGCGCACCATTATCATCAGGCGGTGCAGATGGTGCAGGATCTGGCCGGCGGATTACTGGTGACGGCGCCGGCGGCCGAGGATCTCACCAGCGAGGCGACCCGCGCCTACGTGCTGCGTTACCTCGGTGGCGCCAAGGGTTTCGATTCCGAGCGGCGACTGCGGCTGCTGAATCTGATCGGCGATCTGACCGCGTCGGATTTCGGCGGCTACCAGGAGGTGCTGGCGGTCCATGCCGAGGGCGGCCTGGAAGCCGAAAAACTCCAGGCCTACCGCGAATACGATTTCGCTCCGCACGCCGCCTACGCCCGCCATCTGGCGGGAATCGATTAGCCCGGGCACTGCGATATTCCGCATCAAAGGAGATCGACGGTGAGAACCGGCAAGCAATATCTCGACAGTCTCGGCGACGGACGTGAGGTATGGTTCAACGGCGAACGCGTCAGGGACCTCACCAGCCATCCGATTCTGAGGCGCAGCCGAAGCATGCCCTGAGGCTGCTCGAAGGGAATTCTTCACGGAGCCTGCCCTGAGCAGAGCCGAAGGGCAGACTCCGTTCAGAATGACAACCTGACTTGCGCAGAGGTTCCCTGGGTTCGACGTCGCTCATTACGGTTGCGGTCTTGGCTTGCCGTTGACCACCGGGATGAACTCATGCTCGACGGTATATTTTTTGAGACCCCGGCTCGCTTTCTGCAGGCTGTATTTCGCGGCAAGCGCGACGCCTCTGACGCTGTCGTAGCGCAAGGTCTGCAGATCGCTGGTCGCCTCGGGTGTCCCAATATCGGCCAGGATCCAGGCGGCGAATTCGCGGTCATAGGCATTGTCGCTATGCTTCCATTTGATCGCGTCGCTCATCCCAGCATCGCGGTTGCCGAGGAAGCGCTCGTCCTTGGCCGCTTCCGCCTTCTCGCAATCCAGGGCCATCAGGTCGCCGTGAGAAGGAGCCTCCAGCTGCGGGGGCGGCGCGAGGACCGTCGGAGCGAAAAGGGTCGCCGACCCGTCCGGCCCGTGATACTTGGCCACCACCGGTGGCTCTGAATACGAAGGTTTGGGGCCGAACGCCAGTCCGCTCGGCGGTTCGCTGCCGGCGCTAGCGGCGGCCCCAGGACGCTGAGCGGCTAACGCCTGCTGCGCCCGCTCGTTTTGCGCTTCGATTCGGCTGATATCTTTCTGCAGCCACGCGAGGTCTTCTTGGTAATAATGTTTGTACTGGCTGCTGACGTCGGTGTAATCGCTCCCGGTCCAGGCGTAAATCACGTCCCATATCGCAATGCAGTGTTGAGCGCCCTCATAACCGGTCAAATCGACAGGCGCTATCAACTCAAGCTTGCCGTCTCCTCCGAGGTGCTTGATTTCTGGGGCCGCCACGAAATGGGCGAAATTGAAATCGTATACGTCGAAGCCGCCGGCGGTCTTGTCGACCACATTCAGGTGGCAGAACCTGCCATCACTTTGACTGACGACTAGGGACAAAGTTCCGGAACCGCGCAGATCGACGAACTTGGCATAACAGATGCTGTCTGGCTGGTCCGGGACGCCGTCAAGCTCACTCATGAAAGCCTTGATCGCGCCGTCGGAAGGCCGATTGGCGGCTAAATTGTGCGGCGCCTTCACCGACCAATCGACGGAGGCAATGTCCGGCGGCGCCGCCGATGCGCTGAATGCGAATAACAGCGACATGCCGGTTATCGCGGCCGTCAGTGCGAGTTTGAGCATGGCCATCCTCCAAGTCCACGTCGGAATGTATCGACAGCGTCGAGCGGCTGCTCAGCCACGATTCGGGCGCCGAACATTCGCAGCGGTAGTCCCCGCCGTTACTTTCCTGCGGCCAGAAATCGGCTGTCGTCCAGACAGCTCGCTCGCGCCGCTCGCAGATGCT
>DATKSL010000042.1:0-5475 GCA_035531675.1 Binataceae bacterium (SeqCode) | reverse complement strand
CGCTTAAGCGGTCGGCTAACACGTGTCCATTATGATCGGCGAGGTCGCGTGCCAGCGGCAGCTCCTAGGATCGATCAGGAGCACTAAGCACGCCCTGATTCATAGCTGAATTCCGGAGTGGATTACGCGCGGAGGACCGCGCGAGATCCTTCGACTCCGCTCGCAGACTCGCGCCGCTCAGGATGACCAGTTCTTGTATGCAACTCATTAATGGGGCACACCACACTAAAAGGTGCCACAAATGTACGAGGCACGGCGGTAGCGCGGCACCTCAGCCGCGCGTGAAGAGCGAGCGGATCAGGCGCACCAGGTAGCGCCAGAAATTAAGCAGGAAGCCCTGGCGTGCGACCGTGCCCGCCGCCTCGGCTTTGAGTTCCGCGTCGGCGGCGGCGAAAAACTGCCCGATCATCATCTTGGCCGCGCTGTCGATCACGCGCTGGCCAACCTGCACCAGCGGCCCGCCGATCTGGATATCGCCGCCGTACGTCGCCAGGGTCTCATTGGGGCCCTTGGCCACGAGGTCGAGGGTGCCCGCGCCGCGCATGAAGCCCTGCTTGCCCTTGCCGTCGACCGCCATTTTGTAGTGCTCGGGCGGACGGACTTCCTCGAGCTTGAGTTTGCCGGTATAGACGCCCTTGACGGCGGCGATCCCGACGTTGAGCGTGCCGGCGAACTCGGTGGGGCTGATGACCTCGAGCTTTTCGCATCCGGGAATCAGACGCGAGAGCCGCTCGGGATCGTTGAATAGCGCCCACACGCGTTCGCGCGGCGCCGACAGGGTTTGTTCTCCGGCTATTTTCATGTCGAATCTTTAGTCGATGCTCCGCGGCTCGCGCCGATCAGCGCTTGGCGCGGGCGACCGCGCTCTCCAGCGCGCGGCGCGTATAAACGCGTGCCAGTTCGGCGCGAAAATCGGCCGAGGCGTGGATATCGGATAACGGATCGATTCCGTCGGCGGCATGCGCGGCCGCGTCCGCGAGCACCTTGGCGTCGGGCGCTTTGCCGTTGAGCGCGCTTTCGACCGCCTTGGCGCGAAACGCTTTGGCTCCCAGTCCCGTCATCCCGACATGCGCACGCTGGCACTTGCCGCCACTGTCCAGCGTGAGGCACGCCGCAACCCCGACCATCGCGAAGCCGGAAGCGGGCTGGCGATGCTTGAAGTACGCGAAGCCGGTTCCCGCCGGCAGGGGCGCGAAAGCGATCGCGGTCAGGATCTCGCCTGGCTTTAGCGCCGTCGTCATCAGGTCGATGAAAAAATCCTCGGCCTTTACCGTGCGCGCGCCGGCGGCGCTCTCCAGCCGCATCTCACCCTCCAGGGCGAGCACGGCCGCCGGATAGTCGGCTGCCGGGTCGGAATGCGCGAGACTGCCGCCGATCGTGCCGCGGTTGCGCACCTGGACGTCGCCGATATGGCCGGCGCATTCGGCGAGCAACCCCAGCTTGTCGCGCAGCAGGTCGGAGGTGTGGACCTGATGGTGGCGCACGGCGGCGCCGATGCTTATTTTGCCGCCTAGCTCGGTGATTTGGCCGAGCTCGGCGATGCGCGCGATGTCGACCAGGTGGCGCGGCTGCGCCAGGCGCAGTTTCAGGATTGGCAGCAGGCTGTGGCCGCCTGAGAGCAGCTTGGCCTCGTCGCCGTATTGCTGGATCAAACCGAGCGCCTCCTTCACGGAAGCGGCGCGATGGTATTCGAATTCCGCTGGGAACATGGCTTTAACTGCTCTTCTTTGCCGCTTTGATCGCGCGCCAGATTTTTTCCGGCCGCAGCGGCATGTCGAGTTGCGTGATGCCGAACGGACCGAGCGCGTCGAGCACCGCGTTGACCACGCACGGCGTCGACCCGATCGTGCCGGCCTCACCGACGCCCTTGACGCCCAACGGGTTGAGCGGCGAGGGCGTCACGGTCGAGCCCAGTTCGTAGAGCGGCAGCATGTCGGCCTTGGGCACCGCGTAGTCCATTAGCGTGGCGGTGATTAGCTGGCCGTTCTCGTCGTATACGACCTCTTCGTAGAGCGCCTGTGCGATGCCCTGCGCGATGCCGCCGTGGATCTGTCCCTCGACCAGCAGCGGGCTGATTATCTTGCCGCAGTCGTCGACTGCGACGTAGCGCAGGAACTTCACCACGCCGGTTTCGGGATCGACTTCGACCACGGCGATATGGGTGCCGAACGGAAAGGTGCATCCGGTCGGCTCGAAAAAGCTGGTCGCGTCGAGACCCGGCTCGAGCCCCGGAATCGGCTGCTTGAAATCGTAGGCCGCGGTGACCACCTGCTGCAGCGGAATCGATTTGCCGAGGTCGCTCGCCAGCGCGATCGTGCGCTGATTGAAGACCAACTGGTCGGGCGGAGCTTCCATCATGGTGGAGGCGATCTTCTTGAGCTTCTCCTGCACCTTGCCGACCGCCATCATCAGCGCCGTTCCGCCAAGCGCAGTGGCGCGGCTGCCGAAGGTGCCCACGCCGTACTGCACGATCGCGGTGTCCCCGTGGACGACGTTGATATCGTCGATATCGATTCCCAAGGCGTCGGCGACGAGTTGCGCGAAAGTCGTCTCCTGGCCCTGGCCGTGCGGCGAAACTCCGGTCAGCACCGTGACCTTGGAGTCCGGTTCGACCCGCACCGTCGCGCTTTCCCATCCCTGGAACTTCGGCGGGAGCATCGCGGACGGTCCGATTCCGCAAATCTCGACGTAGGAGGCAAGCCCGATTCCGATATAGCGGCCCTGCTTGCGGGCGGCCTCCTGTTCGGCACGGATCTTTTTGTAGTCGACCATCGCGAGCGCTTTATCCAGGGCCTGCTCGTAATCGCCCGAGTCGTAGACCAGCCCGGCCGCGGTAGTGGCCGGGAACCCGTTCTTGGGGATGAAATTGCGGCGGCGCACTTCGGCCGGATCCAGTCTCAATTCGCCCGCGACCACGTCCATCACGCGCTCGGCGATGAAGCAGGCCTCGGGACGGCCGGCGCCGCGATAGGCGTCGGTCGCTATCTTGTTCGTGAACGCCATGATCTGCTCGAAGCTCATCGCCGGAATCTTGTAGCATCCGGTCATCATCAGGGCCGAAAATCCGGGTATCGCCGGCGTCAGCAACTGCAGGTAGGCGCCCATGTCGCAGATGAAGCGCCCCTTGATTCCGAGCACCGTGCCATCTTTCTTAATTGGCACTTCGAGGTAGGTGATTTGGTCGCGGCCATGAGTGGTGCCGGCGATATTCTCGCGCCGCCGCTCGATCCATTTGACCGGCTTGCCGAGCAGCATCGAAAGATAACTGGTCAGCGCCTCTTCGCCGTACACGTTGAGCTTGCATCCGAAGCCACCGCCGACCTCGGGCGCGATCACGCGGACATGGTTTTCGCCGAGCTTGAGCATCTCGGCCAGGCGCGAGCGCAGGATGTGCGGAATTTGGGTCGACGACCATACGGTCAGGTAGCGCTGGCCCGGGTTCCACTGCGCGACCACGCCGCGCGGCTCCATCGGAATCGGCGCGAGGCGCTGATTGATGATTTTGAAGCGCACCACCTGGTCGGCGTTACGCATCGCCTCGTCCATGGCCGGCGAGGGGACTTCCATCTTGAGCGCGACGTTGGTGCCGAATTCGTCGTGCAAAACCGGAGCACCGTCGGCGATCGCCTTTTCCGGATCGACCACGGCGTCGAGCGGGTCGTAGTCGACCTCGACCAGATCGAGCGCATCCTGGGCGCGGTAGGCGTCGGTGGCGACCGCGACCACCACGGGCTCGCCGACGTAGCGCACCTTGCCGAGCGCAAGCGAAGGATGAAACGGGATTCGCTCGGCCGGCGCCACGCACGGCAGCGTTCCGATCTTGTCCTTGAGGTCTTCGCCGGCGAGCACGCAGACTACACCCGGTGCGCCACGAGCGGCGGTCAGGTCGATGGAATTGATCTTCGCGTGCGCGTGCGGACTGCGCAGGATGACCGCCGTCAGCATCCCCGGCAGCCGGACGTCGTCGACGTAGATGCCCTGGCCCTGGATGAGCCGGGGATCCTCGCGCCGCTTGATGCGCGCGCCCACGAACTTCGGGATCACCGCCATCGCGTTCTCCTTATCGATACACGCCCGGGCCGCGCGCGAGCGCCGTCAGGCCGCCGCCTTGCCCGCACGCATCTTGTTGGCCGCGTACTGGACCGCCTTGATGATGTGCTGGTAGCCGGTGCAGCGGCAGAGATTGCCCTCCAGCGCGTGGCGAATCTCGGCCTCCGATGGATTGGAATTGCGGCTCAGCAGATCGACCGAGGCCATGATCATGCCCGGCGTGCAGTAGCCGCACTGCAACCCGTGTTCTTCCCAAAAGCCTTCCTGCACCGGATGGAGTTGGTCGCCCTGGGCCAGGCCTTCGACCGTGGTGATCCTGGCGCCGTCTGCTTGCACCGCGAGCACCGTGCACGACTTGACCGCACTGCCGTCGACCAGCACCGTGCAGGCGCCGCACAGCGAGGTCTCGCAGCCGACGTGAGTGCCGGTCAGCCCCGCTACGTCGCGCAGATAGTGCACCAGCAGCATCCGCGGCTCGACCTCATCTTCGCGCTGTTGATCGTTGACTGTCAGCGTCAGGCGCATAGTCTCAATCTCCTGCGTTAAGCACATTGTGCTTAGCAAAATGGAGCGCGAGGGGCCAAACTGAATCTGCCAAACTCGATCTGGTCTTCCACGACGCCCGCCCGTATGGCGAGCTTGTCGGCCGACAGAAAGTGGTTACTTTAAATGGGGAGGCCGATAGGCCGATTCTTCATGAGCAGTCCATCCCGTTTCACCGAAAAGCTCCAGGAGGCGCTGGGGCGTGCGCAAAATGCGGCGCTAAGCGCACATAATCAGGCCGTCGACGTTGAGCATCTGCTGGCCGCGCTGCTCGAGGACGACGAGGGTCTGGTTTCTTCCGTACTCAAGCTGGCCGGCGTGGACCGCGCCGTCGTGCGGCGCAAGCTGGCCGACGAGCTGGCGAAGGTGCCGCGGGTCACCGGCGGCGGAAGCGACGCGAGCCAGATCTACGCCACGCAGCGTCTGGGCCGGGTACTGGCGCGCGCCGAGCAGGAAGCGGGCAAGCTCAAGGACGATTACATTTCAGTCGAGCACGTGTTGATCGCGATGCTCGATGAGCCGGGCGCCGCCTCGCGAATTTTGCGCGAGGCCGGGATGACCCACGACAAGCTGATGGAGACGCTGCAGAAGGTGCGCGGCAATCAGCGCGTCTCGTCGGCCAATCCCGAAGCGACCTACCAGGCGCTCGAGCGCTACGGCCGCGACCTCACCAAGATGGCCGCAAGCGGCAAGCTCGACCCGGTCATCGGGCGCGACGAGGAAGTCCGCCGCGTGATCCAGGTGCTGTCGCGGCGCACCAAGAACAATCCGGTGCTGATCGGCGAGCCGGGCGTGGGCAAGACCGCGATTGTCGAGGGGCTCGCCCAGCGTATCGTTGCCGGCGACGTGCCCGAGGGACTCAAGGACCGCCGCCTGATCGCG
>DATKSL010000041.1:0-245632 GCA_035531675.1 Binataceae bacterium (SeqCode) | reverse complement strand
CGGATGCTGGGACTGAACAAGGCGATCGCTGAGCCCTACATCCAGGCGCTCTACTCATGCCGCGTGCACGGCGCGCCATCACCGGTCCGCCTGCGTCCCTATGAACATACCGACGCCCGCTGGGTCACGCGCGCGGAGTTGCTTTCGATGGGTGAGCTGATTCCCTATCTCGACGCGATTCTGCGGCGCGGCTGGCTCGACTTTCTGCAGTAGCGATTCTGCGCTGCGAACACGCCGACCTGCTCATAGCCCCAGCCAGAACACCACGCCGCCCGCCGCGAGCCCAATCAAAAGCGGACCGCCCACCCATAGCCCGAGCCGACGACCGCCGAGCACCCCGGCCAGGATCGATTTTACGACCGTGTTCACGGCGGCTGCGATCGCGATAGTGGCGACGGCGACGGTCGCCGACAGGTGTCCGTGGCTCCACAGGTTGGCGGCCGTGAGCGTGATCGCGTCGACGTCGACCAGGCCCGCCGCCGCGCTGACCAGGTAAAGCCCGCTCGCGCCGGCGGTCTGCTGGGCGGCCCGCGACACGAAAGTGATGACGGTGAAGAAGACGCCGAACTCGAAGGCGGTGCGCAAGTCGAGCGGATTGCGGAACTGCGCGGCCTCATCGAGATTGAGCTCCCGGCTCCGGTTAAGCCACCACACCATCGCACCCAATGCGAACGAGACCAGGGCCGCGACGATCAACGGAACCGCGAGCGGAAGCGCCAGGCCGGGCGCCACGATCGAGGCGATCACGATCATGCGCGGGAACATGATCCCCGAGGCGGCAATGATTCCCGCCGCGAACAGATGGGTCGCGCTCCGCTCATTGGTCGCTTCGCGCGAGAGCGTGACCGTGACCGCGGTCGACGACGAGAGGCCGCCGAACAACGCGGTCGCGATCACGCCGCCGCGCAGACCGACCATCCGATGGGCGAAGTAGCCGATGTACGAGATCGCCGCGACCAGCACCACCATCCACCAGATCCGATAAGGATTGAGCGCCTGCCATGGCCCGAAGCCGCGGTCCGGCAGAATCGGCAGCATCACCACCGAAATCAGCAGCAACCTGAGCGTCGCTTCGAGCTCCGCGCGCTCGATCCGTTGCAGGAAGCGATGGATCTCCGGTTTGAAGCCCAACAGGATGGTCACCACCACGGCGCTGGCAGTGGCGACGGTCAGCTCGCCAGTCCCTGCGACCCCGCCCAACACGAAGGTCAGCAGCGCCGCAACCGCGCTGGTCATGCTGATGTCGCGCCCTTCCTCGGAGCTGCGCCAGTAGCTGAGCGCGACGATCAGCGCTACTCCCGCCAGCATCATCGGCGCGAGCCAGTGCGGTAGTCCGGCGATCGGCAGCGTCGACACGCCGCCGAGCAGACCGAGCAGGCCGAAGGTGCGAAAGCCGGCGGCGCGATGCCCTTCCGGCGCGTCGCGCCGTTCCCATCCGCGTTCCAGGCCGATCAGTAAGCCCAGCGCCAACGCGACCAGGAGTCGCCCCAATGTCACGCTTAGGCCGGGTTCCATCGCTCAACCGAGTTGCGGCGATCGGCCGATAGTGCCGCCAGCCGAGCCGACCCATTTGGCGACATCGATGCCGCCGATGGAATCAGGGTGAATCAAATCGACGGGGCTTGAATTTGTGCCACCAACGATGCGCCAATCAAGATCGACGCGCTTTGAGAGGCAATCCCGCATCGGCGGCTAACTGGCTACGTGCTGACGCCTTCGGCCAGACGGCTCAGGCTGGCGCGCTCGCCGATCGCGACCAGATAATCGCCGACCTGAACTTCCATCGCCGTGTCGGGAATCAGCGAGGTCTTGTCGCCGCGCTTGAGCGCCACGATCCGCAGGCGCGGGCTGTCCCGTTCGATTTCACCGATCTTCCGGCCCAGCAGCCGGCTGCCGGGCTGCACCTTGATCTCTTCCAGGTCGACCTCGTCGCCGCGCCCCGGCGTCGCCAACTCGAGGAAATCGACCACCGCCGGCCGCAGGATCATCGCCGCCACACGGTTTCCGCCGCGCTGGTAGGCCGACACGACCTGGTCGGCGCCGGCCTGCCGTAGCCGCCTCAATCCCGACTCCGACTCGCCACGGGCGTGGATACTCAGCGTGGCATTCTTCTCGCGCGCCGCGAGCGTGACATATACGTTGTCGGCATCGGAACCGATCGCGGCCACCAGCGCGCGCGCCGTAGCGACGCCGGCCTCGGTCAGAATCGCGTCGTCCAGCGCCGAGCCCATGATGTACGGCGCGGCGAGGCGGGCCAGCGTCGACTCCTTGGCCGCATCGGGCTCAATGATCACGATCTCGACCGAGTTGGCGATCAACTCCTCGGCCACTACCCGGCCGAAGCGTCCGAAGCCGCAGATGATCACGTGACCTTTCAGATGATGAATCCGGCGTTGCATGGCGGTCGCCCCCAGTTGTTCGCGCAGCCGTCCCTCGATTATCAGCTCACCGATCGAGGTCAACAGGTAAAGCACCGTTCCGACCCCGGTGACGATCAGCACTATCGTAAAAACCCGGCCGGCCGTGTCCAACGGATGGACTTCGCCATAGCCGACGGTGGAAACCGTGATGACCGACATGTAGAGCGCATCGATCGGCGAGTAGCCCTCGATCGTCATGTAGCCCAGCATCCCGGCCACGGTCACCAGCACGATTCCGACGATCGCCAGCAGGAAGCGCGCGCTCGGGCCTTTCAGCATGGGAGGCCGGTAATGCGAGGCCGCCCCGGCGCGGACGGCACGCATGTTGCTCCAGTGTGAGCAGGGGAGCGCATCGTGGTTTAAGATGCTCGATTGGCGCGCGGAAATCCACGCTCGGGACGGGAGATAATGTACGAAGCCGAATATCAATCCAAGCGGATGTCACCAGCGGACGCAGTCCGCCTGATCCCGGCCCGCGGCAGCCTCTCGATGGGGATGGCGATAAGCGAGCCGCCGGCGCTGCTGCAGGCGCTCGAGGACCGCATCAAGGCCGGCGAAATCCATCAGCTCCGGCTCTATTATTCGCACTCGGCGCCGGCCGCGATGATGACCATCCTGAAGTACGAGTACCTCGACGTCATCCGGCCGCACCCGTTTTTCCCGACCATGGTCGAGCGCGAGCTGGGGCGGCGCGGGGCGCTGGACAAGCGTCAGGTGCTCTCCTATATGCCGGGGAATTTCAGCGGGATGCCGCGAATCCTGGCCGAAATCGGGATCGACGCGTTCATCGTGATGGTAGCGCCGATGGATAAGGCGGGCTTCTTCAGTTGCGGCACCAACAGCGACTACACGATTCCCACGGCGCGCGCCGCCAAGCGGCTGCTAGTCGAAGTCAACCCGCATATGCCGCGCGTATTCGGCGACTCCACCGTCCATATCAATGACGTCGACGCAATCGTGGAGAGCGATATCCCCCTGCCCGAGCTGCCGAGCCGGCCGCTAACCGACACCGACCGCGCCATCAGCCGCCAGATCGTCGGCCTGGTACCCGACCGCGCCACGCTGCAGATTGGCTTGGGCGGGGTGCCCAACGCGGTTTGCGCAGCGCTCAAGAATCACAAGGACCTCGGCATCCATACCGAGCTGATGACGCCGGCGGTGGCCGAGCTGATTCGCTCGGGCGCGGTCACCAATCGCTACAAGCACATCAACCGCTACAAGAACGTCTACACGCTGGCCGCCGGCGATCGCGCGCTCTACGAGTTCCTCAACGACAACTCCAGCATGGAAGCCTATCCGGTCGATTATGTGAATGATCCATACGTCATCGGACGCAACGATCGGGTGGTTTCGATCAACGCCTTTCTGGAGATCGGGCTCGACGGCGAGGTCAACTCCGAGAGCGTGGCCGGCAAGCAATACAGCGCGCCCGGCGGTCAGCTCGATTTCGTGCGCGGCGCGCAGATCTCGAAGGACGGCAAATCGATTCTCGCCGCCTACTCGACGGCCGGCGGCGGCCGTATCTCGCGCGTGGTCGCGCGCATCGAGGGACCGGCGACCGACCCGCGCTCGGAGGTCCAGTACGTAGTCACCGAATATGGCGTCGCCAATCTGCGCGGCAAATCGACCGTCGAGCGGGCCGAGGCGCTAATCGGGCTGGCCCATCCCGAGTTCCGCGACGAGCTCTATCGCAGCGCCCGCAAACTAGGCGATCTTTAGAGCAGCCGGGCGGGTTACCTGGCCTGCTGCTCGAGCTCCTTGCCGCGCTTCTCCATCCACTCGCCCCACATCTGCATGGTCTTGCCGCGCAGTTGCAGCAATTCCGCGCGGCTCTTCGCATCGGATGGCAGCCCCATCATGCCGGGTCCCATTCCCATACCCATCATGCCCATCCCCATCTCGGGTCCCATGCCGCCGCAGCCCGGATGCTCGTGCATCCGGCGCATACGCTCCATACGCTCGGCCATCATCCCAGGCGGCACGCCCGGCTGACCGGGTTGGGCCATCATGTTCGGCGGGCCCAAGGCACGGCGCCCCATCATCCCGGCACCGGGCGGGGGCGGCGGATTCTCAGCGCGCGCCGGGGGCGATGGCTGAGCCAGGACGCGCGGCGCAAGCCCGCTACAGAGCCCCAAGGCGACGGCAATGGCAGCGACGATCAGCAACCTCGAACGTCTCATGATTTGCTCTCCTCAATGGGTTAGCGTCGATACTAGCATAATGAGTCGGGCGGCGGCGGTCAGAAACGCGGCCTGCTCCGCCATTGGATCATCCGGCCGCGGCAATAGCCAAAATAGTTCCACATTTCGAGTTGATGATAGATCGTCGCCTCGCGATCGCCGCGTGCTGCCGCCGCCAACATCCGGCCGCCGTTGCGAAACAGCTTTTCGATGCGATTGTGGGTCGCGCCGCCCTCGAACGCGCTGCCCATCCCGAAAGCAAAGCTCTTGCGCCGCAAATAGCGGGAGGTAAGCCGCTCGGGTCCGATCTGATGATGGACGCGGGCGCGCGGCGCAAAGCCGACGCTGCCGCCCCGCGCCATGATTCGTGCGAACAGTTCGGTATCCTCGCCCGAGATCGGATTGCCGCCGACCACGCCCAGGTCTTCGCGGAAGCGTCCGAACAACTCGAAGGTCTGGCGGCGAAAGCCGACGTTGGCGCTGAAATAGTTATGCAGCCGCTCGAGCTCGGCGCGCTCCATCCGCTCCATCGCGGCCGCGTCGTGAACCGCGAGCTTGACGTAGAGACGCGACCCCAGCCACTTCGGCGGCGTCGCCAGGAAACGCGGCAGGACCATCCCACAGGCGACATCGAGCCGCCGCCGCGCCATCTCGCCGCTGAGCTCGACCAGCCAATCGGGCTCGACCACTGCGTCGTCGTCGACGAAGCACAGCAACTCGCCGCGCGCCTCATCGACCGCCCGGTTGCGCGCGAAGCTCGAGCCCAGCTGCGCTTCGGCCACGCGCCGCAATGGAAACCTGAACGCCGCCGCCGCCGAGCGCACTACCGCAGCGGTTGAATCGGTCGACGCGTTATCGATCACGATGCATTCAATCTCGGCGCCGTCCGGAATCGCGAGCGCGTTCAGGCTCGCCAGCGTCTGCCCGAGCAACGCGGCGCGATTATGGGTCGGGATCGCGACCGTTATCAGCTCCGCGGCCATCGCTGGAAACCTCGGCTAATGCCCGGGACGCGGCGCGGCGCTGGCAGTTGCGGCCGGGCCGGCCTGGCGCTGGGGATGCGCTTCGACCGGCGGAATCAAGTCGGGTTGCGTGAACACCACCTCGCTCACCGCCACATACGGATCGGACACCTGCTGGACGTTGAGCGGAGCCTTCAGCTCGAAGCCGAAGTCGCGCGTCTCGCCCGGCATCAGCGGCAGCGACCTGATCGTGAAATCGGTGAACTGCAGCGGAGTCGCAATCGGGATGTGCTGCTCGATGAACAGCGCGCGGCGGGCGGCGCCATGCCCCCTGAAGAACGTCACCTTCATCCGGACTTCGTCGAGCGCGCGATTACCGCGATTGGTGATCTTGCCGAACACCGCCGGATGCTGCGTCGCCGACATCCGCAGCCCGATATCGCTCAACTTTAGATTCTCGGTGTAGGCGGTCGCGGCCGCGCTCTGGGCGACGATTCCGTCGATTTCATGCAGTTCGCGGGCGTAGCGGAACTTGAGCCCCCAGCCGCCGGTGGCGTCGGCTTTCTCCAGGATCGCGATCGCCTGCCGATAGTAGTCGATCGCCTCCTTGTAGGATCCGCCGTAATAGAAATCGAGCGCCTGGCGGCGCAGATCGGCGGCCCGCTGGCGGGCCCGGAAATCGACCCGCACGCGCCATCGATGATGCTCCTTGACGATCACGATATCGTCCCGGTAGGTAAGCTGCGGATAATCGCCATGCGTGAGCGTCTTGCGAGCCACCGGAACGGGGTCGGCGTCGAGCCCGACCGTCGCATTGATGATGCGTTCGAAGCGCGCCAGGTCGGGAGTCTTGACGTTGATCGGCGCGACCCGGCGGAGTCCCTGCCCGCTGGGCTCGCCGATCTCGAAGCTGGTCGCCTTGAGCACCGGACCAAACCATCGCCGGGTCACCTCGGGCGCCAGCGGAACCATGGTCAGAAAGCGCGCGAGCGGACAGGCCGCGCGATCATCCTCGGTAAGCATCGCGTAGCATTGCTCGTAATGATGGCCCCGGAGCGCGGTCAGGAAGTTTTGCGCGACCGTCCGCGGCGATTGCCAGGTGCAGCTCGCGCACAGGGTCGCGATCGCGAGCGCCGCCACGCACAGCGCACCACGCCGGATCCGCGATCTTATCCCCACGTCATCCACCGCCCCAACGCCGGACCCGTCTACCGTTCGACCGGGAACTGCGCCTCGTTCCAGTCGAGCATCCCGCCTTTCAGATTGCCGACCCGCTCGAAGCCCATCCCGGTCAGCAGCGCGGCGGCGGTGGTGCTGCGCGCGCCGGCGCGGCAGATCACGACGATGTCGCGGTTCTTGTAATCGGCCAGCTCGGCGGTCCGCTCCGGCAGCTCGCGCAGCGGGATCAGGTGGCTGCCCGCGATATGACCGAGATCGCCGCGAAACTCATCGGGCTCGCGCACGTCGATCAGCAGCGGCAGGTTCGGCGTGCCGAGCCGCGCCGCGACCTCCGCGGCCGCGACCTGGCGCACCTGGTTGAGCTGCGCGTAGGTCGGAAAATGCATCGAATCGGCGTCGAGCGCCGACTGATTCGGCTGCAGCGCTTCCTGGATACTGTCGGGCAGCGGCAGGCCGAGATGGTTCATGATCTCGATGTACTGATCGCGCGAACGGTTCGCGATGCGCGGATTGCCGCGCTTCTCATCGCCAATCGTCGATTGCGTATGACCGCGGTAGTCGTGCGCCGGAAAGACCATCGTTTGATCCGGCAGCGCGAACAGCTTCTGCGTAATCGCGTCGTACTGGGCGCCCGGATCGCCGTCGGCGAAGTCGGCCCGCCCGGTGCCGTGGATCAGCAGCACGTCGCCGGTGAAGACCCGGTCGCCCGCGTACAGGCTGATCGAATCGGGCGTATGACCGGGCGTATGGAGCACCTGGATGCGGAGGTCGCCGACCGCCAGCCATTGGCCGTCCTGCAGATGGACGGCGACGTGCGGCGCGGGCGCCCGCCGATGCATCGCCACCGGCGCACCGGTCAACTCGCCCAACTCGAAGGCGCCGGTGCGATGGTCGGCGTGCGTGTGGGTGTCGATTATCAGCTCCAGGTGCCGGCGGTGGTAGGCCAGCACGGCGAGGTAGCGATCGATGCGCTCGCGGACCGGATCGATCATTACCGCCTTGCCGTCCGATTCCGAGACCAGCAGGTAACTCTTGCACTTGGCGTGATTGAGTTCAGTCGCGATCATCGTGTGATCCCCGTCCCGATGAGGTTGCCCCGGGCAAGCCCAAACTATAGCGCCGGCGCGGCTGACAGGGGAAACTCGGCGAACGCTCCGCGGCCTCGTGCGATTGCGCGATCGTGCCTGCTAGGCCGCGCGCTCAGCCGGCATCGGAGGAAACTGAAAGCGCTGGGTCTCGGTCGCGCTCACCGCCGCGCCGACCATCCGATCGATATCGAAGCGGCTCTCGACCCGTTCGACCTCGGCCAGGCTGGCGCGGGTTTCGGGATGGGCGGGGACGAACAGCGAGCAGCAATCCTGGTCCGGGATGATCGAGGTCTCGAAGGTGCCAAGCGTGCGCGCCTGGTCGACGATTTCGTTCTTGTCCATCCCGACCAGCGGCCGCAGCACCGGCAGCCCGGCGGCCTCCTCGATCACGGTCATGTTGGCCAGCGTCTGCGAGGCGACCTGCCCGAGGCTCTCGCCCGTCACCAGCGCGGCGGCATTCTGTTGACGGGCCAGCGCGGTCGCGATGCGCATCATGAAGCGGCGGTAGAGCACCACGCGCAGCGGCCGCAGCGCGCCGGCGACGATCTCGCGCTGGACCTCAGCGAACGGCACCAGCATCAGCGCACAATGGCCCTGGAAGCGGGTCAGATGGGTCGCCAAATCGGCGGCCTTCTCGCGGCTCGCCGGCGAGACCAGCGGATGGCTGTGGAAATGCACGAAATCGAGCCGCAGTCCGCGGCGCATCATGCGGTAGGCCGCGACCGGCGAATCGATTCCGCCCGATAGCAGCGCCAGTCCGCGGCCGGCGATACCGACCGGCAGGCCGCCGGCGCCGGGATGTTTGCCGACCGCGACGTAGGCCGCCTCGGGCAGGATTTCGATCGAGACGGTGAAGTCCGGATGGCCGAGATCGACCTTGAGGCCGAGCGCCTCGACCACCGCCGCGCCGACGATCCGATCGATCTCCATCGAGTTGAGCGCGAAGCGCTTCTCCGCGCGGCGGGTTCTGACCTCGAAGCTGCGGCCCGGCTGGCGGCGCGAGGCCGCTATCGACTCGCGCTTGAGCGCCTCGATATCGAGCGGCACCCGCCGGCTGATCGAAAAGTTCTGCAGGCCGAAGACCAGCGCCGCGCGCTCGGCGATTAACTCGTCGCCAGCCTCGTCCGGCAACTCAACCATCAGGCGCGGCCCCGCCCCGCGCATCGCGCCCAGCCTGATACCGGCGAACACGCCGCGCAGGTTGCGCTTCAATTGATCGACGAAGCGCCACTGGTTGCGCCCCTTGAGCGCGATCTCATGGTAGCGTCCAATCAGGTAACGTTCAGCCCGGCGCGACCCGGCATGTGACTCAAGCGACGGCATGGACCAAGCGTAGCTGTCGGCGACGCCCGGGCGCCAGTATCGTCCTTGCGCCGAAATCGTGCGTGGGCGATGATTCTGGTGAGCATCGCACAGGTGGACGACAGCGGCATCAAAACCGATCTCGATCGCGGACTGGGGCGGTTGCGCCGTGGACTGCTCGACCCCAAGACCGCGGCGCAGCCCGAGGGTGAGCGGCTGGCGGCGGTGCTGGTGCCGATTTTCGAGCGCTCCGGCGATCTCCATCTGCTCTACATTCTGCGCTCCGATCACGTGAGCCATCGCGGACAGGTCGCCTTCCCCGGCGGGCGGGTCGATCCCGAGGATCAGAGTCCGATGGCGGCGGCGCTGCGCGAGACCCACGAAGAGGTCGGCATCGAACCCGCCGCAGTTGAAGTGCTGGGCGCGTTTCCGGGGATGCGCACGGCGACCAGCGGCATCATGGTGGCGCCGTTCGCCGGCCTGATTCCGTGGCCGACCACGCTGCGCGCCAATCCACACGAGGTAGCGGAGATTTTCAGCGTCCCGATGGCGGTATTGCGCGACACGCGCTATCGCCAGACCTACATCTGGCAACGCGACGGACTCGAGTGGCGATTCCCCGCGATCGTTTATGACAACCGGCCGATCTGGGGCCTCACCTATCGCATCACGATGAGCCTGATCGAAACGATGGAGCGAGGACGCCAACCGATCGCTTGACAGTGGCACGAGCCGGCGCATAGCTTGCGACGATTCGGCCGACGCCTGTCCATTCCCATGTCACATCCCAAAGAGCTCGATCAGGACGATTTGAACCTGCGCAAGGCGGGCTTCAATCCCGCCGCCGATCCCGAAGAGGCGCTGCGCACGCTGGCGATGCTGCGCGGCCAGGCGGAAGTGACCGACGCCGCTATCGCGCGGGCGCTCGGCGCGGTTCGCAGCGCGGGTGCGGCGAATATGCTGGCGACGATGGAGCAGGCGGCCAGCGGGCCGCTGCGCCGCGAGATTCGCCGCGCGCTGTTTCGCCTGCGCCAGGGTGGCATCTCACCTGCGCCCGGGGCCGAGCCGCCGGCGCATCGTCCGGCCCCACCCTCGCCCGCCGGCTCCCCGGATATCGAGGCGATGCTGTCGCCGGTCGACGTCACCGGGGTGCGGCTGGTTTGGATCATGAAACCCAAGCCGCGCGGCGGACTGAATCTGTTGTGGGGCTTCGCCTCTGAAGAGGAAGGTCTCATCGGTTGTAACTTCGGCCCGGTCAGTCGCCGCGAGCTGCGCGCGGATCGCGTGCGGGTCGAGGAGCGCGCCGGCGTCAAGATGATCGAGGCCGACTGGCGGCTGTGCGACCTGGTGCTGTGCGAAGCCTATCGCGCGACTCCAGAGGCGCGGCGCGGCCCGGTCGGCAATTTCTTTACCTGGCGGGCCGAGCTAATCGCCGCCTCGCCACCCGGCGACGATTTTGTCCATCCAATCTACGCCGAACTCGCCGCTGAAGCGGCCGCCGAGCCCGGTATCGAGTTGCTCAAGGAGCCCGAGGTACTGGCCTGGAAGTTCCCGGCCGCGGCGATCAAACCGTACGTCGATGAAATCGCCGAGATTCAGCAGAGCGTGATCGTGCTCAATCCGATACAGCAGGAGGACCGCATCGGGCGCGTGATCGAAAAGGCGATCGACGGCTTCTTCGGCGGCGCGTCGGTCATCCGTGCGCGCCGGCGGCTCGAGGATATCGCCTACTATCTGGCCCATACCGGGCGCCGCCACAGCGGCGGTCAGGCGGCTGCGGCAGCGGCCAGAATTCGCGATGGCGCCGACCTCAAGCGGATGCCCTTCTTCCAGCACCTGGTGCGCACGATGCTCGGCGCGGTGATCGCGGAGCAGCAGGAAAAAGAGCGCGAGGAGCCGCGGCTGATCGTGACGCCGGCCGAGGCGATGCGCGCCCGGCCGCAGCGCTAATCCCGCCCGAGCCGACGCCCGCGGCATCAGGCCCGGCTGCCACGACGCAAGCGACCTCTCCCCTAACCCCTCCCCTAAAGTGGGAGGGGAACCAGATTCTTTTACTCCCCTGCCCTTTAGGGAAGGGGCCGGGGGTTAGGTCGCCCTTTAACGAATCAGGGTCCGCATCAGCCTGACAACCGGCGGATGGCTCTGTTACGATGCGTCCCAGATGGCGTCGATCGCGGCGCCGGGAGCAAGGCATGACCGCAACCGACGGCAAACGACCTCACGGACCGTTCTCTGATGTCCTCATAATCGATCTAACGCGGGTGCTGGCCGGCCCGTTTTGCACGATGCTGTTCGCCGACCTCGGCGCCCGCGTGATCAAGGTCGAGCAGCCGGGGACGGGCGACGACTCGCGCGCATACGGACCGTTCCGGGACGGGAAATCGGTCTATTTCAGTTTCGTCAATCGCGGCAAGGAGAGTATCGCGCTCGATCTGAAGGCCGATCACGATCGCGCGCTGTTTCTGCGCATGGTCGAGCGCGCCGATGTGCTGGTGGAAAACTTCCGCCCCGGCACGATGGAGCGGCTCGGCTTCTCGTACGAGGAACTGTCGAAGCTGAATTCGCGACTGATTTACGCCTCGGGCTCCGGCTTCGGCCAGACCGGTCCGATGAGCCGCCAGCCGGCCTACGACACCGTGATCCAGGCGCTCAGCGGACTGATGAGTATCACTGGCTATGCCGGCGGCCCGCCGACCCGGGTCGGCACCTCAGTCGCCGATCTGACCGCCGGCGTCTATCTGTTCGGCGCGGTCTCAAGCGCCCTCTATGCGCGCGAGAAAAACGGACGCGGCGCGCGGGTCGACGTGGCGATGCTCGACGGGATGGTGAGCTACCTGCTGCACGGAGTGATGGAACATGTCGCGCACGGCCGCACGCTCGGACGTCTCGGCAACGGCCATCCCTCGATCGCGCCGTTCGACACCTACCAGTCCGCCGACGAACCGTTCGTGATCTGCGCGGGCGGCGATGAAGTTTTCCGGCGTCTCAGCGCGGCGATCGGACGCGACGACCTGCCGCGCGACCCACGCTTTGCGCGCAATCGCGATCGCCATGAGCATGAGCAGGCGCTGCGCGCCGAGCTCGAAGCGACGCTGCGCACCAAACCCGCGCATCATTGGGTGGAGGTGCTCGGCACCGCAGGCGTGCCATGCGCGCGCATTCAGACCATCCCGGAGGCGGTCGAGATGGCGCAGGTCAAGGCGCGCAACATGATGGTCGAATCGGACGGACTGCGAATTCCGGGCAATCCGATGAAGATCGGCGGCTTTGACGATCCGGCCACGCGGCCGGCCGCGCCCGCGCTGGATGCCAACGGGATAGCGATTCGCGACGAGTTCAGCGCGCCCGCAGATCGCGCCGCCGCGACCCGGCGCTAAAGGAAGACGCGATGCGCGAAGTGGTGATCGTCGATGGGATTCGGACCGCGATCGCGCGCGCCGGCGCCGACCGCAGCTATTTCAAGGCGATTCGCGCCGACCAGCTCGCGGTGTTCTGCGTGCAGGCGCTGCTGCATCGCAATCCGGGAATCGACCCGGGTGAAATCGAGGACGTGGTTTTCGGCTGCGCGAATCAGTCGGGCGAACAGAGCCTCAATATCGCGCGGATGATAGCGCTGCTGGCGGAACTCCCGGTCGAGGTCGCCGGCACCACCGTCGACCGGCAATGCGGCTCGGGTCTGCAGGCGATCAACGTCGCCGCGCAAGCGATCATGGCCGGCGCCGGCGAAATCGCGATCGCCGGCGGGGTCGAGCATATGACGCGTATCCCGATGGGCTCGGGCGTCAATCCGAATCCGCGCCTGTTCGAGATGTTCCCGCCCGAGTGGGCCTCGATGGGGCTGACGGCGGAGCGCCTGGCCGGCCTGCACGGTATCACACGCCAGCAATCGGACGCCTACGCGCTGCGCTCTAATCAGCGGGCGGTGGCCGCGCGCGAAAAGTTCAAGGACGAAATCGTGCCGGTCACGGTCGACGGGCAGGCGATCGACATCGACCAGGGACCACGCGCCGATACCAGCCTCGAAAAGCTCGCAGCGCTCAAGCCGACTTTCAAGCCCGACGGACAGGTGACCGCCGGTAATTCGTCGCAGGTGAGCGACGGCGCCGCGGCGGTGATCCTGATGAGCGCCGAACGCGCAAAATCGCTGGGGATTGCGCCGCTGGCCCGAATTGTCGCGATGGCGGTGGCCGGGGTGCCGCCCGAAATCATGGGATGGGGTCCGGTGCCCGCCATCCAGAAAGCGCTGGCGCGCGCGCGGCTCGAAATCGGGCAGATCGACCTGGTCGAGATCAACGAGGCGTTCGCAGCCCAGGTGCTGGCCTGCAACACGACGCTCGGAATCGACGAGCAGAAGCTGAACGTCAATGGCGGCGCGGTGGCGCTGGGGCATCCGCTCGGATGCTCGGGCGCGCGGCTGATAGTCACGCTGCTCCATGAGATGCGCCGGCGCGGCGCGCGCTTCGGATTGGCGAGCTTATGTATCGGCGTCGGCCAGGGTATCGCCACGGTCGTCGAGGCGGTGTAACTTGCGGGAGTGGAACTGACCGCTCGGTCCGGCTACAATCGGGACGCAATGGATCCGAAAGAAATACAGGGAATGATTGAGCAGGGTCTGCCCGGCGCGATGGTCGAGGTGCGAGATACCACCGGCGGCGGCGACCATTTCGAGGCGCTGGTGGTCAGCCCGAGCTTTGAGGGCAAGGGGCTGGTCGAGCGCCATCAACAGGTCTATACCGCACTTGGCGAGGCGATGCGCGTGCGGGTCCACGCGCTGGCGCTCAAGACGCTCACGCCCGAGCAGTACCAGAGTCGGAGGTAAGGAAACCATGGCGAACGCTATCGATCAGATCCAGGCCGCGATTGGCGACAACAAGATCCTGATCTTCATGAAGGGCAATCGAAACTTCCCGATGTGCGGATTTTCGGCCGCTACGGTGCAAATCTTCGAGGAGATGGGCGCGCCGTTTGAGACCGTCGACGTGCTGGCCGACGAGGAAGTGCGCCAGGCGATCAAGACCTACAGCAACTGGCCGACTATTCCGCAGGTCTATATCGACGGCAAATTCGTGGGCGGATGCGATATCGTCCGCGAGCTTCACGAATCCGGAGAGTTGCAGGCGCTGGTCGAAAACGTGCTCGCCGCAAGCGCTCGCCCGTAGCGGGAAACGCCCCGCTCGGGCCGCACGCTGTGCGCTGATGCCGCCAGCCGGCTTAGGCGCGCGTGCTGCGGATTCCGTCGAAACTGATGCGGCCCGCTCCGTAAGCCGACAAGGCGAGCAGCCCACCCATCATGCACAGGTTTTTCATGTACTGTGTCACCTCGCCGTGGGCGAAGTGAAACATGAGCGTGACCGGGATCAACCATAGAAACAGAACGAACGCGGCGAACCGCACGCGCAGGCCGATGATCAGCAGAACCGCGCAGCCCAGCTCGACCACGATCGAAGCCCATACCAGGGGCAGCGCGAAATTGGACGCCATCCCGCCGACCTTGACCATGTAACCGGCGGTTGCGACGGGGTCGTGGAGCTTCTGGAGCCCGGACCAGATGAAGATGACAGCCACCAGGATGCGTGCTACCAAAACTTCGAGATCTCGGAGAAACTGCATTAGCGCCCTCCTTGTCCGGCCGGTTTCCACCGTCTACTTAGCATCAACTGCTAATGCCGTATACCAATTCGATCGGCTGTCGACGTTGTTGCGCGTCAGGTAATCTTCGCTCGCCAAGAGCGGGCCGAGGGATCGCCGGCGCTCGCAGTAAGCGAGGTTGAATACATCTCGCGACATAACTAGTAGTTTTAGCATCCCCCGAAGTGCAGGTGATCGCATGGCGCTGTGGAAACCGGACCAGACTTTCTATCCTTCGCCGCGGATGGCGATGCAGGCGCCGGCCGAGAAGCATGCCTTCGTGGTGGCCTTTAATCCAACTCCGGCCAACGGCAAGCACGACGCCCTGTGCGTGCTCGATCTCGACCCGCAATCGCGCACCTACGGCACCATGGTGGGGCGGACCGAGATGCCCGGCGTGGGCGACGAGCTGCATCACTTCGGCTGGAACGCATGCAGCGCGGCGCTGTGCCCCTACGCCCCGCATCCGCACGTCGAGCGGCGTTACTTTGTGATTCCGGGCATCCGCTCCTCGCGCGTCCATATCGTCGACATTAAGCCCGACCCGCGCGCGCCCAAGGTCGTCCGAGTGATCGAGCCGGACGAGCTGGCCGAGCGCAGCGGCTACAGCCGCCCGCATACCATTCACTGCGGTCCCGACGCGATCTACATGAGCGCGCTGGGGGCGCCGAACGGCGACGGCCCGGGCGGCATCGTGCTGCTCGACCATGAAAGCTTCGACGTGCTGGGGCGCTGGGAGGTCGATCGCGGGCCGCAGTTCCTGGCCTACGATTTCTGGTGGCACCTCGGCCACGACATCGCGATCACCAGCGAATGGGGCACGCCCAACATGATCGAGAACGGCGTGGTGCCCGATCTGCTGCTGAGCAATCGCTACGGCCATTCGATCCACATCTGGGATCTGCGCCGCCGCCGCCATCTGCAATCGATCGATCTCGGCGCCGAAAACCAGATGGCGCTGGAGCTCAGGCCCGCGCACGATCCCACGCGCACCTACGGTTTCGTCGGCGTCGTGATTTCGACCAAGGATCTCTCGGCTTCGGTATGGCTGTGGCATCGCGGCGATAGCGGTTGGGGGGTGCACAAGGTAATCGAGATTCCCGCCGAGCCCGCCGATGAATCGCAGCTCCCGCCCGCGCTCAAGCCGTTCAAGGCGGTGCCGCCGATCATCACCGACATCAACCTGAGTCTCGACGACCGGATGCTCTACATTTCATGCTGGGGCACCGGCGATATGCATCAGTACGACGTCAGCGATCCGTTCCATCCCAAACTCGCCGGCACCGTGCGGATCGGCGGAATCGTGTCGCGCAAGGCCCATCCGAAGGTCGGTGCGGCGGTCAACGGCGGTCCGCAGATGCTGGAGCTGAGCCGCGACGGCAAGCGCATCTACGTCAGCAACTCCTTGTATGGAGCGTGGGACGCGCAATTTTATCCTGACGGAATCAAAGGCTGGGTCGCCAAGCTCGACGCCAATCCGGCCGGCGGGCTGAAGCTCGATCCAGAGTTCTTCGTGACCTTCGAAGGTGAGCGGCCACACCAGATTCGGCTCGAAGGTGGCGACGCTTCCTCGGATTCCTACTGTTATCCGTGAGCGGCGCCTGGCCGTGGCTGGCGGTGGCCCTGCTCGGCGCCTACCACGGCATCGACCCCTCGATGGGCTGGCTGTTCGCGGTCGCGCTCGGATTGCAGGAGCGCAGCCGGGTCAAGCTGATCGAATCGCTGTTCCCGATCGCGCTCGGCCATCTGGTCTCGGTCGGCCTGGTGGTCGCGTTGATCGCGGGAGTCGAGGGTAGCGGCGCCTCGCTATGGTTGCGGCCGGTCGGCGCCGGAATCCTGATCCTGTTCGGGATATTTCGCCTCGTCAAACCGCGCGCGCATCCGCGCTGGGTGGCGATGCGGGTCACGATGCCCGATCTGGCGTTGTGGTCGTTCCTGATGGCTTCGGCGCACGGCGCGGGTCTGATGCTTTTTCCGATCCTGATCGGGATGCCGATGTCCGCCGGGATGCATCACCATCATGCGCTCGCCGTAACTCTGCCTCATCCCACCTTGTTGCTGGGTATCGCCGTGACCCTGGTTCATACCGGCGCGATGCTGCTGGTGATGGGAACGACGGCCATCGTGGTCTACGAATGGGTGGGGCTCGCGATCTTGCGCAGCGCCTGGATCAATCTCGACACGCTGTGGGCGGGCGCCCTGATCGCGGCAGGCCTGCTCGCTCTGGTAATTTAAGTTAGACTGCCCTCGGAATAACTTGCCAGGCGCGCTGGCCTCACCAGCTGCAGACCTCTTGATTCTGAAGATCCATAAGGCCCAGGAGCGACGCTATGAAACTCTATGCCGGCGAGCGCAGAGCTACACGTACAAAGTTACGGCTGTTGATTACGATGGCGGCGCTGGTGTTCTGTTTCGTTCGTGAGCCACCTGCCCGCGCGGCCGGTCTCCTGACCCTCCATGACGCGATTAGCCGCGCGCTGGTGGTCGCGCCCTCGATAGCTTCGGCCGCCGCCGCCAGCGATCTCGGCATGGCGACCCTCGGCGAGGCCCGTGCCCCGCTCTACCCAAGCCTCGACGGCGGTCTCAACTACTACCAGGCGCCCGGCTACAATCCGACCGTCACCAACGGCGCCGAAACCGCCGCGCAGCTTACGCTCAATTACACCGCCTATGACTTCGGGCGGCGCCTCGCCGTGATGCGGGCGGCGCGCTATGCCGCCGACGCGGCGCGGCTCGGGGTGAGAGCCGCGCAAAGCCAGATCGTGTTCGACACCACAGTCGCCTATTATGATCTGATGCGGAGCCGGCGGGCGGTTTCCGAATGGCGCGCCAGCTTCGATCGGCTGGGCCGTTATATCGCAGTGATCACGCATCTCGAACGGAGCGGACAGGCAGTCACCACCGATGTCCTCAGAATCCGCAGCGAACGCGACAACGCCGAATTGCAGCTCGCCGCCGCTGAGCAGGCGAGCCGGCGCGCCGCAATCGTGCTGGGCTCGCTCATCGGCGAGTTCGACCCGGCCGATATCGAGATCGAAAATCCGACCACGCTGCCCACGCTCCCCAGCGGCAACCTCAAGCAGAATCCGACGCTGCGCGCCGACCAGCGCAACATCGACGCGGCGACGCTCGCCATCAAGGCCGCCCAGGCCGAGCGCTACCCCAACCTGGGCCTGCAGTTCACGACCGGCTTTCTCGGTCTCAATCCGCCCAAGACTTTCGGGCACGACTTCGGCGCTTCATATGCCGGCTCGATCGGTATGCCGATTTTCGACGGCGGCCTGATTCGCGCGCATATCGACGCGGCCCGCGCGCGCCAGATGACGGCGACCGCACAGCTTCATCAGGATGAGCTGATCCTCTCGCAGCGGCTGGCGGACGCCCGTGTGCGCTACGGCGAGGCGCTCCGCCAGCTCGATATTCTTAACCGTTCGCTGCCCACCGCGGAGGACTCGTTCGCGCTCGACTGGACGCGCTTTCTGGGCGGCGGCAGCGGCACGCTGCTGGAAGTGATCGACGCCTTCCGCCAGGCCCAGACCTTCCGGCTGACGCGCATCGACCAGGAATTCGCGGTGCGTCAGGCGGCCGCCGAGACCGCACTGCTATTCGGTGTCAGCCGATGAAGCACGCTCGGCTCGCGCTGGTCGGCCTGCTCGCCATCTTGATGGCCGGCGCGGGATGCGGTCACCGTCTCGCAACCGACGCGGGCGAGACCCCGGCCACGGCGGTTGCGCCGGTGTTGTCGGTCGCGGCCGCGCCGGTGACGGTCAACCCGATGCACAGCGAGCTCGACCTGCTCGGTATCACGGCCGCCCTGCACCACGTCACGCTGCGCGCGCCGACCAACGGCCGTCTGGTCGGATTCAAGCTGCAGAGCGGCGACCGCGTGGTCCGCGGCGAGGTCGTCGGCCACATCATTAATCGCGAGCTGGAGGCCGCCGAGGCCGGTGTGGCCGCAGCGCAGAAGATCGATCCCGACGAAGCCGGCAAATTGCGCGCCTCGGTCGAACGCTATGCGCATGGCCCCGGGGTCGCGGTCAAATCGCCGGCCAACGCGGTCGTCGCGCAACGACTGGTGAGCTCCGCACAAATCGTCGCCTACCTCGACCCGCTCGCCGATCTGGTCGATCCCAACAGCATCTATGTCGAAGCTCAGCTGCCGATCGACGCGCAATCACTGGTGCGGCCCGGGATGCCGGCCACGGTCACTTCGCCGATACAACCGCACACCGAGTTCCCCGCCCGAGTGGTGGCGATGGCGCCGAACTTCAACCCCGCCAGCGAGACCTCAACTGCTCGGTTGCAATTCACCGGCAAGCAAAAGATCATGGTTGCGGGCGCCGCCGTCCAGGTGCATATCGCGACCCGATTGATTCCCGACGCGCTGACAATTCCCAATGCCGCAGTGTTCGAGAACGCCGCCACCGACAAGTATTATGTCTTCGTGGCCGGCGCCGACGGACGCGCCCATCGCGTGCCGGTGACGATCGGTATCCGCGAGTCCGATCGCGTGCAGGTGACCGCGGGTCTCAAGGCCGGCGAGATGGTTATCACTTCGGGCGGCTACGCGCTGGCCGATGGTCTCAAGGTCAAGGTAATTCCGGTGCGCACCGGGCAGCAATGAGCATCAGCAAGTCGATTTCGAGTCTGGTCGCGGCGGCGATCGCGTTCACGACGGTCATGTACGCGGGCGTTACGCGCGCACAGGCGCCGCAAGCTGCTTCCGCGGCGACGCCGCGCCCGCCGATCGGACCGCCGGCGTTCATGCCCGATGCGGCGGCGTCGAAAATCGTAAGCGTGGCGCGCAGCGGCACGGCGCAGGCGCGGCTGGTGATCGTAACCGAGGCGGTCGCCGTCAACGAGACCGGGCCCAAGGCGACGCTCAAGCGCTTCGGCGAGGTTTACGCATTCTCGCCGGCGTCGATCTTCGTGCGGCAGAATCAGTCCACCAGGATCACCTTCTGGAATCTGCAGCCCGAGGACGAGCATGACTTCTCGATCGTCGACGCCGCCGGCAAGCCGATGATGGATTTGCCGCTGGCGCCGCTGTCGCAAACCTCTTTCATTTTCACCTTCCATCGGCCCGGCATCCTGCAGTTCCGATGCCTGGTGCATCAGCCCGGCATGAGCGGGCAGATCCTGGTGCTGCCGGAGCGTTGAGCCGATCATGACCGGACGTGCGAACCCGGTGCTGGCGGTGTTCGCGGCGCTGGCCGCCGCGGTGCTTGGCGTGGTCCTCGCCTACTCCATCCCGAGCGCGGTCTTCCCCGAGATCACTTTCAATCGCGCGACTATCCTCGCCGAATCTTCCGACCTGCCGCCCGAGCAGATGCTGGTTGCGGTCACCCGGCCGCTCGAAGAGGCCGCCTACGGCGTGGTCGGCGTGAGCCTGGTGCGCTCGACCACCACCCGCGGCAGCTCCGAGGTCGACGTCACTTTCGCTGACGGCGCGGATCCCACACAGACCTATCAACTCCTCAACGCGGCGCTCGGCGAGGTGCGCGGCCGCTTGCCGGCCGCCACCACCCTCGACACGCGGCTGCTCACGACCGGAACCTTTCCGATCATCGATCTGAGCATGAGCTCGCGCGATCGCGATCTCGCAGCGCTCACCGATATCGCCTTTTACGACGTCGCCCCGAGCTTCCATCGGATCCCCGGGGTCTACCGGGTCGAGCTGGTGGGCGGCAAATATCGCGAGTACGTGGTGCGGCTCGAACCGGCCGAGATGCTGGCCTACGGGCTTTCGCCGCAGCAGGTGGTCGACGGACTGCGCAAGGCCAACGTGATCGCAAGCGCCGGCCGCGTCGAGGACCTGCATCGGATGCTGCTTACGGTGGTGACCAGCGATCTGCATCAGGCCGATCAATTAGCCGCCCTTGCGATCGCCAGCATCAACGGTCATCCCGTGCACGTGCGCGATATCGGCAGCGTCGAGCTCGGCATTCGCGAGGACTACATCCGCACCTCGTCCGAGCACGGGCCGGCGGTGCTGATCGGCGTCTCGCGCCAGCCGAGCGGCAACACCGAGCTGATCGCGGCACAGATCCGCCGGCTGGTCGCGCAGTTCCGCACCCGCTACCCGGACGTGACCTTCACCTTCTCCTACGACCAGTCGGCGCTGGTGGCGACTTCGTTCAACAGCGTGCGCGACGCGATCGTGCTCGGGCTGGCGCTGGCAGTCGCCGTGGTGCTGGTCTTCACGATGAGTCCGCTCAACGCCCTGATCGCGGCAATCGTGGTGCCCTGTACGATCGCAATCACGATCGCCGTGATGAAAGCCGCCGGCATGACCTTCAACATGATGACGCTCGGCGGTCTGGCGGCGGGCATCGGACTGTTCATCGACGATGCGATCGTGATGATCGAAGCGATTCATCGCGCCCGCTCGCAAGGCGTCGGCACCGGCGCGGCCGTCGATCGCGCGACCCACGAACTCGGCCGCCCGCTGGTCGCCTCGACCTTCACGGTAATCGTGGTTTTTATTCCGCTGATTTTCCTTTCCGGCGTGACCGGCGTTTTCTTCCGCGCGCTGGCCGTGACGTTGGGCTCGGGTCTCGCGATCTCGCTGCTGCTGGCGCTCTATTTCACGCCCGCGCTTGAAATGGCGTTCGAGCGTCTGCGCGGCGCCAGCCACCCCGCCGGACGAATCTTCAAGCTGTTCACCAAGGTCTACCTGCTCAGCACCAGGCCGTTTATCCGCTTCCCGGTGGCCGCGCCGCTCCTCGCCGTGGCCAGCCTGGCGGTGGCTTTCGGGCTCTATCGCAGCCTCGGGACCGATTATCTGCCGCCGATGGACGAGGGCGCCTTCATCCTGGACTACACTACGCCGCCGCAATCGACCCTGGCCGACACCGACGCGCTGGTCGGGAAAATCGAGCAGGTGCTGAAGACTACGCCGGAGGTGGTCGCCTTCTCGCGCCGCACCGGCACCCAGCTCGGCTTCTTCCTCACCGAATCGAACCGCGGCGATATCTCGGTCAGGCTCACCCCCAATCGGCGCCGCGGGATCGAGCAGATCATGGACTCGGTGCGGCGGCGAATCCTGGCCAGCGTGCCCGGAGTCAGGATCGAGTTCTCGCAGGTGCTGCAGGATCTGATCGGCGATCTCTCGGGCACGCCCGAGCCCGTCGAGGTGAAGGTGTTCGGCGCCGACCAGGATACGATTGAATCGACCGCCCGCCAGGTAGCCGGAATTCTGCGCCAGGTGCCCGGCACGGTCGACGTCTTCGACGGCATTGTGCTGAGCAATCCGGAGCAGGAAATTCAGGTCGATCCGACCGCCGCCGGGCGCTACGGCCTCAACGCGCAGGACATCGACGACTCGTTACACGCCATCGTCGAGGGCACGGTCGCCACCGAACTGCGGGTTCACGATCGGCTGTTCGGCGTGCGCGTCCGCTATCCCGACAGCTTTCATCAGAACCTCCAGAAGCTTGCGGGAGTGCTGCTCGATACCCCGGCCCATGGCAAGGTGCCGTTGTCTTCGCTGGCCAAATTCCGCTGGCTCGGCGAGCGCCCCGAGCTGGATCGCGAACGGCTGCGCTCGGTGATTCACGTCACCGCGCGCCTGTCGGGGGTCAATCTGGGAGACGCGATGGCTCAGGTGCGACGGCGCCTGAGCGGGCTCGCGCTGCCGGCGGGGATCACGCTCGAGTACGGCGGCCTCTACGCCGAACAGCAGAAGGCCTTCAGCCAGCTCACCATGGTGCTCATCGCCGGTACCGTCGGCATGTTTTTGATTGTGTTGTGGGAGTTTCGACGCCTGGCGCCGGCGCTGGCGGTGATGATCGCCGCGCTCGCCTGTCTGGCGGGAAGCTTCGCCGCGCTGCGCCTGACCGACATCACGCTCAACATCTCCTCGTTCATGGGCATCATCATGGTGGTCGGAATCGCCGCCAAGAACGGAATTCTGCTGCTTGATCAGGCCGAGCACGATACCGCCGGCGGAGAGACGCCGGCGGTGGCTGTAATCAGCGCCGCGCGAATCCGCTTGCGGCCGATTCTGATGACCACGGTGGCGACCGCCGCCGGCCTGCTGCCGCTGGCGCTCGGGCTGGGCGCCGGGGCCAAGGTGCAACAACCGCTGGCAGTGGCCGTGATCGGCGGGCTCGCTTTTGCGCTGGTGCTGATTACCCCGATCGCGGCGGGTGTTTACGTGCTGGGTACGCGCCGCCGGCCGCGTGAAAGCTGAATCCGCTCTCGATCTGCTCTGATCGACTAGTCGCGGCCCGCCTCGATAATCTTGTCGGCCAACTCGATCGGCCGCGTGAAGATCGATTCGTGACTGCCGGGCATCTGCACCAGCCGATAGAGCCCGAGCCGGCTCGACATCCGCGGATGCCATCCCCATTCACCGGGCGGCAGGGCAGTATCCTCCGTGCAGTTGAGATAACTGCGGGGAACGCTCAGCGTATAGAACTTCTTCAAATCGAGCTTGTCGCTAAAGCCGCGGTAAGGCTCGGTCGATAAAGTCGCGTAGGCGGCGCGCGCCAGTTCGGCGTCGGCATCGTTGATAAACGCCTCGCGCCAGATCTCGTACGGCAGCATCATCGTATCGTCCCCCGACGCCGCCGCCAATTTCGCGAACATTTCATGATATTGCGGCGGCGTCTCGTCGAGCAGCGAGTTGCCGTCGCGCGGCACGAACGCATTCCAGAACACCAGGCGGCGCACGCGGTCGGGAATCGCCTCGGCGAGCTTGGCGATGATCGTGCCGCCGAAGCTGTGGCCGACCACGACCAGGTCGCTGAGCTGGCGCCGGGTCACGTAATCGACCACCGATTGGACGCAATCGGCGTGGCTGACGTTTTTCGCCACGCCCTTGCCATGACCCGCCAGCGTTGGTGCGAAGGCCTGGTGCCCCTTGCTCTCGAGCCGGCGGACGACGGGCGCCCATGCTCCGCCGTCATGCCACGAGCCGTGTATCAGCAGAAAATTGTACGCCACGGAATGATGTCGCTCCGAATCGATCTCGCCCACCCGTCGGTAATCCGCGGGCCGGGACGGCATCGGATTCTCACATCGAAGGCGAACCGATGGCAAATCGAATCCGTGATGGCGATTCGCGACCGCTTGTTGTAGCGGCGCCGGCTTGGCAGAATTTGGCCAGTGCCGAGGTGGCGAAACGGCAGACGCAGTGGACTCAAAATCCACCGAGCGCAAGCTCATGCGGGTTCAAGTCCCGCCCTCGGCACCAACCCCCGCTTCGATCAGCCGGACGATTTCCGATTGCGATAGCGTTCGATAAGCGCGTTGGTCGAACTATCGTGCTTGAGTTCGGCGCTGCCGGACAGCTCGGGAATGATCTTCTGGGCCAGCACCTTGCCGAGCTCCACGCCCCACTGATCGAAGGAATCGATGTTCCAGATCACGCCCTGGGTGAAGACGCTGTGCTCGTAGAGCGCGACCAGCTTGCCGAGCGTTTCGGGTGTGAGCTCGTCGGCGAGGATGACGGTCGACGGACGATTGCCGTCGAATTCGCGATGCGGCGCGAGCCACTCGGGCGTGCCCTCGGCCCTGACCTGATCGAGGGTCTTGCCGAAGGCCAGCGCCTCGGCCTGCGCAAAAACGTTGGCGTTCAGCAGGTCGTGATGGCGCCCGAGCGGATTGAGCGCGCGATTGAACGCGATGAAGTCGCACGGGATCAGCTTCGTGCCCTGATGGATCATCTGGTAGAATGAGTGCTGGCCGTTGGTACCCGGCTCGCCCCAGAAAATCGGCCCGGTCTGATAATCGACGCGCTGGCCCGCGAGCGTCACGTGCTTGCCGTTCGATTCCATCGTGAGCTGCTGCAGATAGGCCGGAAAGCGCTTGAGGTACTGATCGTACGGCAGCACCGCGATGGTTTGCGCGTCAAAGAAGTTGTTGTACCAGACCGCCAGCAGTCCCATGATCGCCGGCAGGTTGCGCTCCAGGGGCGCGCTGCGAAAATGCTCGTCGATGGCGCGGAAGCCCGCCAGCATCGCCTGAAAATTCTCGGGACCGATCGCGATCATCGTCGATAGCCCGATCGCCGAGTCCATCGAGTAGCGGCCGCCGACCCAGTCCCAGAAGCCGAACATGTTGCGGGTATCGATTCCGAACTTCGTCACTTCGGCGGCGTTGGTCGACACCGCCACGAAATGCTTCGCCACCGCCGCCTCGTCGCGCAGCGCCGCGAGGCTCCAATCGCGCGCGGTGTGCGCGTTGGTCATGGTCTCGAGCGTGGTGAAGGTCTTCGACGAAATGATGAACAGGGTCTCGGCCGGGTCGAGGTCGCGCGTCGCCTCGACGAAGTCGGTGCCGTCGACGTTGGAGACGAACCGCACCGTCAGGTTGCGATCGCTGTAGAAGCGCAGCGCCTCGTAGGCCATCACCGGACCTAGGTCAGAACCGCCGATACCGATATTGATGACGTTGCGGATGCGCTTGCCGGTGTGTCCTTGCCAGGAGCCATCGCGGACCCGGCGCGAAAAGTCCGCCATCCGGTCGAGCACTTCGTGCACCTTGGGCACCACGTTCTCGCCGTCGACCGTGATCGATTCGCCGCGCGGCGCCCGGAGCGCGGTGTGCAGCACGGCGCGCCGTTCGGTCAGATTGATCTTCTCACCCGCGAACATCGCGCCGATTCGCGCGCGGAGCCCGGCCTCCTCGGCCAGCGCCGCCAGCAGGCGCATGGTCTCCTCGGTGATGCGATGCTTGGAGTAATCGAGGTAGAGGCCAGCCGCCTCGACGGTGAAGCGCTCGGCACGCTTCGGATCGCTGCCGAACATCGCGCGCAGATGGAGCCCGCGGATTTTCTCGTAATGATCCTGCAGCGCCCGCCAGGCGCGCCGCTGCGTCAACGGCGTCGTTTGCTCGGCCATTGCTGTCCTCCCCAACTCAACCGGCTTTCTTGAGCGTGGCGCTCTTTTCCTCGAGACACTGCAACAGGTCATCCCAGGATTTCACGAACGCCGCCGCGCCTTCGCGCTGCAACTGTTCGGCCAGCGCGTCAAGGTCGACGCCCGCGGCGGTGAATTCCTTGAGCGTCCGCTCCGCGTCGCCGCCGTCGCGCGGCATCATCGCGCCGATCTCGCCATGGTCCGCAAGCGCCAGCAGGGTTTTCTCCGGCATGGTGTTCACAGTATGCGGCGCGGCCAGCGATTTGATGTACAGCACGTCGGAGGCCTTGGGATCCTTGGTACCGGTGCTGGCCCACAGCAAGCGCTGCGAACGGGCCCCGCAGTTCACCATCCGCAGCCATCGATCGGACTCCAGCGTTTCGCGATAGGCGCGGTAGATGCGACCGCTGATCGCGATCCCGAGCCGGTCGTGAAGCGCCGCCGGCACCCGCGGGGCGACCGCGACATCCCAGCGGCTGACGAATATCGAGGCCACCGACGCGACCGTCGGATTGAGACCGGCTGCGACCCGGCGCTCGACCCCGCGCATATAGGCGTCGGCGGCGGCCAGATACTGCTCGCGCGAGAACAGCAGGGTGACGTTGACCGGCACGCCCGCGAAGATCGATTCCTCGATCGCGGGGAGACCCTCGCGCGTGCCCGGAATCTTGATGAACAGGTTCGGGCGCGCGGCCTGCCCATGCAGCGTCTGGGCGGCAGCGACCGTGCTGGCGGTATCGTAGGCAAGCTTGGGCGAGACTTCGAGCGAGACCCATCCGTCGACTCCGTTGGTCCGCTGGTGAATCGGACCGAACAGATCGGCCGCGCGCGTCAGGTCTTCGAGCGCCAACTCGAAGAACAGGGCCTCGCCGTGGCGGCCGGCGGCGACCTTGTGGCGAATCGCGGGATCGTAATCCGCGCCGTTCCGGATAGCGTTATCGAAGATGGTCGGATTCGAGGTCAGACCCGTGATCGAAAGCTCGTCGATGTAGCGTTTGAGTCCGCCGCCGCTCAAAAGCGCACGGGTGATGTTGTCGAGCCACAGACTCTGACCCGCATCGTGCAAGGTCTTCGTTGCTTTCATACTTTTCTCCCCACGGTTAAAGGAGCGTGCAAGGCCTTCACGACTTTTTCTCCACATGTCCGCCGAACTCGTAGCGCATCGCGGACAGCAGCTTGTCGGCGAATTCGGCATTGCCGCGCGAACCGAACCTTTCATAGAGTGCGGCGCTCAGGACGTGCGCCGGCACGCCTTCGTCGATCGCGGCGTCGATGGTCCAGCGGCCCTCGCCCGAATCGGACACCCGCCCGCTGAAATTCTTCAGCTCGGGATCGCCCAGCAGCGCGTCGGCCGTCAAATCCAGCAGCCACGAGGCGATTACGCTGCCGCGCCGCCAGACCTCGGCGATATCGGTCAGGTTGAAATCGTACTGATAAAGCTCGGGCTCGCGCAGCGGCGTGGTCTCGGCGTCGGCCGCATGCTTCTGCTTGCCGATATTGGCGTGGCGCAGGATGTTGAGGCCCTCCGCATAGGCCGCCATCATCCCGTATTCGATGCCGTTGTGAACCATCTTGACGAAGTGTCCGGCGCCGTTGGGCCCGCAGTGCAGATAGCCGTGCTCGGCAGTGCCGGCGGGCGCCTTTTCGCGCCCCGCGGTACGCGGCGCCGAATCGATCGAGGGCGCGAGCGCGGCGAAGATCGGATCGAGATGCTTGATCACGTCGGTTTCGCCGCCGATCATCTCGCAGAAGCCCCGTTCCGATCCCCAGACACCGCCGCTGGTACCGGAATCGACGTAGTGGATACCTTTGCCGCGCAGCTGCTTGGCGCGCCGGATATCGTCGACATAATACGAATTGCCGCCGTCGACGATGATGTCGCCGGCCTCGAAGCGGCTTGCGAGATTGGCCACGGTCTGTTCAACCACCCCTGCCGGCACCATCATCCAGGTCACCCGCGGCTTGTTCAGCCGGGCCGCAAAGTCGTCCAGCGACGAGGCCCCGACGGCACCTTCCTTGGCGAGCTGCTTCACCGTCTCGGGGTTGACGTCGAACACTACGCATTGATGGCCACCGCGCATAAGGCGGCGCACCATGTTGGCGCCCATTCTGCCCAAACCGACCATACCCATCTGCATTGGCTACGCTCCTTAGGTTGGAAATGTCTTCAGCGAGAACCGGGAGAACGGCGAGAGAAAGCGCGTGTGATTCCTGCGCCGGTCTCGCCTTCTATATTAACCCGCTAGCGCGCACCAGTCATACTCTGCAAGGGCCAAGCCATTGCGGGAAGATGAACTACGTCATCGACAGGACGATTTGCGCCCGAAGTCTTGTGAATCCCGGCGGATTCCATCCGCGGGCGAGGTCGTGAAAGATACGTGAACAGGGACTCGCTGATGGGGTGGACGCTTCGATTACTGGCACTGATGCTGGCACTGCTGATGCCGTGCGCCGCGGCCGCCCAAAGTTCGCCCGCCGCCATCGTCGAAGTGCCGTTGACCGTCGACTACGCGACCTTGAGCGAGGCGATGAAGCAACAGCTCTTTGTCCCCAATGGACGCGCGCTGCTGTGGAAAGGACTCGGCGAGTGCGAATATCTCTACGCGGAACATCCGATCCTGTCGAAAAACGGCGCCATGGTACGGCTCGAGACCGACGGGCACCTCGGTATCGGCCTCAAGATGGGCGGCAATTGCGTCAACCCGATCGTCTGGAACGGCATCATCCAGGCCGAGAGCGAGCCTTATGTCGCGGGCCACATGCTCAAGCTGCGGATCACCGATCTCAACCTCCTCAACGCGCAGCATCGTAAGACGCTGATCGTGGGCCGCGGCTTCGACCTGGTGAAGCGCTATTTCATCCCGCGGCTCGAAACCTTCGAATTCGACCTGAATCCCGCCACCGATCAGCTCAAGCAGCTGGCCCTCGCCGCGAGTCCGCCGGATGTCGCCCGGCGCGTCAGCGCGACGCTGGCGACGCTCCGTGTATTGCCCGAAATCGCAGTGCGAGAGGACGGAATTCGCGCGCGGATTGAGCTCACGCTGCCGCCGATGCCGACCCCGGGCCCGGCCGCGGCAGCGCCCGTAGAGCTGACTTCGCAGGAGATTGCCGCCTTCGAAACGCAACTCGATCAATGGGATGCGTTCCTGGTGTTCGCGATCAAACAACTGGGCGGAGTGAACAAGGATCCGCAATTTCGCAACGATCTTCTGGCCCTGCTGCTCGACAGCCGCGCGCGCCTGGTCGCAGCCCTCGAAAATCCGCGCAGCGCCGGTCCCGACCCGGTACGGCTGCTGTTCCTCGACGTCTGGCATCAGCTGGGCGAGATCGTGCGCGCGGCCGCCCGGCGCGGCACGCTCGGCGACCGCTCGCTGCAATTTCTCGAGTTTGTTTCCGCCGGCGACGCACTGTTTGCCCTCGATCAGGCCGCGCCTGCGCTCGGAATGCGAGTCTCGGCCGACGATCTGCGGCGGCTGGCGCATATCATGGCGCCGCAATCGACCGCCGACCCATTGGCTTTCACCTTCGCCGAAGATCCCGAACTGCAGAAACTGTTCGCGGTAAAGCCGCCGATCGAGTCCGAGGGACCGTTGGAAGCCGAGCCGCTCGAAGCGCCGGCGCCCGCACCGACCGCAGCGCCAACTGCGCCGGCATCGGGATCGCCCGCACCGGCGGCGACCGAATCGTCGACCCCAACCTCATCCGCACATCCCACCGCGAGCGCCACGCCGTCCGAGACTGCCACGCCGCGCGAATCACCAAGCACCCAACCAACCGCCACGGCTTCCCCGCCGGTCGACCACACGTCGACGGCCACCGCGTCCCCGACTGCCGCCAGTCCGGATGCGACGCCTGCTCCCCGGGCAACCATGAGCCCCCCTCCATCGCCATCCGCCGCAGCCGGATCAGAGCTTGAGTTCGTGCGCTGGCTGCTGGGCCCGTCAAGCGCCTACGGCTCGGAAGGAGAGCCTGGCGCGGATAAACCCGAAGCCATGGCTCATCGGCTTCAGACGTTGGGAAAAAGGCTCCGCCGGGTGGTAGTCAATGGCGACAACGCGCAGCAGTATCATAACGATATGGAGCAGCTCATCGAGTTGAGCGGGCTCACCGAGTATGCCGACCAGGGCGTCGATGCGCACGACCGGACGATCTACCTGGCGCTGGTCAAAGCGGTGGCATGGCAGGAAAGCTGCTGGCGCCAATTCGTCCGCAAAAACCGTCGCGTGGTTTACCTTGAATCTTCAACCCATGACATCGGCCTGATGCAGGTGAACCGCTACGTCTGGCGCGGCTTCTACAGTGTGCCGCGGCTGGAATGGGACATTCTGTATAATTCGAGCGCCGGGATGGAGATTCTCGCGCGGCTGCTGGAGCAGATTAAAGACAAGCCCGGTGCGACCAGCCGTGGTAAGCCCGGTGACCTGGCGCGCTCGGTTTACGCTGCCTACAACGGCGGCCCGAGCGCATACCGGCGATGGCGCGGGCACGAATCGCGCGACAGCGCGTACGTCGACCTGTCCTTCTGGCTCAAATACCGGGCGCTGACGCGGGGACAAACCATCGACATCCTGAGCTGCGCCGCGCAATGGGGCAGCGCACCCGGCCACTGATCGGCGAGCATCGCCTCCGGGCTACCGGGCGGCGTTCGGGAAGATTGAGAATCACCGCCGTGCGGCGGCGGGAATGACCTGAAGTTTGATGGGGCGGACCCGTTGCCAGGCCCGCCCCATCGATTCGAGACTCGTCAGGCGTAGCGTGCGCCGCTAGCGCATGATTTCCGCGAGACCTCGCACGCTGGCGAAACGGGAGGTGTCCGTGTAATCGACGCCATTGAGGTTGACGCAGTCCGAGTTGGCCTTGACTGCTCCATTGCCACCGGACAGCTTCACGCGACTGATGTGCTGATTTTGCACGTCGAGCATGATGCCCCAGCCGTTATTGGTCCAGCGCCTGCCTTCGCCCGGCACGGAAATCAGACCCTGCGGATCGTAGTCGATCTTCCAGAGCTTGCCGGATACGTCATACAGGTCGGCCCAGATCGACTGGTAAACCTCTTTGTCACTGTACAGAATGCGTTGACCGTAGCAGTACCCGGAGCGCTGTGACGGGATACGCTTTACGTCGATCGCCCACGAAGGACGAACCTGCCACTTGCCGACCTCCGGCTTGGGAAAGTAGAGCGGCTGCACGAACGCGCTGTCGTCGATCGCCAGTTTCGAGTTGTACTCGGGCATCTCGAGGATGTTCCGGTCGCCGATGAAGTGGGCGTCGAAGCGGGTCACGTTACCATTGAAGGCGCCGTGACGGGTATCGTCGTTGGTGAAATCCGAGCCGACCGCCGGGCTGCAGCGCGCCGCGGTTGACAGTCGCAGTGAGCGGCGCAGGGCGGGAATGAAGACATAGGTGTCCTCGGCCTTGCTCAGATCGGCATAGTAGAGCGTCAGCACGGCCGTATAGCGCGCCTGCTCCGGCTCTTCGACCTCGATGAGCTCGGTGTAGTAGAGGCCCGGAACTTTGGGGTCGTTAATCGACATGCCAGCGTCGCCGCGATGGCTGAACAGATGCTGCACGAAGAAGAACTGGTTGTGCGTGACATTGCCGAACCGATCCTGAAAGGTGAAGCCGCAGGTATTGGCGCACAGAACATATGGTGCGTAGGCGTACCAGTCATCGACCAGCAGCTTCCAACCCTTCAGCGGCTCCTGCGGATTGGGGAACGGGATGCCGCCGACATAGCCCTGGATGTTATGGCCACCGTCGGGCAGATTGACGATCTTGACCTGGCTCGCGTATTTCTCGGTCTGCTGAACGTAGGTGGGCGGCAACTGATAATGCTTGGTCGGCTCGACTACCATCTGGTAATTGTCAGGAAATTTCCACTTACCGCCGCCGACACCGCTGAAAAGTGCCTGCATGCCGTCGGTCATGAACTGTTTGTACTGCTGCCAGTTCTGCGGGGTTATCACGGTGCCGGCCGGAATAAAGGTCTGCTCCGACCCGGCCGCCGCCCAGCCTGTCGTCCCCAGCGACAGTGACAGCAGCAGCACCGCTGATATCAGTAACCTGCTCCCTCTCATGCTCCGTGACTCCTTAGATAGACCCAAACAGGATCCTTATTCGTTTCCGCCAAGGCGACGATCGACGCCGCTCATCTGACCTACGCTTCAATTAACCGACGATTTAATCCAACTAATGATTAAACATCCTGCATATCAGCTTAGCAAATAATAGGCAAGCGGCGAGGTTCTCGGCAAACGCCCGCCGATTAGGCAGCAACCGCCTTGATTTACGGACCTCAGCCCGCCAATCCTGTCTGTTCCGGAGGCAAGCCGATGGCATCGAAAAACCGCTTCAAGGCGCTGGGCGGAAAAGTGACCGTCAATTTCAACCGCCCCGACGCCAAGCTGCTGGAACGATTCGAATCGCCGTTTCCGTCAGCGCAGGAGGCGATCGTCCGACTCGAGGCGTTCGAGTTCACCAGCCTCTGCCCGATCACCGGCCAGCCCGACTGGGGTACGATCGAGATCGAGTACCGGCCCGGCGCCTGGTGCGTCGAATCCAAATCGCTCAAGCTCTACCTGATGGGTTTTCGCCAGCACGGCTCCTTTCACGAATCCTGCGTCAGCCGGATTTGCGAGGAGCTGGTGCGGCTGCTCGAACCGCGCTGGATCCAGGTGGTCGGCAAGTTCAATCCGCGCGGCGGAATCCGGATCGAGCCGCGGGTGAGTTGGCCCCGGAGCTGACGCTGCCGCGCTCAGAATTCCGACAGCAGACGCCCGAAGCCAGCCAGCTGATCGTCGATTCCGTTATGCCGCAGCGCGTGCCAGTAGGTCGCGGTGTTGATCGCGATGACCGGCTTGCCGAGTACCTCCTCGGCCGCCGCCGCCAGCCGCATCATGCTCAGGTTGGTGCCAACCTGGATAATCGCTTCGACGTCGGGGCCGTTGACCTCGGCGATCGCGTCGCGCAGCGCGGCGGGCTGAACATGGGCGATATGAACCGGGCTGTCGCAGCGCAGTCCCTTCAATTTCACGACCTCGTAGCCGCAATCGTTGAAAAAACGTCTCACGTGCTTGTCGCCGACCGGCTGATAGGGCGTCACCACGCCGAGGCGCCGGACTCCGTAGCACTTGAGCGCCGCCTGCGAGGCATCCGAGCCCATCGAAAGCCCGAGCCCCGAGCGTGCTTCGACGCGCTCGCGAAATCGCCGGCTGCCCTCGAGCCCGTCCCAGAAGGTTTCCGACGACATCCCCATGATCATGTAGTCGGGTTCGCAGGTCATCACGCGATCGACCGCCGCCAGCAGCTCCTTGCGAATGTTCTCCATCAGCAGCTCGAAGTCGTCGTCATTATGGATCGGCGTATTGGGGATGAAGATCCGTCCATAGTGATTGGTTACGCCGCGCGGCCGCAGATCGTCGAAATCGGGCTGTACGATAGTGTTGGTCGAGGGCGCGATTACGCCGAATTTCTTTCGCCATCCGAGCGCGTCAACCGTCATCGCGAATCTCCTGTCAGGATACGGAAGCTGTCCGCCGTTGGTTAGGCCGGGTTGTCACCTGGCGGTCGGCGCCCGCGCCTCGAGCTTGAAGACCCGCAGCGCGTTGTCACGCGTCAGCTTTTGCAGCGCTTCCGGCCGCAGCTTAAGCGCCTCGATTTCGCCCGCCGCGCGCTCCGGATCGATCACCGGCCAGTCGGTACCGAACATCACCTTCTCGCGCCCGTAGCTATTCATGTAATGAACCAGCGGCGCGGGCCAATGCTTGGGCGCGTAAGCGTCGGCGCCGATGAAGACGTTCGCGTGCTTCCACGCCATCGAGATCATCTCGTCGGTCCACGGATAGCCGATATGAATCCCGATCAATCGCAGCTCGGGAAAATCGATCGCCACGCGATCGAGCGTGATCGGCCGGCCGACGCTCGGCAGCCGGCGGTCGCGCTGATAGATCAGGTTTTGCCCGACCTGCATCATGATCGGGATGTCGAGCTCGCAGCATTTCGCGTAGTACGGATAGTAGCGCGCATGATCCGGCGCCAGCTCGAACCAATGCGGATAGAGATGGGCGCCGACGAAACCGTACTCGCGCACCGCCCGCTCCAGCTCGCGCAAACCCTGCATCCCGCGCGTCGGATCGACGCCCGCCAGCCCGCTGAAGCGATCCGGATGCTCCCGGCATACCTGATGGACGCGCTCATAGGGAATCTCGAACGAGCCCTTGACCCGCAGGTCGCCGGCGCGCACCGCGATCAAAAGCGAACGCTCGATCCCCGCGCGGTCCATCTTGGCGAGGTACTCGTCGATCGACACGCCCCGGCGCATCGCCTCCGGGGTTCGCACCTGGTTCATGAAATCATCGTCGACCCCGTGCTGTCCGAGCCTTACCTCCTGCTCGGTGAAAAGGTTGACGACGATGTCGATGGCGCCGTTCATTTCGCCCCCGCCTATCGGTGCGCGATAAACAGGAACCAGGCGCCGGCGCCGCCGAAATCGCCACCCTGCAGAAGCCCGGTGCGGGCGCGCGCCTGCTCGAACGCGCTCGGCACCATGATCTGCTTGACGCCCTTCGGCTTGAACCTCGCCTCGGTCGCGAGCTGGGCGAGATCGAGGTCGTGATAATGGCCCCAGAACGGTTCGTTGTTGTTGTAGGTGTCCCAATCCAGCATGAAAGCGGCGTACGGCGGCAGCCCTTCGAACTGCGGGACCTCGGCATGAATCATCATCCCGCCCGGCCGCAACAGCCGGCGGCATTCCGCGATCACCCGGCCAATCGCCTGCGCCGAGGTCTCGTGCAGCAGAATATGCGACACGATTAGATCGAACGATCGATCGGCAAAATTGGTCCGCTCGGCGTTCTGCTGGGAAAGATGGATTCGCTTGCCGAGCGCCTCGGCGCGCGCATGGGCATAGCGCAACATCGGCGCCGCCACGTCGATGCCGTGAACCTCGGCCTCCGGATAGGCCTCGACGTAGGGAATCGTGCTGTGGCCGACCGAGCATCCGAGGTCGAGAATTTTTTCGGGCTTGAATTCCGGATGCTCATGGCGCAGCCAGTTCGCAACGCTGCGGCCCAGGTCGTCGTTGAACGGCCCCATCCGGCCCATCGCATAGATATAGACCGCGCGATCGTAAATCGCCCCGGCCGCGACGTCGTCCGCCGTGAGCTCAGTGTGGTAACCGCCGGGCTGACAATGGATATCGACCGCCGCATGGTAGGCCGGCAACGCAAGCTCGGGATCGAGCGTCAGCGTGCCGCCGGCGCCGCCCGCGCCACGGCCACGCGCCACCAGCGCGTCGAGTTGGCGCTCGACGCTGGTCGCCACCGAATCCCACATCATCTCCTGACTGGTGCGCTGCAGCGCGCTCCACATCCGATAGTAAGGCTCCGCGGTCATCAGGCCGCGCACTTCATGCCGATCGCGGGGCGCGCGGCGATGCTTGCGCTTGAAACGCGCCTTCGCCCGCTGTTCGTAAATCCGCTCGTTGCCGGGCGAGACCCTGGTCGCCAGATGAATCTTAAAGCTTTGCACGAAGTTCTGACGCGCCAGCTCGTCGTGGCTCGCCCGCGGCAACATCCCGTGCTGGTTCTGCTCGGCCATCTCGATTACCTCATCCGAACCCGTATCGGTTCTGCCGTCGAGGTTTGGCGGCTACGATGACACCTCTTCGATCGCGCGCTGGTAGCTGTCGGGGGCCTCGCCCTTTTCGACCGACTCGAGCTCATGATGAATGATTCTGAGCAGCCGCTCGAGGTATTCCGCGCGCCAGCGCTCGCGCTCGGCGGCGATCTTCTCGTCGGGGCGATAGCGCTCGATCTCCGCCGTCGTCAGCGTCCCCTTGCCTTCAAGCAGCCGCTCGATAGTGTCGAGCCGCTCGCGGACCACCGCGACTTCGCCCGCCAGCGCCATCGTGATCGCCAGCAGCTTGTCGCATTCGGGGTTTTCAAAATAGGTGGGCCGCTTGCCCTTGGCCTTGCGTGACATCTCAGCGCTCCTCGCGGGCCGCGCCCGCCTGATTGGCGAATACCACGGCCCCCCAGATGCGGCAAGCGCGCCCCCGAATCGCGTTCCGTTTCCGGCGTTTGCCCGGCTATGATTATGATAGTTTCTCGCGCTGCGGTATTCAGACCGGAGGAATCAACCATGGCTCTGCAGGCAGTCGAGATCGTCGAAGTATCGCCGCGCGACGGCCTCCAGAACGAGGCCGTGAGGCTGCCGACCGCGGCCAAGGTCGAACTCATCCGGCGCGCGGTCGCGGCCGGCGTCCGCCGCATCGAGACGGTCTCCTTCGTCAATCCGAAACGGGTGCCGCAGATGGCCGATGCCGAGGCAGTGATGGCGGCGTTGCCGCGCGGCGCAGCTTCGTATATCGGGCTGGTGCTGAATCGCAAGGGTATCGATCGCGCGATCGCCGCGGGCGTTTCGGAAATCAACTTCGCGGTGGTCGCGACCGAAACCTTCAGCCGCCGCAATCAGGGCGCCGGCACCGCCGAGATTATCGCCGCGTGGGCCGAGGTCGCCAAGGCGGCGCGGGCCGCGAAGATCCCGGCGAGCGTCACGATCTCGGCGGCCTTCGGCTGCCCGTTCGAGGGCGAGGTGCCGATCGCGCGCGTGCTCGAGGTCGTCAGGCGGGTCGCCGAAAATCCGCCCGACGAGCTGGCGCTGGCCGATACTATCGGGGTCGCCACGCCGCGCGATGTGACCGAGCGGGTCGGCGCAGTCGCGCAGGCTTTGCCCGGCATCAAGTTGCGCTGCCATTTCCACAACACCCGCAGCACCGGCCTGGCCAATTCCTACGCCGCGATCGAAAGCGGCGTCGCGGTGCTCGATGCCAGTATCGGCGGCGTCGGCGGATGCCCGTTCGCGCCGGCCGCCACCGGTAATACGCCGACCGAGGATCTGGTCTACATGCTGGAGCGGATGGGAATCGCGACCGGGCTCTCGCTGCCGCGCCTGATCGAGACTGCCGCGTGGCTCGAAGCGCAGCTGATGCATCCGGTGCCCGGGATGCTGTCGCGCGCCGGCATCTTTCCACGCGCGGATGCCCGGTAGCAGGCACGGCCTCGATATATCTATATAGATGATGCGCACTTCCGCTCGATCCTGGACTTAAGATCACCGGTACAAGCGATGGCATACAGGCTGGGAGTTGACGTCGGCGGCACCTTCACCGACCTGCTGCTGATCGACGAATCCAACGGCGAGACTTTCCGCGCCAAGGTGCCGAGCACCCCCGCCGATCAGTCGGCCGGCGTGCTCGAAGGAATCGACCGCGTCTGCGCGATCGCGCGTATCAGCCCCGGCGAAATCACCGAGTTGATGCACGGCACGACGGTCGCCACCAACGCGATCCTCGAAGGCCAGGGGGCGCGCGTCGGCCTGATCGTCACCGACGGCTACCGGCAGGTGCTGCAGGTGGCGCGCTCGTATGTACCCGGCGGGCTGGCCGGATGGATCATCTGGCCGAAGCCGGAGCCGCTGGCGGCGCTGGAGAACACCGTCGAGGTCAAGGAACGGGTGAGCGCGCGCGGCGAGGTCGTGCGCCCGCTCGATGAGCAGAGCGTGGTCGCCGCGCTGCATCATCTCAAGCGCCGCGACGTCCAGGCGATCACCGTCTCGCTGATCAACTCCTTCGCCAACTATTCCCACGAGCAACGCATCCGCGAGATCGCCGCCCGCGAGCTGCCAGATGTGCCGATCTCGCTGTCCTCCGAAATCCTGCCCGAGATGCGCGAGTACGAGCGCACCCTGACCACGGTCGCGAACTCCTACGTGCGGCCGACGGTCGCCCGCTACCTCGGCAATCTCGGCCGCGAGCTCAAGCGCCGCCAGGTCGGCGCGCGGCTTAGAGTCCTGCGCTCGGACGGCGGCCTGATGTCATTCGAGGCGGCCGAGCAGGCGCCCGTCAACCTGCTGATGAGCGGGCCGGCGGGAGGCGTCGCCGGTGCGCTGTGGGCCGCGCGGCAGGCCGGCTTCGAAAACCTGCTCACTTTCGATATGGGCGGGACCTCGACCGATGTCGCGCTGGTCGAGGCCGGCGAGCCGCGCGTGCGCCGCGAAACCCGCGCCGGCGACGTGACGGTGCGCGCCTCCTCGCTCGACGTGCGGACGATCGGCGCGGGCGGCGGCTCGATCGCTTCGGTCCCCGAGTTCACCCGCGCGCTGCGGGTCGGTCCGCGCAGCGCCGGCGCCGAACCCGGCCCCGCTGCCTATGGCAAGGGCGGCGAGCATCCGACCGTCACCGACGCCAACCTGGTGCTGGGCTTTCTGCCGGCCGGGCTGCTCGGCGGCGAGATGAAGCTCGATCGCGAGGCGGCGCGCGTCGCAGTCAAAAAAATCGCCGACGCGATGGGTATCGGACTCGAGCAGGCCGCCAGCGGGATAATCGATATCGTCAACGAGAACATGTTCGGTGCGCTGCGCCTGGTCTCGATCGAACAAGGTTACGACCCGCGCGATTTCGCGCTGGTCGCCTTCGGCGGCGCCGGCCCGCTCCATGCCAACGCGCTCGGGATGCTGCTCGGATGCTGGCCGGTGATCATCCCGCCCAGTCCCGGCGTGCTATGCGCCTACGGCGACGCGACCACGCGCACGCGCAACGAAGCGGCCCGCACCTTTATCCGCCGCTTCAGCGAAAGCTCCAACGACGAAGTTCGCCGGATGCTCGAGGAGCTGGCCGAGACCGCCGCCGCCGCGCTCGATCTCGAGGGCGTGCCGCGCGCCGAGCAATCCACCGTCTACCAGGTCGATGTGCGCTACCATGGCCAGGGCTTCGAGGTTCCGGTCGCGGTTGATATCGAGAGCTTCGCCGGCGACGGGATGGCAGCGGTGGGACGCAACTTCGACGCGATTCATCACCGGCTCTTCACCTTCTCGCTCGAGGTCGAGCATGAGTTCGTCAATCTGCGCGCGATCGTGCAGGGACGTCCGCCGCTGGTGCGGCCCAATCTCATCGCCGCGGGCGACGCCGACCCGAGCGCGGCGCGTCTGGGCGAGACGCCGGTCTGGATCGGCGGCGGCGCGATGAACGCGGGGCTTTACGAACGCTCGCGGCTTCGGGCCGGCAATCGCGTGGCCGGGCCCGCGATCGTGGTCGAGTTCGACAGCACCACGCTGATCTTGCCCAACTGCGCCGGCGAGGTTGATCGCTTCGGCAACCTGCTGGTGCGGCCGGTCCGAGTTTAAGAGGTGACGATGGCAAAGGCGCGTATCATCCAGCGCAACCAGCGGCCCTTTGAGCGGGTCGCGATCGATCCGATCACGCTCGATATCATCGAGAGCGCGCTGCGCAACGCCCGCTTCGAGATGGACGCGGTGCTCTACCGGACCGCGATGTCGCCCGGCATCCGCGAGCAGCACGACGAATTTCCGCTGATCGCCGACCGCGAGGGGCGCATGGTGGTCGGCCAGTTCGGTTCGTTCATCGCGGGCTTCCTGAACGCCTACGAAGGCGCGATCGAGGAAGGCGACATCATCCTGCTGTCCGATCCATACAAGTGCGAAGGCGCCATCAGCCACGCCAACGACTGGCTCGTGCTGCAGCCGATCTTCTTCGACGGCCGGCTGGTCGGATGGGCCGCGATGCTCGGTCATATGACCGACGTCGGCGGCAAGGTCCCGGGCAGCCTGCCGACCGATGCCACCTCGATCTTCGAGGAAGGTGTGATCATCCCGCCGGTCAAGCTTTATCAGCGCGGCGTGCTGCAGGAGGAGGTGCAGACCGTCATCTTCAACCAGGTACGATTGCCGCATTGGAATCGCTCGGACTTAAACGGGATCGTCGCCGCGTGCCGGACCGCCGAGCGGCGCGTGATCGAGATGTGCGAGCGCTTCGGCGTCGACACCTTCGTCGCGGCGCTGGAGGCGGCGCTCGAGCGCAACCGGCTCGCGATGGCCGAGCTCATCCGGCGGACTATCCCGGAAGAGGAACTGACCTTCGAGGACTACATCTGCGACGACGGCCGCGGCGCCGGCCCCTACAAGCTGAAATGCACGATGCGCCGCGCGGGCGAGCGCGTGATCATGGATTGGACCGGCACCGATCCGCAATCCGAAAGCTCAATCAACTTCTACCTGAACGAGAACATGCTCAAGATGTTCTTCGGGATCTACATGATCATGGTGTTCGATCCGCAGATCCTCTACAACGACGGCTTCTATCCGCTGGTCGAGGTCAGAATTCCCGAGGGCACGCTATTGAAGCCGCGCTATCCGGCCGCGCTGTCGTGCCGCACCCACGGCCTCGGCCGGGTGTTCGACGTGCTGGGCGGATTGCTCGGCCAGCGCCAACCCGAGTTTCTTAACGCCGCCGGCTTCTCGTCATCGCCGCATCTGATGTACTCCGGCTACAACCAACGCGGCGAATGGTATCAGCTCTATCAGATCGGCTTCGGCGGCATCCCCGGACGCCCGGTCGGCGACGGGCCCGACGGTCACTCGCTGTGGCCGTCGTTCTTCAACGTGCCGAATGAATTTCTCGAGGCCTACTTCCCGCTGCGTATCGAGCGTTACGAGACGGTGCCCGACAGCGGCGGTCCGGGGCTCCATCGCGGCGGCAACGGGATCGACGTGGTCTACCGCTTCCTGGCCGAGGGCGAAATCTCGATTCACGATGATCGATGGTTCACCTATCCGTGGGGCGTCAACGGCGGCCTGCCCGGCGCGCGCAGCCGCAAGCTGCTGATCCGCGCCGACGGCGCCACCGAGCATCTACCGTCCAAGTGCGATCATGTCCGCGTCAAGCCCGGCGACCTGCTGCATTACGTCACCTGGGGCGGCGGCGGATGGGGCGATCCGCTGGCGCGCGACGCGGCGATTGTCGCCCGCGAGGTCGAGCGCGGCCTGGTGACCGCCGAGGGTGCGCACCGCTACGGCGTCGTGCTGGATTCGGAGGGGCGGGTCGATGAGGCAGCCACGCGCGAGCTCCGCGACCGGCTGAGGTCCGAGCGCGGCACGCCGGCGGTGTTCAACTTCGGTCCTGCGATGGCCGCGTTGCGCGAGCATTGCCTGGCCGAGACCGGCCTGCCCGCGCCCACCCCGCCCGCGTTCCGCGATCGCTAGCGCCGACCGGAGGCCGATCAGTAGACCCCGGCCACGCGGCCAGCGTCGGCGGGAACTCCGAAATAGCGGCGGCGGGCCCATAGCGCTACATCGACCAGCATGATCATGACGGGCACCTCGATCAGCGGGCCGATTACCGCGGCGAACGCCACCCCGCTGTCGATCCCGAAGGTCGCCACCGCCACGGCGATCGCCAGCTCGAAGTTGTTCGACGCGGCGGTGAACGACAGCGTCGCAGTCTGCGGATAGTTGGCCCCGGCCTTGCGGCTCATCACGAACGTGAGCCCGAACATAATCGTGAAGTAGAGCAGCAGCGGCACTGCGATCCGGACCACGTCGAGGGGCAACTCGACGATCGCCTCGCCCTTAATCGAAAACATCACCATGATCGTGAAGAGCAGGAAGATGAGTGTCAGGGGGCTGATGCGCGGGATAAAGCGCTGCCGATACCAGGCCTTGCCCATCCGGCGCGTCAGCACTACCCAGCTTGCCAGCCCGGCGACGAACGGGATGCCCAGGTAGATCGCGACGCTCTGCGCGATTTCGCCGATCGTCACGTGCACCAGCGCGCCGCCCAGGCCGAGCCAGCGCGGCAGGATGGTCACGAACAGGTAGGCGTAGAGCGAGAAGAACAGCACCTGGAAAATCGAGTTGAAGGCGACCAGGCCGGCGCAGTAATCGGCGTCGCCGGCGGCCAGATCGTTCCACACGATTACCATCGCGATACAGCGCGCCAGACCGATCAGAATCAGCCCGGTCATGTATTCGGGATAGCCGCGCAGGAATATCACCGCCAGCGCGAACATCAGGATCGGACCGATGATCCAGTTCTGCACCAGCGACAGCCCGAGGATCTTCCAGTCGCGGAACACGTCGCCCAGCTCGTCGTAGTTCACCTTCGCCAGCGGCGGATACATCATCAGGATGAGCCCCAGCGCGATCGGCACCGAGGTGGTGCCGACACTCAGCCGATCGAAGGCCTGCTTGACGCCCGGGAAGGTGTCGCCGAGCGCGACACCCAGCGCCATCGCGAGAAAGATCCACAGCGTCAGGTAGCGATCGAGAAATCCCAACCGGCGCAGGAGCGACGGTCCGGTAATCGTGGCGTCGGCGCTCATCCGATCGGCTCCTTTCCAATCTCATCCATTTGGCGGCGCAACTCCTGCGCGTCCATCGTCGCGAGCGGCAGAGTTATCAGCCGCCGGACGCGGTGTTCCAGCGCGCGGCAGGTGCGAGCAAAGGCGACGCGCCGATCCTCGGCGCTGCCCACGAACGCGGCCGGATCGGGCAGCCCCCAGTGCGCGGTTATCGGCCGGCCCGGCCAAAGCGGGCAGACTTCGCCGGCCGCGGAATCGCAGACCGTGATGATGAAATCCATCGGCGGACTATCAGGCGCGGCGAATTCGTCCCAGCTCTTGCTGCGGAGTCCGGCGATTCGGTAGCCAAGCCCGGCCAGGATGGCGAGGGTATCGGGATGAATCGCGCCCTTGGGATGACTCCCGGCGCTGAACGCACGAAAGCGCCCCGCGCCGAGGCGGTTGAGCGCGCACTCGGCCATCACGCTGCGCGCGGAGTTGCCAGTGCACAGAAAGAGCACGTTGAATTGGCGGTTACCCGATTCCATCAAGCGCCACGGCGATCGATTTATAGCGCAAGTGCGGTCGCGCGATGCGTCCGCTGGTTTACCGCAAGTTGAAGAGATTGTTACGACGCCTCACGATCGTGTCCGCGTATCGTGGAATCGCTCGAGCTAGCGCTCGGCGAGGAGCGCTAACTCCCGCCTCCATCGCCGGACCTGGGTCATCGCGCCGGTCGATGGTGTCCCCACAGACTGATCGCCTGGTATTCATGGAACGGCTCGTTGGCGACGTCGACCTGGCGGGTGCCATAGCCGACCTCGAACAGGAACCCCGAGGGCGTGACGCCATAGAATGAAAAGGTCCGCTCGTCGATATGCTGGCCGAGCGACAACGCTATCGGGATCTTTTCGGCCAGCGCGCGTTCCCAGGCGTAGCCGACGTCCTCCATGAAATTGGTCTCGACCATGAAGTGATGCATCCGCTTGCCGCCGGGCGTCTGTATTACCGCCAGCGAATGGTGGCGCGGGTTGCAGTAGAAGAACAAACCCTGGAGACCGACCGCCTCCCAGTCGAGATGCGCATGGTTCACCAGCCCCAGCATATCGCGGTAGAAGGCGCGGCTGCGATCGAGGTCGCGCACGGTCAACAGCACGTGGCCCATGCCGGTGTAGCCGGTGAGAAACCCGCGCGGCACCAGGGTCGATTGAAACGGCCGCGGACTGCATCGTGGACCGCTGAAAAGCTCGAGCGGATTCCCGTCGGGATCCTCGAAGCACACCAGCCGCTCGACGCGCCGGGCCCGTTGCTGGTCGCCCGAGCCCTCGCGCAGCCGCACCCCGCCCTGCTCGAGACGCTTCACGATCGCGTCGAAGGTCGCGTCGTCACCGGCTTCCCACCCGGCGGCCGTGATGTCGTCGGACGCCCCGTGCGACAGCGACACGCGATGCTGGTAGTGATCGTGCGTGAAGACCAGCGCGTCGTCGTCGGCCGGCATCATCCCAATCACGCCTTGCAGTAGCCGTTGCCAGCGCGGCACATCGGCAACCTCGAAGCACAAATAGCCTAGCTTGAGATTGCCGAGCGGCACACGGTGTTGCGCAAAGCGGTCGCCAGCGATCGAAGCTTTCAACTCAGTACTCATACGCAATTCCCTGCCGGCCGAAGCGCAATTGTTGGCCCGTCAAGATCGAGACGAAACCCGCTGCTGACCGGTCCGCTCATCACTAGCGCGTCATGAACTGCGCGTCGACCTCGACCTGGTAGCCGTTGGCGAGCCGATTGGTCTCGTTCGCCATCCCGACCACCGCCATCAACTCACCCAGCATCGCGTCGCTCATCCCGGCCTTGCGCGCCGCCGCGGTATGCGATCGGATGCAATACTCGCAGCCATTGGTGGCGCTGACGGCAAGGTAGATCATCTCCTTGACCAGCGGTTCCAGCGGTTCCAGCGCTCCCGGAGTCATCACCTGCTTGAGGCTCTCCCAGGTGCGCTTGAGAGTCGCGGGATGGTTGGCGAGCGCTTTCCAGAAGTTGTTGATCCAGTCGATCTGGCGCGTCGCCATGATGTCGTCGTAAACGGCCCGCACTTCGGGGCTGGCCTCTGCGTATTCGATAAATTTCACCGTCGCCACGATTCCTCCGCTTTCGAACCAGCGAGATGCTGATATTTTAGGGCGCTTCGCCCCCGATTGCGAAATGCGCGAATCACGGGCCAAGCGCCTGGTGCCGTGTCTAGCTGTTCCATGCGTGTAATAGCCGGGTCGCATCAGGCTTTCGAGTCAGCCGACACGACGTGACGGTCGACTCCTTCAGTAGACTCCATTGTTACTATCGGAATGTTTGGCGAAAACGTTCCGACTATAAACTAAAGACGAGTAGCTACTAGACTCGCGCCGGACAAGAGCACTCTACTCATATCACCTGCAGCAAATTTGTGGATCGGCTGTTCGAGCGCGCCGCAACAAGCGCGCTCGGGCGGCAGGTCGATTCGCGCCAACACCGCCTGACTCGAGGTGGACGGCAGACGAGGAGGGGAATCGTGCGAAAACCTCAATCGAGGCTGGGGCGTGCTTTGCCTGTGGCCGCAGTGGCGGCACTGGTGCTGGCATTTTTCTCGGCATCATCTTTTTCACCACAGCGGGGCGGCGCTGTGGCTTTCGGAGACGGGTCGACGGCCACGCCTACCGCTTTTCCGAGCGCCTGTCCCGATTCGTTGTCGCCGCAGAACTGGCGCACGATTACCTTCGATAACGAATGCACGGCGCCGGTATGGGTCGGCGCCCAACCCGCGGGACAGCCGGTTCCGTCGACGATGCTCACGCCGCCCGGAGAGGAAGTGGCGGCCAAAACGACGGACACCTGGTGCGTACCCTCGCCCTGCACCAGTTGTTCGTATTTTCCCGCCACCAACTGTTCGGGAGGAAACTGCGACACCGGTTCAGGACGCACCCCGCCGATCACCGTCGCCGAACTTCAGACCGGCGGCAACAACAGCTCGTCAGTCAGTGTGGTGGCGAATACGCCGTTCAGGCACTTCACCGGTAATGGCTGGATTCAGCCGGGCAGCTTCGTGCTGACCGGTACCTCTGGCACCTATACCGATGACTCAAACGGCAACATCCTCGACGACACTCAAACCAGCGTCGGCACGATCGACTACGTCAGTGGAATGTACACTATCACCCTCACCGTGAGCGATACTCTCGCAAATACCTATACCTATCTCGGCGACGATTTCCTGGACGTCAGCATGGTCAACGGCTTCAATGTACCGATCGAATTGTCGCCGGTCGGCAACTTTCCCAACGGGAACGAGTGGGCATTCAAGCCGCAGCCTTGTGTCATCAGCGACGACTGCGACACCGGCTACCAATGCACCAACAATCAATGCACCTTGAACTTAACCTGCACCAGCGACAGCGATTGCGGCGCCTATGCGGCGGTGTGCGACAATGGAACCTGCGTCAACAAGCAACTGGGCGCTTACCAGTGCGCGGCCATCGGTTGCGCGGGCACGGCCGGTTCCAACGCGTGCGCTCCGCAGCGCGCCTGTCCCTGGGACCTGCTGGACGCCAAGTCCCCGAACTTTTGCCCGCCCGACCTGCAAATCAAGAAAAACGGCCAGCTGGTCGGATGCATCGATGCCGGCGATGAATGCGTCCAACATCCCGGCGTTGTCGGCCTGAAATGCGGCCAAAGCCATACCATCGCTTGCGTCGGCCCCAGTCATACCTGCCCAGCTAATTCGCAATGCAACGTTGCGACCGGCAACTGCAGCGTTTCCAACACCAACACCGACCTGTTTGAATGCACCGGCCCGGCGGGGCAGTCATGTCAAATTGCGGCCGGCCTCTATAACGCCTGCTTCAGCAACGCGGATTGCATGCCCGGCACGAAATGCAGCCTCACGGGCCCGACCGCGTACACCTGTGTCGATGACCTCAACCCATGTAAGTCCAATGTCGACTGCGCCCCGCCGGGCATCTGCTCGATCAAAACCGGCGCCCCCTCGGGCAAGTGCATCACGCAAGGCCAGAATTGCGACAGCAAAGGTAACTGCCCGGGGTCGCTGATTTGCAATAACAGCAAAAAGTGTGTCTGGCCGCCCTGGTGCGGCGGCCCGCTCGACGCCGCCTGGAATACGGCGGTAGCGAACGCAGGCGCAGCCAACTACGCGAAAAAATTCAAGGCCGCCTGCCCGACCGCCTATTCCTTTCCGTTCGACGACGGGACCAGCACCTTCCACTGCAGTCCGAGCGCGATAGGTTTCAGCGGCGGCAGCATCAATACCAATCTCGTCGCGAGCCTCGGTTACCGGATCACCTTCTGTCCGGCGCCCGGCAATGCGACGCCAACCGCAACCGCCACCGGCGCAACCCCAACTGCGACCGCCACCAGCGCAACCCCAACTGCGACCGCCACCGGCGCGACGCCGACCGCCACGGCGACGGCCACCGCAACCATCACTGCGACCGCGACCGGTAGCGCAACGCCGACCATGACGCCGACCGCCGTGCCCACGCTCGAGTTCCTGACCACGACTCCGGCCGGCACGCTGGTCTTCCCGGCTACTCCGGTTGGGCAATCGGTGATGGAAACCCTGACGGTCATGAATTCCAACCCGATAGGATTCACGCTCAGTACTAAAAAGGTGAATAACAACAGAAGAAGATTTAAGTTGACCGGCGGCACCTGTCAGACGTTGGGCGTGGGCGCCCACTCGCAATGTACCTACATCGTGACCTACAAGCCGGCCTGGAGACACGTAAACGAGGGGGAAGAAACGACCTTGATCATCTTCGCGAAGCCCACCAATCGGGACCACCCGCAATCCTTGGCGGTGACCCTCGCCGGCTATGCCGAGCCACGTCGATGGCCGACCCCGACGGCGACGCCCACGCCGAGCGTGACCACTGACCCGGTCGGGACCCTCGCCTTCCCGGCCACCCTGGTTGGACAAAAGGTTACCGAGACTCTCACTGTCACCAATCCTGACCCGGCAACTTCCTTCGCGCTGACTGCGCAGAACGTAGGCGGCAACATAAACGTCTTTTCGGTGACGGGCGGAACCTGCAAGTCGTCGGGAAAAGTGAACGCCAGCTCGTCCTGCGCCTACTCGCTGACCTTCACCGCGGCCAGGAAACACGAAGGCGCCGCAGTAGGCACGGCTTTCGTGATCACTGCGAAGCCGAATAATAACGGAAATCCGCAAACGTTGTCGGTGACCCTGGCCGGCTTCGTCTTGTGATTCTAACCGTTCGGCCTCGCCCGGTGCCGGCCTGATTCGACCGGCGCCGGGGCCCTCCATCGGTCGCAAAGTCGAACCGCGCCGATGGGCCCATAAGATCGATGACGTGCCTTGTTGCTCAATATTGGTCCTACTCTGCGCCGCTTCGAAAACGTGCGGCACAAGGCAGCGAGATTATCCGCCGTTTACCTTAGTAGACCTGCTTGTTACTACTGCTAATCACTCGCAAAAATAATCCGACGCTAACGCGCATTAGCTACTAGACTCGCAGTTGACGAGTTGTCACTCTGCTCGCCACTCGCGGTGCTCCTGCGGACATTCTGTCCGCAGGAGCACCGTGCAATTGGCGCGCGAGCTTCAGTTCGATTCGCGCCAACGCCGCCTGAATCGATGTGGGTGGCAGACGAGGAGGGGGAGAATCGTGCGGAAACCTCATTCGAGGCTGGGGCGTGCTTTACCTTTTGCGGCCGTAGCGGCGCTGGTGCTGGCATTTGTGACACCTCCTAGCGCGGTGTGGGCACAAACCTGCACCACCAACCAACACGACCTGACATTTACGAACAACTGCGGCTATCCGCTGTGGCTCGCCGAAGACGGCACTTCCGACGTTATTCCGGATAACTGGGAACTGGCCGCCTCCTGTAAGAACGACAACCAATGCGCCGGCGGGCAAACCTGCAATACAACCACCGGGCAGTGCAGTTGCTCGACGGATGCTGACTGCGGCGGCGCGACCTGCCAGGCCGGCGCGTGTGTGAACTCGACGACCATGTGCATGCCAATCGGCTGGGTCGGCAGATTCTGGCCGCGCACCAGCTGCGATTTTGCAGCCTGCAGCACCAGCGCCGATTGCTCAGCGCCGTACAACGATTGCTACAACGGCCAGTGCGTATACAAGGGCTGCACAAACAACCTGGATTGCCAGGCGCAGGGCGGCCCCTATCAAAGTAATCCGGACGATCAGTGTATTAACGGCAATTGCTTCATCGCCGACAACGGCCCGCTGCCCGGAAACGGAGGTTTGTGCCAGACCGGCGACTGCAACGGCCACCTGGATTGCGGCGCCGCCAACATGACGGCGAACGGCACGACCCTGTTCGAGGCTACCTTCGCGGCCCAAGGCCACAAGGACAACTACGACGTCAGCCTGCAGAGCGGATACAATGTGCCTGCCAAGGTCACCCTTCCGCCGGGCAACTCGATGGCCTGTCTTCTCGATTCGAGGGTCCCGCTCACCGGGGCCGGCGGATGCACCGCCGATCTTAACGCGACCTGCCCGAGCCTGTTACAGCGTACCGTTAGTCCCACGAATGGCCAGATGTGCACAACAAATAACGATTGCCCGGCGGCTAGCACCTGCAACGTGACGACAGGAACCTGCGTGTACGCGTGCCTGCAGCCCGAGGTCGCCTGTTCGGCCGCCAATCCCCCTGCCGGTCTGAACTGCGGTTCCAATAACAACTTGTATGGCTGCAATAATGAGTCGTGCAATAAGGGGGCTGCGGTCTGCTTCACCGACGATGTCGTCGGCAATGAAGACTGTCCGCCGGGCTATGAATGCGACACTACAGTGGGCGATTTTGGGAACGACCCCACGTTGCCGGCTGGGGTCGGAGTCTGCAACCCTGCTATTGGCGCAAACCCCCCGCAATGTGATGGCACCGGTCTTTCGCTCGGGCTGAGCTGCTCTTCGGTAGCACCCGGAGCTGCAGCGGGTTACACCTGCAACTCCATAAAGGAGACTGGTGGGCAGACCAGCGGGCTTTGCCTGCCGCCGACCTCCGGCGCCGACTCTTGTTGCGGACCCGCCAACTCGGCCTGGATGGCTGCCGCGACAACCGCTGGCGGAGGCACTCCGTACGTAAGCACGTTCAAGGCCGCGTGCCCGATCGCATACTCCTACGGGTACGATGATCCGACCAGCAACCCATTCTGCCTCAATCCCGCAGATTCGTTGCTCAGTTACACCGTTACATTCTGTCCGTCGCCCGGCGGCTCGCCGACCGCGACCGCCACGCCAACCGCGACCGCCACCGGCGGCACGCCAACCGCCACGGCGACTCTCACCGCTACCCCCACTGCGACGGCAACCATCACCGCGACGCCGACGGCAACCGCCACCGGCGGGACGCCGACCGCGACGGCGACGGCAACCGTCACCGCGACGGCGACATCGACCGGTAGCGCCACGCCGACCATGACGCCAACCGCCACACCCACGCTCGAGGCCCTGACTACCACCCCGGCGGGTACGCTCGCCTTTCCAGCGACTCCGGTTGGACAATCGGTTACCGAGACCTTGACGGTCATGAATCAGAATCCGGTCGGATTCACGCTCACTACCAAGAAAAAGAATGGCAACAGAAGACAATTCCAATTGGCCGGCGGCACCTGCGCATCAGGCCTGGCCGCCAACTCGCAGTGCACCTATCTAGTGACCTTCAAACCGACTCAGAGGGACAGAAACAAGAAGCAACAGGGGGCGGCATATACGACCTTGCTGATCATTCCGAAGTCTACCAACGGGGAAGCCGGGCAAGTCCTTGCGGTGACCCTGGCCGGCTTCGCCGATCCGCGGGTGGGGCCAACCCCAACCGGGACTTCAAGCGGCACGCCGACCATGACTCCGACGCCGGCAGCCACTCCGACGGTGACCACTGACCCGGTCGGCACCCTCGCCTTCCCGGCCATCCTGAATGGCAATTCGGTTACCGAGAACCTCACGGTGATCAACTCCGACCCGACGATCTCATTTGCGCTGAGTGCGCAGAACATTGGTGGCAACGTGAACTCCTTTGCTGCCACCGGCGGCACCTGCAAGTCGTCGAGAAAAGTGCAGGCCAACTCGTCCTGTACCTATGCTGTGACCTTCACGGCGACCAAGAACCACGTAGGTGGGCCGGTACACACATCCTTTGTGATCACCGCGAGCCCGAGTAACAAGAAGACTCCACAAACGCTGGTGGTGACCCTCGCCGGTTTCATCGAGTGAGTCAGCTTGTCGAGGCGACCGGTGCCGGCCTGCTCAGGCCGGCACCGGGGACCCCTCACTTGGCAACCCGCAAAGCCATCCGCGGCGAATTGTCGACGATCTGTTTGGACCGGATGGACGCATCGAATTCTGGTTCCTTCAGGGGTGTAGCGCGACGCCCATTTCACAGGCCGAAATCAACCGCGTCATCCAGACCGTGCACGCGATCCATCAGCCGACCTCGAATACCAGGCGCTGAGTGCCCATAAGCCGAGGAATCCCCCCCGCGCGAAGATGGCACCCCGCCTGCCTGTAACAGCGTCAGATGTATGCTCTACTAAACATCTTTATGTTATCCTGAGCGGCGTACACCCCCGGCCGCAACTTGCAGGAATAACGTGCAGCGGATTCTCATTCTCGACGACGAACCCGACATGCTGGAGAACTGCCGTCGCATCCTGGGCGCCGTCGGTTACGAATGCCTGACCACCACCGACCCCAGCGTCGGCCTCAAGCTGCTCGAGACCGAACATCCCGACCTGTTGCTGACCGACCTGCGGATGCCGGCCATGAGCGGGCTCGAAATATTGAAGCGCGCGCGGGCCATCGACCCGCTGCGGCCGGTGATCATGCTGACCGCCTTCGCCACCGTCGAGTCGGCGGTCGAGGCGATGAAAGAAGGCGCGTTCCACTACCTGGCCAAGCCGTTCACGATGGACCAGCTCAAGCTGACGGTCGAACGCGGCATCGAGCAGCGGCGCCTGGCAGTCGAGAACGTTAACCTCCGCGAACAGCTCAAGGGGGTCTACGGTTTCGAGAATATCGTCGGCCGCAGCACGGCGCTGCAGCAGGTCCTCGAGCTGGTGCGCAAGGCGGCGCGATCCGAGGCCAACATCCTGATCCTGGGCGAATCGGGCACCGGCAAGGAGCTGATCGCGCGCGCGATCCACGCCAACAGCGAGCGCGCCGCGCAGCCGTTCGTGCCGGTCGATTGCGCCTCGCTACCCGAGAATCTGCTCGAATCCGAACTGTTCGGCCATGAGCGCGGCGCCTTCACCGGCGCGATGAACGCCAAGCTGGGGCTGATGGAGCTGGCGGACAAGGGCACGCTGTTCCTGGACGAAATCGGCGAGCTGCCGGCGGGGCTGCAATCCAAGCTGTTGCGCGCCTTGCAGGAGCGCGAAATCCGGCGGGTCGGGGGCACGCGGCAGATCGCGGTCGATATCCGGGTGGTATCGGCGACTAATCGCGACCTGAAGATCCAGCTCCCCGAGGGGCGCTTCCGCGAGGACCTTTATTATCGTATCAACGTGGTCGATATCCCGCTGCCGCCGTTGCGCGAACGGATGGGCGACATCACCCTGCTGGCCCATTTTTTTCTCAAGAAGTTCACCGAGAAATCAGCCAATCGGATCGTTGGCTTCGAGCCCGAGGTGCTGGCCGCGCTCGAGGCCTACGGATGGCCCGGAAACGTGCGCGAACTGCAGAACGTGATCGAACGCGCCTGCGCGCTGACCGACGGCGAGCGGATCGCCCTGTGCGATCTTCCCGAGCATCTGCGGGCGCCGACCCCGGCCGACGCGGTCGCAGTGCCGTCCGACCTTGGAGCGCGCATGACGCTCAAGGAAGCCAAGGAGCGATGGGTCAATCAGCTCGAATCAGCCTATGTGTCCGAGGTGCTGAAGCGCGAAGGCGGCAACGTCTCGCAGGCCGCGCGCAAGGCGGGGATCGATCGCAAGACGCTCCATCGGCTGCTGCACAAGCATAGCTTGCGCTAGAAAGCGTCGGATGGGTTGGCAGATCCGGTCGTGCCCGACGCGCAGAGGATACCCACGGCCATCAGTACTTATCAACGCTACCCAAAGGCCATCTAGGAGCTAAATTACATCCATTTTGAGCAAGCTTCGCTCGCGATGGGTCATCACTGCTACAGCATGAAGCCCCATCGCGGCATCCCGCGGCGATGGTCGCAAACCTACTGCTTGGCGACTTGCAAGGCGCTGCGGACTGCCTGGGTAAGCTCGTTGGTCAGGAACGGCTTTCGCAGATAGGCCCTGACGCCCGCCTCTGACGCCGCCCGCGCCATCTCAGGAGTGTGATAGCCGGTCATCATGATGACCGGAATTTCGGGACGATTTTCGTGGGCGTGACGAAGTATTTCGAGCCCATCGCCGTGCGGAAGATTGAAGTCGGTCACGATCAGATCGGGATGCTCGGCGTGCATCATCGCGATCGCCTGCGGCCCGTCGAAGGCCTTGAGGCAGGTGTAACCGAGCCCCTCGATAAGGCGCGCGCAGGTATCGACCAGATCAAGCTCGTCGTCGACAACCAGGATTTTGAAAGCCATCCCACGCATACCCGTCGAGTTATTCAGCAACTATTGTGCCGCGTTTTCCCGCGATCATCTTCTTCGCCGGCCACTCTCAATGCACCGCTGTCCCGGTCGCCGGTGCGGATGGGGCCGCAGTCAACAGCGCCGGCAACGTAACCGTGAAGACGCTTCCCTTTTCCGAGCTCGAGGCCACCTCGATAGTGCCGCGATGCTCGCGCACCGCCCGCTTGGTGATCCACAGACCCAAGCCGGTTCCTGTGCTTTTGGTGGTATAGAACAAATCGAAGATTTTGGTTAGCGAATCGGCCGGGATTCCGATCCCGCTATCGGCGACCGTGAGCTGCACCTGGTCGGGCTGATCGGGGAGCTGTTCGGTTTTGATGCGGATCGTCCCGCCGTACGGCATCGCGTCGCGCGCATTGGTGAGCAGGTTGACCATCACCTGCGAGAGCGCGGTATGGTCGCCCATCACCGGCGGCAGCGAGTTCCCGAGCTGGGCCTCGATTTTGATTCCGTCGCGCGCCGTCTGTTCGCGAAACAGCGCCGTCATCTCGGTAACCAGGTCGTTGACGTTGAGCGGTTGATGGACCTTCAGCGGCTGGCGCGCGAGCGTGAGCAATTCCGTGGCGACCCGGCTGGCACGCTGGGAGTTGCGCTGGATAACCTCGAGATCGCGCAGCAGTTGCGCCGGGAGCGCGAGCTGGGAGGCTTCCGACATCACCAGCTCCGCGCGCGCCGAGATGATCGCCAGCGGATTGTTGAGTTCGTGCGCGACCCCGGCCGCGACCGTTCCGATCGCCGCCATCGCTTCGCTGCGGCGCGCCTGAAATTCGAAATTGCGCCGCTCCGTGATGTCGGTGATAAAGCCGGTCACCAGCCGGCCCTGCGCCGTGCCGAGATGGCTCAGGCTCACCTCGATCGGGAACTCGCTGCCGTCCTTGCGCCGGCCCATCGGATCGCGCCCGAAACCCATCGGCCGCGAGCGCGGCGCGCTCAGGTACTCGCTGCGCTCGCCGCGATGCTTGTCGCGCAGGCGCTCCGGGACCAGCAGCTCGATCGGCTTGCCGATAAGCTCGAGCTCGCCGTAGCCGAAGATCTCCTCGGCCTTGGCGTTGGCGTCGACGATGCGGCCGCGCGAATCGACCACGATCAGCCCTTCGGCGGCGGCGGCGAAGTAGGCCCGCATCCGCGCGGCGCTTTCCCGTTCGGCGGCGCGCGACTGTTCGATCACGATGCGGTTCTCGCGCAACACGATATAGAACAGCAGCGCCGTGATGGCGACGAATACCAGCCGATCGAGCGCGTTGGGAACGAAGGCGAAGTTGACCAGCAGGACGTCGGAAACGATCGCCCACAGGCCGCCGACGATCACATAGATCAGCACCAGCCGAAATGGCTGGCTGTACCAGCCGGATCCCGTTGAACCGCCGGACCGTGAAGCCATCGCTGGCGATCGTCACCCCCTCGGCACGATTATGTCTGAAGCGCGCGGCAGACGCTTGGGTCGCTGCTGGTTAGACCTATATCATCTTGAGATCGTGAAACCAGATGGCCGAGCGCCGGGCTTGTGCATGACTGCGAGCAGCGGGCGCTGATCGGGGCGGCCGGGTGTGTCTAAAATGAGGCCGCGAATCGGATAACCGATCGGCGGGAGCTTTATCCCCGCGGCTGCCCGGTTGCAGCGGGGCCGCGCGGCCGGATCGATGGAGGAAGCGATGGCGAAGCAACCCGAGGTATGGAACCCGTTGCGCGAAATGGAACGCTTCCGCGAGAATGTCGACGATCTGTTCGATCGGTTTCTGGGCCGTCCGGCCGCAGCAACCGCGGCGGCGCACGGTCCGGCGCTCGAGTCCTTTGTCGAGGACGATAAGCTGGTGGTCCGTGTCGACCTCCCGGGGATCGATCCGGAACAGGTCGAGGTGACTGTGAGCGGCAATGTTCTGACGATTAAGGGCCGGCGCGAGGAGCGCCGCGAGGACACGCAGCGCGATTTCATTCATCGCGAAATCGGCTACGGCAGCTTCGAGCGCAGCCTGCCATTGCCGCGCGGCGTCAAGACCGAAGCGATCGCGGCGGCCTATCGCAACGGCGTGCTTGAGCTTATCATCCCGATGCCGAAGGAAACCACGCCGCGCAAGGTCGCGGTCGAGATCGAGGGACAGCGCGCGCCCGCCGGCGCGCAGAAACCGAAGCCACGGAAGTGAAGCACAGCGATTTCAGACCGTCGCCACGCCGCCGGGCACCGGCGATGCAGGCAGTGATTCGACCATGAACTGGGCCGGCTATTTGCCACGCAGCCTGCCGCCGGCTTTGACCGGGCTCTATGAGCTCGCGATCGATCTGCGCTGGAGCTGGAATCACGGCGCCGATGCGCTGTGGGAATTCGCCGATCCGCAGCTCTGGCATGCGACCAGCAATCCCTGGTTGATTTTGCAGAGCCTGACCGAGGCGCGGATCGCCGATCTAGCCGGCAACGCCGCCTTTACCGCCGAGCTCCAGCGCCAGGTCGTCGCGCGCGCCGAATATCTGCGCCGCCCCACCTGGTTCGCCGAGAATTACGGCACCGCCGGGCTCCGCCCGGTCGCCTACTTCAGCATGGAGTTCGGACTGAGCGAGGCCCTGCCGATCTATTCAGGCGGGCTCGGCATTCTGGCCGGCGACCATCTGAAGACCGCCAGCGACCTCGGCGTGCCGCTGATCGGTATCGGCCTGCTCTATCAACAGGGCTACTTTCGCCAGATGCTCGACGCCGAGGGCAATCAGCGCGAGCTCTATCCTTATAACGAACCCGGCATGATGCCGGTGACGCCGCTGCCCGACGGCCACGGCGGATGGCTGCGAATCGAGATTCGGATGCCCGGGCGGCCGCTGCGGCTGCGCGTCTGGCAGGTAACGGTCGGGCGGGTGGCACTGTACCTGCTCGACAGCAACGATCCGCTCAACACGCCCGCCGACCGCGGTATCACGGGCGAGCTTTACGGCGGCGGACCCGAGATGCGCCTGCAGCAGGAGATCGTGCTGGGGCTGGGCGGCTGGCGGCTGGTCGAACGCCTGCATCCCGATTGCCAGGTCTGCCACCTCAACGAGGGACACGCCGCGCTGGCGATCCTGGAACGGGCGCGCAGCTTCATGATGCGCACCGAACAGCCCTTCGAAGTGGCGCTGCGCGCGACCCGCGCCGGAAACATCTTTACCACTCACACGCCGGTGGCGGCGGGCTTCGATCGCTACCCGCCCGAGCTGGCGCAAATCTACGTCGACACCTATGCGGCGCGCCTCGGCATCACACCCAAGGCGCTGATGGCGCTGGGGCGCTCGAATCCGGCCGATGATCGCGAGCCGTTCAACATGACCTACCTGGCAGTGCGCGGCGCCGGCCGGGTCAACGGCGTCAGCCTGGTGCACGGCGGAGTCAGCCGGCGCATCTTCGCGCCGCTGTTCCCGCGCTGGCCGGAGCACGAGACGCCGATCGGCCACATCACCAATGGCGTCCACATGCCGACCTGGGACTCGGCCGGCGCCGACGATATCTGGACCGAAGCGTGCGGCAAGGAGCGTTGGATTCGCGATCTCGAGGATCCCGAGAAAAGTTTCGGCGCGATCGAAGATGCGACGCTGTGGATGTTCCGCAATCACGAGCGCGCCGAACTGGTGAGGAATCTTCGCTTGCGGCTCGAGCGCCAGTCGGCCGCCGCCGGCGCCGACCCGGCCGCGGTCGCCGCCTGCGCGCACAAGCTCGACCCCCGAACCCTCACCATCGGGCTGGCGCGCCGCTTCACCGGCTATAAACGGCCGATTCTGCTGCTGCGCGACGCCGAGCGGCTGATCCGCATCCTCAACAATTCCGAGCGTCCGGTGCAGGTCGTGGTCGCCGGCAAGGCCCATCCGCGCGACCTGGTCGGCAAGCAGATGGTACACGAATGGATCGAGTTCACCCGCCGTCCGGAAGTTCGCGACCGCGCCGTGTTCATCGAGGATTATGACATCGCGATCGCCGCGGCCCTGGTGCAGGGCGTCGACCTGTGGCTCAACACCCCCCTCCATCCGTGGGAAGCGTGCGGCACCAGCGGCATGAAGGTGCTGGTCAACGGCGGCCTGAACCTGTCGGAGCTCGACGGCTGGTGGGCGGAGGCGTGGGCGCCGGAGCTGGGATGGAAGCTCGGCGACGGGCGCGCGCACGATCACGATCCCAACTGGGACAAGGCCGAGGCCGACGAGCTCTATGCCACGCTCGAACGGGAAGTGATACCGAGCTTCTACACTCGCGACCAGGACGGTATCCCGACTCACTGGGTCACGCGCATCCGGCGCAGCATGACCAGGCTCGCGCCGCGCTTCTCGAGCAACCGGATGATGCGTGAATATACCGAGCGCTACTATCTGCCGAGCGCGGCTGAAAACGATCGACGCTCGGCCGGCAACGGCACACTGGCGGTCGAGCTGGCACGATGGGCTGCCGGCCTGAATGAGAAGTGGCGGCAATTGAGTTTCGGCCCGGTCACCGCCGAGCAGCGCGACGGCTGCCATCACGTCAGCCTCGATATCAACCTGGGCGAGATCGATCCCGATTCAATCCGGGTCGAGCTGTATGCCGAACCGCGCGACCACAAGGCGGAGACCTTCGCCATGACGCCGAGCGAGCGGCCCGATCAGCGCGGGCGCCTGCGCTACGCGGCGACGATTCCCGCCGACCGCCCGGCCGCCGACTATACCGCCCGCATCGTGCCCGCCCATCCCCACGCCAGCGTGCCGCTCGAGGCGCCGCAGATTCTCTGGAACCGTTAGCCCGCGGCGCGATCTCGGCGCCGGCTAGGCCCTTTCGGCTTCCAGCACTATCAGCGAGCGCGGCGCGACCGCGACCATCGAGGTTCGCAGGCGCGGAGCGGAGGCGAAATCGTTGAGCTCGCGGGGCGCCGCCGCGGCGGTGTCGATCACCACCCGCCAGACCGCATGGGCGGTTGCATCGGGCAGCCGAAAACTGGCCACCTCGCGCTCGGCATTGAACAGCATCGCCAGCGGGCCGCCGTTCGCGGCGCCGGCGACGATTACGCATCCCAGCAGGTTCTCCGGCGCGCTCCAATCGGGCGCGACGCCGGCCGGGTTGAACCAGATGAGCTCGTCGGGCGTGTAAAAGCGTTCGGCGCAGATCGCCGGATGGCTGGCGCGAAAGGCGATCATGCGGCGCGTAAATTCATGGAACTCGCGGTTGCGCTCGACCAGGCGCCAGTCATACCAGGAGATCTCGTTGTCCTGGCAGTAAGCGTTGTTATTGCCGAGCTGGGTGCGCAGGAACTCGTCCCCGCCCAGAATCATCGGCACCCCGCGCGACAACATCAGCGTCGCCATCAGGTTCTTGGCCTGTCTTACGCGGATGCGATTGATTTCCGGGTCGGCGGTGGGACCCTCGACGCCGTAGTTGCAACTATAGTCGTCGGACGCGCCGTCCTGGTTGTCTTCGCCGTTGGCGTCGTTGTGCTTGCGCCCGTAAGTGACCAGATCGTTGAGCGTCATGCCGTCGTGACAGGTGACGAAGTTGATGCTGTTGAGCGGCTGCTTGCCATAACGCTGATAGATGTCGGCGCTGCCGCACAGGCGGCTGGCGAACGCCCCGCACATTCGGGCGTCGCCGCGCCAGAAGCGGCGCAGGTCGTCGCGAAAGCGTCCGTTCCATTCCGACCATCTATGCCCCGGGAAACTGCCGAGCTGATAGGCGCCGCCGAGATCCCAGGCCTCGGCGATGAGCTTGACGCAACTCAGGATCGGATCCTCGGCGATCGCTTCGAGCAGCGGCGGATTGCTCGCCACGCGCCCCTCGCGATCGCGGCCCAGGATCGAAGCGAGGTCGAAGCGGAAGCCGTCGACGCCGCGCATCGCCCACTGCCGCAGGCAATCCAGAATCAGCTCGCGCACCACCGGATGGTTGCAGTTGAGCGTGTTGCCGCAGCCGGCGTAGTTGCGATAGTGGCGCAGGTCCTCGTCGAGCAGGTAGTAGATCGGATTGTCCAGCCCACGGAAGGACAGTGTCGGGCCGCGCTCGTCACCCTCGGCGGTATGATTGAACACCACGTCGAGAATCACTTCGATATTGGCGCGATGGGCTTCAGCGACCATGGTGCGAAATTCTTCGAGATGGCCGGGCGCCGCGCGCTTCGCATAGCGGGTGGCCGGGGCCAGGAACGCCACCGGGTTGTAGCCCCAGTAATTCGACAGCCGCGCGCCGGTCAGCGGATTGGTCTGATGGTTGTCGCGCGGATTGAACTCCTGCACCGGCAACAGCTCGATCGCGGTGATACCGAGCGCCCGCAGATACGGCAGCTTCTCGATCAACCCCAGGTAGGTGCCGGGACTGGCCGCCGCCGAAGAGGGATCGATCGTCAGCCCGCGCACGTGGGTCTCATAGATGATGGTGCGCGACCATGGCTGTACCAGCGTGGTCGGTCCCGACGAGAAGAACTCGCCCGGCAGCACGATACCGCGGGCAGCGAAGGATGAATTGTCGCGCTCGGAAACACCATCGGGTATCGCCGGGTCGTAGCCGTGCGCATGCGCAAAATCCCACGACGGCGGGATACACAGCGCGCGCGCATACGGATCGATCAGCACCCGCTCGCGATTGAAGCGCAGCCCCTGTTCGGGACGATAGGGGCCGTCGACGCGATAGCCGTAGCAATCGCCCGGCTCGGTCCCTCGCACCCAGGCGTGCCAGATGTCGCCGGTGCGATGCTGTGCCGGATCGAGCTTAATCGTCACCGGTTCGGGGCCGTCCGCCGATCGATACAACAACAGCTCGACGGCGCTGGCGTGGCGGCTGAAAATCGCAAAGTTGACGCCGGCGGCGACCGGCCAGGCGCCGAGCGGCAGCGGCCGTCCGCGCCGGATCTCGAATCGCGCGGCTCCCGGCGCGCTCCCGCCCGCGACTTGCTCCATCGTCTTCATCTGCATCTCGAGTTACCGCGCCAGCGAAGTATCGACCGACGGCGTCGCCGGACGCTCGGCCGGCCTCACCCGCATGCGGCCATCGACCACCACCGCGCCTGCGCCGGGCGCCAGAATCTTCACCGGATTGAGGTCGAGCTCGCTCATCTCGGGCACGATCTCAACCAGCGCCGAGACCCGCATTATTACGTCGATGAGCGCCGCCCGATCCGCCGGCGGCATCCCGCGATAGCCGTCGAGCAGCCGCACCATACGCAAACTCGCGAGCATCTCGACCGCATCGATGTCGGTCACCGGATGCAGCCGAAAGGCCACGTCGCGATTCAACTCGACCATCACGCCGCCCAAGCCGCATACCAGCAGCGGACCGAAGGTCGGATCGCTGGTCACGCCCACCAGCGCCTCGACGCCGCCCGGAACTTCGCGCTGCAGCAGGATTCCGTCCAGCGGCTTGCCCAGCTCGGCCATCCGACGCGCGAGGCCGCCGGCCGCGATCTCCACTTCGCCGGCCGACTTGAGTCCCATGATGACGCCGCCGACGTCGCTCTTATGCGTGACAGCCGACGAAACTACCTTGGCGACCAGCGGGTAGCCGAGCTTCCCGGCGACCGCCGGCGCTTCGGCAACCGTGGTGCGTGCGGCGGCCGCGACCTCGATTCCGGCGATCCTGAGGATCGCGGACAGCTCCCGCTCATCGAGCCACGCCGGCGATCCGCCGCAGCGTCCGAGCACGCCGTCGATTATCTCGCGCAGCCGGGCGCGGGTCAGCCGGTCGAAGACCAGCGGCTTGCCGAGCGGACGATCGCGCCAGCGCTGGTAGCGCGCGGCCGCGGCCAGTGCGAGCGCGGCGTTTTCCGGAAAATGGTAGTAGGGCAGATAGCCGCGCGCGCCCGCGCCGAGCGCCGCCGGCGGCTTGGTCTCGGACAGAAAGACCGTCAGCAGCGGCTTGTGAGACGGCACGGCGGCGGCCCCGCGCGCGATTCCGGCGGCGATATCCTCGGGCCGCGTAATCGTCGGCGGAATATAGATCGCGACGATCGAGTCGATCGAGGGATCCTTCCCCAGCGCGGTGATGGCGCGCTCGTATGCTGCGGCGGCGGCCGAATCCGTCAGATCGACGGGGTTGGAGAGCTGGGCGCGCTCGGGCAGCAGAGATCGCAGCTCGTCGCGCGTGCCGGGGGCGAGCTCGGGGAGCGTCAGGCCGCTCGCCTCGCAGGCGTCAGCGAAAAGAATTCCCGGGCCGTTCGCATTGGTCACCACGCCGACCCGCGGCCCGGCGGGCACCGGCTGCGTCGCCAGCATCGCGGCAACGTCGAACAACTCCTCGAGCGTATTGGTCCGGATCACACCGGCTTGCTCGAACAGCGCCTCGACCGCGACGTCGAGACTTGCCAGGGCCGACGAATGGCCGGCGGCGGCGTGGGTGGCGGAGGCCGAGCGCCCGGACTTGACCGCGACGATCGGCTTGCGCCGCGCGAGTTGCGGCGCCAGCCACGCGAATTTGCGCGGATTGCCGACGCTTTCGAGATAGAGCGCGACCACCGTAGTGCGCGGATCCTCCGACCAGTAGGCCAGCAGGTCGTTATTCGAAACGTCGGCGCGATGGCCGGCCGAGACGAAGGTCGAGAGACCCAGACCGCGACTCAGGGCATACTCGAGCACCGCGATTCCAAGCGCCCCGCTTTGCGAGAAGAAGCCGATTCCGCCCGGCTGCGGGGCGACCGGCGCCAGCGTCGCGTTGAGCCTCAGCGCCGGATCGCTGTTGAGCAAGCCCATGCAGTTCGGCCCGACCATCCGCATCCCGAGCCCGCGCACCAGCTCGAACAGACGCCGCTCGCTGACCGCGCCGGGGCCGGGCGTCTGCGCAAACCCGGCCGTGATCACCACCACGCCGAACACTCCGGCGCGCGCGCATTTCACGATCTCGTCCTCGACCATCGCCGCCGGCACGGCGATTACCGCCAGGTCGATCGGCAGGCCGATCTGATCGACGCTCGGCCAGGCCTTGAGTCCGAGGATTTCGCCGGCCGACGGATTGACCGGGTAAATTGCGCCGGTAAAGCCGCCGCGCATCAAGTTGCTGACTATCACCGCGCCAATCTTCGCCGCCGCGCGCGAGGCGCCGATGACCGCCACCGAACGAGGCGCCAACAGGCGCTCGATACTGCGCGCCGCCGCGATTCGTTCGCGCGTCTGGTTTAGCTGGAGATGCTCCTCGGTTTCCTCGGTCGGGAAGCTCAGATGGACGGTGCCGGGCTCGCCCGAGCGCTTCATCTGAAAACCGCTGCGCGCGAACATCTCGAGCATCTGCTGGTTGTCGCCCATCACCTCGGCGCTGAACTCGACCACTCCGCCGGCGCGCGCGACGCGCCCGAGATGCTCGAGCAGCAGGGTGCCGATGCCGCGGCCCTGGTACTCGTCGAGCACCGCGAAGGCGACTTCGGCCTCAGCGCGACCGGGAATCTGCACGTAGCGGCCGACGCCGATAAAGCGCTCATCCTCGCCCTCGCCGAGCGCGGCGACCAGGGCTACGTGCTGGACGAAATCGACCTCGGTGAAGCGGACCAGGTCGGCCTCCGTCAGCATCCGCTTGAAGCCGAAGAAGCGCTGGTAGATCGATCGCTGGCTGAGGCTTTCGAAATGGCGCATCAGGCGCTGCTTGTCGTCAGGGCGCACGGCGCGAATCCGCATCGAGCTGCCGTCGCGCAGGATTTCGGTTTCCGAGTAATTGGCTGGATCGATCGCCATGAACGATGCCGCCCGCTAGAAGCGATTGAGGAGCTGGCGCAAGTTACTCCTGCGCGGGGTTCGATTCGGCGCGGCCGGCGCCGGCGGCGAGGCCAGCGCGCGCATCACGGCCGCGACCGCCTGGTCGGGCGGGGCCGAACTGTCGACGGTCAGCCGCGCCTCCGGTGGAAGCTCGTCGAGCGGCTCGAAATCCTTGATCTGGCGGGCGTAGATCGCCGCGTTCGCATCCGAGATTTCGCCGGCGCGGCGCTCACGCTGCGCAATCCGTTCGAGCGCGACCGCGACCGGCGCGCGGCATTCGACGAACAACGCGCGCACCCCGGCGCGGGCCACCGCCTCGAGCGCGAGCCGGCGCTCGTCGGCGTGGCGGAAGGTCGCGTCAAGAATCACACCGCGGCGTTTGCGGATACGCTCCTCGGCCTCCGCCAGCATCGTGATGTAGGTGCGGCGGGTGAAAGCCTCGCTGTAGATGCCGCCGCCGTAGTCGGCCGTCGCCCGGCTGGTGGGAGGAATTCCGGCCAGTTGTTTGCGGATCACGTCGGAGCTGATGAGGTCGAAGCCGAGGCGGCGCGAGAGCGCGCGCGCCAGCGTCGATTTGCCGCTGCCCGACAGCCCGCAGACCATCAGCATGGCGGGCGCGACGGGCGTCAGATAGCGGCGCGCCAACGCCAGGTAATCGTGAGCGGAGTCCCGCGCGCGGATACGCTCGGGCTCGGGAACCTCGCGAGCGAGGCTCTTGAGGCCATCGACCTTGGCGCGCACCATCGCACGGTAGCACTGATAGAACGGCAGCAGCGTCGCCAGCTCCCGGTCGCCCGCGGCGGCGATGTAGGCCTCGGTCAGCGCATGGCTCAATGACGGCACCGCCAGCCGCTCGAGGTCCATCGCCAGGAACGCAAGCTCCGAGGCCACGTCGGCGTAGCGCAGACGCTCGCTGAATTCGACGCAATCGAAAACCGTCGGCTGGCTATCCATACAGATATGCTCGCAGCGCAGGTCGCCATGCCCCTCGCATACCCGTCCCTCGCGGGCGCGACGGTTCAGCAGATCCCAGTGGGTTTCGATAAAGCCGCGGTTGTATTCGTCGATCGCATCGAGCTCGGCCGGATCGAAAAGCTTGCCGGCCAGCTGTCCAGCTTCGGTGAGATTACCGTGGACCATCTTGTGAACCGCCGCCGCCGATCCGTACAGCCAGCCCTTGTCGGTCGCGGCCTGCCGATGGAAGTCGGCGATGCGCTGGGCGATGGCGCGCAGGTCGCGCGGCAGCGCCTCGTGACGCTCGACCATCCGATCGAGCATCCGCTCTTGCGGCAGCCGGCGCATCTGGACCACGTACTCGACCGCGTCCGCAGCGGAACTGTCGCCCAGGGCGAAGCCGCCGGCAGTCTGGACGATCGCGAGCACGCCGAGATAGACGGTCGGCGCGAGGCGGCGGTTGAGCCGCACTTCTTCGTGGCACAGCCAGCGGCGGCGCTCGAGCGTCGCGCAATCGATAAACGGAAAGCGCACCGCCTTCTTGACCTTGTAGACGTATTCATCGGTCAGGAAGACGTAGGAAATGTGGGTCTGGATTAACTCAACCCGCGCCGGACGCTGCGGATAGAACGCCGCGCGACTCATCGCCGCGACTAACGGCGGGAGTCCGCCGCGCGCGGGCACGGATGCGGTAAAATTCGAGCCGGCAGCCATCCCGGTCTCCAGTCGCTCGGCCCGAGGCTCTCACCGGGACTACTCCGGGCCGCAAGTCAGCCTCGGATCAGTCGGGATGAGTCCCCTTCACTTACCTCCGTGTTCCTGGAGGAAGGCGCCAAGCAGGTCAGTAGTAGAGATTATACCGACCAGCGTCCCGTCTTCGACCACCGGCAGGGCGCCGATTTTCCGCTCGCGAAGCAACCGGGCGGCCTCCTCGATCGGCGTCGCCGGGGTCACGGTCATGACTTCTTCGCTCATCGCCATCCTGGCTTCGGTATGGGGCAGATAGCCGGTATGGCGGCGCAGGTCGCGCTCGGTGACGATCCCGACCAGCTTGCCGTCCTTGACCACCGGGACCGATCGATAGCCGCCCTCCTGCATCATCACCTCGACGTTCGAGAGCTTTTCCTCGGGCGTCACGGTGGTCGGATTGGTGGTCATCCAGCCGGCGACCCGATGGCGGTCGGAGGCGGTGGCGTTGCGAATGGTGAGCACCGGGCACAGCGCCTCGCGCATCACGACCTCGGCGACGCTGCCGATCACGACCCGCGAGAAGCCCTTGCGCCCATGCGTCGCCATCACGATTACGTCCGCGCCGATGCGGCGCTGGGCGCCGAGGATCGCAGCCGGCGGCTCGCCGGTATGGGTCAACAACTCATGCTTGATTCCCGACAGGCGCTTGTGACCGATCTCCTTGAGCTTGTCGCGGGCGACCTGCTCCTGCTCCTTGTAGAGATCGACATAGATCGGCGTGCCGGTCGGCGGAATGATCATCGGTACGACGTGCAGGACATAGACGGTGCCGTCGGCATGGCGCGCCAACTGTATTGCGATGTCCAGCGCCGCCAGCGAATTGTCGTCGAAATCCAGCGGACAGAGAATCTTCTTGAAAGGGAAAGCCATGGTTGCCTCACGTCTTGGCGAACGATGGCAATAAGCGAAGCGATAACTATGCCAACCCGAGATTCAAGCGACTAATCGGCGGCGGCAAATTTCCCCGATGCGATAGGAGAAATTCTTGGATGTGCTCGACGCCGTCCCGGTCGAGTGCTCCCTTTCGCGCCACCGGCAGGCACGGCGAGTCGCAATAAGCGTCAGTTTCTCTCGGTTTGTCGGCATCGTGGCGAGACAAAGAGCGCTGCTTCGCGCGATACCACGATGGCAGGCAACTTGCGTAACTTGGTTAGCGCTTGGTTGACGATTTTGGAGGCCGGGTCAGGCCCTGCAGAGAAGCTCGGTGAACGATTATCCGGAGTGAGACTATGCGGACCAGCGATTACATGACGCCCAAACCGACCACTATCGGGCCGCGGGATCGTCTCGAATCGGCCAAGGCGCTGATGGATGCAGAGAAATTCCATCGTCTGCCGGTCATCGAGGACGGTCGCCTGACCGGAATCCTGAGCGAACGCGATATCAGGTCTCATCAGGGCTACCTGAAGACCACGCTGGTCGACGCCGCGATGTCCTCGGACCCGGTTACGGTCACGCCGGAAACCAGCCTGGAAGAGGTCGCGACGCTGATGCTCAACCGGCAGATCGGCGGTCTGCCGGTGATCGAGGACGGCAAGCTGGTCGGGATTATCACCGTCAGCGACATGCTCAAGGCATTTCTCGAATTACGGCGAAAGGCGGCCGGCGGCGACCCGCGCTAGCGCGAGCATGCGGCAGGATGAGGACAGGCGATGGCTTTAACGATCGAACGGTGGATGAAGCTGGCGGTGCATACCGTCAAACCGCGCGATTCGGTTGCGCATGCGCGCACTCTCATCGAAGAGCATCGCGTCAACCAGCTGCCGGTGGTGCAGGCCGGCCGACTGGTGGGAATCGTCACCGACCGCGATCTGCGTGATGCGCCGCGGGCGGTCGAAATCGCCGCGGTGGCGGCCAGCGGCCATCACGGCAAGGCCGACCCGGACAAGATTCCGGTCGAAACGGTGATGAGCACCAACGTCATCACGCTGCGGCCGACCGACACTATCGAGGAGGCGGCGCGGGTGATGCGGCGCGAGCGTTACGGCGCGCTGCCAATCGTCGAGAAAGGCGTGCTGCGCGGCATCCTGGCGCGCAGCGACCTGCTCGAGGTTTTGCTCGACCTGTGCACACGGCTGCAGGAGAAAGGCATCGAACTATGACGGAAATCATCGGGCATACTGGTGGGCGGGGGCGAATTCGGAGTCTCAACCGGCGCGGCACGCGGACCGACAAGGCGCCGGCGGTCGCGCATCTCAACGTCAAATTCAAGGAGCCGACGATTTGCGACAAGTGCGGCGCGATTTACCTGCGCCGGACCTGGCGCCGCGACCATCACCTGTCCGCCGAAACCATGAAGCAGGCGGCGTGGGCGGTATGCCCGAGCTGCCGCCAGGTCGCGGCTCATGAGCATTTCGGGCGCGTGGTGCTGAGCGGCGATTACGTCGCCCCCCATCTCGAGGCGATCACCCGCCGCATCAACAACGTCAGCACGCGCGCGGAGTTCACCCAGCCCGAGCGCAAGCTGGTGGCGATGCAATGGCAGGGGGACAGCTACGAGGTGCTGACCACCTCGCAGAAGCTCGCCCATCGAATCGCCCACGAGCTGGAAAAGGCCTTCGGCGGGCATACCGCCTACTCGTGGTCGGACGGTGACGGGGGCTTGCTCGCGACCTGGCACTGCGACCTCAAGCCGCCGACCCGGGCGCGTTCAAGCCGGGCCCGCTGAGCCGGGTATCTCGGATCGCCGACGGCGCAGGTTTTCGAGGCCCGGAGGGGGCTTTAAGCCGGGGTCGTCCGTGGTATAAGTAGGGCTGGTTTGTCAGGGCGCGCTGCGTGGCGGGGGGCGGCGCAACCGCTGGGATGGTGGAGGAGGTGGAGCATGATGGTGGCGGTTTCCGCGGATCACGCGCTGCTGGGAAGCCTTTCCCTGGCGATATCCAACAACAACTGGCCTCTGATTCGATGCGATGACACCGGCGCGGCGTTACGCGCGCTGGCGACCGGCGACCCGCGCCTGGTGATAATCGACGACGAGGCGCTCCCACCCGGCTTCTGCAATTGCGTGATCGCCAGCGCCCGGCAATTCACGCCGGCGGCGAAAATCATCTACCTGTGCGGCCATCATACCGCGTGGCGCGAGGCCGAGGTACGCAAGGCGGGCGTGCACTTTTACGCCGCCAAGCCGATCGACGAAGAATTGCTGGGCCGCGTCGCGCGAGCCTTGGTCGGCGACGACACCCGGCGCGCCGTCGCCGCCTGATAGGCCCGACGCGCGGCCCGAATCGCTCCGGGCTCAGAATCGCAATATGAACCTGATATTGCCGAAGCGGACCTCGCTGCCATTGGCGACCGTCGCGCTGCCCTGCACCTGCTGATTATTGACGTAGCTGCCGTTGGTCGAGCCGAAGTCGGTGAGTTCGTAGGCGCCGTCGCGCTTCATCAGGCGGGCGTGATTGCGTGACACGCTCGGATGCGGGATGACGACGTCATTTTCTTCGCCGCGGCCAACCGAAATCTCGTCCTTGAACAGGCTGAAGTCGGTGGGAATCGGATCGACCGGATCGATCGCGGTGAGGCGCGCTCCCGAAGTCGGGCGCTGCATCGCAGCCGGTGCCGGCGGCCTGACGGGTCCCGGCGACGGTGGCGCGGCGGGACGCGCCCCCGGGCGACCGGCGCCGCCCAGCGAGACCTTCGGTATCGGGGCCTGCGCCTGGGCCTCGACGATCGCCTTGAGCTCCTCGGTCGAGACCCCGAAGCGCATCCGCGACAGCCCGAACAGTCCCAGCAGCGCGAGCATCGGCACCGCCAGGTTCCACCAGTCGAACGACAGCTGCGCAAGCCCGGTGCCCTCGGTGCTGGCCCCTGCCCCGCTACCCTCCACGTGGATCGCTGCGCCGCCGATGCCGCGCACCTGGTAGGAGGTATCGGCGGTCGCGCTCGCGCCGTTGTAATCCACCTTCAGCTCGACGCTGCGATTGGTGCCGTCCTCGATCGGCCGGGGGGTGCGATAGGTCAGCGAATACTCGGTCGCAATCGAATGGCCAAGTTCGCGCACCAGTTCATCGAAGTGATTCTCCGCGCTGACGATATTGTACAGCCGGCCGTGGGTGGCTTTGACGATGTCGGCGTAGGCCGGTTCGATAAACGGCGGCGGCGCCACGGCATAGAGCGTGATGCCCTGCTTGCGGAGCATCTTGGCGACGTCGTCGGGCGTGAGGTTGGTTACATCGGCATTGGGATTCTTATGCTGGCGATAGGCCAAGTCGCCCCCGCGATCGGGACCGTCGCCGCGCTTATGGCAGGGGGCGTCGGTAATCAGGATCAGGATCGCCTGGGCGTCGGGCCGCAGCGGCAGGGTTGACGCGTAGGCGAGCGCGTCGAGCTGATCCTCCGGGATATCGCCGCCGCCGCCCGCATGCAGCGAGCCGACCCAACCGATGAATTCGTTGACGTTGGAGGTCAGCTGTTTACGATAGGCGCAGTTGCAATCGGCATACTTGGAGACCGTGAAGTCCTCGAAGGTGACCAGTCCCAGCCGATAATCGCGATTATTGGCCTGCAGGTCGCGGGCGAACGAGATCATGTTCTGCTTGACTGCGTCGATATAAGGCTGCATCGACTCGGTGATGTCCATCACGAACACGATATCGACCGGACGCCCCTGGCCGGCGCCGCGAAAGTCGAGAATCTGGGCCGGCTTACCGTCTTCGAAGACCTTGACGTTGGCGACCGTCAGGTTGCCGACTGGCTGGCCGTTCTGATCGGTGAGGCCGAAATCAAGCTCGACCGCGCCGTCGGAGTCGAAGTGCTGCAGGCCGGGATTGCCGACCGAAAGTTTGAGCCCCGCCGCCGCGGCCCTGGAACCGGTCGCCGCGATCAGCAGCGCGGCAATCAGCGCGACTGTGAAGCCTGCCCGTGTTACCATCGTGGTTTGAATTTTGCGGGGCGGAGGCCCGCCGTCAAGCGTACGCTTATCGGTCATCGCTCGCGTGTTGCTTGCCTTCACCGTCCGGTTAGGTTATCCCAATCGCTGACCTAAATCTGCCGTTATAGGATTCGAGTGAAAGTTCGATCGGTTCTTCCTGCCGCGTTAGCGTTGGCCGCACCGCTGCTGATGATAGTCTCGCTGCTGATGCCGCTGGCATGCGGTTCAAGCGGCGGCACCAGCAACGTTACGTACACTGCACAGCCCACCCAGGGCAACATCGAGATCGGGCTCATCGATGCGCCGTCATCGGGCTATCAGAACATCTTGCTGAACATGATCTCGATCCGGCTCAATACGCTCAAGAACGCGACCGACGCAAACACCGGCTGGGTATCGATTCCGGTCCCGACCGGGGTGGGCGGGCCGGTGGGCGGTGCGATCGATATCAGCCTGAGCGGCGGCGGCACCTACTACAACACCTCGAATCCCAATACCAACCCCGGCACCAGCGAGCTGCAGGTCGACCTGAACGACCTGCAGGACAACGTCCAACTGTTCAACAGCGCCAGAGTTCCGGCGCAGACCTATCACACGATCCAGTTGAAGCTCGACCCGCTCTATCCCGGAAATATCGTGCCGAACTGCTCCAACGTTTTCCCCCCGGTGCCCGAGGGCTGCGTCACCTACCCGGTGGCGATCGTCCGCCCGGCCGCGCTGGCCACCTCGACCGCCATCCCGGTCGGCAAGAACGTGCTCACCACCCTGGTGGTGGAAATCAACCCCGGCAACCCGACCGCACCCAGCTCCAACGGCGGCAGCTTCAAGCTCTCGCCAATAATCTCGCTGGTCCCCAATTCGGCGTCCTCTCCGTCGGTTAATTCGAAGATGGCGCTGGTCCAGGGCACCGTCCACGGCATGCCGTCCAACTCCAAGGAGCAGGTCACGGCCGAGAGCAGCGGGACCGGCAACGTGATCGCCTCGGCCAGAGTGTCCAACAGCCAGTACAGCATGCAGTTGCCGGTCTCGGCCGAAGGCACCAGCTACGACCTGTTCACGATCGGCAATGGCGCGACCTACCAGGTGATGCCCGAGGTTGCGATGACGCGCGGCCAGGCGCTGCTCGGGACCGATTTTACCGTCGCCGCCGTCAAGACCGGCGTCCTGAGCGGCTCGATCAGCGACGCTTGCAGCGCCGGCACAGCCATCCAGAACGCGACCGTCGAGCTCCTGACCTCCCAGAACAACAGCGCCGACTGCAGCGTGCTGCCGACGCCGGCCGGATGCGTGGTGGTCGCGAGCACTTCGACCGACGTCAGAGGGAAGTATCCCCTGCCGGGACGCACCAGCAGGCCGCAGCCGTTCAACTATCTGCCGGCGGCAGCCGACGGCACCTACGCGATCAAAATTTCGGCGTCCGGCTACGACACCACGGCGACGACGGTCAACAATACCAACGGCTCCGTCTCCTGTGGCTCGGGCAGCAGCAAATGCAATTTCGCGCTGACCCGGGCGGTGATCACCGGCACGGTGTCGATTACGCCCGCCTCGGGGAGTACCGCCCAGGTCCAGGTGTTCGCGGAAGATACCGGCACCAACGATCTGGTCGGCACGCTGCCGGTGCCGCTCTCGATTCCCGCCTGCGGCAGTCCCCCATGCTCGGCCGCTTTCAGCCTCAACGTACCGACCATGCCGGGCAGCTACGACGTCTTCGCGACTGCGGTCGATCTGTATAATGGCGCGCCCGATCCGTACACCGGCCATGTTTTCTCGACCGTGGCGGGCGTGACCTCGGCAACCCAGTGCCAGCCGACCGCCATCCCGAGCCCGCTGGCGATTGGCTGCGCCGGCCACGGCAGCATCTCGGGCAGCGTCGCGAGCTACGACATCAACACCACCGTGCGATTGATCGAGGATGGCGTCCAGGTGGCGCAATCGACGGTCGGCCCGGCCGGCACCGACAATGCGGGAGCTTATTCATTTTGCGCGCCGGCCGACGCCTATACGGTGCAGCGCTGGGAGAACAATGCGGCCGCGGGACCGACCGTCGGCGTGATCGTGCCGACCCCGTTTCCGACCGCCGCCCCGTGCGCGCTGTGCAAGAACGCCGACGGCTCATGCCCCGGCAATTGCGCCAACACCGGCGGACCGACACTCTGACAGGGAAGTCGATGATGGTCAGAGGGACAAGTTCGGCCGCGGTACTGCTCCTGGCAGCCGCACTCCTGATCGGGGTAGCGTCCTGCAACCTCGGCAATACGCAGCTCAGCATCAGCGGCATCCATAATGTTCCCGGTCAGCTTGCGTTCCGGGCAGTCGGGACGGTCGGCACGCCCTTCACCGCTATCCTGTCGGATGCTCGCTCTTCGTGGCGGGTGCAGGGCACGGTGCCGACCACGTTCGCGATCGTCAACGGGAAGCTGCCGGCCCGCATGATCGCGACCAAGACCGTCAGCAACAAGGGCCTGCTGAGCCTCGAGGTTATCAGCGGCTTTTACGCCGCCAGTCTGGCCTCGACCTCACAGCCCTACGGCATCGTCCAGGTCCAGTATGGCGGGCCGCTCACGACCTTTGCGCCGCGCGCCGCGCCGGACGTCCGCTTCGTGCTGCGGGCGCCCCAGATTGCGCTGGTGACGGGCAATATCGAAGACCAGCATTCCAGCTTCACGATCGAGCAGCGCGTGCCGACCGTCTTCCTGTTCGATTCTCCCCAGGGACGCGTCGACGGCATCTTCAACCTCAACAATCTGGGCTCGGGCACGATGACCATCCAGCTGCTGTATACCTCCGGCCCGAACCCCACCCTGCTGTGCCAGAAGGCCAGCAGCACGGGCCTGCTTACCATCAGATATCCCGGTTGCGCGACCACCGTGCTGGCGACCAAAAACGGGCTCACCGGCGCCGAGCAGCTCGACTTGAACGCGCCCGACTAAAGCCATAGATAGACAAGGACCGCCGGCTTTTTTTTGATCGGCGTCCCCCCTGATGCGCGGGGACGGCCTGGTCGGCTAGAATCGATTGCCATGACTGCTGATTCGATGGGTACCGCGTCCCTGATACACGCTTCGGCTCGAGCATGAGATCGCGACTTGTCCGGCGCCTCCTGCTGGCCGTGATAGTGATCGCGCTGCTGTTCGCGATCATCCCGGGTGCTCGCTACTACCGCTACTACATGAGCCACGTCTCCACCGACGACGCCTACGTTGACGGCACGGTGGGGCTGGTGGCGGCGCGCATCTCCGGCACGGTCGCGAAAATCTACGTCTCCGACAACTGGACCGTCCATCCCGGCCAGCTCCTGCTGACGCTCGATCCGCGCGACTACGAGGTCCGGGTGATGGAATCCGCGGCCCAGGTCGATCGCGCCAAGCAGACCGTTGATCAGCTCTTCGCGCAGCTCCAGTCCGCGCGTTCGGGGTTGTCGCTGGCCAGCTCGCAACTTTCCCAGACCCAGCTCGATTACGCGCGCGCCAAGGCGCTGCACACCCAGAACGTGGTGTCGCGCGAATACTTCGATCAGGCCACCACCAACCTGCGGGTTGCGATAGCCGACCGGGCGCTGGCCGAGCATCAGGTGCAACAGGCCCAGGCCGCACTCGGCGGCGCCAGCGATGATCACGAGCGTTACGACCGTCCGATCGTCGCCCAGGCCAAGGCCGCCCTCGAGGCCGCCCGCCTCGATCTGAGCTACACCCAGGTCAAGGCGCCGTTCGCCGGCGTGATCACGCACAAGAGCGTCAACGCCGGCGACCGCATCCAGGCCGGACAACCGCTGATGGCGGTGGTACCGACCCAGCGGCTCTACTTTACCGCCAACTTCAAGGAGACCGAGCTCACCGACGTACGCGTCGGCCAGCGGACGCTGGTGTGGGCCGATCTCTACCCGGGCTATGTTTATCATGCCCGCGTCGACTCGATTGCGATGGGCACCGGGGCGGCCTTCGCCCTGCTGCCGCCCGAGAACGCCACCGGCAACTGGGTCAAGGTGGTGCAACGCGTGCCGGTGAAGATCGTGCTCGACTCGCCCGCCCCGGCCGACAAGCCGTTGCGTATCGGGTTGTCGGTGGAAGTCTCGATCGATATCAGCGACACCAGCGGTAAGCTGCTGACGTCGACCTTGCAGCAGCGCTATGACGAGCGTGGACAGGGTAACCAGCCGTGGAGCAAAATCCAGGACCAACCGACGCAGCTGCCACCGCCCGCGCCCGATCGACCGGCCGAGCAGGGACGCTTCTTCACTCCGCATTGATTGCTCCTGCGGATCGTCGCGCGCGCAGCTAATCGCGTACCCCGTCGCGCGCGGCTGGCGATTGTCCGCCGACCGGCCGCTGTATTAGCTTGGGCGCGCAGTGCAGGCTCCATCGCCCCATCAAAACCCCGCGCCCGACGAGTTGCGCATCCGCCTGGCCCGCTATCTCGCCACCGATATCGAGCGCTTTCGTGTGCTGGCCAGCGGCTGGGAGACCACGGTCTTCGAGTTTTCGATCGCCCGCAGCGGTCGCCTCGCGCAACTCGCCGCCGGCGCGCCGCTGGTGCTGCGCTGTTACGAAGGCGCCGCCGGCGCCGACAAGGGGCGGCGCGAGTACGGTACCCTGGCGCGCCTGGCCGCCGCTCGCTACCCGGTTCCGGCGCCGTATCTGTACGAACCCTCGACCGAGACGCTGGGCGCGCCGTTCCTGATAATGGAACGCGCGGCGGGCGGGCCGCTGTTCGCGGCGCGGAGCTTTCCGCAGGCCTTCAAGACCTTCTCGCTGGCGTTCTTCGGCTTCGTCCGCGCCCAGACCAGGCTTCATCGGCTGGCCGCCAACGGCGCGCAGCGCGAGGCCGGGGCGTTCACGCCGGCCAACGCGACGGCCGGCGCGCCGCTGCTCGATCGGATGCTCGAAATCGTCGCCGAACGTATCGAGCGCGGTCCGCTGCCGGGGCTCGCTGCGGCGCTCGCAGCGCTGCGCGAGCGCGCGCCGCAGTTCCGCGACGCCCCGCTATCGATCGTCCATATGGATTATCATCCGCAGAACGTGCTGGTCTCCGGGACGCGGGTCAACGCGGTCGTCGATTGGGTCAACGCCGACTGCGGCGACCGCCATCTCGACGCCGCCACCACCGCGGTCATCATGGCGACCCACTCGCTGGAGCATCCGCGCTGGATGCGCGACAACCTGGCGGGAAATTCGCTGCGCCGGATGTTCACCACGCTCTACATCCCGCTCTACCATGCGCTGGCGCCGCTCGACCTCGCCCGCTTCCGCTATTGCCAGGCGGTCGCGGCGGTGCTGCGGCTCTCGACCTTCGGCATGATGCGGGCGCGCGGTCCGGAGTCGGTCGGCTATCGGCGCGAAGCGATCGCCGAGATCACGCCGGCCGTAACCGGCCTGCTGACGCGCTACGCGTCGCGCAAGAACCGCCGCCCCGTCAGCATCTGAGGTTCGCCGCTCAACTGCGCCGCAGCAGATCGCGCAGCACGAACGGCAGGATCCCGCCGTGGCGGAGGTACTCGACCTCTTCGGGCGTATCGACGCGCGCGATCACCTCGAACTCGCGGCTCTTGCCGTTCTCGGTCGCACGCACCTTGAGATGCTGGCGCGGCTTGACGCCGGCCTTCAGGCCCGCGATCGAATAGACCTCGCGCCCGCTGAGCCCCAGGCTCTTGCGCCCCTCGCCCGGCATGAACTCGAGCGCCAGCACCCCCATCCCGACCAGGTTGCTGCGATGGATACGCTCGAAGCTCTCGGCGATAACCGCGCGTGCGCCGAGCAGTTGCGGCCCCTTGGCCGCCCAGTCGCGAGAAGATCCCGAGCCGTACTCCTTGCCCGCGATCACGATCAACGGGACCCGCTCGCCGCGGTAACGCTCGGCCGCGTCGAAAATCGTCATCTGCTCGCCGTCCGGCAGATGGGCCGTGAAGCCGCCTTCGACGCCGGGCACCAGTTCGTTGCGCAGCCGGATATTGGCGAACGTCCCGCGCATCATCACTTCGTGATTACCGCGCCGGGCGCCGTAGGAGTTGAACTCGCGCGGCGCGACGCCGTTGGCGATCAGATACTTGCCCGCCGGACTGTCGGCGGCGATCGATCCGGCCGGCGAGATATGGTCGGTGGTGACGCTGTCGCCGAGCATCGCCAGCACCCGCGCCGACTCGATATCGGCGACCGGCGCCGGCTCGGCACCGAGGCCGTCGAAAAACGGCGGCGCCTTGACGTAGGTCGATTTCGGATCCCACTTGAAAAGATCGCCCGCGGGGATCTGCAGGCTGCGCCAGCGATCGTCGCCTTCGAACACCTTGCCGTACTCGTCCTGGAACATCTGCGAGTCGATAGCGTGGGCGATCGCCTCGTTGATCTCGCGCGTCGTCGGCCATAGCTCGCGCAGGTAGACCGGCTTGCCCTGCGGGTCATTGCCGAGCGGGGTCGTGGCCGGATCGAAGTCCATCGTGCCCGCGATCGCGTAGGCCACCACCAGCGGCGGCGAGGCCAGGTAATTGAACCGCACGACCGGGTTAATCCGTCCCTCGAAATTGCGGTTGCCGCTCAGGATCGCCGCCACCACCAGGTTGCCCTGCTTGACCGCCGCGGCGATCTCCTCGGCCACCGGGCCGCTGTTGCCGATACAGGTGGTGCATCCGAAACCGACCAGGTTGAAACGCAGCTGCTCCAGGTAGCCGGTCAGGCCGGCGCGCTCCAGGTAACGCATCACGACCTTCGAGCCCGGCGCCAGGCTGGTCTTGACCCACGGCTTGACGGTCAGGCCGCGCTCGACCGCTTTTTTGGCAACGATTCCCGCACCGATCATCACGGAGGGATTCGAGGTGTTGGTGCAGCTCGTGATCGCCGCGATTACCAGGTCGCCCTGGCCGAGCTCGAAGCTCGCATCGCCCGCCTTGACTGCGACCTTGCGGGTAAAGGCCTCCGGGTGCACGGATGCCGGCGCGGGGCTGCCGCCCTCGGCGATCCAGGCCTCGACGCGCTTGGGATCGACGCCGTCGTGCTGGCCGGCGACCTCCTTGGCGAGCTCGCGCCGGAAGCTCTGGCGCGCCCCGCTGAGCACCACGCGATCCTGCGGGCGGCGCGGACCGGCAAGACTCGGCTCGATCGACGCCAGGTCGACTTCGAGCAGCTCGGTGAACTGCGGCTGCGGCGAATCGTCGCTGCGGAACAGCCCCTGCTCCTTGCAGTAGGCCTCGATCAACCGAATCTGCTCGTCCCGGCGTCCGGTGAGCCGCAGGTAATCGAGCGTTTGCGCGTCGACCGGAAAAAACCCGATGGTCGCGCCGTACTCGGGCGACATGTTGCCGAGCGTCGCGCGATCGGCCACGCTCAGGCTCTTCAATCCCGGGCCGCAGTACTCGACGAACTTGTTGACCACGCCCTTGCGCCGCAGCAGCGCCGTGACGGTCAGCACCAGGTCGGTGGCGGTGGCGCCCTCGGGCAGCGCGCCGCTGAACCTGACGCCGATCACTTCCGGCACCAGCATCGGCATCGAGCGCCCCAGCATCACGGCCTCCGCCTCGATTCCGCCCACTCCCCAGCCGACCACGCCCAGTCCGTTGATCATCGTGGTATGCGAATCGGTGCCGACCACGGTGTCGGGATAGGCCTCGCCGGCCGCCGAGGTGAACACCACCGGGGCGAGATATTCGAGATTCACCTGGTGCACGATTCCGGTATCGGGCGGGACCACGCGGAAATCGTCGAAGGCGCGCTGGCCCCAGCGCAGAAACAGATAGCGCTCCTGGTTGCGCTGGAACTCGAGCTCGGCGTTGATCGCAAAGGCCTCGGTGCTGCCGAAGCGGTCGACCTGCACCGAATGATCGATCACCAAGTCGGCCGGGCTCAGCGGATTGACGCGGCCCGGGTCGCCGCCCAGCCGCGCGATCGCGTCGCGCATCGCCGCCAGGTCCGCGACCACCGGCACGCCGGTGAAATCCTGCAGCAGCACGCGCGCCGGGGTGAACGAGAACTCCTCGCCGCCCTTGCCGTTCCACTGCGCCAGCTTCTCGACCTGCGCGGCCGTGACGTTGACGCCGTCCTCGCGCCGCAGCACGTTCTCGATCAGCACGCGGATCGAATAAGGCAGGCGCGCGAGCGCGAAGCCGCGCCGCTCGAGCGTGTCGAGTTTATGAATCTTGTATTCGCGGCCGGCGACCTTAAGCGTCGCCAGTGCACCAAAACTGTTTTTGCCCATGGCCTGCATTCTCCGGTTTTGACAGGGACCTGATCGGCGCAAAGATCATCGCCGACCGCTGGCAACGTCTCCCAACCTGCAGACCGTCAGGATAGCGCGCGCCGGATCGCGCGGAAAGCTGGTGCTCTAAACGATCGCTAGCGTGCGGCGCGCAGAGCGCGAGTCGGAACACATTCGAGATTCGCCGCCGCCCCGCATAGAATCTTGAGCGGCACCGCAAATCCTGCCGCGCCTGCCGCCCGCTCGCCGCTGCCGTCCGTACCGGCTGTCGCCCGCGCGATGAAACCGGGTTCGCGATACCCGTCGATGAGCCGGGCGCCTCCCGGGACGCTGAGCACCGGAACCGGCACCGTGCCGATATCGAGGGGGCACATGCTGAACGATCGGATTATTTTGTCGAGGATTCGCATGGTCTTGGATTCCTCCGCCTGAGCGATTCTTAGTGCATCCGCCATGCCGGAAAAATTCGCCATTTTACTAGGTAATTCCTAATCGATCGCTCGCTCGATGCGAAAAGTTCGCGCTTCGCGAAAAACTGAGCGATTAGGCGCGCTGATCGCGAACCGGCTACGAGGCGATCGAGCGCAGCGGGCGCGGGCCGGGTAGCCCGTCGTAGATCAGGGCGCGGCCATCGGAATGGAAACCGAGCGTGGCCATCGCCTCGACGCAGCGCGATTCCAGCGCCGGCAGCTCATCGATCGTCTCGACCACGATGCGATGGCGGAAGGCGGTCATCGCGCGCAACGCCGAGGCGAGCGCCTCGCCCTCCAGCGGTACCAGCAGCTTGAGCGCGCGCCCGGCGAGTCCCGCGATCGGCAGCCCGGCGCAAATTACGATCAGGTTCGAGGCCTCGCGCGAAATCCCGCACGACGGCAACATCGCGCCGAACGGATTCGCAGGATCGGCGGCGCTGAGCGCCAGCGGCCGTTCGCGGGCTGGCGCCGGACTGCGGGCCGCGTTCAGCATCGCCAGCGCGGCAGGCAGCGCGTACTGCTCGCCGGACAACGATCGCACGAAATAGCCGCGCCGGATCTGGCCGGCATATTCGAGGCGGCGCAGCGCGAAAACTATCTCCGGCCACGAGAGCTTGAGCGTTTCGAGCGCCAGCATCTCGCGCGCGACTATGCCATTGCGCTCCAGTAGCATCAGCGCCGCGGCGCGCGCCCGATCGATTTCCGCATCAGCGGCCACCCGTCGGATCGCCGTCCAGCGCCCGCCCAGGCTCGATTTGAGCCGCGCCTTGACGGCCGCTCGATGGTGCGCCGCGCCGGGACGCACCGCCTCCTCGCCGCGGACCACCGCGCCCTCGGCCCACAGCATCCGCAGCGGCGCGAAGCTGTCGTTCGAGACTATCCCGCTGGCGGCCAGCCGCCACAGCGCACGCAACGCGTCGCGTTCCGAGAGATCGGCGCGTTCCGACAGTTCGTCGAGGTATTGCGCGCCGGCGACCGTCAAGGCGTCGAGCACCGCGCGCTCATGCGGGTCGTGCACGGCCGCCGCGTCGAGCTCGGGGATCAGCGGATCGCGCCGCCCGAAAAATGCGACCTTCGCGGGGAACTCCGCGGGCGCCGTCGCGCTATCGGAAATTCCGAGCCAGGCGACCTCGCCGCCGACGCAGACGCTGTCCAGATACTCGGGGCGATAACCGGGGATGCGTGCCGGCAAGATCGACTGCTCCCAGAACTCGGGACTGAAGCCGACGCCGCACAGACGGCCGAGGACCGCGCTCAGCGCCGCCGCGCCGCGGTCGAGGTCGCGCCCGGCGATGTGATGCCATCGCAGACGAAAGGCGCTGAACTCGCGATCGTCGCACGGTTCGATCTCGGCGCGCAGCCGGGCCAGCGTATAGCGATGGATCCGTTCGAGGTTGTAACGCTCGCACCATTGTTCGGCGCCCTCGCCGGCGGCTGTGAAATGGCCGCGGAACACTGCGCCGGCGGCTTCCAGAGCGGTCAATGCCGCTTCAATTTCGGATTCTGAGAATCCCAGCCGGTTCGTCAACTCAACCACGCCGGTCGGTCCGCAACTCGCCAGCGCGCGCCGCACGATCTCGCGTCGCGCCTCACCGGCGTCGATTTCTTCGCCGCCTGCGATTCGCGGATCGGCGACGAACTCCGCGCCGGGATACGCCGCCGCGAACAGCGCGACATCTTCGGCCGTGATCAGCCGCTCAGCGCTCGAGGCCGACAGCCGCAGCCGCGCGATACGCCGCTCGGCTTCGAGTTGGGCTACCATCGAGGCCGCATCGCCGTCCACGCGCTCGCCGATCTCCGCAGCGGCGATTGCGCCATGCCGCCGAATCAACTCTAACAGCTCGTCGCGATCGCGCGCGCGGCGCGTCGGCGCCCGTCCGCTGACTTCCGCCTCGACCGCGGCCACGGCGTCGGCCGCCAGCAGCGTCGAGAGATCCTCGGTGCGCATCACCTCCTCGGCCATCGCGCGGTTCATCGTCACGGTGCGGCTGCGACGGTTGGCCCGCTCGCCGTCGTCGAGGAACGAATAATCCCACGCCAGCAGGATGCGATGAGCGAAGACCGAGGGCGCGATCGAATCGACGGTCACGACCCGGACCTCGCCGCGCGCCACCGCTTCGAGCATCGTCACCAGGCGCGGCAGATCGGCCGACTCTTCGAGACACTCGCGCACCGCCTCGGCGACGATGAAATGGCCGGGCACCTCGATACGCGGCGGACGGTTCTCGAAGCAGGCGGCGTGCTGCGGAAACAGCGCCGCCATCAGCTCCTGCGAGCGCAGCCGCTGAATCCAGGCGGGAATTCTGCGCCCCTTGTCGGCGCGCATGATCGAGAGCGCGCGCGTGGCGACGTGGCGAAAGCGCACCTCGAACATCGGCGCGTCGAGAATCGCCTGCGTCATGACGTCGGCGGCGGCGCGCGCCGGCAGCATCGGCAGCAGCGCTTCGAGCGCGAAGCTATGGCGGGCGTTGAGCGCCAGCAGCACCGCGTCGTCGATCGCGGAGGCCTGGATTTCGAAATCGAAGTTCTGGCACAGGCGCTTGCGCAGCGCCAGGCCGAAGCCGCGATTGAGCCGGATTCCAAACGGCGAATGGATTACCAGCTGGGTGCCGCCCAAACCGTCGAAGAAGCGCTCGATCACGATCGTGCGTTCATCGGGCACGACGCCGAGCGCCGCGGCGCCGCGCTGCACATAGGCGCAGGCCTGGCGCGCCGCGTTGCTGTCGAGCATGCATTCGCTTGCCAGCCACGCGGCCGCCGGCTCCGGCCCGTCGCGATCGACCCGCGCCGCGATTTCGCGCCGCAGCTCGATCACGGTCGCCGACAACGCCGGCGAGCGGCCGCTGGCCTCGGTCTGCCAGAACGGCAGCGACGGCGCCATCCCGGGCGCCGCCTCGACCATCAGGCGGCCGCGCGAGATGCCGAGGATACGCCACGGATTCGAGCCCAGCGAAAAGACGTCGCCGCGCGACGACTCCTGCGCGAAGTCCTCCTCGACGTCGCCAATCTTGCGTCCCTCCGAGGCGATCACGACGTCGTAGTTGCCGTTCTCGGGAATCGTGCCGGCCGACATCAGCGCCGCCAGCCGCGCGCTGCGCCGTGGACGGACGCGACGCGTGACGCGATCGAAGAAGATTTTCGGCGCCGCCCCACCGATCCGATTCGGCAGCTCGCGCGCCAGCTCGTCGAGCAGGTTGGTGAGCGTGCCGGCCTCGAGATCGCCGAAGCCGGCCGCGCCGCGGATCAGCCGCAGCAGCTCGTCGTGGCCGATGTCGCCCTCTTCCGCGGCGATCGCGACGATCTGTTGGGCGAGCACGTCGGCGCATCCGCGCGGAATCTCCGCTTCGTCCAGGATGCCATTGCGAATCGCACGCACCGCCGCCGCGCATTCGATCAGATCGTCGAGCGTGAGCGCGAAGAAGCGCCCCTTGGGCGTCATGCCGAGGCGATGGCCCGAGCGCCCGATACGCTGGATCGCCGCCGACACGGTCTTGGGCGAATCCACCTGGCAGACCAGGTCGACGGTGCCGACATCGATACCCAGCTCCAGCGACGCGGTCGCGACGATCGCCTTGAGCTCGCCGCGCTTGAGTTGCTGCTCGGCGCGCAGCCGCTCCTTGCGCGCGAGGCTGCCATGATGCGCCAGCACCGCGCCCTCGCCGAGGCGCTTCTGCAGATTGAGCGCGATGCGCTCGGCCCATCGCCGGCTGAGCGTGAAAACCAGCGTCGTGCGATGCTCCCCGATCAGCTCCGCGAGCCGATCGTACATCGCCTCCCAATGCGGATGAGTCGCGATCGGACCGAGCTCCAAGCCCGGCGCGATTACCGCCAGATCGAGTTGCCGCATATCGCGCTCGGCGCGGACGATTTGGACCGGTCGCGCGACGCGCCTTCCGTCGCGGGCGACGTCGTATCCAGCCAGCAGGCCGGCCAGCCGCTCGATCGGATTGAGCGTCGCCGAAAGTCCGATTCGCACCGGCCGCGAATCGCCGCGGGCGGCAACCAATCGATCGAGGCGTTCGAGCGCGACCATCAGATGCGCGCCGCGTTTGTTGGAAGCGATCGCGTGCAGTTCGTCGACGATCACGTAGCGCACCGAGGCGAGCTTGTCGCGAAAGCGCGGCGAGGTCAGCGCGATAAATAGCGACTCGGGAGTGGTGACGAGGATATGCGGCGCGCGCCGGAGCATCGCGCTCCGCTCATGGGCGGGCGTATCGCCATGGCGCAGCGCGGCGCGAAGCTCGGCGAGGTCGAGACCCATCGCGCGCGCGGTGCGTCTGACGCCTTCGAGCGGTTCAGCCAGGTTGATCCGGATATCGTTGGCGAGCGCCTTGAGCGGCGAGATGTAGAGAATCGAGACCTGATCGCGCAACTCGCCGCGCTCGGCCTCGCCCACCAGCCGGTCGATCGCCCACATGAAGGCGGCGAGCGTCTTGCCGCTGCCGGTCGGAGCGCATAGCAACACATGATGGCCGCGCACGCCGGCGGCGTCCGCGATTACCGGCCATCCGCGCTCCTGCACCTCGCTCGGCGCGCCGAAGCTCTCGGCGAACCAGGCGCGTACGGCAGGATGAAAGGCCTCGAGCACCGCCGCCATCGTTTATCTATAGCACCGGCCGGGCTGAACCCTGCAGCACGGCTGAGCCCCTCACCCATTAACTGCGCGGCAGGGAATCTTCGGGGATGTCGCTCGTTATCGACCCCGGGCGTGCTTGCCGTCCGTGCCGGCCAGAAAAAGGAGGCGGCAGCCTCCGGATCGGGAGCCGCCGCCTCATCGGGAATGTATGAAAGCCATAGAATGCCATCTACCTGCTGCCTACACCCCTCGGGCTTGCCTTTTAACTGAGAGTTCAATAAGCATCCGTGGCTTGTATCGAGTGCAATAAAAGCTGAGATGGCCGTATTCTGACAACGAAAGGAATGTGGGATGCTGAAATGCGCTGCGGGAATTCAGTTTGGAACCAGTCTGAGGGGCGCGATCGCCATGATCGGCACGATAGCGATGCTGACTGCGCTGCTCTCGCCGACCGCTGGCGCTCAGCAGACAGCGCTAATCACAGGTAACCATTCGCCCTCAATCGAGCGTTTCATCGCGCCGCGCCCAGCGCCGGCAGCGCAGCTTCTTGAGCTGAGCATCGCGCTGAATCCGACCAATCGCGCGACGATCGATACATTGATCGCTGCGCAACAGAATCCCGCGTCCCCGGACTATCACCACTGGCTCAAACCCGGTGAATTCGATCGGCGCTTCGGGCCCGATGCGAGCGTACGCAGCGCGATCGTACAGTGGCTCACGAAAAGCGGTTTCACGGTCAAGCAGGCAAACGGCAATGCGTGGACGATAAGGTTTTCCGGCACGGTCTTGCAGGCCGAGCAGGCCTTCGGCGTTGAAATCAATTCGATGGACGGGGGCAAGCATTTCGCCAACATGAAAGACCCGTCGGTGCCAGTGCAATTTGCGGACGCCATCGGCTTCATCGATGGATTGGACAATCTTCGCGGACAGCGCAACCCGATGCATATCGCTCCCGGATCGCCCGCCGACGAATTCGCGGCGACTGCCATGGGCACGGCGCCGGCAGTGAAACTTAACGGTCAGACCGGCTTTGCTCCGAGCGACTTTTACACTTTCTATGATGCGAAACCGCTGCTGAAGGCGGGAATCAACGGCAGCGGCGGCGGCTGTATAGGTGTGATCGAGGTTTCAGACTATATGAATGCCGGGATCGCGAGTTTCGACAAAACCTTCAACCTGGCAGCGGCCAAACTCACGAGGGTGATTCCCGCCGACAGCGACAATCCGGGTCTGAACTCCCGCGCGGGCGAGACCACGCTGGATATCGAATATTCTCACATGATGGCGCCGGGAGCGCCCATCTCGGTCTATATCGCGGACCCTGCCACCTTTGGTGGTAACTCAATCCTGGCCACTGTCGATGCGCTCAATACCGCAGTCAATCAGCCCACCTGTACAGCGCTAAGCATCAGTATCGAGAGCTGCGGACAACCGAGCAGCTTCTTTACCGGCGCCTTACACACGACCTATGCGAAGGCGGCTGCGCAAGGACAGACGGTTTTCGTCGCCGAGGGCGATGAGGGCGCGGCGGAGTTCGATTTCGATCCGACCACCGGAAAGTGCGTCGTCGGGACCAGCCGCAATGTTAACGAACTCGCCTCCGATCAATACGTGACCTCGATCGGCGGTACGCAGTTCCAGCCCAATTACAATTCCAAGGGCGCTGACGTCGGCTTCGTCGCCGAATCGGTGTGGGATGAGCCAAATCCCAGCAATCCGGCAATCGGCTCGGGTGGCGGTGGCCAAAGCAAGGTTTGGCCCAAACCTTCATTTCAGAACAGCGGAACCCCTGCGGATGGCGTCCGGGACGTGCCCGACATCTCGATGGAGGCCGCCTGCTCCACGCCGGGCGCCTTCTCGGTTTTCCCCGCCTCGAAGAGCCCGACCAAGGTGCAATGCTGCGCGTGCGGCACCAGTCTCGGGGCGCCGGTATGGGCGGGGATCGCGCGGTTGATGGTTCAAGCGAACGGCCAGCACCCCCTGGGCAGCATCAACCCGCAGCTGTATGAGCTGGGCAATAGGCAGGACACGCCGGCAACCGGCATTCGCGACGTCACGCTGGGGAACAACGATTACAATGGCGTTACGGGATTTGACGCAGGGACAGGCTATGATCTGGTGAGCGGATGGGGCACCCCGGACGTAACCACCTTGGTCTCGGCCTTCGTCGCGACGGATACCATCAACGCGACACTCACATTCACCCCGGCGAAACTGAAATTCCGCGCCACTCCAGACGGCACGACCAGCAAACCGCTATTGGTAACGATCAAAAACGTGAGCAAGGGAGTGCTGGTCGCGATCGCGAGCCAATCCGCCCTACCGCCGTTCGCGGTATCGAGTCAGTGCGGTGAGACGCTCCTGCCGGGCAAGAGTTGCAAGGTGAAGGTGACCTTCAGCCCGACCGATACCGTGTCCCACACGGCACTGCTATCGATCTTCGATAATGTAACCGGCGCCCCGCAGACGGTGTCGCTTACCGGAACCGGAAAGGCGCCCAGGTAGTCAGGTGCGAGGGTTGATCGGCGACCGCCGTCACGCTCAACCGAGCTACCAGGGCGCTTCGCCTGACGGCGCCGAAAGCGGGCTATGCCCCAGGTCCCACCTCACCCGGGAATGCCGCGCTGTACTCCGGGCGCGGCGCGATTCCTATGATTGTCGGACGGCTTGGTCGTTATCCTTTTTCCATTTGACGCCGGCCGCGGCGGCGCGGGTTACTTCGCCATCTCACCTGCGCCGACAGGATGTATTGCTGGCCTTCGCGGTATAGCTGGTGATCGGCAATTATCTCGCCCATCAGCCTGGTCACCAGCGGCAGGGCTGAGCCCTGCATCGCTTGGTTGTCCCCTCTCCTTGTCCAAGGAGAGGTCGGCGCGAGCATCGCGAGCGCCGGGAGAGGTTCGCCGTAGGCGTCGCCGCTGGCTGATAACCTCTCCCTAACCCTCTCCTTGGACAAGGAGAGGGTTTATGATCTTTACTGCGGGATCTGTGCGGCAGCGATCGACAAACCTCGTAGAGAAGTCCGAGGCGGCAATGATCTCGGCTATCGAGATCTACAACAAACCTGACTTCAAGTACCGAGAAGAGACATTTGCCCTCTTGGCATTAAATGCCTGGGAGCTTTTGCTCAAAGCGAAGGTATTAGCCGAGAATCGCAACGATCCTCGCGCGATTCAGCAACACGAAAGACATAAGAAAAAGGATGGCACCCTTTCTAAAAAACAATATTTGAAGAAAACCCGTTCGGGGAACGCGCATACGATATCCATCAGGCAAGCTATCGTTACGCTCGACGGAAACGCTTCATCCCGTTTGGACCCTGCAATAAAGACAAATTTGGACGGCCTGATCGAGATCCGAGATAACGCCGCCCATTACTTAAACGCAGGGGCGCAGCTTGCCAAGCAGGTCCTGGAGATCGGCACAGCCGCGGTTCGCAATTACATAACGTTGACACAAAAGTGGTTCAAGCGAGATCTCTCTCGGTATAACCTTTTCCTGATGCCTCTCGGCTTTCTCAGCCAACAAACTCCAGCTACTGCCCTCGTCTTGAATCACGACGAAAGGAGTCTCATAGCGTTCTTAGCTAGCCTGGCGCAGCAAGGCGCCTTAGGAGATGACCCTGACTACCACGTTTCACTAAATGTAAATCTGTCTTTTCAGCGATCGAGAGTAACCACAGCGACGCCGGTGTTCGTAACGGCGGATCCATCGGCACCGCATGTGACCATAAGTGAGGAGGACATCCGCAGAGACTTTGCGTGGGACTACTCGAAGTTGACATCTCAACTCTCCAAACGGTACATCGACTTCAAACTCAATCAAAAATATCACGACATACGGAAGCCCCTGATCGCAAATTCGGCGTTCGTAAAATCACGCTTCCTCGATCCCGGCAACCCAAGAAGTGCAAAGAAAGACTTCTACAATCCAAACATCATTCAGGTCTTTGACCAGCATTACACCAGAAAGTCATAGCGAAGTTCACTCGACATCCGCTGCGTCGTTAGCTGCGCAATAGTTCCGGTAATCTCGACGTGAATTCGCTGCGCGAGAGGGTCTCGGTGAAGCCGGCGGTGCGGGCGCTTTTGAGCGCCTTCAGATCGACGTGCGAGGCAAATCCGATCACGCGCACGCCGGGGGCGGCGGCGCTGAGCGTCGCGATGGTGCGATCGGCGGGAAAGCTCGCGTCATTGAGATCGACCATCACGACCGTCGGCATCGACTCGGCGATGCGCTCGGCGGCGGCGTCGAGATTGGCCGCATAGACGATCGACGCGCCGAGCTGATTCGCCAGCGCGTCGAGCTTCGAGCGAAAGAACAAGTCGCGGATCAGCGCCAGCGCGCGCACCGGCAAGGTCATCGGGCGGCTCCTTTTTTCGCGAAACGATCGGGCAGGAACGGCGTCAGATCGAGCGGCGGTTTGCGGCCGGCGACGAGCGCGGCGATCACCTCGCCGGTCAGGGCCGAGAGCAGGATGCCGCTGCGGAAATGCGCGGTGGCGTAGAGCACGTTGGGATGCGCCGACGAGGGGCCGAGCACCGGCAGCTTGTCCTCCGTGCCGGGACGAAAGCCCGCCCAGGCCTCGCGGAACGGGATCGCGTTGAGGCCCGGAATCAGCGCGTTGGCGCCCGCCAGTATCCGCCCCATCCCGGCCATCGTGACGCTGCGATCGAAGCCCGCATCTTCCATCGTCGAGCCCGCCAGCAGCCGGCCGTCGCGGCGCGGCACCAGGTAACCGCGCAGCGAAAAAATCGCCGGACCGAGCGTCGCCGGCCGTCCCTGAAAGCAGACGATCTGTCCGCGCACCGGGCGCATCGTGACGCGATCGGCTTCCAAGCCGCGAATCTCGGCAGACCATGCGCCGGCCGCGTTGACGACGAAATCCGCCTCGTGCAGCGAACCGTCGTCGAGCCGCAACCCGGCGCCGCGACCATTATGCGCGATGATTTCGGCGACCCGTGCGCCCTCGCGGAACTCGGCGCCGGCTTTGACCGCGGCGGCGACGTAGGCCTGCGTGAGCTTGCGATTTTCGACCCGGCGATTGGTCGGCAGATGGAGCGCGTAGACCACCTCGGGACTCAGCATCGGCTCGATGCGCCGCGCCGCCGCGCCGTCGAGCTCCTCGACCTCGGCGCCGAGCCCGGCCTCGCGCTGCCATCGCGCACGTCCTTCGAGCTGGCGTTGTTCTTCCTGATCGAGCGCGCAATAGAGGATGCCGGCCTGGTCGTATTCGGGGTCGACGCCGCTTTCGCGCGTCAGCCGATCAACGATCCGTTCGAATGCTTCGCGACCGCGAAGGCTGATGTCGAGGATCGGGCCGGGGCCTTCGGCTTCGGCCTGCGGCGCGATCATCCCGGCCGCGGCCCATGAGGCTTCCTGGCCGAGCCGCCCGCGTTCGAAGACGGTGACCTTGACGCCCTCGGCGGCGAGCCGCCATGCGACCGAACTGCCGATAATTCCGCCGCCGATAACCAGCGCTTTCAAAATCGATACGCTCCAATCCTCCGGAGCTGCCGCGAGCGCCGGGAATTGTCAGCTTAGCGGCGCATGGAACAGCGTGAAACCCCTGTGGGATGGTGATACAAAGCGGAAGCGGGATCGGAATCAGCGTGGCGAGGTGCGTCGATGGAGAAGATTCTGGGGGGAATCGAGACTCGGCTGATTCATGCCGGCAAGCCGGAGCCGCCGATCGAGGGCGCGGTGGTGACGCCGATCTTCCAGTCCTCGACCTTCGAGTATCGCGGCCAGCAGAGCTACCACGATCTGCGTTACATCCGGCTCAGCAACACCCCGAATCATACCGGACTCCATCGCAAGCTGGCGGCGATCGAAGGCGCCGAGGCGGCGCTGGTGACGGCCAGCGGGATGGCGGCGATTTCGACTACGCTGCTGACGATTCTCGGCGCCGGCGACCATATCCTGTGTCAGAACTGTATCTACGGCGGCACCTACGGCCTGCTGAGCGGGGAGTTCCCGCGGCTCGGAATCGAGGTGACGTTTATCGACCCGGGCGAGCCGGCGACCTGGAAAGAGGAGCTGCGCGAGAACACGCGCGCGATCTACGTCGAGACGATTTCGAATCCGCTGCTCGAGGTCGGCGACCTGCGCGCCGTGACCGGTTTCGCGGGCGAGCACGGGCTGGTCTCGATTATCGACAACACCTTCGCGACGCCGATAAATTTCCGCCCGGCGGAAGTCGGCTTCGATCTGTCGCTGCATAGCGGCACGAAGTATCTGAACGGCCATTCGGATATCGTCGCCGGCGCGATTATCGGCGGCCATGAGATCGTCGAGCGCATCAGCCACACTTCGAATCATCTCGGCGCGGCGCTCGATCCGCATGCCTGCTTTCTGCTCGACCGCGGGCTCAAGACGCTGGCCGTGCGGGTGCGCTATCAAAACGAAAGCGCGCTACGGATTGCGCAGTTCCTGGAGCAGCATCCGAAGATCGCCGCCGTCCACTATCCCGGCCTCGAGAGCCATCGCGATCATCTGCGCGCCTGCGAATTGCTCGACGGATTCGGCGGCGTGCTGAGCTTCGAGGTCGCAGGCGGACTCAAGGCGGCGGAAAGAGTGATCGAACGCGTCACACTGCCGGTCTCGGCGCCGAGCCTGGGCGGAGTCGAGAGCCTGATCACGCGGCCGGTGACGACCTCGCATTCGGGAATGTCGGCGGAGGCACTGGCCAGCGCGGGCATCAGCGCGAGCCTCATCCGGCTGTCGGTCGGATTGGAGGCGACCGACGATCTGATCGCCGATCTCGATCGCGCACTGGGAGCTTAACGGTCACGGCGATTGCGATCTTTAACTATCTATAGATATCATAATATTGCTCCACAATGAAAATCATGGTCCTTATAGGCATAAGCAAGTAAGCCCATCGATTCGCTGATTAGGAACCGCCAACATCAAATTGTATGCGGAGGGGGATCCGCCACCAGCCCTCGATTGTGGGTGGACGACGTCCAATCCTGAGAGGAACCGATACGAGGATCGTGGACACGACAAGGAACTGCATCGATGGCTGCGTCGCCTGATCCGCGCGATCAGCCGGCGCCTCCGGTAGCGACCGGCGCGGGAATCGCGGCGACTGGATTCGGCGATCGACGGCGCCGCCGATGGCGCGCTGCGATGTTCGCCGGCGGCGTGATGCTGGCGTTCGCCTGCAGCCTGGGCGGCATTGTCCTCAGGCGTCCCGAACCGTTTCTGGTCGCGATAGTCGCGCTGATCGGCGGCGCGATTCCGATGCTGTTCGCGGAGCTGCGTCGCAAGCCCACGGCCGCGTCACCGGGTGCGGGATCGAAATCCGCCGCGGCTGACTCGGCGCTGCGGCGGGTGTTCGAGGTCAGCCTCGACGCGATCACGGTCAATCGGCTGAGCGACGGCCTGTTCGTCGAAGTGAATCCGGAGTTCGCGCGCATCACCGGCTATGCCCGGCACGAGCTGATCGGCCATACGGTGGGCGAGCTCGCGCTGTGGGTGACTGCCGAGGACCATCGCGAATACCTGCGCCGCCTCGAGGCCGAAGGATCGGTGCGCAATATCGAGAGCATCTTCCGCCATCGCGACGGCCGGATCGTGCCGGGCGTGATGTCGTCGGCGGTGCTCGATCTCGACGGCGAGCGATGCGTGGTTTCGGTGGTGCGGGACATCAGCGAATGGAAGCGCACCGAGCGCGAGTTGCGCGAGGCCCATCGCGCGCTCTCGGAACAGGTCGAGGCGCTGCGCGAGAACCAGCTGCGCCTGCATGAGAGCGAAACCAAGTTGCGCAAGGTCTTTGATAGCAGCCTCGACGCGATCGTGGTCCGCCGCCTGAGCGATGATACCTATCTCGACGTCAACCACGAATTCGTGAACCTGACCGGCTACAGCCGCGACGAGGTGATCGGCCATAGCGTAGACTCGCTGAGGCTGCGGCCGGAGAACGTCAAGCCGTTCTTCATCAAAGCGCTACAGACCGACGGTTTCGTGCGCAATATGGAACGGACGATACGGCGCAAGGACGGCGTCTTCGTCCCGATTTCAGAGTCGGGGGTACTACTTGAACTCGACGGCGAGCCTTGCGCCGTCAGCGTCGTCCGCGACATCACGCAAACCAAGGCGGCTGAGGCCAAGTTGATCGCCGCCGGTGCGGAGCTCACCGCACAGGTCGAGGCGCTGCGCGAGAACCAGCTGCGCCTGCACGACAGCGAGACCATGGTCCGCAAGGTCTTCGAGGCCAGCCTCGACACCATCTCAATCCAGCGCCTGAGCGACCTGGCCTTCATCGACGTCAACCCGGAATTCGAGCGGCTCACGGGCATCAGCCGGGAGCAAGCCGTCAGCAGGAACATCGACGAGCATGAGCTGTGGATCGACCTGCGGCGGCGCGCGGAGTTTTTCCAGCTGCTCCGCGCCCAGGGCTTCGTGCGCGACTGGGAGGAGAACTTTCGGATCCGCGGCGGCATCGAGCCGCATCTGATTTCCGCGGTGGTGGTCGAACTCAAGGGCGTACCGCATGCGATCATGGCGGTGCGCGACATCGTCAATATCAAGCGCAGCGAGCGCGCGCTGATCGCGGCGCAGGCCGAGTTGACCGCCCAGGTCGAAGCCTTGCGCGAAAGCCAGATGCGGCTGCAAAGCGAAATCGAGCAGCGCGAGCGGATCATCGCCGAGCGCGAGCAGGTCGACAAACAGCTGCGCGAGAGCGAGATTAAGCTGCGCAAGGTGTTCGACACCAGTCTCGACGCGATTTCGATCCGCCGCCTGCGCGACGACCGCTATCTCGACGCCAACCGCGAATTCCTGAACCTGACCGGCTACAGCCGCGACCAGGTAATCGGCCGCGCGTTGGATGAATTGAAGCTGCGCGCCGACGACCTGAAGCCGACCTTCGTCGCGGCGCTACAGGCCGACGGCTTCGTGCGCAACATGGAAGGTCTGCTGCGGCGCAAGGACGGCTCGATCGTCCCGATTATGACCTCCGGCGTGCTGCTCGAACTCGACGGCGAGCGCTGCATCGTCGCCATCACCCGCGATATCACCCAGCTCAAGAAGGCTGAGGCCGACCTGATCGCCGCGCGCGAGGCGGCGCTGGCGGCCTCCGAGGCCAAGTCCGATTTCCTGTCCAGCATGTCGCACGAGATCCGGACGCCGATGAACGCGATTCTCGGGATGGCGCAGCTCCTGTGGGAGACGCCGCTCAGCCTTCACCAGCGCCGCTATCTCGAAACCATGCGCGCCAACGGCGACGCGCTGCTCGCGCTGATCGACGACATCCTTGACCTGGCCAAGGTCGAAAGCGGACAGCTGGTCCTGGAGAACGTCGCTTTCGAGCTCGACGAGCTGGTCGAAAGAGCGGTCGAAACCCTCGGCATCCGCGCCCATCAGAAGGGCCTCGAGCTGGCCGCGCGTATCGCACCGGACGTGCCGCTGGCAGTAGCCGGCGATCCGCTGCGGCTCCGGCAGATTCTGATCAACCTGCTCGGCAACGCCATCAAGTTCACCAGCTACGGCGAAGTGCTGCTGACCGTCGAGCGCGATGACGGCCCGCCGCAATCCACCGGCCCGGCGCGGGCCTCGACCCGGCTGCGGTTCTCGATTTCCGACACCGGCATCGGCATCGCTCCCGAAAAGCTGGCGGCCATCTTCTCGAGCTTCACCCAGGCCGACTCCTCGGTCGCGCGCCAGTTCGGCGGCACCGGCCTGGGGCTGGCGATCGTCAAGCGTTTGGTTGAGTTCCACGGCGGTCAGATCAAGGTGGAAAGTCGGGTCGCTACGGGGAGCACCTTCAGCTTTACGATTCCGCTCGCGGTCCGCGCCATCGAGACGCCGAAAGATCGCGCGCTTGAGGCGGCCTTGGCCGGCCGGCGGATACTGGTGGTCGACGACGCCGAGCTGAATCGCCAGGTGGCCCGCGAGCTGCTGGCACCGTATGGCGCCTCGACCGACGAGGCGGCCGGCGCCGACCCGGCGTTTATCCTGATCGAACGGGCGCGCGCCGCCGCCAAGCCTTACGACCTCGTCCTGCTCGATGCCCGAATGCGGGGGGCGAGCGCGTTCGACGTCGTGACCCGCATGAAGCCGGCAACACTGCGCGACGTGAGCAAGGCCGCAGAGAACGGCCCGGCCGGCGCCGCCGAGCAGACTCCCGAGCGGGTGGTTTTGATGTTGGCTTCCAACGACCTGGCCGCGGGTTTGGAAGAGATGCGGGAGCTGGGGCTCGACCACTACCTCGTCAAGCCGATTCGACGTCGCGATTTGCTGGAGACGGCAAGTCGCGCGCTGGGGCCGCGCCCGCCCAGTCTCGCCGCCACCGCCGCTTCGCCGGCCCAGGCTGGCGACCTCGCGCCGGCCGTCCCGCTCAAAATCCTGCTGGCCGAGGATTCCTCGGACAATCGGATGTTGATCGATGCCTATCTAAAGGGCGGCAATTACCAGATCGACGAGGCCGAGAACGGCGAGAGCGCGATTGCCAGGTTCATGGCCTCGAAATACGACCTGGTGTTGATGGACATCCAGATGCCGGTCGTCGACGGCTACATGGCCGTGCGCGCCATTCGCGAATGGGAGGCGAAGCAGCATCTCGCCCGTACCCCGATTATCGCGCTGACGGCCTCGGCGATGAACGACGCGGTGAGCCGCAGCCTGGAGGTGGGCTGCGATTCGCACGTCAGCAAGCCGGTCAAGCGCGCCACCTTGCTGGCCGCGATTCGCGAGGCGACCGCGACCAGGCGCCCCGAGTCGGGCGCACCGGAGCAAGCCGGCAACGGTTCATCGCCGGCGGCGATGGCCGCCGCGCCCGGTAAGATCGTGGTCGAAGTGGACGCCGATCTGAGCGATCTGATTCCTGACTATCTGATCCACAAGCGCGCGGACTCAACCGCCCTCGACGCCGCCATCGAACGGAGCGATTTCACCGCCATCGGCGCGCTCGGCCATCGCATGAAGGGCGACGGCGGCAGTTACGGCTTCGATCCGATCAGTGAGATCGGCACGCACCTGATGGATGCGGCCCGGCGCCGCGACGGCAGCGACGCGCGCCGGCTTGCCTGCCAATTCGCCGATTACCTGGCGCGGATCGAAGTGGTCTTCAAGCCCGAGGACGCCGGCCTCTGAAGCCGGCTAGGAAACTTCCAGCACCGCAGCGCCCTTGATCTCGTCATGCTTGAGCATGATGAGCGCGCGGTTGGCCTCGGCCAGCGGCAGCGCGACGGTGTGGATCCGGATCGGTATCTGGGCGGCAATTTTTAGAAACTCCCGGCCGTCGGCGCGGGTGTTAGCGGTGACGCTGCGCAGCTCGCGCTCCTCGAACAGATGGCGCGCGTAATCGAGCGGCGGAATCGCGCTCAGGTGGATGCCGGCGATGGCCAGCACGCCGCCGCGGTCGAGCGCCGCCATCGCGAACGGCACGATTTCACCCGCCGGCGCGAACAGGATCGCAGCCTCCAGCGGCGCGGGCGGCTGCTCATTGGCGCCGCCGATCCAATCCGCGCCGAGCTCCTCGGCCAGTTCGCGATGGCGTCCGCCACGACTCATCACGAACACCCGGCATCCCCAATGCTTGAGCACCTGGATCGCCAGATGCGCCGAGCCGCCGAAGCCGTACAGCCCGACCGTCGATCCCGCTTTGACCGCGGCGCGCCGAATCGCGCGAAAGCCGATTATTCCGGCGCATAGCAGCGGCGCCGCCGCTTCATCGCTGAGCGCGGCGGGAATCTCGTAGGCAAAATCCTCGCGCACCGTGGCCAGCTCGGCGTAGCCGCCGTCGTGGTCCCAGCCGGTGAAGCGCGCATCCTGACAGAGATTCTCGCGCCCGCTTGCGCAGTATCGACAGGAACCGCAGGTCGAGCGCAGCCAGGCGATTCCGACGCGCGCGCCCGGCGCAAAACGCGTGCATCCGGGGCCGCAGCGCTCGACGATACCGACCACCTCGTGACCGGGCACCACGCTCGGACGATGCGGCGCGAGATCGCCCTCGGCGACGTGCAGATCGGTGCGGCACACCCCGCAGCGGCGGACCCGGATCAACAACTCGCCGTGCGCCGGCTCCGGCGGGGCCAGCTCGCGGGCTTCAAGCGGCTGGCTTTCGATCGGCGCCGGCTTCGCGATCACCATGGCCTTCATAAATCTTCAACCGACGCTTGAAATTCTGTCAGAGCTCGAAGTCGGCCTCCGCCAGGATGCGCGCGACGCGATAGAGGAAGCGATTGCCGAGCACGCCGTCGATCACGCGATGGTCGTACGACAGCGCCAGGTACATCATGCTGCGGATTGCGATCGCTTCGAGGCCGTCGCTCTCGACCGCGACCGGGCGGCGTTTGATTTCGCCCATGCGCAGGATGCCGACCTGCGGCTGGTTGATAATCGCGAAGCCGTAGAGATTACCCTCGCGTCCCGGGTTGGAGAGCGTGAAGCTGCCGCCGGCGAGATCGTCAGCGGTGAGCTGGCGGCTTTCGATCTTGCGGCGCAGCCGTTCGATTTCGCGCGCCAGGCCGACCACCGACATCGCCTGCGCCGAGCGAATCACCGGCACCAGCAAGCCCTCCTCGTCGTCCATCGCGACGCCGAGGTTAATCTCGCGGCGAATCACCAGCGAGTCGCCGGCCACCGCCGCATTCATGCGCGGAAATTCCTTCAGGGCCCGCACCGTGGCGGCCGCCGCCAGCGGCAGCATCGTCAGCGCGAAGCCCTCGCGATCGCGGAAGCTCTGCTTGTGAGTTTCGCGCAGCGCTGCGGCGCGCGTCATGTCGACCTCGGCCACCGTGCCGACGTGCGGCGCATGGGTCTTCGAGTAGACCATGTGCTCGGCGATAAGCTTGCGCCGGCGCGTGAAGGGCTCGACCACGTCGCCCTCGCGCGGCTCGTAGAGCGGCGGCCGGAAGATTGCTCCCGACGCTGCCGCCGCTCGCGGCGGCGATGCTGCGGGCGCTGGCGAGGCCGCCGGAGCCGTGGTCGGAGCAGTCTGTGATGGTCTGGATGACGGCTGGGCTGGCGTGCCGCCCTGCGATTCGAGGTAGTTCATCAGGTCGCGCTTGGTAACCCGTCCGCCGATTCCGGTCCCGCTGATGCGCTTCAGATCGAGTCCGTATTCCGCCGCCATCCGCATCACCACCGGCGAATAGCGCCGCGATCCCTCGTCGGCCGGCTCAGCCGCGGCGGACGGCGATGGGACTCGCGATGGGGCCGTAGCTTCGACCTTGCGGGCCCCGGCCGCGCCGTCGGTGGCGACGGCCGCAGGCGGCGCGACTGGCGCCGGCGTCGCAGCGGCAGCGGGTTTCGGTTTCGGCGTCGCCGCCGAGGCCGCCGGTTCGATGATCGCGATCTTGCCGCCCACCGGTACGGTCTCGCCTTCCTGTGCGACCAGCGCTGTGATCACGCCGGCGCCCGGCGAGGGAATTTCGGCGTCGACCTTATCGGTCGAGATTTCCGCGATCGGCTGATCGAGCGCGACCTGGTCGCCCTCGTGGACCAGCCATTTTGCGATGGTGCCCTCGACCACGCTCTCGCCCATCTGCGGCATCGTCACTTCGATCGCCATCTCAGTACGCCGCCAGGCTGCGAATGGCAGCAACGATCTTGTTGGTGTTGGGCAGCACGAATTCCTCGAGCGGCGGCGCAAACGGCACGTGCGTGTCGAGCGCCGCGAGCCGGCGCACCGGTCCATCGAGATACTCGAAGGCGTGCTCCGCGATGATCGCCGCGACCTCGCCGCCGATGCCGCCGGTCAACCGATCTTCATGGACCACCAGCACCTTGCCGGTATGCCGGGCGGTCTCGAGGATCGCCTCGCGATCGAGCGGCAGCAGGGTCCGCAGATCGAGCACCGCGACCGAGAGGCCATCCTCCTTCTCGGCGATCCGCGCCGCGTCGAGCGACTGATGGAGCGTGCCGCCATAGGTGATGATCGAGAGATCGCGCCCCTCGCGACGCAGCTCGGCGCGTCCCAGCGGGACCGTGAAGTCGCCGTCGGGCAGGTCCTCCTTGATACTGCGATAGAGCCGCTTGTGCTCGAAGTAGACCACCGGGTTGTTGTCGCGAATCGCGCTCTTCAGGAGCCCCTTGGCGTCGTAAGCGGTGGCCGGCGCGACCACCTTGAGGCCCGGCACGCGCGTGAACCAGGCCTCGGGATTCTGCGAATGGAACAGCGCGCCATGCACCCCGGCGCCCGACGGCGCCCGCACTACCAGCGGACAGCTCGCCTGGCCGCCGTGTCGATAGCTGAGCGTCGCCGCAGTATTGACGATCTGATCGAAGCCGCACGAGATAAAATCCGCGAACTGCATCTCGACCACCGGCCGCATCCCGAGCACCGCCGCGCCCACGCCGGCGCCGACGATCAGCGACTCGGAGATCGGCGTGTCGATCACGCGCTCCTCGCCGAACGCCGCCAGCAAGCCCTCGGTGACCTTGAAGGCGCCGCCGAGCTCGGCCACGTCCTCGCCCATCACCAGCACGTTCTCGTCGCGCGCCATCTCTTCGTGCAGCGCCTGGTTGATTGCTTTGAGGTAGGTTACTTCCATCGGCCGCCCGTCATTTTCGTACGCCGGAGCCGTTGACAGCGGCGCTCGGCGCCGCCGCGGGCGTTTCAGCGGCGTAAAGATCTTCAAGTGCTTCTTCAGCTTTTGGCGAGGGACTCTGCTCGGCGAAATCCACCGCCGCCTGCACGGTCTGATTCACCCGCTCGTCGATTTCGGCGCGCAGCCGCGTCAGCTCATGGCCGCGCTTGCCGAGAAAGTACTCGAACTGCGGAATCGGGTCGCGGCTCTCCCATTCCATCAGCTCCTCCTGGTCGCGGTAGAGCGCCGGATCGTGCTCGCTATGGCCGCGCCAGCGATAGGTCTTGCACTCGATCAGGCCGGGCCCGCCGCCGGCGCGAATCGAATCGATCTCGCGCTCGGCCAGCCCAACCACCGCCAACAGGTCGTTGCCGGGGCAGACGTGACCGCGAAAGCCGTAGGCCGCGGCCCGATCGGCGATATTCTCGACCGCCGTCTGCTTCTCGAACGGGGTCGAATAGGCGTAGCGATTGTTCTCGCATACGAACAGCACCGGCAGCTTGCGCACGCCGGCGAAGTTCATGGCCTCATGAACGTCGCCGCGCGAGGCCGCGCCCTCGCCGAAAAAGGCCACCGCGATATGCTTCTCGCGCTTGATGCTGAACTTCAGCGCCGCGCCGACCGCGACCGGCAGCGACGACCCGAGCATCGAGGTCGAGCCGAACACGCCGTGCGACAGGTCGCCGCCGTGCAGGAACGAGTCCTTGCCGCGCGACAGCCCGTCCTCCTTGGCCATCAACTGCGCCATCAGGCGGCCCGGGTCGACCCCGCGCATCAGGAAGACGCCGAGATCGCGATGCAGCGGGGCGACGAAATCGCCCTCCAGCAGCGGCACGCAGATGCCGGTGACGATCGCTTCCTGGCCGGCGCCCGAATAGACGCCGCCGAGAATCTTGTTCTGGCGATGGAGCCGCGAGACGCGATCCTCGAAGGCGCGAATCAGCTTCATCCAGTAGTAGAGCTGGACCTCGTGCTCGCTGCGTGCCGCGCCGGCCGCGGCCGCGGCGGCGCCGTCAGCTTCGCTCGATGCTATGGGCTTTTCGGCCACCGGATGTCCTCGATCATCAGACTATCGCAACCGCGGCACTACTCGCAAAATCCCCGTGCGGCCCTGCGCGCCGGGGCGCGGTTGCCTGCCCGCAGATGATGGCTTATAAGGAGCGATGAATCATGCTGGACGGGGCGCCATCGATCTTTAGTCGCGCGGCGCGACCAAATCTGCGCGAAATCGCCGATCGCGCGACCGCCGGCGCGCCGATCGACGAGCGCGAGGCGGTGGCGCTGATCGAGTGTCCCGACGACCAGCTCGGGCTGGTGATGGCGGCGGCGCGCGAGCTTCGCGATCGCGCCAAGGGGCGCATCGTCACTTACTCGCGCAAGATTTTTCTGCCGGTCACCAATCTGTGCCGCGACCGCTGCACCTATTGCACCTTTCGCAAGGATCCCGGTGAGCCGGGCGCCTGGACGATGCTGCCGGAGGAGATTCGCGAGTGGTCGCGGCGCGGCGGCGCGCTGGGCTGCAAGGAAGCGCTGATGTGCCTGGGCGACAAGCCCGAGGTGGCCTTCAAGGAGTACCGCCAGACGTTGGCCGGCCTGGGCGTGCGGACCACCATGGAGTATGTCGGGCGGGCCTGCGCCGTCGCGCTTGAAGAGGGGCTGTTGCCGCATACCAATGCCGGGCTGATGACGCGGGCCGAGTTGCGCGCGCTGCGGCCGCTCAACGCCAGCATGGGGCTGATGCTCGAGAATGTTTCGCCGCGGCTCCGCGCCCACGGCGGAGCCCATCAATGGGCGCCCGACAAGGAACCCGCGCGGCGTATCCGCATGATCGATGAGGCCGGGCAGGAGAAGATTCCGTTCACCACCGGAATTCTGCTCGGGATCGGCGAAACCCCGGCTGAACGGGCGCAGAGCCTGATCGCGATTCGCGATCTCAACCAGCGCCACGGCCATATCCAGGAAGTGATAATCCAGAACTTCCGCGCCAAGCCCGAGATTCCGATGGCCGATGCGCCGGAGCCCGACGCTTTCGAGATGGCGCGCGCAATCGCGACCGCGCGGCTGGTGCTCGGCGCCGAGATGAACGTGCAGGCGCCGCCCAATCTGTCGCCGAATCAAATCGAACTGTTTCTCGATGCCGGGATCAACGACTGGGGCGGAATCTCGCCGCTCACTCCCGATTTCGTAAACCCCGAAGCGCCGTGGCCCCATCTCGCGCAGCTCGGCGAGCGCTGCGCCCGGGCCGGCTTCGAGTTGCGCGAACGGCTCGCCATTTATCCGGAATACATCGATGATGCATGGCTCGACCCGGCGCTCAGACCGATGGTCGGCGAGTTGTGTTCCCGGATCGCTGGAGGTGACAAGTGACCGACCATGAACTCCGCGACTACGTCGAGGAAATCGAGGCGACTCCCCTGCCCGCGCTGCTCGATCGCACCGGCGCCGAGGTCCGCGCGGCGCTCGATGCGAGCCTCGCGGGACGCGAGCTCACGCCCGAGCAGGGGCTGCTGCTTTACACCGCCCAGGGCGACGACCTGCGGGCGCTGATCAAGTGCGCCGACCTGGCGCGCGCCGAGGATTGCGGCGACGAAGTAACCTACGTCGTCAACCGCAATATCAACTTCACCAACATCTGTTTCGTCAACTGCCAGTTCTGCGGCTTCAAGCGCCAGCGCTGGGAATCCGACGCCTACGACCATTCGGACGAAACCGTGCTGGCCAAGGTCGCCGACGCCCGCGCCCGCGGCGCCACCGAGGTCTGCATGCAGGGCGGGATCAATCCCGACATGCCGGCCTTCCGCTATCGCGACCTGCTGGCGAAGATCAAGACACAGTTTCCCGACATCCATGTGCACGCGTTCTCGCCGATGGAGATCATGTACGGCGCGCGGCGCACCCGCATGGATTATCCCGAGTACATCGGGATGCTGCGCGAGGCCGGGCTCGGATCGATTCCCGGCACCGCGGCCGAGATTCTCGACGACAGCGTGCGCGAGATCCTGAGCCACAAGAAAGTCGACGTCGCGGCCTGGGTCGAGATCATCACCACGGCTCACGCGCTCGGCGTCCCCACCACCTCGACTATCATGTACGGGCACATCGAGAGCCCGCGCCAGGTGATCAATCATCTCGACCTGCTCCGCAGCATCCAGAAGCGGACCCATGGCTTCACCGAGTTCGTGCCGCTGCGCTTCATCCATCAGAACACCGTGATGTATCGCAAGGGGCTGGTGAAGCCGCTCGGCAAGGGGCTGCTGGATTTTCAGATGTACGCGATGGCGCGGCTCTATCTGCGCGGCCAGATCGACAACCTGCAAACCTCGTGGGTCAAGCTCGGCGTCGAGCTCGCCGCCACCACTCTCAAGGCCGGCTGCAACGATTTCTCGGGCACGCTGATGGAAGAGAGCATCACGGTCCAGGCCGGCGGCGAGGCCGGCGAGTTCGTGCCGGTCGATCTGATCGAGCAAGAGGCGCTGGCGATGGGCCGGATCGCCGTCGAGCGCAACACGCTGTACCGGAAACTCTACGGACGAAAGGCACCCAATGGCGCGCGCCCGATTATCCCAACCGCCGATCACGATGCTTGCGGGGGGAGTGGGTGCGGCTAGGTTTCTGCGCGGCCTGCTGCGGCGGGTCGACCAGCGGCGCATCCGGGTAATCGTCAACACCGGCGACGACGAGCAGTTTTACGGACTGCACGTCTCGCCCGACGTCGACACCATCGTCTACACGCTGGCCGGCCTGGCCAATCCGACTCACGGCTGGGGTCTGCGCGGCGAGAGCTTCAAGCTGCTCGCGGCGCTCGAGCGCTTTTACGGCCGGGCCTGGTTCGCGCTCGGCGATCGCGATTTGGCCACGCATCTGTATCGCACCGAACGGCTGCGCGCCGGCGTCCCGCTCAGCCGGGTGACCGCTGACATCGCGGCGCGCCTGGGCGTCAAAGCCGCTGTCATCCCGATGACCGACGACCCGGTGCGGACCTTCGTCAAGTTGCGCGGCCGGCCCGACGCCCTCGCCTTCCAGGAGTATCTCGTCCATCGGCGAGCGCGCGGCGCGGTCGAACGGATCGAGTTGCGCGGCGTCGAGCAGGCGACCCCGGCGCCGGCGGCGCTGGCGGCGATCGAAAGCTCGGCGGCGATAATTCTGGCGCCGTCCAATCCATTCGTTTCGCTAGGCCCGATTCTCGCGCTCGGCGGAATTCGCGAGGCCTTGCGCGCGGCCAAAAGCCGGGTCGCGGCGATAAGCCCGATCGTCGGCGGCCGCACCATCAAGGGCCCCGCCGATCGGATGATGCGCGGGCTGGGACATGAGGTCTCGCCGCTGGGCATCGCGCGGCTCTATCAGGATTGCGTAGGCGTATTCGTGCTCGATCACGCCGACCGGCGCTACCTGGCGCCGATCGAAAGACTCGGCATGCGCGCCGTCGCCACCGACACCATCATGGCCAGCCCGACGCGCGCCGCCCGTCTTGCCGACGTGGTGATGCGCGCGCTCGCAGTGTAGGCTGTCGTAGCGATGGACGCGCTGACACTTACCGCAATTGAAGGCATTCCGCTGATCGAGGCCGGCGACGACCTGGCCGGCCTGATCTTTGAGGCCGCGGCGGCGCAGGCGTGGCGCTTCGAGCCGGGCGATATCGTGGCGGTGTGCCAGAAGATCGTCTCCAAGTCCGAAGGCCGCACCCGCGAACTCGACCAGGTCGAGCCCTCGGCGCTGGCGCGCAATTTCGCCGCCCGCTTCGACAAGGACGCGCGCGCGGTCGAGCTGGTGCTGCGCGAAGCCACCCGTATCATCCGGATGGAACGCGGTGTCCTGATCGTCGAGAGCGGCCCGGGATGGGTATGCGCGAACGCCGGGATGGATGAGTCGAACAGTATGGCCGAAGGGCGCGCGATCCTGCTGCCGATCGATCCCGACGCCTCGGCCGCCCGGCTCCGCGCCGGACTCGGCAAGCTGGCAGGCGTTGACGTGGCGGTCTTGATAACCGACACTTTCGGCAGGCCATGGCGCGAGGGACAGACCGAAGTCTGCCTGGGAATTTCCGGCATGAACCCGATTCTCGATCTGCGCGGTTCGCGCGACATGGGCGGGCGCGAGCTGCATCACACGGTGCTTGCGATCGCCGATGAGCTCGCCTCGGCTGCCGGCCTGCTGATGCGCAAGGACGCTGGACTTCCGGCTGTGGTGATTCGCGGTTATCGGCATGAACCCTATGACGGCGATGCGCGGGCGCTGGTCCGCGCGGCCGAAACCGACCTCTTCCGCTGAGCCTCGCCTGTGAAGAAAAGTATCGCATCGGAGCTGGCGCCGCCCGTGATCGATTCCGTCCACGGCACCATTGAAACCGACCTGGCGGCGGTCGAGGAGCGGCTATCGTCGCTGCTCGATTCCAACGAAGCGCACATCGCCGAGATTTGTCACTATCTGATCGACGGCAGCGGCAAACGGCTGCGCCCGATGTTTATCCTGCTGGTTTACCGTGCCTGCGGCGGCGGCGAGCGGGCGGTCGGCGACGCGATCGACGCGGCCACCGCGCTCGAGCTGATTCATTCGGCGACCCTGCTGCACGACGACATCATCGACGCCGGCGCGCTGCGGCGCGGCCGCCCCTCGGCCTACGCGCGCTATGGCTCGGCGCCGACGCTGGTGGCCGGCGACTACCTGTTCTGCCGCGCCTTTGAAATCTGCGGCCGCTTCGACGAGCCGCTGGTGCTGACCGCCGCCCGCGCCTGTATCCAGCTCACCGAGGGCGAGGCGATGGAAGGACGGCTGCGCTACAACGCGGGCATCAGCCTCGACGAGTACCTGGCGGTGATCACGCGCAAGACCGCGTCCCTGTTCGCGGCCGGCGGCAGAGTCGCGGCCGACCTGGCCGGCGCACCGCCCGCGGTCAGCGACGCGATGAGCCGGCTCGGCAACGCGGTCGGGCGCGCCTTCCAGATGGTCGACGATCTGCTCGACGTGCTGGGGCCCGAAGAGAAGATCGGCAAGCCGGTCGGCTCCGATCTGCGCGCCGGCATCCCGTCGCTGCCGATGGTGCTGGCGGCCGAGCATAATCCCGAATTGCGCGCCATGTTCGGTAACGGCGTCGCCCACGAGGATGCGATCTTCAAGCGCACGCTCGAACTGCTGCGCGAGCCGCAGATCGTTGCGCGGGCGCGGGCGATGGCGGCCGAGCAGGTGCAGCGGGCGCGCGAACTGCTGACCTCGCTGCCGCCCTCCGCTTATCGCGACCGGCTTTCGGCGCTTATCGACGAGCAGGTGCGCCGCGAAGTCTAGCCGGCCGCGCTCGCCTCGATCCGTTTCAGAAATTCGATAACCACCGCATTGAAGCGCTCGGCCCGCTCGATGTTCGGACAATGGCCGCAGTCCTCGAACACGTGCAACTCGGCGTTTGGAATCCGGCGCGCCAGCTCGTCGGCATAGCCGGGCAGCCGCAGCTTGTCGTTGGCGCCGGCCACGATCAGCGTCGGCACGGAAATCAGTTCGTAGGGCGTGCTGTCGGGCTGGCCGAAGCTGTCCTGCTTGCGCTCGGTCGCGGGCGATTTCAGGCGCGCGGCGGCGGCGCATTCCCAGGCCCCCGGGATGAGGCTGAGCTCATGGCGACGATCGAGGTAGGCTTCGTCGGCGGGCCATTTCGCGCCGTGGAACAGCGCGTGCAGCATCCCCTTCATCGCCTCGCGCGAGCAATCGTAATCGAGCAGCAGCTTGCGCGCGTCGTTGAAGGGGGTGAAGCCGCCGCCGCTGGCGAGCACGATGGCGCGCGCCGCAAACATCGGAGTCGCCGACGCCATCGCCCGCGCCAGGTAACTGCCGCCCATCGAATTGCCGATGAACACCGCCCGCTCGATACATTTCGCTTCGACGAAGCGCCGCATATGCGACAGCATCCGCCCCGGGAAATTCTCGAAGTCATGCAGCTTGGCGGTGCGGCCGAAGCCCAGCCAGTCGGGTGCGATGACGCGAAAATGGCGCGCCAGCGCCTGCAGGTTGAACTCCCAGCTGAGTTCGGCACAGCCGCCGAATTCACCCGAGTGGAGCATCACCACGTCCATGCCGCGGCCGGCTTCCAGATAGTGAGTGCGAATTCCGTCGACGTTCACGAACGAGCTGCGCATCGGTTCAGCCTCGATGATCGTTGATTGATTGCCGGGGCCTATCCTTCCATTGATAGCGGTCGCACGCCATGCCTTGACCACGCGCGCCGGTTGCGCGTGCTCGCCGGTCCGGCCTGAATGGGGTATCAGTACATCGGAGGGCGAACCACGTGATGCAGGTTGACCGAGACCGATGCGTCCGCGGCATGTGCGCGATTGCAGGGCGATTTCATGACTGGATGGCCAGGCCGCAAGCGCTTGTCGCCGTGGTCGCCACGGTAATCGGCGTCAGTGTTATAAGTCTCGGCAGATACCCGGCGATTGGCGGCGACGAAATATACTTATCTGCGCCCGCCCTGCATCTTGTTACTCACGGCACACTGGCGCGGACCTTTCAGCGTGGCGGCTTTGAGATCTTCGACTGCTTCCCGCCGGTGCTCCCGCTCGTCCTCGCGTCGTTCTACAAGGTTTTCGGTTTCGGTGTGATTCAGACCAAGTTGCCCACACTCTTATTCGGGCTTGCTACCGCGGCGATACTTTTCGAGCTGGCGCGTCAACTGGGCGGGCTTCGGGCCGCTTCGCTGGCGGTCGCGGTCTTCGTGTTGGACCCGATCACTTACCGCACCTGGCAGTCCGGAAGGTACGACGTGGTGTTCGTTTTCTTTATCGCGGCCACTCTCCTGATCAGCAGGTGGTGCGCGACTAACGGGGCGCGCGGCATGTCCCCGGTTTACTGGGGCATCGCTGGTCTTGTTACCGGACTCGCCGGCGCCACCTATTACCCGTTCGCGGCGATTGGTCTCGCTGTGTGCGGGATCGCGATGCTGTCGTCGTTACCGATCCAGGCCGCGCTGCGCTCGAAAGCAATTTCGACGCTTGCGTTTCTGGCCGGCTTCGCGATCGTGGCGGCCTCACTCTTCTGGTTTTTGCTGCCGCATCTGCAACTGTGTCGCGCCGAGATGGCCGGTATCAGCAGGGATTACCTCGACCCACGCATCGGATGGCGAAACGAGCTTTACCGGATCGGGTCGGAGTGGCGCCGCTACGAACATTACGCGGTAGCGCAGCTAGGATTTCCTAATCTGGCCCTGGGGATCGTGATCCTGTGCATCATCCCCAAGACCAGCCGCGGACGCTGGGAATCAGTATGTCTGTGGCTTGCTCCCCTGTTGTTCATGGTTTTTCTCACCGCCTACGGTACGAAAACGTCGCCGCGCTATTTGGCAACCGTAGTGGCATTCTGGTGCCTGGGACTGGCGTTCGTGGAAGGTCAAATCGAGAGGCAAAAGCTGCCCGTGCTCGGGCGCCTGGCGATTCGACCGCTTGCGTCCCTCGCGATTTTGGCCGGTCTCGTTCGGCTGCTGCTGATTGTTTTCACGCTCACCTACCAATGGCAGGGACGTGACTATCCCGCCTTTGACCGGGAGATCAGGGCGAGCATCCCGCCCGGCGCGGCAGTGATCGGCCCGCAAACGGTCTGGTATGCGCTGGCGACCAGAACCTCGAGGCTGTGGCTCTATGCGCAGGGCTACAAGACCCTCAACACCGCAGTCGGCGAGGATGCCATGAACGATCCGGGGTCGCTCGGTGACGTGCAATACGTGATCCTGACGCAGTGGGTGGGAGAAAATCTTTCCGGCCTTAAAGCCTATGTACACGCGAATTTCAGACTGATTCGGCGGATCCATCCGCCCTTTGCTCCGCTGCCGTGGGCGAAAGGAGCGCCGCTATCCGCCGATATCTACCAGCGCCTCAAGCCCGGGCCAGGCAGCGAGCGGTGGCGCCGCGACGGGGCTGGCGCGCAAGGATGCTACCCGGCGATACCCGGACTAACAGAGCGATCCTATTACCCGATTGAAGCGGAAATTCCAGATGAAAGTGAACATCGCAGTATGTGGAGTGTTCCACTATCGAAACTACGTGCGCTACATCGATCAGGCGGGCCTTCTCAACCGCTTCTACTACTCGCACAAAGTCTCGACGGATGCGGCGACGCTCGGAATCGGGCGCGATCGGGCGGTTAACCTGTGGCCCAAGGAATACCTGATTCAGCTGCATGGCATGCTTACCAAGGGACGCCTGATCCCGGCGTTCTATCCGTATTACGCCGACCTTTGGCAGATGGGGGCGTTACGGCGATGGGATCGATGCGACATCCTTCATCTGATGGAGCACGGAACCGGGGTCAAGCTGATAGAGCGGGCAAAGCAGGAAGGCGCCTTGGCGATCCTGGAACCCGTCAACCAGCATCCGCAGGGCATGAACGCGATCCTGAACGAAGAGAACGAACGGTTTGGTTTCAAACGAACTCGAGGACTGTCCAGAATCCAGGAGCGCCAGATCGAAGAGTCGCTTGCGTCTGATTTTCTCCTGGCGCCGTCGCGCATCGTGCGCGATTCCTACGTCAGTCGCGGCTACGACGCGCGGCGCACCGCGGTCCTGCCTTACGGCGTGGACTTGAATCGCTTCCATCTGATGGCTGAACCGGCGCCACCGGACAAAACCTTCAGAGTCATTTGCGTCGCGCAGATCTCACCGCGCAAGGGCCAGGTTTATCTTCTCGAAGCGTGGAAAAAGCTTGCTCTACCTGATGCCGAGCTGCTCCTGATTGGGTCGATGTCGCATGGCATGGACGCTATCCTTGGCCGCTACCGCGGGATCTTTCGGCACCTCTCGTTCGTGCCGAATCACCAGTTATTTGAGTATTACGGGCGTGCTTCAGCGTTTGTGCTCCCCACTTTAGAGGATGGTTGCAGCTACGTATGTGGCGAGGCGATGGCGTGTGGCCTGCCCGCGATAACCACGGTTAATAACGGCGCCGCGGACCTCATTACGGACGGCGAGGATGGCTTCGTCATTCCGATTCGGTCGCCCGAAGCCATCGCTGAGCGCCTGGAGCTGCTTTATCGTAACCAGGAGCTGCGCCGGAAAATGTCGCAGGCGGCGTTGGCTAAGGCACAAGCCGAACTGAGCTGGAAGAAATACGCCGAACGGCTTGGCGAGTTCTACCGCTCGGTGTTCGAGCGCTGAGGCTCTGAAGCGAGATTGCAGGCCGCATCCGCCCTCCGGTTCGCTTGAGGCCGTTAGCAAGGTAAGATAGCTGAGATGATCTTTCTTGCGCTCTTGTTGCTGGGAGCTTGCGCAATTCCTGTGGTCAGCTTCGCGGTCCGCCGCAAGGGTGCCCTCCTGGCGATTTTCTCGATAGAGTTCGCAGCCTACTACGCAATTCCCATACTGATCCTGCATCGGGTGCATATCGGGGAGTTTCCGGGTCGCGATCTTCCCCATCCCCTGGTCTGTATGGCACTCGAACTCGCGCTGGTCGGTTTCGCCGGCATCTGCCTTGGTTATTTCCTGATTCCAGAGAACGGGTCCTTGATTCCGCGGTTCAAGATGGCGTGGTCGAATCCCGGCGTCATCCGAATTGCGGCCGTCGCGATGTGTGTAGTAGGCGTCGCCGCGACCTTCCTTTTGAACGCGCGCCTACAGTCTGGCAATTCCAGCCAGTTTGTGGTGTTTGCGGCCGATCTCGCGATGTACGGGATCGCGCTGCTGTTCACGCTGCAGTTGTGGCACCGATTGAATCTGCTCTACCTGTTAGCCCTGTGGGGCGTACTGCTTCCGGCACGCTTGCTGGTCGGACTGTCCTCCGGTGCCACAGGCGAAGTTCTGATTGTTGGCCTCACCATGCTGGTGCTGTATTCCGAAGTACGGGGCAGGCTGTGGTGGTCGGCGATATTAGCGGGGGCGATCGGAGTTGCGGTACTGCGTCCCCTGATGTCTCCGTTTCGCGGCCTTACCTGGCACGGCGGCGCCGCGGCCGGCGTATCAACCGCCCAGAAACTCAAGATCTTTAGCGGGGTCGCGGAGGGCGCCGCCGAAGGCCGCTTCGGCAGCTACGATACGTTGATCCAGTTCGCTGCCAACCGGCTATGCGTGACCTGTACCTTCGCCGACGTGCTGCGTCAGACCCCGGATATCGTGCCTTATTGGGATGGCGCGACCTACTACCCGATTCTGTTCAAGCCGATCCCCAGGCTGCTGTGGCCTGGAAAGCCGCAGGAGAAAACCGGCCAAGACTTCGGACATCGCTATGGATACCTCCAACTTAACGATCACGAAACCACCTACAACCTGCCTCAAACCGTGGAACTTTACGCCAATTTCGGTGTGATCGGGGTAGTCATCGGCTCCTTGTTATTAGGCATCTTTTACCGCGTGGCCGAGTTGATGTTTTTTCATCCAGGCAGCGGAGTCGGCGCAGTCGCCTTGGGGGCGGTGGTTTTGACCGGGCTGCTCGAAATCGAATCCGGGGCGTCCGGCGTTCTCGGCGGCTATTTGTGGGCGCTGGTAGCGGTCGGGCTGGTGAATATCGCAGTTTACGGGGCTGAGTTCCTCTCCGATTCGGCCGTCACGACGGCTGCGCCAGAGTGGCCACGGCGCTGAAATCTTGCATCGATTCTTCTCTCGCTGAACAAACCCCTCAGCGAATCAATTCGCGGTGGCCGCCTCTTATTTTAGCTACGTGTTTTAGCTATACGTGCACGCCCGCTTCCGGTGGCGGTGACCTCGCCGGTTTCGCACAGGCCCAAGCGAGTTCGTTGCAGAACTTGCTGAGCGCCGGCGAGAGGGTCTATAACGCGAGTTGAAATCGAAGGAGACGGGGAGATCCTGGCTTAGGCGACTTAAGAGCACCGTGCCAAAATTCGGTTAGGGGAATGCTGGCCAAGGTTAAGCGTCTAGTCTCGGAAGTGGCATCAATAAGACCGCTGGTAGGCACCGCGACCACCATGCGCTAACTGCGCCGCCGTGGCTCGCAACGCCAGAGAGATTATTATCTGCGGCACTTTGCAGCCTGCCGATCGATGGCTCCGGTCCGGTACGATCGTGGTCCGTTACATGGGAGTGACGTTGAATCTCCGCAGCAGCGACTTTTCAGGCATGCGCGAGATGTATGCCCGGGGGGTGTACTTCGTTCTGCCTGATTTTCGTGTTCGTCCGGGCGACACCGTAGTTGATTTAGGAGCGAACGTCGGTCTGTTTACGTTGCTTGCGGCGCGCATCGGGGCAAGCGCGATCGCCGTTGAAGCTCAGTCGGAATTTCTGGGTGAAATCCAAGCGAATCTTGCGCGCAATAATTGCCATGCGACTGTGCTGCTGGGTCTGGTTGGCGCTGAATCGGGCGTCGTAAGCAGGCCGGGTGGCCTTTCCGGCGGCTCGCACTATAAAGACGAGCCGCCACGCATTGAGCTCAACGAACTTTTCGCATTGCAGCACGTTAAGCAAGTGAACTTTCTCAAGATTGATATCGAAGGGTCGGAATACGCTCTGTTCTCAAAAAATACCGAGTGGCTTAGTCGGGTGGATAAGATCGCAATGGAAGTCCATCCTGGCTTTGGCCGGCTTTCAACCATAACGGAAAGCCTAAGCAATCACGGCTTTGAATTTCAGTTGAGAAATGCCCGCTTGCGGCCAGTACCTGACCTACAACCTCCGGCAAGCTACCTTTATGCGTGGCATTCACGCGATGGCGCCCTACACGCGCAAACCCCGGCCTTAGAACACTCGGGTAACTAGCTCGCGTCGGAGAAACCCGATAACCAAGTGGCCGAGCTGATGGCTTTTCACCCCACATTGCCGCGGCGCTGAAATTCTACCCTCACCTATGGATGAACCTGCCGGCCTGCGATTGCGGTCCTTTAGTTTCGCGGTCTTTGCGAGCCTGCTGCAGATCGCGGTGAATGTCGCTGCTCCCGCACAGGCCGAGCAGAGCGCGCTGCAGACCTTGCTCGGCGCCGGCGGGGGACGAATTCTGAACGTTCGGAACTTTGGCGCGAGCGGCAGCAATCGAACGGTCGATGTCGTCGTCACGAAAGGCTCGAGCATCGTTAAAGTTCCGGGCGAGGTCGGCGATTTCACCCCCGGGCAGGCGATCACGATTCTCCGCGCCGGCAATCCGCCCGCCGTCGCCGCGCCGAACGGATTGACGGGCAGCGCCATAAGCTACGATGAGCGCGGGATCATCCGCCTGCCCTGCCGTGTGGATCGGGCCAATGCGGGATGCGACGCGCGCTGGAGCTGGCGAATTATCGCGGTCGACGCCAAGCTCGGCTCGAGCGCGCCCAGCGCCCCACTGCTGGTTGACCACGCGCCGCTGACTCCCAACCCGACCAATCGCATCCACCTGGTATGGAACTCCGATCCGGCCGCCGTCAGCTATTTGATGTACGGATGCGAGGGCGATGGCTGCACGCCGAAGTTGCGCGCGGTGCTGCCCAACAACTGGTATACGACGCCCGGAGGTCGCGCCTGCCAGGGCTGCGCGCGGCCGCGCTACATGGTTTATGACTATCTCGGCCACGATTTCGGCACCGATGAGTTGAGCGGCAAGGCGATGCCGGCGGGGGCGCGAAATCAGAGCTTCCACGCGACTATCAGGTCGATTAGCGGTCACTCGATCGAAGTTTCGCAGCCGCTCCGCATGAGCGCGGCGACCCGGATGGTGCACGACGATGCGCCGGCTTTCCAGGCGGCGATCGATCGGCTCCGCCGCATCCGGGGCGTCAACGGCTCAGGCGGAGTGATCGTGATTCCCCCGGGCCAGTATCCGATCGGCCAGACGCTGGATTTCTATCGCGCCTCGGCCATCCGCTTCGCCGGGCTCGGCACCGGCTATACGACGCAGCTTATATGGCGCGGCGGCGCCGGCGGGATCGTGATGAACCTCAACCAGGCGCGCGACCTGGTGCTCGAAAATTTCGAGGTGACTGACTTCGACCGCGGCTCCACGCCCGCCGTTATCATCGATATCGACAAATACGACCAGGGCGACGGCATTAAATCGGCCGCCACCCATGACGAACTGCGCAACCTCAATCTCGAGCGTTCCGGGGTGGCCGTGCGGCTAGGGAATCGTAGCAACAGCAATTGCGAGCTGATGGAGTTCCGCAACGTGGTTATCGGTGCCGCTTATAACGGCGAAGGCGGATGGTACGGCTATTACATCGCCGGCGGCGGGGAAACCTACGACGAGCGGATCGACGGCGGTACGGTGGCGTTTCGCGATGCGGCGGTGTACCTGAATCGGGTCGGCTCGGTCGACAGCTATGTACTCAATCTTTCGCACAACTTCATCGACTGGTACGTCAACGACTTCGCCTCCTGGCACGTGGTGGAAATCGGCTCCGATAGCGAGGGGGCGGCTCATCATCTTTACGTCGCCTTCGCCCATCCGCACGGCCTGCGCTTCGTGATCGCCAACTCGCGGCTGATTACCGCCACCTATCTGCTGGCCTCCGACGGCTATTACATAGTCGACAACGCGAGCCTGGGCCTCCAACTTTCCGGCAACTTGATCGAGGCGCGACCGGCAGGCTCGTGCAAGGTGATGTTTTCGAACGGCGACTCATCCGCCCCGCTGATTTCGGCGCAGAATCAATTCAGCGACCCGCAACCGTTTGTCACGCCGCCGGGAATCAGGAGGGCGCTGATCTCGATCCAGGATGTCGCCGGCTATGCCGGCCGGCTACATCCGATCAGTCCGCCGATCGATCCGGCCGCGGCCAATCTGATCGCATCGATGTTACGTTCGGCTTCCTTGAGCTCGATGGCCGTCAGGCCGGGCCAAAGACCGGCGCCGCGCTGAGCCTCGCCGCACCCCCACGGCGCGCCGCTTCATCGCGGCTTCTCAGCCACTACCATGAAGCACTGGCTCAGAATCAGGCCGCGGGCCGTGCCGCACTCCGCCAGCATCCACAGCGATGCAAAGGCGCGGAAGAATTCCCACAGCACTCGTCTGACGGCGCTCTTAAGGCCATGGACTATCACCCGGCCTTCGAAGCATTGCACGTTGCCGAACCCCGAGATCGTCAGCAACTGACCAATCGAGCCGCGGGTGAAGGCCTGCTCGTGCGTGAAGTCACCGTAGCGGATGCGGCCGAAGAACGGCGATTCGGCGTTGACGGTGTTTATGATCCAGCGGCCGCCGGGCCTCAGCGTGCGCGCCACCTGCGCCGCCAATTCGAGCAGCTCGTCGCGGCGCAGATGCTCGATAAGGTCGAGCGCCACCATCGCGTCCAGCGAACTGTCGGGCAGGCCCGCCAGCAACTCCATCGCGTCGCCGAGCTCGACCACATCCCCCATTTCGATGCTGCGCGCCAGCTCGATCTGCGAGGGTGAGCGGTCGATGCCGCGCAGCTGCCGATAGCCCGCCTGGCGGGCGAAATAAAGCAGCCCGCCGTAACCGCATCCCAGCTCCAGCACGCGCGCTTCACGGTCGGGCGGAAAGTGTCGGGACACCACCGACTTCAAAAACGGCGCCCGCAGCGTCAGCAGCCGGTGGACCGGCGTAGCATCGGAATGGACATTGTAGTTATCGTAAATTAGTTCGCGAAAATGATCCGGCTCTTCCACACTCGAAACGATAGTACGGCGGATTAGGCCAGGCAAATTTGCTCAGTCGCGCGGCGCAGCGCGAACCCGCCATATACTTCCAGACCTGAAGCAGATACTATAATCGACGACTCGCCTTCGGACGTAGCGCATCGAAACATAAGCCGTTGCCTGCTCGACGTTCCGACTGTCTGGGAGAGTGGGAGAAGTAACAAGATGCCCAAGATTTATGTTGGCAATCTCGCGGCTTCGGTCACCAGCCGCGACCTGCAGGAGCATTTCTCGCGCGCCGGAGAAGTGCTGCATGCGCTGGCGGTCCACGATCGAGCTTCGGGACGATGCCGCGGCTTTGGTTTCGTGGAAATGTCGGCGCTCTCCGACGTCGCCGTGGCCTTCAGCCTGTTGAACAATAGCGAATTGCATGGCCATCGAATCACCATCGAACCGGAACCGTCGCTGAAAAACGGCAAGGCTCGCAATCGCGCGGTGGAACATTCCGGCAAGTAACCGGGGCCGCTTGATCTGGTCTCAGATTAACTATATAGTTCTGTCAGCCGATTATAGGCTAAAGCGCTCGTTGGATTCCGCAGCGTACCAACCGCAATCACCCAGAACCAACCGTTTGGCCTTACCGCCCGACTGAATCCAGTGGCTCTGAACATGGAGTTTTTCTGTCTTTTTCTGCTTTCGCTCTGTCCCCTGAAATCCTGCGCTCGGTCCGTGACCGCGGACATCAGCATCCGACGCCGATTCAATCGAGCGCGATTCCGCTAGTCCTGGCCGGACGCGACCTGGTCGCCACCGCCAGCACTGGCAGCGGCAAGACCGCGGCTTTTCTGTTGCCGCTGCTCAACCGCTTTCAACATCAACGCAAACCCGGGACCGTGGCCCTCATCCTCGCCCCGACCCGCGAGCTGGCGGTCCAGATCGGCCGCGAGTTCCATCTGCTTTCGCGCCATACCGCGGTCCGCGCCGCGATCATCGTGGGCGGCGAATCGATGGGCCAGCAACTGCGCGAGCTGCAAGGCCGCCCGCAGGTTCTGATCGCCTGCCCCGGACGCCTGGTCGATCATCTCGAGCGCGGCACGGTCCGGCTCGACGGGGTCGAGCTGTTGGTGATCGATGAAGCCGATCGCCTGCTCGACATGGGCTTCCTGCCGCAATTGCGGCGCGTCCTGCGGACCATCACCAAGCCGCATCAGACCTTGATGTTCTCGGCCACGATGGAGGCCGGCGTCGCGAGCGTAGCGCGTGAGTTTCTGCACAATCCGGAACGCGTCACAGTCGGCGAGCAGCGCACCCCGCCCTCCACCATTCGCCAGCAGGTCTACCCGGTCAATCAACTCGACAAGGGGACCCTGTTGCTGGCGCTGCTCAAGCGTCCCGAGGTCACCAGTGCGATCGTCTTCACGCGCACCAAGATTCGCGCCGATCGCGTCACCAAGCTGCTGGTGCGGAGCCGGGTCAAGGCGATTGCGATTCACGGCGATCGCTCCCAGAGCCAGCGCTTCGCGGCCCTGGCCGGATTCCACAAGGGTACCTATCGCGTCATGGTGGCGACCGACGTGGCTGCCCGCGGCCTCGACATCCCCGACGTCTCGCACGTCATCAACTTCGACTTGCCCGAGGTTCCCGAAACCTACATCCATCGCATCGGCCGCACGGCCAGGATGGGCAAGTCGGGCGAGGCCTTGAGCCTGGTGACGCCCGAAGAGGGGCTGTCACTGCGCGCCGTCGAGCGCACGCTCGGCGTCAAGCTCGAACGCGCCCAGGTCGAGGGTATCGTCGCACCCGAACTGATGCTTTCGCGCGCCATCTCCGGCGCCGCCGCGCGCTCCGCGGGCGTTCGTCAGCTAAGCCCGCGACAGCTCGCCGCGCTCTCCCATCTGCGCACCACCGCAGTCGCCAGATAACCCCTGCGCTCGGCGGCGATCACCGGCGATCGCCGCCCGAGCGTCAGACGTCAAGCACGCTTGGCAGTGCCGGTTTTTCGCCTCCGCATTCAAAGTCAATTTTGCCCTATGATGGGACCTGTTGCGCGCGGCCGCGGGCGTGAGTCTTGCTTTTCCACCCCCCATGGCAAGAAACCGAACCCGCAGTCCGGCGCTGCTCGGGGGCACCCGATCGACCGTTTTTCATAGCAGCTTTTTACGCATCCATCGTCAATGCGAGCGCGACTCCGCGCCGACAGTCGAAATCGATCTGGTCTCCTGGCTGGTCGATCTGCCGAGTCGGCCGGATAAATCCGCCAGCCCTGTGAATTGGGGCAACCACAACGCCGCCGCCGCGCCCCGTCCGGCAACCTCTGCCGCGAGTCCGAAAATTTCTCTGAAGATCCGGCACATGGTCTGATGCCCTTCGTTCGCCACAACAATTCCCGTCGATTCGAGGCCGCGCGGCGTGCGACGGGTGCCGCGTCCTCGATGGCAAGCGCGGTTGGCGGTGCCGTCCGGAGCTATCGAAAGAACCGGCATCGACAGCGTCTTGATGGGCAATTTTCTCTTTTCTTGAGCTTTGCCTTCGGCACGCGCCGGTCCGGGAATTGCTCTCTTCGGAAACGAGAGGGAATTGCGGCTGGCCGGCAGACTCGGCCGGCAAGCACCTCGCAATCCAACTGAGGGGGCACAAAATGCAGAGACTTAGAAAATTACGCCATCTACCAGTCGCCAGTCTCGCGTTGTTCACGCTCGGAGCAGTGGTTTCGCACAGCTTCAGCACCAACTATCTGGCTTCGTTGGTGGTGGTGTTCATGGCCGTCACGATGCTCTGGGCGGTCGGCAAAAAAGCCAGCCCGGCCTAGCTCTCCCCGCACGCCGCCGCCACCCTGCCTCGGAGAGGGGCGTCACCCCCTCTCCGAGCCCCACCCCGCACTCTGTTGCCGTTGACCTCGCGATTATCCGACGCTTGGCACTAGGAAATTTCTGCGCAAGTCAGGTTGTCATTCTGAACGGAGTCTGCCCTTCGGCTCTGCTCAGGGCAGGCTCCGTGAAGAATCCCGGGATTCTTCGCTGCGCTCAGAATGACAACCTGAATTATCCGTTGACGACTTGACTGTCTGACTATCGGCGCCACCCCGAGCCCTACTGGCTCTTATTAATCCTCGTGGTATATGTGCAGGCGCATCCGCGCTACTTCACAACCGAGGTCGATCTCGATGCCCTGGTCACGAAAATCGTTGCTGCTGATCCTGGTCGTGTCGGTCTTGCTGTTAGGCGCAGCAGAGCAAAAGGCAAGCCCAGTTCCAAGTACAAGGCCAACTGAACATCAAAGTCCCCAAGTCCAGCACGAGAATAAGCACGGCGAAGACGAAAATACTCGTTCTAAAAACAACGCTGCCCGACTGCAACCAACGCAACCCATACAATTCAAGCCAGCAGCCAGCGAAGAGGCCTATAACTATCGAAAGATAGAGAGGCAACTGGTTGCGCTGCAGAAAAGCTCGGACCGAGTGGACAAATGGCTGGTCGCAGTTAGTGCTATCAATGTCGTAGCCGCTTTCCTGATTTTCTGCGCTACTCGTCAAGCCGCGAATGCAGCTGAAGACAGTGCAAAAGCCGCTAATCTGGCGCTGAACGTAGAGTTGCCCTACGTATTTTTAAAGTCACCAAAAATGGTCATTAGGGCGGAGTCCATCTCCTATCCCTATGCAATACCGTCCCCAACGAGTAACAAGTTGTACTTTCAGATTTCTTATGAATTGAGGAACCACGGGAAGGGCGTTGCCATTATCGATGGCGTTCGCGCGCGGTTTCATCTGGCAAAAACGCAATGGGATACGCCGACCAGCGAAGAACGCGCCCGGGAAAAGACCATCGTCCCTGAGATTCGTGATCGGGTGATCGGTCCAGCAGATATATCGCTCAACTTTATTACCGGCCTCTATTTGACCCCAGAGACTTGGCACAAAATCTTGCCGCATAAGTTGGAACTCACGTTTCTGGGGTACGTCCGCTTCCATGATGTTTTCGACCGGCCCTATCGACAAGACTTTTGCTTTCGATACTTGGTCGGAAGCTTTGATGCTAGAACTCTTGAGGTACAAACGGACTGGTTTTATACGGCTGAACCCAAAAAGAACAAGCACCACCAGAACGAAAAGACTAGCCTGACCGAGCCAAAATAGGGCCGCCCGATCTGGTATCAACAGCCGGATACTTCGCCGCTTGACAAAATAGCGAAGAAAAAGCGAAAGTGGCTGGATGGCGGCCACTCCCCAAGTTCGCGCTGAATCGCCCCTCGACAGCGCGCAAGTACCTGAAATCCCTTACGTTTTTCGTGGCCGCGAGCTTACCCGCAAGACCCATCGCCTGAGCTCCGGACTGCCCTCGGTCGACGACGCCCTCGGCGGCGGCCTGGTCCGCGGCCGTATCAACGAGATCGTCGGCCGCGCCGGCGTCGGCAAAACCTCGCTCGCCGCGGCCTTCCTCGCCCGCGCCACCGCCGACGGCGAAGTCGCCGCCTGGATCGATTCCGCCGCCGCCTTCGACCCGTCGAGCATGCGCGCGGCCGGGGTCGACCTCGCCCGCGTGCTGTGGGTCGGATGCCCCGGTTCTCATCCCGGCGGCGCGCGGCAACTCGAAAAAAACTTTCTCAAGGCGGCCGAGCTGGTGCTGGAAACCGGCGGCTTCGGTCTGATCGTCGTCGATTTCGGCGATCGCACCTTGCCGCTGATGACCAGCGCCGCGTTGCGGATGGCGCGTCGCGCCGAACGCACCTCCACCGCGATGCTGATACTCGCCGCCCACCGGATGTGCGCCACCTTCGCCGCGCTGACCCTGAATCTCATCCATAGCGAGGCGCGTTTCAGCCGTCCCTCGCGCCTGGCGCCGGCGCTGTTCGACGGCTGCGCGATCGACGCCCGGGTGGCGCGCAACAAGCTCGGCGGCGCCGGACGCGCCGCAACCTGGCAGGCGCAGATCGATCCCGGCATCGTCGCGCCCGCTCCCTCGCCGGCGTCCCCGCAGACGAAATATTTCGATGCGCGGTAGTTGTCGCCATGAGCCGCATCGCCTGCATCCTGATTCCCGATCTGCCGATCGCCGCGATGCTCCGCTCCTATCCCGAACTGCGCGAACGGCCGCTCGCGCTCAGCGCCAACCCCGCGCCGCATGCCGAGCTGATCGCCGTATCGCCTGAGGCCGCCGCCGCCGGCGTGCGGGTCGGGATGACCGCGGCGCAGGCCCGCGCGATCGTGCCCGAGCTGCCGATCGCGCGCCGTTCACCGCCGGCCGAACGCTCGGCCTTCGAGGCGCTGCTCGATGCCGCCGAGTCGGTTTCGCCGCTGGTCGAGGCGGGGGCGCCGGATCGCGCCTGGCTCGACCTCGGGGGACTCGCGCGGCTGTTCAATCCGGCGCAACCTGTCGATCCCGACCAGGCCCTCGATGGCTCTGCAAGCGGTGGCGCGGAAACCGCGCTAGCCGCCGAGCTGATCGGCCGGGCGCGCCGCGTCGGCCTGGAGGTTGCGGTCGGTATCGGCGCCAGCAAGGAAGTCGCCTACCTGGCCGCGCGCTGCGGCGGGATGCGGGTAATTGCGCCCGGCATGGAACGCGACTTCCTCGCCTGGCTGCCGCTCGAAGTGCTCGATCTCGAGCGCGCGCCGGGCCGCGATCTCGAACAGACCCTGGCGCGCTGGGGAATCCGACGCCTGGGTGATCTCGCGCGGCTCGATCCGCGCGCGGTCGCGAGCCGGCTCGGCGCGGCTGGTCTCGAACTGGTCAGGCTGGCGCGCGGCGAGCGCCTCGCCCCGTTCGTCCCGCGCCGTCAGGACGAAACTTTCAGCGAGAAGCTCGAACTCGAATACGGCGTCGAACATCTGGAACCGCTCGGCTTTCTGATCCGCCCGATGCTCGAGCGGACCGTCGATCGCCTAGGTCTGCGCGGCCTGGTGGCCGGCGATATCTCGCTCGAGTTCGGACTGGCCGATCGGAGCCGCGATCAGCGCCGGGTGGCGATCGCCGCCGCCACCCTCGACGTCCGCGCGCTGCTCACGCTGATCATGCTCAATATCGAGACGGCGCCGCCGGCCGCCGCGGTCGAAGCAATCGCGATTAGCGTCGAAGCGCGCGCCCCGCGTCCCGCCCAGAGCGACCTCTTCACGCCACCCACGCCCGTGCCCGGCCGCCTCGAAACCACCCTCGCGCGGCTGGCCGCGCTGTGCGGTCCGGATCGGGTCGGGATGCTCGGCCCGCAGGATTCATGGCGGCCCGAGGCGGTGCATCTGCAGGCCTTCGCGCCCGCGCCGCCGGCCGCGGTCGCCGCCCAACTTCCGCCGCCCGCAGGCAACCTCACGCGCCTCACGATCCGCGCCATCCGGCCGGCCGAGGAGATCGAAGTGCTATGCGATCGCGGCACGCCCGAATTCGTCCGCGGTCAGCGGCTGGCGGCGCGGGTGGTCTCGATCGCCGGGCCATGGCGGCGCGAGGGCGAATGGTGGCATGGCGCGGAGCGCGCCCTGGCGCGCGATTACTACGACCTCGCACTCGGCGACGGCGCCGTCTACCGCGCCTTTTGCGATCGTCATAGCGGGCGCTGGTTCGTCGACGGAATCTATGACTGAGCGCTACGTCGAGTTGCGCGCCCGCAGCGCTTTCAGCTTTCTCGAGGGGGCCGCGCTGCCCGAGGAGCTGGTCGATCGCGCTGCCGCGCTCGGTTATCCGGCGATCGCACTGGGCGATCGCGACGGACTTTACGGCGCGCCGCGCTTTTATCACGCCGCGGCGCGGGCCGGGCTCAAAGCGATCGTCGGTGCCGAGCTGACGCTGGAGGACGACAGCCGCCTCTACCTGCTGGTGCCCGATCGCGAACGCTACAAGAATCTCTGCCGCATGATCACCGCCGCCAAGCTGCGCCCACTCGAGGCGCCGCCGGCGTCGCGAGCGAAATCCTCCGCCTCGCCCGACGCGACCGGCGACGACGAGGCGCCGCCAAAATATCCGGCCAAGGATGCGGCGCGGCTCACGCTCGACGATCTCGAACGCTTCGGCGCCGGCCTGATCTGCCTGGCCGGCGGCGTCCGCAGTCCGCTGGCGCGGAGCCTGGTGCGCGGCGAAGAACCGCGGCCGCTGCTGGATCGGCTCGGTGCGATCTTCGGTCGCGGCAACCTGTTCATCGATCTGCAGCGCCATCTCGATCCCGACGAGGAGCGTCTCAACCGCAAGCTGCTGGCGCTGGCCGACGCCGCCGGCGTCCCGACCGTCGCCACCAACGAGGTCTGCTTCTCACCTGTCGACGGCAGGGCGAGCGAGGGCGGCGAAAAAAACCGCGCACTGCTCGACGTGCTCACCTGTATCCGGCTCAAGACCACTCTGGAAGCCGCCGGGCGGGCGCTGTGGGCGAATGCCGAGCGCTACCTGAAGCCGCGCGACGCGATGGCGGCGCTGTTCCGCGACCTGCCGCGCGCGCTCGCCGCCAGTTGGGAAATCGCCGCGCGCTGCGAATTCACGCTCAAGGATCTCGGCTATCGATTTCCCGATTATCCGCTGCCGCCGGGCGAGACCCCCGACAGCTACCTGCGGGTGCTGACCTATGCCGGCGCGCGCGATCGCTGGGCGCAGATCGACGATCGTATCCGCCGCCAGCTCGAACACGAGCTCGGCATGATCGCGCGCCTCAGGCTCGCCGGCTACTTCCTGATCGTGTGGGACATCGTCCAGTTCTGCCGCGAGCAGCGGATCATGGCGCAGGGACGCGGCTCGGCCGCCAACAGCGCGGTCTGCTACGCGCTCGGAATCACCGCGGTCGACGCCGTCAAGATGGAGTTGCTGTTCGAACGTTTCCTGTCCGAGGAGCGGGGCGAGTGGCCGGATATCGATCTCGACCTGCCGAGCGGCGAGCAGCGCGAGCGCGTCATCCAGTATCTCTATCGCCGCTACGGCCAGCGCGGCGCCGCGATGACCGCCAACGTCATTACCTATCGCACCCGCAGCGCAGTGCGCGAGATCGCCAAGGTGCTGGGCTTCGCGCCCGAGCAGGTCGAGCGGCTGGCGCGGCTCGCCCGCGCCTACGAGTTCCGCGACGATCGCGACGACTACGCCGCGCTGCTCAAGCAGGGCGGTATCGACGCCGCCGCGCCGCGAATCGAAATGCTGGTCGAGCTGACGCGCCGCATCCAGAGCCTCCCGCGCCATCTCGGCCAGCATAGCGGCGGGATGGTGATTGCGGCGGGACCGATCGACGAAATCGCGCCGCTCGAGCCGGCCACGATGCCCGGGCGGGTGGTGATTCAGTGGGACAAGGAGGATTGCGCCGACCTCGGGATTATCAAGATCGACCTGCTCGGCCTCGGCATGCTGGCGGTGCTCGAAACCGCGCTGCCGCTGGTCAGGGAGCACGCCGGCGTGGCGCTCGACCTGGCCCATCTGCCGCCCGACGATGCGGCGGTTTACGCAATGCTGCAGCGGGCCGATACGATCGGCGTGTTCCAGGTCGAAAGCCGCGCGCAGATGGCGACGCTGCCGCGGATGAAGCCGCGGTGTTTTTACGACCTGGTGGTCGAAGTCGCGATCATCCGCCCCGGCCCGATCGTCGGCCGCATGGTCCATCCCTATCTCGACCGCCGCGCCGGACGGGTGCCGGTCCGCTACGCCCATCCCGCACTCGAGCCGATCCTGCGGCGCACGCTGGGCGTGCCGCTGTTCCAGGAACAGATCCTACGGATGGCGATGGCGGTGGCCGGGTTCAGCGGCGGCGAGGCCGAGGAGCTGCGCCGCGCGATGGGCTTCAAGCGCTCGGCGGAGCGGATGGAAAAGATCGAACAGCGGCTGCGCGCCGGGATGGCGCGCAACGGAATTACCGGGGCGGCCGCCGATCAGATCGTGCAATCGATCACTTCGTTCGCGCTCTACGGTTTCCCCGAATCGCACGCCGCCAGTTTTGCGCTGATCGCGTATGCATCCGCCTATCTGAAATGTCATTTCCCGGCTGAGTTTTTCGCCGCCATGCTCAACTGCTATCCGCTCGGCTTCTACCATCCTTCGACCCTGGTGAAGGACGCCGAGCGCCACGGCGTAGGCGTAAGGCCGATCGACGTGACGCGCTCGGGCTGGAATTGCACGCTTGAGGATCACGCGCTACGGCTCGGGCTTCGATACGTCGGCGGCCTGCGTGAGGATTTCGGCCGGCGCGTCGAGCACGCCCGCGCCGCGCGTCCGTTCCGATCGATCGCCGATTTTGCCGCCCGCATCGGACCGGGACGACGCGAGCTCGATGCGCTGGCGTATGGCGGCGCCTTCAGCGCCTTCGGACTCAAGCGCCGCGAAGCGTTATGGCAGGTGGCGGCGGTGGAACGCGATCCGCAGAGCCTGCTGGCGGGCGTCGAGCCGTCGGCCGCCGGGCAACCGGCGCTCGCCGCGATGTCGCCGCTTGAACAGACACTCGCCGACTACACTGCAACCGGCGTTACGGCCGGCCCGCATCTGATGGCACATCTGCGCGAGCGCCTGCGCCGGGCCGGGGTGATGAGCGCGGCCGAGCTGGCCGCGGCGCACGACGGCCAGACGGTGCGGACCGCCGGCGTGGTGATCGTGCGCCAGCGCCCCGGCACCGCCAAGGGCTTCTTCTTCCTGACGCTCGAGGACGAAACCGGGATTGCCAATGCGATCGTGACGCCGCCGCTGTTTCATCGGCATCGCGCACTGCTCAGCGGCGCCGCAGTGCTGTGGATCGAAGGCGTGCTGCAGAAGCAGGAGGGCGTGATGTCGATTCGCGCGCGCCGCTTCGCCCGCGTCAAACTCGCCCCGGACGCCCTGCCCCGCTCGCACGACTTCCACTGAACGCCGCGCGCCGCATCGCTAATCGAACCGCTTGTTCCCGAATGATAGGCTTAATGGTTCGTCCAGGCGGAGTGTTTCATCTATGCGCGCTCGCAGCTCACGGAAATCATCACCTCCTCGGGCGCGGCCCGCATTTATCCCGCTGCTTGCGATGGGCGTCGCGTTGATCCTCGGGTTGCAGTTTGCGTTGTCAAATCCTGCCCCGGCGGATTCCACTCCCGCTCCATCCGCGGTCCGCCAGGCCAGCCCAACTCCCGTCGCACCCACCGAGCATACCCAGCAGGCGGAGGCGACACTCTCGTTCCTCGGGCAGCTAATCGACTGGTATCGACATCTCGCCGTCGAGCAGCAACTGGTGACCGACCCGGCCGAAACCCTCTACGTGGCGGACGATCGGCAGACGGCAAGCGAAGTAGTGGCGCTGGCTTTCGAGTACGCGCGCGCGCGGGCCGCCGGACTCGAGGCGGCGGCGCTGGCCGCGCCGACTCAGGAAACCAAGCCGGCGGCGAATCCGGTCGAGGCCAAATCCGCGCTCAACCTCGAATTCGTGAACACCCGCCTGAGCCAGGTGCAGGCCGAACTCGCGCAGGCCCAGGCCAAGGTTCTGAGTTTGAAGAACCGGCTGGCGCACGCCGCCGGTCGCCAGCGCGCTTCGCTCAGCGCTCAACTGGTTTCCGCACAGGAAGCGCTGCAGCTCCAGCAGGCCCGCGTCGACGGTATCAAGGCGATTCTCGATTTCGAGCAGACCGCGCAAAAGACTCGCGCCACCAGCGGACTGATGGCGCAGATCGACGAACTCGAGCGCACCGTCGCGCCGCGCGATCAACCGGCGACCGTTTCCCCGCCGGCGGCCGGCGGCGCGCACCTCGACCATCAGGGCGTTCCCGGCGGCATCCTGGGACTTACCGAAGAGTTGCTTGCGCTGCGCAACAAGGATCAGGCGCTCGCGGCGACGATCGCGCTGACGGCGGCGCTCGACTCGACCATCGAGGCATTGCGCATACCGCTGATCGCCCGGCTCAAAGCCGCCGATCAGCGCGGTTTCGAACTCAGTGCGAAAGCCGGCTCAGGCGACCTCGCGACTGTCGAGCGGCGGCGGCAGGCCTTCGTGGCGCTGCTTCGGGAAAGAAAACTCACACTGGCGACGATTCTGCCGCTCACCAAGGCCAGCGTCGACCTGAAGCTCTATCAGAACAACCTGACGCGCTGGCGTCAGGCGCTCGATCGGCGCTGGGACGCGATGCTGCGCGAGCTGATGCTGCGGCTGATCGTGCTCGGCGGCCTGATCGGGATAATCGCCATTGGCGCGGTGACATGGCGCCGGCTCGCGTTTCGCTACATTCAGGATGCACGCCATCGCCATCGCGTGCTGCAACTGCGCACCCTCACGGTCGCGGTGCTGTCAGTGCTGGTGGTGCTGTTCAACTTTTCCAACGAGATAGGCGCCCTGGCGACCGTGATGGGGCTGGCGACGGCGGGCGTCGCCTTCGCCTTGCAGAACGTGATCCTGTCGGTCGCCGGTTACTTTTTCCTGAGCGGAAAATACGGGGTGCGGGTCGGCGATCGCATCCAACTCGCCGGCGTATACGGCACCGTAATCGATATCGGGCTGGTCAAGCTCACCATGATGGAGCTGTCGGGCGACGGCAATTTCCGCCAGCCGACCGGCCGCGTGGTGGTGTTCGCCAACTCGATCGTGTTTCAAACCAACGGCAACTTCTTCAAGCAGGCGCCGGGAATCAGCTTTGTGTGGAACGAACTCAGGCTGACGCTGGCGGCGGATTGCGACTATCTGCTGGCGGAAAAGTTGCTGATGGAGGCGGTGAACGATGTGTTCGCGCGCTATCGCGAGGACTTGCGGCGCGAATATCGCCAGAGCGGCCAGCTCCATAGTGTCTGGTTCGAGCCGCCCGAGCCGCACAGCCATATCCTGCTCAGCGCCGAGGGCGTGCGCGTCACGATCCGCTATCCGGTCGAAGCGCGGCTCGCAATCGAGATCGATGATGAGATTTCACGCCGGCTGCTGAACGTTATCAGGCACGAGCCGCGGCTGCGGCTGGTCAGCTCCGGCACGCCCACGATCCAGGCCGTGGAAGGCGCCGCCAGCGACGGCGCGGCCGCCGGCATCGCGCGGACAGTTCCGCTGGCGGCAGCTCCTGAAGCCGTCGTGAAGCCATAAGACAAATCGCGGTTCAGGCCACGAAGCCACGCACCAGAGTCGCGGTAACGCGCGAGGTAGCGCGCGCGATCGCTATCAAGTCGCCGCCGAAGACCACCTTGAACAGACCGCCGGAGCGCGGGATGCGGTCGGCCAGCACGCTCGCGTCGCCGTTGCGGATTCTGCCCGCCACGATGGCGGTCACCTCGACCTCTGCCATGTCGGCCAGGGCCTCGCGCATCGTGGTTACCGCCGGCTCCTCGCCGCGCTCAAGCCCGGCGATCACGGCGTCCAGCGGCGTCGCCTTGCCGATCTCAAAAATACCATTGCGCGTGCGACGCAGTTCCAGCAGGTAGGCCGCGCTGTCGAGCGCACGGCCGATATCGCGCGCCAGCGATCTCACGTAAGTCCCGGTCGTGCATCGCACCCGAAATTGCAGCGAGTCCGCGGCGGTCGCGCTGAGCTCGAGCAGCCTGATTTCGACCCGCCGCGCGGCCGGCGGAGGAACTTCGCCACCGCGGCGCGCAAGCTCGTAAAGACGCACCCCGTCGCGCTTGAGCGCCGAGAACACCGGCGGGATCTGTTCGATGACGCCAGTGAAACCAGCCGAGACCACCGCGAGCTGCGCCGCTTCCAGAGCCGGCACCGGCGCAGTCCGCACGATCGTGCCGGTGGGATCGAGGCTATCGGTCTCGGCGCCGAACCGGATGACGCCGACGTACTCCTTTTCGCCCTCCTGGAGGAACGGCGCGAGCTTGGTCGCCTCACCGATCAGAATCGGCAGGAGCCCGGTGGCGAACGGATCGAGCGTGCCGAGATGGCCGACGCGCGTGCCCCTGGCGAGCTGATGCTTGACGCGGCGCACCACCTCCGCCGAGGTGATGCCGGCCGGCTTGTCGACCAGGAGGACTCCGTGGAGCGCGGGGCGCTGCGGCATCGCGATAAGCGGCGAGCGCGGAAGCTAATTCCGCGAACGATCCTGGCGCAGCAGCGTATCGATGCGCGCCGCGCGTTCCGGGCCCGGATCGAATTCGAAGGCCAGTTCGGGAGCATACCGCAGACTCAGTGCGCGTCCGACCTGCCGGCGAATAAAACCTCCGGCGCTGTCAAAGCCGGCGATCACCGCGGCGGCGCGGCGCGAGCCTTCCAGGTGAGAAAAGAACACGCGGGCATGACGCAGATCGTCGGTCACCTTGACCCCGGTGATAGTGACACCGCGCAGGCGCGGATCTTTGAGGTCGCGCAACAGCATCATCGAAAGCTCGCGCAGCACCAGTTCGGCGACTCGTTCGGGGCGCCGGCCTTCATTGCTGATCATAATGCGTTTCGCAGCGGCGACGGGACGCGGCCGCGCCGCGATTCCCGTCGCTCAGTAATTGAGTATCTCGAGATTCTCTTCGCCGAGCGGCGCCAGGTCGAGCGAATCGATAAATTTCACCACTTCGCGCAAGGCCGAATCGACGAAGCCGCGATCGCTGCCGACCTGGCAGATGCCAAGCTCCGCCCGCTGCCATAAATCATGTCCATCGGATTCCGCGATCGAAACGTTGAACTTGTTCCGCACCCGATCCTTGATGGCGCGCAGAACCTGGCGCTTACCCTTGAGCGAATGATTCTCCGGCAGGAACAGCGTCAGTCTCAATACTCCGACCACCATCGATTCCTCCGCGACTGCTTATCGGCGTCACACCGGCCCGCCTTCCGAAAGGCGCTCGGTGAGCGCCCGAGAACCGGGCCGGACCAGGACGGCGTCGCGACGGACTCAGGTCTGAAGCTGCTTTTCGACCGCAGCCTGGCCGCGCGGCGTTTCCGACGGAGCGCCGAGCTTGCGCAGCACCGCTTCCATCTCGAAGGTTTCGACGATGTCGCCGGGCTTGACGTCGTTGAAGTTCTCCAGCCCGATGCCGCACTCGTAGCCGGCGGCGACCTCGCGGACGTCGTCCTTGAAGCGGCGCAGCGAGCCGAGCTTGCCTTCCCACACCACCCGGCCGTCGCGCACCAGGCGCGAGCGCCCGTTGCGGACCACTTTGCCGTCGAGCACCATCGAACCCGCAATGGTACCGCCCGGCACATTGAAGACCTGCCGTACCTCGGCGCGGCCCAGCGCCTTCTCGCGATAAGTCGGGGCGAGCAGCCCCTCGAGCGCCTCGCGCATCTCGTTGATGGCCTCGTAGATCACGGTGTAGAGGCGAATCTCGACGCCTTCCTTCTCGGCCAGCGCCGCGGCCTTCTGCTCGGGACGGATGTTGAAGCCGATGATGATCGCGCCGGAAGCCGAGGCCAGCGTGACGTCGGTCTCGGAAATTGCGCCGGCCGAGGTGTGGATCAGATCGATCTTGACCTCTTTGGTCGACAGCCGCTGCAAGGCGTCGGCCAGCGCTTCGACCGATCCCTGCACGTCGCCCTTGAGAATTACTTTGAGATCCTTGACCTCGCCCGCCGCCAGCCGCTGGCTCAAGTCTTCGAGCGACACGCGGCTGGTCTTCTGCAGCTCGCCTTCGCGCTGCTTGGAGCGGCGGAATTCCGCGACCTGGCGGGCCTTGGCCTCGTCGGTCAGCACGGTAAACGGGGTGCCCGGCTCGGGCACACTCGAGAGTCCGAAGATTTCGGCCGGAATCGCCGGCCCGGCTTCGGTCATACGCTGCCCAAGATGATTGAGCATCGCGCGCACGCGCCCGGACGAAACCCCGCATACGAACGGATCGCCCTGGCGCAGCGTGCCTTCCTGGATCAGCACCGTGGCGACCGGACCGCGCCCGCGATCGAGCTGCGCTTCGACCACTGTGCCGCGCGCCGGGCGATCGGGATTGGCCTTCAGGTCCATGACCTCGGCCTGCAGCAGGATCATCTCGAGCAGCCGCTCGACGCCCTCGCCGCTGCGCGCCGAGACCGGCACCGTGATGGTGTCGCCGCCGTAATCCTCCGGGATCAGGCCGCGCTCGGTAAGCTGCTGCTTGACGCGATCGATGTTGGCCTCGGGCCGATCGATCTTGTTGAGCGCCACGATGATCGGCACCTTGGCCTCGCGCGCATGATTGAGCGCCTCGACCGTCTGCGGCATCACACCCTCGTCGGCCGCGACCACCAGGATAACGATGTCGGTGACCTTGGCGCCGCGCGCACGCATCGCGGTGAACGCCTCGTGGCCGGGGGTATCGACAAAAGTGATGGTCTTGCCGCGCGCTTCGACGGTGTAGGCGCCGATGTGCTGCGTGATGCCGCCCGACTCGTCGGCGGTGACATTGGTATGGCGAATCGCGTCGAGCAGCGAAGTCTTGCCGTGATCGACATGGCCCATGATGGTGACCACCGGCGGACGCGCGACCAACTCGCCACCGGTCTCCTCGGGAGCCTCTTCGATGGCCGATTCGACATTGAACGCGACATTCTCGACGGTGTAGCCGAACTCGCCCGAAACCAGTGTGGCGGTGTCGACATCGAGCATCTGGTTGACCGTCGACATCACCCCAAGCTCCATCAGCTTTTTGATGATCTCGCCGGCCTTGACGCCCATGTTGCGGGCCAGGTCGCCGACCGTGACCCCTTCGGCGATGCGCATCACGCGCTTGGAGGCGCGCGGCGTGGTGATCTCGGTCTTGCGCTGCTCCTTGCCCGGCAGTGCGCGCCGCTTTTTCGGCACGCGCATCCCGCGCATCTCGCGCTCGGTAGTAAAGTCGGTAGTGCCCTTCTTGATGACGCGCTTTTTCTTGATCGGCCGCGCGCCGGGCTTGACCTGATCAGGCGGCAGCGCGGGGGGCTGCTCGGTAGGCGCTGGCGTTGCGAAACGACCCGTGACGGTCGGCCGCGCGGCTGCACCGGGACGCATGGTCGTCGGCGCCGGGCGTGCCGGTGGACGGCGCAGATCGATCCTGCCCAGCACCTTCGGACCGCGCTGGCTGTCGTCGAGCGAGGGTGCGCCGGCGTGAGTCGCGCTGGTCAGGTTGATGGTGCGGTCGGGCATGCCTTCGCTCGCGGGCCGGCCCGGCGTCAGGCGCGGACGGGTCTCGACCTGGGGACGCGAGCTGTCGCCAGCGGGACGCGCCGGCGATGCCGCATGGGGCGCGACCGCGGGCGGCGGTTCGGCCGGAACCGGGGCGCGATGCTCGACGCTACCGTTGCCGCTCTCGCGCGGAGCCTCGACCGTGGCACCCGCTTGGGCCTCGATCTCGCCGGGATGCTCAACCGGGGACGGCCCCGGGCTTTCAGGCTGAGGTTCGTCAGCGGGCAAACCGGGTTCGGGCGCGGCCGGCGGCGCAAAAGCTTCCAGCACCGGCTCGGAAGCCGCCGGTTCGTCGAGAAACGGGGTCGCGAACTCGACGGCGCCTTGCGCTTCAACTTCGAAGTGAAATGGCTCGGCGGCGCTCTCCGCTGCCATCGGGTCAGGCTCGGCATGACGGCGGCGCATGACCGTGGCGTTGAGGCGTTTCTCGAGGACCTTGCCGCCGCTGGTCTCGACCACCGTCTCGCGGCGCAGCATCGTCGCGCGATGGGCCTGCTCGGCGAGCTCGGCCTTGATCCGTTCAGCCTCTTCGGGGCTGATTAGGCTCGAATCCTGATGCACATGGGCCAGCTTCAATCGGCTGGAACTGGCCAGCACGTCCTCGAGCGGGACGTTCCATTCTTGTGCCAGGGTCTTAATCCGTTTACGCGCCATTACCATCCATTCTATGCGACTATGGTGCCGCTATCCAGCCGCATCCTTATCGAACTGGTTATATGAAGTCTTTCGTCTCGATTAATTTTGCGTTTCAACGAGCGAAATTCCTTGATCCGCGAGGCCATGAAGCTATCCAGACAGACCGGGCGCGGATGCAGGTAGCCGCCGCGGCCGGCGAGCCTGCGCGCCACGTCGATCTCGACCCGATCGCCCGCCGAGACGATTCTGACCATCGCCCGCCGCTCGTCGCGCGCGCCACATCCCAGGCAGCTTCGCAGCCCCTTATGATTTGGCCTGAGCTTCGGCATCGGGCTGCGCCTCGGCCTCGCTGTGATCATCGATAGTCGCGGATTCGTCGCCGACGGTCGCGGATTCATCGCCATCGGCAACAGCGCCGGCCGCTTCGGCTTCGGCCGCGGCTTGCGCGTCGGCTTCGGCCTGGGCGGCAGCCGCGGCGCGCGCCTCTTCCTCGGCCTTGCGCTTGGTCTCGACGTGGGTACGCGCCGCCGCAACGATCTGGTGCGCGCGTTCGGGGCTTATCCCCTCGATATTAAGCGACTCCTCTTCGGACTCGGCCAGTTGCTCGGAGGAACGGAAGCCCCACTGATAGAGCAGCTCGGCATTGATATCGCCGATACCGGGGATTGCGTTGAGCGAGGCACGCGCCGAGCGGGCCTCCTCTTCGGCCTCGGCTTCGCTGCGCACGTCGAGCTTCCAGGCGGTCAGCCGATGGGCGAGGCGGACGTTCTGGCCGCGCTTGCCGATCGCGAGCGAGAGCTGGTCGTCGGGGACGATCACCTCCATCGCGCGTTCGTCCTCATCGACGATCACCTTGGAGACCTTGGCCGGCGCCAGCGCACGGCATACCAGTTCGGCCTGGTCGTCGGTCCACGGCACGATATCGATCTTCTCGCCGCGCAGCTCCTGGACCACCGACTGCACCCGCGTGCCCTTCATGCCGACGCAGGCGCCGACCGGATCGACGTCGGTGTCCTTGGAATAGACCGCGACCTTGGCGCGGCCGCCAGGCTCGCGCGCGCACTGGCGAATCTCGACGATGCCCTCGTAGATTTCCGGGACCTCCTGCTCGAAGAGTTTGCACAGGAACTCGTTGGAGGTGCGCGACAGCACGATCGAGAGGCCCTTCTCGGACAGGTCGACCTCGGTGATAATCGCGCGGATGCGATCGCCCTGGCGATAGCGCTCGTGCGGGATCTGCTCCTTTTCGGGCAGGATCGCCTCGGTGCGACCAAGGTTGACGATCATGTTCTTGCGCTCGAAGCGCTGCACGATGCCCGAGACGACTTCGCCGCGGCGATCCTTGAACTCGTTGAAGATCTGTTTGCGCTCGGCGTCGCGGATATGCTGGATGAGGTTCTGCTTGGCGGCCTGGGCGGCGATGCGGCCCATGGTCGCGGTGTCGAGCTTGATGAGGATTTCGTCGCCGACCTCGGCCTCGGGATCGTAGCTGGCGCGAGCCTCCTCGAGGGTGCTCTCGGCGGCCGCATTGGCGACATTCTCGACCACCGTGCGAATCTCGAACAACTCGATTTCGCCGAGTTCCTGGTTGTAGCGCGATTCAATTCGCCGGTCCGCGCCAAAGGTGCGGCGCGCCGCCGAATGCATCATCTCTTCGACCGCCGACACCACGATCTGGCGATCGATACCCTTTTCCTTCGAAACCTGTTCGATAACCCGGTTCAGATCGACTTGCATAGCGCCTCCCCGGGGCGCGACCGTCGGCGCGCGCCGTTATCGGATATGTGATGGAAGAGCCGCCGGCTACCGGCCGTATCCGCTCCCGCTGCTCTCCGTTGCATCGTCATTCTAATCGAACTCGTACTCGTGATTCGCTTCCTGTATGTCACCGAAGCCGATCGACTCGCGCCGCCGGCTCACTTCGTCGTCCAGCTCGATACCCTCGGCCCCGACCGCGACCAGCTTGCCGAGGAACGATTTCCGTCCCTCATGAGCCGTGCGCGTGCGGACTTTGACGCGCTGCCCGCGAAAGGCCTCGAAATGCTCGAGCTTCGACAGTGGCCGGTTGAGCCCCGGCGAGGCGACCTCGAGCGTGTAGCGCCCCTCGACCGGGTCGTAAACGTCGAGCAGATCGCCCAGTATCGGGCTGAGCCCTTCCAGGTCGTCGAGCCTGATTCCACCTCCCGGTTTATCGATCAGCAGCCGCAGCAACGAGCTGCGGGTGCCGCGCCGATACTGGACCGACACCAATTCATAACCCTGCCGCTGGATATGCGGCTCCAGCAACTCCACGACTTTCATCGCCACCGGATGAAGCTGCACCACGATCACCAGTCATCTCCTCGGCCCCCCGTCCGGGAAACGAACCGGCAATACCGAATCTTCGCTGCCCCGGTCGAAACGCCGGTAAAACCAACAAAAAAGTGGGCGGAAGCCCACTGGGGCACAGAGTATCACCAGTGGCCGCCCGCCATCAAGGCGCGCGGTTTCCCGGCCGCAGGCCTGCCCGGCCGCCCGCAACCGACGGCCAGGGCTGGGTTACTCTTCGTCCGAGCGCAGGCGGGCGAGCACCGAAAGATCCTCGAGCGTGGTGGTATCGCCCAGGGTTTCGTCGCCGGCGGCGACCTGGCGCAGCAGGCGGCGCATGATCTTGCCGCTGCGGGTCTTCGGCAGCGCGTCGGTAAAGCGCAGGTCGTCGGGACGGGCGAGCGCGCCGATCTCCTTGACCACGTGCGAGCGCAGTTCATCGCGCAGCTTGTCGCTGCCTTGCGTGCCGCCCTCGAGCGTGACGAAACAGACCACCGCCTGGCCCTTGAGATCGTCGGGACGGCCGACCACCGCGGCCTCCGCGACCCGGGGATGCGAGACCAGCGCGCTTTCGATCTCCATCGTGCCGAGCCGATGGCCGGAAACATTGATCACGTCGTCGACCCGTCCCATCAGCCAGAAGTAGCCGTCCTGATCGCGCCGCGCACCGTCGCCGGTGAAGTAGACGCCGGGAATCTGGCTGAAATACTGCTGACGGTAGCGCTCCGGATCGCGGAAGATCGTGCGCAGCATCCCGGGCCACGGTTTCCTGATCACCAGCAGACCGCCCTGGTTGGCGGCCACCGGCTGGCCGTCGCGGGTCACCACGTCGGCCGCCACCCCGGGCATCGGCAGCGTCGCCGAACCGGGCTTGGTCGCAACCGCCCCCGGCATCGGGCTTATCAGGATGCCGCCGGTCTCGGTCTGCCACCAGGTATCGACGATCGGACAGCGCTCGCCGCCGATTACGCGATGGTACCAGATCCAGGCTTCCGGATTGATCGGCTCGCCGACCGTGCCGAGCAGACGCAGACTCGACAGGTCGTGCTTTTTGACCCACGCATCGCCCCACTTGATAAAGGTCCGGATCGCGGTCGGCGCGGTGTAGAAGATGTTGACGCGGTACTTTTCGATAATCGACCAGAAGCGATCGTTCTCCGGATGGTTCGGCGCACCTTCGTAAAGCATCACCGTGGCGCCCGCCGCCAGCGGTCCGTAAACCGTGTAGCTGTGACCGGTCACCCAGCCGATATCGGCGGTGCACCAGTAGATATCCCGCTCGTGCAAGTCGAACACCCAGCGCATCGTCATCAGCGTATGCAGCAGGTAGCCGGCGGTGGTATGGACCACGCCCTTGGGCTTGCCGGTGGTGCCGGAAGTATAGAGCGTATAGAGCGGATGCTCGGAATCGAGCGCCGCCGCCTCGCACTCCGCGCTCTGCCGCGGCACCAGTTCGTGCCACCATACGTCGCGTCCGTGGCGCATCGCGACATCGCTGCCGATGCGGCGCACCACCAGGCATTTGCGCACCGAGGGGGCCAGCTTCAGGGCCTCGTCGACGTTTTGCTTGAGGGCCACCTGCTGCCCGCGGCGCCATCCGCCGTCGGCCGTGATGCAGACCTTGGCCTCGGCGTCATTCATGCGATCGGCCAGCGCTTCGGCCGAGAAGCCGCCGAACACCACCGAATGGACCGCGCCAATCCGCGCGCACGCCAGCATCGCGATCACCGCCTCGGGAATCAGCGGCATATAGATCGCGACCCGGTCGCCGTCCTGCACGCCGAGACTCTTGAGCGCGTTGGCGCAGCGCGCCACCTCATCCGCCAGCATCTGGTAGGTCAGCACCCGCGTGTCGCCGGGCTCGCCCTCCCACAGGATCGCGACCTTGTTGCGGCGCGGCCCGTCGAGATGACGGTCGAGACAGTTGTAGGCGGCGTTGAGCTTGCCGCCGGTGAACCACTTGGCAAACGGAAAGTCCCATTCCAGGACCCGATCGAACTTCTTGAACCAGGTGAGCTCTGCGGCGCAGCCCGCCCAGAAGCCCTCGGGATCCTCGTCGGCCTGGCGATAGAGCGCGCGATACTCGTCGAGGCTTTTGATCCAGGCCCGCTGGCTGAACTCGGGGGGCGGCGCGAAGCTGCGCTGCTCGCGCAGGATCGATTCGATGTCGGGTGATTGATTCTCGGCCATGGGGCTACATCCTTCCTCGTGATTCACGCGTCTTGAGACTCAGGTAAAGACTCGCCGCGTCGCCTACCTCGCGCCGCTCCGAACGGATCGGGCGCAGGCGATCGAGCAGTTCGGGCTCGACGGTGGCGGCGAAGATCGCCGCCAGCTCGACCGCCCGCGCCGCCCATCTGAGCGCCACGCGCCCCTCGGGTCCGCCGAAATCGTCGAAAAACCAGGCGCAACTGGTGAGCGTGGCATGGGCCGCGTGCTGCATCTCGAACAGCGTCGTCAGCCGCTCCTGCGCATTGGGATCGGCCACCCGATGGCGGGCGAAGAAGCGCTCGGCCGCGGCCGCCGACGGATCGATTATCAGGCTGATTGAATCCCTGAGCGCGGCGAACGGATCTTTCACGATCGGGCCGGCGAAGCGCTCGTAAACCGCCTCGCAATGGGCGGCGGTAAATTCCATCGCCGCCCGCAGCGGCGCGCGCCAGGCCTGGCTCGATTTGGCGTTGAGCCGGCATCCGCAATCCGATCGCCAGCGTTCGATCCCGTGCGGACAGCTCCACGAGCTGGCGGCCGCTATCGTGAACTCGCCCGCCGCCGGATGGGCGGCAAGATAGGCCGCGCAATTCGTGATCGCGAGCCCCTCGTGCTCGGCGACTATCGCCAGCGCCCGCGCCAGATGGTCGCCGCCGGCGCGCCGGTGATGGCCGAAGTATTCGCCGTCGCAGACCAGCAGCAACGCGGCGCCCGGTGAAAGTTCAAGCATCACTTTAATGAGAGTTTCAGCCAGATGGCGCCCGTCGCCGAGTTCGCCGCCGGCGCCGAGCGCGCGCGACAGCTCGCGATCGAAGCGCCACACCGCGACGCTGGTATCCGCGCCGCGCCATAGAAACGGACCCGCCGAGCGCTCCGCGGCCGCCGCGCCGCGAAAGCTACCCTGATCGGAACCGAGGATGACGAACTTCACGCCCGCCGCCGCGGCCGCTTCCAGCGTGTCCTGGTCGGCGGCGCATTCGGGCAGCCATAGACCTTCGGCCTCGCGGCCGAACCGGTAGCCGAACTCCGCCAGCCCCCAGGCGATCTGCAATTCGCGGTCGCGCGGTGCGAGCAGCGGCAGTATCGAATGATTGTAGGCCTGTGCGATGGCGTTGCCGCGGCCGTCGTGCACACGCCGCGAGAGCTGGTCGCCGCGAATCATCGCGCGGTAGGCGTTGCGGCCGTGGCGCTCGAGCCAGCGCATCAGGGTCGGGCCGCAATCGAAATCGAGCTGTTCGTAGTTGTTGTGCAGGCGCACCAGGTTGCCGTCCTCGACCTGCGCCACCGCGTTGGCGGCGTAACATTCGTCGAGGATGCGCTCGTTCCAGTTGGCGTAGGGAGCGGCGCCGCTTTCCGGGCTGATCAGCCCGGTCCACGGACTTTCACGCGGCGGCTGGTAGAAATGGCCATGAACTATCAGGTAACGCGGTTCGCTCATTGCAGATCAGGTGTCGCTGGAATCCGCTCGACAGTCAATCGACGCGATAACGCGGCGCGCTGCCGCCGTCGACCATCAGCACCGCGCCGGTGATATAGCTGGCCGCCTCGGAAGCCAGAAACAGGCACGGCCAGGCGACCTCTTCGATCCTGCCGAATCGCCCGAGCGCGCGCGAGCGCACCACCGCCTCGCGAACCTTGGGGTTGGGCCAGGTGCGTGGCGCGGCGCCTTCGGTGTCGATCGGTCCGGGCGCGATACAGTTGACCCGGATGCCGTGCGCGCCCCACTCGGCGGCGTGCGAGATGGTCAGGTTGATAACCCCGGCCTTCGACGCGCCGTACGACGCCATGGTCGCGGCGCCCAGCACCCCGGCGACCGATGAGAGGTTGATGATCGCGCCGCCGTTGCCCTGCGCGATCATCTGCCGGGCGCCGGCGCGCGAGGCGAAGAAGGTGCCGTCCAGGTTGATCGCGACCACTGCCCGCCAGCCGTTGGGCGACAGGTCGAGGCTGGGGCTGGCGATACTCGCGCCATGATTATTGATCAACACGTCGAGGCGGCCGAAATGGCCGACCGTCTCGGCCACCATCGCCTCGCATTGGGCCGCGTCGCGGACGTCGATCACTTTCATCTCGCAGCGTCCGCCATCGGCGCGAATCCGGTCGCGCACCGGTTCCAGATGGGCGGCGTTGCGGCTGGCGATCAGGACCGGCGCGCCGCGCACCGCAAACTCGTGCGCGATCGAGACCCCGATACCGGTGCCGCCGCCGGTGACGATCGTCACCTTGCCTTCGACGCTGAATGGATCGCGCATCCCAAGCCTCTCGGTCAGTCTAACAAACTGCCCCGCCGGCCGGGCAACCCGCGCATCGGCGCACGGCGCCCGCCCGTAGTCAGGGTTCAGCGCCCGGCCCGGATCCGCGACAGCGCCACGTGCGCCTGGTCGCCGACGTCGGCCTGCGCCCCGGTGCCGAGCCTCGCCGCGCGCCGGTAATGGGCGGTCGCCCGATCACGCTCACCCTCTGCCTCGTAGGCATGCGCGATATTGAACTCCGCGGCGGCGCTGTTGGGACAGGCGGAGGCGGCATCCTGGTAGTAATCGATCGCATGTTCGTAGTCGCGCGCCGCGAGCTTGGCGTCGCCGCGTTGGGTCGCATCGTGCAGCACGCCCTGATCGCATCCGCCCGGCGCGATTTGCGAGCTCAGCGCGTAGAACTTGTTCTGCTGCTGTTTGAGCGAATCGATCTGATGCTGCAGGTCTTCGATCTGCTGCTGCTCCTGCTGCAACTGGTTGGAATTGATCTGGGCCATATTGTCGGCGCATCCGAGCGCCAGCGCCGAGGCGCCGACCGCCGCAGCCAGTGCGAGGCTCTGCCACTTGATGGTCATCATTCCAGGGTCGGCCGGTTTTTGTCCCGTCAGTTTCCCGATCGCACGGCTCTCTTAGCACGCTATGCCGCTCGGCTCCAACCGATGATATGCGTCGCGCCCCCCGCATCTGCTAGGTTCATCGCTCACGTCCGCACGGAGGATTATCGCGATGCCCAGGTCACGTCGCGCGCTTCGCAGCGCAATTCCGATCCTGTCGACACTCGCCTTTATCGCCGCCGTTTCCGGGGCTGCGTTCGGCGCCGCGGCGGCCGCTCAGCCGACGAGCCCGGCCGAGGCGCTGCGGACCATCATGGCAGGCAACGCGCGCTTCGCCGCCGGCCATCCGACGCATCCCAACCGCGGCGATCTGCGCCGCATCCATCTGGCCCGGGGACAAAATCCGTTTGTCGCGGTGCTGTCATGCTCGGATTCGCGGGTTCCGCCGGAGATCGTTTTCGGCCAGGGGCTGGGCGACGTTTTCGTGGTGCGGGTGGCCGGCAACAGCGTCGATCCGCTGGGACTCCAGACGCTCGCCTACGCGGTCGATCATCTCGGCACGCGGCTGATCGTGGTACTGGGGCACGACAGTTGCGGCGCGGTCAAGGCGGCGGTTGAGAGCTATCCCAAAGCCGACGCGGGCGTGATGCTGACCAATCTCTATCCCGCCGTTGCCGCCACCAGGAGCCAGCCCGGCGACCGGGTCTCCAAGGCCATCGATCGCAACGTCGAGCTGATGGTGGCGGAGCTCAAGGCTGCGCCGCCGTTTGCCGATCGCGTCAAGGACGGGCGGCTCATGATCGTCGGTGGGCGTTACCATCTGAAATCCGGTAAGGTAACTATCTTCCCGCATTGAGCGCGCGAACGGAGGAGAGTCTGATGGCACAGGCAACGCAGCAGCTCCCGGTGGCAGTGGTAGTTGGCGTCGGACCCGGCTTGGGCGCCGCCCTCGCCCATCGCTTCGCCGCCGATCATGCAGTCGCTATCGTCGCGCGGCGCGCCGATTTTCTGCGCCAGGTCGGTGACCAAATCCGCGCCAGCCGCGGACAGGTGCTCGAGGTCCCGGCCGACGTTGCCGACGCGAGTCAGATCGCTGCCGCCTTCGCCATGGTCGAAGCGCGTCTCGGTCCTCCCGAGGTGCTGCTCTACAATGCCGGCAGCGGCACCTGGGGCGGTGCGATGGAGATTTCGCCCGAGCAGTTCGAGGCCACCTGGCGAACCAATGCGATGGGCGCGTTCCTGTGCGTCAAGCAGGTGATCGAAGGGATGGTCAAGCGCGGGCATGGCACCATGATCTTCACCGGCGCCACGGCCGGGATGAAAGCCGGGCCGCGCTCGGCCGCCTTCGGTCCCGCCAAGTTTGCGCTGCGGGGACTCGCCCAGTCGCTGGCGCGCGACCTCGGTCCGCGCGGAATTCATTGCGCCTGGGTCAACATCGATGGCGTGATCGATATCCCCGGCCGCCAGCGTCCCGTGCCGCTCGACGCCGATCACATGCTGCGGCCGGCGGCTATCGCCGAGACCTACTGGCATCTGGCGCGTCAGGATCGCAGCGCCTGGACGATGGAACTCGAAGTCCGGCCGTTCACCGAAAAATTCTGAGCCGGACGCACCCGCCGCTAGCGCGCCGGCGGCGACGCGATCACCGCGCCCATCCCGATCCCGATACGGCCGGCGGCGGTGGTCACGGTGACCGTCACGATATACGAGCCCGGCCGCTGGTAGGTATGGAACAGCACGTACGGCGGCACGGTCGAGATTTTCCCATCGCCAAAATTCCACTGGTACGAGACGATCGGATCGTCCGCGTCGAGGGTCGTGCCGAGGATGAAGCCGACGGTCAGCGGCGCGGAACCATAGCTCGGAAACGGATGGACCGTGACCATCAGCGGCCCCGCCTCCGCAGTCGGCGTCGGCCGGCTGCTCGCCATCGGTGATTCCTGGGCCGACGCCCCGCTTACTGCGCCGGAAAGGAGCGCCAGTGCGATTATACCCGCCGCCAGGAACCGCAGCCTGCGATTGCGCCGATCCAAATCTCCCTCGCTTCCAGGGCCAAGCTTACCATTCGGATCGCGGCGCGAAAGCCGGCCTCGGGAGCGCGGGCTGTTCTTCTGCGGGCGCCGCTCCTTTATGATTCCAAGGATGGAGCAGGCAGCGGCACAGGGATCGACTCCGGTCGACAATTTCGTCGAGGCCAACGGCCTGCGGCTGCATTACGTCGATTGGGGCGGCGATGCGCGCAAGCAAACCATCGTGCTGATGCACGGTGGCGCGGCCAATACCCATTGGTGGGACACCGTGGCGCCGCAACTCACCAGCCACGGCCGGGTACTGGCGCTCGATTTTCGCGGCCACGGCCAGAGCCAGTGGGCGGTGCCGGCGCATTACGGACCGCCCGCCTACGTCGAGGATGTGCGCGGACTGGTCGCGCGGCTGGGTGCCGCGCCGGTGATACTGGTGGGCCATTCGATGGGCGGGATGGTTGCGCAATGGGTGACCACGAATTTCCCGGAAATCGTCAAGGCGCTGGTGATCATCGATGCGCCCCATGGCGCGCCGCCCTTATGGCGCCGGCTGATGTGGCATTGGCGCCGGCGCGCGCGTGGCGGCCAGCGGCCGGAGCTGGATTCTGCCGAGGCGATCGTGCGGCGCTTCCGGCTGGTACCGCCCCAGACCTACCTGTCGTGCGAAGCGCTCGCCCGCCTCGCGCTGCTTTGTGCCGAAGCACTGCCCAACGGGAAGTGGGCCTTTCGCTTCGATCCGGAAACCCGTGCCTGGCGAAGAATGACCTCGGGCACGCCGCGGCCGAAGCTGCGCCGTATCGCGATTCCGACGCTGATCCTGCGCGGCGCGCAAAGTACGCTGATCTCGCCGCGCGCGCTGCGCGCCATGCATCGTCGAATTCGCGGCTCGGTCGCCTACGAGATCCCGCGCGCCTATCATCATGTGCCGCTGGATAATCCCGACGCCACCGCGGCGGCGGTGGCCGGGCTGCTCGAGACGCTGGCGCCGGCCGAGAGCCCTTAGGCGCGCAACATCCACTCGCTCAAATCGACCGTGAACATCTGGCCGTCGGTCAGCGTCATCGCCTTGGGCGAGCGCCGCACCTGGAGCTTCGCCACGTCGACTTCGCGGGGCAGCAGGTAGATCACGTCGCCCGAGGCCAGCGAGATGACGCGGACGCGCTCCTCGCTATGACGCTCGGTGCCGGCGATTTCGTAAGAGCTCATATGGAAGGAATGGCCGCGCGCGCGCACCACCCCATCGTCGTACTCCTCGACGACAGCGACAAAAATCCGCGTGTTATCGTCGCGAAACAGCTTGCGGTCGATCAACACGATCCGATCCCCATCCCGAATCGCTGGCATCGGAGAAACCTCCTGTTGCGGGCAGTCTGGCCCCGGAGAACGATCTTACTCGCCGCGCGCGCGCAAGACGATGGGGCGCGGATACCGGCGCCGAATCGCCGCTGCCGCTCCCAATCGGCGGGAATATCTGTTATTCGACCTGCAGGTCCGAACCGAAAAAGTCAGACGCAGGAGCAATACTGATGATCGTCGAAATGCGCACCTACCTGTTGAAACCCCGTTCAGTAGCGACCGTCGAGGAACGGTTTGGCGCCGCGCTGGCGGCGCGCACCAAGTACTCGAAGCTGGGCGCCTTCTTCCATACCGAGGTCGGCACGCTCAACTCGATAATTCACATCTGGCCCTATGAGAGCTTCGCCCATCGCGAGCAGGTCCGCGCCGAAGCCGCCAAGGAAAAGGGCTGGCCGCCGAACATCCGCGAGTTCATCGTCGAAATGAAGGTCGACTTTCTCACCCCGGCGCCGTTTTCGCCGGCGCTCGAGCCGCGCACGCTCGGCGGCCTCTACGAAATCCGCAGCTACACTTATCAGAACGGCGCAATTCCGACCGTGATAAGCCGCTGGGCGGAGAAAATCGAAGGACGCACCAAGCTCTCGCCGCTGGCCGGCGCCTGGTACAGCGAGACCGGCGTGCTGAGCCGCTGGGTTCACATCTGGGCCTACAAGGATTTCGCCGACCGCGAGCGGGTGCGTGCGGAAGCGGTCAAACAGGGCGTCTGGCCCCCGGGCACCGCCGAGTTCCTGATCAAGCAGGAGAACATGCTCGCGACGCCCGCTGCGTTCTCGCCGCTGCATTAGCCGTCGGGCGCGCGATGGCGGCGTGATGGACGAGCCCGAGATCCGGTTCGAGCGGGAGGGAGCGCTCGCGATCGTAACCCTTCATCGCCCTGCCGCGCTGAACGCGTTGACGTGGGCGATGTACGACGGTCTCATCGAAGCCTGCGCGCAGTTCGAGGCCGACGCCGACCTCCGCGTGCTGATCGTGCGTGGCGGTCCCAAGGCGTTCGCGGCCGGCACCGACATCGCGCAGTTCGACGGCTTTCGCAGCGGCGCAGACGGCCTCGCCTACGAGCGGCGCCTGGAGGGCGCGGTGGGACGGCTCGAAGCCGTCAACAAGCCGACCATCGCCGCGATCGAGGGCTATGCGGTCGGCGCGGGCGCCGCCCTCGCGCTGGCCTGCGACCTTCGCTATGGCGGGGCGGGATGCAAGATCGGCGTGCCGATCGCGCGCACGCTCGGCAATTGCCTGTCGATCGCGAATCACGCCCGGCTGCTCGATCTGCTCGGGCCGGGCCGCACCCTGGAGCTGCTCTACCGGGCCAAACTGGTCGAGGCCGATGACGCCCACGCCGCGGGATTGCTCAACGAGGTGGTGGCCGCCGGGCAGGCCTTCGAGCGCGCCCGGGAAGTGGCGCTGGAGATCGCCACTCACGCGCCGATCACGCTCCAGGTCGCCAAAGAGGCGATCCGCCGCCTGCTGGCGAAGCGTCGCGAGGTCGAGGGCGACGACCTGATCGCGCGCGCCTACGCCAGCGAAGATTTCCGCGAGGGCGTCAGCGCCTTCATCGCGCGCCGCAAGCCGCTGTTCAAGGGCCGCTGAGTTTCGCCGCTAGGCCCCGCAGACCGGGAACTTGAACGGATAGTTGTGCAGCGACTCGCCGCCGGCGGGCCGCACGATCACTGCCGCGCCCAACTGCAAGCCGGCCCGATAATCGCACGTGACCGGGTTGGGCTGAATGACGTGCACCATGTTTTCCCGCAGCCGCCAGGGTTCGAGCCGATGCCACGCCGAGCGCGTGCCGAGTTCGGGAAACTTGCCGCGCTCGCCATGGAAGACGCTGTCGTAGCTGGTGAAGCCGCGCTCCTCGATGCAGGCGGTGGCCGCCACGATCTCCTCGCTGGTGGTGCCCGGCTTGCAGATGCGCCGGACCGACTCGTAGCACTCGCAGGCGGCGTCGAATAGCTGCCGATAAAGCGGCGTCGGCTCTTCGGCGATCGCGAACGGCCGATGGATCTGCGTCGAGTAGCCCCAGTAGCTGACGGTGATTTCGGTTATCACCACGCTGCCCCGCGTAATCGTGCGCGGCGTCGGCCGCTGCCACGGCACACATCGATCGGGCTCGATCATGCTGGTGCTGGCGATGAAGTGGATGCCCGGATCGCTCTCGTGCCGCTCAAACGCGCCGACCACGATCGACCTGATGTCGAATTCCGAGAGGCCCGGCCTGAGCTCCCGTTCCAGCGCCTCGCAGGTCAGATCGGTCAGGTAGCCGCTGCGCCGCACGAACGGCATTTCCTCTTCGCTCTTGACCCAGCGAATGGCGGTAAACGGGCCGCCGAAGTCGGGCAGGCTCGCGTCGGGAAGGCGGCGCTGAAGATCGATAAAGTCGTGATGGGACACCCAGTTGAGGCTGACCACGCCGATACGCCCGGCGGCCAGGCCGCGCTCGCGCAGATGATCGGCCACGGTCTCGGTGGCCGGCAAGCGATAGGCGCGGATGTCGTCGATAATCGCCTGGGCGCGCGCGCAGAAGATATGGTTGTAGAAATGCAGCAACAGCGCCGGCTCGCCGTGGCGCGGAAAGATCAACCAGCACGGGCTCAGCGGCACATAGTTGGTGAGGTAGGAAATCTCGACCGACCCCGGCAGCCCGTAGACCAGCATCGCGTCGAGCCGCTCGCGGTCCATCGCCTCGCGCATCGCTTTATGCCGCCGCTCGAACTCGGCCGCTGAAAAACGCGGGAACAGATCCGTCGCCTCCGCTTGAGCCGTCATCGCCTGGCCTCCTTGTGCGCTGCCCTCAGGGCAGCACGGTCGCATGCCGCCGCGCCGCGCGCCGCGCGCGTTGGTCTTCGAGAGCCCGGGCGGCCAACCGTCCGTAACGCGAATCCTCCGCCGACGCCGCGCGCATCAGCCGATCCTGATCAGCGATTGCGCCGTCGATATTGCGCGCGTCGAGCCGAATAGCGGCGGCGCGCAGATTCTTGCCGATCCCATCGCACGACGGCGCGGGCATCCCGAGCAGGATGCGCAGCAGGCTTTCTCCGATCGGCGTCTTGTGATGCATCACGTCGTTGTAATATTCATCGGCGCGCGCCAAGCGGTTGTAGCCGGAAAAATCGGTGACCGGCCCGATCGTCACCAGCCGCCGCTTCCAGCGCTCGAAATCGTCCCAGCCGCCGGTGCGCCGGATCACTTCCAGTTCATACTCGGTCATCGGCGGCACGAACAGGATCACCTCGACGCCGCGCCGCTGCGCGCGCTCGACGGTGGTGCGGAAGAGCTTCCAGAAGCTCTCCGAGAAACGATAGTTCCGGTAGTTCGGCATATCGACCGAGATTTCCCGGACGATCTCGGGGGCCGGCGTCGCCACCAGTCCGCGGCCAAGCTCGGCGCCATACTGGCGGCAGATCTCGTCGGGCGGCCACGGCACTGTGCTGCGGGCCGAAGCCGGCAGCCGCGCGCGGCCAAGCAGCATCCGCCGCACATCGTCGATGCCGCTGTCGAGCGCCGTCAGGCTCAGCAGCGTATCAACGATCGGCGGGCCGACGCCGCCGCGCAGCCGCCAGTAGAACTCCCGGTTGGGTGGGTCCCAGCCGCCCTTGAACTGGAAGAAATCGATCTCCCATACGATCCGTTTGAGATGCGGATTGGCGAGCGCCGCGCGCACGATCGCGCACGATTCGCGCAACGTCGCCGCACGGATGCCGGCGTTGACAAAGCCGTTGGCGGCCAGGCTGTCGATACGCATCCCGAATACCATGCGCGAGGTTCCGACCAGGAGCGTCGAGAGGTCGGCGCTGCGGATGACATAGGGCAGCGCGACGTGCTCGTCGTCGGGCTTACGGAACACCGGATCGATGAGCGTGGTGCTCCAAAGCCCGTAGGGATTGAGCAGGTAGTTGGCGAGCGCGCCGCACAGGACGAGCCCGGCGGCCATCGCGAGCATCAGCACCAGCCGGCGTCTCATCGATACGCCGCCCCGCTCAGAACTGGAAGTAGATGAAGGGCGGCGGATTGGCCATCGTCATGGTGGCCGCGGCCATCAGGATCGCGAACGCGCCGGCATAGAGATAGTCGTTGCGCCAGTTGAAGTTCATGATCGCCTGGCGGTTGGGGCAGAACAGCACGATGCCGAGCGCGATCGCGATCCGCTCGAACTCGTGAAAGCCGATCGAGTAGCGATGCACCAGCCCGGCGCTGCCGGCGAGCCCCGCCATCCCGCGCAGGAAAAACGCCGCCTCGCGAAAGCTCTCGGCGCGGAAGAAGACCCAGGCGATGGTAACGAAGACGAAGGTCAGCGCCCAGGCTGCGGCGTCGGGAAGTTTCCAGGCGGCCTTGCGCCGCGCATGATTCAGCGCGAGCCCCAGCCCGTGCAGCGTCCCCCACATCACGAAGGTCCAATTGGCGCCGTGCCACAGCCCGCCCAGCACCATCGTGATCATCAGGTTGATGTAGTGGCGGAGCACGCCGCGCCGATTACCGCCCAGCGGGATGTAAAGATAGTCGCGCAGGAAGAACGACAGCGTCATATGCCAGGTGCGCCAGAAGTGGACCAGGTCGCGAGCCTTGTAGGGCGAATCGAAGTTTTCGGGAAACACCACGCCGAACATCCGCGCCAGGCCGATCGCCATGTCGGTGTAGCCCGAGAAATCGAAATAGATCTGCAGCGCGAAGCCCAGCGCCGCGCCCCAGGCGTCGCCAAACGCGATCGGGCCGGGATGGGCGAACAGCGGATCGACGATATTGCGGAAGGTATCCGCGATTATCACTTTCTTGAACAGCCCGATGGCGAAGATCATCAGGCCGTCGCTCAGGTTGGCCGCGGTCAGCGCAAAGCGCGTGTCGCGGTTGAACTGCGGATAGATCTGGTTGTACCGCACGATCGGCCCGGCGATCAGATGCGGGAAGAACGCGATGAACATGCCATAGCTGATGAAGTCGCCGGTGCCGGGCTCGCCGCCCAGCGCCGCCGAGAGGTAGGTGATCTGCTCAAAAGTGAAGAACGAGACCGCCAGCGGCAGCACCAGCGGCGGCAGGATCCAATGCGTGCCCAGAATCACGCCGGCGCTGCTCACCAGGAAGTTGCGATACTTGAAGTAGCCGAGCAGGGCGAGATTGACCGCCACGCCGATCCCGAACAGCACGCGGCGGATCCGCGGACTGCGCGCGCCCGCCGCCGCCTCGGCCGCGGTCGCCGGCCGCAGCAGCAGCGACCACAGGTAGTTGAAGCCGACCGAGAAGCCGAACAGGAACAGATAGTGCCAGTTCCACCAGCCGTAGAAGAACAGCGAGGCGACGATCGTGAAGGCCGCGGTGGCGCGCAGATGGCCGGAGCGCGCCAGCAGACCGAAGACGATCAGCGCGATCGGCATGAAGCCGAAAGTGAACGCGTAGGAATTGAACAGCACGATGATGCGAGCGGAGCGCCCGGCGCTCCCCGATGGCCCCATATGCTGCCCTGCGCATGAGCGTCGCGCAACCGCGACGGTGCGGCGTTATCAACTGCTACCGGAAGGGCACCAGGCCGATCAGCTATCGCGCAGCGCTTCGGCCTCGGCCAGCCGCCGTTCGAGAAAGCGCCGCTCCGGATTCCCCTTTACCAGCGCGAGCGCCGCGCGGTAGGCGTCGGCCGCCTCCCGCCAGCGCGCCATCCGCCGCAGCAGGTCGGCGCGCGCGGCGGGCAGCAGGTAGTAGTTGCTGAGCTCGCCCTGCGCCTCGATGGTAGCGATCAGAGCAAGGCCCGGTTCCGGCCCGAACGCCATCGCCACCGCTACCGCGCGGTTAAGTGCGATAACCGGCGAGGGCTGCTGCGTCAGCAGGTAATCGTAGAGCGCGGCGATCTCCCGCCAATCGGTGTCGGCGGCGCGCCGGGCGCGGGCGTGAGTCGCTGCGATCGCGGCCTGCACTGCGTAGGGACCCGCCGGCCCTCCCCGCAGCGCCATCTCGACCAGTCGCAGCCCTTCCGCGATCTGCACGCGATCCCAGCGCTCGCGATCCTGATCCTCGAGCAGCACCACTTCGCCGGCGGCGTCGAGCCGCGTCTCGCGCCGCGCATCATGGAGCAGCATCAGCGCCAGCAATCCCGCGGTCTCGGCGTCGCCCGGCATCAGTTCGAGCACTATGCGTCCGAGCCGGATCGCCTCCGCGCACAGATCCTTGCGCACCAGGGGATCGCCGGCGGTGGCGGCGTAGCCCTCGTTGAAGACCAGGTAGATTACCGTCAGCACCGCCTCGAGGCGCTCGGCCAGGTGGTCGCTCGACGGCACTTCGTACGGGATGCGGGCGGCGCGAATTTTGCGCTGGGCACGCACCAAACGCTGCGCCATGGTCGTCGCCGGAATCAGAAAGGCCCGCGCAATCTCGTCGGTCGAAAGTCCGCACAGGGTGCGCAATGACAGCGCGACCTGGGCTTCGAGCGCGAGCGCCGGATGGCAACAGGTGAAGATCAGGCGCAGCCGCTCGTCCCGCACCGCGCCGTCAGCCTCGGGTTCAGAATCCGCCATGCGATTCTCGACGAAGTGCAGCAGTTCATCGCGCCGGGCGTCGAACGAGACGCGCCGGCGCAACCGGTCAATCGCCTGGTGACGGGCGGTGGCGATTATCCAGGCGCGCGGATTGGCCGGGATACCGTCACGACCCCATTGTTCGAGCGCCGCCTTGAAGGCCTCCGCAGCGGCCTCCTCGGCGAGCTCGAAATCGCCCAGCAGATAGATCAGCCGGGCGACGATGCGCCCGTAGTCGGTGCGATAGACCTGCTCGATAGCAACGCGCTCCATCAGCCGCCCCGCGCGAGGTTAGCGCACCGGGCGGCTGCGGAGCGAATCGCTACATCTTGCGGACCGGTCGTACCTCGATACCTCCGGTGCGGGCAGTCGGAATACGGCTGGCGATCGCCGCCGCCTCGTCGAGATCCCGGGCCTCGACGATATAGTAGCCGACGATCTGCTCCTTGGTTTCCGCGAACGGACCGTCGGTCATCAGGGTCTTGCCGTCACGGACCTTGACCGTGGTAGCGGTGGTGGACGGCTCGAGCGCGTCGCCGCCCTTGAAGTTGCCGTTCTTAATGATTCCCTGCGTGAAGGCCAGGTACTCATCGTGGAGCTTGCTCAGCTCCGCGGCGCTCCTGGACCCGGCCTGATTGTCGTAGATCAAAAGCATGTACTGCATCGAGATCCTCCTGGCGCCCGATTATTCGGGCTGATGCACTCTAGTCGAACGAGGATCGGCCGGATCGACATCGCCCAATCATGGCAGCAGCGCGCGCAGCGCCGACCATCCATAGCTCGCCAGGTACAGGTACTGGTTGCCGTCGGGTTGCAGCACGTAATGAATCTCGCTGGTATGGACGACGGCCGGCAGTCCGTCCGAGGCGGAGAGCCAGGTGCCGCCAAGGTCGTGCGTATCAAAGACCTGCGCGCTGTTAGCCGCGAAGATCGAGCCAAGGTTGGGCCCGTCGACGCCCAAAAACGGGAGATTGCTCGGCAAAGCGCCGCCGCCTGTCACCTGCCAGGCCTGGCCGGTGAAGCTCATCACGTAGCCCGGTCCGTACGGGACCGAGCCGGTCGCGGCGAAAGCGACGGTCGGGAAAAACTCCAGCAAAGAGTTGATCGGCCCGGTGCCGCCGGCAGGCTCGTTGATCGCAAGCTGCAGCGCCGCGCCGGTATAGGGCTGGGTCAATTGATAGATGTTGCCCTGGTCGGTGCCGACGAACACCGCGTTGCCATTGAACGACGATACCGCGGTGACGTTTTGGCCGCCGCCGATCGCGCCGAGGCTTTCCCAGTGCATATCGGTGCCGTCGCTGTTGCCGAATAATCCCAATACGTTGGCGGCGCGGCCGGTGACCACGTACATCAACTGGCCGGCGCCGTTGGAATAGTTGGGACTGCGGACGTTAGCGGCCGGACTGCCGCTGCCGGGGATACCGGCGGGGTCGCGCGGACCGTTATTGTCGGTCACCGGAAGGATCGCCGGACTCGGGCTCGACATCCCGGCTCCATCCCAGATCGCCTGCGCCCATTGACCGTTGTTGTCCGAGTTGCCGGCATAGGCCAGCACGTCGCCCCGGTCATCCGGCCCGCCAGTGGCGCCCATCGAGCCCGCGCCCGCAAATTCCGAGTATTCGCCATCGGAGTCGACGATTCGCGTCCACCAACTCGAGGCCAGCGCCCAGATCACGCCGTTATCCTGCAGCGGTGCGGCTACCAGACCCACGGTCCGAAAGCTGGGCGAGGCATGGTAAAACTGGAGGTCGGTGAGATGCTGGTTGTAGTAGCTGGCGAAGGTCGGCGACCCCATCGGCACCACGCCGCCGGCCGAGGCGAGCCCGCCGTCGCTGCCCATGAAGATCGTCTGCGGATCGTCGGGGTCGAACATGACCGCATGATAATCGCCGTGCAGATGGCCGTTGATCCCTAATCCATCGTCCAACTTGGTATAGGAGCCGCCGCCGTCGAAGGAGACGAAGGTGTTCTCGCGCCAGGCGATAGCGAAGGTGTTGCAGTCGGCGGGCGACACTGCGATCGCCTGGTTATACCAACCCTGATTGCCGCCGTTGGGGCCCGGCTGATTCACCATCGCCCAGCTCTGGCCGCCGTCGGTCGATTGCCAGGTCGCGGCGATCAACCATGGCGGATTGGAGTTGGGATCCGCGCTGACCGCGTACATCGTATGCGCGTCGGCGGGGCAGGACGCGATCGAAGTGCGATCGACGTTGAGAGATTGGTTGCCGTTTCCCGGGTCGACCTGGGCGGCGTTCATCACCAGGTGGCCGCCCTTCCAGCCGCCGTAGAAAAGCAGATCGCCGGGCGCCGTGCCGCCCCACGCGGCCGCCGCGATAGTGCCCTCGGTCGGCACCGCTCCCACGCTGCCCCATCCCGGCCCCTTGGCCAGACGGGCAAATTGCCGCCGGAGAGCATTAGCGTTGAGTCCCGGACCCGGTATCGCCGCCTGCCACTTATACAAGCCGTGCGCGGCCGGAGCGGGCGGAATCGGCGACCACCAGATGCCAGTGTTGCCGCCGGAGTCGCAGGCGACCACGATGCGCCGGAATTCGTTGATGATCAGGATGTGCTGGATCGAATTACACGGCGGCTTCTGGTTGTCCTGCAGCCAGTTGGCCAGCGGCGCTATCGACGAGGTGTCGGTTTCCCACAGCACACCGCCGGGGCTCGCCGGATCGCCGCCATAGGTCCCCGCATAGACGTGCTCGGACCCGTCGGGGCCCTGCGCCAGCGAGGTCATGTCGATCGATCCCCAATCCCTGCTGAGCGGAGCGGCCGCCGCGCTGTTGGAGCTCCAGGCCACCGACCAGACCCCGGCCGTGTCGGCCGCCACCAGCACTTCCGACGGCCCGATCTTCAGGATGTCGTTGATATGGCCCGAGTTCCAGGCATCGAGGCCGGCGTTGGTCTGGATCGCGTCGGCAGTGGTGATGCCCCAATTGATCGTGGAATCATCGGCTAGCTGAGGACCGGCACTGGCGGCGACCGGCGCACCAATTTCAGGGGTCGGTTCCGGGCCGGTAATACCCTGGCATCGCAGCCGCCCGGTGCTGATGGTCCGAAGCTTGAAGTTCTCGGTCATCATCGCCTTGTGCAGGCTGAAGTTGCGCGAGGCGGGATTAACACATGGCGCCGCGGTGGTATTCACCGTGATCGTGAGGCCATTGCCAAATCCGATGCCCGGGATCGAATAGTCGCCGTTGCCGTCGGTGACGCCGCTGGCGACCGGCAACCGATGACCCATCAGGATCGCGATGATCGCGTTAGGTATGCCGCTGCCGCTCCTGGGGTTGACGACGTGGCCGTGGACGGTGCCGACATGGTTAGCCGGCCCGGGCTTGAGTGAGAAATCCGCCTCATATGTCATCCCCGGACAGAGATGCATTTTCTGCTTCGCGGGGATGCGATAAGTGTTCGCCTGCGCCGACAGCATCACGGTCTCCGGATTTGTTCCGGAGCGATTGAACGGAATCTCGAATGCGTAGCGGCCGTTGCCGTCAGTCGAGCCCAGCATCCGCTGCTTGCCCATATGCCAGCGGACCAGCGCCCCGCCGATTCCGGCGCCGCCCGGCGCGATCATCACGAGGCCTTCAACGATCGCCGCAGTAGGCGCACCGGACCCAACCGAGCAGGTCATTCGTTTTGCAGAGGCTAACTCCGGACTGACGATGAGCAAGGCCAGGATGACGGTTGCCTGCGTGATGCGGACCATAGACCCGAGGCGTATTGCGACTGACATATGTCAACCCCTTCTCTACGACTGAATGCGGCTATGTGTTCCCCCTCACTTAGCGGCGATTCATCACCCTCCTCTCGCCGATTGATTTCGACCTGCGACGATTAGCCATTGGCGACCATCGGTAGCAACTTTCGGTATTGACTTCTCACGCATGCTTTAATGTGGCAGTGACTTAATTGTCAATGCCTAGCTCAGTTTCTCTCTTTGATTATCGTAATGAACAGTTGAGATCAGCTCATTACTACGTCTGATCAAGATACGCTGCTGATGCCTGCCGGGTTTCACCGGTTTGCGAGGCTCCGCCCCCGCCGCAACTCGATTTAGGCGGCAAGTCAGGAATCTTGATTGAAACGATCGGCCGGGCCGGCGGGAATGGCCGGGTGATTCGCAGGGATATGCGGCAGCGCCGACCGCTTCAACGCGGTCGGCGCTGCATCGTCATCTGAGCCGCGAGCGTCCGCTAACTGTGGTGCCGGTGACCGTTCCCGTTCGGCATCACGCAGACAAAATTGGCCGCGTCATCGGTGGCGCCGCTGCCCTTGTAGCGCGTCTGTTCGGGATACACGCAGATCGGCCGGGTGCCGCCGGTGGGAAAGTTCACAGCTACCTGCGGATCGAAGGGCGCGCCACTCGGAAATGGCGAGCTGACATTGGTGTTGGCGGCGATGATCTCCTGAGGCGCGTCGCCGCTTTCGACCCAGCCCGTGATGGCGTCGAGCAGATTGCCGCTGAAGCTGTTGGTCGCCGGACCGCCGCCGCAGTGGGCCATGTTCGGAATCAGGAACATCCGTACGAAGTTCTGCCGATCGTTCGCATGGGCGCCATGAATCGAGTTGTACCAGTTCACCAGGTCGGCGGCTGAGAAGATGCCGTCGTTGAGCGAGTCGTAGATGATCATCTTGCCGCCGCGACGTGCGAACGGCCGCAGATCGACGCGCTGCCCGTCCATGAAATCCAGCCCCGACATGAAGTCCATCGCGCTCTGACCATAGCCCGGCGCGGTCGCATAGATCTTCGGCGCATCGGTATCGAAGCTGTAGCCGAAAATGAAGGCCTCCTGTCCATCGACACCCGAAACCGGAGTGATAACCGGCGGAGTGGTGAAAATCATCGGGATGGCGCCGGCGCCGAGCGTCAGGTTGATCGCCGTGTTGACGTTGGGCGGGCCAAAGAAGGCGACGTTCCATGCGCCCCAGCCCGCGCCGAACGCGCTCGGCGGATCCCAGATGCCCGCATCCCAGTACCAGTTCGAATAGAGCGGCCGGCCGTGAGAGTTGACCGGCCCCGAGTAGATTTTCTTCAAGGCCTCGACCTGACCAGCCGTAAGGCAGCTGCCGCCGTGCGGCGTGTCACCATGGGCGCCGCTCGGACTGCAGGTGTATTCGTCCAGCGCCGCATAGACCCGAGCGTTGGTGCAGGCGGTGTAGTTGTCGATGATGCCGTCGACCAGGCCGTCGAGCCCGTCACAGGCGCTCAGGATGGCGGCCGAGGCGACTTCGAGATCCTGCGACGGGAACGTGTCGCCCACATAGGGCTGGCCGTTGGTGACATCGAGGCTGGTCGCGAGCGGCACCAGTTGCTGCTCATTCCACGCCTCGGCGACGCCGGCGCGCGGCAGATCGAAGCCGGGATTGCCGGCGACGATGCCGTCGAAATAGTTCGGGAAGCGTTGCGATGCGACCACGCCGTCGCGCCCGCCGTTCGAGCATCCCCATAGATAGGAGTACTGGGGACCGCTGCCGTAGTAGTCGACGATGATCTGCTTCGAGATCAACGTGGTCTGGCCGATGCCGTTGTAGCCGTAGTCGATACGCGCCTGCTCATCGACACCGAAGTGCCCGGTGCCGCCCGCACTAGCGTCGTCATCGATCCAGCCGAGCGAGGAGTTGCCGGGCGCATCCTCATGCCCGCCGTCGTCGTCGGCGACCGCCCAACCCTTGCTCAATTCCGTTCCCGCGCTGCCCTTCGGGTTTCCAAGCGAGCCATCGGTGCCACCGCCACCCATCATCTCGAAGCGGCCGTTCCAGGTGTCCGGCAGGTTGAGTTCGAAGCCGATGCCGTAGGTGAAATGATCGGGATCCTGTGCACTCACGCGCTTGTCGATCACTCCGATCACGTTGCAATGGTTGACCGGCGTGGACACCTCGGTAGCGCTGATTATCTGCGTGTTCGGCAGCGTGAGGCTTGGCACGTCCGCGCAAGTCATCGCCGCCGCGGCCGGCGACGGGCTTAATATCCAGGCGCCCGACAGGAGCACCAAAAGAAGCGCGATGGCGGCCGGCGACAGCATCCTCGCCGCGTGGGCGCGCGTACGGTTCTCGCTACGGTTGATTCTGGCCATGTCGATACTCTCCCTCTGTTAGAGGCAGTTGCGGTATTCCCGCGGAGTGGTCCCAACCCAGCGGGCGAATACTTCTGTGAAGCGGTTATGAGTTGCGAAGCCGAGCGTCAGCGCGATCTCGCCGAGCTTGCGCTCGCGGTCCGCCAGCATCTGCTTGGCCCGTTCGATGCGCCGATGGGTGACATAGCGATGGGGCGAGAAGCCGGTGGCGTTGCGGAACAACGCGGAGAAATAGTGCGGGCTCATCCTGACCTCGCGCGCCAGCTCGCTCAGCGTCAGGTTGTCGCCGAGATGGGCTTCGATATGATCGATAACCTTGCGCAGCCAGTAGGGGCTGAGCGTGGCGCTGAGATCGCGCGTCGTGGCGCCGGAACCGCCATAGTTCCGCACCAGGTGAACCGCGAGCACCGTCGCGATCGACTCGGCGTACAGCATGTTCGGCGTGCCGACCCTGAATTCCTCGCGCAACGACGCGCCCAGCATCTCGACGAACTGATCGCGCACGAAATAGCGGCCGGCGATGTTAACCACGCGGCCGCGCACGCTTTCGTAGGCCGCACGCACGATGAAGCTCGGCTCGAGGTAGATATTCACCAGGTCGGCGTTGTGCAACCATTGCGCCGTGTAAGGTTGTCCGGACGGAATCACCGAGACGTGCTCTCCCCGTCCCTGATGGTTGCCGGCGCTCGATCGATCGGTCAGCTCGCGTAACTTGAGCTTGACCGCGGACGGATTGAAGCTAATCGAAACCTGGATGCGACGGTCGTTGTGCCTGACGCACAGCCGGCGCGGTTGACGTGCGTAGAAAAGGGCGAACCCATTGTAATCCTTGTATTGGTAGGCAAACGGGAGGGCACCGCTGTCGTCGCCAACCAGGATCGATGGTGTGGCCATGCGCCTACTATTCAAAAGCTGTCAATCAGGTCCAGCGTCTCGCCATTTCAGCCGCAACAAAAGCGGAAGAATCCGACAATATTGTGAAGAAACAGGGACCGGGCCGGCGCCCGGGGGTAAATTCATCCAGGAATCTCCGCTTTGACTTTCGGACTCCAACTCGGCGTATAGATCGAACCGGCTTCCCCCGCAAGCGTGGCCGGGCGCCGCTGGTCAGGCTCGCGAACAGAATCCCGGGCTCAGCCCGGCTTCCGCACCGCGCCCCGCGCCGGTATCATTTGAGGATTAACAGACGTGGAAACTTCTCGTGCTGACGCTCGATAACCTCAGCAAAGCTTACGGCGGCCGGGTCCTGCTCGACGGCGTGAGCTGGTCGATGACCGACGACGCGCGGGTCGGACTGGTCGGCCTCAACGGCGCCGGCAAATCGACCCTGCTCAAGATCGTCGCCGACGCAATTCCGCCCGACTCCGGCCGTATCAGCCGCCCGCAGCGCACCCGCGTCGGCTACCTCGCCCAGGACGCGCCCGAGATGGGCGGTCGCACGGTAGCCGACGAAACCCTGAGCGCGCTCACCGAACTGCGCGCGCTCGACCAGCGGCGCGTCGAGCTCGAACAGATCCTCACCCGCGAGCACTCGGGCCCCGCCCACGAATCCGCGCTGGCCGAACTCGGCGACGTGCTGACCGACCTCGAGCGCCATCGCTTCTACACGGCCGAGAGCCGCGCCGAGGCGTTGCTGTTCGGACTGGGCTTCACCAGCGCCGATCTCGGCCGCGACGTGGCCGAGTTCTCCGGCGGCATCCGGATGCGAATCGCGCTTGCCAAGCTGCTTTTGACCGAGCCCGAATTCCTGATGCTGGATGAGCCGACCAACCATCTCGATATCGAGGCGCGCAACTGGCTTGAGGATTACCTGGCGAATTATCCCGGCGGACTGATCGTGGTCTCGCACGACCGCTACTTCCTCGATCGCGTCACCACCCGCACGGTCGAAGTCGCGCGCAGCCGGCTTGCCGAATATATCGGCGGCTACTCGAAGTACCTGGTGCAGCGCGCCGAACGCTTCGAAGCCGAGCTGGCGGCCTACGAAAAGCAGCGCAACGAGATCGAGCATGTCGAGGCGTTCATCAGCCGTTTCCGCGCCCAGGCGAGCAAGGCCGGCCTGGTTCAGAGCCGCGTCAAACAGCTCGAAAAGACCGTCCGGCTCGAGCCGCCGGCCGGACTCGACAAGCCGCCCGCGATCCGCTTCCCGGCCTGCGAGCGCGGCGCGCGGCGGGTGTTCGAGCTCACCGGCGCGGTCAAGAAATACGGCGAGCTGACGATCTATGACGGTATCGACCTGGTAATCGAGCGCGGCGCGCGAATCGCGCTGGTCGGTCCCAACGGCGCCGGCAAATCGACCATGATGAAGCTGCTGGCGGGCGTCGAACCGCTGAGCGCCGGCCAGCGCCAGGTCGGCGAGGGGGTGCGGCTCGGCTACTTCGCGCAGAATCTCGCCGAAGGTCTCGATTACGACAAGCGCGTGCTCAACGAGCTGAGCGATGCCGCCGAAGGCATGACCAGCAGCGAGATTCGCAGCCTGCTCGGTGCGATGCTGTTCTCGGGCGACGAGGTCGAAAAACGCGTCGGCGTGCTGTCGGGCGGCGAGCGGGCGCGAATCGCGCTGGCCAAGGTGCTGGCCCATCGCAACAACTGCCTGCTGCTCGACGAGCCGACCAACAACCTCGACATCATCGCCAAGGACACGCTGCTCGAAGCGCTGCGTCGCTTTCCCGGCACGGTCGTGATCGTCAGTCACGATCGCTACCTGCTCAACGAGCTGGTGACCGAGGTGATCGAGGTCGGCCAGGGCGACGCGCTGCGCTACCTCGGCAACTACGACGAATACCTGGCCAAAAAGGCCGCGATGGCGGCGGCTTCGGAAGCCGCCGCGCCTGCGCCGGCGGCCCGCAACGGCGGCGGCGCCCCCGAGCGCAACGGGCGCATCGAGACGGAGCGGCGCGACCAGAATGCGGCCCGCAAGCGCGAGCGCGAGGCCGAACGGCGTCGCGAGCAGGCAGCGCGCGCCCGGCAGCGAATCGAGGGCGCGATCGAGCAGAAAGAGACCGAGAAAACCGACCTCGGCCGGATCATGAACGATCCGAATTTTTACCTGACACGCGGCGACGCGAACGACGTGATGGTGCGCTACGAAACGCTCGGCCGCGAAATCGACGCCCTGTACGCCGAGTTGGTGAACCTCGACCGAAGTCCAGAGGCCCCCGGATAAATCGTCGAACGCGCGGGATGCCCAATTCTGGTCGTCATTCTGAACGTAGTCTGCGACGTGAAGAATCCCGGGATTCTTCGCTGCGCTCAGAATGACAGAATGGGCCTGATGCAGACCTTCGCTACGGCGCGGTCAGCGCTTTTTTCACCAGGTCGCTGGCGAGCTTGCCGTCCAGGCGCTCGCCGAACCGATCGCGCAAGGCCTTCATGATCGGACCAATCTGATTGGCGCCGCCATTGATCGCTTCGGTGATCGCCGCGCTAACCTCATCGGCGCCGACCGCGGCCGGCAGATAAGCCTCGAGAATCTCCGCTTCGCGCTGGTTCTGCTCGATCAGGTCGTTACGCGACGCCTTGCGCGCGAACTCCAGCGCCTCTTCGCGCCGAGCCCGCTCGCGTTTGATGATCTGGATGATCTCGGCCTCGCCGGCCTCGTGCAGGACTTCTTTTTCGAGCCGCGTGATCTCGGCGAGAATCCCGCGCACCGTCAGCACCCGCATCTGCTCGCCCGCCTTCATCGCGCTCTTCAGATCTGCCTGCAATTTCTGTTTCACGATACCTCCGCGATCCCGCGCGCGGCGGGAGTGCAAAGAGTGTGGCCCGGCGCACGCACGCTTTTCAATCCGTCTCGCGGCGCCGCCGCGGCCGGTCAATCGGAGGCGTCGGCTTCGGTGAGCGCGAAGCGGATCGGAACCATCACCCAGCTTGCGACCGCAGTTCCGTTGCGCATCGCGGGCACGAACCGCCAGCGCTCGCGGACCGTCTCGAGCGCCTCGTCATCGAGCAACTGAAAGCCTGAGGAGTGCGCGATTTCGACTCGCGTGGTCGCGCCGTCGGCGCTGACCAGCACCCGCAGCATCACGACGCCCTGCTGCTCCATCCGGCGCGCTTCGATCGGGTACTCCGGGGCCGGCGCCGCGCCGTACGCCGCATGCGCATCCCGGCTGCCTCCCGATCCACCGGCACCGGCTCGTGCGCCGGGCGCGCTGCTCGCTTCGATACCGGCCGGGCCCGCGGAACCGCCGGTCGCGGCCGTGCGTGGCGCTGCGATCGGCAGCGCCGGTTTGGCCGGGATACTCGCGACCTCCGATGATGCGGCCGTTCGCGCCTTGATCGGGGCTTCGGCGTCGTGCCGGTGCCTGTGCGCGTCGATTTTCGCCGCCGCGAGACGCTTTTCGACCCACGAGCGGATACGATGCAGCCGATGCGCGGCAGGCTTGCGATCGCGCGACGAGGCCGCGGCTATCGCTGGAGCGCCGGCATGTTGCGCGACGACCGGGTTGGCGCGGCTGCTCGCCGTGCCGCCGTCCGCGCCGGGTAATCGATCGACGATACGCGCCATCAGGTAGGCGGGATGCGAGGGCCGCGGCGCACCAACATGAACCAGCGCGATCAACAGCAGCCCCGCGAGCATCAGATGGATCGCTATCGAGCCGCCGAGCGCATACGGCGAGAGCCCGCGCGAGCGCGACTCCGGGCGCGACTCAGCTAACCGCCACTCAGGGTCTATCTGGTAATCGTCCAAGACTTCGGACACACCTGAAAATCAGCGCGATGCCGGACAGCGCTCACTTTACGACTGATGCGTCAGCTCGCGCGCCCCGTTGGTCGCGATGCGCCGGCGCGGGCCGGATGCGCGGCGCGCGGAGGCACTGCCGCCCTCGCCCGTCATCAATTCCTTCCAGCGCCGCCAGATCGCGCGCTGCGTGATCTCGTCCATGATGTGGCTGACGGTGGTGCCGTCGACATCCGTGCGCTGCCGATTCAAGCCGCGCGCCAGCATCACCCACGGCTCGACGGTCGCCGCGAAGCCGTGCTGCATCCGCTCGAACATCTCGGTGTCGTCCGGGCTGCCCATCCCGGCGGCGCCGAAGAACGCTTCGTGGCCGCGCAGCCGGATGTGATTGATCTCTTCGGGCACGCCGCGCAGCAAGGCCGGATAGACCGCCACTTCGGTGCGATCGACGCTCAGCGGATAGATCACGCGGAGCTGCACGCCCAGGATGATCAGGTTGGGAAAGACCAGCAGATGCGTGCCGCTGGATTGCAGGATGTCGGCCGCGCGCCGTTCACCGTAGCGGCGCTGGATCGCGTCGACGAATACGCCCTGAAACGAATTTGACGGCGGGCCGTTGTAGGTGGTCGTCATGTTGAGGCTACGATTGCCGGGGCATTGCCGATAGTCGAGCATCACGTGGCCGTCGCCGAGGTCGCGGGTCATCGCTTTGGTCTGGCCGGTGTAGGTTTCGAGCTTGCGGCCGAGCCGTCTTTCGATCGCCTCGACGATCGATTGATGGACCACCGGCGGATGATAGCCGTCCATCCCGTTTTCGACCTGCAGTTTCCAGTTGCCGGCAAATCCGTATTTCTGCACGCCCGGCGACAGATCGATCTCCGCCTCGGGCGAGAGTTCGACGAACAGATCGATCTGTTCGCGCGCGCGGCCCAGATGCTCCTCGAGCGCGATTCCGACCGCGCTCAGGCTGCCGAAAATAAAGCCGCGATATTCCGCGACTCGCGGCACCCGCACCAGTCCGAACTCCTCGCGCCGGAAACTTTCGTCGTAGCCCTCGGGATAAGGCACTCGCGCCAGAGTGCCGTCGAGCTTGTAGGTCCAGCCGTGATAGGCGCAGCGAAACGCGCGCGCGTGGCCGCGCTCGTGCTCGCATACCGTGGCTCCGCGATGGCGGCATCGGTTGAGCAGCAACTGCACCCGCCCGGCCTGATCGCGCACCATGATGACGGGTTGCAGCCCGATGCGCTTGAGGCGGAAGTCGCCGCTGCCCGGCACTTCCGAGCTGTGGCCGACGAACACCCATCCGCGATGGAAGATCCTCGCCATCTCGTCGGCAAAGATGGCGGCATCGGTATAGACCCGCGAATGCACGCGGTCGCTTTCGACCAGCGCGCCGTAATCAGATCGAACAGCGCGATTTTTCATAAAGCGATTAGAACGTATCCGGGCGCCATTTTTTGATCCGATACTGGTCCCATCGATCGCGGATGAGCGCGCTATCCTCGGGCCGGTTGCGGCTGACGGGCGGAAATTTCTCGTTGTTCCATTCCGGCCGGCGCGGGAAGCGCCAGGTGCGGGTCGCGTCGATCACCACCCGCGTCCACAGCCCGGTGCCGAGTTCCGGCGTGTTGCGCAGCTCCAGCGGTATCGACGGATCGAGCGGCGAGCCGAAGACCCCGCGCATCGTCACCACGTCGTCGGAGCCCGGGTCGACGCGATAGTTGATCGCCCATTCCACCGCGTCATGGTCCGACGGATCGATGTCGTCGTCGACCACAATCACCCGTTTGTAGGCGTAGTTCGCGGCGTTCGAGCCCCACAGCGCGGCGGCGATCTGCTTGGGCTGTCCTTCGTAATGTTTCTTGATCTGCACGATGATCGTGGTGCCGTTGGTGATCGGCTCGATGTAGACGTCGAGGATGCCGGGGATGCCGGCGGTGCGGAGCACGTTCCAGGCCGCGCCGCCGCGATGAATCGCGCCGTAGTATGCGCTCTCGACGCCGGCCAGCGTGCCGCGAAAGATCGGTTGGTTGCGATGCGTAATCGCGGTGACCTGCACGACCGGGCGCATCGTCGGCAGATCGCTAAGATACTGGGTGAACTCGGCGAACGGCCCCTCGAGGCGCATCGTCGCCGGGTCGGGCGAGACGAAACCTTCGATGACGATTTCCGCCGTGGCCGGCACCTCGAGCGGTACCGTCTTGCACTTGACCAGCGGCACCGGGCGGCCCCGATAACCGCCCATCACGTCGTACTCGCAAATCTCGACCGGATGCGGCGTCGAGGCGACAAAATCCATGATCGGATCCCAGCCGAGCACCCACGCGGTCGGCATCGGCTGGCCCATCGCCTCGTACTTGGTGAAGTGGCCACCCCAGCCCTGCGACCTGACCAGCAGCGTCGCCATCTTATCGCGATCGGCAAGCATGCTACGGTAGACGCCGACGTTGACGCGCTGGCTCTCGGGGTCCTTGGTGACCACGCAGCCCATCGTGCCGACATAACGCCCGCCGTCGAGGCGATGCCATTGCGGCACCGGCAGTTGCGCCAGATCGATATCCTTGCCGGTCACCACGTTCTCGTGCACCGGTCCACGATCGACGATCACCGGCGGCACCAGCCGCCGATTGCGCTCCAGCACGTACTCCATCAGCGTGCGATTGGGCTGCTCGTCCTCGAAACCGAACATCAGCGACAGCCGCCGCGTGCTGCCGAGCAGGCCGGTGGTCAACTGCGCGCATCGCGCGCCGGGCGCCTGGTAGTCCTTGATATTGGTGAACAGCAGCGCCGGACCCTTGCGGCTCTGCACCTCGCGCGCCAGCATCCCGAGTTCCAGGTTCCAGTCGACTTCGCCCTCGACGCGGGCCAGCTCGCCGTGGCGGTCGAGATGTTCAAGCGCGGTGCGAAGATCAAAGAAGTCGCGATCGGGCATGGCTTCCTTCCAAATCCGGGTCGAGGCACGCTCGGGGTTGGCTCACGGCCGAGTATAAGCGCTGCTGGTTTCGGTATTCAAGTTTGATAATCAGGACGCCGGCCGGCGTGCCCGCCGAGCCCGTCTGGTCGGTGGCAAATAGCATCGGCAGCGATTACGCTGGCCCGCAACTTTGACTCGTTTATCCGATCGCCGCGCCCAATCCCTGGTCGCCTTTGCCATCTACCTTGCGATTGCGATAGCGCTGCTCGACCGCGGCCTGATTGGCGCGCGCGTCCCGCAATACCTCGGCACCGGCACCGATCCGCCGATGCTGATGTGGTTCCTGAAATGGTGGCCGTACGCGATTGCGCATCGGCTCAACCCGTTCTGGACCCACATGGTGTGGGCGCCGATGGGAGTCAATCTGGCCTGGACTACCTGCGTGCCGTTGCTGGCGATGGTCTCGGCGCCGATTCAAAGCGCCTTCGGCCTGATAACCGCCTACAACACGCTGGTGACGGTCGCGATGCCGGCGGCGGCGTTATGCGCCTTCATACTATGTCGCCGACTGACCCATGCTTTCTGGCCTTCGATACTGGGCGGCTACCTGTTCGGCTTTTCGCCCTACATGCTCGGCCGCGCACTGGGTCATTTGAGCCTGCTCGCGGTCTTCCCGATACCTCTAATCGCGATCATTGCGCTGCGACGGATCGCGGGCGAGATCTCGGCCCGGCGCTATGCGGCGATGCTGGCGTTGATGGTGGTAATCGAGTTTCTTTGCGCGGTCGAGTTGTTCGCCACCATCACGGTATTCGGCGCGGTCGCGATACTGCTGGCGATCTGGTTGTTCGATGCGGAGACCCGCTCCAGAATCGCCGGCCTGATTGCGCCGACCGCGGTTGCCTACGCGATCTCGATCGCGCTCCTGTCGCCCTATTTCTATTTCCTGTTTGCCCGCGGCATCCCGCATGCGCCGCTATGGGATCCCGGGCGCTATTCCGCCGATCTCCTGAACTTCGTAATCCCGACCACTACCGCCTGGATCGGTGCGGCGCATCCGGCCGCGGCAATCGCCGCCAGCTTCGGCGGCTACGTTCAGGAAACCGGCGCCTATCTGGGCATCCCGCTGATTGTTCTGGCCGAGGATTTCCGCCGCCGCAACTGGGCAACACCGGCGGGGAAGTTTCTGATCCTGCTGCTGCTGATCCTGCTGCTCGCGGCGCTGGGCCCCGCACTGCGCATCATGGGACGGGAGACGTTTTCGCTGCCGTGGGCGCTGATGCTGAAGCTGCCGCTCATCTCGAGCGCGCTGCCGGCGCGCTTCATGATCTACGCCGACCTGGTAATCGCGATCATCGGCGCACTGTGGTTTGCGGGCGGCGCACGCTCGGCAGCGACCAGATCGCTGGCGGCAGTCGCGATCGCGATCTCGCTGTTTCCGAATCCACACGCGTCGTTCTGGACAAGTCCGCTCGAGTTGCCGGCGTTTTTCGCACGCGGCGGCGCCTATCGTACGGAACTCAAGCCGCACGAGCTTGTACTGGTGCTGCCGTTCGGGCAGCGGGGTTCCTCGATGTACTGGCAGGCGCGCACCGATATGTACTTCCGCATGGCGGGCGGCTACACCGGGCCGTGGCCGTTCGTGCCCGTGTTACAGTTCTTCTATGGCGGGGTCGACCTGCCCGAGGCAGGCGACCAGCTCAAGGCATATCTCGCGCGCTTCGGAGTACAGGCGGTGGTCGTGGATCGGCAAGCGCCGCTGTTTCCGGTTTGGCGGCGGGTTCTGGAGAGCCTCGGCATACCGCCTTCGCGCCGCGACGGTTTCAGCGTCTATAAGATCCCACCCGAGGCTTTCGCCGCTTACGGAAAACTGAGCCCCGTCTATCTCGAGACGCGCGCGGTTTCCATCCGCTGCGACACGATCCTGGAGGCGGTTGCCAAATACCTGGCGGCCGGCCACAACCCGGCGCAGTTATCGCCGTCGGTCCTCAAGCAGCAGGGCCTGTTGCCGGCTGACTGGCTGATCGACACGGCGCCGGACGCCTACCAGGACTGGGGTGCGTTCAGCGCTGACAAGGGCAAAATTGGCATCGCGGTGGCAGGCTCGTACCCAGCGGTAAAGCCTCTGATCGATCGCTATCGCGATCAGGCGGTCGAGATATTTTACCCGGCGCCGGTCCGATGGACGCCGGCTTCAAAGCCTCAGCGCGACCTCGTCAAGCCGCTGCTCCTGATCTTCGATCGCACCCGCCTCGTTGCGGCCGCCGAGCAACTCAGGTCGTCACCGCCGCCCGAGTTGATCACGCCATTCCTCGGCGCTGCGGGCGCGGAGCATCAGGCCTGGCCGACCGCTGATACCTCGACGCGGCGGCGGCCGGGTCCGGTCTCGGGCAGCAGGTAGAGGGCCAGCGTCGCGAGTAACGCGAAGACGGTAAACATCATCAACACCGGCAGCAGCCCGATGTAGCCCGCGATCGCGCCGCCGAGAAATGGCGAAACGAACGCCCCCAGAAAGCCCATCGCCCAGACCACGCCGTACGCGCCGCCCATCTTCACCGGCGTCATTCCCGGCAGCTCCATCATGGTGGTGAGAATTCCGCTGAGCGGTCCGGAAGTGCCGGCCCCGAAGGCGACCATCGACAGCCGGATCGCAGTCGGATCGTGAAAGCTGACTGCGCCGAGCGCACCGACGAACATCAGCGCCTGTATCGGCCACATGAACGGCCGGCGCAGCCCCGTGATGGCCGCGCCCAATCCGCCTCCGGCCGCAGCAAACGCCGCCGTGAGCGGCAGAATCGCGACGATCCCGTCGGCCTCGTCGAGCGACATGCCGTGAGTCGCATGCAGATAGAGCGGCAGGAAGGCGGCGAAGATCTGGAACGTCCAGAGGCTGCCGAACAGCGCGACGCCCACCAGCCTGACGCCGCGCATCCCGATCACCTCAGGCAGCGAGGAGCCGCTGACTCCGCCGCCATGGCCGCCCGCTTCGCCCTGCGCGCCGGCGCGACGCGGCTCGCGGCCGAGCACGCTCCACAGGATCGCGATCGCACCGACGCCGAGTCCGGCGTACAACATCGAGGTCGCCCAGTGCTTGCCGGTGGCGGCATAGATCAGCGGCATGATGGCAAACACCAGCGTCAGCCCGGCGAACGGCGCGATCGAATTCGCGATATTGACGTAGGCCCATTCCCGCGGCGGAAACCAGCCCATCACCAGCGTCGCGATCGGCGCCAGCAGGACGCCATAGCCGAGGCCCATCAGCACGCGGCACCCCAGCAGCGGGATGAAGCTGTCGGTATAGCCGCTCAGCACCAGCCCGACCGTCATCGCCCACGCACCGACGATGCCGGTGCGCACCGCGCCGAGCCGCTCGGAGACCACGCCGCCGACCAGCGAGAAAATCACGATGCAGGCCGGGACGATCGAGATCAGCAGGCCGCCGGCGCCGAGCCCGATGCGAAGATGATGGATAATCGGAGCCAGGATCGGCGCCGGCGACATCCACGCGACCGCCTGCGCGATCAGCAGCAGCACGAGCAGCGCTTCAACGAGCCATCGGTAAGACGACGCTTCCGTTGCGTTGGTCCCCGTCATGTTCGACACCCCACAGCGAGCTGGCGGTCGTTTCCCCCACGACCGATGCGGGGCGGATGCTACCAGAGCTGCGGCGCCAGCGCCTAACGCGCCGCAGCCTGACGATCAGCGGGCAGGAGTCGAAGCTGACGAGGCGGCGACCACGCGGGCTGCCGGTGCCTGCGCGATCGGCGAATGCGGATAGATCCGGTAGACCATCAGGTAGACGATTACGCCGGTCACCGAGACGTACATCCAGATTGGCCAGGTCCAGCGCGCAATCGCACGGTGGGCGCCGAAGCGGCCGGCGAGCGCGCGCCACAGCGTGATAATCACCAGCGGAACGATCACGAAGGCGAGCGTGACGTGCGTAATCAGAATCGTGAAATAGACCGGGCGAATCAGGCCGCGGCCAAGGAACCGCACGTCGCCGGCATGCGCGTGATAAGTGATGTACGAAATCAGGAACGCGACCGAGACGCCCACCGCGGACAGCATGCAGGCGCGATGGGCTCGCACCGCGCCGCGCCGGATGAAGATCAATCCAGCCACCAGCAGCACCGCCGCGATGCTGTTGAACACAGCGTTCAGAAGCGGCAGTGTGGCGTAGGAAATCAACCCTCGATCACCGCGCGCCCATCTTCAGATCCGATCGATCACCAGCACCAGCAGGACCACCGGCAGGTAGACCAGCGATGCCATGATGACGCGGCGCGTCGCGGCGGCGCGGTCGGGAGTGCGAATCAGGCCGTAGCCGCACGCCAGCATCCCGACGCCCAGCACGATCGCGACGGCCAGGTAAATTCGCCCCGCGAAGCCCATCAGCGCCGGCAGCATGCTCACCGCCACCAGCATCACGCAGTCGGTGACGATCAGCGCGTTGATGAACAGTCCGCGCGGTCCATCGGGCGGGCAAAGGTGGATTCCGGCGGCCTCGTAGTCGCGCCGGTAGAGCCGCGCGATCCCCAGCGTATGGGGGAGCTGCCAGAAATACATGATCGCGAACAGCAGGATCGGTTCGGCCCCGATGGTCGATCGCGCCGCCACCCAGCCCGCCACCGGCGGCAGCGCGCCCGGCACCGCGCCGATAATGTTGCAGGCCCACGAGACGCGCTTGAGCGGCGTGTAGGCGCCGAGATAGAGCACCGTGATGGCGGCGATCACTGCGGCCGACATCCAGTTGACCGTGACTATCAGCCAGAACAGACCGACGACCGTCGTGAGCACGCCGAACAGCAGCCCTTCGATTGGACGCAAACGCGCTGCGGGCAGCGGCCGGCGCCGCGTCCGTTCCATCAGCGCATCGAGGTCGCGCTCGAAGTACTGATTGAGCGCCAGCGTGCCGCCCGCCGCGAACGCAGTGCCAATCAACAGGTTCAGCGCCAGCATCGGGTTCATCGCGCCGCCGGCGCCGAGATAATAGCCGGCGAAGGCCGTCACCAGGACCATCGAAACCACGCGCGGCTTGGTGAGCGCGAAATAATCCGCCAGCCGGCGCCGCGCGCCGCCCATCGAGGTCGCGACCGCTGCCGCTTCGGCGCTCATGATGCCACCCCGCGGCCGGCGACCGTGCGGTCGCGCGCATAGTCAGGCTGTGCCGCCGGCGCCTGGGCCGCATCGGCAACGCGCGTCAGGCGGGCGACCCGAATCGACAGGAAGAACGCGGTCGCCAGCACGCCCGCGCCGACCGCCACGTGAGCGGTGGTCGGAAGCATCGCGCGGCGGGTCCAGATAGTCAGCGCCCCGAGCGTGATTTGTATCGCCAGCAGGGTCAGCAGGCCGATCGCGGGCCGCATCAGGCGCGGCTCATCGCGATGGCGCCGGGCGATGCGGGCGACGGTCCACACCACCAGAATCGTGACCACCAGCGCGCCGCATCGATGCGCGAAATTCACCGCGATTGGAGCGCTCCAGCCGGGCGGCACCAGGTGTCCATAGTTCAGCGGAAAATCGGGAATCGCCAGCCCCGCGCCCATGTTCCGCATCAACGCGCCAATAATTATCTGCAGGTAGACGGCGGCGACGGTGAGCACGGTGAGAGTCCTGAGCGTCGGGCGCGCGCGGTCGGCGGTACGTGCCGGCAGCATCGCATCCCAGCTCGGATTGGTGAACATCGCGAGTCCCACCATCAGGCAGAAAAACGCGGGTGCGATGGCGGCGTGGGCGACCGTCACCGGCAGCGGCAACCGGAACAGCACGTTCATCGCGCCGAGCAGCGCCTGCGCGATTACTAATCCGCAGGCCGCCAGGGCCAGGTTCCTGACCCAGCGCCGCGCCTCAGCCATCCAGGCCCAGACGGCCAGCGAGAAGGTCAGAATCGTGACCGTCCCCGCCGCCACCCGATGGCTGTACTCGAAGCGGATACCGCCGACCCAGTGTGGCGGCACCAGCTTGCCGAAGGCCAGCGGCCAATCGGGTACCGACAGGCCCGAGCCCGTGGTCGTGACAAGGCCGCCCACAAAGATCAGGATAAAGGTCATGATGGCGGCCAACAGCGCCCACCGATGGAGGCCGCGCGAGCGGTTCGAGGCCGCCGTAACGGGCGGAAAACTATCGTCGATCACTTCTGGTGTCGTCCTGGTTGGCGTCGGCGCTAGCTCCGGTCGTCGTGATCCCGGTGATTCGCCATGAATCCCCCGGGCGCCGGTTTCGGCTCTATCGCATCGCCACCGAATCGCCGAAGACGATATCAATCCTGAAGTGATTTTGCTACTGAAAGCGATCAATTTGAAGTTCGCCTAATGGAAGCGGGAGTATCTGTATCGTGCGACGCGTAACGCTGAACGACCAAACCCTGGCCCTCGCCTTCGAGGAAAGGGTCGGCAGATTCGGCGACCATATCCTACTCAAGGAGAGGGCCGGCAAGGCCTGGCGCGGCTACTCGTGGAACGAAATCGGCGCGGCGGCGTCGCGGCTGCGCGCGGGCCTGGTCGGAGCGGGAATCAAGCCCGGCGATCGGGTCGCGATTCTGGCCGAGAACTCACCGCAATGGGTGATCGCCGACCAGGCGGTGCTGGGGATGGGCGGCGTGGTGGTGCCGCTTTATACGACTATCGCCGCCGAGGAGACCGCCCACGTCCTCAATGATTCCGGCGCGCGGCTGATTGCCGTCAAGGGCGCCGAGTCGCTCAGAAAAATCCTCGCGCTGGCGCCGTCGATCCCTAAACTCGAGCGGATTGTGATGCTCGATTCCGAGGCCGCCCCGGAAACCGGCGCCGCGGCGCCGCCGGTCGCGACCCTGGCCGCGATGAGCGCAGCGTCGCCGATGGCCGCGATCGACGGCCGCCGCGAAGACCTCGCCACCCTCATCTACACTTCCGGCACCACCGGCCCGAGCAAGGGTGCGATGCTCACCCACGGCAACCTGATCGGCAATTGCGAGGGCTCGCTGAACGCGCTGGAGCTCGACCAGCGCGACGTGGTGCTGTCGTTTCTGCCGATCGCCCACTCCTTCGAACGCACGGCCGGCTACTACACGGTCACGATGTGCGGCGGGACGATCGCCTACGCCGAGGGGCTGTCGCAAATCGCGCAGGACCTGCAATCGATTCGCCCGACGGTCTTCCTGGTCGTGCCGCGCCTGCTCGAGGTGGTCTACAACCGCGTGATGCGGTCCGTCGACGAGGCTTCGGGAGCGCGCCGCCGGCTGTTCCACAGCGCGCTTGGAATCGGCAAACGGGCCGCCGCGTACCGCCATCGCGGGGCCACGGTCCCGCCGCATCTGGCACTCGCGATGGCATTGTTCCGGCGCCTGGTGTTCGGCCGCATTCGAGCGATCTTCGGCGATCGCATGCGCTACCTGATCTCGGGCGGCGCGCCGCTGCCGGTCGAAATCTTCGAGTTCCTGTCCGCCGCCGAAGTGCCGATCTATGAAGGCTACGGACTCACCGAGGCCGGCCCGGTGGTATCGGTGAACCTGCCGGGACGCACGCGTATCGGCACCGTCGGGCGGCCGCTGGTCAACGTCGAGGTCAAGACCGCCGGCGACGGTGAATTGCTGGTGCACGGGCCGAACGTGATGAAGGGCTACTTCGGGCGCGAGGATGAAACGCGCGAGGCGCTGGACGGCGACGGCTGGCTCCTTACCGGCGACATCGCGCGGATCGACAACGACGGCTATATCGCGATCGTCGATCGGAAAAAGGAGATCATCGTGCTGTCGGGTGGCAAGAACGTCTCGCCCGCCAACCTCGAAACCCGCCTGAGCAACGATCCGTATATCGCGCAGGTCTGCATCGTCGGCGATCGGCGCAAGCATCTGGCGGCGCTGATCGTGCCCGATTTCGAGCAGCTCGCCGAGCAGCTTCGGCGCGACGGGATAGCAGCGAAACCGCCCGCGGATCTGATCAACGAAAAGGCCCTCAAAGCGCTGTTCCAACGCCGGATCCGCGAGTTCAACCGCACGCTGGCCGATTTCGAGGCGATCTCCGCCTTCACGCTCATCGCCGATCCGTTCTCGCAGGACAACGGTGAACTCACGCCGACCCTCAAGCTGCGCCGGCGGGTGGTGATGGCGCACTATCGCGAACAGATCGAGGCGATGTACCGGGATTGAGGGGGGACGCCGTCGAGCGACGCTCAGCTCTGGCGTTCGCCGTTGCTGTCGGCGACGACCAGCAGCTCGTGGATCGTGACCAGCTTGCGGATCAGGTAGGAGCGCTTGCCCTTGGGCGTCTGGACCTCGATATCGTCGTCGCCGGCCTTGCCCAGCAGCGCGCGGCCCAGCGGCGAGGACAGCGAGATGCGGTTAAGCGAGCCGTCGACCTCTTCGGGCACCACGATCTCGTAGGCGATATGGTTGCCCTCGTCGAGATCCTCGAGCTCGACCCGGCTGCCGAGGCCGACCGTGTCGTGCGGGATGGAATCGAGATTGATCATCGAGAGCTCGGCGATGCGGGCCTCGAGGTTGGAGACCCGGGCGCGCAGGAATTCCTGGCGCTGCTTGGCCATCGCCCATTCGGCGTTTTCCGACAGATCGCCGTGGGCGCGGGCGCGCTCCAGCTCCTTGGGCAGCTCGACGGTCAGCTCGCGCTTGAGCGTCTCCAGCTCCTTGCGCAGCCGTTTGATTACCGGTAGCTCAGGCATCGCAAATCATCTTCTTCAACCGTCGCCGGCCCGTCGCTGACGGCGCCGCCATCCCTCCACCCTAAGCGTGTGGCAAAGGCCCTGCAAGTTAGGTCGTCGCCATCGGTAAACAGGAGGGGACGGCGCGAGTCAATCGGCGACGATCGAGGTCAGGCTGCGATTGACGCCCGTCACGCTCTGGATTTTCTGCACCACCAGCTCGCCCAGCGCCGAGACGTCGGCGGCCTCGACCACCGCGATGATGTCGTGCGGCCCGGTCACGGCATGGGCCGCCGAGACGCCGGCGACCTGCCGGATCCTGGTGGTAACTTCCCTGGCTTTGCCCGGCGAGGTGTCGATTAAAATAAATGCCTTCACCACGGTCGCGCCCTCCTTCGCGCCGGCGCTGCTCACCGCCCGCTGCCGCCGCGATCGTAGACGTAAAATCCGCGCCCGCTCTTGCGTCCCAGGAAACCCGCGTCAACGTACTTGCGCAGCAGCGGACAGGGACGATACTTGTCCTCGCCCAGCCCCGCATGCAGCACTTCCATAATATAGAGACAGGTGTCGAGTCCGATCAGGTCGGCCAGCTCCAGCGGTCCCAGCGGATGATTGGTGCCGAGTTTCATCCCGAGGTCGATATCGGCCTCACTCGCCACCCCTTCCTGCAGGGCGAAAATCGCTTCGTTGATCATCGGCAGCAGGACCCGATTAACCGCAAACCCCGGCGCGTCCTGGACGGTGATGATCTGCTTGCCGAGCCGCGCCGCGAGCTCGCGCGTGGCGGCCAGCGTCTCCTCGGAGGTGGTCAGGCCGCGCACGATTTCCACCAGCTTCATAACCGGCACCGGGTTCATGAAGTGCATGCCGATAAAGCGCTCGGGCCGGCGCGTTGCCGCCGCCATCCGGGTGATCGAGATCGACGAGGTGTTGGAGGCCAGGATCGCCTCGGGTGGGCAGATTTGGTCGAGCCGGCGGAACAGCGCGAGCTTGGCCTCTTCGCGTTCGATAATCGCCTCGATTACGAACTCGCACGTGGCCAGTCCCTCGAGCTGCGCACTCGGGCGCAGCCGGGCCATGGTTGCCTCGCGCTCACCGGCCGCCATCCGTCCGCGTTCGACCGCGCGATCGAGATTGCGCCGGATACCGTCGATTCCGCGCCGGCACAGCTCCTCCGAGACCTCGCTCAGGATGACCTCGATTCCGGCCTGTGCCGCGACCTGCGCGATTCCCGCGCCCATCTGACCCGCACCGACTACGCCCAGCGTTTCGATCATGACCACCGTCGCCAAAAAAAATTGAAGCGGGAGCCCCAGCCTGGCGAGCCCGCGCTTCATTATCGAAGCTACCCCAGCCGGGCCTCGGACGGCAAGGCGACGAGGCCGGGCGAGCTCGCGATTACCGCCGCTTGACAGTGTCGCCGATGACGTCCTAATCTCTAGTTGAGAATAGTTCTCAAAATCACAAACGATCAACTATGACCGGCTCATCGACCGTTCTACCCTATTTTCTCTATTCCTTCGGCATCCTGTTTCGTGAGGGCTTCGAAGCCCTGATCGTCGTCATCGCGCTGGTGGCCGGCACCCGCGAGGCCGGCGAGAGCGGCAAGGCGCGCGGTATCTACGCCGGCGCCGCGATTGCGATCGTGGTCAGCGCCGGGCTGGCCTGGTCGGTCAATCATTTCCTGGCCGATAACACCAGCGATACGCTCGAAGGCATCTTCCAAATCTTTGCCGCCGCCACGCTCTTTTACGTCAGCTCGTGGCTGACCTCGAAAGCCCAGGCCGAACAATGGATGGGCTTTATACGATCGCAGATTCGGACCGCCCGGGAGAGCATGCTGCCGTCGGTCGCGCTGGGCTTGACGGCTTTTCTGGCCGTGATGCGCGAGGGCGCCGAGACTATCGTCTTCTTCCAGGCGCTGGTCGCCGGGGCTACGGCCACCCCCGAGAAGCATGCAGTGATGGCGGGAGTGGCGGCCGGTTTCGTCGCGCTGGCGATCGTCTTCCTGGTTCTGACGCGCGCCGCCATCCGGATCCCGATTGGATCGTTCTTCTCGGCCACCACGGTGCTGCTCTATGGCCTGGCGGTGGTATTCGTCGGGCAGGGGGTAGCGAGCTTCCAGGAATCGGGATGGATCGCGGCGACGTTTATCGCGCATGTGCCGACTATCCAGGTGCTGGGGCTGTTCCCGACCGTACAGACCATCGTGGCCCAGGCGATACTGCTTTCGATTGCCGCCGCGGCGTTCATCGTACCGCGGCGCCGGGCGGCGCGGGCGCCGAAACTGAGCCCGGCGACGACGACGACGACCCACGCGCCACAGGCGCGGCCGACCTGACGGCTCCCGGAGTAGCGTTGTTCGGCGCATAGCTGCGCCCCTCGATCACGATCCGCTCCACCTCCGAGCTCACTTGCTCGCTCTGCCTAAGCGCCGCCTCGCCCACTGTCACGCATTCCCCGACCGTCGCATCGCCGAGTGCCCCCGGCTCCGCGCGCACCCGTCGAAGCGTGGTGCGAAGCTCGTCGGCCCGCGCCAGCATCTCGGCCAGCCGCACCTCGACCATCGGCAGCGCGCCGCGATGAGGCCCCGGAGCGCCGGCCGCCTTGGAATAGAGCTCGAGTGCAAAGGCCTGCTGATGCTCGGCGGCGGCCAGGCGGCTGACCGAGCGGCTGATTGCGGGGCAGGCGTCGTTGGCAACAGTCCCGCCGGTTTCGGCCCAGGCCGCAGACCCGCAGGCCAACAGCGCCACCAGCGCCACCAGCGCCACCAGCGCAATCATCCATTTGTCGATCGCAGACACTACCGATCATCCAGACGTCACAGTTTACCGTATAATCCCCCCGATGGCCGTTCGAGCTGACGCCCGCGATTCTGCCGCCGCCCCGCGCGCCGGCATCTTCAATTGGCTGTGGGGTGCGATCGGGGTCGCGATGGCGGTGCTCTATACCGCCGTGCTGTCGATTCCCGCCGCCCTCACCGCGCCGTTCTTCGACGGCCACGCAGTCACCCATATCGGGCGGCTGTGGGGCTGGCTGATCATCCGGACCTGCGGTTTACGGGTGGAGATCGAAGGGCTCGAGAATCTCGCCGGCATCGGAACGTTCGTGATGGTCTCGAACCATCAGAGCATGTTCGACATCTTCGCGATTCTGGCCTACATCCCGGGCGAAACGCGCTTCGTGGCCAAGCGGGAGCTGAAGAAGGTGCCGCTGGTCGGCTATGCGATGGGGCGCTCGGGGCACGTTTTCGTCGATCGGCAGCGCGGCGGCAACGCGATTCGGCGCGCGATCGAGGTCTCGCGGATGGGTTACAACCTGTGCGTGTTCGCCGAGGGGACGCGCTTTTCGGACAACCAGGTGCACGAGTTCAACGACGGCGCGGCCTGGATTGCGATCGCGACCCGGCGACCGTGTATTCCGATCGCGATCAGCGGCAGCGCGGCGATTTTTCCGCGCGGCGCGAAAGTGGTGGTGCCCGGCCGGCGCATCCGGATAAGAATCGGCACGCCGATCGAAACCCGCGAGCTCAAGAGCGCCGATCGCTTCGCCCTGACCAGCCGGCTCGAAACCGCCGTCCGCGCCGCCTTTATCAGCGAGCTGTGACGGCAGCGATAAGATAACCAACCCTGCCGTCAGCTGATGCCAGCGGTGATTTGGGTGCTGCCGGCATCATTGCCGATAGTCAGCGTTACGGTAACCGGATTGCCGATGCCGTCGAGACTCGCCCCGCTGCCTTCAGCCTGCAGCGTATAGCTGCCGCCGCCCGCAGGATTAATTCTGAGTTGCAGCGCGACACCGTCGATGGTTCCCGAATAAACGTAAGCGCCTTTCTTATTTTGCGTGAAGGAGCCGGCCGGAATGGTCACCGAGTAGGGTCCAATCTGCAGCGTTACGTCCTCCGCTGAAGGATCGATACCGTCGCTTCCGGCGCCCAGCGTGAAGCTCGAGTTTAGATCGAAGCTGCCGGTCGAAACGGTAACCTCAAGCTTGCCGCTGAAGTTCGCAAAGGGCGTCTGGTCTGCCAGTTCGAAGGCGCCGATGTCGCACGCTGATTCACCATTGTCGGGACGCGTGGCGCCGCGCTGGTCGGTGGCCGGGCAATCAGCCAGCGGCACCGCGTTAACCGCGGGGCTGTTGGCCTGAAGCGCGATGGTCTGGGTGGGGCCGCCATTGTCTTGCAGGCCACTGGGGCTGAGCAGCGGATCGACGTTATCCCCGATGGACTGGCCGTTGGCGCCGACGCTGGCGCCGAATCCGCACGAACCGTCATCCGAGATGTTGTAGCCGCCGTCAGCCGCGGTCCCCCCATCCGATGCTCCGCAGTTTTCTCCCGAAGTGCTGCCCGCCAATACCGAGTTGTTTACGGTGGTGGTGGTGCCAGGGTAATCGTCTTCGAGTGCGCCGCCGGAGTAGGTAGCCGAGTTGCCCGAGAGCGTACTGTTGCTGATCGTGGCCGTGTCACCGCCATTGAAGACGCCGCCGCCGGAGTAGGTAGCGGAGTTGTCCGCGAGCGTGCTGTTGCTGATCGTTAACGTGCCGTAGCTGAAAATGCCGCCGCCCTCGCCGAGGTAGGTAGCGGAGTTGCCCAAGAGCGTACTGTTGCTGATCGTCACCGTGCCGCCGCTGTAGATACCGCCGCCGGAGTAGGTAGCGGAGTTGCCCAAGAGTGTGCTGTCGCTGATCGTCGCGGTACCGAGGTTGAAGATGCCGCCGCCGTAGTAAGCCGAGTTGCCCGAGAGCGCGCTGTCGCTGATCGTGACCGTGCCGAAGTTCAAGATACCGCCGCCGACCGCATAGGAACCGTTGCGGATGGTCAGCTCCTGGAACGTGGCGGTGACGCCGTTGCCGACGGTAAATATCGGGCCGTTACCACCGCCACCGCCACCGCCATCGATGGCCGTGTTGGCGGCGCCCTGCCCCTCGATCGTCAGGTTCTTATCGACCGTGATGTTCGCTTCGTTGTGAGTCGCGTCGGTGATGCTGATGGTATCGCCGGAGTTTGCCACCGCGATGGCTGCCGCAATCGTGGTGTAGTCGCATCCGCTTGCGCAGACCGTGAACGTAGCCGCGTAGCTCGGCGAGGCGATGGTAACTGCCAGCAACGCGCCGACGATCGCAGCCATAGCAGTGGCAATAGTGGTGGAAGACGGTTTCGCCCGCATGTTGGTTCCCCCTGAAGGATCACACGGCATGAAGGAGTATCGCGTGACCTTTGATGAGATTTGCAGCGATCACAATGTGAGGCAAGATGTTTTTATTTGACTGTTGCTTTTACACGTTTCGGCTAGCAGACGCACGAAGGGTCGGCGGTTGCGGATGCTGGTGGCATCGCGACTGCTAACCGAGGCGCGACGCAGATACTCTGTAACCGTTCCCGGCGAATTACGTCTTTAGCTTTGCGAGGGGAGAGATCATCAGGATGGAAATGGAATAATTATGCGGCTCCATCATGCTCTGGACATGCTCCAGGAATGGGATCCCCGAGCGACCCTGCATCCCGATCACATCTGTATCCACAGCCCGCGGCATCTGGTCGAAAACTGCCCGGCGCCGCGCGAGGCGGTCTACTCGAGCCTTGATGCGCTGCGGGACTCGCCCGATGGGTTGCGAACGCGACTCGTCAACGGCGACGGGCCGAATCGCCAGGCGCGCGTGCTGAACTGAGGCGCGGTTCCCTCTCGGCAGTCACGGCGCTTGTCACTGGACCAGCGTCCGCCTAATATCGCCGACCGGCATCGGCCCGGCTATTTTCAGCCGCGGCCGGGAAGCTCCGAAAGCCGGGAGGCGAACATGGCGAAATCCACTTCAGTTGCGATACTGACCTTCTTTTGTGCTTTGCTGGGCCTGGCCTCGCTATCTTTCGGCCAGGCCGCGCCGGCGAAAATCGACAAGCACTACTACAACTACAGCGAATGGACCAAGGGTCTGTTCGCCGAGGCGGTGACCGTGACCGGCTTCGGCAACGGCAAGCTGATCTACCTGGGCGGCATCGGCGCCGAAGACGAGCATGGCAAAGCCGGCGCGATCCGATCGCCCAAAAATTTCGACGGGCAATGCAAATACACCTTCGAGAAGATCGGGCGCGTGCTCGGCTACAACGGCGCGAGCCTGAAGGACATCACCAAGATGACTTCCTACCTGACCAGCGCGCGCAATATCGGCGCCTATATCGCCTGCCGTAACAAGGCCTTCAAGGCGGCCGACGCGAAACTGCCGGCCGAGACGCTGTTGATAATCAATCGGCTCGCCTGGCCGCCGATGAAGCTCGAGGTCGACGTCGACGCGATAACCGCGAAGTAGCCAGCGGCCGCGCAGTAGCGCTTTACGATTTTCGTTCGATGATCGTGAGCGGGACGTTGCCGGTGAAGCGCGTCGGGATGCTGATGGCCCTCAGCCCGTCCTCATTCACCGCTTCGCACTCGATGCCGGCGCTTCGTAGTACGTCGATGAGTCGATCGAGGTCGTCGGCAACCAGCCGCAGCGCCGTCAGCCCTTCGCGCTCCGAGCCCGCGGCGCGCAGGCGAATCTCGGCGTCACCGACCTCGACGATCGCCTCGCCGGGTCCTGCGTTCCGGATTTTGAAGCCGAAGTTCCGCTCATAGGTCGCAGCGGCGGCCTCGGGCGCCGCGGCAGCGACTTCGAGACGCTCGAGCTTCTCCACCCGGCTATCGTCCGCCTTGCCCATCGTCGACCGATCAGCCCGCCTTCGCAGCCATCGTGAAATCGACTGTGACGGTCGCGCCCGGCGTGACGGTGACCTTGCGTTCCTGCGTGCCGAGCTTCTCCTGCCATACCCGGATAGTGTAGGTGCCGGGCGGAACGTTGGTCAGCGCGAAATGGCCGTCGGCGCCGGTGACGGCATAGTAGGGATTGGCCGCGACGTACCACCATCCCCGCATCCAGTTATGCGCGTCGCATTCGACCCGGATGATATCGGGCTTGGCGATGTGCACCCGGATCATCTTCTTGAAGCCGGGTTGCGCCATGTTGATTTGCCGGTTGTTGGTCGGGAAATCGTGGATGTTATGCAGGATGCCGTCGGAGTTGATGACGTCGATAGCCGCGCCGGCCGGGATCGCGAGCACGTGCGGAACATACTCGCATCCGATCTGATCGAACTTGTAGTTCTGCGCCACCGGCGGAAACGGCTTGCCCTTCTCGATGTCGGGCAGCGCGACCACCGCGTTGGCGATCGCACCGTCCTTGCCGACCATCAGCGACTGATCGTAATGCACCTGCTTGCCGCACACGCCGACATCCTTGGTGACGGCAATTTTCTCGGGCGGGGGCGGCGTGCCCTCGAACTTCACGGTGCCGACGATGGTGCCCGGATTGGAGACCGTCACGGCATGATAAATGACTGTCGCCGCCGCGGGGAGTGCGATGGCGAGGGCGAGCAGGGACGCCGCTAGCAGGCGCCCGGGAATAAGTTTTAGCTGGTCCATCTCAAAGATTAAGACGATCCAGCGAAACAACAACTTCTGCTTCGACGGACACGTCGGCCGGAGAACAGCAAAATCGCGAGAACGCCCCTTCAGGCGGTGGCCAGCTCCCCCTTGCGTGCGATGATCACGTGATGCACCGAGAGCATCGAGACCCGCTCGTTGCGCTCGACCATAATCGGCTGACCGTCGAGCACGTCGCTGACGCGCAGCCGCGTGGTCCAGCCGAGATGCTTGGTGATCGGATTGATCATGGTGTTCAGTGCGTAGAGCACCGGATGGGGGCTCGAGAAGTGATTGATCACCACGATCTTGCCGCCCGGCTTGCAGACCCGCACCATCTCTTTCATCTTGCGCACCGGGTCGGGCACCACCGTCATCACATGGAAGGAGCAGACGTAGTCGAAGCTGTTGTCGGGAAAATCGAGGTTCTGGGCATCGCCCTGACGCAGCTCGATATGGCGCCAATCGTTTTCGCGCACCTTGGCCGAGGCCTGGGCCAGCATGTCGGCCGAGGGATCGATACCGACGATATGGACGTACGGCGGGTAGGCCTCGAGCGCGATGCCGGTGCCGACCCCGACCTCCAGCACCTGCTGGCCGGGGCGGAAATTCAGCGACTCGATGACCTCGTGCTCATGGTCGACGAAGACCCGTCCGAAAACCGAATCGTAAAAACGGGCAAGATCCGAATAGACCCGGCTCTCATGCGGTTCACCCATCGCTCACACCTCTCCAAGTCCCGGTAATTTAGGAATCCAGAGCCAGCTCAACGCTGCCACCGCCGCATCATCTTTCCCCCGCGCGCGACGCCCTATGCAGCGGCGTTCACGCCCCTCATCTGGCGCTTGAAGGAAGCAATATCGCGCTTGCGGAACCGCCATTGGCGGCCCTTCTTGAAGGCAGGCAACAGGTTGCGCCGCGCGAACTCGTTAACGGTATCGGGGCTGAGGTCGAGCAGAAAGGCGACCTCCCGCGAGTTCAGCAGCACATCGTCTTTATCGGCAATCGTCATCCAAACAGGACGCCCTTTCGTACGGGTCGAAAGGGACGAGGCTTTGTAATACGGCGTCATCTTACAAGTCAAGCCAAGCGCTAAGCGGTTAGTATACACCACTGCGGCGCTTCGCGCGCGGCCCAAAAAATCTTTCCAAATCAGACACTTATGGTGTTCAGCCGGCGCTGGCTTATCAGGTAATCATACCATGCGCGCGTCACCACGATACAGGAGAACAGACCAGTCAGGATACCGACGCACAGCGTCACGGCAAAGCCCTTGACCGGACCGGTGCCGAACTCGAACAGGATCAGCCCGGCGGCAAAGGTCGAGATATTCGAATCGCGCACCGCCGACCAGGCCCGCTCGTAGCCGAGCTTGACCGCCTCGCGCGGACTCTTGCCCGCGCGCAGCTCCTCGCGCATCCGCTCATTGATCAGCACGTTGGCGTCAACCGACATGCCCAGCGTCAGCACGATACCCGCGATGCCCGGCAGGGTCAGGGTCGCCTCGAGCGCCGCCATCACGCATACCAGCAGCAGGATGTTGAGCGTCAGCCCGAAGTCGGCCAAGATTCCGGCGCCGCTGTAGTAGGCCACCATGAAGATCAGCACCGCCGCCGCGCCGACCACAAATGACAACTCGCCGTTGCGGATCGAATCGCGTCCCAGCGACGGACCGACGGTCCGCTCCTCGATGATGTTGACCGGCGCCGGCAGCGCGCCCGAGCGCAGCACGATCGCCAGCTCGTGGGCGTCATCGATCGAGAAATTGCCGGTGATCTGCACCCGCCCGCCGGGGATTCGTTCCTTGATTACCGGCGCCGAGTAGACCGTATTGTCGAGAATGATCGCCAGCCGGCGTCCGACGTTGGAGGCGGTCAGCGCGTCGAAAACATCGGCCCCGCGCCGATCGAGGTCGACCGTCACGTACGGCCCCTCGAGCCTTCCGCCCGGCCGCACCCGCGCGTCGGTCACCACGTCGCCGGTCATCAGCACCGGGGTCTCGACCAGGTAGGGTTCGCGGCCGCCGGCTTCGGGCCGGCCGTAGAGCACCTGGTCGCCGGGCGGCGGTCCGTTGCGGATCGCGTCGGAGACCGGGTGGCCGTCGTCGACCAGCTTGAACTCGAGCACCGCGGTCTTGCCGATCAGCTCCTTGGCGCGCTCGGGATCCTGGATGCCGGGCAGTTGCACCAGGATTCGATCTTCGCCTTCACGCTCGACGGTGGTTTCGCGCACGCCGAGCTGGTCGATACGGTTGCGGATCGTCTCCAGCGCCTGGTCCATCGCCGAAGAGCGGGCCTGGGCAAGCTGGCGCGGCTTGAAGTTCAACGTATAGGCCGCGCCCCCTGTGCCGGCGGCCTGGTTCACGGTCATGTCGTTGAACAGCCGGTCGACGACATCAAGAAACTGGGAGCGTTGGCTGCCGTTCTTCAGTGTGACGATCACCGCGCCGGCGGCATTCTCGGAAATCCCGGCATCGATCTTGTTGCTGGCGAGCTCGCGCTTGAGATCGTCGCCGCGGCGCCGCAACGCGGTCTTGACGGCGGCGTCGAGCTGCACTTCGAGCAGCAGATGGCTGCCGCCCTGCAGATCCAGCCCGAGCTGGATTTTGGGGGTTGGAAACCAGGTCCGGTACCAGTTGGGCATCGGCACCGCCAAGGTCGGCAGCATCACCAGTACGCCGACTGCGGTCAGGAGGCCGGCCAAGTAGAGCCGCGTCTTGCCGCTCCCGCCGCTCAGATGCAGGTAGAGGATCGCGATCGCAATCGCGAGCAGGACGAGAATTGGTGCCAGGTTTTGATTTTGCGCCGCCACGAGCTCAAATTCCTTGTTGCAAAACTGGCCTCAGCCGTTCTGCTCCTTCTTGGAGGACGACCCTTTGCCGTAGGTTGAGACCGCCCCGATCTGCGCGCGCTCGATCCTGATGCGCACGTTGGGGGCGATTTCGAGCGTCACCAGCCGATCGCCGAGCTCCACAATTTTGCCCAAAATGCCGCCCGAGGTCACCACCTCGTCGTTGCGCTTGAGGCCGCCGACCATCTTCTGGTGCTCGCTCGCCTTCTGGGTCTGCGGCCGAATCAGCAGAAAATAGGCAATCCCGAAGATCATCGCGAACGGCACGATCATCGTCCATAGGACTTGATCGAATCCGCCCTGCGCCGGGGCCGACGCACTGGCGGCCCATGCTATTCCTTCAAACCACATCGCTTTTTACTCCACCGGCCTCGCCGTCGCCGGCTGAAATCCGGTCAATCACCGCACGGGAAAACGTCCGGTAGGTGCCCGATGCGATAGCAGCTTGCGCCTGACGCATCAAGCCAGCATAGAAAAACAGGTTATGTTCGGTCAGTGCGCGAGCCGCCAGAATTTCGCCGCTCATGTAGAGATGGCGCAGATAGGCGCGCGTGAAGGTCACACAGCAACGGCATCCGCAATCCGCATCGAGCGGCCGCGGATCGCGGGTGTAGGCGGCGCGCTTGATCGCGATCCGGCCGTGGCTGGTGAAGGCGCCGCCGTTGCGCGCGTTGCGCGTCGGCAGCACACAATCGAACAGATCGTAACCCATCGCGATGGCGGCGAGCAGATCCTCCGGCGTGCCGACCCCCATCAGGTAGCGCGGCTTCGCCGCGGGCAGCATTTCGGCCGCCAGCGCCGCCATCTCGCGCATCGCCGCCTTGGGCTCGCCGACCGACAGCCCGCCGGTGGCGAAGCCGTCGAACTCCAGCGCGGTTATCTGGCGCGCACTCATCCGGCGCAGATCGGGATAGATACTGCCCTGCACGATTCCGAACAGCGCCTGCACGGTGCTGCGATGTGCGCGCAGGCCGCGCTCGGCCCAGCGCGCCGTCATCTCGGCCGAGGCGCGGGCGCGCTCGGGCGTCACCGGGTAGGGCGTGCATTCATCGAGCGACATCATCAGATCGGATCCGAGCTGCTCCTGGAGCTCGACTGCGCTCTCGGGCGTGAACATCAGCGGCGCGCCGTCGAGATGCGATCGAAAACGGATCCCGGCCTCGCTGATCGAATTGATACTGGCCAGACTCATCGCCTGGAAGCCGCCGGAATCGGTCAGCACCGCGCCGGCGAAGCCCATGAAGCGGGCCACCCCGCCCAACTCGTGAACCAGCTCGGCGCCGGGGCGGACGGCGAGATGATAGGCGTTGGCGAGCACCAGCCGGTAACCCATCGACCACAGCTCGTCGGGCCCCATCGTTTTGACCACCGCGCGGGTGCCCACCGGCATGAAGGCCGGGGTCGGCACGTCGCCATGCGGGGTCGTCAGCCGCGCGGTGCGGGCCGCGCCGTCGCGCGCAGTGACGCTGATACTCACGGCGCCGTTCATTACAGGATCAGCATCGCGTCGCCGTAGCTCAGAAAACGATAACGGTGGCGAATCGCCTCGCGATAGGCCTTGAGGATCAGCTCGCGTCCCGCCATCGCCATCACCATCGCCAGCACCGTGCTGCGCGGCATATGAAAGTTCGTCACCATCGCGTCGACCAGCTTGAATCGAAACCCGGGCGCGATGAAGAGCCCGGTCGAGCCCTCCGCATCGCCGGTGACCGCGAACGATTCGAGCGCGCGGACGCTGCTGGTGCCGACCGCGATCACGCGTCCGCCGGTGCGCCGCGCCAGCTCGATCGCGTCGCGGGCGGCGGGCGGAATCGTGTACCACTCGGCCTCCATGGTATGCGCCTCGACCTCGGCGCTGCGTACCGGCGCGAAAGTTCCCGGCCCGATATGGAGCGTCAGGCGCGCGAGCCGGATTCCGGCCGCCGCCAGCTCGTCCATCAGGGCGGGCGTGAAATGCAAGCCCGCGGTCGGCGCGGCGACCGCCCCGGTTTGCGCGGCATAGACGGTCTGATACGCGGCGGCATCCTCGGCTTCGGGCTCGCGATCGATATAGGGCGGCAGCGCGAGGCGTCCGTGGGCCTGGATCAGCTCGTCGATCGAACGGCCGTTCTCGCTGACCAGCACCGGACGGCCGGGACGCTCGTAGCGCACCACCCTGAGCGTCGGGCCGGATTCGATCGCCAGCCTATCACCCTCTTTGGGCGCGTGATGGGCGCGCATCAGCGCCACCCATCCGCCCGGCGGATCGCTCGCCGGCCGCACCATCAGCAGTTCGAGCCGCCCGCCCGATGGTTTGCGGGCAAAGAGCCGCGCCGGAAAGACCCGGGTATCGTTGAGCACCAGCAGGTCGCCCTCATGGAGAAAGCGGCCGAGCTTGCGGAAGCGCGCATGCTCGATCGCAGCGGTCCCGCGCTCGACCACCATCAGGCGGGCGTCGTCGCGCTCAGCGATCGGATGCTGCGCGATTCGTTCCGGCGGCAGTTCGTAATCGAGATCAGCGAGTCGCATCGGCGGGTTTCAGCATAGCATCCGCGCCGGACATGATGCGCGCGCGGACCCGCATCGGGCGTGGAATCACAAGTTTTGATTGAAGGTTAGGGAGTTTGCCTGGTGCGCCGTGAGGGATTTGAACCCCCGACCTACAGATCCGTAGTCTGCCGCTCTAATCCGCTGAGCTAACGGCGCACGCTGGAACCTTAAAGACTTTTCATAATGACGATCGCGTTTCAAGGATGGTGGTCCGCCGCGCGATGAACACGTGCGCGCTGCTGACTCCCCCCCTCAGTTTCGGGGGAGGGCTGGGGTGAGGGTCGAGCGAGGAAGCGCCGGGGGCTTTTTCTGCGGCGCTTCCTCGTCCTAATCTTTTTGCGCCGATGCTTCCGGCGTGGCCGACTTTGGTGATTGGTCGAGCTTTCGATCGAGCAGATTCGGATTCAAATCGAGACGGTTCTCACAGACAGTCAGAATAGTCTTCGACCCCCACCCCAACCCTCCCCCAAAACAGTGGGGGAGGGAGTCAAACATCCGCGAGCCGTATCGCAACCCTCCCCCAAAACACAGGGGGAGGGAGTCAAACATCCGCGAGCCGCATCGCAACCCTCCCCCAAAACTGAGGGGGCGGAAGTGAGATACTCTCGACGCCTCTTTTTTTGAGGCCCAGGAGGCCGGTCAGCTTGCTCACCAAATCTCGACGTCAAGCGATGGGAAAAATTTGGCGAGCGCCGTGAAATGGCAGGCCAGTTCGGTCAGCTCGACCAATTCCGCATCATTAAACCATTGCTTTAAGTGTTCGATTTCCTCGTCCGTTACCTTGTAGGCCCACAGCGCAATCTTCCGGCCGTAATCGAAAACCGCGAGCTCAAGCTCCGAAAATGCCGCCCGGTGCTGATCGTAATCCTTGAGTTTTTCGACTTGCTCCGCACCTGCTCCTGCAAACCGCGACGCGGCTGAATGCCAGGCAGTTCAATACGGGCATTGCAGGGCCCCGGCGATCACCGTGCCTAACATCTCGACCAGTTGCTGCGAACGCTGAGCAATCAGCCCCTCGCGCACCAGGTACCAGTCGTACTGGAGTTTCAGTTCCAGCAGCCGCGGGCTGAGTCCGTAAGCGTTGGCTATCTGTAACGCCCATTGATGATGGTCGTCGGTCCCCTTCTGGCGCCATGGATGGTCCATGTCGAGGGCGATCTTCGCGTATTGCCCTCCGGTCCGTTCCATGTACGCGGCGAGGACCTTGCCGACCTCGGGCGGTGGGTTGTTGAGGTCTTCGATTAATTTTATTCTCGGCGCCATTTCTTCGACCCCGCTCTTTCAACTCAGATGGAATTTCCGGCGCGCACGCTAGTCCTCCTCACTTTTCATAATGACGATCGCGTTTCAAGGATGGTGGTCCGCCGCGCGATGCGCGCACGCTTCTGACTCCCTCCCCCACTGTTTCGGGGGAGGGAGCCCAGGAAATTCAGGCGGGCGGCGGCTGAGCGGCGGGCAGCCAGACGGTGACGGTCGTGCCCTCGCGCAGGCGGCTCTCGATCTTCAGGCGGCCGTGATGAAGCTGCACGATATGCTTGACGATCGCGAGTCCCAGCCCGGTGCCGCCCAGCTCGCGCGAGCGTGCCCGATCGACCCGGTAGAAGCGCTCGGTCAGGCGCGGGATGTCGGCCGCCGGGATGCCGTCGCCGGTGTCGGCGACCGCCAGTTCGACGCCCGCATGCGGCTCGCCGTTGGCGCCGTCGGAGGCCGCCCGCGACTCGACGGTGACGCTGCCGCCGCGCGGCGTGTACTTGATGGCGTTGTCGATCAGGTTGAGCATCACCTGCTGCACGCGATCGCGATCGGCGGCGATCTCGGGCAGTCCGTCGGGGCATTTCATCGCCAGCGTGACGCCGTGGCGTTGCGCCTGCTCCTGCATCAGATCGACCGCTTCGCCGAGCGCGCGGCGCGGCGCCAGCGCCTCCAGCTTGAGCGCGGCGAAGCCGCGTTCCAGGTCCGAGAGTGAAATCAGGTCGTCGAGCAGGCGCGAAAGGCGGCGCGCCTGGCGCTCGATGATGCCGAGGAAGCGCTGGCGCGTCTCGAGCTCGTCGACCCCCTCCATCAGCGTCTCCGCATAGCCGCACAGGGCGCTCAAGGGAGTGCGCAACTCGTGCGTCAGGTTGGCGATGAAGTCGGTGCGCACGGTCTCGTACGACTTGAGCTGGGTGATGTCGTGAAACACGAACACCCAGGCCGCGGCCGCTCCCCGCGCGGGCGTGAGTGGCGCCGCGCTGGCGCTCAGATTATGCGGCGTCGGAGTCTGGATGGTGATTTCGGCGCTCGCCATCCGCTGACCAGTGGCCGCGCCCTGGCCGGCGGCCGCCGTGGCCATCGAGCGCGCGACGAATTCCTGCAGGCGCGGATCGCGGCACAGTTCGACGAAGTCGCGGCCGCGGTAGTCGATAGTTTCGGCCAGCGCGAACATCCTGAGCGCCGCGCCGTTGAGCAGCACCACGGCGCCGTTGGCATTGGTGACCACCACCGCTTCGCTCATGCCGCGCAGGATCGCGTCGAACTCGCCGGCCTCCTCGGACAGCCGGCCGAGGTCGGCGATTACCGCGCCGGCGCTCTCGAGCAGCAGATGCTCGGCGCGGCCCATCGCATCGCGCGAGTCGGCGGTGAAATGGGCCGGCGGCCGGCGCCCGGCGAGCGCCGAGGCAACCGCGCTGATGCGTTCGACGCTCTGCAGCCACCATCCGACGATGGTGCCGGCCGCGACGATTGCGAGCAGCGCCCCGGCGCCGATCGCGATCAGCATCCATACCCAGTAACCCGGCTGGTTGGCCGCGATTACCGCCAGCAGCACCGCCGGCGGCACGATCGCCAGCAGGATGACGGCGGCAAGGCGCAGCTTTAGGCTTCTAGTCAAGCGCGCTGGGGTCGAAGCGGTAGCCGACGCTGCGGACGGTCAGGATCAGCAGGGGATTGGCGTCGTCGCGCTCGATATGCTGGCGCAGGCGGCGGACGTGAACGTCGACCGTGCGCGGCTCGACGAAGGTGTCGCGTCCCCACACCATGTCGAGCAGTTGTTCGCGGGTGTAGACGCGCAGCGGATGCTGCACGAAGAAGCGCAGCAGCTCGAATTCGCGCAGCGCCAGGGTTTCGCGCTCGCCTTCGACCCACACCTGGTAGGTGTCGAAATCGATCCGCAGGCGGCCGCGTTCGTAGAGGCCATCGCTCGCCGGCTCGCTGGCATGGCCGGCGCGGCGCAGCAGCGCGCGCACCCGTGCGACAAGCTCGCGCGGCGAAAAGGGCTTGACCACGTAATCGTCCGCGCCCATCTCCAGGCCGATCACGCGATCGACCTCCGAGCCGCGCGCGGTAACCACCAGGATGGGCAGACTGGCCAGCTCGGCATCGGCGCGAAGCTGGCGGCAGATCTCGAGTCCGGGCATCCCGGGCAGCATCAGATCGAGCACCACCAGGTCGGGCGGATGCTGGCGGATGCGGGTCAGCGCGCTGGCGCCGTCGCCGCGCTCCTCGACCGCGAAGCCCTCGCGCTCGAGGTTGTAGCGGATCAACTCGCGAATCTCGCTCTCGTCCTCGACCACCAGGATGCGATTATGCACCGGCGCCCGCGTCTCCGGCTGCTGCGGCTGAGTCATCGTTGAGCTCATGATGGTTGCTCGTGTTTGGGATCCATATGCTTGATGTTTTTGCCTTCAACCATGTAGACCACCATCTCCGCGATATTGGTTGCGTGGTCGGCGATCCGCTCGAGGTACTTGGAAACGAACAGCACCCGGGTTGCCACCCCGATGGTGTGCGGATCCTCGGCCATGAAGCTCAGCAGCTCGCGGTAGATCTGGTAGTTGAGGAGGTCGACTTCGTCGTCGCGCGCGATCACCTGCTCGGCCAGCGTGGTGTCGTTGCGCATGAAGGCGTCGAGGCTGTCCTTGACCATCGTTTGCGCGATCGAAGCCATCCGCGGAATGTCGATATAGGGTTTGAGCTGCGGCTCTTCGTTGAGCTCCAGGGCGCGCTCGCAGATGTTGACCGCGTTGTCGCCGATGCGCTCGAGGTCGGTAGTGATCTTGAGGCCGGTGGTGATGAAGCGCAGGTCGCTGGCGGCCGGCTGATGCAGCGCCAGCAGGTTGATGCAGCGGCCGTCGGTCTCGATATCCATGCGGTTGACCTCGGCGTCGCGCTCGATCACCGTCCGGGCGTGGACGGAATCGCGCTCCACCAGTGCCTCGACGGCCTCGGTGATCTGGCTCTCGACCAGTCCGCCCATCTTGATGAGTCCGGCGCGCAAGCCGCGCAACTCCTCCTCGTACTGACGGTTGGTGTGCTGCGGTTGAGTAACATTCATGCCGCCCTCCCGGCGCTAACCGAAGCGCCCGGTAATATAGTCCTCGGTCTCGGGCCGAGTCGGATTGGTGAAGATCTGCTTGGTGCCGCCGAACTCGACCAGTTCGCCGTTGTACATGAAGGCGGTGTAATCCGAGGTCCGCGCCGCCTGCTGCATGTTGTGCGTGACGATTACGATCGTGTAGCGCTCCTTGAGCTCGAGCAGCAGCTCCTCGATGCGCGCGGTCGAGATCGGGTCGAGCGCCGAGCACGGCTCGTCCATCAGCAGCACCTCGGGCTCCACTGCCAGCGCACGGGCCACGCACAGGCGCTGTTGCTGGCCGCCCGAGAGGCTCACTCCCGGCGCGTCGAGGCGGTCCTTGACCTCTTCCCATAGCGCCGCGTTATGCAGGCTGCGTTCGACAATCTCATCGCGCTCGGCGCGGCTCAAGCGGGCGCTATTGAGCCGCAGCCCGGCCGCGACGTTCTCGGCAATCGACATGGTCGGGAACGGTGCGGGCTTCTGGAACACCATCCCGATGCGCCGGCGGATTTGCGCGGGGTCGAGACCGGCGGCGTAGATATCGTCACCGTCGAGCAGCACTTCGCCGACGGCGCTCGCTCCCGGCACTTCCTCGTGCATCCGGTTGAGGCATCGCACCAGCGTCGATTTACCGCATCCCGACGGGCCGATGATCGCGGTCACCAGATTAACGCCGACGTTAAGGTTGACATTGGTGAGGGCCTGAACCTGGCCACGGCTGAAGTAGGCGTTCAGATTGCGGCAAATAAGCTTGTCGGCCATAAGGGTCTATCTGGGCACCCGCGCGGCGCCCCTGGTCATCCATCTTACGCCGATTTCAAGCGCCAGCACGATGCAGGTGAGGACCAGCGCGCCCGCCCAGGCCTGACGTTGCCAGTCGGCGAAGGGCGAGATCGCGAAGGCGTAGACCTGCACGGTCAGCGAGGCAATCGGCTGGGTTACCGAGGTCGACCAGAACTGGTTGCCGAAGGAGGTGAACAGCAACGGCGCGGTTTCGCCGGCGATCCGCGCGATCGCCAGGATCACCCCGGTGGCGACCCCGGTCATCGCGGTCGGCACCACGATCGAGAGACTGGTGCGCCAGCGCGGCACCCCCAGCGCCAGGGCCGCCTCGCGCAACTCGCGCGGCACCAGCTTGACCATCTCCTCGGTGGTCCGGGTGATCAGGGGAATCATGATGACCGCCAGCGCGAACGATCCGGCCAAGGCCGAAAATCCGTGCATCGGCCGCACCACCACCGCATAGGCGAAAATTCCTACCACGATCGACGGCACCCCCATGGTGATGTCGGCGGCGAAGCGGATCGCGCGGGCTACCGAGGTCAAGGGATGTTCGGCCAGGTAGAGTCCGGCCCCGATTCCGACCGGGACGCCGATCAGACAGGCCATCCCGACCAGCTCGAAGGTCCCGACGATCGCATTGGCCATCCCGCCGCCATGCTCGCCGACCGGCTTGGGCATCTGTGTGAAAAAGTTGAGGTTGAGGCTGCTGGCGCCCTTGCTCACCAGGTAGCCGAGCACCAGGAACAGCGGCACGACCGCGAGCAGCGTCGCCACGGCGGTGACCGCGATCATCGCGTCGCTCTTGAGCTTGCGGCGGAACTGGCTGGTCATTTCCGAGCTCCGGTTCATCGCGTCTCGTCCCCCTGCCCGCGCGTCACGCTCAGCACCAGGACCCGGGCGGCGATGTTCAGCAACACGCCGACCGCGAGCAGCACCAGCCCGAGTTCCATCAGCGACGACACGTAGAGATTCGAGGTCGCCTCGGCGAACTCGTTGGCGATAACGCTGGCCAGCGTTGCAGAGGGCGCGAACAGCGAGGCCGCGATTTGCGGGCGATTGCCGATCACCATCGCCACCGCGATAGTTTCGCCCAGCGCCCGTCCCAGCCCCAGGATGATACCGCCGATTATTCCGGAACGTCCGTATGGCAGCACTGCCGTGCGCACCATCTCCCAGCGCGTCGCCCCCAGCGCCAGCGCAGCCTCGCGCTGCACCTGCGGCACGGCCCGGAAGACATCGGTGCAGACCGACGCGATGTAGGGCAGCACCATGATCGCCAGCAGCACCCCCGCGCACAGCATGCTGACCGAGATGTGCGGCCCGGTGAACAAGGGCACGAAGCCCAGCGTACCGAGCGCCGGCTCGACGTGATCGCGCAGCCATGGCCCGAGCACGAAGATTCCCCACAAGCCGTAGACCACGCTTGGAATCGCGGCCAGCAGCTCGACCAGGAATCCAATCCGGCGGCCCAGCCATTCCGGCGCCGTCTCGCTCAGGTAGAGCGCCGTGCCGAGGCTCAGCGGCACCGCGATCAGCAGCGCCAGCGTCGAGGAAACCACCGTTCCGTAGATAAACGGCAGCGCCCCGTACACATCATTGGCCGGGTCCCAGTCGGTGCTGACGACGAAGCCCAGTCCGAATTGTTTGATCGAGGGGGTGGAGCCGAGGACCAGCGAGAGCGCCAGTCCAAACAGGATCGCGAGAATTATCAGCCCGAGCCCTAAGGTGGTAAACGCGAACAGGCGGTCGCCGAACGGCCGCACGCCAAAGCCGGGACGCCGGCGCCCCTCACCTCTCCCCACAGCCGCCGTATCTGCCGTCGCTTCGAGGAATTCTGCCAAGCGCATCCGCCTTAATATGCCCTGCCGATACGCTTCGATCGGATGAACTGCATGCTATGCCGCCCGCAAAAGGAAATTAAGGAAGTAGTGTTACGAAATTGTTACGGCGTCGCCAAATCGAAATTAACTTCGAAACTGCGCGCCATTTTCGGGCCCGCCAGGGACATCTCGACGCTCCGCGCGCCATGTAGTATTTTCCCTTCATGAGCGTTTTGGTGCCCTATGTGGTCGAGCAGACCGGACGTGGTGAGCGTTCCTACGATATTTATTCGCGCCTGCTGAAGGACCGGATTATCTTTGTCGGCGGTCCGATCGGCGACGACCTCGCCAACCTGGTGACTGCGCAGCTGCTGTTCCTCGAATCCGAGGATCCCGAGAAAGAGATCAGCATGTACATCAACTCGCCGGGCGGGTCGGTCACCGCCGGCCTGGCGATCTACGACACCATGCAGTTCGTCAAACCTCCGGTCTCCACGCTGTGCGTCGGTCAGGCCGCGAGCATGGGCGCGGTGCTGCTGACGGCTGGCACCAAGGGGCGCCGCTATGCCCTGCCCCACGCCCGCATGATGATCCATCAGCTCTCGGGCGGCTTCGAGGGTCAGGCCACTGACATCGATATCCAGGCGCGCGAAGCGCTGCGACTGCGCGAGGTGCTCAACGATATCCTCGCCCATCACACCAGCCAGAATATCAAGCGGGTCGAGCGCGACACCGACCGCGATACCTTCATGACTCCGACGCAGGCGGTCGAGTACGGGCTCATCGACGAGGTAATCGTTGGCCGCACCGTCAACCGCACCCCGTAGCGACGCCGCGCGGCCCGGCAGCCCGATCACGCATCGCCGCGCATTCGTGCTAGGCTCGCCGCCCGTATCACCGGGAGCGGCGGGATAAGATGGCCAAAGTCGATTTCTATTTCGATTTCCTCAGCCCCTACAGCTATCTCGCAACCTTTCGGCTTCCGCGCCTGCGCGCCGAGTTCGGCGCCGAGATCGTCTTCCACGTAGTCGACCTCGAGGCCGCCAAGCAGGCCATCGGCAATACTCGTCCGGCCAGCCATCTGCTGCCCCGCAAGTTGCGCTATCTGAAAACCGACCTGGCGCGCTGGGCCGCACGCTACCAGGCTCCGCTGGCCTTTCCTGAAACCCTCGCCCATGTCGATCTCAAGGCCGCCGCGCGCCTCAATCGGGGCTTCCTGTATGCCACGCGCCGCGGCGCCGGCGAGGCCTACCTCACGGCCGCCTTTGCCGCGTTATGGCAGGCCCGGCGCGAGCCGAGCGAGGCGACGCTGAAAGACGTGGCCGCGAAAGCGGGCCTCGATCCGCGCGAGCTTGCAGCCGCTGCCGACGCCCCCGAAACCATCGCCGAGTACGCGCGTGAAAATCTCGAAGCGCAGGCCCGCGGAGTCTTTGGCGTGCCGACTTTTGTCGTCGGCGATCAGTTATTCTGGGGCAACGACCGCATCGACTTCCTCGAAGAGTACCTGCGCGATCCCGGGGCGGCGGTGCATCTGTAAGCGAGCGCGGCCATCACGGGTCAGGAGCAGGCGTGAGCGGTCAGAGTGGGGACAGACCATGACGCAAATTCATTTCTATTTTGATTTCTTCAGCCCCTTCTCTTATCTGGCCAGCCTGCGGATCGGCGATCTCGCCGCCCGCCACGGCGCGACCGTGGTCTACCATGTGGTGGATAACCAGGTTATCAAGCGCAACGCCGGAACCACCGGGCGACCCAATCATGCGCTGCCGCCCAAGTATCGCTACCTGCGCGCCGACCTTGCCCGCTGGGCGCGCCGCTACGGGGTGCCGCTCGTCTCGCCGGAGAGCGTCTCGCACATGGACCCTACTATTCCGCCGCGCATCGGCCGCGGCTTCCTGGTCGCCCGACGCCGCCAAAAAGAGCTTGCCTACCTGAGCGCCGCCTATCGCAAGGTCTGGGGCGAAGCCGCCGAGATGAACGACGCCCTGCTGCGCGAGCTGGCGGCGGTCGCCGGATTGCCGGCCGCGGACTTCTTGAAGGCGGTCGATTCCGACGAGATCCGCAAGGAGGCCGAGCGCGAGATCGCCGAGGCTTCCGAACGCGGCGTGTTCGGCGTGCCCAGCGTGATCGTCAACGACGAGCTGTTCTGGGGCAACGACCGGCTCGACATGGTCGAGGACTTGCTGCGCGACGCGTCGAAGGGCGCGCGCGCCTAGTTTGCGGAATAGTTAGATGGGGCGCGAAAACAACTATCAGGAGGCACGACGATGCCAACCAAGCGCGAGTTGATGACGGCCAAGGATGTTAACGGAGCGTGGGTAATTCTGCCGACCACGGCCAAGGAAGGCGCGGAGGATTGGCGGATGACCGACACGCTGGACCTCGACGAAACCGCCCGCGCAGTCGACGCGCTGGTCCGCGCCGGAGTCGACGGGCTGCTCTCGATGGGCACCTTCGGCGAGGGCGCCACCCTGACGCTCGACGAGAAGCAGCGCTTCATGGCGGCGCTGGTCGAGTCGGCGCGCGGCCGTATCCCGGTGTTCGTCGGCACCACCACGCTCAACACCCGCGACACCATCGCGCTCACGCGCTACGCCGCCGATCTCGGCGCCGACGGCACCATGCTCGGCATCCCGATGTGGTGTGCGCCGAGCGTCGCCACCGCGGTGCGCTTCTACAAGGACGTGGCCGAGGCCTGCCCCAACATGGCGATCTCGGTCTACGCCAATCCGGAGGCCTTCAAGTTCGACTTCCCCCACGCCTTCTGGGCGCAGGTCGGCGAGATTCCGCAGATCGTTTCGTGCAAGTACATCGGGGTCGCCGGCCTGCTGCAGAATATCGATCTCTCGAAACGCAGAATCCGGCTGATGCCGATCGAGCTCGATTACTATGCCGGCGCGCGGGTCGACGATTTCGTCACCGCCTTCTGGAGCAGCGGCGCAGTATGCGGCCCCAAGCCCAGCCTTGCGCTGCGCGACGAGGTCATCAAGGCGCGCCAGACCGGCGACTGGAGCCGCGCCAAGAAGATCAACGACGAGATGGGCAAGACCGTCCAGACTCTGTTCCCGCACGGCAGCTTCAAGGAATTCTCGATGTACAACATTGGCATCGAGAAGGAGCGCATGCAGGCCGCGGGCTGGATGAAGGTCGGACCGTGCCGGCCGCCGTACCATGTGGTACCCGAGGACATCCGCGAGGGCGCGCGCATCGCGGGTCAGCGCTGGGCCGAGCTCGACAAGCGCATCCCGCTGCCCTGACGCGCTCTCGGCGCCTGACGACAAATCGATGAAGCACCGCGACGGGCGTCCGCACCGGGCGCCCGTCGCGTCTTAGCGTGACCCAACTTCGTGTCAGGATGTAATTCGATGATTGGACTGTTCACTGAGGGATCGCTCACCCCGGGCCGCACTACTCACGCCTACTACCGCGAACTCGGCGAGCAAATCGTGATCGCCGACCATCTCGGCTACGACCTCTTCTCGACCACCCAGAGCTACGGCCTCGATCACGCCGACTCGACCTTCTCGGTGGTGCCCGATCCGCTCGCGCTGTTCCTGGCCCAGGTGCCGCGCACCGAACGGATAAAGCTTCTCACCGCGATCATGATCGCGCCGTTCCATCATCCGGCGATGGCGCTGTCGGACTTCGCCGCCGCCGACGTGCTGAGCGGCGGACGCGTGATGATCGGTATCGGCCGCGGCCATCCATGGCTCTACGAGCGGCTGGGCTTCGATCAGAACGAATCGAAGGCGCGCGCCTCGGAGTTCTGCCGCATGATCAAGACCATCCTCGACGCGCCCACCGCCCGCCATACGCTGGACGGCAAATTCTGGCGGGTGCACGATTTCGAGCTGGTGCCGCAATTCGCGCAAAAGGCGCCGCAGGTCTTTTTCGCGGTTTCGGTCAGCCCCTCTTCGGTCGTCGAAGCGGCCACCCACGGCTTCGGAATCCTGATCCCGGCCTACCTCGGTACGCCGATCGAGTTGATCGAGATGCTGATGCGCACCTATCGCGACGAATACCGGAATCGATGGGGTAACGCCGGCACGATTCTGCTCGGCGTCAACTTTTACGGCCTCCCCGACGAGCGCGCGGCGATTGCGATGGGGGCGCGGGCACTGGCGGTGCAGATGAAGGTCTTCGCGCGCAACATGACCGGCTACGTCGAGAAATTCGGCGATCAATACCCGGCTTATCGCGAGATCGGCAACATGTTCGAAGAGATGTCCGATCCCAAGGTTTGCGAGCAGCGCGTGATGGGGGACTTCCCGCGCCATCTCGCGTTCTGGGGCAACCGGCCGGTGCTCGAAAAAAAGCTCACCGAAGTGATCGCGCGGCTGCGCCCCGACGGCCTGATCCTCAACATCGATTGCGGCGGTATCGCGCTCGAAGCCGCGGCCGCCTCGATGCGCTTTTTCGCCAGCGAACTGATGGCCGACGTGCGCAGGTGGCTTGGAGCTGAGCGGTGAGCGATAGGCCGGCGATTTCCGCCCACGACCCGCATCCGCGCCAACGGCTTGCGGTGCTCGGTACGGAAATCTCTTACGTCGACCAGGGTGCCGGCGATCCGGTCGTGTTCCTGCACGGCAATCCCACCTCGTCCTACCTGTGGCGCAACATCATCCCGTATCTCGACGGTCTCGGCCGCTGTCTCGCGCCCGACCTGGTCGGAATGGGTGATTCGGGCAAAGCGCCTGACGGCTCGTATCGATTCGTCGACCATGCGCGTTACCTCGACGGCTGGTTCGACGCGCTGGGCTTGCACAACGTAACGCTGGTCGTGCACGACTGGGGTTCCGCGCTGGGCTTCCATTGGGCGTGTCGCAATCCAACCCGCGTCAAGGCATTGGCCTACATGGAAGCGATCGTCCAGCCGCTTACGTGGACGGATTGGAATCAGCAGGCGCGGCCGATCTTCGAAGCGATGCGCGGCCCGCAGGGCGAGGAAATCGTTCTGCAGAAAAATCAGTTCGTCGAGCGGATTCTTCCCGGCAGCATCATCCGCAAGCTGACCGAGCCCGAGATGGCCGCGTATCGGCGGCCGTGGCTCGTGCCGGGTGAAGGGCGTCGCCCGATGCTGCAATGGCCGCGCGAGATTCCAATCGACGGCGAACCGCAGGACGTGGTCGAGATCGTCAGCAACTATTCCCGGTGGCTCGCCCGCAACGCCATCCCGAAGCTATTCGTGAACGCCAATCCCGGCGCGATTCTGGTCGGCGCTCAGCGCGAGTTCTGCCGCACCTGGCCAAACCAGCGCGAGATCACCGTCAACGGCATCCACTTCATCCAAGAGGATTCGCCGCACGAAATCGGCACGGCCCTGGCTGATTGGTATCGCTCGATCTGAGCTCCAGCTATCGCCATAGGGCGTTAGCCTGGGGGTGACCTTAGGCTAACGCCACTTTATTCAGCCAGAGGCTAGTGATATCAGCCTAATTGCGCTAAGCTCTTTTTTTTCAAACTCACATGCCCGGGGGGGATTATGAAACATCGGCCGACCGGTGGCGCTCGACTTCTAATCGCGACCGCGGTCCTTTTTCTTATCGCCGGAGGTCCATCGATCTTCGCCGCGCGGCCGGCACTCGCCGCGGGTTCCACCGCGCTCGGCAGCGCCTGCGTCCCACCAACCAAGATGGACGGGACCCCGGCCAAGACCGCCTGGCGATTGTGGGTCGCAGCGACCTGCCCGGTGAACCAGAATCACTATCCGTACGTGGTCTGGGAAAATTGGCTTCAGCAGCCCCAGATGTATCCGGCCAACCCGGTCCAGGGACTGATCGTGCCTAATGCCGGACAAACCACCAGCGCTCATTTGCTGGGCCCCAGTCCATTGGGGATCGTCAATGGACTTCCTACCGACCCCGACACGGGATGCACCATAGCCTCGAACGGTCAGACTATCTGCGAAGAGGTGAGAGAAAACGGCGCGTTCGAGGATTATGTGTCGGCCACCGGGCTGTGGAATCGGGCGAATCAGCAGCAGGTGGCGCGCCAGCAGGTCGCCAGCGGGGTTCCGCAGATTAAATTTCCCAAGGCCGCGGTCGAAATCAAGGCCGACTGGATTAAATTGCCCAGTTGCGACAACCCGCCTGCCGGAGTCCATATCGAACAAATCGGCAGCTACTGCTTCGCGCTGGCCGGCATGCACCTGATATCCAAATTACGCGACAATTGGGTGTGGGCGACCTTCGAAGCGCAGAATCTCACGACCAATCCCAATCGTTGCGTGGTGCTCGGCTGCTTCGATCCGTGGGGATCCAGTCCTCCCCGAACCCAGGGTGCGGACACGCAATTGACCACGCAGTTGTCGAACCTGATGACGCGGGCCAATCTTGCGCCGGAGTGGCGCAATTATCGCCTCGATGGGGTCCAGCTCCATTTCGTCGATGCGCAAGGGAAACCTACGCTGTTGGGGAACTCGGTTATCGAGGGCGAGAACGCTGGCGTGCCGCTGACTCAATCGTCCTGTATCACCTGCCATCAGGTGTCCTCGATCAATCAGGACGGGACTGACGGCATTTCGCTGCTGACCAGTTCGCCGATCGGAAAGCCGGCGCCGTTGCCGAGCCATGCGTGGATCCATCGCGATTTCGTCTGGTCGCTGGGCGACGCCTGTTTCAATGCTGCCTTCCAGACTTGCGCATCACCCCCGTAAGCCCCCGGTTCTTATTTTTCCTTGAGTGATTGTTTGAGTGATTGACTGACCGGCCCCGGTCTTCGCGAAGAGACCGGGGCCTTTTTCATACGCGCCGCAGCATACGCCTGCGGGGTTTACTTTCCGGTCGATTCGTCCCATAACTGCCTCATCTGTTATCATGGGGCCACGGCCCTTTAACCTGTAAATTCTAAGGAGACGAAAGATGGCTGCGTACTTGATAGTCGACCTGGACGTGAAGGATCAGAATGGCTTCGAGGAGTATCGGCGCGGCGTCGGCCCGACCATCGCCGCACACGGCGGCAAGGCGATCGTGCGCAACGGCGCGTTCCAGGTGCTGGAAGGCAAATGGACGCCCAAGAGCGTGGTAGTGCTCGAATTCCCCTCGATGGACGCGCTCAAGGGCTGGTACAACTCGCCCGAGTACAAGCCGCTTATCGCCAAGCGCCAGTCCGCCGCGGTCGCCAACCTGGTCGCCGTCGAGGGCATCTAGCGAATCGCCGCAGCGGTCGGGTGAGGCAGCTATGAAGACCGTCGATTTCTATTTCGATCTGATGAGCCCCTACGCCTACCTGGCGTCGGTCCATCTCCCCGAGGTGGCAAAACGCTTCAAGGGCCAGGCCTCGTTTGTCTACCATCCGGTGGATCTGCTCGCGGTCAGATTCGCCGCCGGCAATAACGGTCCCTTCAACCGCCAGATCCCGAACAAGTTCAAGGCGCTGATCGCCGACCTTCATCGATGGGCGCGGCGCTACGAGGTGCCGCTCACGATGCCGGCCGATCTCAAGACGGCGCGCGCGAATCGGGGCTTTCTATGGGCGCGCTCGCAGGAACGCGAGATGGAGTACCTGCACGCGGCCTACGATGCGGTGTGGGGACATGGCAAGAACCCCGACACCGACGAGACCCTCAATGAGATCGCGCGGGCCGCGGGCCTGTCGCCCGAGAAGCTGCTGCGCGGCATCGATGAGCCGGCGATCGTCGGGCAATACGAACAGGAGACCGAGGCGGCGAAGGCGCGCGGCGTGTTCGGCGTGCCGGTCTTCCTGGTCGACGATCAAATCTTCTGGGGCAACGATCGGATCGAGTTTCTCGAGGAATATATCAGCGAATCTTCCCGCCAGTCGTAGTCCGGCGCGCTGCCGCGCGCCCGACGACCGGGCCTCGCGCGGGCCGGCTAATAGAAGAAGCTGGTCGGCGCGAGGCCGAGGCGCACGCGTCCGTACTGTTCGCCGGTTGGATCCCAGGTCAGCACGCCCGAGTGCACGGCAGCGTCGGCGTCGCGCGTGAAACGCTGCAGCGGGGCGCTGCGCTTGATCGCATGGGCGCCGGCCGCGTCGAACAGGCGGCGCGCCGCACGATTGCAGATCATGCCGCCGAAGGTGATATCGCGCCGGATTCGCAGCCGCTCGTCAACCGACATTTCCACCCCCGCCTGCCCCCACTCGATTAGCTGACGCAGGTTGCGACGCATCAGCACGCGCGCTGCGTCGACCTCGGCCGATGACTCGGCGAGCCGCAGATGGTTCGCCGGCCGCTCGGCCGCGCGCCCGCCGCCGATACCTTCGACCCGCCCGCGCATCAACTCCTCGAACGAATCGACCGCCCCCTGCGCCATCCCGATAACCGGTGCGGCGAGCGAATAGGTAAGCCAGGTATAGAGCGGCAGCTTGTAGAACGGGGTGCCATGCAACTCACGCCCGTCGCTATGCCCGCTCCCGGCCGCCTCCATGTTCAGGATTCGATGCTCGGGGACCAGCGCGTCGTCGACGAACACGTCATTGCTGCCGCTGCCGCACAGCCCGGTCGCGTGCCAGGTATCGACGATCCGCAGGTCCGCGCGCGGCACCAGCGCCAGGCCGACCGGCGGCCCCGGAACAAATAGCATCGCCCAGTCGGCGTGATCGATGCCGCTGGAGAAATCCCAATGGCCGGAAAGCCGGATGCCGTCGCGGGCCGGCTCGATCTTGCAGCTCACCAGGTCCCACGCGGTCGAGGACAGCGTATCGGGCGAGGTCGCCCAGTAGTCGTCCTGGGCGGCTTTGGGCCACATCCCGACCATCCAGTTGTGGAGCGGCCAGAAGCTGCCCATCCAGGCGCTGGAACCGCATCCGCGACCCAGCTCCATCGCGACCTCGTAAACCGAGTCCATGTCGAGACCGAGGCCGCCGCGCCCGACCGGCTGTGCGATGCGGGTGATACCAGCGGCGACGAAATCGTCACGGGTCGGGTCCGGGACGCGCCGCAAGGCTTCGCAAGCCGCAGCGCGCTCGCGCAGCACCGGGATCAGTCCGGTGGCGCGCCTGACTATTTCGGCCGTCGTCACCGATGGCCGCCGATCGCTCGATGGTGTCACTGCCGAAGCCGTCATTCTCACTCCTCCGCGCCGAATATCTTAACCCAATTTCGCCGTTGCTGACTATGCGATCACGCCACGCCGCCGCGCCCGGCAACTGCACACCCGTCGTCGCCCTTGTAATGAGCGGCCACTTGGCTTACAGACGCGGCAGGTAGTCGATTCCGTCCGATTCCCGAGCGTCGTTTTTGGGAGTGACTCAAGGGTATGAAGAGCGCTACTTCATTCGATTGCAGCGAGCTGGTTGACCTGGATCGCAAGACCGTAAGCCCGCGGGTCTTTGTCGAGCCGTCGCTCTACGAGCTCGAACAGGAGCGCGTCTTCGGCCACTGTTGGCTGTTCGTGGGATGCGAATCGCAGATTCCGGAGCCCGGCGACTTCATTACGAATTCGATGGGCGAGGAGCGCGTAATCGTCACCCGCGACACGCAAGGCGAGATTCACGTGCTGGTCAACTCCTGCCGCCATCGCGCCTCCCGCGTATGCCGCATCGACTACGGCAACACCCGCAGCTTCACCTGCCCATATCACGGCTGGACCTATGATATCGCTGGCAAGCTGGTGGGGGTGCCGCGATTCAAGGAAGCCTACGACGAGAACTTCGACCGCAGCGAATGGGGATTGCTGGAGGTGCCGAGGGTCGAAACTTATCGCAACTTGATCTTTGCCAACTTCGATCCGCAAGCCGAGAGCCTGACCTCGTACCTCGGCAATGCGAAATGGTACCTGGACGTGATCTTCGATCGCACCGAAGGCGGTCCGGTGGCGCTGCCCGGGGTCCATCGATGGACGGTTCGCGGCAACTGGAAGGTCAACTCCGAGCAGCAATGCGGGGATAATTATCATCCCGACTTTCTGCATCGCAGCGTGCTCGAGAGCGGTTACCTCGACGTGAGCGAATTTCGCGGCACCGCGCCGGACCGCCGCGACCTCGAGATCAAATGCGGCAACGGTCACGGTTTCATGATTCTGACGCTCGGCTACACCAGGAATTATCCGGCCGAAGCGGTGTCCTATGAGGCGGCGGTCCGCGCGGCTGCAAAGCGGCGGCTCACTCCGGAGCAGGCGAACCTGGTCAACGACGGCATCACCTACGTGGCCAACATCTTTCCTAACCTGTCGATCATCGTAACGCTGGGCTTCGCCAGCGTGCGCGTGAATCATCCGCGCAGTCCGCTGGAACATGAGATCTGGTCGCTGACGATGGTCGACAAGGAAGCGCCGCAGACGGTCCGCGACTTTGCGCGCGATCAGCAGAACCGCACCTTTTCTCCGAGCGGCATCTTCGAGCAGGATGACGGCGAGATGTGGATGGACGCGAGCCAATCGATGCGCGGTTTTTATCGCCGTCGCTTCCCGCTTTACTACGGGATGGGCGCGGGCCGCGGGCAGACCCGTCCCGATCGTCCCGGCCTTACCCATCCGCCGAACACCGAGATCGGCGTGTTCGGCTTTTACGAACGCTGGCGCGAGCTGATGGAGCGCGGCGAGGTGCCACGATGACGGCCTCGTTGGACGAGCATCGCCGCCTCTTCGAGGAGTTGTTGTTCCGCGAAGCGGCGCTGCTGGATTCCGATCGCTTCGAGGAATGGCTCGAGATGCTCGACGACGCGCTGCGCTACTTCGCGCCGGTCCGGGCGACGCTGCCGCGCGGCGTCGAAAATCTCGCCCGGCCCGAGCTGGTGGCCCATTTCGATGATCGCAAAGCCGACCTCGCCGCCCGCGTCAGACGGATACGGACCGGCTGGGCTCACGCCGAAGAGCCGTCCTCCCGCACCCGCCATATCGTCGCCAATGTCAGGGTGCTGGCGATGGACGCGAAGGACGACACCGCGCGGGTGGCGTCGAATTTCATCGTGTTCCGCAGCGCCGGCGATCGCGACGAACGAACTTTCTTCGGCACGCGCGAGGACACCTGGCGCAAGACCGCCGGCGGCTGGCGATTGCTGGAGCGGCTGATAATCCTGGATCACAACGTTATCGAATCGATCTCGGTATTCTTTTAGCGGCCGCGACGCCGCGCAATGCTCGCGGCGCCGTGCCGTTCTGACCACGAGGAGAATCACCATGGGAAATCTGCTGCCCGTCGAGCGCCATCATCATATCGGCGTGGTCGTCAGCGACTATCGGCGATACATCGAACAGTTCTCGCGCTTCTTCGGCATCGAGCGCTGGGAGGTTCGCCGCCAGGATTCGTCGCGGATGCCCGATGCGACCCTGCACGGCAAGCCGGTCAAGCATTCGTTTATTTCGGTGCTCGGCGCCCGGGGCAAAATCGCCTTCGAGCTCTGCCAGCCGGTTTCAGGCGACAGCGTCTACGGCGAATTCCTCGAAACGCACGGCGAAGGCATGCATCATCTGTTTCCCACCATCTGCTCGCCGGCGGAATTCAGGCAGCTCCGGCCGTGGCTCGAAAGCGAGGGTATCACCGTCAGTCAGAGCGCCACCGTGACCGATACGCTGGAGTATTACTATCTGGACTCGACCTCGTATCTCGGCACCACCTATGAAGTTCTGTGTCCGCTGCGGCCGGATTGGCAATCGGATCCGCGGCTCAAGCCCGACGAGGTTATTACTATCGACAGCAAGGTGGCGGGTGCGGCGGGATGTCCGAGCGAAAAAATCTATCATGCGTGCGTGCTGACCAGGAACAAACGCCTCTCGATGCGCGATAACTACCAGCGTCTGCTGGGCTTCGAGCAGTGGTTCGATTTTGACAATCAGACCGGCGTCAGCAGCCAGGATACGCATTACTTCGGCAAGAGCGCCGACACCCGTTTCCGGCTCTCACTCGGACGCAAGAACGACTTCGGCATCGAAATCGTCGAGCAGATTTACGGTCCCACGATTTACCAGGACATGCTGGATAAGCAGGGCGAGGGACTGAATCACATCATGACGACCCTGTGCGGTCCCGAAGAACTGGGCCTGATAACCAAGCGCCTCGAAGCCGAAGGGATGCCGATAATCCAGGACGGCCAGGGCTCCGACGTCTACTATTGCTACGCCGACACGCGCGAGAAACTGGCCGGGCTGTATGTCGAGCTGCTGTGCCCGTTGTCGGAGCGGTTTATGTCCGATCCGGCGATGCATGAACTGATGGTCGGTCCTGATTTATGATCGCTTGAGCCCGGTTTGTGCGAGCCGGCTTGATAGACAGCCGCTTTCATGGGAGATAATGAGACTAGCGGAGGGACGGTATATGGCCCAGATCACGGAGTTCGGCTATCTCGGCGTTTACATCAGCGACCCCAAGGCCTGGAAGGAATACGCCACCCAGGTGGTCGGCATGGAGTGGCTCGATGAGGGCGAAGGCGACCGCGCCTATCTGCGGATGGACGAATGGCACCATCGCATCGCCTTGCATATCAACGGCAAGGACGATCTGGCCTATCTCGGCCTGCGCGTGGCTGGTCCCGATGAACTGAAAGAGATGGAAGACCATCTCAAGCATATGGAAGTACCGTTCAAGGTCGGCTCCGAGGACGAGTGCACCGAGCGCCACGTGCTCGGCCTGATCAAGCTCGAAGATCCGTCGGGCAATCCGCTCGAGATTTTCCACGGCCCGCATATCGAAGCTTCGATGCCGTTCTATCCGGGGCGCCGGATGTTCGGCAAATTCGCCACCGGCGCAGGCGGCATCGGCCATACCATCATCCGCGCCGACAACGTCGACGCCTCGCAGCAATTCTACAGCCGGGTGCTCGGCATGCGCGGGACCGTCGAGTACAAGCTCACGGTCGGCGACGGCCACAAGGTGATGCCGTACTTCATGCATTGCAACGAGCGCGACCATTCGATCGCTTTCGGGCTCGGTCCGATGGAGAAGCGCATCAATCACCTGATGATCGAAGTTACCGAGATCGACGACGTCGGCATGACCTACGATCTGGTCAAGCGGCGCAAGATTCCGATCGCGATTACGCTCGGCAAGCACTCCAACGACCGGATGCTGTCGTTCTACATGCGCAATCCGTCGGGATGGCTGTTCGAGTACGGCTCCGGCTCGCGCAACGCAACCCATCAGACCGAGTACTACACCAAGGACATCTGGGGCCACGAGTTCGTCGAACCCGCGATGGGCATGGACCGCGGCTCGCTCTAGAAGCTACCCGCCCTCGCCTTCGCGATAGGCACGCACGAGCGTCGCCAGCGCGGCCGCCGCATATGGAACCGCGGCAGCCGCGCAGGCGGTCGCGCCGATCCGCGCCAACCAGGCGTTGCCGGCGGCAAGTCCCGCGGCAGTGATCGCGACGCCAAGATTGAAGACCAGCCAGATCCAAAGGCGCGGCCCCGCTATCGAGAGCCGCGCGGCAGGAATCGCCGCCCATCCGGCCTCGGACCTGACCCGTGCGACCAGCCCCGGAAACAGGGCGTAGGACATCCCGATGATGAAGTTTCCGGCCCATCCCAGCAGGCCGGTGACGGCGAACGCGCCGGCCGCGCGATTGCCGATGACGGTGTCGGAGCCCGCCCAATCGAGCAGCAGTCCGAGCGCGCATGCGATCAGCAGCCAGCCGATGCCGCACAGCGCGTGACGCGCGGTCCAATCGATCGGCACGCGATGCGCGGCGACCATCCGGATCATGATCGCGATGTATCCGATCAGCGCCGCGGCGATCAGCGCACCACCGAGCATCGCGCCACGGCCCCGCGCAATCAGAATCGCAGCCAACACCGCCGCGCCCAAGGCCAGCGCCGCCAGTTGCCACAACGCGGCTCGCGGCAGGGTTACTGAGGGCAGCGTAAAGGCCGGGATCATCCGGTAGGAGACCGCGCAAATCGCCAGGCTCACCCATCCGACGGCCGCCAGCGCCACGTGCCCGCCGAGATTGCTCAACAGGTCGCCGCCGAGAAAGCCGAAGCTCTTGTCGAGCCCGAGCAGCAGCCCCCAGCTCGCCGCCGCCAGCAGAAATCCAATCGCCAGCAGCATCCCGGTCTCGGCGATTCCCGTGCCGAAATGCGGCGCCAGGCACGGCACCAGGTTAACCGCGAACAGGATCACGCTCAGCACCATCACGATCGCCGACCACCACAGCCCCACCCATGCGCCGCTCGCGAAATGACTGACCATCCCGAGCACGCCGATCACGTAGAGCGCGAACTGCAGCGCCGCCAGCCGCGGAAAGCGGATGCGCGTGTGGGTCAACGACGGCACGTAGCGATACATGACGCCCATGATGGTCGCCGTGATCCAGCCCAGGGTGAAGCTATGGACCAGCGCCAGCAGCATCGGCTGGTAGAAGAATTCGATCGCCTCGCCGATCACGAACGGCGCGGCCATCAGGCCCATGGCAAAGAACAGGATTCCAAGAACGAAGAAATTCAGCGGCGTGCGAAATGGCCGGCGCCGCGGCAGATCGGGATCGGTATGCGCGTGCGGCGCGGCGCGATGGCCGGGCGGCGTCTCGGCAGGGTCAGATTCGATCAAGGAAAGACGATGCCCCTGGGGCCGAGACCGCGTGCGCGCGGGTCATCGGCGTGGTTGGTGATGCTTATCGCCCGCCGAACGCGCGGCCTCGCCATTATGGACCGCTCTTGCGCTGGGGGCTTTTTTGCGCGCGCTCTTGCCCGCGGCAGCCTTGCCGTCAACCGGCAGATCGCCGTCCGACCCGTTCATCGCAGTGCCGTTCATCGCCGCCAGCATCCGCTGCTGATTCACCAGCGAGACATGCCGCTCGATCATCGGCAGAAACAGGCGTTCTTCTTTTTCCATGTGCAGATTGAGGACCGCCTCGAGTTGCACCAGGTAGCGTCGCAGCTGACTTAGCAGAAGCTCGCGATGGCTGCCAGTGGCGCTGCGCAGCGACTGCAGCGCCGCCTCTATCCAGTCCACGTACTCGCCGATGAACTCGTGGTCGATCACCATGCTCGCGGTCGCGCCACCGGGTTCCGCCTTGATTATCTGATCGATCAGCGGGTAGAAGTCGCGCTCCTCGTCCGCGGTGTGGCGGATCAGATCGTCATGCAGCAGAGCCAGCAGCTTGCTCCCGCTCTCTTCCGAGGGATCCGCGTTGAACATCGCGCTCTGCTCACGCAAGTCCCTCAGCAATCGCTCATGGTAGTTATGGATGGTGACGGTGATCTCGCTCATCGAGGGCGCGCTCCTTGTGCTAGCTATATCAGCCTTAATATGTCTTCTCCTTGCTATTTTAGCCTTTATTGCTTAACCGCTCAACGGGCCGAACGCGCAGCGAAGCGGCCTCGCGGCGGGAGCGATCGCGCCCGATAAGTGTGAAATCTTTGCGCAACGAATTAGACGAAGCGCACGCCGACCGAGCCCAGCCGATCGAAGGTGGCCCGGATATGGTCGCCGGGCTTCGCGTCGAACGCCGAGGTCAGCGAGCCGGGCAGAATCAGCTCGCCCTTGCGCAGATATTGATCGAAGGAGGCCAGCTTGTTGGCGAGCCAGGCCACCGCGATGGCGGGATTGCCGAGCGCCGCGGCGCCGGCGCCGGTCGCGATCACCTCGCCATTTTTCTCGAACACCACGCCGACCAATCGCAGGTCCACCCCGGTGACCGGCCGCGCCGGGCCGCCGATCACCACCTTGCCGCACGAGGCGTTGTCGGCGATGGTATCGCCCAGCTTGATTTTCCAGTCCGCGATGCGGCTGTCGATTATCTCCAGCACCGGCACGATGTATTTCGTCGCGCCGACTACATCGAGCGCGGTCACCCCCGGTCCGCGCAGGTCCTGCGCCAGCACGAACGCGATTTCCGGTTCCGCCTTGGCCTGTATCACTTCCGACGACGCGATGGCGGCGCCGCTCTCGACCATCATGCTCGCCAGCAGATGGCCGAAGTCGGGCTCGTTGACGCCGAACAGTTTCTGGATCGCCTGGCTGGTGAGCCCCGCCTTGCGGCCGGTCACCATTTCGCCGCGCGATTTCTTGACTTCGAGCACCGCCAGCTGGATTGCGTAGGCGTCCTCGACCGCCAGCTCGGGAAACTCGGTGGTCAACGGCGCAATCGGCGCGCGTTTGTCTTCGGCCTCGATCAGCCGTTTGGCGATCGTGTTGATTTGCGCTGAATTCATCGTGGATGCCATGGCAGTCTCTCCTGAAAGCGGTCGCTCAGCCGTTGCCGCGCAGAAACTCGAGATGCAGCTTGTTGAACAGCTCGGGCTCCTCCCATTGGGGCCAATGCGCGCTGTTCTCCATGATCACCATGCGGCCGTTGGGGATGTGCTGCATGCCGGCCTCGGCGACCGGGATCGATTGCCCCGGATTATGCCGCGTCCAGACCAGCAACGCGGGGCATCGACAGCGCCGCAGGAACTCGGGATCGCACAGCCCCTTGCCCGCCTCCAACGCCAGCAGGCCGCTGATACTGGCCTCGGCGATCTTGCGGATTACCGGTCCGCGTCCCGGCTGGGTGTAGATTTGATAGCGCACCTCGACCAGCTCGTCGGTCACGCTCTTGGCCGGCTCGAACATCAGCCAATCCAGCCGCTTGCGCACCGTTTCGCGGGTGAGCGCGCCGGTGGCGGCGCGGCTGCGCTCGAGCAGGTCGTTTACTTCCTTGCGCCCGGCGGCGTCCGACGGCCACATGATGCCGGTGTTGAGCACCACTTTTTCGGCGCGCTCGGGATAACGAATCGCGAACAGTTGCGCGACCATCGCACCCAGCGATTCGCCCGAGATAATCGCCGTGCGGGCGCCGATCGCGTCGAGCAGGTCGTGCAGCCATTTCACGTAATCGTCGTAGTGGTACGCGATGTCAGGCATCGCCGAGTAGCCATGCCCGACCATGTCGACCGCATAGACGTGGAAGTGTCGCGCATGCTCGACGATATTGCGCGTGTAAGCCTCGGCATGGCCGCCGGTGCCGTGCAGGAAGATCAGCACCGGGCCGGAACCAGCCTCGATCGCGCGCGTGCGCACGCCGCCGGCGTCATAGAACGTCTGCTTGACCCCGTGGCCCATCAGGCCGGTCCAGATTGACATGGAATGGCGCTCCCTAAGCGGATGACGGGCGCCGGGGCTGCCGGCGCCCATCGTGGGTTGCGAAGTTTCAGGCCCGCAGCGCCGCCTAGGCGCGCGCTTCGGCGCGGCGGGGCTTGCTCTTGGCCTGGTTCGCGAGCTCGACCGCGACGTCGATAATCATGTCTTCCTGGCCGCCGACCATCTTGCGCTTGCCGAGCTCGACCAGGATGTCGCGCGTCTCGACGCCGAACTTCTCGGCCGCCCGCTGCGCGAACAGCAGGAAGGTCGAGTAGACGCCGGCGTAGCCGATCGTCAGGCTGCCGCGATCGATGCGCGGCACGTGGCGCTGGCGCATTATCGGGTAGACCACTTCCTCGGCCACGTCCATGATCTTGAAGAGATCGATGCCGGTCTCGATACCCATCCGATCGAGCACCGCGACCAGCGCCTCGGTCTGGGTGTTGCCCGCGCCGGCGCCGAGTCCGCAGGCGCTGCCGTCGATGCGGGTGGCGCCTTCTTCGATCGCGACCAGGCTGTTGCCGACCGCCAGGCCGAGGTTGTTGTGCGCGTGGAAGCCGACCTCGGTCTTGGGCTCGAGCGCATGGCGCAGCGCGCGCACCCGCTGGCGCGCCTCGTCGACGAGCTGGGCGCCGGCGGAGTCGACCACGTAGATACAGTCGGCGCCGTAGCTTTCCATCAGCTTGGCCTGCCCGGCCAGCGCTTCGGGCGACGTCATGTGCGACATCATCAGGAAGCTATGCACGTCGAGGCCGAGGTCCTTGGCCATCTTGATGTGCTGTTCGGAGATGTCGGCCTCGGTGCAATGGGTGGCGACGCGCGCCACCTTGGCGCCGATTTTGGCGGCCCGCTCGAGGTCGTGGCGGGTGCCGATTCCCGGCAGCAGCAGGAACGCCATCCGGCCGCGCTTGATAACCTCGGCGGCGGCGCGCAGGTACTTCTCCTCCTCTTCGATCGAGAAGCCGTATTGCATCGACGAGCCGCCCAGCCCGTCGCCGTGCGAGACCTCGATGACCGGCACGCCGGCCTCATCGAGCGCCTGGGCGATACGCCGCACCTGGTCGACCTCGTACTTGTGCGACATCGCATGGTCGCCGTCGCGCAGCGTGGTATCGGTAATCCAGATTTTCTTGGCACTCATGCCCGGCTCTCCTCCCGCCGCTCAGGGCGTCCTTTGCGTGTCTTGAGATGGCTGGCGAAGCCCTCGGCCACGCGCACCGCGGCCGAGGTCATGATGTCGAGGTTGCCCGAAAACTTGGGCAGGTAATCGCCCGCCCCTTCGACCTCGAGCATTATCATCACCCGATCCTCGTCGAAGATCGGCGGCGACTTCAGGTGATAGCCGGGCACGTAACGCTGCACCTCGGTCACCATCTCCTCGATCGAGCCCTTGATCGCCTCGCGGTCGGCGTCCTTGTCGAGGCTGACGTAAACCGTGTTGCGCATGATGATCGGCGGGTCGGCGGGGTTGAGAATAATAATCGCCTTGCCCTGCGCGGCGCCGCCGACTTCCGAGAGTCCGCGCGCCGTGGTCTCGGTAAACTCGTCGATATTCTGGCGCGTGCCGGGACCCGCCGAGCGGCTGGCCACGGTCGAGACGATTTCGGCGTACTTGACCGGCGTCACCCGCGACACCGCATAGACCATCGGCACCGTCGCCTGTCCGCCGCAGGTCACCAGGTTGACGTTCTGATGGTCGAGGTACTGATCGAGGTTGACCACCGGCACCACGTAGGGACCGATCGCCGCCGGGGTCAGATCGATTGCGATCTTGCCCCACTGCTTGAGCAGTTCGGCGTGCTTGTAATGGGCGTGCGCCGTGGTGGCGTCGAAGGCCATCTCGAAGTCCTCGAGATGGTCCTTCAGGTCTTCGATACCCTTGTGCGTGGTCTTGTAGCCGAGCTCACGGGCGCGGCGCAGCCCGTCGGAATCGGGCACCACGCCGACCATCCAGGTCAGCTCGAGCACCGTGCTGCGGCGCAGCTTGAACATCAGGTCGGTGCCGATATTGCCCGAGCCGATGATTGCAACTTTGACTTTCTCCGATGCCATCGAGAACTCCTTGCAACGCTCCAGTATGTCGATACTGTCAGCTTAGCTGATTTTCATGAACGCCGAACAGTGTCAAGAAACCCCGCCGGCGCGCCGGCGCCGCAAGACCGGCTCGCCGCATGGCGATCGAAACGCCTCACGATCGACTTCCCAGGGTGCCGATTAGGCCAAAAGAGCAGTTTGCGGTTTGACTCGACTCACCGCAAAACATAGAAGTTTCGCATAGTAGCTATGACCATGCGGATCGCAGCTTGTCGGCCGCGCGCGCCACTCGCCACTGCGGCACGGTTCGCCACGCTTCTCGGCGCAGTGATCGCGCTCGCGATCGGGCTGGCGACGCCGCCGGTCTTCGCGCAAGCAACCGCCGGCACCGCCACCGCCGTCCAGGGTCAGGTGCAGGTGAAGCGCGGAGCCACGACCAGCAACCTCGCCCAGGGCACAGCGATAATGGTCGGTGATCGCATCACCACCGGGCCGGCCTCCTCCGCGACCATCACACTGACCGATCAGAGCCAGCTCCAGATTCACGAATCCAGCACCATCACCATCGACCAGCATCTGGTCGGCGCCGGTGGGCGGATAAGCACCCAGGTGAGCCTGGTCTCGGGCCTGCTGCGTTCGCTGGTCCACGCCACTTCGGCGGGCGGCGTGCCCAACTTCGCGGTGCATACGCCCAACGCGATCGCGGCGGCGCGCGGCACCGATTACGAGACCGACTATCGCGCCGGAGCCCCGCGGCCGGGCTATCCAAATTGCAGCGATTTCACCGATGTCTCGGTCGCCGAGGGCGTGGTCGAGGTTCGCAGCACGCTGAATCCGGGAGCGCCGGCGATCGAGATCAAGCCGGGCTACACGAGTGCGGTACCGTGCGCGCTGGCGCCGCTGACGCCGGCCGCGATCGGCACCACCGGCAGCGGCGCGGGCGGCTTCACCGGCGTCAGCCCCGGCGCCAGCGCGGCACCACCACCGCCACCCCCGCCGCCGCCACCGCCACCCCCGCCGAGCGGTGGAGGATTCCCCGGCTAGCGGGAATTTGACGTGCCCCGCGATTCTGTAATACCGACGCTGCTTCGCGGCGCGGCCTTGGCCCTGTCGCTTGCGATCCTTGCTGCCGGAACAGCCCATGCGCAGCTAAGCAGCTTCTATCCGGATTTCTTCTCATTGAAGCAGCAGGGGACTTTCCAACTCGTGCTGTACGGCGGCGGCTATATCAGCGATCAGTCGGGCGTCACCCAGGAAGGTTTCCAGATTGAGCAAAGTCTGACGCCCTACATCGGCGTGTTCGGACGCGCGACCGGCTATCAGCTTTACGTGGGCGAGGGCTTCTCGAATCCGCTCGACCCGACCAACGGGGCCAACTCGCGCTACGATTTCGGGCGCTTCCAGGGCGGCCTCGATTTCGCGATCTTTCCGGGCGCTCACTTTTATCTTTCCGGCGGGCACGACGGCGGCGACAGCCACAGCTCGGTGATCGAGGGCGATTTCAATAGCTGGCTGTTCGCCTACAGCCGGTTGCCGCTCAACTGGTCGTTCAGCTCGCTCCATACCTTCGAGAACGCGGTGACCTCGACCGAGATCGATCTGCGCACGGTCGCGATCTCGAACGATACGTTCATGGTGCTGGCCGGCGCCGGCGGAGCGTTCTGGACCGGCGGCATCACCAATGGCAGCGCCGGCCAGGGCGGCCCCGACCTCACGTTCTTCTACCGTCCATGGCAGCTCGGCCTGATGACCCAGTTCGGCTACGGCACCGCCAAGCAATACGGCGAAATCAGCCTGTTCCGGCAGTTCAGCTGGAAGGAATAGCGATCGCCGGTCGGAGCCGGTTGGCTTAAAGCGCCCCGGTGTCCTAATCTCTGGCCAGTCCGGTTCGGGTATGGCCTCAGGCAGGTTCAAAATCCTTCGCGGCACGGCGCTGCGCTCGTTCGTTCTCGGCCTGCTGGTGATGGTCGGGTTGTTCTCGATCGCTGCACGCTATTCGCGCGCGCTCGAGATGGCGGAGCTCAAGGCCTCGGATCTGCGGATGTACGCGCGGCCGGGCCGCAAGCCGGCGCGTATCGTCGTGATCGCCGCGGTCGACGACCGTAGTATCGCCGAGCTCGGACGCTGGCCATGGCCGCGAAGCACGATGGCGCGGCTGGTCGACGCGCTGCGCGCTTACCGGGTCAAGGTCGTCGGTTTCGATATCTTCTTCAGCGAACGCGACAACGCCGACGTGCAGCGCGAGCAGATCGCCCGGCGGCTCGCTGCCGCCGGCCTCAGCCCGGCGACCATCGCCAGCACCCTGGGCGAAAGCAACGATCTCCAGTTCGCCAGGGCGATTCAGACCCAGGGCTCGACCATCCTCGCCTATCCGCTGGCCAGCCATCAGTTCAACAATCTGCAGAGCGCGCAGGCCAACGCCAACTACGTCACCACCATCCAGACGCCGCCGCCGCTCGAGTATGGGACCGTGCTCAAGGCGGCCGGCCCGGCGCCCGCGCTGCTGCTCACCGCGCATGCCTACCTGCCGCCGATCGCGCCGCTGCTCAAGGCGGCCCGGGGCAGCGCCTACGTCGATATCGACGCCGACGCGGACGGCGTGATGCGCTCGGAGATGACGGTGGTGCGTTTTCACGACCGCTATTGCATCCCGCTGTTCCTGGCGGTGGCCGCCGCTTATCGCGACAACGCGCCGCTCTCGCTGCGACTGTCGCCGGTCGGCATCACCGGCGTGGCGATCGGAGACGAATCGATTCCGGTCGATGAGATGGGCCGGATGCTGGTCGATTTCCGTGGCGATGAAACCGTCTTCCCGCGCTACTCGGTGGCCGATATCGTGAACCATCGCGTCCCGGCCGCCGCGCTGGCAAATAAAATCGTGCTGGTCGGCGTCACCGGCCATGGGCTCGGCGATCGCGTGGTGACGCCGGTGGGCGCCGATTATCCGGCGGTCGAGATTCACGCCAACGCGATCGACGATCTGCTGCAGGGCACCTTCATCCGCCGCTCCGAGACCAGCGAGGGCGAGGCGCGGCTGAGCGCGGTGATACTGGGAATCGCGATCAGCGCCGCGGCCGCAACGCTCTCGGCGATCTGGTCCTTCGTGGCGCTGCTGGTCCTGGCCGGCGGCTATTTTCTGTATGCGCAGGCGCGGCTGGCGTACGGCGGAACGCTGGTCGGGGTGGTCTTTCCGCTCGGCGTGGTCAGTATCACCTACGCATTATTGGCAAGCTTCCGCTATGCCACCGAAGGCCGCGAGAAGCGCCGTATTCGTCACGCCTTCGAGCATTACCTGCATCCGGGTGTGATCTCCTCGGTCGTCGACGATCCCCAGGGGCTGCGGCTCGGCGGCGAGCGCCGCCACCTCAGCATCCTGTTTTCCGACATCGTGAACTTCACGGCGCGCGCCGAGCGCTCCGAGCCCGAAGCGCTGGTCGCGCTGCTCAACACCTACACCAACGCCATGACCGGGCTTATCTTCGACAGCCGCGGCGTGCTCGACAAGCTGATGGGCGACGGCATCATGGCGTTCTGGGGCGCACCGCTGCCGTTGGAAAATCCGTCGCGCGCCGCGATCGATTGCGGGCTCAACATGCTCGAGGCCCTGGCACGGTTGCGCCACAACGACGAGCGTTTCGCCGACCTCGACATCGGCATCGGCATCGCGACCGGCGACGTGATCGTCGGCAATTTCGGCGGCGACCAGCATTTCGAATATTCGGTGATCGGTGACACGGTGAATCTCGCCTCGCGGCTGGAGGGGCTGACGCGCCGCTTCGGCTCGCATCTGATCGTCACCCGCAAGACCCTCGACGAAGCCGGCGGCACCAACCACTACCTGGTGCGCGAGATCGGACTGGTCAAGGTCAAAGGCAAGGAAGAGCTGGTGCCGGTGGTAGAGGTGGCCGGCCGGCTCGGCGACGGCGTCGACCCGCGCTACTGTGAGCGTTACGCGGAAGCGCTCGGCCGTCTCAGGCAGGGCGCGCCGGAGGCCGCCCGCGAGGCCTTCAACGCGCTGCTGGCCGAGCGGCCGGGCGACAAGCTGATCGGACTTTATCTGGAGAAACTCGCCGCCGGTAATCCACAGACGCCGGGCGAGGTGGTATTCGAGTTCGACACCAAATGAACCGCGCGGACGCGTGAGCGTCGCGGCGCAATCCGGAGGCGACCATGGAGCTCTATCACAACAACATGTCGGTCTGTTCGCAGAAGGTCCGGCTGGTGATCCACGAAAAAAATCTCAAACCCACCGAGCACCATCTGAACCTGCGTGCCGGCGATCAAAACCAGCCCGAGTACGTAAAGCTCAACCCCAAGGCGGTGGTCCCCACTATCGTCGAGAAGGGTCAGCCGATCATCGAGTCGACCGTCATCTGCGAGTATCTGGATGACGCCTATCCCGATCATCCGCTGCGGCCGCAGGATCCTATCGCGCGGGCCCGGATGCGCATCTGGACGCAGATTCCCGACACCGGCCTGCACCTGGCGTGCGCCACCATCAGCTTCGCGCTCGCCTTTCGCCATCAATATCTCGCGCTCGGCCCCGAAGCGATCGAACGTTACGCCGCCGGCCGGCCGGACCCGGCGATGCGTGAGAGCTTTCGCGCGCGGCTCAACCAGGGGGTCGAGTCGCCGGCCTTCGCCAATGCGATCAAGGCCCACGACAAGCTGCTGACGCAGATGGCTCGGCAACTCGATGCGACGCCGTGGCTGGTGGGCGATGAATACAGCCTGGCCGATGTGGCGCTTACCCCCTACCTCGTGCGGCTCGACCATCTGTCGCTCTCATGGATGTGGGACGGCGAGCGGGCCTCGGTCGGGCGCTGGCTGGCGCGCTGCGCGGCGCGGCCGAACTTCAGCGGCGTGGCGAATTACGTCGATCCGAAGTACCTGGATATCATGGGTCCGGCGGGCCGCGACGCACGCGCGGCGATCGCGGCGATCGTGGCGCATTAGCGAGCGGGACCACTCCGCCCGGCAAGATGGCGCGCGCATCATCGCGAGGCTTTCTTAGACGGCAAGCGCTGCTCGTTCTTCTGGCGCTGGTGCTGGCCTCCGGAGCGGCGCAGGCGCAGAGCGATCGGCGCGGTTCTGCGTCGCCACGGGTCGCCGAGCTCATCAAGCAGTTGCAAAGTCCCGACGCAGGGGCGCAGCGCGAGGCGGCTCGGGGGCTCGCGGGAATCAAACCGCTGCCGCCCGCGGCGATTGCGCCGCTCCTCGATGCCCTGGAGAATCCCGCCCCGCCGCCCGACGTCGCGGGCTACGCGATCAGAGCGCTTGCCAACGTCGGCGCACCGGCGATTCCCGCGTTGAGCCATCTGCTCGAAGACAAGCGCGACAGGAACGCGCAGCTTCGCATCTCCGTGGTCAGTGCGCTGGGCGAGATGGCAAAAGAGCAGCCGGCGGTCTGGCCGATTCTGATCGGCACCTTCAGCGACCCCCGGGTGCAATCCTTCGCCTCGATGCAGGTCGCGGGTATCGGCGCAGCGGTGGTGCCGTTGCTGCGGCAGGCGCTCAAGAACAAAAACCCGCAGGTGCGCCTCGCCGCGGTCGCAGCGCTGCAGATGCGTCAAGGAGCGGCGAAAGCGGCGGCTCCGGAACTGGCCGAGGCGCTCAAAGATTCCAACCCGAATATCCGCGCTCTGGCCGCTGACGATCTGTCACGGATCGGGCCGCCCGCCAAAATCGCCGTCCCCGCGCTTTCCGCGGTGTTGAATGACCCGGTGCGCTACGTGCGCGACTCGGCCGCCTATGCGCTTGCCAAAATCGATCCGACCGACAAGGCATCGGTGCCGATTTTGATCGAGGCTCTGCGGTCCGACCAGTCGGTGCAGCATTGGGGAGCGGTCGAAGCGCTGGGAGGAATGGGCCGTAACGCGCTCGACGCGACGCCGATGCTGGAACTGCAGCTCGCCACCAATCAGCAGCCAAGCTTCCGCGCCGCGATCGCGAAAGTGCTCGGCCCGATCGCAGGAGCGAGCGCGGCGCCGTCGCTGGCGCGCGCGTTGACTGGAGATCAGGATCCGCGGGTGCGCGTGGCGGCGCTCAGCGCAATCACGGCGCTGGGACCCGATGGCGCCGCGGCGATTCCCGCCCTGGTCAAGGCGCTCGGCGACGGGGATCGGCGGATACGCGATGGCGCCGCCGAGACCCTTGCCGGCCTGGGAAAGAGCGCTACACCGGCGTTGATTGCGGCACTTCGCAATCGCGACCTTTACATCCGGGAATGGGCGATACGCGCGCTCGGCAAGTCCAAGCCGGTTGCGCCGGAGGTACTCCAGACGCTGACCCCGGTCGCGTTCAATGACCAGAGCCGTTCGGTCAGGGTCGCAGCGATAACCGTGCTGACCGACGCCGGCGTCGCGGCCGGGCGCAAGGCGCTGGCGCAACTCCCGCCCGAGAACTTCGGTGGCGGTGAGGAATCTGCCGGACCGGGCAATCGTCTGTATAGCAGGGCGGAGATTTTTGCCGACCTCCCGCCCAGCGACGATCACGAATACCCGCTGCGGCTGATCTATCTGCTCTCCTTCGCGCGCTCGCGCGGCTTTACCTCGACCTTCGAATTTCTCGCCACCATCTATCGCGGAGTGGAGCGCCCCGACCGGTTGATTTTCTGGAAAATCGCCGGCGCGGAAAAATATCAGCGCCTGCAGGTTATCGATGCCCTGCCGGGCGGAAGCTTCGACCCGCCGATGCTCTTTTTTCCCAAGGGACAGGTGCCCGGCGAGGGCGTGCAATTCGTCGACGTCGGCGTGAACCTGGAGCGCAGCCACGGCGACCTACTATTCGCCATCGACCGCGACCGGTTGCGCCCGGTGCAAATCGAACCGGCCGAGCAATGGTATCGCAACAAGCTGCGGCCGGGCGAAGAGATCATCAGTCCCGTGTCTAACTCATTTTCCAACCGCGGGAATGAATTCCAATTCTATGTGCGGAGCGGGCGGAAGACCGAACAGGTGATCGGCACTTACAAGGTGGTGAAGGAGTCTGGTTTCGTCCCCGGCGCCAGCACCGGCTATGCCAAGCATCGCGGCCGGGTGGTGATCAGGATACCGGGCAAACCGCTGACGACCTGGAAGATGGTAGTCGAGAACGCCCGGCTGATTCCGATCCGATCGCGCTAATCGCTGCTACCTCAAGTCGAACACCGCGCGCATCTTCTGCATCAGCCAGTTGCGGCGCGCGCGGCTGCCGTCGCCGTCGGGCAGCGCGGCCAGGATATCGCGCCGCTCGCTCAGGCGCGCTGAGATGACCTCGCCGATGCGGGTGGTGACGTCGGGATGATTATGAAACAGGTGCGTGAAGGCGTCGCGATCCATCTCGAGCACCTCGACGTCGGTGCGCGCCATCACGGTGGCGTTGCGCTGCTCACCGGTCATCAGCGCGATTTCGCCGAAGAAGGCCGGCGGCTCCAGGTCGGCAACATGGACGCGCTGGCCGTTGTTGTGCTCCACCATCACCTCGACCGAGCCGCGCCGGATAATGAAGAAGGAATCGCCCGCGGCGCCCTGCCGGACCAGCACTTCGCCGGCGCCAAACTCGTGAGTCTGCACCGTGCCGGCCAGCATCTGCAGCTCCTCGTCGGTGAGATCGTGCAGGAAATCGACGCGTCGCAGCTCCTCGATCAATTTGCTTTCGTAGGCACGCTCGCTATCCCGCTCGCGCCGGGTATGGCGGAACTGGAGGGTGCGGATCGGGAACGGCACCTCGATCGAATTGCGGCGCATCACATACCAGAGCGCGGCGGTGACGCGGTCGCGCACCACTTCGCGCAGGCCGTAGTCCGTCAGCCAGTAGCGGATCCGGTAGCGAATCGCATAGTCGCCGTATTCCCAGGCATAGATCTCGGGCTCCGGCGTGCGGGCCACGTCCGCCACGTCGAGCAGCGCGCGCAGGATCACTTCGCGGACCCGGTTGGGCGGCTCCAGATAGCTGATCCCGATCGCGATTTCGTCCCCCACTCCGGCCTCGGCCGTGTAGTTGGTCAGCACGTCCTTGGCGATCATCGCGTTGGGTATCTCGAGCCGTTCGTTGGCCAGCGTCACCACCGAGGTCGAGCGCCATCCGATGCCGAGTACCCGCCCGACGTTGTTGGCGACGCGCACCCAGTCTCCGGGTTCGAACGGTTTTTCGAGCTGGAGCGTGAGACCGCTGAAGATGTTGCCGAGCGTCTCCTGCAGGGCCAGGCCGAGCACGATGCTGGCGACCGCGCCCGAGGCGACCAGCGGAGCGACGTCGACATGGAATTCCGAGCGCAGCACGACCCCGACTACCAACGAGCACCCCAGCACCATCAGCAGGTCTTTGAAGATGGTCGAAAAATGGCGGCGGCGGCGGCGAACTGAGGCTTCCGCCAAATCGAGCGAGAGCAGGATGATGGCCCATAGCAGGAATATCAGCCCGACCGCCTCCAGGGCGTCGTGCAGCGGCGGCAATCCCGCCAGGGCCGAGGCCGCGGCATCCGTGAACATCCCGAGCGCCAGCAGGTTGAAACCGGCCGGACGGACAGCGCCCTTGCGACGGCGCATCCTCATGGCGAAAAGGGCGGCAAAGATACCGCTGAGCAACTCGATCGACAGGCGCAGGTCGGCCCGCACCAGGTGGAGACCCAACAGCGTTTGAGCGGAGGAAGGTGTCATAACTCAGCGTGACCGTCCGCGGCCATCGCCGGCGGATAGTCTGGGCCGGAAAACCCGCGCCGCGCAATCGCCCGTCGATCCCGGAAATCGCTTGGGCGGCTCCCCGAAAATCGCACACCAGCGAGATAGCGGTGGTCTATTATCAATTAAAGTCTACTGAAATCCAGTACGCCGCCTGCGGTCGGCCGTTTCCCGGTGTATCCGGCCCCTCAGTCGGTCACGGCGCCGATACTGCTCGAAGCGACCAGCCGCGCATACTTGGCCAGCACGCCCCGCGTGTAGCGCGGTTTGGGCGGCTCCCATCCGGCGCGCCGACGGGCAATTTCCTCTTCGGGGAGGTTGAGCTGGAGCAGGCGACGGGGCGCGTCGATGGTGATCGAATCGTTTTCATGGACCAGCGCCAGCAGCCCGCCCATCTGCGCTTCGGGCGCGACATGGCCGACCACCAGCCCGTAGGTGCCCCCGGAAAAGCGACCGTCGGTGATCAGCCCCACCGAATCGCCGAGCCCGGCACCGATAATCGCCGAGGTTGGCGACAGCATCTCGCGCATGCCTGGTCCGCCGCGCGGCCCTTCGTAACGGATCACCACCACGTCGCCCGCTTTGATGCGGCCGGCAAGGATCGCCGTCAGGCAATCCTCCTCGCGATCGAAGACCCGCGCCGGCCCCGTCATCACCTGATGCTTGATGCCCGTGATCTTCGCGACCGCGCCTTCGGTCGCGAGATTACCGCGCAAGATGGCGAGGTGACCCTGGCGATAAACCGGTTCATCCCACGGATGGATGACCTTCTGATCGGAGCGCGGCCGCTCGGGAACTTTAGCCAGGGTCTCGGCGACCGTCTGACCGCTGATGGTCAGCGCGTCGCCGTGGATGCAGCCATGCGCGAGCAGGATCTTCATGACCTGCGGGATGCCGCCGGCGCGATGGAGATCGGTCGTCACGTAGGCCCCCGAGGGCTTGAGATCGCACAGCACCGGGGTGCGCTCGCGGATGGCTTCGAAGTCGTCGAGCGTGAGCGGCACCTCGGCCGAGTGCGCCATCGCGAGCAGGTGGAGCACGGCATTGGTCGAGCCGCCGACCGCCATCACCACCGCGATCGCGTTTTCGAAGGCCTGGCGCGTCATGATCTGGCGCGGGAGCAGTTGACGGCGCACCGCCTCGACCAGCACACGGCTCGACTTGGCAGCGCTCTCGGCCTTCTCCACGTCAACCGCCGCCATCGTGGACGAATACGGCAGGCTCATGCCGAGCGCCTCGATGGCCGAGGACATGGTGTTGGCGGTGTACATCCCGCCGCACGCGCCGGCGCCCGGGCAGGCGTGGCGCTCGACGGCCAGCAACTGTTCCTGGTCGATCTTGTGGGCGCTGTATTCGCCGACCGCTTCGAAGGCGCTGACGATGGTCAGATCGCGGCCGTTGAGATGGCCGGGCTTGATGGTGCCGCCGTAAACGAACAGCGCCGGAATATTGAGCCGCGCCATCGCGATCATCGCGCCCGGCATGTTCTTGTCGCAGCCGCCGATGGCGAGCACTCCGTCCATCGCCTCGGCGTTGCAGACCGTCTCGATCGAATCGGCGATGACCTCGCGCGAGACCAGCGAGTACTTCATACCCTCGGTGCCCATCGCGATGCCGTCGCTGACGGTGATGGTGCCGAACACCTGGGGCATCGCGCCCGCCGCCTTGAGCGCGGCCGCGGCGCGTTCGGTAAGGTCGTCGAGGCTGAGGTTACAAGGGGTGAGATTGCTATAGGCGTTAGCGACCCCGATGATCGGTTTTTGGAAATCGCGATCGCCGAAGCCGACCGCGCGAAGCATCGCCCGATTCGGGGTCCGTTGAACGCCTTCAGTTACCAGCCTGCTGCGCAGATTTTCCGCCATCATCTTTCAATAGCAGGCCGCCGGATCGCCGGTCCAGATGGCCGGCCCGCCGCGCGACTTGTATGGCGGCCCTACAGCGCGAACTGACGGCCGCGTGCCGCCGGCCCGCGCTTCCCCTACAAGGTGTTCAGGAAATCAAGCAGATCCTGCTGCTGCGCGGGGCTGAGCGCCTCGAATTGTTGCGCCGCATTCTTTGCCTGTCCGTCATGCAAGCGGATGGCGGTGGCGACGTCTGACGCACGCCCATCGTGCAGGAAGCGGACCTTTACCCGCAGACCCCACAGCGGCGCGGTGCGCATCATGGTCGGCCCGGACGAACCGTTGGTGATGCCGTCGCCGAGCGATCCCATGTCGTGCATCAGGTAGTCACCGAACGGATGGAAGGTTCGATGGGCGAGAATGCGGTTGAGGGACTTCGTGATCGGCACGCCGCCAGTGGTAGACGCGATGAACGCAGCGGGATCCGATGCGGTGGTCAGAGTTTCCGTATGACAACCCGCGCATCCGATCGAATAGAAGATCCGATGACCAGCGGCCGCACGCGCATTTTCCGGCAGCCGCGGCGGCGGCGCCAGGCCGCGGATGAAATCGACCATCCGGTCAACCTCCGCGCGCCCGCTCGCATCGGTCTTATCTTCGGGTTCCTGGCCGTTATCCAGCAGGACGCCGAACTGGGTTTTGCCGTCCGCGCAGGAGGTATTTTCCTGCGGCGCATCGGGCGTGGTGAGGCCGAGTTCATTGCTGGTAGCCGAGACCGCAAAGCCGCGCAGGGTGGCGCTTTCGGTTTTCCATCCGAAACGCCCGACCCGCTCGCGGCCGAACTCATTGAGCATCTTGATCGTGCCGGCGACCTCGGCCGGTTCGCTCGCGGCCAGATCGATCAGCGTCTGGTCGGTCACCGCTTCGACCAATCCGTCGCCGAACAAGGCCAGCGACTGGCGCTCCGCGCTGCAATTGTCGCCGGCGGCAAAACTCTGGCTGGTAGGATCGCAGATTGGCAGGGTGGTCGAAAAAGTCGTCCGTGCCATCTCCTCGGTCTGACAGGGCGACGGTATGCAGCTGGGACTGGTGATCGGACACCCGATCGGCATCGACATCAGGCCGGTGGTGAAAACCGAGTTATTGCCCTGGCTCTGCACGCCGCCGCGCAGGATATTGTCGGCCGCGAACAAGTGAACGGGTCCGCCGGTCGGATCGTCACGCACCCGAATCTCGGACATGAACTCGCCGCTGCCGCCAATCGCGGGTCCCCAATGACAGGCGATACAGGTGCGGTTGTTGAACAGCGGGCCGAGCTCGGGCAGACTGAGCGGCTTTTTGAACGCGGCATGACCGGCGAGGAAGTTCGCCAGGTCCTGCCCGTGAGGTCCTTCGTGAGCGATCGCGGGCAGCGGCCGACCAAAACCGCTCACCGGCGTAGCCGACGCCGCCTGGGCTTGCGCGGCACGACCAAGCGCGCAGAGCATCGCTATCAGGAGGCAGAGGACGGGGGTTTTATGAGATTTGGTTGACGGATGGATGGCGCGGGCGGGGAACTCCCATCGGTAACGAACCTTGCAAAAATGCCTCGCGTTCCACCCGAACATAATTCTGCTCCCGGTCAGATGCTAATCGGTCATCAAACAATGCAGAGCAATATATAGAAGTATACGGCGTGTAGATAGAATATAGCGCGTAAATCAGACAGTGCTCAGGGTATGCAGCCTGCCCCGGTCACTCACTGATTCGACCCGGTGAGGAGCCGGTTCGTAGTACGCACCAGCCCGTCGGCCGCGGAGTTACGCACCGTTGGGTTTGAGCTCTTGAGCAGGGCGACCAGCGGCGGGATACATTCAGGCCGGGCCAGGCGTCCCAGCGACCAGGCAATCTGTGCGGTCATAAAACTTTCCGAGGTCTTATCGAGCGCCGCAGTCAGAATTCCAATTTCCGTTCTGCCGCCCAACCGCCCGATCGCCTCAGTCGCCGCCAACTGCAACACCACGTTGTGCGACGACATCGCCGAGATCAACAGCGAGCGGCTGATATTGAAGTTCAGGTTCAGCAGCAGCGGCGCCAGCTCGCCGTTGGTGTAAGGATCGGCGGCGACGGTTTGCAGCAGCCTCAAACCATCGCGATTCCCATAATGGGTGAGCGCCACGGCGGCCGCCAGGCGAATAGTCAGGTCAAGCTCGGTATTCATCAAAGCCGCCTTGAGCTGGGGCACGGCCAACGAATCCGCCGCATCGCCCAGTTCCAGGGCGGCGTCGGAAGCCCGGTCCGGATTGGGATCGTAAAACACCGCCTCGATCAGCTCGATTGAGCCGATCGTGCGATCGCCCAACGCCAGCAGGGTATGCGCAATCGCCGCCAAAATCAGAGGATCGGTCTCCTTGACCTGGAGCGCGCGGAGATAGCTGACCACCCGGCGATCGTGCAGCCGGCCGAGCCCCCAAATCCCCCATATTTTGATGCCTTGGTTGGAACTGGTCGTGGCCTCGAGCAGCAGCGGGAGGGCCCGATGATTTCCGTTCTCGGCGAGTGCCTCGATGGTCCAGCTCTTCAGGCGTCGATCACCGGTGGTGTAAAACTTTCGCAGCAGTTCGACGGCCCGCGCGTCGCGGGCTTCGGCGAGACCTTCAACCACGGCCTTTTGCTGGAACAGATCCTTGGCGTTACTCGACGCATCGATCACTCTCCGGCCCGTCCAGTCGCCGTAATCGACCAGGCTGGTCGCCGCATAGCAGCGGTCGTAGGGATCGCGATCGTCGAGGCCCTGGCGCAGGACCGCGATCGAAAGATGCCTTAGCGCCCGCCATCCATCGGGGCGGTCGAGGCGAAAATGGCTGGTTACGAAGTCGACGGCACGCGGGATCTGATGCGCCGCCACCATCCGGTCGACCGCCCGCAGATTGCGCCATCGCACGACGCTTCGCGTCGCCAGCGCTACCAGCGCGACGGTCAGGGCTGCTCCAACGATCAGGAGACCAATGCGCGACTTAACAATCCGCCCCATATGTGACCCCCAAGCTGCATGGGCCGACCGGTCAGATTTTCAAACGGCGCACCAGATATCCCCCAAGACCCCGGTGCGCCGTTCTGGAGTGACGCGTTAATGCATTCCTCTGACGGTGCGCGAACCTACCGTAGCTGGCCCGCATCCGTCAAGTTGACGCCCTTGGGCATCCCGCCTTACTGTTCGTCGGCGATTGGACCGAGCGGACCAGTGGCGAGCGCCTTCCTCCCGACCACGGCGAAGCGCGGCCGATTGTCCGGCGCGGGTCTCGCCCTGACGGCCAGCGGCCTCGCAACGACGACTTTCGCAACGCGCCGCTGGGGCGGCGGGTCGGGCTCGGGCGCTGGCACGAGCCGATGGTCGACCTGCTGGTCAGCCTTGATCAGGGCGAAGAACAGAAAGTTGGCGAGCGCCAGTTTGAGCAGCGCCACCACGGAAATCAGGATCACCAGCGTTAGCGCGTCGCCCCACGAGTTGGCCCCGATCATTACGGCAACCGCAATCATCGCCAGCGCCACGATCGTGAATATCATCACCATCGCGCCGGTGTGCAGCGATCGCGCCGGGCGCGCCGGTTCCCCGGGCGAGGCCTTCGCAGCGCGCCGATCGGCGATCGAGATGATGGTTCCCATAGCTCGTCGGTCGATTGTCGATTAAGGACCCGATGACACTCTCACTCCAGCACCTTGCAGATCAAGCCTCGCCGACCGGATACTGGCCGAGCCAGCCGCCGGCCGGTTCAAGGCGCCGCCCGCGGCCGCCTGTCCTGCGAGCGGCGCCGCACATATACTGCCTGCTTCAAACCATCGCATGGATCGGCCGCGCGTACTGCTTCTGATGTTCCTGTTCACCTTCGCGGCGTTATGCGCCGGGACGGCGCTGAACTACCTGGTCAATCCGTACGGCGTGTGGCCGCCGGCGCTGATCGATCCGATCTATCGCCGTATAGTTCACAACCGCGCCGAGATGCCCCATCTGCTGCGCGTGGCCGAGCCGACCACGGTGATGGTCGGGAGTTCACGCGTCTACCAGGGCATCCCGATCGGGCAGGGCTACCGCGACGGCGTACTCAACGCCGGACTGGGCGGAGCCACCCTGCGCCAGGTGGTCGAAGTCGTCGACCTGGCGCTCGCCAATCCGCGTCTCAGACGCATCGTGTGGGATGTCGATTTCTTTCAGCTCGACGCCGGCTTCGATCAGGATGCGCCGACCCTCGACGAGCGAATTGCCGGCAGCCGCCGGTTGCTGATCGAGGACACCCTCCTCAACCTGGGCACGCTCGGCGACAGCCTGGACACGATCAAGCGCGCACTGCGCGGACGACGCCACCTGCGGGCCACCAGGACCGCTACCGTACCGTGGCCGGCGGGCCTCATCTGCCGCCAGCTCAAGGCCCAGGACTTCGGGCTGACCCATCAGACGCCGGCGCAGATCAAGATTGAACTCACGCGGAGCTTCCCGAACCTGTATGTCAATTATCGCTTCTCGACCCCGCTCCTGGAGCTCTTTCGGCGGACCGTGAACCGTGCCCGCGCCCGCGGCGTCGAAGTGATCGTGTTCGTGCCGCCGATGAGTCAGTACGAACTGGAGCTTGTCCGCCAACGCGGGCTATGGAAGACCTTCGAGGATTTCAAGCGCGCGCTGGCCTCGGTCGGGCCGTTCGTGGATTTCTCGGGCTACAACGAAATCGCGCGTCACGACGAGTTGTTCGCCGACGTCCTGCACACCAAGCCCGCGGTCGGCTACCAGGTGCTGCGCATCGTGCTCGGGATGGAGCCGGCGGCCTGCAGCGGGGAGGTCAGACTGATCGCCCGCGACGCCGTCCATCTGAACCGCCACACCATCGAAGGCGAGCTGGCGCGCGAGAAGACCATGCGCGAAATCGCGACGGCGCGGAAAACCCGCTATGCCGAGGTCGTCGCCGAGGCGCTCGACCGGTAACCTTGATCCGCCGCCAAGCGTCTCAGGTGCGTCGCGCCCGGCCGCCCGCCGCGTTCATGCAATCGGCTGAATCCCCCGATGGTGTCGGCTGGCGAGCTGGCGCCATTCGACGATGCAGCGATCGGGCTTGAACAGATGCTCTTCATCCCAGGCCTCGTCGCGCTGGTAAAACTCCTGCATCCCTTCGCGCGCCCGGATGTCGTCGTCGTTGAAGCCGTGCAGCGCCAGCGATTCCCAGCGGCTGTGAAATTCCTCGTGGAACGCCGCCGCCTCGGCCGCGCCCGCGACCCGCTTGCCGAGCACCCGCCAGTAGGTATGCGTATCGACGTCGATCGGCACGTACCATTCGAACTGGATCAGCGCCGGATCGGGCCACGGATCGACCTTGAGCGCCCCCGGCATCCAGATCGAGACCTCGCGCGCGACGATATTGCGATTGTTGACGCCCTTGGAGCGAGCCACCGTGCGGCCGTCGATCGCGGCCTCGAACACCGGCTGATAGCTCTCGAAGGTATGGTCGAGCACGCCCTTGGGCTCGCTGTCCGAGTAAGTGCTGATACCGTGACGATCGCCGGGGCACAGGCCGAGCGGCAGCATCAGATCGTTGCCGGGAATCAGCGGCGAGTCGCGATGAATATAAATATGCGTGGTGTCGAAGCCGTTCTCGGCGCCCATCCGCCAGTTGGCATTGACATGGTCGTGGATACCGTCGATCTCGAGCTCCGGGTCGAGAAAGTTAGGCGGCACATCGTGACCCAGCTCGCCCGGTTCGCGCTCGCCGATATAGACGAACACGATGCCCTTGGTCTCCGTCACCGGGTAGGTCTTGAGCGCGAGTTTGCCGACCAGGCTCGAGCCCGGCTCGGTCAGGATCTCGACCAGCTTGCCGTCGCTCAACCGATAGGTGAAGCCGTGGTACCAGCAGGTGATGGTGTCGTCGGTGTAGCACTCGAGCTTGCGCGAGAAACGGACGCCGCGATGAAGGCATCGATCGGCCACCGCCATGGTGCGCTCACCGACCCGGCGCAGCAGGATGTTCTCGCCGAGCAAACGCACGCCCAGCGCCTGGCCGCCGGCCAGTTCGTGCGAGAACGCCGCCGGGTACCAGTAGTTGCGAAAGCCGAGCTTGGCTTCGAGGTAGCCGGCGCGCGAAAGGTTGCGCCGACGGCGCGCGCCGTTAGCCGTGAGAGTGGATTTTTCCGTGGTGCGCACCCTGCTCTGGGCCATCCCGATCACCTCCGGGCCGAGCCGTCAATTTTATAGATTGTAGGACAATCTTCCGACACCCGTCAAACCCCGGCGCGCTGCGCCGGCTCCGGATGCGAGAGCTCGATCAGCGCCGGGCCAATCCGCCGGCAGAACTCGCGCATCAGCCCGCCCGCGCGTCGCGCCTCGCCGGCGATCACCGCTTCGAGAATCGCCCCGTGGTTGAACGTCCAGCGTTCGGGGTCGGCCGGGATACGCGGATTATGGTAGGCGAGCCGGAACATGTTGACTTGCAGTTGCGAAACCAGCTTCGCCAATAGCCGGTTGCCGCTGAGCGCGGCCAGCGCCTCGTGGAAACGGCCGTTCTCATCCATGCAATCCGCGACCGTGAGCTTCCCGCGGGTCCGCCGCTCGAAGGCCCGCGTGGCGATCAGCGCGGCGCGCAGGCGGCGCTTAATCTCCGGTTGGCTCGCGCGCCGCGCCGCCGCCTCAGCGCCCGCGACCACCAGCGGCTCGAGCACTGCCAGCAGCTCCTCGACACCGGCGGCTGAAAGCCCGGGCACCCGCGCGCCGCGATTGGGCACCAGCTCCAGCATCCCCTCGGCCGCGAGCCGTCGCAGCGCTTCGCGCACCGGTCCGCGGCTCACCCCGAGCTCGCCGGTCAGGTCGGCCTCGATCAGGCGTCGGCCCGACGCGTAGCGGCCATTCTGGATGCGGCGGCGGATGGTTTCGGCCACCATCTCGACCGCCGCCCAACGCCCGGCGGTTTCAGGGTCGCCGGCGCCGCGGCGGGTGGGCTTGGAGTTCTTTCGCGATGCCATCGAAGCCCGTCCGCGCAGCTATCGCAGAGCGCCGCGCCGGCTCCGATCCGTGCGGCTCAGCACAGCGTCGCGCCCGGATTCCTTCCGTCAGGTCGCCAGCCTGGCGGTATTGATGTCGTACAACCGGACCACGTTGGAGGACAGCAGCTTGGTCCGCACATCCGCCGGCAGATGGCCCAAAAGGGTCTGAATTTTCTCGCGCGACTTGGGCCAGGTCGAGTTCGGATGAGGATAGTCATTCGACCACATGCAGTTGTCGGCGCCCCAGAACGCCAGCTCGCGACAGCCGACCTGATCGTTGAAGAAGGTTGCAAAAATATTATCTGCGAAATACTCACTGGGCAGCCGATCGATAGGCAAATCCATGTTGCTGCGAAAGCGCTTGAAGTAGTAATCCCACTGCTGAATCGCGAACGGCAACCATCCGATCTCGTTCTCGACCAGCACCAGCTTGAGGCCCGGAAAGCGGACGAAGACCCCGGAAAATAACAGCTCGTAGACTGCGTTCATCACTACCGCGAGCTTGCGGTTGACCGGGCCGCGAAACCATTCCAGCGAATCCGCGCGCGGGTCGTCGAAGAGCTTCTTGCTGTAGTCGTGGCCGGTCAGAATGTGCAGGCTGACGGGCGCTTTCAGCTCCTGCGCGGCGGCCCATAGCGGATCGTAGTGGCGCGAGGAGAACGGCAGCTCAGGCGTCGGCGACATCCAGACCTCGAAGCCCCTGAGGCCGCGTTGATGGTAGCGCCTGAGGTCGGCGACCGCGCGGGCGATATCGTAGCACGCGATCAGCGACACTCCGATCAGACGCTGACCGGAAATCGAGCAATAGTCACATAGCCAGTCATTGTATATTTCGAAGCAGCTTCTCTGCAGTTCCGGGTCGTCCAGCCCGAACAGCGACAGTGCGACCGTCGGATAGAGCACTTCGGCGCTGACGCCGTCGGTGCTCATCTCGGACAGTCGCGCGTGCGGATCGGTGCCGCCCGGATGGGCCGCGAACGATTTCGCCCCGGCCTCGGAAATCGGCAGCGGGGCGTCGCGAAAACGCGCCGGCAGCCGGGTCCGCCACAGATCGATCGGTTCAAAAACGTGCGAATCGGCTGAAATCAACAGCTCCATGGGCAACTTACCTCGCTATCATCGCCGCACTTTCGCCCAGTCGACTATCCGGAGATCGCCGGCTAGGAAAAGCGGATCACGATATTGCCGAGCTCGTCGAGCGTCGCCTGATTGCCACGCGCCACTACCACCGTCGTGGTTGGCGCCTCGACGATCGCGGGCCCCTCGAAGCCGTGGCCGGCGGCGAGCTGCTGGTAATCGTAAATGGGCGTCTCCTGCCATCCCAGTTTCGGATCGATCAGCACCGGCCGGCGCTCCTTCAAAGCGGTGCTGAGCGCGCGACCGTTGGCCTTGGGCACCTCGGGCAGCACCGGTTTGAGCGGCAACAGCCCGGTGCCGAAGACCCGGTAGGTGATCGCCTGCAAGCCCGCTTCGCGATAGCCGGTGCCCTTGCCATAGAGGGTCTCGTACTTCTGCTCGAAGTCGGTCGCGATCACGCCGACGTCGGCTTCATCCAGTTTGCCGTTCTTCACGACGGTGGAGACTTCGGCGATCTGCAGGGTGAAGCGGATATCGAGCTCGCGACGGGTCTCGATAGCCTTGAACTTGACGCCCTGCCCTTTGAGTCGTTCGAGCACGTCCTTTTCCAGGTTCTCGAAATTCCGGTTGACGGCCTTCGGATCGAGCGGGAAGTTGGCCGGATCGGAAAGCTCGGCCGAGATGATGATGTCCGAGGCGGCCAGCCCGTAGGCTGAGAAGGCCGCGGCGGTGGGACCGAGCGGAACTACCAGCTCGCGCACGCCGATGTCCCCGGCGTAGGCCCAGGCGTGAACCGGGCCCGCGCCGCCGAAGGCGTAGACCACGAAATCGCGCGGATCGTAGCCGGCCTCGAGCACCGAGCGGCGCACCAAGTCGGCGGTCTGCGAGTTTTGCACCGCGAACACCGCCACCGCGGCCTGCTCCTCGTTGAGCTTGAGCGGCTCGCCGATCTTCTCGCGCAACGCCTTCTTCGCCAGATCGAGCCGCAGCGGCCAGCGGCCGCCGAGGAAAAATTTCGAATTCAGAATCCCGAGCGCGAGATCCGCGTCGGTGACGGTCGGCTCCTCGCCGCCCCGCCCATAGCAGGCCGGACCGGGCGCCGCACCCGCCGAACGCGGCCCGACCCGCAGGTTGCCGCCGGGATCGACCCACGCGATCGCCCCGCCGCCGCTGCCAATCGACTGCACGCGCATCATCGGCGCATTGATCGTGTACTGGTTGATGAAGCTGGTGGTGGTGAAGACCGGGTTGTTATCGACGATCATCCCGACCAGGAAGGTCGTGCCGCCGACGTCGGTGGTGATGATGTTGCGATGGCCGAGACGCGCGCCGAGATGGAGTCCGCCCACCACACCGCCGGTCAGCACCGAGCCGATAGTGGTGATGGCGTGGTTCGGCGCGTCCTGCGCGGCGACGGTGCCGCCGGAACCCTGCATCACCAGCAGCGGACCCTTGAGCCCGGCGCCGGCGAGGTCGCGGCACAGGGGATCGAGATACTTCCGAAGCGTCGGACCGACCTGGGTGCTCATGATGGTGGTTGCGGCGCGGGAGTATTCGCGAATCTTGGGGCAGATGTCGCAGGACAGGCCGACGAACAAGCCCGGCGCCAGCTCGTGGATAATCTCGCGCGTGCGCCGCTCATGGGCCGGGTTGCGAAACGACCACAGGTAGGAGACCGCGATCGCTTCGACCCCTTCGGCGAGCAGGTCTTTCACCGCCGCGCGAACTTCGTCTTCGTTGAGTTTGACGACCACTTCGCCGGCATAGTCGACGCGTTCGGTTATCTCCCTGGCGCGCCGCTTGGGCAGCAACACCGGCGGCTTGTTGGTGCGCACGAAGTTCTGGATCTGTTCGGGACCCAGACCGGCGTAGCGGCCTTCGATATTCATGATGTAGATCGAATCGCGATGACCCTTGGTGGTCAGGAAGCCGATCTTGGCCGTGTCGCCGGTCACCAGCGCATTGAGGGTCGAGGTCGTCCCATGGCAGACGTACGAGGTCTGGGCCATCAACTGATCGAGCGTGAGCCCGAGCGTGCGCGCCAGTTCCTCGAGCGCCGCGACTACGCCGCGCGAAAAATCCGGGGGCGTGGAAGGGGATTTCGCGGAACCGACCACGCCGCTGTCGCTGGAAGCAAAAGCGTCGGTGAAAGTACCGCCGACGTCGACACCGATTGCATACGTCATCTCTGGACCTACCTCACTCCAATCACTTTAATTTGCCGTGCCTTCAAAGCACAACGCGGTGCTATCCTGTAGGGTGCGCGCAAAGCAAGAGTCAAGCGTCGCCGGGACGATGGCAACCGGCAAAATTCTCTGGTATGTCAATTCGGATCGGGACTTTCCAGGTTCGCAGCACAATAATGGCAGAGAGTTGAGGGAAATATTTAGAAACCATGCAATTCATTCTCGGCATAGACATCGGCGGCACCTTCACCGACGCTTTCGCGACCGACGAGCAGGCGCGGGTGGTATCCGCCAAGGCCCCGTCGACGCCCGACGACTACGCGCGCGGCGTGATCGACGCGATTGACGAACTCGCGGCCCGGCTCCAGCTCAGCACCGAAGCGCTGCTGCGCAGCACCAGCTATATCTGCCACGGCACCACCGCTTCGCTGAATTCACTGGTCACCGGGACCGCCGCCAAAGTCGGCTTCCTGACCACCTGCGGCCACGGCGATTCGATCGCGATCATGAACGGCGAGGGGCGCTACGCGGGCCTCGGTCCCGAGCAGATTCAGGACTTCACCCGCACCAACAAGCCGCCGCCGCTGGTGCACAAGCAGCTGGTCCGCGAGATCGACGAACGCGTCGACTACAAAGGCGCCGAACTGCTGCCGCTCAACGAGGAGGTCACGCGCGAGGCGGTCAAGCAATTGATCGACGAGGGCGTGGCGGCGATCGCGGTTTCGCTGCTGTGGTCGTTCCGCAATCCGGCCCATGAGAATCGCATCCGCGATCTGATCCACGAAATCGCACCCGAGCTCTACGTGAGCCTCTCCAGCGAGGTCTGCCCGCGCATCCGCGAGTATCCGCGCAGCGTGACGACCATCATGAACGGCCAGGTCGGGCCGGCCCTGCGCGCCTACCTGCGCTCGCTCGAGGCCGAGCTCGAGCGTCGCGAATTCGGCGGCGTGCTGCTGGTCATGCAGGGCTCGGGTGGCACCATCTCGGCCGACACGGCGCCGCGCCAGGCGATCAGCACGATCGGCTCGGTGCTGGTCGGCGGCGTGGTGGGGGCGGTCAATCTCGGCGAATCGCTGGGCCACAAAAACATCATCTCGACCGACATGGGCGGCACCACGTTCCTGGTCGGGCTGGTGGTGGACGGCAAGCCGGTCACCGCGACCACCACGATCATCAACCAGTACACGCTGAATCTGCCGATGGTGCGGGTGGCGGCGATCGGCAGCGGCGGCGGCGCCATCGCGTGGATCGATCAGGGCGGCAACCTGAAGGTCGGCCCGCGCAGCGCCGGCGCAGCCCCCGGCCCGGCCTGCTATGGCGCGGGCGGCACCGAGCCGACCATCACGGACGCCGACCTGGTGCTGGGCATCCTGAACCCGGACTTCTTCCTTGGCGGCCGCAAGCAACTGCGGCGCGATCTTTCGGAGCAGGTGATCCGCGACAAAATCGCCACGCCGCTCAAGATGAGCGTCGAGCAGGCGGCCGCGACCATCTACAGTATCGCCAACGCGCAGGCCTCCGACCTGGTGCGCAAAGTGGTGGTGAGCGCCGGCTACGATCCGCGCGACTTCGCGCTCTATTCGTTCGGCGGCGCCGGGCCGGTCCACTGCACCGGTTACGCCGCCGACCTTGGCGTCGCAACCGTGGTGGTTCCGCTCGGCTCGACCGCGGCGGCCTTCTCGGCCTTCGGGCTGGCGGCCTCCAACGTCGGACTGACCGCGGAGGTCTCGCGTCCGCAGAATTTTCCGGTACCGGCCGAGGTCATCAACCGGACGTTCGAGGAACTCGAGGCGCGGCTGCGCGCGGATCTCGAAGAGCAGCGGATTCCGTTTTCGCGTGTCACGATGGCGCGCGAGATCGACATCCGTTACACGCTGCAGTTGGCCGAGGTCTCGACTCCGGTCAAATCGGGCAAGCTCAGCGAGGATGACCTCCACGGCATCAGCGACGCTTTCGAGGAGCTCTACACCAAGCTCTATGGCAAGGGCACCGGCTATCGCGAAGCCGGCCTGCAGTTCATCACCTACCGGGTGTTCGCGGTCGGCTATCTACCGTTCAAGCCGGCCCTGCCCGCGCTGCCCAAGGCGAGCCACGGGGTCGAGTCGGCAATCAAGGGGCGGCGCCGCGCGTTCCTGGATATGACCGCGGGATGGACCGAGACCGCGGTGTACGACTATGAGAAGCTGGCCTTCGGTCACGAGATCGACGGCCCCGCGATCGTGGAAGCGCCGACTACCACCGTGGCGGTCGCGCCGCGTGCCGGCGCTACTATCGACCGGCTCGGGAACCTGGTGCTGCATTTCAAGTGACGGGTGCGCAGTCATGATTCAGAACATCGCGGGCTCCGAAAAATTCGCCTATCGGCCGAGTTCGCGCGCCGAGATCCTGAAGAAAGTGCCGGCCAAGCTGCGACTGCATAGCGTCGATCAGCGCCAGGTCGCCGAGCTCGATCCGCTCACCTACGAAGTGATTCGCCACCGGCTGTGGGCGATCACGGAGGAGATGGGCGAGGCCATCAAGCGCATGTCCGGCTCGGTGGTGGTGACCGATTGCAACGATTTCGATTGCGCGATGACGGACGAGTTGGGCGACGAGGTCCAGGTCGGCCTCTACAACGCGCAGCTGTGCGCCTCGATGGACATGGCGGTGAAGTGGACGCTCGAGAATCGCGCGGTGAATCCCGGCATCGCCGAGGGCGACATGTTCCTGTGCAACGATCCGTGGGTCGGCGGCGGGTTGCATCAGAACGACGCCTCGCTGTTCGCGCCGTTTTTCTGGGAGGGCGAACTGGTCGCCTGGACCTGCGCGGTCGCCCATCAGGTGGATGTCGGCGGCGTCTCGCCCGGGAGCTGGACGCCGCGCTCGGAAGACGTGTTCTGGGAATCGCTGCCGACGCCGCCCATCAAGCTCGTCGAGGGCTACCAGTTACGCGCCGATATCGAGGACGCCTTCCTGCGCCGCTCGCGGATGCCCAAGCTGCTGGCGCTCGATCTGCGCGCGATGATGGGCGCCAACAACGTCGCCCATGAACGGCTGACCCTGTTAATTCGCAAGTACGGCACCGCCGTCGTCAAGGCCGTCATGTACCGGGTGATGGACGATGCCGAGGAGCGGCTGCGCGCCAAGCTGCGCGACCTGCCCGACGGCATCTGGCATTCGGTCTCCTACCAGGACCAGGCAAAAAGCGGCGACCGCGGCCTGTACAAGGTCGTGCTGGCGATGACCAAGCGCGACGACCGTCTGATCTTCGATTTCCACGGCACCGACCCGCAGGTGGTCGGGATGATCAACTGCACCTACGCCGGGATGCGCGCGGGCGTGCTCGCGATCGTGATGATGTGGCTGTGCGGCGATATCCCGTGGGCGCCGGGCGGAATCGAGCGCTGTCTCGAGTTCATCAGCGAGGACGGCACGCTCAACAACTGCACCTTTCCCTCGGGCATCTCGAAAGCTTCGGTGGGCTCGACCTGGGCGACGCACAACGCCACCATCGAATGCATCGCGGCGATGCTCGACATGCATCCGACCTATCGCCAGAACGCGATGAGCATCTGCACCGGGACCTGGGATCTGATCCTGCTCTCGGGCGTCGACCAGCATGACAACGGTTTCGTCACGATGCTGTGCGATCCGATGGCGGGCGGGATGGGTGCGCGCTCCGATCAGGACGGCGTCGATACCGGCGGCGGACCCAGCATCCCGATGGGGCGCGCGGCCGACGTCGAGATGAACGAGTTTCAGTTCCCGATCCTCTATCTATGGCGGCGCGAGGAAGTCGACTCGGGCGGACCTGGGCGATTTCGCGGCGGGCTCGGCGCTTCGAGCTGTTTCATGATCCACGACTCCTCGCTGCGCACGATGGGCCTGGTGGTCTCGAACTCAGGCAAGGCGGTACCGCTGGCGTGCGGCTCGAGCGGCGGCTATCCGGCGAACACCTCCTACGACGTAGCGGTGCGCAACTCCAATGTCCGCGAGCTGCTGGGCGGCCGGCGCTGGCCACGGGAGCTCGAGGATCTCAGCGGCACGTTCGACTATCTGCCGCCCGAGTGCGACACACAGCTCGGCTGGAACGACGTCTATTACACCAGCTGGCAGGGCGGCGGCGGCTACGGCGATCCGATGCTGCGCGATCCGGAGCGCGTCGCCCGGGACCTCGCCGAGCGCAAGGTCTCGCCCGCGGCGGCGCGAAATCTGTACGGCGTCGTGCTCGACGATCACGGCCAGGTCGCCGCCGAAGCGACTCTCGAACAGCGCCGCCAACTCCGGATGAGACGGGCGGGAAGCAACCAGCGGCCGCCGCAGGCCGCACGCCCCGCCGAATCGGGATGGTCGCGGATCGACGACAACCTGATGACCGACGCGGATGGACGCTGGTGCTGTGCCCACTGCGGCACCGTGCTCGCCGAGCGCGGCCGGAACTATCTCGACGGCGCGCTGATACGCCACGGCCATCCGAGTGAAGCCGGGCCGCAGATTCGCGGGGAACCGGAGCACTTCGTCGATCAGCGCATAATCTTTCGCCAATTCTACTGCCCGGGATGTTACGTCGCGTTGCTGACGGAAGTCGTTCCGAGCGACGAGACCCAATACCGTCGAAAGGAGCTTTCGCCGCCGCAACCATCCGGCGGCGCGGCGGCCGTGACCAGAGGTTCGACACGATGATCCAGAACATTGCAGGTTCCGAGAAGTTTGCTTACCGGCCGAGCCCGCGCGCCGACATCCTGAAGCGGGTCGCGAAAACTCTCGGGCTCCACTCGGTGGGCCACGAGCGCGTCGCGAGCATCGATCCGCTTACCTACGAAGTGATTCGCCATCGGCTATGGGCGATTACCGAGGAGATGGGCGAGGCGCTCAAGCGCATGTCCGGTTCGGTGGTAGTGACCGATTGCAACGATTTCGACTGCGCCGTGATGGACGAGTTGGGCGACGAGGTCCAGGTCGGGCTTTACAACCTGGAGCTGTGCGCCTCGATGGACATGGCGGTGAAGTGGACGCTCGAGAACCGCTCGGTGAATCCCGGCATCGCCGAGGGCGACATGTTCCTGTGCAACGACCCGTGGGTCGGCGGCGGAATCCATCAGAATGACGTCTCGCTGTTCGCGCCGATGTTCTGGGAGGGAAAGATTTTCGCCTGGACCTGCGCCGTCGCCCATCAGGTGGACGTCGGCGGCGTTTCGCCCGGGAGCTGGACGCCGCGCTCGGAAGACGTCTTCTGGGAATCGCTGCCGACGCCGCCCATCAAGATCGTCGAGAAATTCGAGCTGCGCGCCGATATCGAGGATGCCTACCTGCGGCGCTCGCGGATGCCCAAGCTGCTGGCGCTCGATCTGCGCGCCAAAATGGGCGCCAACAACATCGCGCACGAACGGCTCGCCACGCTGATCCGCAAGTACGGCGCCGACACCGTCAAGGCCGTCATGTACCGCATCATGGACGATGCCGAGGAGCGCCTGCGCGCCAAGCTCAAGAGCCTGCCCGATGGCACCTGGCAGGCCGTCGCCCATCAGGACCAGGCCAAGCAGGGCGAGCGCGGGCTCTACAAGATCGTGGTCGCGATGACCAAGCGCGACGATCACCTGACCTTCGACTTCCGCGGCACCGATCCGCAGGTCGCAGGGATGATCAACTGCACCTACTCCGGGATGCGCGCGGGCGTGATCGGTATCCTGCTGCCGTGGTTGTGCGCCGACATGCCATGGGCGCCGGGCGGCCTCGAACGCTGCATCGAGCTGATCAGCGACGACGGCACCATCAACAACTGCAATTTTCCCTCCGGCATCTGCAAGGCCTCGGTCGCCTCCTGCTGGGCGACGCAGAGCGCGGTCACCGAGTGCCTGTCCGCGATGCTCGACACTCATCCAGTCCATCGCAAAAACGCGACCAGCGTCTGCTCGGGATCGTGGGATTTGATGCTGCTCTCGGGTATCGATCAGCGCGATCAGGGTTTCGTCACGATGCTGTGCGATCCGATGGTCGGCGGACTCGGTGCGCGCAGCGACTCCGACGGCGTCGACACCGGCGGCGAAGCCACCATCCCGATGGGGCGCGCGGCCGACGCCGAGATGAATGAATTCCAGTTTCCGATTCTCTACCTGTGGCGGCGCGAGGAGCCCGATTCCGGCGGCCCCGGGCGCTTCCGCGGCGGACTGGGCGGCACCAGCTGCTACGTCATCCACGATTCCTCGGCCAGGCGCATGAGCATCGTGATCTCGTCGGCCGGCAAGGCGATTCCGCAGGCGGCGGGAATCAGCGGCGGTTACCCATGCAACACCGCCTACGACGTGGCGGTGCGCAATTCGAACTTTCGCCGTACCCTGGCAGCCGGCGGACGCTGGCCGCGAGACCTCGCCGATCTGGGCGGAACGATCGAGCTGATGCAGCCCGAGGGCGGTATCGATCTGGAGTGGGACGACGTTTACTACGCCAACTGGCAGGGTGGCGGCGGCTACGGCGATCCGCTGCTGCGCGAACCCGAGCGCGTGGTCTATGACGTCGCCGAGCGCAAGATCTCGCTCGCCGCGGCACGCGACGTTTACGGCGTGGTGCTGAATCTCAAGCACGAGGTCGAACCTGCAGCGACGCGCGATTTGCGCCGTAAGCTATTAATCAAACGCGCCGGCAAGCTCGGCCGCGAGCCGCTACCGCCAAAGACGCCCGATCCCACCTGGTCGCGAATCGACGATAACCTGGTGGTCGACGGCGAGGGACGCTGGCGATGCGGCCATTGCGCGACGCCGCTGGCCGAGCGCGGCCAGAACTATCTCAACGGCGCGCTGCACCATCAGGGCCCGACCTCGGAGGCGGGGCCGCAGATTCGCGGCGAGCCGCAGGAGTTCGTCGACATGCCGGTAATTTTCCGGCAGTTCTGCTGCCCGGGATGCTACGTCGCCCTGTTGAGCGAGATCGTGCCCACCGACGAGGTCCAGTATCGGCTCAAGCAGCTTGGCAGCGAGCCGAGCGGCGACGCTCGCGCCTAGTCGGCGGCGTTCTTCATCGCGGCTATGACGGCGCGCGAGTCGGTCACGACGCCGAATTGTGCGAGCACCTTGTCGGCCAGCAGTTTGTGCAGCTCCGCTTCGGGATCGGCGCAGCAGTCCTCGATGATGACGATCGAGTAGTCGGCATCGAACGCGTAGGCGGCGGTCGACAGCACCACGCGGCTGGTTGAAATCCCGGTCAGGAGCACGGTCTCTATACCGCGGGCGCGCAGGATGGTGGTGAGGTCGGTATCGAAGAAGGCGCTGACGCGCCGCTTGACCACGATCGGCTCGTTCGGCGCCGGCACGATCGCGGAATTAATCTGCGCGTCCGCGCCCGACTCCTTGAGCAGTCCGGTGCCGGAAAGGCGGCCGATCAGGAGGTTGCGCGGATGGACCTCCGGATAGCCCTCGCGGAAGCGCACCACCACGTGGACCACGAGCATCTCGGCCTTGCGCGCCGCGTCGATTACCGTACGCAGCGTGTCGGGCATGTTGGCGCACTCGGGATTGTTCTGCTTGAGCGCTCCGACCTGCAGATTCTGGACGTCCATCACGATCAACGCGGTGGTGCTTTTGCTTAGTTTCAAATCGGCCATGTTGCCTGACCTCACTCTCTTGACGGCAGTTGGCGCCGCCGGTGGCGGATTTTCGGGATTCGCGCTAACTTGCGGCGGCGATGATGCCATAATGGCGACGCGCAGGGCCAACGGAAAAATTTCTGGCTTGATGGAGCATTGAATGGCGGTCACAATTCCCGGATCTGAAATCTTTGCCTACAAGGGCAATCCTCCCGAAGTGGTGCGCGCCAAGGCCGCGCCCTACGTAAATTTTCACGAGGTTTCGGCGCGCGAGGCCGATGGCCTCGACCCGCTCAGCTTCGAAGTGATCAGGCATCGGCTGTGGATGGCGACCGAGGAGATGGGCGACGCGATCAAGCGCATGTCGGGATCGATCGTCGTCACCGACGCCAACGATTTCAATTTCGCCCTGATGGACGAGGTCGGCGACCTGGTCCAGATCGGACCCTACAACGCCGGCCTCGCGATCGCGCTCGATCGCGCCGTCAAGTGGACGCTCGAGTATCGCGCCGAGAACCCCGGCATCGAAGAGGGCGACATGTTCCTGTGCAACGACCCGTGGGTCGGCGGCGGGATGCATCAGAACGACGTCGCAGTTTACGCGCCGCTGTTCTGGGAGGGGAAATTATTCGGCTGGACCTCGGCCTCGTCCCATCAGCTCGACTTAGGCGGCGTCGCCCCGGGAAGCTGGACACCGCGCGCGCGCAACGTCTTCTGGGAGTCGCTGCCGACGCCGCCGGTAAAGATTGTCCGCAACAATCGCCTCCAGCGCGACGTCGAAGACGTCTATCTGCGGCGCTCGCGGATTCCGCGGCTGGTCGCGCTCGACCTGCGTGCGCAGATCGGCGCCAACAATTTCGCCCACGAACAACTCCGCACGCTCATCCGCAAGTACGGGCCCGACATGGTCAAGGCGGTGATGAAGCGGATGCTCGACGATACCGAGCATCGGGTGCGCGCCAAGCTGCGGGCGATTCCCGACGGCAACTGGCACGCGGTGGCCTATCAGGAGGAAGCTCGCGAGGGCGACCGCGGCCTCTACAAGATCGTTCTCAACCTGACCAAGCAGGGCGAGCACCTGACCTTCGATTTTCGCGGCACCGACCCGCAGGTCGAAGGACTCATCAACTGCACGCACGCCACGCTCCATGCCGGCATCCTGTGGAGCACCCTGCCGGCGCTGTGCGGCGACGTGCCGTGGGCGGCGGGCGGCTTGCTGCGCTGTCTCGAAATCATCAGCGACGACGGCACGCTCAACAACTGCACCTTCCCGGCCGGCATCTCGAAGGCCTCGGTGGCCTCGGGCTGGACCACCGCGAACGCCGTGCAGGAGTGCATCGCGAAAATGCTGATCGCCCATCCGGAGCATCGCAAGTCCGCGATGTCGGTCTGCACCGGCACCTGGTCGCTGGCGGTGATGTCGGGGATCGATCAGTATCAGCGGCCGTTCGTCACCATGCTGATGGATCCGATGGCGGGCGGTATCGGCGCGCGCACCGACTGCGACGGTATCGACACCGGCGGGCTGCCGGGAATCGTGATGGGGCGGGCGCCGGACGTTGAGATGGTCGAGTTCATGAATCCGATGCTCTACCTGTGGCGGCGCGAGGAGTGCGACTCGGGCGGTCCCGGCAGATTCCGCGGCGGGATGTCGGCCTCGATGTGCATCATTCCGCACAACACCGACGTCCAGATGAGCATGGTGGTCTCGGGTTCCGGCAAGGCGGTCAGCATGAACGTCGGCCTCAATGGCGGGTATCCCGGCAGCACCCAGGTCGACATCACGATTCGCGATTCAAACGCGCACGCAATGCTGCGGCGCGGCATAATTCCCGGACAGCTGTCGGAAATCGAAGGACAGGTCGAGTACCAGCCCTCGGAAAAGGAATCCTATCTGAATCCTGCCGATGTCCACTTTCTGCACTGGCAGGGCGCCGGCGGGATGGGCGATCCGATCCTGCGCGATCCCGAGATGGTGCGGCACGACGTCCTCGAACTGCGAGTCTCGGCGGAATCGGCCCGCGACGTTTACGGCGTGATCCTGAACGCGAAATTCGCGGTGGACCTCAAGAAAACCGATGAGCTGCGCGCCCGCATCCGGCGCGATCGTAAGGCCGCGGCGAGGCCCGCCGGCAAGGCGGTCGCCGCGCCGGAGCCGCATCAGCATGCTCATCACGCGACGCCGGACGTCAATTGGAACGACAACCTGATCGAGACCGACGCGGACGCGCAGCGAATCCTGCAATGCAGGCACTGCGGCCATGCCATCTGCGCCCGCGGCGAAAACTACCTCGAACATCTGGCCCTGGTCGAAGGCGCGCCGAAACAGGCGGGCCCGCAGATTTTCCCCGAATCCTGGCGTTACATCGATACCAAGGTGCTGTTTCGCCAGTTCTGTTGTCCGGGATGCTACACCGCGTTCCTGACCCAGGTGGTTCCCGAAAACCATCCGACCCGCTATGACCTGGACAGCGCGGCATAGGAATCGGGAAGTGACACCCGCAGGAGGTCTCCGATGAGTGCTCAAGCACGCGCCGCGGTCCTGGAAGCGCCGGACCGTATCGAAATCAAGCGCTTTGCGATTCCCGAAGTCAGTGACGATACCGGCCTGCTCCGCGTCGAGATGGCCGGCATCTGCCACACCGACGTCGGCCTCTATCACGGCACGGTGAAGTACGCCGAGTACCCGCTGATACTGGGGCATGAAATCCTCGGGCGCATCGATCAGATCGGACCGACGGCGCAAAGCCGATGGGGTGTGAAGCGCGGCGACCGGGTGGTGGTCGAGTCGATGGTGCGATGCGGCTTCTGCCGCGCCTGTGTCGACGGCAACTACAAATTCTGCGAGGCCCACGTCGGCTACGGGACCAACATCTCCGCCCAGGTCCCACCGCATCTGTGGGGCTCCTACGCCGAGTACATGCATCTCGCGCCCGGCACGCTGGTCTACAAAATCCCCGACGACCTGCCGACCGAGCGCGCGATTCTGCTCAACGTCGCCACCGCCAACGCGATTCAGTGGACCATCCTCAAGGGCGGCCTCAAGCTCGGCGACGTGGTGCTGATTCAGGGCGTCGGACCGATCGGCCTCGCTTGTATCGCGGTGGCGCGCGAAGCCGGCGCGAAAACGATCATCGCGACCGGCCGCAGCAGCGATCGCAATCGGCTCGAGCTGGCCAAGCGCTTCTCAGCCGACCTCGTGGTCAACGTCGATCAGCAGGACCTCGGCAAGATCGTTCGCGACGCGACCGACGGGCGGATGGCCGACATCGTCGTCGACGTCACCGGCGCCAGCGCCGCGGTCGCCAAGTCGGTCGAGATGGTGCGCCCGCAAGGAATGGTCGTGAATGCCGGCGTCACCGGCGACAAGACCGAGACGCCGCTGCGGCTCGATCAGTTTCTCTACAAGGAAATCAACTTTCGCGGGGTCTTCACCAGCAGCGCACAGGCGATGCATATGGCGATCGCGTTCGATCCGCATCGCAAGTACCCGTTCGAGGATATAGTGACCGATCGCTATCCGCTGAGCCGCGCCGAGGAGGCCGTCAAGGCGGCGGGCCGCGAGCTTGAGAATCCCGAGACCATCAAAGTGACGATTACCCCCGACTAGGAAATCTATGGCATTGCGCAAAGCATTGGTGACCGGCGGCACCGGCGTTAACGGCGCGTGGGTGGTGCGCCTGATGCTCGAGCAGGGCATCGAGCCGATCGTTTTCGATTGGTCGCCCGACATGACCTTCCTGAAAGATGTGAAGGACAGTTTCCGGCTCTATCGCGGTGACACCCGCGATCTCGCCGCCCTGCTCCGCGTCATCAAGGAGACGCGCCCCGAGGCGATTCTTCATCTCGCCGCGCTGATGCCCGATGCGGCCCAGGCCGACCCCAGGACCGGTTTCGAGGTCAATGCGATGGCGACGGTCGTCGTGCTCGAAGCGGCGCGGATCAGCGATATCGGCAAGGTGGTGTTCACCAGCTCGAAGGGCGCATACGGCGACGTGACCGGCGAGTACGGCCATCCGACCTTTCGGCCGCTGGGTGAGGACTACCCGGCCCGCCCGGTTAAGGTTTACGACGTCACCAAGGTCGCCAGCGAAGGGATGGGCCTCAACTACTGGCGCAACTACGGGATCGATTTCATCGCGCTGCGCTTCGCCGGCATCTTCGCCCCCGGCAAGCTCGCGCGCCACGGCGTGCTCTCGATCTACGGCCGCATCGTCGAGAATGCGATGCTTGGCAAGCCGACCCGGATCAAGCAGGGCGCCGATCAGCGCGACGACAATATCTACGTCAAGGACGTCGCGCGCAGCATCGTGTTGGCCGCGCAGGCATCGCCCACGCGCTCGCGGATTTTCCACATCGGCAGCGGCCGGCTCCATTCGCTGCCCCAGCTCGCCGCGATCCTGAAGGAGATCTACCCGCGCGCCGAATTCGAAATCGGCCCGGGGCTCGATTATTTCGAGCTCGGCCACAGCGTCTACTCGCTGCACGACATCACGCGCGCGCGCGAGGAACTCGGCTACGAACCGCAGTACGACCTGCTCGCCGCGGTCAAGGACTATATCGCGATGATGGAGCGCTTCGGCGTCGCCCCAATCTATACGGGGTAGGCGAAGCCAACCACTTCTCACCAATGCGGCATAGACCGAGGGAAATCCGCCTCACGACCGGATACTGGGACTGCCGGAAGAGAATCGCCCGATTAAGGCGCTTCCAAAACCTGATCCGTCACCGAGAAAAGTGGGGACATCAACTCGACCTTGCGCCTCCTCTCGCAACGCTCATTCCTGAGCTTTACCGAGAGATCCCTGACGAAGAACGAAGCGGCTACATGCCGAATCTCACTCCGGAACAAGTAAGGGTCATGCGCGAACCGGCTATCATAGAGCGCGAGATCAATCGACTTATTCCAATGGTACACGCGTACCTGAACGTTTTGGGGATTGACACTCGCCGAACTTATTCGCGATGGAATCATGCCGAGGGTCGGGAGGACAAAACGGAGTTCGATCTTATCAGCGATTATTTTTACTTGCCTCCCGAAGGCACGGGGTCATCTTTCAACGCTGTTATCGGGGTGGTCGAGCAAGGAATCGGCGTGTACGAAGCTCGGCAACACGTGGCAAAACTAGAAATCTTGAACCCACTACTATGGTTCGCATGGATAATACGCTCGCCCCTGTATGTACTTGAACGAGCGGGATTCGACGAGTCGCCCGCCGCGGTCCAGTCAGCTGTGTTTCAAGGATACGCCTGGATCGTTCGCTCCCTCGTTGTCGTTCTCCTCGTCCTGCTTGCAACGAAACTCGGAATCTCGATTCCTTGGCAACAGATTTGGACCGCGTTACTCAAATAGCGGTTTCCATTAAAGAATTGGAGATTAGAGTAAGAGCTTGGAGCGGGCGACCGGGATCGAACCGGTGACGTCCAGCTTGGGAAGCTGGTAGTCGAAAAATTCCGTAGGGTTGCAAAGGGCAGCTTCGGGCAGTATCGTAAGTTTGGGTTACTTTCTGCGATCGCCCGTTTTCCCCCGAATCAACCATGCTTCTCCCGCCAAATGATCAGAAAAATGATCAGAGTGTTTGCTGTTGCTCTGGTCGGAGTATCCAGCGGCCGTAATGCCGATGCAGCATGGCCGTGCTGGTGTGCCCCATCTGCTTCGCGATGTAGACCGGATCGTGGTGCCGCTCAAGCATCGCCACCGCGTAAGTGTGGCGCAGCGCGTAAGGCGAACGATACGCAACCTTGGCCCGCGTCAGAATCGTGCGCCAGCTACGGTGCCGCCAGTTAACGAAGCTCAGCGGACCGCCGCGGCCGTTCCTGAAGACTCGCGGATTGATGACGCGCATCTGTTCGCGAAGAGCCGCGGCCGCGGACTCGCTCAGCTCGACGATGCGTACGCTAACCGTCTTGGTTGGCCCTTCGCCAAAGCGGCCGAGGCTTCCACTGACCACCAGCCGGCGGCGCTTGAGGTCGACATCCTGACGTCGTAGCGCGAGCGCCTCGCCCGGCCTGATGCCGGTTTCCAGCAGCACCGAGATCAGGTTTCGATCTTGGCCCTTAGCCTCCGCCAGGATCGCCCGGCGCTCAGCCTCGCTGAAAGGCTCGGGCAATTCGCGACGGTCCCCGCGCGGATTCTTGACGCGCTCGGCAGGGTTCTTCGCGGCGAAGCCATCGTCGATGGCGTTGTCGTAGACCCAGCGGAGGCGCTGCAGAAACATCGTCACGCGCCGTTTGCCCGCGCCCACGACGGCCGTTGCAATGTCGGCGCGTCCAACCGCATCGAGCCGTTTTGCGCCTAAATCCGTGCGATCGAGGAACCGACGAAACAACGCTTCGTAGTCGTACTTGGTCGCCTTGGATAGTTCCGCGAGCCCCAAGCACTGCCGGGCGTACGCCCCAAGCGTCGGCGGCTCGGTCGCGACGTTGATGCCGATGTGCCTCAGCCTCTTGCTGTCTGGAAACCGAGCGGCATAATCGAAGCGGCCTGACTTGATCTCGATCTCGATCGCGTGCGCCTTCTGCTGAGCGACCCGCCGGTTGTCGCGGGTATCCCGCAGCTTCAGGTATTCCCTGCACAATCTCCGCTGGTAGTAGAACTGAACCAGGAGATAGCCTAAGCGGTCCGCGACGATTGACGCCATCAGGCTGCTCGCTTGATGAAGGCGGCTTCGAACATTTGCCAGTCGATTACCGGCCGACCCGCAACGTAGCAAAGGCCCTGTGCGCCGCCAAGTTTACCGATGTGAATCCAGTTCAGGATCGTCTTGGCCTTGCGGCCGATGCGGCGTCCAGCCTCTTCCGGCGTGATGTAGTAGTCCGCGCTTGGGCCGTTCACTTTCCGCGCCTCTTGCGCCGCTCGCGCGGTCGCATCTTCAAAATCCCCGCTAGTTCGGAGATGGTGATGATGTCGGCCTCAACTTTGGTCTGGGGTCATTTCCCAACTCCCCTGCCAGGCTCCAACATGGTCGTCTCGATGGCCTTGACCTCGCATCGGCCACCCTGCTCCACGATTCAAGGTGGAAAACAGCCTCGTTGACAAGCTTTTCGAGTTCGAGGTTCGCGATCCATAAGGCATAGCCGCTTGACGAACCTCTGCCATAAGGCCGGCCAAAGTAATCTCCATAAGCCGGTTGTGTCTAGTAGGTTCGCTACCCTTCTTTAAGATTTCGGTAGGTTTATGCACATGGCGTCTACGATCTACCAGGGGGATAGTTCATCTGGTCACTTGGACACTCAGGCGCCATAAGCACGCCTTCCACCTCGGGATCGATCGCCTGCAAGAATTTCGTCCAGGCGTCAACATCGGTTCGGCCGTAAAAGCATCGGCGGCGCCATACGATGCACACCTGCTTATGCGCACTCCATACGGTCAGGCCATAGGTGACCCCCTCATGGTGATGGGTAACCGGCCGGCTGAAGCAACGAGCCGGCATCCCAACGGGCCTCGATTTGCCGCCGCCCGCTAATTTTCGCCGCGTGTCGCGCCCGATCGGGACCAGGCTGCTAGGTAGGTCTACGTTTTCCATTATTGTCTTTTTTTCACGCATCTTCGGGTGCTGCCATTGCCGCCGCCAACTCGAGCGACGCCTGGACATCGTTCGCCTTGATTGCCAAGCCCGAAGCTGGCGTCATGTCCAACTTCAACGCCAACGCAATGTAGCCAACTACACAGGTGGCATATCGAATCTGGCGATGGTTCGTGAAACCGCGCGATGGTCTTGGCGGGGACACCTTGCTGAAGCGGCATTCTGACCAGCATCGCGGCCGAGTCCATCAGGCCCGACAGCGTCGAGCCCTGCTTGTTCATGGTCACGAAAAGCTCGCCCGGCGTTCCGTCCTCGAAGAGGCCCACGGTCAGATAGCCGTCGTAGGACCCGATCTCGAATTTGTGCGTGATGGAGTTGCGGTCGACCGGCAGCCGGCGGCGCGAACTAGCCGGTCCCGGTCCGCAGAGGCTGTAAACGTCATCCCTGAGCATGTCGCCGTCAATCCCGAGGGTGTCTTCGAAATTCGCGCTCACTTCACCCTCCGGATCGCGTGGTGCGGCCGGCGCTTCTGCGGCGCTGCGAGCTTCAAATCGACCCAGGTCAGTATCCGGTCGGCGGCAAGGCCGAGGAGAACGCCCAGGAAAAGACCGAGGAAAACGCCGTCCGAGTAGGTCACGCGACGGACGCTACCACGCAGGGGCGTGCCTAGCCGGGCACGATGCGCCACAGCTACGAAAAGGCTGTGGAAACTACGAGGCTTTTACCGGAACGCGAGGGGCTGACCGCGCCTACTCGCGTGCGCGCGTTGGACCTGGCCCAAATTCCCGACGGGACCGCCGTCTAGCCTTCTGTCGGCCTTTTTCAAACGGCGTTTGGGTAATTCCCCCTACAACAACAATCAACATCACAGCATTATATATATAATACATAGCGAGAGAGCCTATTACTCACACTTTATTTTTATAAAATAAAATCAGTGTGAGTAATATATGTTTCCTATATAGGGGGGTTGTTTTTTAGGATGCTGTGTTGAGACTCGGCAGGCGGTTTTCGACGCCTGGCTATCGTTTATGACGCCAAGGCGTCAAAAGTCAGGAAGCGGCCCTCGGTTTAAGGGGCGCGCGCAGGACAGGCCCTATATTACACACACACAAACGGAGGGTTTTTTGAAAAGTGGGTAAAAATCCGCCCTTAGCTCGCCCAGCCCCAAAATAACATACTCACTTAAGGGGCTGTGGATAGTGTGTACTGAGGGGATTGAGTAGCTGCGCAGACCCCTAGACTCGTCATGCTGGCGTCACTACGTTGGCCGGTCTATGGAGATACGGGTTCACCTCGACGCCGCTGCCTACCGGCAGTTCTGTGGCTACGCCCTGATTGGAAATCTATCGCAAGAGGGCCTGGTTAACGAGGCCGTGGCGGACCACCTCGACGCCCTGGCTCACGTCGAGCGCACCGAAGCCGTGCTTTTGCTGGACGATGGGTTGATGGAACGTCTAAAGGCTGCCGCCGAAAGCATGGGCCGTTCATGGGAAGCGATACTCGAGGCCGCCCTGAACGAGCAGGTCGCCAAGCTCAAGGCTGGGCCGGTCGGCCCCAACAACCTCAAGGCCGAGGAGGCTCTGACCGTTGCCTTGGCGCAGGCGCGGCGCGAGTGCGAGTGCGTCCACTGTGGGCACGTATGGCGCAAGCGAAGCCAGCGGTCGCCGCGGTGCCCGAATCCCGTCTGTCATCGAGCCGACTGGGATGTTCGCGATCAATGGGAGTGCGCCGAATGTGGCGAATGGAAACCGGATCGTGAGCGCGTCGGCTTCCTGTGTAAAGGCTGCGAGGCAAACATGGAGGGCGCCCCGGAATGAACGAGTGCGACGAGTGCGGCCGGCCGCTCAGGGTGCGCCGCTCGAAGGCGTTCCGCGATCGTAGAGCGGCCGCAGCGAGGTTTCGGTGACCACCCAGCGAGTGCGGGCAAACGTGGCCGCGCCGCCCTCGATAACCCTGGCTTCATAACATCGAGCTTGAGCAGCACCGGCGGGACGAGCTCCAGGCCTGCGAAAAAGATGTCCAGGGTGGACATCTGCACTTCGATGGTCGCGACCTCGCGGGCATCGGGAAACGCTTCGAGATGGCCCCGACCCAACGAGAGGATTGAGCTCGAAAGACTATACGAGCTGCGATGGGAACCTCGCCTTACTTACACAAGTAGATCTCTTACCCAGGTCTATCCCCGCGTGCGCGGGGGAACCTACACCCAGATTACCCGTCTAATTGCTAGACAAGGTCTATCCCCGCGTGCGCGGGGGAACCGCCTGATTCTCGACGCTGACGCCAAGCCAGACAGGTCTATCCCCGCGTGCGCGGGGGAACCGTCGATCAGCATCGTGAGCAGATTCTCGGTCAGGGTCTATCCCCGCGTGCGCGGGGGAACCGATGAAACACCTTGGGGATGTCCATCACGTTGAGGTCTATCCCCGCGTGCGCGGGGGAACCCGCAGCGCCTCGTCGGCCGGGTCGAAGCAGACAGGTCTATCCCCGCGTGCGCGGGGGAACCAGGTCGAATTCCATCTCGGCCGAGTCGGGCAGGGGTCTATCCCCGCGTGCGCGGGGGAACCCATCGGGCCGCGCGCGCGGTCCGAATTGAGCAGGGTCTATCCCCGCGTGCGCGGGGGAACCCAAATCGCGGCGCACCTGTGCAAGTCGCGTAACGGTCTATCCCCGCGTGCGCGGGGGAACCGGCTTCCACCCGATGAACGTCGCGGCCTTCTCGGGTCTATCCCCGCGTGCGCGGGGGAACCCGCGGCGCGGCGGCGGATCGAAGTACCGGGCGGGGTCTATCCCCGCGTGCGCGGGGGAACCCGCTACAAGGCCCGCTTGCGCCGTCAGGCAGGGGGTCTATCCCCGCGTGCGCGGGGGAACCATCAGGATCGCCAGCTTGCGCTTGCGCGCCGGAGGTCTATCCCCGCGTGCGCGGGGGAACCGCTGACGCAATCCTTGCACAGCGCGATTACTACGGTCTATCCCCGCGTGCGCGGGGGAACCATATGCGCGATGGCGCTATTCACCTGGTCGGGCGGTCTATCCCCGCGTGCGCGGGGGAACCGAGTAGCCGGTCGCGCCGATGATGAGCGGCCAGGGTCTATCCCCGCGTGCGC
>DATKSL010000040.1:0-33675 GCA_035531675.1 Binataceae bacterium (SeqCode) | reverse complement strand
TCAGCTCACTACCTTGATCGCTTTGGACTTCGCCTGGCTGCTGCCGCGCGCGACCTGGTAGAGCACCCCCTCGGTGAACTCGATACAGGTGAGCTTGCCGCCATAAACCAGGCCGGTGTCGATACCGAGCTTGTAGGGCAGATCGACCAGCACCTCGCGCATCGGCGTATGACCGAAGATCACGGTGGCGTCGAGCCGGTGCGGATTGAAGATGAATTCCTGGCGGATCCAGAGCATGTCCTCGATGGATTGTTCTTCAAGCTGGCGGGTCGGCATGATGCCAGCGTGCACGAACAGAAACGGCGGCCGCAGATAGCTGGTCGAAAGCCGGTTGAGAAAACCGAGGTGCTGCTCGGGGATGCGTTCGCTCGCTGCCGGCAGGTCATGCTCGGCGACGCCGTAGCTCTCGAGCGTGGCCGCGCCGCCGTTGATCAGAAATGAATCGCCGTAATGGCCCGGCAAGCCCAGGAACGAAAGCATCATGTCCTCGTGATTGCCCTTGAGGAACACGATCTCGGCCGGTCCGCGTTCGAGGTCGAGCAGCAAATCGACCACCGCGCGCGCCGACGGCCCGCGGTCGACGTAATCGCCGACGAACACCAGCGTGTCGCCGGCCCGCGCGTCGATCGCCTTGACCATCGCGCCGAGTTCGTCGGGGCAGCTATGGATATCGCCGACGGCAAACAGGCGGCCGTCGGTTTGCCGATCTTTCGACTTGGAATTGTGCGACGCCATAGAGCCGTCCCTCACTGACGCTCGCGATACCGGCCGGAGAGCAGCAACTCCAGCGTTTGACGATCTTCCATTACCCGGCGCGCCGCGCTGTACGGATTCAGCTCGCCGGCGCGCACTGCGTCGAGCAACTCGGGCGCCGCGCCGTTGGCGAGCCCGCGCAGCGCGCGCTCTTCGATCTCGGCGGTCAGCACCTCGATAAACTCGTGCGCGCGCTGCTCGCCGAGCCGGCGCGGGTCCTGATGGGCGCGCAGGTACTCGCGATGGGCGGCGATGGCGGCCAGCAGCTCGTCGACGCCGCGATCGGCGTTGGCCTGGAGCAGCATCACCGGCGCTCGCCAGCCCGCCTCGGCGCGCAGATGAACGCTCAACTCGAGTTCCGCCTTGACCCGATCGGCGCCGTCGCGATCGGCCTTGTTGACCACAAAGATATCCGCGATCTCATTGAGCCCGGCCTTCATCACCTGCACGCTGTCGCCGCTTTCCGGCACCAGCACCACCACCACGGTGTGTGCCAGGTCCATCACGTCGAGTTCGGTCTGACCGACGCCGACGGTTTCGATAATAATCGAGTCGTGGCCGAAAGCATCAAGCATCCGCACCACCTCGCCCGCCGCGCGGCTCAAGCCGCCGTGGCTGCCGCGGGTCGAGATGCTGCGGATGTAGACGCCGGGGTCGCGATAATGGTCGGTCATGCGGACCCGATCGCCGAGCACCGCGCCGCCCGAAAACGGACTCGACGGATCGATGGCGAGCACCGCCACCTTGCGCTCGAGCGCCCTGAGCTTCGCGATCATCAGGTTGATGAGCGTCGATTTGCCGGCGCCCGGCGGTCCCGTGATACCAATCACGTGCGCCTTGCCGGCCAGCGGATAGAGCTGCTCCATCAGCGCGGTGACTTCGGGCGCCCGGTTCTCGACCAGCGTAATCAGCCGCGCGAGTGCGATACGGTCGCACGCCTTGAAGCGCGTCAGCAGGTCGTCTATCCGCCGGTTCTGGGTCATCGGGGCTCTCATTAGCTATCGTATTCGGCGGCGACCCGACGCAAAAGAGGCCGTGTTGTCTTCACCGCAGCCAGCACCTATTGTGCCTTCAGGCGCTATGAAGCTTCCCGATCTTTACGGCGATTGGCGAATAATGATGGGGCTGGCGTTGCTGCTGCTCGGGGCCGGCAACTGGGTAATCGGGCTGGAACGAACCACCGAATACGGCCAGATTATCGCCCGCGCCGCGGCGCCGCCGGTTCCCGATCAGGCCTACCGCAGCTTCGACGAGCTCGACGCCGACAGCGCCGTGCTTGAGCCGTTTACCGTCGAGGAGCGCAAGGTCTCCTACGCGACCGCCCGGATGGACTTCTACCATGCAACCTTCCTGACCGGTCAGGTGCTGGTCCTGATCGGGCTGGTGACGATGATGATCGGCTTCATCATCGTGATCCATCGCGATACGCGCCGCGCACTGAGACGGCTGCGGGTGGAATCGGACAGCGACGGTTAGCGCCGGGCGGCGATGGTCAAGATCGTCAGCGAGAAGGCGCCCGCCAAGGTCAATCTCTATCTGCGGGTCGTCGGGCGGCGCGCCGACGGCTACCACGAACTCGATTCGATTCTGGTCCCGGTTTCGCTCTACGACGATCTGGCGATCGAGCTGCGCCCGTCGGCCTGGCGCGCGGTGGCGATCCGCTGCGACCGGCCGGGGATTCCGACTGACGATCGCAACCTGGCGGTCCGCGCCGCGCGCGGCTTTTTGGAGGAGTTCGGACTAGGCGGCGAGGTGTCCATCGAACTGCGCAAGCGGATTCCTGCCGGCGCGGGCCTGGGCGGCGGATCGAGCGATGCGGCGGCGGTGATTCGTGCGATGGCGGCGCTGTTCCGCATCGACCATCGCGAGCGGCTGCTCAAGCTGGCGGTCGGCATCGGCGCCGACGTGCCGTTTTTCATCGATCCCCGGCCGGCGCGGATTGCGGGCATCGGCGAACGGGTCATGCCGCTCGATCATCTGCCGCGAATCGACCTGGTGATCGCGGTGCCGCCGGTCGAGGTCGCAACCGCCGCAATTTTCCGGGCGCTCCAGCGCGCCCACTGGAGTGGCGCCAGCGACGCCGGCGCGCTGGACGCGTTGGGCGCCGGACAACTGTCGCAGGCGCTACTGGTCAACGACCTGGAAGCGGTGGCCGCAGCGCGCCACCCGGAAATCCCCAGACTTAAAGCGATACTTCAAAATAGTGGATCGCGCGCGGTCGCCATGAGCGGCAGCGGGGGCGCCGTGTTCGGCATTTTCGACAGCGCCACCGACGCCGGGCGCGGAGCCGATTTAGTGCGCCGCCGGGACCCCGCCGCGCTGGTATTCGCGGTCCATACCGTGGCGGCGCTGGCCGAGCTGTAGCATCAGAAACCGAAGCGAATCATCTCCCGGTGAGCCTCCGCATAGGAGCGGGCCTCCTCGAGCTGGCTCTCGCTGGAGGCGTGAATCTCGAACAGCGGGTCGCCGGCGGCGACCACGTCGCCGGTGGTGCGGAGCATCCTGACCCCGGCCGCGGGGTTGGCGGGAGCGCCGGCTCGTTTCGCCACGCGCGTGATTTCCCAGCAATCGATCTCGCGGATGCGGCCGTCGGCGTTGGAGGTGACGGTCTGGCGCAAGCGCGCTTGCGGCGGCAACTCGCGCGCGCCCTGAGCGGTTACAATTTCGTTGAACTTGTTCAGCGCCGCGCCCGAATCAAGCATCCGCCGGGCTTCGCGGTAGCCGGCGCCGGACGCCACCGCGCCGCTCATCTCGAGAATCCTCGACGCCAGATAGAGCGACTTCTCGCGCAGATCCCGGGGCGCCTCGCCGTCGCCGCGCAACACCGCCAGCACGTCCAAGGCTTCGAGCCGCGGCCCGATCCCGCGCCCGACCGGACCGCGCGCCTCGGTCATACAGACCTCGACGCGCAAACCGATCCGGGTCGCCACCGCGCGAAACAGCACGCCCAGTTCCTCGGCCGCCGCGTAGGTGCGCACCTTGGCGGAGCTGCCGACGGGAATATCGATCAAGGCGTGGGTCGCGCCGACGCTTTTTTTCTTCGCCAGTATCGATGCGACCATCTGCGCCTCGGTATCCAGCTCCATCGGCCGCTCGACCGTGATCAGCACATCATCGGCCGGCGCCAACTCCAGCGCGCCGCCCCAGACGATACAGGCGCCGGTCTTTTTCACCACCTCCATGATGCGATCGGCCGACAACGAGACATCGGCCAGCACGCTCATCGTATCGGCCGTTCCGGCTGAAGAAGTGATCGCGCGGGACGAGGTTTTCGGCATCGTCAACCCCAGCGCGGCGAGGATCGGCACGACGATCATCGTGGTGCGATTGCCGGGAATCCCGCCGATACAATGCTTGTCGACCACCGGGCCGGCGCCGAAGCTCAACTGTTCGCCGGTCTCGATCATCGCCAGCGTGTAATCGACCAATTCCGCGAGGTCGAGTCGCTTCAGCGAGCAGGCGAACACGAACATCGCCAACTCGACGCGCGAGTAGCGCCGCGTCGCGACGTCGGCCAGGATCGCGTTGAATTCGGCACGTTCGAGCCGCCGGCCACCGAGCTTGCCGCGCACCAGGTCGACGCTATGTGGGGCGACCGCCAGGCTGGCGCTCACCGGTGCGCTCTCGGCCAGGCCGAGGTCGCGAAAGGCCTCGTCGGAAAGTCCGATCTCGTCGGTCTCGAGCAGCGCGCCGCGGCAAAAGTTCAACACTCCCACGATCTCGCGGCTCTTGCCCGACTTGGAATCGACGCCGCGGATCAATACCCGATCAAGCGGATTGAAACCGAGATCGCCGCTGTGCACGGTCTGCTCGTGAATCATGATCACGTGCTCGCGCAACGTGTCGATCGGTAGATGCCTTAGTCTGAACAATGACCGCTCCTTAACCCTGGCCTGCTGGCCGGGCGAACTGTTCCCACAGAGATATTATCGCCACTTTGCGCTCCGTAAAGCTGCCCCTGAAAACATAACCCGCTGCTCCCCAAGGTCGAGCTGGCTCCATTGGAAACAGATCGATGGTCCCGTTGCCCGCATCCGGCTAAACGTCCGGGTAAACGCTGACCTTTCAAGCCCTGAATAGACGGCACGTCTTATGCGTCGAAAATAAGCTCGGAGATCCTATGGGCCAGCAGGTCGTGATACCTTCCGATTCGATCCGCCTGGAAGGTGAGTTGTCGATTCCTGAGCGCGCGGTGGGAGTGGTCCTGTTCGCTCACGGCAGCGGCAGCAGCCGACTCAGCCCGCGTAATCGAGTCGTGGCCGAAGCGCTGCGCGAGGCGGGGCTCGGCACGCTGCTGTTCGATCTGCTCACCGAGGACGAGGCGGCCGAGCGCGAGAATGTCTTCGATATCGACTTCCTGGCCCATCGCCTGGCGGACGCGACACGCTGGTTAAGAGCCGCCAGCGAAACCGGGGACCTTCCGCTGGGATACTTCGGCGCCAGCACCGGCGCGGCCGCGGCCCTGGTCGCGGCGTCGCAGGATCGCGCGATTCGCGCGGTGGTCTCGCGCGGCGGTCGGCCGGATCTCGCGATTCGTCATCTGGCCGAAGTCGCTTCGCCGACCTTGCTGATCGTCGGCGGCAATGATTACGGCGTTATCGAGCTCAACGAGAAAGCTTATCGCGTTCTGCGCTGCGAAAAGTCGCTCAAGATCGTTGCGGGCGCGACCCATCTGTTTGAGGAGCCGGGCACGCTCGAGCAGGTCGCCGCGCTTGCGATCGATTGGTTCACTCGCCACCTGACGGCGTCGGGACGCAGCGTGGCGATGCGTGCCGAGCCGATCGTCTATGCGACCCGCGAAGCGGCCGGCCGGAGGCTTGCGCAACGGCTGCAAGCTCACGCGGCGGCCGGCAAGGCAGTCGTGCTTGGCCTGGCGCGCGGCGGTTTGCCGGTCGCCAAAGAGATTGCCGACGCCTTGGACGCGGCGCTCGATGTGATCGTGGTGCGCAAGCTCGGGGCTCCGGGCGAGCCCGAGTTGGGAATTGGCGCGGTGGTCGACGGCGATCATCCGCGCGCCATCTTCAACCAGGACATTATCGCTCACCTCGCTGTGCCGCGCTCCTATATCGAAGGTGAAATCGAATTACAATTGAAAGAGGTCAAGCGGCGCGAGGCGGCGTATCGAGGCGACCGCGCCAAAGTTCCGCTGGCCGGCAGGACCGTGATCGTGGTCGATGACGGCATCGCCACCGGCTCATCGATCAGAGCCGCACTGCGTGGCATCCGGCGTCAGCAGCCCGCCCGGCTGATCCTGGCGGTGCCGGTCGCACCGCCCGAAATTATCGAGGCATTGCGCGGCGAGGCCGATGAAATCGTTTGCCTCGAAACGCCCGCCGAGTTTTACGCAGTCGGTCAATTCTACCGCGACTTCCATCAGGTCAGCGACGACGAAGTGAAAGCAATCTTGCAGAGTGGACGACCCGCTGCATCGCCTCCGCAAGCGTAGCGAGCCAGGAGGATCAAACGTGACAGACCATCGAATGAGCGCCGATGCCGAGCGCCACAATATGTTGAGAAATATGCTGGTACGGCTGCGCGACGAGACCTACCAGAGAGTCAAAGAGCTGCGACGCGATCAGGAGCAGGAGGCCGAGCCGCCGCCGGCGGACGAGATGGACATGGCGCGTTCGACCGCCGATATCGAGATGCACGCCGGCTTGATCGCACGCCAGGAAGAAAAACTGCGGTTCGTGGACGAGGCGCTCTCGCGGCTCGATGCGGGCCGCTACGGCATCTGCCTCGGATGCCACGGGCCCATTCCAATCGAGCGCCTGATGGCGCTGCCGCTGGCGCCGTACTGTGTCGATTGTCAAAAGAGGCGTAATCGCACAGAGCGGGATTGGGGCGCGGGCACGAGTATCGCACCTTACGATCGGCAGTGGACGCCGCCCGAGGAAATGGCGGAGCCGGCGGAACGCGAATACCGCAGCACCGGGCCGGAAGAAGAGATGAGCGTCCGCTTTGAACGTCCTTTCGGACCCGAAGAACCAAAAGCACCGGCTCCGGCGCGGCGGAAAAAAAGCGCCGGTCCGCACAAGAAGCGCAGCGGTTGAGCGGATTGATATGAACCTGATGGTTGTAGCCGGCTCTGGAAATCCTGCGCTGGCCGAGGCGATCGCCGAGCGACTCGGCACGCGGGTCTGCCGCTCGGCGCTGAGCCGTTTTCCCGACAGCGAACTGCATGCGGAAATCGAGGAGAGCGTCCGCGGCGGCGATGTCTACATCGTGCAGCCGACCGGTCCGCCGGTGGACCGTCACCTGATGGAATTGCTGTTCCTTGCCGACGCCTGCCGGCGGGCAGGTGCGGCCCGTCTTACCGGCGTAGTTCCGTACTTCGGCTATGCGCGCCAGGATCGCCGGGCGAATGGGCGCGAGGCGGTCGGCGGACGGCTGGTCGCGGATCTGCTGGCAGTTGTCGCCTTCGAGCGTATCGTCGCGGTCGATCTTCACACCGTCTCTCTGGAAGGGTTCTTCAGCATGCCGCCCGAGCATCTGAGCGCCACCTCGCTGCTGGCAAATGCGATCGACGAGTTGGTCACCGACCGCAGCGTAATCGTCTCGCCCGACCTGGGCGCGGTTAAACTGGCCGAACGCTACGCCGGCTTGCTACGCCGTCCGCTCGCAGTGGCGCACAAGATCCGCCTGAGCGGCGAGGAAGTAACCGTGCACGGTATCGTCGGCGAGGTCGCCGGACGCCGGCCGATAATTATCGACGACATGATCTCGACCGGCGGCACGATCGAGGCCGCCGCGCGTGCGCTGATCGCCGCCGGATGCGTCCCTGAAATCACGGTCGTCGCCACCCACGCGTTGCTGGTCGGCCCGGCGATCGAGCGGTTGTCCGCCCTGCCGCTGAAACGAATGGTGGTGAGCGATAGCCTGCCCACGCCCGCTCACGGTTTGCTCCCGCTGCAGGTGGTGAGCCTCGCCGCGATGCTGGCCGAGACCATCACCCGCCTGAATATCGGCGAATCAATGACCGAACTGTTAAGCCATCGCTAGGGTTCGACCTTCGGCCACCGCAATCCTGGCGGAAAAGTCGTTGATTTTGCTGAATATTTTCGCGCTCATTGCACTCCAGAATAGCTCACAATAACATCGGCCGGTGTTTCCGTGGCCGATGGCGCCGGGCTGCTCGGAATAAAGCGAAGGCCGAGCGCACGGACCGGCTCTTGAGCATCCGGGGGGAATCTAGCGCCTCACGATACGCGAATCCGCCGCACATGCGGGGGCGGTGGTTTTCAGGTAGCCTACGGCAGGAGTCACCAGAGGGAGCTTGGCTGTGGCTCGCACTGGGCGGTCGCCAAGCTGGTAAGGCACCAGGCTTTGGACCTGGCATTCGAAGGTTCGAATCCTTCCCGCCCAGCCATCATCCTTGCGGCGGACCGGCACGGCATAGCGGCAACTCGGCAGGAGTTTTTGCGATGGAGCGGCATTTAGCCCGCGGAGAAAAAACGGATGTCTGATCGGGCCAAAGACGAGCTGGAGATTTTCACCGGCAACTCGAATCCCGCGCTGGCGCGGGAGGTCTGTGAGGCTCTTCAGGTCCCGCTGGGCGAGGCTGAGGTCGGGCGTTTTCCCGACGGCGAGGTGATGGTCGAGATTCGCCAGAATGTGCGCGGTGGCGATTGCTTCGTGCTCCAATCGATCTGCACGCCGCCCAATGAAAACCTGATGGAGTTGCTGCTGCTGATGGACGCGCTGCGGCGCGCCTCAGCCGCCCGTATCACCGCGGTCATCCCCTATTTCGGCTACAGCCGCCAGGACCGCAAGGTTGCGCCGCGCGTGCCGATCAGCGCCAAGCTGGTCGCCGACCTGATCACCACGGCCGGCGCCTCGCGGGTGCTGACGGTCGATCTCCATGCCGGGCAGATTCAGGGTTTCTTCAATATCCCGGTCGACAACCTCTATGCGATGCCGGTGCTGACCCAGTATCTGCGCAAGCGCGTCGACGGCGAAAAGGTCTCCGTGGTCTCGCCCGACGCCGGCGGAGTCGAGCGCGCCCGCGCCTTCGCGCGCCGGCTCAACGCCAACCTGGCGATTATCGACAAGCGCCGCCGGCGCGCCAGCGAGGTTGCCGAGATGCAACTGGTCGGCGAGGTGCGCGACTCGATCGCGCTGCTGGTCGACGACATGATCGATACCGCCGGCACCATCACCGAGGCGGCCCGGGTAGTCACCGAAGCCGGGGCGGTCGAGGTGCTGGCCTGCGCGACCCATCCGATACTCTCCGACCCGGCCTGCGAACGGCTCAACGGTTCCAATCTGAAGGAAGTGATTGCCACCAACACCATCCCACTGCGCGCCAAAGCCCAGGCCGAGCTGCCGCGGCTCAAGGTGCTGTCGGTCGGCAGCCTTATAGCGGAAGCGGTGCGCCGCATTCATAATGAAGAGTCGGTGAGTTCGCTCTTTAACTGAGCGCTCAAATCTGTAGCAATCGAGGCGACGATGGAAACCCCGGAACTGGCTTGCGAAAAAAGATCAACCCGCCCCAAGGGACAAATCAACGCGCTGCGGCGCGCCGGCCGTATCCCGGGCGTGCTGTACGGACCCAAGGGCGATTCGATGCCGGTGGCGGTCGATGCGATCGCGCTGCGGGCTGGAATATCCGGCACCTCGCGCCAGCGCCTAATCAGGCTCAAGTCGAGCGCGCCGGAGCTCGACCAGCGCCATATCATCCTGAAGGAAATCCAGCGCGCGCCGGTCTCCGGCCAGATCGTGCATGTCGATTTTTACGAGGTCGACATGAGCAAGGCGCTGCGGCTGTCGGTGCCGCTGAAGTTCACCGGCCGCGCCGCCGGTATCATCGATGGCGGGATTCTGCAGCCGCTGGTGCGCGAGGTCGACGTCGAGTGCCCGCCGCTTGAGATTCCGCAATTCATCGAGGTCGACGTGACGCCGCTCGGCATCCACGACGTCATCCACATCTCGACGCTAAAGTTCCCGGGCAATGTGAAGCCGCTGTATGACAGCGATTACGCGGTAGTGTCGGTGCTGCCGCCGACCGTCGCCGAGGCGCCGGTCGCCGCGGCCGCGCCCGAAGCGGCAGCCGAGGGCGCCGCGGCCGAAGGCGGCGCAGCAGCCGGGGCGCCTGCGGCCGCAGGCGCGACGCCGGCCGCCGCCCCAGCGGCCGCCGGCAAGCAGTAGCCGCGAGCGGCGGCGTCGCGCGCTGCGCGTCGCCGCCGCTCGCGGACGTTGAGGTGAGGAGGTGCTGCGTCAGTCATGAGTTTCGTCCATCTGCACGTTCATACCCAGTACAGCCTGCTCGATGGCGCCAACAAGATCGATCCGCTGCTGGAGCACGTAAAGAACTCCGGCATGGAAGCGATCGCGATGACCGACCATGGCAACATGTTCGGCGCGGTCGAGTTCTTCAGCAAAGCGACCAAGCTCGGCATCAAGCCGATCATCGGATGCGAGGCCTATCTCGCGCCCGGCAAGCGGACCGATCGCAGCCAGACCCCGCGCAGCGATGATTTCGACGGCGGCGGCAACTTCCACCTGATCCTGCTGGCGCAGAATCACACCGGCTATCGCAATCTCTGCCGGCTGCTGACCGCGGCCTACAAAGAGGGGCTCTATTACAAGCCGCGCATCGACAAGGAGATCCTGGCCGAGCTATCGGACGGCTTGATCGCGCTGTCGGGATGCCTGTCGGGCGAAATCGCGCGGGCGCTGCGTGCCGATCGCTACGACAAGGCCAAGGAGCTGGCCTACAGCTACGCGCAGATCTTTCCCGATCGCTTCTACCTCGAACTGCAGGACAACCGGCTGCACGGGCCGCTCAACGATTCGCTCGCCCGGCTCGGCAAGGAACTCGGCCTGCCGGTGGTCGCCACCAACGATTGCCATTATCTCCATCGCGACGACGCCCGCGCCCACGAGGTGCTGCTCTGCATCCAGACCGGCAAGACGCTGGCCGACGAGACCCGCTGGCGCTTCGACACTGACGAGCTCTACGTCAAGACGCCCGAGGAGATGGGCGCGGCGTTCGGCCCCGATTCGGAGGCGATCCGCAACAGCGTCGACATCGCACGGCGGGTCGATTTTCAGTTCGATTTCGGCAAGTTCCATTTCCCGCGCTATCAGTCGGAGCAGCCGGACCTCGATGCGCTGCTGGCCGAGCGGGTGCGCGAGGGTCTGAGCGCACGGCTGGCCGAGATTCGCGCCCGCCGCGACGAGCTCGACGAGACGCCCTACCGCGAGCGGATCGAGCGCGAGCTGCCGATCATCCGCGAAATGGGCTTTTCGGGCTACCTGCTGATCGTCGCCGACTTCATCGGCTACGCGCGCAGCCGCGGCATCCCGGTCGGCCCCGGCCGCGGTTCGGTGGTCGGCAGCCTGGTCTCGTACGCGCTCGGCATCACCGAGCTCGATCCGATCGAGCACAAGCTGCTGTTCGAGCGCTGGCTCAACCCGGGACGCAAGTCGATGCCCGATATCGACGTCGATTTCTGCTTCGAGCGGCGCGACGAGGTGCTGGCCTACGTGCGCCAGAAGTACGGCGCCGATCGGGTCGCGCAGATCATCACGTTCGGCACCATCAAGGGCAAGCAGGCGATTCGCGACGTCGGCCGCGTGCTGGGATTGTCGTTCGGCGAGACCGACAAGATCGTCAAGCTTTATCCGACCCCCAAGCAGGGCCGCGACTTTCCGCTCAAGGATGCGCTCGAGATGGAGCCGCGGCTGCGCGCCGAACGCGACAACCATCCGGAGCTGTTCGAATACGCCTTCAAGCTCGAAGGGCTGCTGCGCCACGCCTCGCGGCACGCGGCGGGCGTCGTGATCGCGGATGAGCCGCTGCAGGACCTGGTGCCGCTCTACGTCGACAAGGAGCAGCGCGCCGAGGACAGCCTGTCGATCACGCAGTACTCGATGAAGGGGGTCGAGGAGATCGGGCTCATCAAGTTCGATTTCCTGGGGCTCAAGAACCTGACCCTGATCCGCAACACGCTCGACCTCATCCAGGCCGACGGCAAGACCCCGCCCGACCTGACGCGCCTCAAGTTCGACGACCCCGAGAGCTACCGATTGCTGGCCCACGGCGACACCGTCGGGGTCTTCCAGATGGAAGGCTCGGGGATGCGCCGCTTTCTGACCGAGCTCAAGCCCTCGAATTTCGAGGACGTCATCGCCGCCATCTCGCTGTTCCGCCCCGGCACGCTGGACGCCGGGATGGTCGAGCCGTTCATCCTGCGCAAGCACGGCAAGGAGCCGGTCGAGTACGACCATCCGCTGCTCGAGCCGGTGCTGCGCGACACCTACGGCATCATCATCTACCAGGAGCAGGTGATGCGGGTGGCGCAGGCGCTGTCCGGCTACACGCTCGAGGAAGCCGACATCCTGCGCGCGGCGATGGGCAAGAAAAACAAGGCGGTGATGGAGCGCGAGCGCGAGCGCTTTATCGAGGGCGCCAAGCGCAACGGCGTCGCGGGGGCGCTGGCGCAGGCGATCTTCGAAAAGATCGAGACCTTCGCGTCTTATGGCTTCAATCGCTCGCACGCCGCGGCCTACGCGCTGACCACCTATACCACGGCCTATCTGAAAGCCCATTTTCCGCACGAGTTCATGGCGGCGCTGATGACGCTCGACATGGACGATACCGACAAGACCTACAAGAACATCGCCGCGCTGCGCGACATGGGCATCCGCATTCTGCCGCCGGATGCGAACCAGAGCCGGGTGAAGTTCACGGTCGCCAGCGACGCGATTCGCTTCGGTCTGGGCGCGGTGCGCGGGGTCGGCGCCAAGACCGCCGAGGCGATCGTGGCCGAGCGCGAGGCGCGCGGCGCGTTCGACAACCTGGTGGATTTCTGCACCCGGGTCGGCACGCAGGTGATCAATCGCCGCGCGCTCGAGGCGCTCATCAAGTGCGGCGCGTTCGATTCGCTGGGCGTGGCTCGCGCCGCGCTCGCCGCGCAGGTCGAGGACGCGCTGCGAATCGCCCAGCGGGCCGGCGACGAGGCCGCGCGCAATCAGGCCAACCTGTTCGGCGGCGCCGGCAAGTCGTCGATCAAGCTGCCGGTTCCCAAGGCGATTCCCGAGTGGGACTCCAAGGAAAAGCTCAAGTACGAAAAAGAGGCGCTGGGCTTCTATATCACCGGCCATCCGCTCGACAAGTACGACAAGGAAGTGCGCCGCCTGAGCCGCCTGACGACCGCCGATCTCGCCGGGTTGCCGGACGGCAGCCAGGTGCACGTGGCCGGCGTGATCCAGTCGGTCAAGCTGCGCAACAACAAGAGCGGCAAGCGTTACGCGGTGTTCAGCCTCGAGGATCGGGCCGGCGCGGTCGAGGCGATCGTGTGGCCCGAGACCTATCAGAAATTCGAAGCGGTGATTCACGGCGACGAGCCGGTGGTGGTGCGCGGCAAGCTCGACGTCGACGAGGATCGCGCGCAGATAATCCTCGATGATTTGCGCCCGCTCAATTCCGCCCTGCTGGCGGCGGTCCGCGAGGTGCATATCCATACCCGGCGCGAGCGGCTCGAAAACGGCGCGCTCGACGCGCTCAAGAATCTGCTGCTCGGCCATCGCGGCAAGGCGCTGGCCTATCTCCATCTGGAACTCGAGGCCGGCCGCGAAGCGGTTTTCCTGCTCGGCGACAGTTTCCGCGTCACGCCGGACGACGGCTTCGTGGCGGGGCTGGAGCAGCTGTTCGAAGGCGACGCGCTGACTATCCGCTAGGCGCTGGGCCGGCCGGACCGCCGGGTTTCTCTACGATGGCGGTTTTCTGCTACGATCTTGACAGCTGGGAATAGCCCAAGAGGACGCTCTGGACCTGCCGTATAATTCCAACGCCGATTATCACGAGCGGGCCGTTCTGGTCGGCGTCGAGCTTGACCGCGACGGCAGTATCCATGCCGATGACTCGCTCGAAGAGCTCAAGGCGCTGGCACAAAGCGCCGGCGCGACCGTCACCGCCACCGTTCGCCAGAAACTCAAGGAAATCGATCCGCGGACCTTTATCGGGCGCGGCAAGACCGCCGAGGCGCGATCGCTCGCCCATGACAGCGGCGCCTCGCTGGCGATCTTCGACGACGCGCTCAGTCCCGCGCAGGCCCGCAACCTCGAACGCGAGCTTAATCTCCGGGTCATCGACCGCAGCCAGTTGATTCTCGATATCTTTGCCCAGCGCGCGCGCACGCTGGAAGGCAAGCTGCAGGTCGAAATCGCGCAGCTGAGCTATCTGCAGCCGCGGCTGACTCGGCAATGGACCCATCTGTCGCGGCAGACCGGCGGCGCCGGCAGTTCCGGCGGCCGTATCGGCACCCGCGGCCCCGGCGAAACCCAGCTCGAAGTCGATCGCCGGCGGGTGCGCGAACGCTTGGCGCGGCTGCGCGAGCGGTTGCGCAGCGTGGAAAGGACCCGCGCGCTGCAGCGCCGCCGCCGGCTCGAAGTCCCCTACCCGACGATCGCGCTGGTCGGCTATACGAATTCCGGCAAATCGACGCTGATGAACGCGCTGACCGGGGCCGGTGTCGAAGTCGCCGACCGTCCGTTCTCGACGCTGGATCCGACCGTGCGCCGGTTGGTGCTGCCGGGACGAATCCAGGTGATGCTGGTCGATACGGTCGGCTTTATCCATCGCCTGCCGCACACGCTGGTCGAGGCTTTCAAGGCGACGCTCGAAGAGGTGCGGACCGCCAACCTGCTGCTGCATGTCGTCGACGCCAGTTCGCCGCTGCGCGCCGAACGGATGGAGATCGTCGACCGCGTGCTCGAGGAAATCGGCGCGGGCGCCGCGCCGCGGCTGATGGTGATGAACAAGATCGACCGGATGGGCGACGGCATGATGGCGCCGCGCGGGCTTGATAGCGTAAATGTTTCGGCGCTAAAAGGTGAGGGGCTCGACGAACTGCGCGAGCGGATGGCGCGCTTGTTTGCGGCCCAACGGCAGGAGGTGCGGGTGACGCTGCCGGTCGGGCGCGGCGACCTGGTCGCCCTGGCGCGGCGCGACGGACAGATCCTGAGCGAAGAGTATTGCGACGGAACCGTGTCGATGCGCGCGGTGGTGAGCGCGCCGCTCGCCGGCCGGCTGCGCCGGGCGCAGATCGCGAGTTGAGCGAGATCGTGGCCAGACCTTCATTACAGCCGGTCCAGCCGGCGACGCAGCCCAAGGCTCAGCCCTCGCTCAGCCAGCTGCTCAAGACGCCGAATCTGCTCACGCTTTGCCGCCTGTTCATGATCCCGGTGTTCCTCGCGCTGCTGAGCAAGCATCGCTTCAACTACGCGCTCTACCTGTTCATCCTGGCCGCCATCACCGACTCGCTGGATGGCACCGTCGCGCGCTGGTCGGGCACGCGCACCGAGCTGGGCGCGTTCCTCGATCCGTTCGCCGACAAGCTGCTGTTGCTCAGTTCGTTCGTGGTGCTCACCATCGAGCAAATCTTCCCGGGCTGGATCCTGAGCGTCATCGTGGTCCGCGACGTGGTGATAGTTTTCGGCTACTTCATGATTTCGTTTTTGACCGGCGCGCGGATGCCGGTCAGGCCGAGCTATATCGGCAAGAGCTGCACGGCGCTGCAACTGGCATGCATCATCGCCGCGCTGATTCACTTCGAAGCGTACTCGACGCTCTACTGGTACGGGCTGCTGTATGCGACCGTCGGGGTGACGGCGTTGTCAGGGATTCACTACGTCTATTGCGGCCTGAGATGGCTCAGCACGCGCGAGCCGCAGATTTTCTCCTGACGTCGTCAAACCCGCGTTGCTAGCGGTCGCCGCGCAGGCGCACGTGAGCGAGCGCCGGCAGGTTGCGGCGCACCGACTCTAGATAATCAAGATCGATCGGCGCCACCGCCACCTCCTCGCGATCGGCGGCCCGCGCCAGCACCCTGCCCCACGGATCGACGATCATCGAGTTCCCGTAATCGTTGAAGCCGTGCACGTTCGGCCCGAACTGCGCCGGCGCCACCACGTAGCACTGGTTTTCGACCGCTCGCGCCCGAATCAACACTTCCCAGTGCGCCTCGCCGGTCGGAAAGGTGAAGGCGCTCGGCACCGTCACGATACGGGCGCCGGCAAAAGCGAGTTTGCGATACAGCTCCGGAAAGCGCAGGTCGTAACAGATCGTCATCCCGATCGCGCCGAGCTCGGTGGTGACGCATACCGGCTCCGAGCCAGGCATCATCGCCTCCGACTCGCGGATCGTCAGATGGCCGGGCAGGTCGACGTCGAACAGATGAATCTTGCGGTAAACGGCGAGCCGCGCCCCGTCGGGTCCGAACAAAACCGAGGTGTTATGGGAGCGCGTCTGGCCCGGCACGCGCTCATAGATCGAACCGGCCAGCAGGTAGAGTTGCAGCTCGCGCGCCAGCCGCGCCATCAGGCTGAGCGTCGGTCCTGCCAGATCCTCGGCCTGCTCAGCGGCTTCGTCGCGGCGTCCGCGCCAACTGAAGACCTCCGGCAGCGCGACGAACTCGGCGCCGCGCCGGGCCGCTTCGCCGATCAGATGCTCGGCGCGTTCCAGATTGGCCGCCTTGTCGCGGCCGCCCTTCATCTGAATCGCAGCGGCGAGAAATGCCATGGTCTCCCTCGCGCGGCGACGATCAGTAGCGCGGCATCCGCGGGTCGACGGTCACCGCCCAGGCCTCGGCGCCGCCGGCCAGATTCAACACCCGCCTGAAACCGAGATGCGCCAGGTACGCCGCGACCTGCGCGCTGCGGATTCCATGATGGCAGACCACCACGGTCTCGGCGTCGGCCTCGAGTTCCGCCAGCCGCCCGCTGATCTCACCCATCGGGATATGCAGACTGCCGGGGAACGGCGCGATCGCAACCTCGCCCGGCTCGCGCACGTCGAGGATCACCGGATGCTCGCCGCGGTCGAGGCGCTCCTTCAACTTCACCGGGCTTATTTCGTCGAGTTCAGCCATTCCGAACCAGCATGATAAGGATAGCGGAATCCGACCCGTCGCCATACGCTATGCTGGCCGGGAACATTATGGCTGACCGCGCAGACCTTGATTTCATGGCGCTGGCGCTCGCCGAGGCGCGCCGCGCCGCGGCTGAAGGCGAGGTGCCGGTCGGAGCAGTGGTGGTAGTCGACGGGGCCGCGGTCGCTGCCGCCCACAATCAACCGATCGCGCTCGACGATCCGACCGCGCACGCCGAAGTGCTGGCAATCCGCGCGGCGGCGAGCAAGCTGCGCAGCTATCGTCTGCCCGGCGCGGTGCTATACGTCACTATCGAGCCGTGCGTGATGTGCATCGGGGCGATGGTCAATGCGCGCATCGCGCGGCTCTGTTTCGGCGCGGCCGACGAAAAGGCCGGCGCGGTCGGTTCGGTCTACGATATCGGACGCGACGGACGGCTGAACCATCGTCTCGAGATCGTGCGGGACATCATGGCGCCGGAGTGCGCCGACTTGCTGCGCGAGTTTTTCCGCAACCGGCGCGGGGGATGAGATGGGCAACTTCAGATTTTATCGGCGGCTCAGTATCTTCCCGGGGCTGTCGGTCAATCTCTCGAAATCCGGGCCGAGCCTGACGGTCGGGGTCCGCGGCGCGCACATGACCTTTGGCCGCAACGGCATCCGCCGCACCGTCGGCATCCCCGGCACCGGCCTCTACTATACGTCGTACGGCGGCCGGCACACCGGCTATCATTCCGCGCATACCGAAACGTCGGTCGATCCCGACGCTCAGCGGCGCGCCGAGAGCACCGCGTCGGGGTTGATCCTGCTGGTCGTGCTGGCGATCGCGCTGGCGGTCGGAATCGCGATCGGCGCGGCCATCGGCCACGGCGGATAAAGCGTTCAGCTCCGCGCGGTGGTTTCGATCAGCTCGCGTATCCCGGTTTCGCTGGCGACCTGCGGCTCCCAGCCGAGTACGCGCTTGACTTCGGTAAGATCGGCCAGCGTATGAGCGCATTCCGCCGGACGCGGCGGGAGATGGATCGTTTGACCGCCGAACAGCGTCGCGATTCGATTTACGCTGATTCCGCGCCCGCTGCCGACGTTGAGCGCCCGCCCATCGCCGACCGTGGAGTCCATCGCAGCCAGATTCGCCCGCACCACGTCGCGCACGTGAGTGAAATCGCGCGTCTGCTCGCCGTCGCCATGGATCGGCAGCGGCCGGCCTTCGCGGCGGGCGCGCATGAAGACGCTCAGCACCGTAACGTACGCCCCCTCGGTCGCCATCCGCGGCCCGTAGACATTGAAATAACGCAGGGCCACGCTCTGCAGGCCAAACAGCCGATAAAACATCCGACAGTATTGCTCGCCGACCAGTTTCTGCAGCGCGTACGGGTTGAGCGGATTCGGCGTCATGCTCTCGACCAGCGGCATCACCGGCTGCTCGCCGTAAACCGAGGACGACCCGGAATAGATGACCTTTCGCACGCCGGCGTCGCGCGCCTCGATCAGCACGTTGAGCGTGCCGTCGACATTGGTCAGATGGGTCGCGCGCGGATCGTCGATCGAGAGCATCACGCGCGGCAGCGCGGCGGTGTGGAAAACGCAATCAACGCCGGCAAACGCGGCCCTGATCGATTCCGGACGGCGGATATCGCCGGCTACGAACTCGGCCCGCGGATTCAGGTTCTCGCGGCGTCCGGCGGCAAGATTATCCAGCGCCCGCACGCTCAGTCCGCGCGCCACCAGCGCGTCGACCAGGTGCGAGCCGATAAACCCGGCCGCCCCGGTCACCAGCACCGTCGGACGCGGCGGGATAGTCTCAGCACGCTCGGACATCGCGGCAAAATCTTAACTGGAAAGGAGCGCGAACGCGATTGAGAAGCGCGCGCGATTATTGCATCCGCTTGGCCTCGGCATTTGAGGCGATTATGCTCGATCCCGATGCTGCGGATACTGACGGGCGCGATCGTGGTCGCAATTATCGCCGGCCTTATCGGCTGGCAATGGTCGATAAAGCAGCGGGCGGCGACCGCGCTTCAGCAGCAGCAGATTAGCGACCTTCAGCATCAGCTAAGCCGCGTGCAGCAGGACAACAGCGACCTGCGCGCCAAGCTTGCCACGGTGCAGGAGGAAGAAGACCGGCTGGCGGCCGAAAACAACGCCCTCAACGAGGCCATCGCCAAATCGCGTGTCACCGGCAAAGCCGCCGAGATGCCCGCGCTCCCCTACCCGCCCAAGTGAAGTTCGTTCGTTGAGCCATCTCCGGGCTCACAATAAGCCGCGGTCGATGCCCGCAAACCGCTGGAGTTTCGGCCGCGTGCGGCTATGATGCAGCGCATGGAACCGCCGACCAGCCATCATCGTCCTGCTTCACGCGCGCATCAGGTTCACGAGGCGCTGGTGCCGTTCCTCGAATCCGCCGACGCGATGGTCTACGCGCTGGTCGGGCTGGTTTTCCTGGTTGCGGCGCTCGGGATGCTGGGGTACAGCCTGGTCGCGTTTCCGGCCGCGCTCCGGGAGACCGGCTTCGCCCTGGCGATCGTCACCCTGGTCAACGACTTGCTGCTGGTGATGATCATCATGGAAGTGCTGCGCACGGTGCTCTCTTATCTGAAGGAACGCGGCACGTCGCTGCAGCCTTTTTTGTTCATCGCCGCGATTTCGGCCACCCGGCGCATCCTCGCGATCGGCGCGCAGATGAGCGTGGCGGGCGAGAACCTCTCGGCCGAGAAATTTCGTGAAGCGATGCTCGACCTGGTGGCCAACGCCGGCGCGATTCTGGCCATCGCGGTCGCGCTTTATCTGTTGAGCCGCCGCCCGCCGAGCCGCGCGCAGGTCGAGTGAGACGGTGCGCGCTGATCAGTCACGCGCGTTGACCACGAAACGCTGCCATTCCTGCAGATGGCTCAGCGTGCGCATCCCCGCCATCCGATCGAGATAGACCTCGCCCTTCAGATGGTCGGTTTCGTGCTGGATGACGCGGGCATGAAAATCGCTGGCGACAAAATCGAGCGGTTCGGCGTTGCGGCCGAGCCCGCTCACGTGAATTTTGCTGTGGCGCGGAACCAGGCCGCGCAGGTCCGGGATACTGAGGCATCCCTCCCACTCATCGATCTTGCTGTCATCGAGCACCGTGAGCTGCGGATTTATCAGGTAGGTCAGCGGCACCGAGGGCGCGTCGGGATAGCGCGGATTGCCCTCGACCTCGAGCACGGCGAGCTGCAGCGCCAGGTGGACCTGCGGGGCGGCCAGGCCGACGCCATTATACTCGTGCATGGTTTCCACCATGTCGTCGAGCAGCTTCTGAAAATCGTGCGTTTTGATCCGATCGACCGCGATCGGCTGGGCGGCCGTGCGAACTATCGGATGGCCGAGGCGGGCGACCTTGAGGATCATCGGGGTTTCCTTTGCGCGCGAGTTACAATTGATCGATGATTCTAGCGCGCGCCTTTCTTGCGAGCTATGAGGGTTGTTCTATAATCCGCGCTATCCGGAAGGCGGCGCACGATCAACCAGTCGGCGAAGGAGAAATGTCATGACGGTCTGTTATCGCGCGGAGGTTATCGGTTCGCTGCTCCGGCCCGGCTATCTGAAGGACGCGCGCAAGGCGTTCGAAGCCGGCCACCTGAGCGCCGCCGGCTTCAAGCAGGCGGAGGACCGTGCGGTCGACCAGTCGATCGCGCTGCAGGAGGCGGCCGGGGTCGACGTGGTGACCGACGGCGAGATGCGGCGCACGCATTTCATCTCGCCGCTGAGCGACGTGCTCGAAGGCGTCAAGGTAATCCCGGCCTTCAAGCGCACCTGGCGCCGGCGCGAGTCCGCCGGCGAGCAGGGCAAGCAGATCGAGATGCAGGTGCAGCTCGCGGTGGTCGACAAGATCGGCCGCAAGCGCTCGCCGGTGCTCGAAGAGTTCGTCTACGCGCGGGCGCGGGCGCGCAAGCCGCTCAAGATCACCCTGCCGAGCCCGTTGATGATGACCCTGCGTTACTCGCCCGAGCATTCCAAGCGCGCCTATCCGAATCCGTTCGACCTGTTCCGCGACGCGGCCGAACTGGTTCGCCAGGACGCCGAGGAGCTGGCGCGGCTGGGATGCGAGTATATCCAGATCGACGCGCCGGAACTCGGGATGCTGTGCGATCCTGAACGGCGGCGCACCGACTTCGCCGAGCGCGGCATGGATCCCGAGCGGCTCGCGACCGAGGGTATGGAAATCCTCGATTCAGTGGCCACCGTGCCCGGCGTCACCTTCGGGCTGCATCTGTGCCGCGGCAACAACCAGGGCTACTACGTCGGCGAGGGCGGTTACGAAGCGATCTCCAAGGAAGCGTTCAAGCGGGCGCGCAACTACGACATCTTTCTGCTCGAGTACGACGACTGGCGCTCGGGCGACTTCGAGCCGCTGCGCGATCTGCCGACCGACAAGTTCCTGGTGCTCGGCATCGTCTCGACCAAGCACGAAACCATGGAGCCGCGCGACGGCCTGATCAAACGCATCGAGGAGGCAGCGCGCTACTTCCCGCGCGAGCAGCTGGCGCTCTCAACCCAGTGCGGCTTCGGCACGGTGTGGGAAGGCAATCCCATCAGCGAGCAGACGCAGGAGTCGAAGCTGACGATGGTCGCCGAGCTGGCTCATCAGCTCTGGAAATAATCCGGGCGCCAGTACGACAAACGAGTGCCGGGAATGACAAGGCCGCCGGAGATCATCCCGCGGCCTCATGCGGTCAATCGTATTTGGTCGGCGCCGAACCTGGTGATCGCTCCGGTGTAGTACGCAGCACAGTACGGCCGCCCTCGATAGAAGCAATCCTCAATATCAAAATTTTTCTTGATATCACTCGCCGCGCAACTGGCGCATCAGCCCCAGCATGTCGGCTTCGCCCCACAACTCGACGATCTTGCCGTTGGCAAAGCGTCCGATGTTGATGCCCGACCATCGCACCTGGCGTCCGCTCGGCTTGATTCCCTGGAACTCGCCGCGATGGGTTCCGACGATGCTGAAGCGGATCACCACGCGATCGTTTTCTGCAATGATATCCTCAGCCTTGAAATTGACGTCCGGAAAGGCCGCGTGCACATAGCCGAGGAACTTCTGGGTGCCCGCGATGCCGTCCTGGTCGGGGTAGCGATGATCGACGAATTCCGGCGCGACGTATTCGGGCACCGCGGCTAGCTCGCAACGATTCAGCACCCGGTCGACGAATTGACGGTAGAGTTCCTTGTTTGCTTCTGACATCCGCTTTCCTCCGCTGATAACGATAAACTTCGACTTCGAAATTGGCCGACCTGGCCGATCAGAATTCCAATTGTCAGGCGCGGCAGTTTACGAAAGGCCATCGACTCGCGCAATCGCGCCGACGCTCCCCAAGCAGGGTCGGTTGGGTGTAAAGTTCAGGCCACTCGGAATTGCGCGGAGGTCCGCGATGGCAACAGCCCCACGTAAGATTGGCGCCAAAGCTGCGTCACCAAATCGCGAGTATCAACCCTACCTGGAGGCCGCCTGGGGACTCAAGAATCATTGGTATCCGGCGTTGTTCAGCCACGAGTTGCCGGACCGGGTGGTCAAGGGCGTGACCATCGCGGGCCATGAGATCGCGCTGCGCCGCGCGCGGGGCAAGGTTTACGCGCTCGCCGACCGTTGCGCCCATCGCGGCGTCCGGATCTCGAAGAAATCGATGTGCCTGACCGACGAGCATCTGACCTGCTGGTACCACGGCTTCACCTATGGACTCGAAGACGGCGTGCTCAAGACGATCCTCGCCTCGCCCGACGACCAGCAGATCGGCCGCATCAGGATTCGCACCTATCCGACTTTCGAGCGCAACGGGATGATCTTCGTGTTCGTTGGCGATGAAGATTACCGGCCGGTGCCACCGATCGAGGCCGACCTGCCGATTCGAATCACCGACGACCCGACCGGACGGCCGGTGGGATATCTGCTGGACGACAACGTTTTCGTGCGCGGAATTCATCGCACCGGAAAATCGAACTGGCGGCTGGCGGTCGAGAACGGCTTCGACCCGGGACACGTGCTGATCCATTACGACAACCAAATCGTCGCCGCGACCGACATGGCGCTGGTGCTGGGCTACGACCCGGTGGACTCGAAAGCAATCGAGGTAATCGACCGGCCTGACGGTCCCAAGGGCATCATGAACATGTACAACCGGACCGAGTCGTATAAGCCGATTTACAAGAATGAGTTCGCGAATATCCAGACGCCGGGCAAGCAGCAATACTACGTGCGGACCTCGATGTTCGTGCCGGGCGTGCTGCTGGTTGAGCACTGGCCGGCGCCGAACTGGGCGCAGTACGAATTTTACGTGCCGATCGACGATCAGACCCATGAGTATTGGGAGATCATCGTCGGCCATTGCAACAGCGAGGAAGATCGCAGGGAAGCCGAGTTCCGCTACACGAATTTTTTCGAACCACTCGGGCTTTACGATTTCAACAATCGCGATCTCTTCGCGCGCGAGGCGATGGAGCCGTTCTATCGGGAGATGGACGGCTGGAACGAAGAGCAGCTATGCAAGACCGACGCGATTGTGGTCGGATGGCGCAAGCTGGCGGCGCGCTTCAACCGCGGCATCCAGCAGCCACCCGGGCAGCGCGACTGACTTCCGGCATACTGCAGACACCCAACGGGCAATCAGGAGGACATTTCGATGGCAGGGACGGAAGAGATTATCCAGGAGGCGGCGCGCAAGTATCGCAACTGGGGCAAGTGGGGCGCCAAAGATCAGATCGGCACGCTCAACTACATCACCAGCGAGAAGATCCTCGAAGCATCACGGATGGTGCGCCAGGGCAAGGTCATCTCGCTGGCGCTGCCGTTCGACGAGAAGGGGCCGCAGACCGGAGCGTGGGGACGCGTCAATCCGGTGCATACTTTCGTCCTGACCGGCACCGACGCGGCTGCGGGCAAGCAGGAGATGCCGCACGGGATCGGCGCGGCCGACGACTTCGTCTCGATGTTCCTGCAGTGCGGCACGCAATGGGACGCGCTCGCCCATATCTACGACCATGCCAAGATGTGGAATGGCTATGACGCCGCGCACGTCACCAGCCACGGCGCCGAACTCAACGGCATCGAACAGATGGCGAGCCGCATCGTGACGCGCGGCGTGCTGCTCGATATCGCGCGCTTCAAAGGCGTCGAAGCGCTGAAGCCGGGCTACGCGATCAGCGAAGAGGATCTGACGCAATGCGCGGCGCGCGAGAAGGTCAAGATCAGCCGCGGCGACGCGGTCCTGATCAGGACCGGACAGCTCGGTCATGGCAAGAAGCACGGCTGGGGCACGTTCGCGGCTGGCGACGCGCCGGGGCTTTCGTTTTACACCGCCGGCTGGCTCTATCGGACCGAGATCGCAGCCATCGCGAGCGATACCTGGGGATGCGAGGTGCGGCCCAACGAGCTGCCCGATGCCTTCCAGCCGCTGCACCAGGTGATGATTCCCAACATCGGGCTGCTGGTGGGCGAAATCTTCGACCTCGAAGCGCTGGGCGAGGATTGCGCGGCCGACGGGGTCTACGAATTCATGTTCGTCGCGCCGCCGCTGCCGATCACCGGCGCGGTCGGCTCGCCGGTGAATCCGCAGGCTATCAAGTAGCCGCGCTCAGGCCGCCTGCGTGCGCCCCGCGGCGCTGCGCGATTCGATCATCTGACGCATCCGGATCGAGGCGGCGTCGAGGTTGATATTGATCGTCCGCGCGCCGGGGTTCTCGAGTATCGAGCGTTGTTGCGCCTCGAGGATGATCTGATCCTCGGCGAAAATCCGTGTGACGGTCGCCTGCAGGTCGCGGGTGAGCGCCTGGTCATCGATCGCGAAATCGCGCGCCAGCGACCAGAAGTACCAGCAGCTGGTGGCGGTCGCGGGCGTCAGCGAATTCAACTGGCGGCCGGTGATGCCGCTGGCGCGACTGCCCTCGCGCGCGCCGCTGTTGACCTCTGCCACCCCGACGTCGAGCACCACGTTGCAGGGCGGCACGAACTTCACGATCTGCCAGCGGTCGCAGCGGCCGCGGTAGCCGCGCGCCCGTTCGATCATGCTGCCCCAGAATGGCGCCGGCTGATGGTCGAGGATCCAGCGCGAGACGGTTACGCTGTCGGCGTCGGAGGCGGTCTCGATCGGCGAGCCCGGGATCAAATCATGGCCGAGCGTGGTCGGATGGATATAGGTTTCGTGGGTGAGGTCGAGCAGGTTGTCGATCACCAGCCGATAATCGCACGCCATCGGCAGCATCTCACCGACAAACGCCCATCCCGGCGCGTCGTTCCAGTGCAGGTCGGGAACCTGGGCCGGGTCGGCCAGCGCCGGATCGCCGATCCATAGCCAGATCAGACGATGGCGCTCGACCACCGGGTAGCTGCGCACCCGCGCCCGCGCGCCGGGCTTTTGCTGGCTCGGGATACGCACGCATTGACCGCTGCGATCGAAGGTCAGGCCATGATAGCCGCAGACCAGCAAATCGCCCTCGACCCGCCCGTGCGACAGCGGCAGCAGTCGATGGCAGCAGAGGTCTTCGAGCGCGGCCGCAGTGCCGTCGCCGAGACGGTAGAGCACCACCGGATGATCGCAAATCCGGCGGCCCATCGGTGCCTGCCCCAGCTCGCTGCCCCACGCCGCCGCATACCATGCGTTGTGCATGAACATCGCGCGCTCCTCCCTGGCGATTGATCCTTCTGGCCGTGCGCCGGCGCTGTCAAACGCCGAGCCGATAGAACTCGCGCGCGTTGCCGCCTAGAATCGCGGCCTTGTCATCGCGCGACAGTTCGTGGTTCTCGAGGGTCTCGTCGATTTCGCGTTTGACGTCGACCAGGTCGGCCTCGTGCGGATAGTCGGAAGAGTAACCGAAGCCGCGCGCACCCAGCGTCTTGACCAGGTAGGGCAGAATCTGGTCGTTACCCTCGCATCCGACCAGCACGCGGTTACTCTCAAGATATTTCGTGATCTGCGGGAGCTCGAGATTCTCGCCCGCGCCCAGCTCGCGTTCGCGCTCGATCCGATCGTACAGCATCGCGACCCAGCCGACGCCGCCTTCGAGAAATGCGATCCGCAGACCGGGGAACCGCTCGAACAGGCCGCCGCACACGGTCGCAACGAAGGCGATCATCAGCGGCACCGGATGATGCAGAATGTGCGAGTGCAGCAGGCGGTCGAACGAATCGAGCCCGATGCCGCCGTTGCAGCCACCGTGCACCGCCAACGCGCATTCGAGGTCCGAGGCTTCCTTGTAAACCGGCCAGAAAAACTCGTGGCCCAGATGCAGCGGCAGGCCGGTCGACGGAACCATCGCGCCCAGCAGGCCAAGCTCCTTGACCGCGCGGCGCAACTCCTTGACCGCCTCCTCGGGAAACTGCATCGGGATGATCGCCATCGGATGAAGCCGGCGATCGATCGCAAACCGGGCCGCCATATAATCGTTGTAGGCGCGGCAAATCCGGATCGTATACTCACGCTGCCGCAGCCATCCCATCGAAAGGCCGTCGCTGGTGAACAGCACGGTCTGTTCGATCGGGGTCTGGCCGAGCAGTGCGATCCAGTCGGCCGCCGAGCCGGCGCGATTTGCGCTCGCCGTCACGCGCTTGCGTTTGGGATTCTCGAACAGCGCGGTGCGCGGCAGATCGTCGACCTGGTAATGGAGACCGTCGAGCGACGGAAACACGCTGACCCCGCTGGGGAATGGCCGATCGGTCTCGGCCACGTAACGGATCGTCGGATCCATGAACTCCGCCAGCTCGGGCAGCGTCTCCACGACGTGTCCGTCGCAATCGATTACCGGTATCTTTTCCACCGCAGCCATAGCTCTCTCCTGCGTTATCCTTTGTGCAGATTCGTCCGCCGCTGTCCCCATCTGCTCTGATGCACCTGGCCGGCCAGATCGACGTACAGCTCGCGAGTTTCCATCGGCCTCGCGTCCAGGCGATCGGCCAGCCAATCCGCGCTGTAGGTATGCGGACTCGGCCCCAGGGCAGTCGCAGTGGTGGCATGCAAAGAATGGCGTTCGCCCTGGTAGAGTAGCAACTCCTTGGGGCAGCGCATCCGATCCATCATCTCATAAGTATACTCAATCGGACTCAACTCGTCGTCCTCGCCGGCGATCGCAAGATATGGACTTTTTACCCGCTCCGCGATCTCCATCAGACTGAGCCGGGCTGCGAAGCGATCGAACTGCTCCTCGCTATCGTACCCGGCCATGTACATGTAACGCAGCTTGAAGGTCGGCGAAGCGAGATTGAAGATAGTATTCATTCCGGGTTCGTGGCAGACGTAGGCAACGCTGCACCCGCACAGGCGATCGTCCGCGGTCGCAACCTGCGTGGCCCAGAACGAGCCCATGCTGACGGCCTGGATCGCGACGCGCGCGGGGTCGAGCTCGGGGCGCCCGCGAATCCATTTGAGCGCGGCCTGACCCGCTTCGATAAAGTTGGTCTCGCCGCAGTGAATGTCGCGCACGCAGCATTCCCCCTGGCCGGGCCCGTCAATGGCGAGGATCGCGAGCCCGCGCTCCAGGAGCTTATCCCCGTACATCGAGACCATCATCTCCTTGAAGCCGTCCATGCCGTCGATCGCGAGCACGCACGGCATCGGTCCCGCACCGGCATTGCGCGGGCGATGGAAATAGGCCGGCAGCGACTTGCCGGCGAACGGTATTTCCACACGCTCTATGTGATAAGGAGCGAACTGAACATATTTCTGATAGCACTCGGTCTTCTTGTCATTATACTCGATCACTTCAGGCGTGTTGGCGAAGATCGCCCACATCGCGCTGCCGTAAAGGAGCGAAGCGACGAAATAGCATTCGCGGGCCGACACGGTTCGCCCTTCTTCTTCGTACCTGCGTCCGGCCGCTTCGCGTCGGCGCGCAGCGCGGGCGAATTCGCGCGGGATGTCGGAGAACTTCTGCACCCGGCTCCGCACGGCCATGAAATCGCCGGTAGCCTCGGGACCAGCCGGCGCGCTGGTATAGCCAATGCGATTCTGGTCCCATTCGATTCCGACCGTGCGCACTATGCAGTCCAGTAGCCAGCGCTGGTCGGCATAGCGCTTCACCCGCGATTCGACCGATGGCGGCATAATACTCACTGGTAGCTCCTCCCTGTCGCGGACTAGTTATTCGGCTCGAACAGGCGCGCCGAGGACGCCGCCGCCAGCTTGCGGGCGCGATCGAGATCCGCCAGCATCCGGCCGCCGCGCTTGAGCGGGCTGCCCGCGACGAACACCGAGTCGACGTTGGCGGTATCGGCATTCATCACTACCGCGCTGACCGCCGAGCGCGCGCCGGTTATCGGCGCCATGTTTAGCTCGTCGGCGCGCAGCAACACCACGTCGGCTTGCTTGCCGGGCGTCAGGCTGCCGATTTTCGAATCAAGCCACAGCGTGCGCGCCCCTTCGAGCGTGGCGAGTTCGAGCACCTGGCGCGCGGTAAGCTGAACGCTCGAGTATTGCTCACCGCGGGCCCAGATAGTCGCCGCCTCGGTCATCCGTTCCATCGCCAGCGCCGCGCGCATCTGGCCGAACATGTCGCCACTGCTGCCGGTGAGAGTGTCGATTCCCAGCCCCGGACGCACGCCCGCGGCCAGCAACCGGCCGGTGACCGGCGCACCCACGCCCATCATCATCTCCGCAATCGGCGTGACCGAGACCGTGCCGCCGCTGTCGGCGATCATCCGCAGCTCCTCGTCCGAAGAGATCGTCACATGCACATGATTGATGTCGCCGCCGAGCAGGTTGGCGCGTTTGAGCTTGAGCACGCCGTCGGGCGCGCCGCCCTGCGCGCCAATATGCATCGTGATCGGTGCAGCCAGCTCGCGGGCCAGCGCAAAGTCGTGCAGATTGACCTCGGGCAGCGTGAAGTCGGGGCCGCGCAGCGCCAGCGCGAAGGTGACCAGTTGATCGTTGGAGGCGAAATACTGGCGGCGCATCCGGCGCACGTCCTCCGGATGAGTCAGGCGGCTCTGGTAGAACCATTCGCGGACGCCCTGGCCGAGCGGCGGGCCGTAAGCGAAGACCGCACGGGCACCCGAATCCTTGAGCGCCCGCACCGCCTCGTCGGCATGCTCGGGGCTGTTGGGGACGTGGCACCAGTCGAGAAAGGTGGTGACGCCGGCGTTGAGCCCTTCGAGCGCGCTCATCAGGTCTCCGGCATAGACGTCGGCCGGCGTGAAGCGCGGCGCGATGACGCTCATGAACTTGGCGAAGTACTCGCCGATCGTGTAGTCAATCGCGACGTTGCGGATCGATCCCTGCCACATATGATGATGGGTGTTCACCAGGCCGGGGATAACGATCATGGCGTCGGCTTCGACGATCTCCGCGCCGGGCGCATCGATATGCGGGGCGACCTCGGCGATCATTGAGCCATCGATCAACAGGTCGGCGCGATCGAAGTCGCCGATCCGCGGGTCCATCGTCAGCACGCAGCCGCCTCTTATCAGTACCTGTCTCGCCATGGAAACCTCTCCTGCGTTTCAAGGCCGCCGGCGGCCGTCCATGTCGGACTCGATGTCGCCAGCGGGCTCGGCGCTGCGTTCCTCGAAGCCCGGCGCAAAATTCTCGACCGCCGCGGCTGGACTGCGATTGAGCAACAGGCGGGTGACGTCGCGACGCGAGTAATGACCGACCGGATCGGCGGCCGCCTTGGCCAGCGCAATCGCGCCGAGATCAAGCTCGGCATAAACGATGCCCTCGGCCTCCGGGGCCAGGAACTCGCACAGCGGACGCCCGTCGGGTGCGTAGATCATCGAGCGTCCGCCGCCGATGCGCAGCAAATCGCGCTTGGCGGGCGTATCGCACAACAGTTCCTGCATCGCCTCGGAAACCACCGCGGTGGCCGCGATCACGTAGGCCTGTCCCTCGGCGGCGTAAACCTGGCTGACGGCGGCGTTGAGCTCCGGTCCGAGCGCGAACGCCTTGCCGGTATACAGCGAGAACCCGGGCCACGAGGCGACGTGCACCTGCTCGTGCATCGAGTACATCGCGTACTTCGTGAGCGGCTGCAGATGCTCCCAGCAGCAGAGCGCGCCCAGCCGGCCGAGCGCGGTCTCATGCACCGCCAGGTCGGCGCCATAACCGTCGCCGAACACCGTACGCTCGACGTGGGTGGGTTTGAGCTTGCGGCGATGAGCGAGCACCGTGCCGTCGGCCGCGATCAGGCTCTGGCCAAGATAGAGCGAGCCGTGATCTTTTTCGCTGGTACCGAGCACGACGAACATCCGATGACGGCGGGCGGCCTCGCGAATCTCGTCCATCTCGCGGCTCTCGGCGACGATCGAGTTGTCATGGTAGCGCTGGACGAATTGCATCCCCCAGGCCGGTGAATCGAGCCAAATCCACCACGGATAGCCGGGAATCCACGCCTCCGGAAAGGCGATCAATTGCGCGCCGTGGGCAGCGGCCTCGTCGATCAGCCGCACGGTCTTGGCCACCGACCCCGGCAGGTCGAGGAAGGCGGGCGCGGCCTGTACAGCGGCCGCAACGAATCTGGGATGAGTCATCTCTGCCCGATCTCCTTCGCCACCCTGACTAGCACAGGCGGAGTTGCGGCGGGTAACAGACTGGATGCCCCCGTGCGGCTAAAACGGTGCCCAGCGAGGCGTTTTGAACCTATCAGGCGAGTTGGAGACGGGCCTAGAAAGAAAATCCTCGCCAGCGGTCATGCGGATAACCAACATCGTTGATTGTACAGTCCGATTCGGTCAGCTCCTGCTATGGCGGTGCTACGATTCAGGGATGCCCGCGAAAAGGATTTTAGCAGTTCGAGGCCTGAGTAAGCTTAAGAACATGTCATGGCTTTCGGCGCAGCGAATGAAAACCCTCGCCGGCGCGCTGATCGTGAGCACCGTAGAAAGGCGCGCGATAATTTTCGATGAGAAGAACGTTCCCGAGGCCGTGTATATCCTGCTCTCGGGCGTTGCGCGCATCACTTGCTGCAACCGCAAGGGACAACGCAGATTGGTGATCCTGGTGGCGCCGGGAATGATCTCCGGGTTCCCGTTGCCGGTGAACGGAATCAGCTATGACTTTCGCTGCGAAGCATTCACAAGCTGCCAGATCGGAGCCATCGATTTGGACGCGTTCATAAGAATCTCTCTCGGCATCGAATCGATCGACTTCAAGCGAATGGCGCTCAACTATCTGGGGCGATGGCACCTCGTCCATTTGCGTTGCTCGAACTTCATGAGCCTTACCCTCCAGGAGCGTCTGGCGCTGGTATTACTCGAATTAAGCGAAGATTTCGGAATCCGCGATAGCAAGGGCTTGCGGCTCGGCCTTTCGGCGCGTCATGCCGATCTGGCGGATTTGGTGGGGGCCTCACGGCCACGGATCACCGAGCATCTGAGCCAATTCGAACGCGATCGCTTCATTGCACGAAAAAATCGCCAGCTGGTTGTGCAACCTGATCGAATTGAGAAATTTCTCTCTCAGGCGCGAGCCGCGCTGGGCCGCGGCGAATCCGCATAGCGGTCCACCCTCACGTCGTCTGCAGGATGTTCTCGCCAAGTATCCGCACGCCGAGCCATCCGCAGCTACCGTCGCGCTCGACGCGCGGCAACCGGCGGATAGCGATAGCAGCCGGCGCGGCGCTCAGGCGTTGCGCAGGAACCAGCTGGTGACGGCGGAAAACTCGGCCGGCCGCTCGATCATCGCCCAATGGCCGCAGCGCGGGATCAGATGGAGCCAGGAGTTCTCGATCAACTGCGAAAATCGCCAGTTGCTCTCCGGCGGCACCACCTTGTCGTTCTTGCCGCCGACGATCAGCGTGTGATGCTTGACCTTGGCGATGTCCTGCTCGTTGGGGATGTACAGCCCGCCCTGCTCGCCGATCCATTTCATGGTCGCGCCGTAGGCCGCCGAGGTCGCCGGCTCCATCGTCAGCTTGAGGCGGTAGTCGACCAGCTCGGGATCGACCTTGAAGTCGTCGTTGGTCAGCGCCTTGATGAGCTTCTCCATGTTCTCGCGATTCGGCGAGTAGCCCATGATGACGCGCAGCGATTCGTTGAGCGGGGCCTTGATGCCGGCCGCGCCCATCAGCACCAGCTTGTCGACCAGTTCCGGCCGCGTCATGGTGACGCACAGCGAGGTCATCCCGCCCATCGAGTTGCCGATCAGGTTGACCTTGCCGACGCCGAGCGCCTCGATGAAAGAGGCGATGTGCCTGGTGCGCGCATCCTGGCTGTAGGCGAATTTCGCCGGGTCCGGCTTGTCGGTCTTGCCGAAGCCCAGCATGTCGACCGCGAGCACGCGGAAATGCGCCGCCAGCAGCGGGATACAGCCGCGCCAGTTGCCCCACGCGTCGGCCCCGGCGCCGCCGCCGTGGATCAGGATGACTGTCGAGCCCTGCCCTTCTTCGAGGTAGTGGGTCTTGATTCCGCCGGCGTCAATGAAGTTGTCTTTCATCCTGATTCACTCCGCTTGGTTACTTGCAATCGGCCCGTGCGATGGTAGGTTGGCCGGCAACGAAACGTCAAGGGCACGATGGCCGTAATAGAGGTCTCTTGGGAAGCGGGCTCTAGACGGCTGATTCGCAATGAATGAAGATCGCATGGAGGGGAGGGAACTTCGATGCCCGACTACCCACCGTTCATGAACGCCTATGGCAATATCGGCAAGATTCTGAGCAAGATCAAGGAAGCGCAGACTCCGGAGCGATTCACTCAGGATTATCTCGGAACTAAATTAGGGTTCACCGGAGGAAGCGCGACTCCCTTCATTCCTTTCGCGAAGAGACTCGGACTACTAGGATCGGATGGCGCTCCGACCGACCTGTACAAGCGGTTCCGAAACCCGTCGCAATCAGGTTTCGCGATGGCCGAGGCAATCAAGACCGGGTACTCTGCCCTGTTTGAGCGGAATGAGTACGCGTATGAGCTTGACCATGGGAAGTTGGTTGGCCTCACGATGGAGGTGACGGGCCTGGCTCGCGATAACGGAACCCTCCGCTCCATCGTCGGAAGCTTTGAGACGCTGAAGACCTTCGCCCAGTTCGATACCGCGTCCGTGCCGACGGAGATTCCAAAGGAAAAGTCTTCGGAATCGCGCGATTCCGGTGCCGATGAGTTTAGAGAACCGGAGGTCGGCTTAAATCTCTCGTACACCATCTATCTGAATCTTCCAAAAACCGATGACATCGCTGTATTCAACGCGATTTTTAAGAGCCTTAGGGAGAATTTTTTCAGGCGATGAAGGTTGGAGATGCCATTAAGCTTTTCGGTATGACTCAGCAGCTTATCGAGAGCGACCTTGATTCAATCGAAAAGCTCCTCTCCATAGACCTCGGTAGGACGGGTAACGACAATCCGTTTCGTGACGAAGATTATTTCCCTCAATTTGGCGAACAAGTGCGCCTTGAAGCCGCCGCTATGTCGAAGCATTACGAGATCTTCTACTGTTTGGAAAAGTCGCTGCGGCAGCTGATCAAGGCAAAGCTTGAAGCGGAACGGGGTGCAAACTGGTGGAGTGAATCGGTGCCGACCAACGTGAAGAGCAGCGCCGAAGCAAATATGAAGCGGGAGCTGGACTCCGGTGTAACGATGCGGTCTGCTGACCTTCTCGATTACACAACGTTCGGCGAGCTGGGTGAGATTGTGCGCATGAATTGGAGCCACTTCAACGATACCTTTAACAGTCAGGGCGCGTTTAACAAGATAATGGCTAGCCTCAACACCTTGCGTGGGCCGATCGCTCATTGCTCACCGCTCGCGGACGACGAAGTAGCGCGCCTCCGGTTGACGATGAGAGACTGGTTCAGGTTGATGGAATAAACGAGTCGAACATTTAACCCGTCCGGCTGCAGGCGTGCTCAATTAGCGCCGAAATCACACGGACGATATTGTCATCCTCTTGAAGCCCGATACGGTGCAACGCAATCCGACCATGCATAACCGCAACCGGCTGAAGCTCGGCCTGTTCGGGATTGGCCTGCTGGCCTGCACCCCAACTTCCCACCAGTTATAAGTAGAGTCCGGCCGGTTATTTCGCCCCTCCTGGGGCGTGTCGTTTGTAGTTTTGGTTTCATCTTCATCACAGTTTTTCCGGCCGCCCTTCACTTGCTGAGGGCGGCTG
>DATKSL010000039.1:0-109834 GCA_035531675.1 Binataceae bacterium (SeqCode) | reverse complement strand
ACCTCGACGGCTTCGAACTCGACGCCCTTGTAATGCAGAATCTGGCGCAGCGCGGCGCACAACGGGCTGGTCGGGAACTGGTAGAGCGTGGCCGGCATCGAAATAGCCTCCCCCGTCAACGCTTGAGCATCTGCGCCATCGAAGGCAAGCTTAGCACGCGCGTGGCCGAGCGGATTGCGTTCAGACCTGGGCCTACCTCGATTCAGTAGACGGGGTTGGGCTGCGGAAATCAGCCTTGGCTGAGTGAGTCCTTTCGTAGTTGATGGGCGAGAGCTAGTCGAGGGCCGAATGGCGGCGATGGGTGACCAGCGGGCGAAATGGTGGCGGCGCGCACGCCCAAAGAGCACAGGATTAAATCTGCGAACCGGATAGTTGCGCTCGATCAGCGCCCGAGTAGACTCAAACCGAGGGAGGATCTACTGATGGTGCGCGTTGATTTCAGCAAGGTTCCCTTGCCAGTTTGTTTCTGCGGACATTCCGATAAGGAGCATCCAGACCGTCTTGGAAGATGCGGTCGGGAGCTATGCTGTTGCGCTGCCTACAAGCCCTTCGTCGAAGAGGTGAACGATCCAAAGTTCAGCGTGGAGCATTAAAATGCTGCGACGCCTGACGAAGACGCGCTGGTGAAAGCGGAACAGACGCATGGTCAAGCCCACCGATGGCTCCGACTAAGTATCGGCTTGGCTGCGACCCACGCGTTCTTATCCATCTCGGAAATGCCCGGAGGGGCTGCTAAGCGGGAGAGCGTCAACGCAGCACTGGTTGCGGCCCTACGTTCGTTCGGCAGCCTTATAACAGCGGCTGTAAGTATCGACCCAGATGTAAGGGCGCTCGTAGTGGGGGAGAGCCCGGCGTGGCGAGACCTCAAAGAGGGAATCGCCGCAGTCTCGCGAGTGATGGACGAAGCGCTCACCAAAAAGTAAATCTCCAGCCGGCTAACGTCCCGAGAATAAAGGACCTTACTTGAGCCGGCGTAGGAGATCGTCGAGGTCGGTGTCGGCGAGCGATTTCCGTATCAGGTCGGCCTCCGCCAGATCGGCGTCCGCTGCGCTTTGGGAGAGCGCCAGCACACGCATCCCGGCGGCGCGGGCGGCCTTGACGCCGGCGCCGGTATCCTCGATCACCAGGCATTGATCGGGCGCGATCGGCGGACGGCTGCGCAGGATAAACCCCAGCCGGCCGAGCGCGGTGAGGAGTCCGTCGGGCGCGGGCTTGCCGTGGGCGACGTCTTCGGCTGCGACCACGTCGACGAACAGCTCGCGCAGTGCGCCGCGCTGCAGGATCATCTCGGCTTCGATGCGCAGCGTGCCGGTCGCGATCGCGAGCGGGAAGCGTTCGGCGCATCGTCGCACGAACTCGGCCGCGCCCGGGTAGAGCACGTTGCGTTCGGCGATCAGCCCCTGGTAGACGGCGGCCTTGCGCGCGATCAGGGCGGCGATCGCGGCCGGCTCGGCGCCGCGGCCATTCTCGGTCATCACGATCGTGAAGCAATCGCGATCGTCGTAGCCGATGAGCCGGGTGAAATATTCGTCACGTGAGAGCTCGATTCCCTCGGCGCGCAGCACCTCGCCAAAGGCGGCGAAGTGCAACGGCTCGGTGTCGGCGAGGGTGCCGTCGAGGTCGAAGATTATCGCGCGGATCATCGGCGCACCTCGCTATTCGAACGCGGCCAGCAGCGGCACGATCGCGGTCTGTAGCGCGCCGGTGGTGACCTGGGCGCGGCCGTTCTCGATGGTCATGTCGATTTCGGTGCGGACCCCGAAGCGGCCGGGAAAATAGAGCCCGGGTTCGACCGAGAAGCAGCTATGGTCGAGCAGCCGGCGCGAATCGCGGCTCTCGAGCGAATCGAGATTGGCGCCGTTGGCGTGGACCTCGCGGCCGATCGAGTGGCCGGTGCGATGGACGAAGGCGTCGCCCTGTCCGGCCGCTTCGATAATCGCGCGGGCGGCGCGATCGGCCTCCTCGCCCGTGATCGGGAGGCCGGCTGCCACCCGCTGCGTGATCAGTTCGATTGTGGCGTCGCGCGCCTGCGCGGCGAGCGCGAAAGCCTTGGCATACTCGTCGGGCGTCTGCTCGCCGACGAACCCCATCCAGGTGAAATCCGCATAGATACTGTCGGGCCCCGGCTCGCGCGCCCACAGGTCGAGCAGCACCAGGTCGCCGCGCGCGATCGGCCGGTCGTGCGCGGAATTGGGACTGAAGTGAGGCAGGGCGGCATGGGCGTTGACCGCGACGATCGGCGGATCCCGCGTCACCATCCCGTGGCCGGCGCTGATCGCGTCGATCACGAAGCGCTGTGCCGCGAGTTCGCTAATCGCCACCCCGGCGCGGACGCGGCGCGCGATTTCGGCGAAGCTCTCGTTGACCACCGTGAGCAGGGCTTCGGCGGCGCGGCGATGGCTTTCGAGCTGGGCGGGGGTGAGCGTCGCTTCGAAGCGCTGGATCAGATCGGCGGCGCTGACCACCTCGACGCCGCAGGATCGCACCAGCTCGACGGTGCCGGCGTCGACCCGCGAGACGTAGGGGATCGCGCAGCGCGGCGAGTAATCCATCGCCACGCGCCGCCGCCCGGCGAGCATCGCCGCCAGCGCCGCGGCCAGCTCGCGCTCCGATCGATAGACCGTGCGCCGCCCCGGCATACGATCGAGACGATCGGGCTCGACCGCCGAGACCAGCGCCTGCGGCTCGCCGTCGGCCGGGACCAGATAGAACCAGCGCCGCGTCGAAAGCTCTTCGGGGTCGAGCCCGAGCACCCGGTAGGCGATCGGATCGCTGCGGCGGAAGTCGTAGAACAGCCATCCGTCGAGCGCCGCCTCATCCAGCGCGGCGGCGATTTCCTCGACCCGGCTCACGCCGGCTCACCGCCGGGGTGCGGTTTGAAGCGTTCGCCCCAGACATGGACCCGCTCGGCCTCGATACGGACCATCGGATTGGCCTCAGCCATCAGCGCCATCTGGCGGTACGGCGGGTACTTCTCGCGCAGGTGGCGCAGCGCGAGCAGGTACTCGTTGGGATCGTCAACCACCTGGGCGCGGCCGTGAACCAGCACGTAAGCCAGGAAGCTCCAGGCTTCCTCGTAATGATCGATCAACAGGGCGACCCGCGGGTCGGCCGCGATATTGCGCATCCGCTTGAGCTCCAGCCCGGTGCGCTGCTTGGGTTTTTCGTCGATCACGAAGTAGAAGCGCGCGCCGTCGAACCAGAAGCACAGCGGAACGTTGTGCGGTGCGCCGCTCGCGTCGACGGTGGCGAGATGGCCGAGGCGCGCGCCGGTCAGGAAGTCGCTGACCAGCGGCTCGTTCAACAGCGCGATCGATTCCGACTCGGTGGCCATCTATATCTATCCAACACGCCGCACGCCCTACCAGGCAAGCCGTGCGGTCGCGGCTAGCGCTCCTCGCCAAACAGGAACAGCGAGAGCGCGATGACCGAAAACAGCAGGTTGGGTACCCACGCCGCGGTCCACGCCGACATCAGGCCGGAATGGCCGAGCGACGAGGTGATACCCAACATCAGCCAGTAGCCGAAACCGATCGCCAGGGCCAGTCCGAAGCTGCGCCCCAGGCTCAAGCGGCGCGGCAGCGGATCGAGGCTCAGCACCACGCCCAGCGCCACCATGATCAGGCACGACAGCGGCATCGCGTACTTGAGATCGCGATCGACCAGGTAGCCGCCGGGGTCGAGTCCCTTCTCGCGCAAGCCGGCGATATAGCGATCGAGCTCCCAGAGCGTGAACTCCTCGGGATCGAGCCGCAGCAGGCCGAAATCGGCCGGATCGACGTCGGGCTGGAAGTAATTCGACTTGACCATCGTAACCGTATCGTGCGCGCCGAGCTGGACGGTCGAGAGCTGGCGCGGCACCCATTGCTGCCCGTTCCAGGTCGCGTTCTTGGCCCGGACGATATCGAGCAGCTTGAACTCGGGCGAGAGCCGGTAGATCGTCACGCCGAACAGTTCATGCTTGCGATTGTCGTAGCGGTCGGCGCTCAGGAAGCCCTCGCTGACCCGCACCCAGATGTGCGCGTTAGCGAACACGCCGCGCAGCGTGCGCCGCTTGAGCTGGACTTCATATAGATAGCGCGCCTGGCGCGTGGTGTACGGCACCACGGTCTCGCTGAGTCCGAAATCGACCAGCGAGATCACGAACGCGACCGCCAGGATCGGCACCGCCAGTTCGAGGCGGCTGATGCCGAGCTGCTGGCAGGCCAGGATCTCGCCCGAACGGCTGAGCAGCGCCAGCCCCAGCAGCGCGCCGGCCAGGCAGGCGACCGGCAGGATCTGCGAGACGATCAGCGGCAGCTTGAGCGCGAAGTATTGGATACCCAGCAGGCTGAAGCCGCCGTAGTGCATGAGGTCGTCGAAGCGGTCGAAGATGTCGCCGATCAGGTAGGTGATAGTGAAGGCGGCGAGGCAGACGGAGAACGGGCCCAGAAAGTTGGCCGCCATGAAGCGGTCGATAGTGGGTGACAGCCGCGCGCGCATCGTTCAGGCCGCCTGCCGGGACTGCTCGAAACGTTCCACCAGGTCCCAGATGATATCGCCCGGACCGCGCCCCTGATCGGCGAGATCGCCGGCGCTGCGCACGAACAGCCACGCCGCCAGCAGCGCGAACAGCAGGTCCGGGATAGCCATCGCGGGCAACGAGCCGAGCCGTCCGGTCTGGGCCAGGTTCTCGCCCACTCGCATCAGTGCGTAATAGAAAAAGAACAGCGCGATGGCGACGCCGAAGCGCTCGGATTGCCCGCCGCGCGCCGGCTTGAGACCGAGCGGGATGCCCAGGATGGCGAACAGCACGCTGGCGAACGGGACCGTGAACTTGCCCGCCATCTCGCTCTCCGCCATGTAGTCGGGATGGCCGCTGGCGCGCGCCTTGGCGATGGTTCGCGAGAGCATCGCGTAGTCCATCTCGTCGGGCGTGCGGATTGTGAAGTCGCCGGTGTTTTCCGGCTCGACGTTGAGATCGTAGATCTTGAAGCTGGTGACGTGGCTGGCGTGATTCTCGGTTTCCAGCCCGAAGATCGATCCGTTATAGAGCCGCAGCGTCACGGTCTGATGGTTCTTGTCGGGCAGCACCACCCCGTTGCTCGCGATAATCGTGCTCTGCTGGCCGCGGTTCCGATCGTCCGCAATCATCACCCCGTGCAGCGAGCCGTCGGACGGCGAGATCTGGTCGACGTAGAGCACGATGCCCGGGAAGGTGCGATTGAAAATCTTCTCCTTGAGCCCGGCGGTCGTGCGCGTGCGGCTCAGATGGTAGATCAGCTGGGAGAGGTTGTGATTCGCCCATGGACGCACCGAAAACGCGAACCAGCTGGCGATTCCCCACACCACGATTCCGATCCCCAGCACCGGAATTGCCAGGCGATAGAGGCTGATGCCGCAGGCCCGCGCCGCAATCAGCTCGCGCTCGGCCGACATCCGGCCGAAGCCCAGCAGCACGCCGAGCAGCACCGCCATCGGAAAGGTCAGCTCGAAAAACGACGGCATGATATAGCCGATCAGCAGGAACACGTCGTGCAGCGAGACGCCGCGGTTCACCACCATCTCGGTGAGCTTCAGCAGGCGCCCGGTTACCAGCGCGAAGGTCAGCAGGACCACGCTGAGCATCAGCGGCGCCACCACCTCGCGGGCGACATAGCGGTCAATTATCGGAATTCGCAGCCAGCGCATCCCCGCACATCTCTCGTCCAGATGACTGGAGTTTAACCCGCAGCCTCGCGCAATGAAACGCGCGCGGGCCTCGCGGTCGTGTAAAGCGGCCGGCCGAGGCGGTATCATCACCGCTGATGAAGCATCGGCCGATGAAGCATCGGATGGACCGGCGGCCCGACCGCCGCCACGAATCGGTAAAGCCGCCGCCGTCGCCGCCCCGCGAACCCGGCGCGAGCCAAGCCCGCGAGGACCTGGTGTTCGGCGTCGAGCCGATCCGGGAGCTGATCGCGAGCGCCCCGGAATCGATCCGCACGCTCTATCTGCGCCGCGGTACGCGCCGGCGCTTCGAGCGCGAGAGCGAGCGGGTGGCGGAGGCCGGCGGCGCGGTCGAGGAGGTTGACGATCGGGCGCTGACGACGCTGGCCGGCGCGCAGGCGGTCCATCAGGGGCTGGTCGCGCTCATCCGTCCCCATCGTTATGCCGCGCTGGAGGATTTGATCGCCGCGCGGCCCGACCCGATCCTGGTCGTCGACGGCGTTACCGATCCGCGCAATCTCGGCGCGCTGCTGCGATCGGCCGAATGCGCTGGCGTGCACGGCGTGATCGTCGCGCGCGATCGCACCGCGCGGCTGACCGCGGCGACGCTCAAGGCTTCGGCCGGCGCCTGGGTGCATCTGACGATCGCCGAATGCGGCAACGTGGTGCGAACGCTGGAGCAGTTGCAGCAGGCCGGCTACTGGGTCGCGGCGCTGGCGCCCGGCGGCGGGCATACGATCTATCAGCTCGACACCGGCCGGCCGCTGGCGATCGTGGTCGGCGCCGAAGGCGAGGGGGTGCGCGAGCTGGTGAAGAAGCGCGCGGATTTCGTGGTGGCGATTCCGATGCGCGGGCGGGTCGCCTCGCTCAACGTCTCGGTGGCCGCGGCGGTCGCGCTGTTCGAGATCGCGCGCCGGCGCGCGCCGGCGGCGCCGGTGGGCGATGGCCGCTAGCGCCTCGCAATTGCACCTCGTGCTCGGCAGTGCGTCGGTCGCCGGGTATCCGCAGGGCGGCGGCCACTGGAGCTGGTTCTTGCAGTATCCGGCCGGGCTCAAGGCGCTCGGCCATCGGGTTACATGGCTCGAAGTGCTGAAGGCCGAGGCCGATCCGGCGCGCACGCAGGCGCGGGTGCGCGAGTTCCTCGAGCGAGTGCAGACGTTGGGGTTGGCCGATGATTGCATCGTGGCCGTTATTGGCGGTGCCGGCGCAGGGCCGGAGTTTTATGGCGCGGAGCGGCGGCTGCCTGAGGTCGCGCGCGACGCCGACCTGTTCTGGAATCTCGCCTGCGGCGTGCGCGATCCGATCCTTTCGTTGTTCAAGCGGCGCGTCCTGATCGATGTCGATCCCGGCCATCTGCAGGTCGGAGCGCTGGCCTGCGAGCTTGAAATTGATCGCCACGATGCCTTCCTGAGCGTCGGCGCGCGGCTCGGCCGGCCCGGCTGCGAGGTTCCGACGCTGGGTCATCGATGGTCGCCGTTTCGACCGTTTGTCTATCTTCCAGACTGGCATGCGGCGCCGGACCCCGGCCCGGATGCGCCCTTCACCTCGGCGACCCAGTGGACCTGGGAAGTGCTCAATTTCGGCGATCGCTACGTCAGCACCTCCAAGCGCACCGCCTACCTGCGCTATCTCGAACTGCCGCTGCGGGCGCGGCGGCGCTTTCGGTTGGCCGCCAATATCGGCGCGAGCGATCCGGCCGGCGACCGCGCCCTGCTCGAAAGCTACGGTTGGGAACTGGCCGACCCGCATCAGGTGGCCACCACGCCCGCCGCCTATCAGGACTTCATCCGCGCCTCGCGCGCCGAGTTTTTGTGCCCCAAGCCGATCTATCGCGAACTGAAAACCGGCTGGATAAGCGATCGCAGCGTGAGCTACCTGGCCAGCGGGCGGCCGGTGCTGGCCGAGGAGACCGGCTTCAGCGAGTCGATTCCGGCCGGTCGCGGGCTGATTGCGTTTCGCGATCTCGAGGAAGCGGCCGCCGGCGTGGCCGCGATCGACGCCGACTACGCGCGCCACAGCCGCGCGGCGCGCGAGCTGTGCGAAGCCTATTTCGATTCGCGACGATGCCTCAGCGAAATGATCGAAGCGTCGTTCGCCTGAATCAAAGCGCGCCCGCGCGAAATTGACTGCGCCGCATCACTCGTCGGATGGACGAATCGGCAGCGACCACTCAAGCCGCGCCGCCTCGTTCCACAGGCTCTGCGAGACCTGCCGGCCTTCGAGCACCAGCGCGTAGGTGCAAGCGGCCCGCAGCCCGAGATAGGAGATGGCGTCGTCGCCCGCCGCGCCGAGTGCGGCCCGGATGGCGCCGGCCCGATCAAGCAGCGCCAGCTCGCCGAAGCCGTCGCGCCGCACCGCGAGGCTGGCGCGGGTGCGCTGCTCGCCGTCGAGCAGTTGCAGCGTCGCCTGGCCGTTTTCGAGCAGGCTCAGCGTGGCGCGCATCGTGCCGCGCTCGTCGCGAATTCCGATCGCCGGGGCGCCCGCGCCGTCGAGGCCGAGAAAGATTCGCTCGCGCCCCTGCTCATCGACGATCACCAGCCGGCGCGCTTTGACCACGCCGGTTTCGACCTGGCCCGCATCCTCGACGATCCTTTGCGTCGCCTCCTCGGATTCGCGCAGGTCCGTGGCGCGGGTGGCGCGGCTCGCCGCCGGTGCGGCCGAGGGCGGATAGATGTTCTGCACGATCTGCGGCGCCGGCGGCTGGCTTGTGCGATGCTCGGCGCGGGGCGCGGCCGCCTCGTCCCGCAGATATTCACGCCACAGCACCAGCATCGCGACCGCGATCGTGCCCAGCGCTTCGAGGATCTTCTGCCAGTCCTGGACGGCGCCGTTGATCGACCCCGGGTGGACGAGGTCGAAGCCCAGGAACAGCGCCGACACCAGTGCCATCGCGATAACGGTCGAGGTCAGCCAGCGCAGCTTGCGTCCGAACGCGAGGCGTATCATGGGCCCTCCGCCGGCGTTGCGATGGCTTTGCGGGATCCGTCCCGGAGGGAACGGTATTGCGGCGCGGGGCAGCCGCAGGATTCGCAACCGCCCGGCGCGTCGATTGTAGCACAAGCGGCGCGCCCCGGGGCCTGCCTTGACTTAGGAAAAACGGCAGCATACTAGCTGTTATTTGCATCCTGCCGATGTAGCTCAAGCGGAAGAGCAACTGACTTGTAATCAGTAGGTTGCCGGTTCGATTCCGGCCATCGGCTCCGCGATGCTGACCCGGCTGGAGAGGTTCCCGAGTGGCCAAAGGGATCAGACTGTAAATCTGACGGCTTATGCCTTCGGAGGTTCGAATCCTCCCCTCTCCACCATCACTATCTCCTGCCAGGCCGACGATTTTGCTCGACGCGGAGCGGGTGCGAGCCAATCGGGTTGGCTTTTGGCGCAACTATCGCTAAGCACAGAGGCGGGACGACGAGCGCGCCAGGCGCGCGTCGCTTCATTATAGAAGGGAGACAGGGGATGAGATTTGGAGTTTTGTTCGAAGGCAGTCAATTCGACCAGCCGGGGCTTGATTACAGCAAACATTACCGGGCCGAGCTCGATCTCGCGGCCGAGGTCGAACAGCTCGGTTACGATCAAATCTGGGTGCCCGAGCATCATTTTGTCCGCGACGGTTATTGCTGCGCGCCGCTGACCTTTTGCGCTGCGCTGGCCGCGCGCACCTCGCGGATCCGGCTGGGCTCGTATATCGCGCTGATGCCGCTGCATAATCCGATCGCGATCGCCGAGCAGGCGGCGTGGGTCGACGCGCTGTCGGGCGGACGGCTCGACCTCGGCTTCGGCCAGGGCTACCGCAAGGAAGAGTTCACCGCTTACGGCGTCGACGGCGATCAGAAGCACACCCGGATGGAAGAGGGCGCCGCGGCGGTGCGCAAGCTGCTCGATTCCGAGAACGTCACCTACAGCGGGCAGCATTTCAAGATTCCCGAACCGATTACGATCGCGCCGCGTCCGGTGCAGAAGCCGTTTCCGATCTGGATGGCGGGGCGGGGACGGATGGCGATCGATCGGGTCGCGCGCGAGGGCTACCATCTGGCCTCGGCCGGCGATCCGCGCCAGATCAAGCTGTTCGCCGAGGCCTGCCAGCGTCACGGGCGGCAGATGCAGGACTTCAAGATCGCGCAGCTCCGCTTCGGCTACTGCGCCGAGACCGTGAAGCAGGCCTGGGACGACGCCGAGCCGGCGATCCATTACCTGCTGACCCGCTATGGCAAGTGGATCGCCGAGAACCAGACCCTGCCGGGCGATGAAAAGATCGCCGACCTGAAGCCGATCGGCGAGCTGCGCAAGGGCCATCCGGTGTCGTTCTTCGGCTTGCCGCTGTTCCTCGGCACGCCCGATGATCTGATCAAGCTGATCGAGGATCTGAACGCGCAGGGTCCCTTCACCGATTTGTGCTACAACATGTCGCCGCCGGGATTGACGCTCGACAAGGCGCGCAACAGCCTGCGGCTGTTCGCCAAAGAGGTCATCCCGCATTTCAACAAACGGAAGTAAGCCGATGAGCTTGCGCGCGCGCCGTCGATAAGCGTCGGCGGCGCGCGCGGAGCGAACCAGCGATCCAGTGGCGACTGCATCCGAACATCCTGCCGGGCCGCCGCCGCTTCAGGGGCTGCGCGTCGTCGAGTGCGGCGAAGGAGTCGCGGCGGCGTTTGCCGCCAAGGCGATGGCCGATCTCGGCGCGGCGGTAATCAAGGTCGAGCCGCCCGCGGGCGATATCGCGCGGCGCCGCGGTCCGTTCCCGGACCATCGCCCCGACCCCGAAAAGAGCGGCCTGTTCATCTATCTGAATGGCGGCAAGCTCGGCATCACGCTCGATTTGGAAGACGCGGCCGGGCGCGCGACCCTCACCCGTCTGCTCGACGACGCCGATCTCCTGATCCATAACCTGCCGGTTCCGTCGCGCCGCGCCGCCGGGCTCGATCGCGAGCGATTGCGCAAGGATTTTCCGCGGCTGGTGACCGGCGCTATCTCGCCGTTCGGCGACCGCGGTCCGTATCGCGACTGGAAGGGCTACGAGCTCAACCTGGTCAATGCGGGCGGATGGGCGTACCTGAGTCCCGGCTCATCGATCTATCCCGAGTTGCCGCCGCTCAAGATTTTCGGCTCGCAGGCCGATTTCCAGGCCGGCTTGCACGCCTGCTTCGCCACGCTGGCGGCGTTCTGGGGGCGGCTCGGCAGCGGCCGCGGCGAGCATCTCGAAGTCTCGGGCCAGGAGTGTATCGCCGCGATGCTCGAGTTGAGCTTCGCCCACTACTCATACGCCGGGCAGATTGCGTCGCGGCTGGGGCGGCGCGCGGTGGCGCCGTGGACGATCATGGAATGCGCCGACGGCTACATCATGATCCTCTGTATCGAAGAGGCGCAGTGGAGCCGGATGGTCGAGCTGATGGGCAAGCCGGAGTGGGCCGGCGAGGAGATCTTCGCCAGCGGTCGCGAGCGGAGCCTCCATAGCGAGGCGCTCTACGCCTTGATGGGCGACTGGGTCCGAGGCTGGAAGGTCCGCGACCTGTTCCTGGAGGCGCAGCGCTGCCGGATTCCGGTTGCGCCGGTCAGCACGCTGGCCGATCTGTATGCCAACGATCAGCTGCGCGCGCGGCAATATTTCACGCCGATCGAAGTGGCGGGCGTCGGCACCGTGTCGATTCCCGGCGCGCCCTTCAAGAGCAGTCTCGGCGGATGGCAGATCCGCGGGCCCGCGCCGCGGCTTGATCAGAATCGCACCGCCGACGGCGTATCGGCGTGGAAAGCGTCAGGCTCGCGCTTTCAGGAGTTCGCGGGCCGCGCGAAGCCGCGCGCCGATGATCGATCCGACTTGCCGCTCGACGGCATCCGGGTGCTCGATCTGACCTGGGTATGGGCCGGGCCGTACTGCACGATGCAGTTCGCGCACCTGGGCGCCGAGGTGCTGCGGATCGAATCGCAAAAGCGGCTATGCCCGACGCGGCGCGTACCGCCATTCGCCGACGGCGTGGCGGGCGTGAACCGGGCCGGCTATTTCAATCAATACAGCCAGGGCAAGAAGAGCGTGACGCTGAACCTGGCGAGCGCCGAAGGAATCCGCATCGCGCGCGAGCTGGCGAAACATTGCGACGTGGTGGCGGATAATTTCTCGGCCGGGGCGATGGATCGGATGGGTCTCGGCTACGAAACGCTGCGCGCGCTGAAGCCCGATATCATCATGGTGTCGATGTCCGGGTACGGGCAGACTGGGCCGTGGAAGAATTTTCTCAGCTACGGACCGCCGGCCGCCGCCTTCGCCGGCTTTTTCGCGCTGACCGGCTACGAAGGGATGGGGCCGAGCGAAGTCGGCGTGTCGTTCGCCGATCCGACCGCCGGGATGTTCGGCACGATCGCGGTGATGGCGGCGCTGCTCCATCGGGCACGCACCGGCGCGGGACAGTTTATCGACCTGTCGCAGATGGAGGCGACCATCGCGACGCTGCCCGAAGCGATTTTCGAGTTCGCCTTCAACGGTCTGCAGCCGGCGCGCAGCGGCAATCACGATCCGATCATGGCGCCGCACGAATGCTACAAGGCGGCCGGCGACGAGAACCAATGGGTCAGTATGGCGGTCGCCAGCGAGGACGAGTGGCGCGCGCTGTGCGACGCGATCGAGCAGCCGCAACTGGCCGCCGATCCGCGCTTCGCGAGCGCCGCCGAGCGCAAGCGCAACGAAAAGGAACTGGACCGGATAATCACGCGCTGGACCAGTGCGCGCGATCGATGGGAAATCGCGCGGCGTCTGCAGAGTCGCGGCGTGGCGGCCTTCCCGGCGATGAGCAGCGCCGATATCGCTACCGATCCGCATCTGACCGAACGCGGCTTCCTGGTAACGCTCGAGCATCCCGAGGTCGGCCGCCGGATCCATCCGGGGATTCCGTGGACGATGGCGGAGACCGAATGCAAGGTGCGAAGTCCGGCGCCGATTCTGGGTGCGGATACCGACGCGGTGCTGCGCGAAGTGCTCGGGCTGAGCGCGGCGGAGATCGAACGACTGCGCAGCGCCGACGCGCTGACGTAAGGGGAGAGAGATGGCATCGTTGCAATTGGAAATCGACGCGAACGTGGCGCTGATCACCTTCAATCGTCCGGAAAAGCTTAATGCCTTCGATCCCGAGACGGTCGTGCGGCTGGCGGCGGCGTGGGACGAGATCGAGGCCAACCAGCAGGTGCGGGTGGCGATCCTGACCGGGGCCGGCGGTCGCGCGTTTTCGATCGGCGCGGATTTCAACCGGCTGACCCCGCTCGGCACCGGTGCTCGCCCGCCCGACGACGACTGGGACCGCAAGTTCCTCGAGCCGGGGACGGGGGACCGCGCGATGTTGCGCCATCAGTACGGCCTCAGCAAGCCGATCATCGCGGCGATCAACGGCTTCTGCTTCGCCGGCGCGCTCGAACTGATGACCGCGACCGATATCCGGATCGCCTCCGAAGACGCGAGCTTCGCGCTCCAGGAGGCGCGCTGGGCGCTGGCTCCGGCCCGCGGCGCGCTGGCCCGTCTGCCGCGCCAGATTCCGTATTGCCGCGCGATGGAGATGATGCTGACCGGGTCGCGCTTCAGCGCCGCCGAGGCGCTTGAGATGGGGTTGATAAATCACGTGGTGCCGGCCGACCAGGTGCTAACCAAGGCGCGCGAGATCGCGGCGACCATCGCGGCCAACGGTCCGCTGGCGATAAAGCTGATCAAGCAGGCGGCGGCGCGGATGACAGGACTGCCGCTGGCCGACGCCCATAAGATCGAGGATGAGATTTTCGCCGCGGTGATGGGCTCCGAGGATGCCAGAGAGGGGCCGCGCTCGTTTCTCGAGAAGCGCAAAGCGGTCTACAAGGGGCGCTAGGAATTGGCGGCCAAAATCCGCCAGCGCATCATTTTGGATTCAACGCATTCACTAAACGAAGAGGAAGGCTGAACGGTTGCAGGTTTCTGACTCCCTCCCCCTCAGTCTTGGGGGAGGGTTGGGGTGGGGGTCGAGTGCGGATGCGCCGGATTATCTTGGGCGCTTCCGAGTGCCAATCTGTTCTGTCGTGAGCAGCTTTCGCGGGCTGCATTTTTTTGTAGCGCGAGGCTTTGATGGATACCGAGGCGGTCCTCATAGAGACTCAGAACCGCCCCTCGACCCCCACCCCGGCCCTACCCCAAAATCGAGGGGGAGGGAGGTGGCCACTCAATGCCGCTCACTACTCAAAATCCGGCTAGCGCTCGCAAAGCGCGAGACCTTTCGCTATATTTGACGGTTCTGAGCGGGAATAGCTCAGTTGGTAGAGCGCGAGCCTTCCAAGCTCGGGGTCGCGGGTTCGAGTCCCGTTTCCCGCTCCACTCGGCGACGGTGGGTCTGCCTTGACGCGCTTCATGAGAACTGGGGATGCCCATGTAGCTCAGTCGGTAGAGCACTTCCTTGGTAAGGAAGAGGTCACGGGTTCGAATCCCGTCGTGGGCTTTGCAAATCTGGCGTCCTGAGGGACGCCGCTGGAATTATCGACGATGAGAGATCTAATCGGATTGGCGTGCGACGGCTGCAAGCGGCGCAATTATACCACCAGCAAGAACAAGAAGCGGCAGACCGAAAAGTTTTCGATCAAGAAGTTCTGTCCCAGCTGCCGCTCCCATACCGTCCATCGCGAGGTCAAGGTTTAGCCGCCTGCCCGGGCCGGGCGAGCGGACCAGCGCATAGCGGCCGGCGGCAGCGTCGGGGCCGCGGCGCAGTAGGGGGCGGTATCCGGCTGGGCAGCGGGATATAATGAGGGTCAGTAGCTCCAATTGGACAGAGCATCGGACTCCAAATCCGAGGGTTGCAGGTTCGAATCCTGCCTGACCCGCCAGCGCTCTTGGCGCTTGATTTGCATAAGCAATTATGGCTAAACTGAAAAATTACCTTGAACAGGGCGTAAGCTTCGTTAAGGAGGCATGGACCGAACTCGCCAAAGTCCATTATCCTTCGCCCAAAGAGACCTTACAGGCGACCGTGGTGGTGGTGATCCTGACAATCGTGATGGCGATATGGCTCGGCCTGATCGATTTGGCAGCAACCAGGGTGGTGCGACAACTACTGAGCTAGCTTCGATCTTGCGCGGCCCCTCGAGGGGGCGCCGGGCGCTAACGAACGACAGCGGGTCGCTATGGAAACCGGGACGGAAGAGCAGGCCAAAAAAGAAGCCGAAGTGACCGCGGCCTCGCCGCTCGCGGCGGCGATGCATTGGTACGTGGTGCACACTTATTCCGGCTATGAGCAGAAGGCCCGCGCCGCGCTCGAGCAGCGGCTGCGATCGCCCGAGTTCGCGCGTCTCAAGGATCGGGTCGGCGAGGTGCTGGTGCCGGTCGAGAGCGTGCAGGAGCTGGGCAAGGGCGGGCAGCGCCGGATCTCAAGCCGCAAGTTCTTCCCCGGCTACATCTTCGTGCACATGGTGCTGGATGAGGAGACCTGGCATTTCATCAAGAATACCCCCAAGGTGACCGGCTTCGTCGGCCACGCCACTCAGCCGCCCGAAGTGCCGGAATCCGAAGTCCGGGAGATCACTCAGCAGATGGAGGAAGGGGCCCTGCGGCCCAAGCCCAAGGTACTGTTCGAGGTGGGCGAGGCGGTGAAGGTCGTCGACGGGCCATTTCAGGATTTCAATGGCACGGTGGAAGAGGTGCGGCCGGAAAAAGGCAAGGTGCGCGTGTTGATCTCGATCTTCGGGCGCGCCACGCCGGTCGAACTGGATTTCGTGCAGGTCGAAAAGTCTTAGTAACGGAATTGACCGTCGGCCCTCCGGCGCTCTTCTGCAGCCCTGCTGCGGATGGCGGGGCGGCGCCGGCGGCTCGGTCTGAATAGCGGGGGCGGCAGCTCAAGTGGCCAAGAAAGTCGTCGGACAGATTAAGCTCCAGATTCCAGGCGGGGCGGCAAATCCCTCGCCGCCGGTGGGGCCGGCGCTCGGCCAGCGCGGCGTCAATATCATGGAGTTCTGCAAGGCCTTCAACGCCCAGACCCAGAATATGACGGGGCTGGTGGTGCCGGTGGTGGTGACGGTCTATGCCGACCGCTCCTTCACCTTTGTTACCAAGAGCCCGCCGGCCTCGAACCTGTTACTGCGCGCGGCCGGGCTCGCCAAGGGCTCGCCGGCGCCCAACAAGAACAAGGTCGGCAAGGTCACGCGCCAGCAGGTCGAAGAGATCGCCAAGACCAAGCTGACCGACCTGACGGCCAAGGATCTGGCGGCGGCGATGAAGACCGTCGAAGGGACTGCGCGCTCGATGGGTATCGAGATCGAGTAGCGGCACGACAGAGGTATTACGATGGCGGGCAAGAAATATCGCGAGGCGGCCAAGGAGATCGATCGGGCGGTGCGCTATCCGCTGAGCGACGCGATCAAGCTGGTGGCGGCCAACCACGTCGCCAAGTTCGACGAGACCGTCGAGCTGGCGGTGCGGCTCAGCGTCGATCCGCGCCAGGCCGATCAGAACGTCCGTGGCACCGTGGTGCTGCCCCACGGCACCGGTAAGGTGCCGCGCGTGCTGGTGCTGGCCAAGGGCGAGAAAGAGAAGGAAGCGAGCGAGGCGGGGGCGGACTTCGTCGGCGGCGACGATCTGATCAAGAAGATCCAGGAAGAAGGCTGGCTCGACTTCGACCGCGTGATCGCGACCCCGGACATGATGGGCCAGGTCGGCCGGCTCGGCAAAATCCTCGGACCGCGCGGCCTGATGCCTAACCCCAAGATCGGCACGGTGACCTTCGACGTCGCCAAGGCGGTGGCCGAGGTCAAGGCCGGCAAGGTCGACTACCGGGTCGACAAGGCGGGCGTAGTGCACGCCCCGATCGGCAAGCTCAGCTTCGGCGAGGAAAAGCTCGCCGAGAACGCCAACGCCCTGCTGTCCGCGATCGCGCGCTCGCGTCCGGCCAGCGCCAAGGGCAACTATATAAGGAGCGTCGCGATCTCCTCGACCATGAGCCCCGGGGTCAAGGTCGATCCCGGCGCGGTGCGGACGGTGGCGGCGGCGGCCTAGCCGCGGCAAGCGGCCCCCGGGACGAAATTTGAGACCATGAAGAAAGCGGATAAAACTACCGTCGTCGAAGAGCTGGCCGGCCGTTTCGCGCGGGCCACGATGGCGCTGGTGTCGGAGTATCGCGGACTGAGCGCGGCCCAATCGACCGATTTGCGCCGCCGCGTGCGGGCGGTCGACGGTGAGCTGCGGGTGGCGAAAAACACGCTCGTCAGGCTGGCGATCAAGGCGACTCCATACCAGGCGCTGGAGGACCAGCTCGGCGGCCCGGTCATTATAATTTTTTGCTACGGCGATCCGGTGGCGGTGGCCAAGACCGTGGCGGCGCTGCGCGAGCTGGGCGACAAGTTCAAGCTGCGCGGCGGCGTGCTCGGCGGCCAGGCGCTGTCGGCCGAGGAGCTGCAGGCGCTGTCTACGCTGCCACCGCGCGAAGTGGTGATGGCGCAGCTTTTGGGCTTGCTGCAGGCGCCGGCGACGCGCCTGGTGCGGCTGCTGAACGAGCCCGGCTCGATGGTGGCGCGGGTGATCGACGCGATCGGCAAACAGCGCGGCCCCGAGGCTCCGCCAGCCGCAGCCCCACCAGCCGCAGCCGCGCCAACCGAAGCGGCGCCGCCGCCGGCTGAGGCTGGGGCATAAGGACCGCGGCCGGAGCATAAGGACGGACGCGAAAGAATTTATTCGTCTCGGCGCGCTCTCCGGCGCGGCCCGAGCGCGAGGCAAGGAGAGAGAGCAAGATGTCAGAGGCACAATTGAACCGCGATCAGGTGAAGGATTATCTGAAGAACCTGAGCCTGATGGACGCCGCGGCACTGGTCAAGGAACTCGAGCAGGAGCTCGGCGTGTCGGCGGCTGCACCGGTCGCGATAGCGGCGGCGCCAGCGGCCGGCGGTGGCGCGGCGGCGGCGGCGGTCGAGAAGGACGAGTTCTCGGTAGTGCTGACCGGCTCGGGCGACAAGAAGATCCAGGTGATCAAGGTGGTGCGCGAGCTGACCGGGCTGGGGCTCAAGGAAGCCAAGGACCTGGTCGACAGCGCCCCCAAGCCGATCAAGGAAGGGGTCAACAAGGCCGAGGCCGAGGATGTCAAGAAAAAGCTCGAAGAGGCGGGTGGCACGGTCGAGCTGAAGTAATACCAGCCTTGCAACCATCATTGGTTCAGGCTCGGGCGTTTGCGGGTCCCCACCGACCGGAAGTCGGTGCGGACCCGGACCGCTTTTGTGGCGGCGTGAAGTATCAGGCAAAAGGGGCGGGCGCCGCGCGGCGCGGCGCCGCACAATACTCCGGCGATTCGATGATGCGTCACGCTCATGGCGCGCGCCGGAGGAGGTAGTCGATGGCTCAACAGATACAGGTGACGAGTAATCTCCGGCTGCGCCGTTCGTTCGGCAAGATCCGCAAGATTATCGACATCCCCAATCTGATAGAAATCCAGAAACGCTCCTACGAAGAGTTCCTGCAGGTCGGCGTGCCGCTCGAGGAGCGTCGCGACTCGGGGCTGCAGGCGGTCTTCAAGTCGGTCTTCCCGATCAAGGATTTCAACGAAACCGCCTCGCTCGAATTCGTCAGCTACGAACTCGGCATGCCCAAGTACGACGTCGACGAATGCCATCAGCGCGGCATGACCTACGCTGCCCCGCTGAAGGTCAAAATCCAGCTCGTCATCTGGGACGTCGAAGGCGGCCGGCGCTCGATCAAGAACGTCAAGGAGCAGGAAGTCTACTTCGGCGAAGTGCCGCTGATGACGCCCAACGGGACCTTCATGGTGAACGGCACCGAGCGGGTCATCGTCTCGCAGCTCCATCGCTCGCCCGGGGTGTTCTTCGAGCACGACAAGGGCAAGACCCATTCGACCGGCAAGCTGTTGTACTCGGCGCGGGTGATTCCGTACCGCGGCAGCTGGATCGATTTCGAATTCGACCCGCGCGACGCGCTCTACGTACGCATCGATCGGCGGCGCAAGTTCCCGGCCACCGTGCTGCTGCGCGCGCTCGGCATGACCACCGAGGACCTGCTCAACAATTATTATCCCAAGGACGTCATCCTGCTCGACATCAAGCAGCTCGCCAAGGAGCTGCGTCCCGAGCATCTGCTCGGCACCCGCGTCAGCCGCGACGTGCGCGATCCCAAGAGCGGCGATCTGATCGCGCGCGAGGGGCGGCGCTTCAACAAGGCCATCGTGCGGGCGATGGAGCAGGCGCGGATGACCGAGGTGCCGATCGGGCTGGAGGAAGTGGTCGGCCGGGTCTCGGCGCACAACGTGATCGACACCGCCACCGGCGAGGTGCTGGTGCAGGTCAACGAGGAGCTTACCGAGGATAGCCTGGAAAAGCTCCGCGCCCGCGGGGTCAAGAAGATCGAGGTGCTGTGGACCGAGGACCAGCCCGGCGGCGGGCCGCTGCGGCTCACGATCGCGCAGGACCGGATGGACGAGGAGATCAGGCGGGTCAACAAGGACCCGGGCAATCCGCAGGACTCGGGCGCGGTCGCGATGCTCGAGATCTACAAGCGGCTGCGGCCCGGCGATCCGCCGACCCTGGAGACCGCCACCAGCTTCTTCAACGATCTGTTCTTTAATCCCGAGCGCTACGATCTGTCCAAGGTCGGGCGGCTCAAGCTCAATCACAAGCTCAAGATCGACGTGCCGCTGGAGCAGGGCACGCTGCGCCGCGAGGATATCCTCGAGGTCGTGCGCTACCTGCTCGAGCTCAAGAACGGCAACGGCCAGGTCGACGATATCGACCATCTCGGCAATCGGCGCGTGCGCGCGGTCGGCGAGCTGGTCGAGAACCAGTTCCGCATCGGCCTGGTGCGCATGGAGCGGGCGATCAAGGAGCGCATGAGCCTGCAGGATATCGAGACCCTGATGCCGCAGGAGCTGGTCAACTACAAGCCGGCCTCGGCGGTGATCAAGGAGTTCTTCGGCTCCTCGCAGCTCTCGCAGTTCATGGATCAGACCAATCCGCTGTCCGAGATCGCGCACAAGCGGCGGCTCTCGGCGCTCGGTCCGGGCGGCTTGACGCGCGAGCGCGCCGGCTTCGAGGTCCGCGACGTGCATCCCACGCACTACGGCCGGGTCTGCCCGATCGAGACCCCGGAAGGGCCCAATATCGGGCTTATCGCCGCGCTCTCGACCTATGCGCGGGTCAATGAATACGGCTTTATCGAGACCCCGTACCGGACCGTCGAAGGCGGCCGGGTGACGGATCGGATCGTCTATCTGTCGGCGCTCGACGAGGAAGAGCGCAAGATCGCGCAGGCCAACGCGCCGCTCGACGCGCACGGCCGCTTCACCAACGAACTGGTGTCGGCCCGGGTCGGCGGCGAGTTCACGGTGGTGCCGGCGCCCGAAGTCGAGTTCATGGACGTGTCGCCCAACCAGCTGGTGTCGGTGGCGGCCTCGCTGATTCCGTTTCTGGAGAACGACGACGCCAACCGCGCGCTGATGGGCTCCAATATGCAGCGCCAGGCGGTGCCGCTGCTCAAGACCGATGCGCCGCTGGTCGGCACCGGGCTGGAGCGGACGGTGGGCCGCGATTCGGGGGTGACTCTGATCGCGTTGCGCGACGGGATGGTCGAGAGCGTCGACGCCGAGCGTATCGTGGTGCGCGCCGATCGCCAGGGTCGCGACCCGCGCGACGCCGGCGTCGATATCTACAACCTGGTCAAGTACCAGCGCTCCAACCAGAACACCTGCATCAACCAGCGCCCGGTGGTGGTCAAGGGCGAGCATATCAAGGCCGGCGACGTGCTGGCCGACGGCCCCTCGACCGACATGGGCGAGCTGGCGCTGGGCCGCAACGTGCTGGTCGCCTTCATGCCGTGGGGCGGTTACAACTTCGAGGACTCGATCCTGATCTCGGAGCGCGTGGTCAAGGAAGACCTGTTCACCTCGGTGCATATCGAGGAATTCGAATGCATCGCGCGCGACACCAAGCTCGGACCCGAGGAAATCACCCGCGACATCCCCAATGTCGGCGAGGAGGCGCTGCACAATCTCGACACCAGCGGCATCATCCGGATCGGCGCCGAAGTGCGGCCCGGCGATATCCTGGTCGGCAAGATCACGCCCAAGGGCGAGACCCAGCTGAGCCCCGAGGAAAAGCTGCTGCGGGCGATCTTCGGCGAGAAGGCGGGCGAGGTGCGCGACACCAGCCTGCGCGTGCCGCCGGGCGTCGAAGGCACGGTGATCGACGCGCGGGTGTTTGCGCGCCGCGGCGTGACGCGCGACGACCGCACCCAGGAGATTCACAACCTCGAAGTCGAACGGCTCAAGCAGGACGAGACCGAGGAAGTGCGCGTCATCCGCCAGGAGACGCTGCGCAAGCTCAAACGCGCGCTGGCGGGCAAGAAGCTGGCCGGGCGCGTGATGGACGACGAGGGCGGCCAGAAGCGGGTCGCGCTGCAGAAGGGCGAAAGCCTGAGCAACGAGATTCTCGACGAGCTGCCGTACCGGCTATGGAGCGAGCTGCGCGTCGAGGACGAGCGGGCCGCAGCCGAGGCCGCGGCGGCGATGGAAGCGCTGCGCGCCAACGTCGAGACGGTGCACAGCCATTACGGCACCAAGATCGATCGGCTCAAGGCCGGCGACGAGCTGGCGCCGGGCGTAATCAAGATGATCAAGGTGTTCGTCGCCATCAAGCGCCGCCTGCAAGTCGGCGACAAGATGGCCGGGCGCCATGGCAACAAGGGCGTCCTGTCGCGCATCCTGCCCGAGGAGGATATGCCGCGGCTGGCCGACGGCACGCCGGTCGATATCGTGCTCAATCCGCTGGGCGTGCCGTCGCGGATGAACGTCGGGCAGATTCTGGAGACCCATCTGGGATGGGCGGCGCGCGAACTCGGCCGTCAGCTCGACGACGAACTGCATAACGGTGCCAATCCGGCCGCGTTGCGCCGGCGGCTGAAAGAGCTTTACGGCGAGCGCGAAACGCATGAGTTTATCGACGCGCTGACCGATACCGACCTGATCAAGCTGGCGCACAAGGCCAGCGGCGGAATCCACGTCGCCTCGCCGGTCTTCGACGGCGCGCGCGAGGAGGAGATTTTCGCCCTGATCAAAAAGGCCGGGCTGCCCGAAAGCGGGCAGGCGGAGCTCCACGACGGCCGCACCGGCGAGGCCTTCGAGCAGCCGGTCACGGTCGGCGTGATGTACATGATGAAGCTGCATCACCTGGTCGAGGACAAGATTCACGCCCGCTCGACCGGGCCCTACAGCCTGGTCACGCAGCAGCCGCTGGGCGGCAAGGCGCAGTTCGGCGGCCAGCGCCTGGGCGAGATGGAAGTGTGGGCGCTGGAGGCCTACGGCGCGGCCTACACGCTGCAGGAGATGCTGACCGTCAAGTCCGACGACGTGGCGGGCCGCACCCGGATGTACGAGGCGATCGTCAAGGGCGAAAACACGCTGGAGCCAGGACTGCCGGAATCGTTCAACGTCATGGTCAAAGAGTTGCAGTCGTTGTGCCTGAGCGTGGATTTGCTCGAGCAGGCGCCGCGCGAGTAAGGCGCGGTCGCCGCTCACAGGGAGCAGGGTAAATGGAAGATCTGTTTGGCATTTTTGAGAAGCCCAAGAACCCGCTGGCATTCAGCGCGATCCGGATTTCGATCGCCTCGCCCGAGATGATCCGGTCGTGGTCGCACGGCGAGGTCAAGAAGCCCGAAACCATCAACTACCGGACCTTCAAGCCGGAGCGCGACGGGCTGTTCTGCGCGAAAATTTTCGGTCCGACCAAGGACTACGAGTGTAACTGCGGCAAGTACAAGCGCATGCGCCATCGCGGCGTGGTGTGCGAGAAGTGCGGCGTCGAGGTGATCCAGTCCAAGGTGCGGCGCGAGCGGATGGGGCATATCGATCTGGCCGCCCCGGTCGCGCACATCTGGTTCCTGCGCTCGCTGCCGTCGCGCATCGGCACGCTGATCGACATGACGCTCAAGGAACTCGAAAAGGTGCTCTATTTCGAGTGCTACGTCATCACCGATGCGGGCGAGACGCCGCTCACCCACAAGGAGCTGCTGACCGAGCGCAAGTATCGCGAGGCGCGCGAGCAATACGGCGACAGCTTCAAGGCCGAGATGGGCGCCGAGGCGATTCGCCTGCTCTTGACGCAGCTCAACCTCAACCAGATCGCCGAGGAGCTGCGGGTCGAGATGAAGAACACCGCCAGCGAGGCGCGGCGCAAGAAAGTCGCCAAGCGGCTCAAGGTGGTCAACGCGTTTCGCGAATCGGGCAACAAGCCGGAGTGGATGATCCTGACGATTCTGCCGGTCATCCCGCCCGACCTGCGGCCGCTGGTGCCGCTCGACGGCGGGCGCTTCGCGACTTCGGATTTGAACGATCTTTATCGGCGCGTGATTAACCGCAACAACCGCCTCAAGCGGCTCATCGAACTGAACGCCCCCGATATCATCATCCGCAACGAGAAGCGGATGCTGCAGGAGGCGGTCGACGCGCTGTTCGACAACGGCCGGCGCGGGCGCGCGATTACCGGTCCCTCCAAGCGGCCGCTCAAATCGCTGTCCGACATGCTCAAGGGCAAGTCCGGGCGCTTTCGCCAGAACCTGCTCGGCAAGCGGGTCGATTACTCGGGCCGCTCGGTGATCGTGGTCGGCCCCGAGCTGCGGCTCCATCAGTGCGGCCTGCCCAAGAAGATGGCGCTCGAGCTGTTCAAGCCGTTCATCTACTCGAAGCTCGAAGAGCGCGGCTACGTGACGACCATCAAGAGCGCCAAGAAGCTGGTCGAGAAAGAGGGCAAGGATGTCTGGGATATCCTCGACGAGGTTATCCGCGAGCATCCGGTGCTGCTCAACCGCGCGCCGACGCTCCATCGCCTCGGCATCCAGGCCTTCGAGCCGGTGTTGATCGAGGGCAAGGCCATCCAGCTCCATCCGCTGGTCTGCGTCGCCTACAACGCCGACTTCGACGGCGATCAGATGGCGGTCCATGTGCCGCTCTCGATCGAGGCGCAGGTCGAGTCGCGGGCGCTGATGATGTCGACCAACAACATCCTGTCACCGGCCTCGGGCAAGCCGATTATCGTGCCGACCCAGGACATGGTGCTGGGGCTCTATTACATGACGCGTGAGCGGCCGCTGGCGCGCGGCGAGGGCAAGGTTTTCGCCAGCCCGGCCGAGGTGCGAATCGCCTATGACCACGGCGAGGTCAACCTGCACGCGCGGGTCATCGTGCGGATGCCGCTGAGCAAGACCGACGACCAGTCGCACCTGTTCGACGAGATCGAGGACGCGCGGCTGGGCGCGGCAGCGGTGAGCGACGGCCACCACGGCGCGTCCGTGCCGATCGAGCGAATCGAGACCACGGTCGGACGGGTGCTGCTCTACGAGGTGGTGCCGCCGCTGGTTTCGTTCGCCGACGTCAACCATACGATGAAGAAGAAGGAGCTCGGCAACCTGATCGATCTGGTCTACCGCCGGGCCGGCAACAAGGCGACCGTGATCTTCGCCGACCGCCTCAAGGATATCGGCTTCGAGTTCGCCACCCGGGCCGGCATCTCGATCTCAATTAAGGACATGACGATTCCGCCGCAGAAGGCGCAATTGCTGAACGAAGCGCAGGCCGAGGTCGCCGAAATCCAGAAGCAGTACAACAACGGCGTCATCACCGACGGCGAGCGCTACAACAAGGTGGTCGACATCTGGGCCGAGGTGCAGGACAAGATCGGCAGCGCCGTGATCAAGGGGCTGTCGACCCAGGTCTTCGGCAAGGACGAAAAGGGCGCCGAGATCAGCGGCCCGTCGTTCAACCCGATCTTCATCATGGCCGACTCCGGGGCGCGCGGCTCCGACCAGCAGATTCGCCAGCTCGCCGGCCTGCGCGGCCTGATGGCGAAGCCGTCGGGCGAGATCATCGAGACCCCGATCACGGCCAACTTCCGCGAGGGGCTGACCGTTCTGCAGTACTTCATCTCGACCCACGGGGCGCGCAAGGGGCTGGCCGACACGGCGCTCAAGACCGCCAACTCGGGCTACCTGACGCGCCGCCTGGTCGACGTTGCCCAGGACTCGATCATCACCGAACAGGACTGCGGCACGCTCGACGGAATCGAGATGACGCCGCTGGTCGAGGGCGGCGAAGTGATCGAGGGGCTCGGCGATCGAGTGCTGGGGCGCGTGGCGCTGGAAGATATCAGCGACCCGTTCACCAACAAGGTGCTGGTGCGGGCCAACGAGATGATCGACGAGGACAAGGTCGGCGAAATCGAAGAGGGCGGCCTCGAGCGGGTCAAAATCCGCTCGGTGCTGACCTGCCAGTCGCGCCGCGGCGTGTGCATCAAGTGCTACGGACGCGACCTCGGACGCGGACAACAGGTTAATATCGGCGAGGCCATCGGCATCATGGCGGCCCAGTCGATCGGCGAGCCCGGCACCCAGCTCACCATGCGGACCTTCCATATCGGCGGTACCGCCTCACGGCGTGCCGAGCAGACCGAGCTCGAGGCCCGCAACGAGGGCATCGTGCGGCTGCATAACGTCACCACGGTGCGCGGCCGCGACGGCCATCAGATCGTGATGTCGCGCCATAGCGAAGTCGCGGTGGTGGCGCCGATGGGGGGCGAGGGCCCGGTCCAGCGCGAGCGCGAACGTGAGCGCTACCCGCTGGTTTACGGCGCCAAGCTGCTCAAGGCCGAGGGCGAGCGGGTCAAGGCAGCCGAGAAGATCGCCGAATGGGATCCGTACACCACCCCGATTATCACCGAGGTCGACGGCACGGTTAAGTTCGGCGACATCCTCGAGGGCAAGACCATGGAGGAGCGGGTCGACGAGCGCACCGGCGCGCGTTCCAACGTGATCGTCGAGTTCAAGGATCTCGACGTGCGCCCGCGCGTCTCGATCAAGGACGCCGGCGCCAAAACCGCCAAGATTCCGAACTCGAACCAGTACGCGCGCTACTTCCTGCCGGTCGGCGCCTATATCAGCGTCGGCGAAGGCACGGCGGTGAGAGCGGGCGACGTGATCGCGAGAATCCCGCGCGAGACCACCAAGACCAAGGACATCACCGGCGGTCTGCCGCGGGTGGCGGAACTGTTCGAGGCGCGCAAGCCCAAGGAATTCGCGATTATCTCGGAGATCGACGGCCAGGTGTCGTTCGGCAAGGACACCAAGGGCAAGCGCAAGGTAGTGGTCACGCCCGAAGTCGGCGAGCCGCGCGAATACCCGATTCCCAAGGGCAAGCATATCGGCGTGCACGAGGGCGACGTGGTGAAGGCCGGCGAGCCGCTGATGGAAGGCTCGTCGAATCCGCACGACATCCTGACCATCCTGGGCGAGAAGGCGCTGGCCAAGTACCTGGTCGACGAGATCCAGGAGATCTACCGATTGCAGGGCGTGCGTATCAACGACAAGCATATCGAAGTGATCGTGCGCCAGATGCTGCGGCGGGTCCGGATCAAGGAGGTCGGCGATACGGATTTCCTGGTCGGCGATCAGATCGAGAAATGGCGCTTCGACGAGGAGAACGGCCGGGTGCTGGGCAAGGGCGGCGAGCCGGCGATCGCCGAGCCGCTGCTGCTCGGTATCACCAAGGCCTCGCTGTCGACCGAAAGCTTCATCTCGGCGGCCTCCTTCCAGGAGACCACCCGGGTGCTGACCGAGGCGGCCATCCACGGCAAGGTCGACCGCCTAGTCGGACTCAAGGAGAACGTCATCATGGGCCGGCTGATTCCGGCCGGAACCGGAGTCGCGGTCTATAATGCGATCGACATCCGGGTCGAGGGCGGCCCGGTCGAGGAAGAAGTCGAGGTCACCGAGGCGGTTGTACCGGCCGGTAATTGACAGCCGGGAAGCAGTAGGTTATATACTAACGTTTCCCCCAAGGGTACTTCAGCCCTTGGGGGGTTTGTTTGAAAAATTGGCCGGTCGAGGCTCGGGTCCGTGCGGGACCGGGCGAATGAGCCGGCGAGATTTAGAGCGCGGACCGGGAATTCCGGGCCGAGGGGATCGCATCCGAAGTGCCGACGATTAACCAGCTGATCCGCGACGCGCGGATCAAGAAGCGCTACAAGATCAGCGCCCCGGCGCTGCAGGGCTCGCCGCAAAAACGCGGGGTCTGCACGCAGGTCAAGACCACCACGCCCAAGAAGCCCAACTCGGCGCTGCGCAAGGTGGCGCGGGTGCGGCTGTCGAACGGATACGAGGTTAATACCTATATCCCGGGCGTCGGTCACAACCTGCAGGAGCATTCGGTGGTGCTGATTCGTGGCGGCCGTGTCAAGGATCTGCCCGGCGTGCGCTACCATGTGATCCGCGGCACGCTCGATTCGATCGGCGTTCAGGAACGACGCAAGGGCCGTTCGAAGTACGGCGCGAAGAAACCGAAGTAATCCGATGTCACGCAAAGGCCAGGCGAAAGTCCGGGAAGTCAGCCCGGATCCCAAGTTCCACGACCGCACGGTGGCGAAGTTCGTCAACGTGGTGATGGAGCGGGGCAAGAAGCCAACCGCTGAGCTGATCCTGTACGGCGCCCTCGACCTGGTGGCCGATCGCACCAAGGAAGATGGCCTGGTGGTCTTCAAGCGGGCGCTCGACAATGTCCGCCCCAGTGTCGAAGTCAGGTCGCGGCGGGTCGGCGGCGCCAACTATCAGGTGCCGGTCGAAGTACGGCCGCTGCGGCGCAGTTCGCTGGCCATGCGATGGCTGGTGACGGCGGCGCGGGCGCGCGGCGAGAAGTCGATGAAGGAACGGCTGGCGGCCGAGATTCTCGAAGCGGCGGCCAATCGTGGCGGGGCGGTTAAGAAACGCGAAGATACCCATCGGATGGCCGAGGCCAACAAGGCGTTCGCTCATTTCCGATGGTAGGCTGCAAGTTGTTCAGGTTTTTCAGTGGCACGTCAGACTCCAATCGAACAGGTACGCAATATCGGCATCATGGCGCACATCGATGCCGGTAAGACGACGACTACCGAGCGCGTCCTCTATTACACCGGTATCAACTACAAGATCGGCGAGGTGCACGAAGGCACCGCGACCATGGACTGGATGGTGCAGGAGCAGGAGCGCGGCATCACGATTACTTCGGCCGCCACCACCTGCTTCTGGCGCGACAATCGCATCAACCTGATCGATACGCCCGGGCACGTCGACTTCACCATCGAAGTCGAACGCAGCCTGCGCATCCTCGACGGCGCGGTGGCGCTGTTCTGCGCGGTGGGCGGCGTCGAGCCGCAGTCCGAGACGGTCTGGCGCCAGGCCGACAAGTACCACGTCCCGCGTATCGCGTTCATCAACAAGATGGACCGCGTGGGCGCGGACTTCGAGCGCGCGGTGGGTGAGATTCGCGACAAGCTCAAGGCGGTGCCGCTGCTGCTGCAGATTCCGATCGGCGCCGAGGAAAAGTTTAGCGGCGTGGTCGATCTGATCGAGCAGCAGGCGATCATCTGGGATAGCGACGCGCTGGGCGCCAACTTCCGCCTGGAGCCGGTTCCGGCCGCGATGCAGGAGCAGGTCGCCGCCCAGCGGCAGAAGTTGATCGAGGCGATCGCCGACCACGACGAAAGCATCATGGAGCTCTACCTCGAGGGCAAGGAGCCCGAGCCGGCGGCGATTCGCGCCGCGATTCGCGCCGCCACGCTGCAGCTCAAGCTGGTGCCGGTGCTGATGGGTTCGGCGTTCCGCAACAAGGGCGTGCAGCCGATGCTCGACGCGGTCATCGACTACCTGCCCTCGCCGCTCGACGTGCCGCCGGTGATCGGCAAGGTCGATGATAAGGTCGAAGAGCGCTGGCCGCGCGACGACGCGCCGTTCTCGGCGCTGGCCTTCAAGATCATGACCGACCCGTATATCGGCACGCTGACCTTCATGCGGGTTTATTCGGGGCGGCTCGAACAGGGCAGCTCGGTGCTGAACTCGACCAAGGGCAAGCGCGAGCGGATCGGGCGGCTGGTCAAGCTGCACGCCAACAAGCGCGAGGAGATCTCGGAAGTCCTCGCCGGCGATATCTGCGCGGTCGGCTTGCGCGACACCACCACCGGCGACACGCTGTGCGACGCGGCCCATCCGATCGTGCTCGAATCGATCGAGTTCCCCGAGCCGGTCATCCAGATTGCGATCGAGCCCAAGACCAAGGCCGACCAGGAGCGGCTCGGCGAGGCGCTGCAGAAGCTCGCCAAGGAAGACCCCTCGTTCCGGGTGAGCGTCAACCGCGAAACCGCGCAGACCCTGATCGCCGGGATGGGCGAGTTGCACCTGGAGATCATCGTCGACCGCATGCTGCGCGAGTTCAAGGTCGACGCCAACGTCGGCAAGCCGCAGGTCGCCTATCGCGAGACCATCCGGAGCGCGGCCGAGGCCGAAGGACGTTTCGTGCGCCAGAGCGGCGGCCATGGCCAGTTCGGCGTGGTCGAGCTTAGCATCGAACCGCTCGAAAAGGGCGCCGGCTTCGAGTTCGTCGACGGGACCAAGGGCGGCTCGATTCCGCGCAACTTCATCCCCTCGGTCGAGGACGGCGTCAAGGAAGCGATGGAGAGCGGCGTGCTGGCCGGCTACCCGATGGTCGACGTGCGGGCGCGGCTGCTCGACGGCCAGTATCACGAGGTCGACTCCTCGGATATGGCTTTCAAGATCGCCGGTTCGATGGCCTTCAAGAAGGCCGCCGAGAAAGCCGAGCCGGTGCTGCTCGAACCGGTGATGGAGGTCGAGGTGGTCACGCCGCAGGAATTCATGGGCGACGTGATCGGCGATCTCAGCGCGCGGCGCGGTAAGATTCTGAGCATGGAGAATCGCGCCGGCGCCCAGGTAATCGAGGCGCGGGTGCCGCTGGCGACGATGTTCGGCTATGCGACCAAGCTGCGCTCGATAACCCAGGGTCGCGCAACTTATACGATGCAGTTCGGCGCCTACGAGCCGGTGCCGCAGTCGGTGCATGAAGAGCTGATCGCGCGCAACGGCGAAGGCGACAAGCCGCGCAAGCGCGCTTAGCGGGTGAACCGGGACTGGGAGGTCCAAGCGGAGGCAAACCATGGGCAAGGCGAAATTTGAACGGAACAAGCCGCATGCCAACGTCGGCACCATCGGCCATATCGACCACGGCAAGACCACGTTGACCGCGGCCATCACCAAGGTGCTGGCGTCGCGCAAACTTGCGCAGTTCGTGCCGTTCGACAAGATCGACCGGGCCCCCGAGGAGCGCGAGCGCGGCATCACCATCGCGATCACGCACGTCGAGTACGAGACCAAGACGCGCCACTACGCGCACGTCGATTGCCCGGGCCACGCCGACTATATCAAGAACATGATCACCGGCGCGGCCCAGATGGACGGCGCCATCCTGGTGGTCGGGGCCAACGACGGCCCGATGCCCCAGACCCGCGAGCATATCCTGCTCGCCCGCCAGGTCGGCGTGCCCTATATCGTGGTCTTCATGAACAAGGTCGACATGGTCGACGATCCCGAATTGCTCGACCTAGTCGATCTCGAGGTCCGCGACCTGTTGAAGAAGTACGAATTTCCGGGCGACGACACCCCGGTGATCCGCGGCAGCGCGCTGAAAGCGCTGGAATGCGGGTGCGGCAAGGACGAGTGCCCGCACTGCAAGCCGATTCTGGATCTGATGGCGGCGGTGGACGACTACATCAAGCAGCCCGAGCGCGAGACCGAGAAGCCGTTCCTGATGCCGATCGAGGACGTGTTCTCGATCTCCGGGCGCGGCACGGTGGTCACCGGACGGGTCGAGCGCGGCCGCGTCAAGGTCGGCGAGGAGGTCGAGATCGTCGGCTTCCGCGACACCAGCAAGACCGTCGTCACCGGCGTCGAGATGTTCCGCAAGATCCTCGACGAGGGGCAGGCGGGCGACAATATCGGCGTGCTGCTGCGCGGCCTCAAGCGCGAGGACATCGAGCGCGGGCAGGTGCTGGCGCAGCCCGGTTCGATCACCCCGCATACCCGCTTCGAGGCTCAGACCTACGTGCTGACCAAGGAAGAGGGCGGCCGGCATACGCCGTTTTTCAACGGCTATCGCCCGCAGTTCTACTTCCGCACCACCGACGTCACCGGGGTGGTGACGCTGCCGGAGGGCACCGAGATGGTGATGCCGGGAGATAGCGTGTCGGCGGTTGGCGAGCTGATCACGCCGGTTGCGATGGAGCAGGGGCTGCGCTTTGCAATCCGCGAGGGCGGCCGCACGGTCGGCGCCGGCGTGGTTTCGAAAGTTCTGAAATAAAGGGCGAATTGGTAAAGGACGCGACGCAGGAGAGCCGAAAGACGTGGCTGACCGGATGAACGAGAAGATACGCATACGTCTTAAGGCGTACGACTATCGACTGCTTGACCAGTCGGTGCGCGAGATCGTCGATACTATCCGCCGCACCGGCGGACGGGTGGCCGGGCCGATTCCGCTGCCGACCCGGATCGAGCGTTTCACCGTGAATCGCTCGCCGCATGTCGACAAGAAATCGCGCGAGCATTTCGAGATCCGCACGCATAAGCGGCTGCTCGACGTGCTCGAACCGACCCAGCAGACCATCGACGCGCTCGGCAAGCTCGACCTCGCGGCGGGCGTCGACGTCGAAATAAAGCTCGGATGAGACGGCTGTGCTGACCGGATTGATTGGTAAAAAACTTGGTATGACGCAGGTCGGCGACAACGCCGGACGGGTGCGCGCGGTGACTGTTGTCCAGCTCGGCCCGTGCATGGTCACGCAACTCAAGAGCGCGGCCAGCGATGGCTACGAGGCGGTGCAGGTGACCTACGGGCGCAAAAAGCCCTCGCGTTCGAGCGCCGCCGAACGCGGCCATTTCGCCAAGGGCGAGGTCGCGCCGGGCGTCGCCACGCGCGAGTTCCAGCGCCGCGGTGAAGGCGAGCTCAAGCTCGGCCAGGCGATCGCCGCCGGCGAAGTGTTCAAGCCGGGCGACCTGGTCGACGTCTCGGGCGTCTCCAAGGGGCGCGGCTACGCGGGCGTCATCAAACGCCACCATTTCTCCGGCTTCCCGGGCTCGCACGGCACCCACGAATATTTTCGCCACGGCGGTGCGATCGGTAATCGTTCGTACCCGGGCCGCGTGCGCAAGGGCTTGCGGATGGCCGGGCAGATGGGCAACCAGGGAGTTACCATCGTTAACCTGCCGGTGATCGATATTCTGACCGAGGACAACGCGATCGTGCTCGGCGGCACGGTGCCGGGCGCCGACGGCGGCATCGTTACGGTCCGGCACGCGACCAAGCTGCGGCGGCGGACGGCGGAACAGAGCAATGGCTGAAGGCCAGAACCATAGCGCGTCGGTCAAGTTGCCGCTCTATTCGCCCCAGCATCAGCAGGTCGGCGAGCTGGAGATTTCGGCGCGGGTCTTCGCCTGCGAAGGGAATCCGGGACTGTTTCACGAGGCGGTCCGGATGCAGCTCGCGAACCGGCGCTCGGGCACCGCGGCGACCAAGACCCGCGGCTTTATTTCGGGCGGCGGACGCAAGCCGTGGCGGCAGAAGGGTACCGGCCGCGCGCGCGCCGGCTCGACGCGCTCGCCGCTGTGGCGCCATGGCGGCACCACCTTCGGCCCGCAGCCGCGCGACTACTCCTACTCGATGCCGAAGAAGGCCTGGCGCAAGGCGTTGTGCATGGCGCTTTCGGATCGGGCTCGCGATGGCAAGCTGACGGTGGTGAATTCGCTGGAGCTCGCGGAGCCCAAAACCCGGCTGGCCAAGGCGCTGCTCGAGGGGCTGGGGCTCAAGCACGCCCTGATCGTGCTGGGCGAGGGCGAAGAGGGCTTTCTTCGCGCCGCGCGCAATCTGGCGGCCTACAAGGTGCTGGCGCTGGGCGGGCTCAACGTCTTCGATATCCTGAACTACGACGAGCTGCTGATGACCGAAAAGTCGGCGCGCGCGATCGAGGCGCGGCTCGGGGAGCGCCGGCGATGATCGACGAAAGCCTGATCCTCGCGCCGCTGGTGACCGAGAAGGGCACCCTCATCGCGGAGGAATCCAACCAGGTGGCGTTTCGGGTGCGGCCCGAGGCCACCAAGGATACGATTCGCGAGACCGTCGAGGAGCTGTTCAAGGTCACCGTGATCAAGGTGCGGACCTCGAATTTCATGGGCAAGCAGCGCCGCCGCGGACGCACCGTCGGCCGCCAGACCAACTGGAAGAAGGCGTACGTGACCCTCAAGGAAGGCGACCGCATCGAATTTTTCGAGGGCGCCTGAAAATTTTTGACGGACTGAATTTGCGATGGCAGTAATCCAGCTAAATCCGCGCACTCCCGGCCAGCGTTTCCAGCAGGTCGCGGACTTCTCCGATCTTACGCCCAAGCTGCCCGAAAAGGCGCTGTTGAAGCCGGTCAAACGCTCGGGCGGACGCAACAACCGCGGACGCATGACGGTGCGCCATCGCGGCGGCGGCCACAAGCGGATGCTGCGGGTGATCGATTTTCGGCGCGATCACGACGGCGTGCCGGCCAGCGTCGTGTCGCTCGAGTACGATCCCAATCGCTCGGCCAATATCGTGCTGCTCAACTACGCCGACGGCCGCAAGAGCTATATTCTCGCGCCGGTCGGCCTCAAGGTGGGCGACAAGGTCGAATCGGGCGCAGCCGCCGATATCAAGCCCGGCAACGCGCTGCAGCTCAAGACCATCCCGGTCGGCACCGTCGTCCACGCCATCGAGTTGAAGCCCGGCGGCGGCGCCCAGCTCGCACGTGGCGCCGGCGCGCAGGCGCAGTTGATGGCCAAGGAGGGCAAGTTCGCGCTCTTGAAGCTGCCCTCGGGCGAGCAGCGGATGGTGCTGGCGGAATGCCGCGCCACTATCGGCCAGGTCGGCAACGCCGAGCACGAGAATATTTCGATCGGTAAGGCTGGCCGCAGCCGCCATCTGGGCAAGCGCTCGCACGTGCGCGGGGTGGCGATGAACCCGGTCGACCATCCGCACGGCGGCGGTGAGGGACGCTCCAAGGGTAACCATCCGCAATCGCCGTGGGGGATGCCGACCAAGGGACACAAGACCCGCGGCAAGAAGCCGTCGGATCGCTATATCGTGAGCCGTCGGCCGCGCGGCAAGCGTTAGGAAGGCTGCGAGGCGCGAAGAATCGCATGAGATCGCAAAAAAAAGGTCCGTTCGTCGACGGCCACCTGCAGAAGAAGGTCGAGACCGCCACCGCCTCGGGCGAGAAGCGGATTATCCGGACCTGGTCGCGGCGCTCGATGATCACGCCCGACATGATCGGGCTGACCTTCGCGGTGCATAACGGCCACAAGTTCATCCCGGTCTACTGCACCGAGAATATGGTCGGGCACAAGCTCGGCGAATTTTCGCCGACCCGCACCTACCATGGCCATGCCGGCGATCGCAAAGGCGAGGTCCGCTCCGGCGCACCCAAGTCGGCGGGCGCCTAGGACGGAGAGCTGTTGATGGAAGCCAAGGCGCGTACCCGGTTTGTCAGAATTTCGCCGCAGAAACTGCGGTTGGTGTGTGAGCTGGTGGCCGGCAAGCGGGTCGATCAGGCGCTGTCGATCCTCGACTTCACGCCCAAGAAGGCGGCCCGCATCCTGTCCAAGACGCTGCTTGCAGCGGTCGCCAATGCGCGCGATCAACAGAGTATCGACGAAGACCGGCTGTACGTGAAACTCGCCACCGCCGATACCGGTCCGACCTGGAAGCGCTCGCTGCAGCGTGCCCATATGCACGCCACACCGATCTTAAAGCGCACCAGCCACGTAACCGTGATCGTCGACGAACTCGGGTCCTAAAGGATTTCAGTATGGGACAGAAGTCACATCCGCGCGGGCTCCGACTCGGCATCATTGAGGGCTGGGACTCGAAATGGTTCGGCAACCGGCACAATTACGTCGAGCTGCTGCACGAGGATCTCAGGATCCGCGAGTTCATCAAGCGCCGGCTCTACCACGCCGGCATCTCGCGGATTGAAATCGAGCGGATGGCCAACAAGGCCAAGATCAATATTCACACCGCCCGGCCCGGGATCGTGATCGGCAAGAAGGGCGCCGAAATCGACAAGCTCAAGCGCGACATCCAGAGCGTGATGAAGGCGCGCGAGGCGTTTATCAATATTCACGAGGTGCGCCGCCCCGACCTCGACCCGCAGCTGGTGGCCGAGAATATCGCGCTGCAGCTCGAGCGCCGCGTCGCCTTCCGGCGCGCGATGAAGGAAGCAGTGCTGCGGGCGATGCGGATGGGCGCGCAGGGCGTCAAGGTCCACGTCGCCGGACGCCTGGGCGGAGCCGAGATCGCACGCAGCGAATGGTATCGCGAGGGGCGCGTGCCGCTGCAGACGCTGCGCGCCGACGTCGCCTATGGCTTCGCCGAGGCGCGCACCACCTACGGCGTGATCGGCGTCAAGGTCTGGATCTTCCGCGGCGAAATTTTGACCCGCCAGGAAGAGGCGCGCAAACGCGCGGGAGCGGCGGCCCAGCAGGGCTAGCACGCCGGGTTCAGGATAGAGCGGGATGCTGTCACCAAAAAAAGTCAAATGGCGCAAGATGATGAAGGGGCGCGTGCGCGGCGCCGCGCCGCGCGGCGTCGAGATGGCCTTCGGCGACTTCGGGCTCAAGAGCCTGGAGACCGCCCGGGTCGATACCCGCGCGCTCGAGGCGGCCCGTATCGCGCTAACCCGCCATATCAAGCGCGGCGGACGGGTCTGGATCCGGGTGTTCCCCGACAAACCGTTTACCAAGAAGCCGGCCGAGACCCGGATGGGCAAGGGCAAGGGTTCGCCCGAGGGCTGGGTGGCGGTGGTCAAGCCGGGACGGATTCTGTTCGAGATGGAAGGGGTCGACCGCGCCACCGCCCATGAGGCGATGCGGCTGGCGGCCCATAAGCTGCCGATCAAGACGATAGTAGTCGAGCGCGAAGGAGTCGGCCTTGGAGCTTGATGACATCCGGCAGATGAACCCCGAGGATCTCAGGGTCAAGGAGCGCGAGACGCGCGAGGAGATTTTCCGCCTGCGGCTCAAGATGCGCACCAATCAGCTCGATAACCCGACCGGTTACCGGCGCGCGCGCCGCGAGCTGGCGCGGATTCTGACCGTGCTCGGGAGCAAGAGCGGCGGCCGCTCACAGAGCGATGCAGCGAAGGGAAAAGATGCGCAAGCGAGCTAAACGGCGCGAGGGGCTGGTGGTCGGCGCGAAGATGGCCAAGACCGTGGTGGTGCAGGTCGACCGCCTGGTGCAGCATCCGCTGTACGGCAAGCGCATGCGCCAGCGGCGGCGGCTGATGGCCCACGACGAGCGCGGCGAATGCCATGAGGGCGACCGCGTGATGATTATCGAGAGCCGGCCGCTGTCGAAAAACAAGCGCTGGCGCGTGAGCAAAGTGCTGCGCCGCGCGGCCGGTTGAACAGGAGCGGTTGGCAGTGGTTCAAACGCAGACCATCCTTGAGGTTGCCGACAATTCCGGCGCCCGCAAGGTGCAATGTATCAAGGTGTTGGGCGGCTCGCGCCGGCGCTACGCCACGGTCGGCGACGTGATCGTGGTTTCGGTCAAGGAAGCGGCGCCCAATTCCAAGGTCAAGAAGGGCGAGGTGAGCCGCGCCGTGATCGTCCGCACCAGCAAGGAGATCAGCCGCGCCGACGGCAGTTATATCCGCTTCGACGACAACTCGGCGGTGCTGCTCGACAGTCAGCACGAGCCGATCGGCACGCGCATTTTCGGCCCGGTGGCGCGCGAGCTGCGGGCGCGGCGGTTTCTCAAGATCATCTCGCTCGCTCCGGAGGTGCTGTGATGCCGGAGCAGGCCAAACAACGACGGATCAAGAAGCTGGCGGCGCCGGTCAGGTCGCGGATCAAGAAGGACGACATGGTGATGGTCGTGACCGGGCGCGAGCGCGGCAAGACCGGCAAGGTGATGCGGGTGCTGGCGCTCGAGGGGCGTGTGATCGTCGAGCGGCTCAACGTGATGAAGCGTCATTCCAAGCCGCGCGGACCACAGAGCCCGGGCGGTATCGTCGAGAAAGAGGCGCCGCTGCCGATCTCGAACGTGATGTTTTTCTGCGAGCGATGCAACGCGCCGGTGCGGGTCGGAATCAAGCCCGCAGCCGACGGCGCGCGCGTTAGAGCCTGCCGCCGATGCGGTGAGCAGATCGGTAACGAATAATGGCCGACGAGCAGGACAAGAAAGACCAGGCAAAGAAATCGCGCGCCCGCGAAGAGCGGTCGGCCGAAGGCGGCGAAGCGCGGACCAGGAGCAAGCGTCCGCCCAAGGGCGCGGCGGCGGCCGCGGCCGAGGCGGCGCCGGCCGAGCCGAGCGAGCCCGAGCCCAAGGTCACGCCGCGGCTCAAGGAGCGCTACGAGAAGGAAATCGTGCCGGCGCTGATGCGCGAGCTCAAGATCGAAAACCGCCTGCGCGTGCCGCGCCTCGACAAGGTGGTGATCAATATGTCGCTGGCCGAGGCGCGCGAGAACGTCAAGGTGCTCGACGCGGCGGTCGAGGAGCTCAAGCAGGTGGTCGGCCAGAAGCCGGTGATCACGCGGGCGCGTAAGGCGATTTCGAACTTCAAGCTGCGCCAGGGGATGCCGATCGGCGTGATGGTCACGCTGCGGCGCGAGCGGATGTACGAGTTCTTCGATCGGCTGGTGAGTGTCGCGCTGCCGCGCGTGCGCGACTTCCGCGGTATCAGCGAGAAGGCCTTCGACGGTCGCGGCAATTACTCGCTGGGGCTGCGCGAACATACGATTTTCCCCGAGATCAACCTCGACAAGGTGGAAGCCGTAAAGGGCATGACGATCTCCGTGATCACCACCGCGCGCAGCGACTTCGAAGGGATCACGCTGCTGCGGGCGCTGGGCATGCCGTTTCGCGGTGCGGCTGCCGAAGCCCAGATTCAGGCAGCGGGTTAGCGGAGCTAAAGGCGGGCTCAGATGGCGAAGACTTCTCTCAGGATCAAGGCGCGGCGCACCCCGAAATTCAAAGTGCGCGGCCATAGCCGATGCCCCCGCTGCGGCCGCGCGCGGGCCTTTTACCGGCGCTTCAAGCTGTGCCGGCTGTGCCTGCGCCAGCTGGCGCTGCGCGGCGAGTTGCCGGGCGTGGTCAAGGCTAGTTGGTAGCGGCGGCGCAACCCGAGCGCGACGAAAATTAAGGCAAGCGGAGCAGAGACTTCAGGTAAAAGATGTCGCAGACCGACCCGATCGCAGAGATGCTCACCCGGATTCGCAACGCCATCCATGCGCGTTACAACGAGCTCGAGCTTTCCCATTCGCGCCTGCGCGAGGCGATCGCCCGCGTGCTTGCCGCCGAAGGCTTTCTGGAAGCCGTCGACAGCGAGGGCGAGGGCTATCGGCGCAAGCTCAAGCTCAAGATTCGCTACGCCCAGAACCGCGAGAAGCGCGAGCCGGTCATTCGCGGCCTGCAGCGCGTCAGCAAGCCGAGCCTGCGGGTTTACTCGGGCGTCGAACGGATGCCGCGGGCGGCGGGCGGGATGGGGATGCATGTGCTGTCGACCCCGCTCGGCGTGATGACCGACCGCGAGGCGCGGCGCAAGAAGGTCGGCGGCGAGATCCTGCTGAGGGTCTGGTAGGGCTGCTTGGCGAGATAAACAGGACTGCTTGGTGAGATATAGATGTCGCGGATAGGAAGAATGCCGGTGCTGCTCGAAAAGGGCGTCAAGGCGGCGCTGAGTGGCGCGACGCTGCGGCTAGAGGGGCCCAAGGGCAAGCTCGAGCTGCAGATTCCGGCGGGCTATACGCCGGAGATCAGCGACTCGACGATCGTGATCACGCGGCCGGGCGACAGCCAGCAGCAGCGCTCGCTCCATGGGCTGACGCGCAAGCTGGTGGCCAACATGGCGACCGGCGTGAGCCGCGGCTTTACCCGGGTGCTGGAGATCAACGGCGTCGGCTACCGCGCCGAGGTGCGCGGTAATCAGATCAATTTTACGCTCGGCTACTCGCATCCGATCGTCTACCAGTTGCCGCCCGGCGTGACGGCCAAGGTCGAGCGCCAGGTGCTGATCACCCTGGAAGGCGCGGACCTGCAGTTGCTGGGAACGGTAGCGTCGCAGATTCGCGAGTTGCGGCCGCCCGAGCCGTACAAGGGCAAGGGCATCAAGTACGCCGGCGAAACGATTCGGCGCAAAGCCGGCAAGGCGGCGGCCGGCGCCAGCGCCAGCTAGGCGGGACGGTTTATCGCGATGGCAATGGAACGGGTCGAAAAACGCAGATTACGCCAGCGACGGGTGCGGCGCGTGGTGCGCGGCAGTGACGCGCGGCCGCGGCTGTCGGTCTACCGATCGCTGCATCATATTTATGTGCAGGTGATTTCGGATGAATCCGGCCGGACGCTGGCGGCGGTCGGGACCACGGGCAGCGAATTGAGCGCCGCGGTCAAGGGCAAGCGGGGCGTCGAAGCGGCCAAAATCGTCGGCCAGGCGATCGCCCAGCGCTGCAAGGAACAGGGCATCACCCGGGTGGTGTTCGATCGTAACGGCTTTCTCTATCACGGCAAGATGAAGGCCCTGGCGGACGCGGCTCGCGAGGGCGGGCTCACGTTCTGAGCGCAGAGGGGACGAGACTCGATGGCGCAACGAATAGATCCGCAGGGACTCGAGATCAAGGAAAAGGTGGTCCACATCAACCGCGTCGCCAAGGTCGTCAAGGGCGGCCGGCGTTTCAGCTTCAGCGCGTTGGTGGTGGCGGGCGATCAGAATGGCCTGGTCGGTTTCGGACTGGGCAAGGCCAACGAGGTTCCGGAGGCGATTCGCAAGGGCGTCGAGCGGGCCAAGAAGAGCCTGATACGGGTGCGGCTGCGCGACGGCACTATCCCACATGCCGTGGTCGGCCATTTTGGCGCCGGCAAGGTGGTCCTGAAGCCGGCCTCGGAAGGCACCGGGGTTATCGCCGCGGGCGGTGTGCGGGCGGTGGTCGAGCTGGCGGGAATCAGGAACATCCTGACCAAGCGGCTGGGCTCGTCGAATCCGCATAACCTGGTCAGGGCGACGCTCGAAGCGTTGGCGGGACTGATGATGCCTGAGGAGATCATCAAGCTGCGGCGGCGTCCGGACGGCGAGACGGCGGCGGCCTAGCCGGGACGGGATTAAACGATGGACGACAAGATTCGGATAAGGCTGGTCCACAGCCCGATCGGCACCAAGCAGCGCGTGCGCCAGACGCTCAAGGGGCTCGGACTGGGCAAGCTCGGCAGCGAGCGCGAGATCAAGCGCAGCGCGGCGGTCGACGGGATGATTCGGCGCGTATCGCATCTGGTGGAAGTCAAAAGCTGAGCAATCAGTATCGAACGGTCAGGGACCAGGAATCGACAACGGTATAAAAGATGGATTTGAGTGATCTGAGACCGCCCCCGGGAGCGACCCGGCGGGCCCGCCGAGTCGGACGTGGCATCGGCTCAGGCTCCGGCAAGACCGCGGGGCGCGGGCATAAGGGCCGCGGCTCGCGATCGGGCGGCAATACGCCGCCCAGCTACGAGGGCGGCCAGATGCCGCTGCAGCGGCGCGTGCCCAAGCGCGGTTTCCGGCGCCTGTTGCGCAACGCGGCGCTGCGCGACGCCTTCGCGGCGGTGAATCTGGGGCGGCTCAAGGATTTCGCCGCGGGCGATCGGATCGATCCGGTGGTGCTCGCGGAACGCGGGATAATCCGTGGCGGCCGCAAGCTCAAAATTCTCGGCGACGGCGAGCTGGCGGTCAAATTGACGATCCACGCCCATGCCTTCTCGGCCGGGGCGCGCGAAAAGATCACCCGGGCCGGCGGGGTCGCCCAGATAATCGGAGAAGAAACACAGGACTGAGAGTTCCTGCGGGACTGAATGCTTGAAGGATTCTCAAACGCCTCGCGCATCCCGGAACTGCGCCGCCGGCTGCTTTTCACGGCCGCGATGCTGGTGGTCTACCGGGTGGGCGTGGCCGTGCCGACTCCAGGCATCGACGGGCAGGCGCTGGCCGCGTTCTTCGATGCCGCGTCGAGCACGCTGTTCGGCTGGGTCAACCTGTTCTCGGGCGGTGCGTTGGAGCGTTTTTCGGTCTTCGCGCTCGGCATCATGCCCTATATCTCGGTCGCGATTATTCTCGACCTGCTGAAAGTCGCATCACCTTATCTGGACGAGCTTTACAAGGAAGGCGAGGCGGGGCGGCGCAAGATCACCCAGTACACCCGCTATTTCACGGTGCTGCTCGCGATCGTACAGGGCTACATGATCGCCTACTCGCTCGAACATATCCGGGCACCGGGCGGTGGCTCGGTGGTCTACCATCCGGGTATCTCGTTTCGGCTGATGACGGTGATCACGGTCACCGCGGGCACGATGTTCGTGATGTGGATCGGCGAGCAGATTACCGAGCGTGGCATCGGCAACGGCATCTCGTTGATCATCATGGCCGGAATCGTGGCGCGCCTGCCCAGCGCGATCGGCACCACCACCCAGTTCGTGCGCGAGGGCGAGATGAGCATCTTCGTGCTCATCCTGATCCTGGCGCTGGCACTGGGCGTTACCGGCGGTATCGTCTACATCGAGACCGCGCAGCGCCGGCTCCCGGTGCAGTACGCGCGGCGGGTGGTCGGGCGGCGGGTGTATGGTGGCCAGAGCTCCCATCTGCCGCTAAAGATCAATACTTCCGGGGTTATTCCGCCGATTTTTGCCTCCTCGATCCTGGTCTTTCCGGCCACCGTGGCGACCTTCGTGCCGGCGCTCAAGAACTGGTCGTCGTATCTCACGCCGGGGGGCGTTTACTACGATCTGGTCTATATCGCGCTGATTATCTTTTTCTGCTATTTTTACACTGCAGTTACGTTCAATCCGGTTGACGTCGCTGACAATCTCAAGAAGTATGGCGGTTTCATCCCGGGAATCAGGCCGGGACGTCACACCGCCGAATACATCGATCGAGTGTTGTCGAGAATCACGCTCGGCGGCGCGATCTACGTGAGCGCCGTATGTATTCTGCCGACCATCCTGATCGAGCGCTTCAACGTGCCGTTCTACTTCGGCGGCACCGCGCTGTTGATCGTGGTGGGAGTGGCGCTCGACACGATTGCGCAGATTGAAACTCATCTGTTGACCCGCAATTACGAGGGCTTCATGCGGCGCGGCAGAGTCAAATCGAGGCGGGGGGCGTAGGTGGTGCGGCTGGTGTTGTTGGGCCCGCCCGGGGCCGGCAAGGGCACGCAGGCGCGGATGCTTTGCGACAAGCTGGGCGTTCCGCAAATCGCCAGCGGCGACCTGCTCCGCGCGGCGGTCCGCGACCGCTCGGTGCCGGGGCTTGACGCCAAGCGCCTGATGGATCGCGGCGCCCTGGTGCCGGACGAAGTGGTGGAGAAACTAATCGCCGAACGGCTACATCGACCCGATGCGGCGAGCGGCTTTATACTTGACGGCTTTCCCCGCACCCGGGCACAGGCGGAAGCCTTGACCAGGATGCTTGAAGGTGACGGCGCAATCGACCGGGTAATCGCGTTGAACGTGCCGGACCAGGAGATTATCAAGCGGATTTCGGGACGGCGCACCTGCCGCAACTGCGGCGAGATGTATCACCTGGTGTTTGATCCGCCGAGCAATATGGGCCATTGCAATAAATGCCATGGCGAGCTTTATCAACGCGATGACGACGCCGAGGACACGGTCGCTAATCGGTTGCAGGTCTATGCGGCGGCGACGCGGCCGCTGCTGGAATATTACGACGCGCAGGGGCTGCTGACGCGGGTCGACGGCATCGGGCGCCTGGAAGAGGTCGAGTCACGGATTCTCAAGGCGCTCGGGAGCGGCGTACAAAAAGCCGTCGGCAAGGACGAGCGGCGGCCATGATCGAGCTCAAGAGTCGCGAAGAGATCGCCGTGATGCGCAAGGCGAGCCGGATCGTCGCCGAGGTGCTCGCCGAGGTGGCGGCCGCGGTGCGCCCCGGCGTCACCACCGACGAGCTCGACCGGATGGCCGAGAAGCTGACGCTGCAGAAGGGCGCCCGTCCGGCCTTCAAGGGCTACAAGCCGCACGATGTGGTTTATCCGAAGAGCCTGTGCGTGTCGGTCAACCACGAGATCGTCCACGGCATCCCGTCGGGCAGAAAGCTCAAGGCGGGCGATATCGTGGGCCTCGACTTCGGTGTGGTCTACCAGGGCTTCTTCGGCGACGCCGCGCGCACGGTGCCGGTCGGCGAGGTTTCGGAGCGCGCACAGCGGCTGATGCGGGTAACGCGCGAGTCGCTCTACGCCGGTATCGAACAGGCCCGGGTCGGCAACCGGATCGGCGATATCGGCCGCGCCGTGCAGCAGGTCGCCGAGGGCGCCGGCTACGCGGTGGTTGAGGACTTCGCCGGCCACGGCATCGGGCGGCGCCTGCATGAGGAGCCCCAGGTGCCGAATTATTTCCGGGCCGGGATGCCGAATCCGCGGCTCCAGGAAGGGATGGCGCTGGCGATCGAGCCGATGGTCAACGAAGGCACGGCCGAGCTTGAGATTCTGCGCGATGGCTGGACGGCGGTCACCGCGGACGGCAAGCTCTCGGCGCATTTCGAGCATTCGATCGTGATTACCGCCAACGGGCCGGAGATTTTGAGCGAGCTGTGAAATGTCGAAGAGCGATGCGATAGAAGTACAAGGCCTGGTGCTGGAGGCACTGCCCAACGCGATGTTCCGCGTATCGCTCGAAAACGGCCATCGCGTGCTGGCGCATATCTCGGGCAAGATGCGGATGCATTACATCAAGATTCTGCCCGGCGACAAGGTTACGGTGGAGCTGTCGCCGTACGATCTGAGCCGCGGGCGTATCACCTATCGGATGCGCTGAGCGCAGGGGACGAGTCAGGACGGTTTAAGGCGATGAAAGTCAGGGCCTCGGTCAAAAAGATTTGCAAGAATTGCAAGGTGGTGCGCCGTCAAGGCGTGGTGCGCATCCTGTGCTCGAACCCCAGGCACAAGCAGCGCCAAGGCTGATTGAGAGGATAGTCGTATGGCACGTGTAGCCGGAGTTGAATTGCCGAGAAACAAACGCATGGAGATCGCGCTCACCTATGTCTACGGCATCGGGCGCTCCGCGGCGCGCACCATCCTGGACAACGCCAAGGTCGATCCGGGCCGCAACAGCGACGACCTGAGCGCCGAGGAGCAGGTGCGAATCCGCCAGGTGATCGACCAGGATCACAAGGTCGAGGGCGATCTCAGGCGCGAAGTGCAGCAATCGATCAAGCGTCTGATGGACCTCGGCTGCTACCGCGGCATCCGCCATCGGCGCGGGCTGCCGGTGCGCGGACAGCGGACCCATACCAACGCCCGCACCCGCAAGGGACCGCGCAAGGTAGTGGCCGGCAAGAAGCAGGCGCCGTCCAAGGGCTAGCAGGTGACATTTTGCGAATGGATTTTCTATCAGGGCGAGCATAACTGATGGCTGAAGAGACTAAAGAACCAAAAGAATCGAAGGGCGCGGCCCGCGCGGGTGCAACCGCGGCGGCCGGGACAGCGGCGGCCGGCACCGCAGGTGGTGCGGCGGCAGCGCCGGCACCGCGCCGGCGTCGCGTACGGCGCAACGTGCCCGAAGGGGTGGCCCATATCCACGCCACCTTCAACAACACCATCGTCAGTATCACTGACCCGCAGGGGATGGTGGTCGGATGGGCGAGCGCCGGCTCGGTCGGCTTCAAGGGCTCGCGCAAGGGAACCCCGTTTGCGGCCCAGATGGCGGCGGAAGCGGCGGCGCGCAAGGTCTCGGAAGTCGGGATGCGGACGGTAGTCGCGTTCGTCAAAGGCCCCGGCGGCGGACGCGAATCGGCAGTTCGCGCGTTGCAGGCGGCGGGTCTCAACGTGAGTTCAATCAAGGATGTAACCCCGATCCCGCACAACGGCTGTCGTCCACCCAAGCGGCGGCGGGTCTGAGCGGCGGAGGCTAAGGCAGCAGTGGCAAGAAACCTGGGTCCGGTATGCCGGCTATGCCGGCGCGAAGGCTTGAAGCTCTTCCTCAAGGGCGAGCGATGCTACACCGACAAGTGTGCGATCGAGCGGCGCAACTATCCGCCCGGCGCTCATGGCCAGTCGCGCACGCGCTTTTCCGAATTTTCGATTCGGCTGCGCGAAAAGCAGAAGGTCAAGCGTATCTACCGGATGCTCGAGAAGCAGTTCGCGGGCTACTTCGCCAGCGCCGAGCGGATGCCAGGAATCACCGGCGAGAACCTGCTGGTGCTGTTGGAGCGGCGGCTCGACAACGTGGTCTACCGGCTCGGCTTCGCGAGCTCGGCCTCGCAGGCGCGCCAGCTGGTGCGCCACGGCCATATCGAGATCAACGGCAAGGTGGTGACGATCCCGTCGTATATCGTCGCGGTCAACCAGGTTGTCAGCATCACCGAGAAGAGCCGGCAGAAGAAGGTTATCGTCGAGGCCATCGAACTCTCGCAGCGGCGCGGGCTGCCGGCCTGGATCGCGCTCGAGCGCGAGCAGTTCCGCGGCTCGCTCAAGGCGCTGCCGACGCGCGGCGATTTGACGATGCCGATCAGCGAGAAGCTGATCGTTGAGCATTATTCAAGGTAAGTGAAGAAACGGGGGTTGTACGGTAAGCAGTTTGAAAAATTCATCCGTTAAGAGCGGCGACAAATATGCAGACTGATTGGCGCGATCTGATCAAACCCAAAACCGTCGAGTTCGACGAGAAGGAAGTGACACCCAGCTATGGGCGCTTCTTCGCCGAACCGCTGGAGCGCGGCTACGGCATCACGATTGGCAACACGCTGCGCCGTATCCTGCTCGCCTCGCTGCCGGGGTTTGCGATCTCCGCGGTCCGGATCAAGGGCGTGCTCCATGAGTTTTCCACGCTGCCCGGGGTCAAGGAAGATATCACCGATATCGTGCTCAACCTCAAGGAGGTGCGCCTCCAGCTTCACGAGGGCGACGAGCTCACCGCCGCGCTGCAGGCCAAGGGCGAAGCGGTGGTGACGGCGCGTGATATCAGCGGCGGACCCAACCTCGAAGTGCTGACCCCCGACCAGCATATCGCGACCCTCGACAAGGGGGCCGACCTCGATATGGAGCTGGTGATCCGGCGCGGGCGCGGTTACGTGCCGGCCGAGCGCGGCGCCGAAGAGGAACCGATCGGCACCATCCGGCTCGACGCGATTTTCTCGCCGATCCGCAAGGTCAATTTCACCGTCACCAATGCCCGCGTCGGCCAGCGTACCGACTACGACCGGCTGGTGCTCGAAGTCTGGACCGACGGGTCGATTTCGCCGCGTGACGCGCTGACCTATGCGGCGCGCGTGGCGCGCGACCAGATGTCGATCTTCGCCGGTATGGAGGAGGGCGCCGAGGTGCCCGCCGCCACCAACGGTGCGGAGGCCGGGCCGGCGCTCAACGAGGCGCTGCTAAAGCCGGTCGCGGAGCTGCCGGTTTCGGTGCGCGCCTTCAACGGGCTGCAGAACGCGGATATTAAGTTCGTCGGCGAGCTGGTCCAGCGCAGCGAGCAGGACATGCTCAAGATCAAGAATTTCGGCCGCAAGTCGCTTAACGAGATCAAGGAAGTTCTGACCGACATGGGACTTTCGCTCGGCATGCGGCTCGACGGTCTGCCCTCGCGTAGCGAGCTCGACCGGATGTGGGAGGAGCAGGAGCAGCGGGAATCGCCCTAGGCCCGCGAATCCTGGAGTAGGCGATGCGTCATCAAAATCAGGGCCGCAAGCTCAACCGCAGCTCGGCCCATCGTAAGGCGTTGTTTCGTAACCTGGTGTTGAGCCTTATCCGCCACGAGCGGATCAAGACTACCGATGCCAAAGCCAAGGAGCTCAGGCGCTTCGCCGATCGGATGGTCACGCTCGGCAAGCGTGGCGACCTGAGTGCGCGGCGAATGGCCTTCGACTTCATCCGCTCGCGCGATATGGTCAAGAAGCTGTTCGACGAGATCGCGCCGCGCTTCAAGGACCGCGCCGGCGGCTACACCCGCGTAATCAAGTTCGGCTTCAGACGCGGTGACGCGGCCCCACTCTCGGTGATCGAGTTCACCGGCGAGGCCGAGCAGGCGCAGGGCAAGAAGCCGCGCCGGCGCAAAACGCCGGTCCGGCCCGAGCGCGAGACTCGGGCGCGCGCCGCCGCCGGTTAGCGCGCGCTTGTAGCGCGCCCGCCCAATCATGATCGCCTGTATCATCGATTACCGCGTGCGCTCGGGCCGCGAGCAACAGCATCTGGCGGAGCTTGCGCCGCTGCTCGACAAGGTGAAGCAGGTCCCGGGCTTCATCTCGAAAAGTTCCTTCGAAAGCCCGGCGGGCGACGGCGGATGGTTCACCGTCTCGTACTGGGAGAGCCGCGAAGCGCTCCAGGCATGGACCGCCGACCCCGACCATCGCCGCGCGATGGCGCTCGGCAAGCGCGAGATCTTCAGCGACTTTCGCATCATGATCGCCGAGGTCGAGCGCGACTACTCATGGCGTCTCGGCGAGCCCTGAAGGCTGGCCGGGTTCTGCCGCCGTTTCCGGTCTGATACAATCAGTTTCGCGCCTCTCGCGCGGATATCTATGACAAACGATCTGGTGCGGCCGGAAAAGTTTTTCGCCAACCGCTTCGGCATGAGCGACTCGATTTTCGAGCGCGTGATCGGCAGCGCTCTGGAACGGCGGGCGGATTATGTCGATTTGTACTTCGAGTATCGCAACGCCGAGGCCGTGAGCCTCGAAGAGTCGATCGTCAAGCATACCAGCAAGAGCGTCAGCCACGGGGTCGGCGTGCGGGTCTGCGCCGAGGATCGCACCGGCTACGCTTATTCCGACGAGGTGACGATCGATCGGATGCAGCTGGCGGCCGAGGCCGCCCGCGCGATCGCGGATCAGCGCGGCGCACGGCCCGCGGCGATCAGAATCGGACAGCCGGTCGCCAGCCATGCGCTCTACGATCTCGACAGCACGCCGCTCGAAGTGCCGCTCGAGGAGCGGGCGCGGCTGCTCGGCGAGATCGACCGCGTGGCGCGCGAGTTCGACCCGCGAATCGTTAACGTGATGGCGTCGTTCGCCGCCGAGCAGAAGATCGTGATGGTGGTGAACAGCGACGGCCAGGTGGCGGCCGATCTGCAGCCGCTGTGCCGGTTGAACGTCACCGTGATTGCCGACGACGGCAAGAACCGCCAGGTCGGTTCGTTCGGCGGCGGCGGCCGGGTAGAGTATCGCCACTTTATCGACAGCGAACGCTGGCGCGAGTACACGCTGAATGCGGCGCGCCAGGCGATCGTCAACCTCGACGCGGTCGACGCGCCGGCCGGTGAGATGGTGGTGGTGCTGGCGCCGGGATGGCCGGGAATCCTGCTGCACGAAGCGATCGGCCATGGCCTGGAGGGCGACTTCAATCGCAAGGGCACCTCGGCTTTCGCCGGACGGATCGGTCAGCAGGTCGCAAGCCCGCTGTGCACGGTGGTCGACGACGGCACGATGCCCAATCGGCGCGGGAGCCTCAACGTCGACGACGAGGGCACTCCGACTTCGCGCACCGTGCTGATCGAGCAGGGCGTGCTGCGCGGCTACCTGCAGGATCGAATGAATGCCCGCTTGATGAAGATGGCGCCGACCGGCAACGGGCGGCGCGAAAGCTTTGCCCATGCGCCGATGCCGCGGATGACGAACACCTTCATGCTGCCCGGCGAATCGACGCCCGAGGAGATCATCAAGTCGGTGCGCAACGGCCTCTACGCGGTCAGCTTCGGCGGCGGCCAGGTCGATATCACCAACGGCAAGTTCGTCTTCTCGGCCTCGGAGGCCTATCTGATCGAAGACGGCCAGGTGACCCGCCCGGTCAAGGGCGCGACGCTGATCGGCGACGGTCCCGACGTACTGACGCGGGTGACGATGGTTGGCAACGACCTGGCGCTCGATCCGGGCGTCGGCACCTGCGGCAAGGACGGACAATCGGTGCCGGTGGGCGTCGGCCTGCCGACCATCCGCATCGACGGGATCACCGTCGGCGGAACTCGCGCGTAGAGGATGGCCGGGATGGCGAAGCTCGACCCGGCGCTCGCGCAATGGGCGCTCGATGAGGCGCGGCGTTGCGGCGCGACTGCAACCGAAGTGCTATTCGTCAGCGGCGAATCACTCGAAGCCGGCGTCAGGCTGGGCGAAATCGAGAAGCTCAAGAGCTCGCGCGAACGGCGGCTCGGCATCCGCGCCTTCGTCGATAAATCGTCCGCGACTGCTTCCACCGCCGAACTCGAGCGCGAGGCGCTCAAGGCATTCATCGCCGACACCGTGCGCCTGGCACGACTCACGGCGCCCGACCCGTTCTCCGGCCTGCCCGACCCGGCGTTGCATCCGCATCATCTGACGGAACTCGAGCTGACCGATTCGGAGCACGGCATTATCGACGCCGATCGCGCGCTCGATATCGCACGCCGCGCCGAGCGGACCGCGCTCGCGCTCGACCCGCGCATCAAGAATTCCGAGGGCGCGGGCTTCGACTCCGGCCTCTACCAGATTCTGTTCGCCAACAGCCAGGGTTTCGCGGGCGAGTACGGCGGGAGTTCGTACAGCCTGGGTGTCGCGCCGATTGCGGTGAGCGATGGCGCGATGCAACAGGGCTACTGGTACACGACCAGCCGCCATTTCGAGAAGCTCGACGAGCCGGAGTCGGTCGGCAGGATTTCGGCCGAGCGGGCGCTGCAGCGGCTCGGTGCGCGCAAGGTGAAGACCGTGCGGGCGCCGGTCATCTTCGAGCCCGATCGCGCCGCGAGCCTGATTCGCGCGCTGGTCGGAGCCGCGTCGGGTCCGTCGCTCTACAAGGGTGCGTCGTTCCTGGTGAACCGGCTCGGAACGCAAGTGGCTGCGCCCAACGTGACGATTATCGACGACGGTACGATGCTGCGCGGCCTGGGCTCGAAGCCGTTCGACGGCGAGGGGCTGCTGACCAACCGCAAGGCGGTGGTCGAGGCCGGAGTGCTCAAGACCTACCTGCTCGACAGCTATTCGGCGCGCAAGCTCAAGCTGAGCCCGACCGGCAACGCGGCGCGCTCGGTCGGCGACGTGCCGACCGTAAGCCCGACCAACCTGTACCTGGAGCCGGGCCGCTATTCGCCCGAAGAGATCATCGCTTCGGTCAAGCAGGGGCTTTACGTGACGGAGTTGATCGGATTCGGCGTCAACAGCGTGACCGGCGACTATTCGCGCGGCGCGAGCGGCGTCTGGATCGAGAACGGGCAGCTCGCCTTTCCGGTCCAGGAGATAACGATCGCCGGCAATCTGAAAGAGATGTTCATGGCGATCGAGATGATCGGCAACGACCTGGTATGGCGATCGTCAACCGTTGCGCCGACCATCAAGATCGCCGAGATGATGATCGCCGGCGCTTAAATCAGCTTCGTCGGAACAGCCCGCGGATCAAATTCAGAATCCAGCGGAAGAAATTGATCGCGATCCCCTGGCGCGCGACCGTGCCCGCCGCCTCGGCCTTCAACTCGGCCCCGGCCGCGGCGAAGAACTGCCCCATGATCATCTTGGCCGCGCTGTCGATGACACGCTGGCCGACCTGCACCAGCGGCCCGCCGAGCTGGATGTCGCCCGCATATTTGACGACGGTTTCGGTGCTGTCCTTGGCGACCAGGTCGAGCGTGCCCGAACCGCGCATGAAGCCCTGCTTGCCCTTGCCGTCAACCACCATCTTGTAGTGCTCGGGCGCGCGGATATCCTCGAGCTTCAACTTGCCGGTATAGACGCCCTTGACGGCGGCGATGCCGATATTGATGGTGCCGCCGTATTCGTTGGGGCCGAGGATATCCAGCTTTTCGAGTCCCGGAATCAGCCTCGAGAGCCGTTCCGGATCGTTGAACAACGCCCACACGCGCTGCTGGTTGCCGGGCAGTATCTGTTCGCCTACAAGTTTCATGCGCTGTTCCGGGGGTTCCTGAATCAGCTCTTGATGCTTGAGATGGCCTGTTCGATAGCGCGGCGGGTGTAAACCCGCGCGAGCTCGGAGCGAAACTCGGCCGAGGCGTGAATGTCGCCGAGCGCGTCGATACCGTCGGCGGCATGGGACGCCGCCTGTGCGATGGTTGCGGCCTCCGGCTTTTTGCCGGCCAGACCCGACTCGACGGCCGCGGCCCGAAAGGCCTTGGGGCCGAGCCCGGTGACTCCCACCCGGACGCGCTCGCAATTGCCCTTCGCGTCGAGCGTTACCAGCGCGGCGACGCCGACCACGGCGAATCCCGAAGCGGGCTGGCGATGCTTCAGGTAGGCGTAGCCGCTTCGCGCCGGGTGAGGCGTGAAGCTGGCGGCGGTCAGAATCTCGCCCGGCTTGATGGCGGTGGTCATGAGATCGACGAAAAAGTCTTGCGCTTTGACGGTCCGGGCGCCGGAGCCGCCCTCGAGCTTGATCTCGCCCTCGAGCGCGAGCACCCCGGCCGGGTAGTCAGCCGCGGGATCGGAATGGGCGAGGCTGCCGCCAATCGTGCCGCGGTTGCGGACCTGGATATCGCCGATCGCTGCGGCGCATGCGGCCAGCAGGCCAAGCTTGCCGCGCACCACGTTGGAGCTCGCGACCTGATCGTGGATCGTCGCGCCGCCGATCACAACTTTGCCGCCTTCCTCACGGATGCCGGCCAGGTCGGCGATTCCGCCGATATCGACCAGGTGCGCCGGTTGCGCGAGCCTGAGCTTCATCATCGGCAGCAGGCTGTGCCCGCCCGAGAGTAGTTTGGCGTCGTCGCCGAATTGCTGGAGCATGCCGAGCGCCTCTTTGAGGGAAGCGGCGCGATGGTACTGGAACGATGCTGGAAACATGTCTAAGCCTTCCTTGCCGATTTGATTGCGCGCCACAGCCGTTCCGGCTTGAGCGGCATATCAAGATTTTTGATACCCAGATGCTTCAGCGCGTCGTGCACCGCATTGACGACGCAGGGCGTCGAGCCAATGGTGCCGGCCTCGCCGACGCCCTTGACCCCCAGCGGATTGATAGGTGAGGGCGTCACGGTGCTGTCGAGTTCGTAATGCGGCAGCATCTCAGCCTTCGGCACCGCGTAGTCCATCAGGGTCGCCGTCAGCAACTGACCGTTCTCGTCGTAGATGACTTCCTCATACAGCGCTTGCGCGATGCCCTGTGCGATTCCGCCGTGCACCTGGCCCTCGACCAGCAGCGGATTGATCACTCGCCCGCAGTCGTCGACCGCGACGTAGCGCAGGAACTTGACGACCCCGGTGTCGGGATCGACTTCGACCACGCAGGCATGGGTGCCGAACGGGAAGGTGCAGGCGGTCGGTTCGTAAGAGGCAACCTCATTGAGACCCGGCTCGACGCCCGGAATCGTGACCTTGTAGCCGTAGGCGCCGTCCACCACCCGCTGCATCGGGATCGATTTGGTCAGATCGCTGGCCAGCGCCATGGTGCCCTGGTGGAAGACGATCTGGTCGGGCGGCACCTCCATCATGGTCGAGGCGATCTTCTTCATCTTCGCCTGCAGCTTCTGCGTCGCCATCATCAGCGCCGCGCCGCCGACCGAGGTGCCCCGGCTGCCGAAGGTCCCGGTGCCATACTGGACGATCGCGGTGTCGCCGTGCACGACATTGACGTCGTCGATACCGATGCCGAGTTCGTCCGCGACCAGCTGGGCGAAGCTGGTCTCCTGACCCTGGCCGTGCGGGGATACTCCGGTCAGAACCGTGACCTTGCAATCCGGCTCCATCCGGATAGTTGCGCTCTCCCATCCGCCGCCCTTCATGGTCGGCGGCAGCATCGCCGAGGGGCCGATGCCGCAGATCTCGACGTAGGAGCAGATCCCGATGCCGAGTAAACGGCCGTGCTTGCGCGCTTCGGCCTGCTCGGCGCGGACCTTCGGATAGTCGATAAGCTTGAGCGCCTTGTCGAGCGCCGGCCCGTAGTCGCCGGAGTCATACACCAGGCCGCTGGCGATTTGTGCGGGGAAATCCTCTTTCGGGATGAAGTTCTTGCGCCGCACCTCGACCGGATCGAGGTTGAGCTCGAGCGCGATCATGTCCATCGTGCGCTCGGCGATATAGCAGGCTTCCGGCCGTCCGGCGCCGCGATAGGCGTCCGGCGCCATTTTGTTGGTGAAGACGATTAGCTGCTCGAAAGACATCGCCGGGACCTTGTAGCACCCGGTCATCATCATGCCGGCGAAGCCCGGGATCATCGGCGTCAGGAGTTGCAGATAGGCGCCAGCGTCGCAGATGAAACGCGCCTTGAGGCCGAGCAGCGTGCCGTCGTTCTTAACCGGCGCTTCGACGTAGACGATCATGTCGCGGCCGTGCGTGGTGGTGGCGAGATTCTCGCGCCGCCGCTCGATCCATTTGACCGGACGCTTCAGCGTCATCGCGAGATAGGCGGTCAGCACCTCCTCGGCGTAGACGTTGAGCTTGGCGCCGAAACCGCCGCCGACCTCGGGCGCGATCACGCGCATCCGGTTTTCCGGCAGCTTCAGTACATCGCACAGGTACGAGCGCAGCAGATGGGGCCCCTGGGTCGAGGACCACAGCGTCAGATGGCCCGAGCCCTGGTTCCATTGCGCGACTGTCGCCCGTCCTTCCATCGGCACCGGCGCCAGACGCTGATTGACGAGCCGGAACTTGATTACCCGGTCAGCCGCACGCATCGCACCGTCGATCTCACCCGAGCTGACCTGCGCCCGGGTCGAGATGTTGGTGCCGAACTCTTCGTGGATAAGCGGGGCGCCCTGCTCGATCGCCTTTTCGGGATCGTTGATGACCGGCAGCGGATCGTAATCAACCTCGACCAGGTCGATCGCGTCCTGAGCAATGTAGGAATCGGTCGCGACCACGGCCACCACCGCCTCGCCGACGAAGCGGACGCGGCCTTGCGCGAGCGGCGGATGGTAGGGGATATGCTCGGCCGGCGCCGCCGTGGTCAGCGATCCGAGCTTGCCCTTGATGTCTTCGCCGGTAATTACCGCGACCACGCCGGGCAGTTTGCGGGCGGCGTCGACGTTGATCGAGTTTATCTTCGCGTGGCCATAGGGGCTCCGCAGGATGACAACGGAGAGCATCCCAACCAGGCGGACGTCGTCGCAGTAGGTTCCATTGCCCGAGATGAGCCGCGGATCCTCGCGCCGCTTGACGCGAGTGCCGACGAACTTCGGGACGACTGCTGCTGCCATGATTTTCTCCTGCTTTCGCGGAATACCCGGGTCGGGCCGCCTCGCGGGCAGACCGAGGTCCGGGAGTGCGACGGCGCCGGCCTCAGGCCGATCGCGATGCTCCGCGCATCTTGCGCGCCGCGTACTGCACGGCGTTGATAATGTGCTGATAGCCGGTGCAGCGGCAGAGATTGCCGTCGAGGGCATGGCGAATCTCGGCCTCGTTGGGGTCCGGATTGCGGTTCAGCAGATCAACCGTGAGCATCAGCATCCCGGGCGTGCAGAATCCGCATTGCAGGCCGTGCTCCTCCCAGAAGCCTTCCTGGACGGGGTGGAGCTCGCCGTTTTTGGCTAGTCCCTCGACCGTGGTGACCTGGGCGCCGTTGGCCTGCGCCGCCAGCACGGTGCACGATTTCACCGCCTTGCCATTGAGCAATATCGTACAGGCGCCGCAAAGCGAGGTTTCGCAGCCGACATGGGTGCCGGTAAGTTGCGCGACGTCGCGCAGGTAGTGAACCAGCAGCATCCGGTCTTCGACTTCGTCCGAACGCTGTTGCCCGTTGATTGTCAGAGTTACGCGCATAGCTATCCTCTCCGGCTCAAAAGCCGACCCATTCTTAGCAAATCACTGTTCAAGAGGCTAACCGCCCAACCCCGATCGGTTGTCGGATAGCAGAAAATGATTACCTTAATAGGCGTATGGACGTAAATCGCTTCACCGAAAAACTCCAGGAAGCGCTCGGGCGGGCCCAGAGCCGCGCTCTCGCCGCCCACCATCAGGCCGTCGACGTCGAGCATCTGCTGGCCGCCTTGCTCGATGACGAGCAGGGGCTGGCCTCCTCGGTACTGGGCCTGGCAGGCGTCGATCGGAGGACGGTCACGGACCGCCTCGAACAGGAGCTTAAACGGACTCCTCAGGTCACCGGGAGCGGCACCGACGCGAGCCAGGTCTACATGACCCAGCGCCTGGGGCGGGTGATGGCGCAGGCCGAGCAGGAGGCGGGCAAGCTCAAGGACGATTACGTATCGATTGAGCACGTGCTGACCGCAATGCTCGACGAGCCGGGCGCCGCGGCGCGAATTTTGCGCGAGGCCGGGCTCAGCCACGACAAGCTGATGGCGGCGCTCAAGCAGGTGCGTGGCAATCAGCGCGTGACCTCGGCGAATCCCGAGGTCACCTACCAGGCTCTCGAACGCTATGGACGCGACCTGACCAAGCTCGCCGCGGCCGGCAAGGTCGACCCGGTTATCGGGCGCGACAACGAGATTCGCCGCGTCATCCAGGTGCTCTCGCGCCGCACCAAGAACAACCCGGTGCTGATCGGCGAGCCCGGGGTCGGCAAGACCGCGATCGTCGAGGGACTCGGCCAGCGGATCGTGTCGGGCGATGTGCCCGAGGGACTCAAGAACCGCCGTCTGATCGCGCTCGACATGGGCGCCCTGATCGCGGGCGCGAAGTTCCGCGGCGAATTCGAAGAACGTCTCAAGGCCCTGCTCAAGGAAGTTACCGACTCGGCCGGCGAGATCATTCTGTTCATCGACGAGCTGCATACCGTGGTCGGCGCGGGCGCGGCGGAAGGCTCGATGGATGCGTCGAACCTGCTCAAGCCCATGCTGGCGCGCGGCGAGTTGCATTGTATCGGCGCCACCACGCTCGACGAGTATCGCAAGTACATCGAGAAGGACGCGGCCCTGGAGCGGCGTTTCCAGCCGGTGATGGTCGAGGAGCCGAGTGTCGAGGACACCATCTCGATTCTGCGCGGGCTCAAGGAGCGCTACGAGGTCCATCATGGAATCCGCATCAAGGATTCCGCGCTGGTCACCGCCGCGCAGCTCTCAAAGCGTTACATCACCGAGCGCTTTCTGCCCGACAAGGCCATCGACCTGGTCGACGAGGCGGCGGCCAAGCTGCGCACCGAGAAGGAATCGATGCCGGCGGAGCTCGATGAGGTCAACCGGCGCGTGATGCAGCTTGAAATCGAGCGCGAGGCGCTCAAGCGCGAGACCGACGAGGCTTCGCGCGATCGGCTGGCGCGGCTCGAAAAGGAGCTGGCCGAGGTGCAGGAGAAGCGCTCGGCGCTGCAGGCCCAGTGGCAGCGGGAAAAAGGCGAGCTGGAGCAACTTTCCAGCCTCAAGGCCCAGATCGAGCAGACCCGGCTCGAGATCGAGAAGGCCAAGCGCGAGTACGATCTGAACAAGGTCGCCGAGCTTCAGTATGGCAAGCTCGCGGGCCTCGAGAAGGAGCTTACGGACCGGGAGAAGAAGCTGCACGACGAGCGCGGCGGCGCGCCGCGGCTGCTCAAGGAAGAGGTCGACGACGAGGATATTGCCGAGGTCGTCGCGCGCTGGACCGGCGTGCCGGTGTCGCGCCTGATGGAAGGCGAGGTGCAGAAGCTGAGCCATCTCGAGGATCATCTGCACAAGCGCGTGATCGGCCAGGACGAGGCGGTCACGGCGGTCGCCGACGCGGTGGTGCGGGCGCGGGCCGGACTGGCGGATCCCAACCGGCCGATTGGCTCGTTCATCTTCCTGGGACCGACCGGAGTCGGCAAGACCGAGTTGGCGCGGGCGCTGGCCGAGTTCCTGTTCGACGACGAGAACGCGCTGATTCGGATCGACATGTCCGAGTACATGGAGAAGCATACCGTCTCACGTTTGATCGGCGCGCCCCCCGGCTACGTCGGCTACGACGAGGGCGGACAACTCACCGAGGCGGTGCGGCGGCGTCCGTACGCGGTGATCCTGTTCGATGAAATCGAAAAGGCGCATGCCGACGTTTTCAACGTCCTGCTGCAGCTGCTCGACGACGGCCGGCTGACCGATGGCCACGGCCGCACCGTGGACTTCAAGAACAGCGTCGTGATCATGACTTCCAACATCGCGAGCCAGCTAATCCTGTCGTTCAAGGGTCAGGATTACGATCGCATGAAGGCGCAGTGCCTCGACGTGTTGCGCCAGAGCTTCCGGCCCGAATTTCTGAACCGCGTCGACGAAATCGTGGTCTTCCATCCGCTGGCCAAGGAGCAACTGCGCCAGATCGTCGAGATTCAGATCGGACGGCTGCGCAAGCGGCTCGAGGATCGCAAGATCGAGCTGGAGCTCACCACCAAGGCGCTCGACTACTTCGCCGAGCACGGCTACGACCCGGTTTATGGCGCCCGACCGCTCAAGCGGATGATCCAGCGCGAGCTGGAGACCGCAATCGGGCGGCGGATGCTGACCGGCGAGATTCGCGACGGCTCGCGGGTGCGGGTCGACGCCGGTCCGCACGGACTCGAGTTCGAGAGCCAGCCGCTGGCGAGCGCCGCCTAAGCCGGCCGGATCGAACAACCGGCGGACGATCGGATTCCTGCGCCCGTCGTGGCTTGGCTCGCGGTCGCGGCGACAGACCGGATTGCGGCGCGCGCGCTGATTTAATAGATCTCGCTTGAGAGCCGCTCCGAGCGCGCCCATCCGAACCGAGGAGGCATCATGGAGAACGGTCGTATGCGCAGTCTGGTGATCGACGATCCCAAGCGCTGCCTCTTCCAGGTTCATCGCACCGCCTACACTTCGCCCGAGATTCTCGAGCTCGAACGCGAGCGGGTCTTCGACCGCTCGTGGATCTACGTCGGGCATGAGTCCGAGGTACGCAATCGCGGCGATTTCCAGAGCCGTGACGTCGCCGGCCGCCCGGTTATCCTGTGCCGCGACAGCGACGGCGAGCTTCGCGTGCTGATCAACAGTTGCACCCATCGCGGGGCGCAGCTCTGCCGCGAGGCCGAGGGCAACGCCCGGACCTTTCAGTGCTTTTACCATGCCTGGACCTTCAACAATCGCGGCGAGCTGGTGGGTGTGCCCGACGCGGCGGGCTACGGTCCGGCGTTCGACAAAGCCGAGCTGGGACTCAAGTCGCTCCCGCGCCTGACCAATTATCGCGGCCTGATCTTTGTGAGCTTCGATCCGAACATCGAGGATTTCGTCACCTACCTCGCCAACGCCAAAGAGCAGCTCGACCTGATCATGGATCAGGCGGCGGCTGGGATGGAGATCGTCGGCGGTACTCATCTCTACTCCTCGCACGCCAACTGGAAGATGCTGGTCGAGAACAGCCTCGAGAGCTACCACGTCGCGCCGCTGCATAAGAGCTATATCGATTACCTGCGCGTGGTCGGCAATGACGTTTCGCAGGCCCCGGTGCGCGGCTTCGGCCGGGAGCTCGGCAACGGCAACGCGGTCGAGGAGTACGAGGGCAACTGGGGACGGCCGCAGCTTCGATGGGATCCGCGATGGGGCGACGAGGCCAAGCGCGAAATCGAAGCGAACCGTCGCCGCCTGACCGCCCGCTTCGGCGAGCAGCGCGCGCTGCGCATCGCGGAGTGGAATCGCAACGTGCTGGTCTATCCCAACCTGATGATCAACGACATCATGGGCATCACCATCCGCACGTTTTATCCGGTCGCGCCGGATTACATGGAAGTCAGGGCGTGGTCGATGGCCCCGGCCGATGAATCGCCGGCCTGGCGCGCGCGACGCCTCGACAACTTCCTCACCTTCCTCGGTCCCGGCGGACTCTCGACGCCCGACGACAACGAGGCGATGGAGTCGTGCCAGCGCGGTTTCAGGGCGGCGCGCGAAGTCGAGTGGTCGGACATGTCGCGCGGCATCGTGCGCGAATCCCAGGCCGTCGATGAAGAGCAGTTGCGATCGTTCTGGCGCAAGTGGAACGCCCAGGTGAGCGGCTCGAAGCGGACCCGGTCGAGCAGCGCGAAAGTCCGGCGCGTCGCGTGAGGGTCGGCGGCTCCCGCCTTTGACATTGCCGCAGGCCTGTGCGAGTTATCGCTCGCGCTGCGCCTCTCGCTGCCCGCCGCCGTGGCAGCGCATCCCGGTCGCGCAGCTCCGAGGGCAATATGGCCGAAGGAAAAGCCAGAAGGATGTGGGCACTGCCGGGCGCGACGTTAAGTATTCCGCGCTCGATGCTGATGCTCGGGGCCGAACCGGTCCCGGTGCAGATTCCAACGCCGTCGTTCCTGATCGAGCATCCCAAGGGACTGGTGCTGTTCGACAGCGGTTGTAATCCGAAGATTCTCGACGATCCGGTCGGCTACTGGGGTCCGATCGCGGCGCACATGCCGTTTGAGTGGACCAAGAGCGAAACTCTCGACAAACAGATCGAGCGCGTCGGCTACAAGACCAGCGACGTCAAGTACGTCGTACTCTCGCACGGCCATCTCGACCATGCCGGCGGTCTCGGCTACTTTCCGCAGGCCAAGTTCATCGTCGGCGCCGGCGAGCTGCGCTATGCCTACTGGCCCGACCCGGATCGGCGCTGGGCCTTTATCCTCGAGGACTTCCTGCCGACGCGCGGCTTTCAATGGATCGAGCTCGGGCAGGACCAGGATTTGTTCGGCGACGGCGCGGTGACCTTTCTCTACACGCCCGGGCATACGCCGGGCGAATGTTCGATCGTGGTCAACCTGCCGAACCGGCGCGTGCTGGTCACCGGCGACACGGTCCATACCCGGGCCTCGCTCGAAGACGAGGTCTCGATGCCGTTCAGCGTCAACCACCTGCAGTCGATGGCCTCGCTCAAGCGTATCAAGGCGATGCGCGATCTGGGCGGCGCCCAGATCTGGATCACTCACGATCCCGACGATTGGCGGGAGAATCCGCATCAGCTCGATTGAGTCGCCCTCATGCCGCTCTATGAATGGCAGTGCGCCGGCTGCGGCCTGACCTTCGAGGCGCTGGCCGGCCTGGCGGAGCGCGCCCGCAAGCGCCGCTGTCCCGCCTGCGCGCGTCCGGCGCGGCGGGTGATTTCGAATTTCGCGATCGCCGGCTCAGACGCCGCGGGCAGCCGGGAGATCGACGCGCTGACGCGTCCGCTGGCGCCAACGCTGCCGCCGGCGGCGCGTTTTTGCTGGATGAACGATCAGGCGGCGGAGCGCTTCGCGGCTTATCGAACCGGGCACGGCACCGAATACGACGACCGTCAGGCGCGGGCCAGCGAACTGCGCAAGCAACGCGTCGATCCCGCGGTCAAGCCCGCGGCGCCCAAGGGCAAGCGTGGCGCGGCGCGCAAGTCTCATCACTAGTGCTCTCATCACTTGGAGTATAAGCGGGGTCGCAGTTTGTGCTTGAGTAAGGCGCTACCTAAGATGGTTTCCCGACCTCGATCGTCGTGGTCCGCCTGCCCAGGGGAAAATTATTGCGCTACGGGTTTGTAATCGATCAGAACCGCTGCATCGGATGCCACGCCTGCACGGTCGCCTGCAAGGAAGAGCATAACGTCGCAGTCGGGGTCTTCAGGACCTGGGTGAAGTACATCGAGAAGGGCCACTTCCCCGATGTGTCGCGCCACTTCGCCGTACTCCGATGTAATCATTGCGACGCCGCGCCGTGCGTCGAGATTTGCCCGACCTCGGCCTTGTTCAAGCGCCCGGACGGAATCGTCGATTTCGACAATGCGCGCTGCATCGGATGCAAGTCCTGCATGCAGGCCTGTCCCTACGATGCCCTCTATATCGATCCGAACAGCAACACTGCCGCCAAGTGCAACTACTGCGCGCATCGAGTGGAGTCCGGACTCGAACCGGCCTGCGTGATCGTCTGTCCGACCCAGGCGATCATTCCCGGCGACCTCGACGATCCCGCCAGCCGTATCAGCCGGGCGGTCACGGGACAAAAGGTGACGGCGCGCAAACCGCATAAGGGCACGCAGCCCAAGCTCTTTTATGTCGGCGTCGACGGCGACCTGCTGCAGCCTACCATGCTCGAGAAGCAACCGGCTTATCTATGGGCCGAGCGCCAGCCGAATGAGGATGCTTACGTCGCGCCGGGCTCGAACGGAGCCGGCGCAATTCCGGGCGGCGCGCGCGAGGTTTACGATATCGCTCATCCGCCGCCGTGGGGTGGCAAGGCCGCCGCCTATCTGTGGACCAAGTCGATCGCGGCGGGCGCGCTGATCGTCGCGGCGCTGCTTGCGATGCTTCCGGGTGTCGCCGACGCGACCACCAATATCGTGAGCCCGCTGGTGGCGCTGTTCTTTACCGGGCTGACCTCGGTGATACTGATAGCCGATCTGAAGCGGCCCGACCGCTTCTACTACCTGCTGACCAAACCCAACCTCGGCTCGTGGCTGGTCTGGGGATGCTACATCCTGATGGCTTACAGCGCGGTCGCGCTGGCTTGGCTGGGATTCGGAATTTTCGCACCACAGGTGCCGCCGACGATCGAGATCGCCGGCGCGGCGCTTGGAATCGCGACCGCCGGCTATACCGCGTTTCTGTTCGCGCAGGCCAAGGGCCGAGAGCTCTGGCAGAGCCCGCTGTTCCTCTGGCATCTGATTGTGCAGGCGTTGATCGCCGGTGCCGCGCTGCTGCTGCTGCCTGCAATTTTCATCGCGGCTTCATCAGCTACGACGATGCACCTGGTATCGATTCTGGTCGCCGCGCTGGTGATCGGCCTGGCGATGGTGGTCGCGGAGTTGTACCTGCCGGCCATCAGCGAAGATGTGAAGCGCGCCGCCGAGATTATCACCAAAGGCGGGCTCAGCCGAAGATTTTGGGGGCTTAGCGTAATCGTCGGGGTGATTGTCCCGCTCGCGCTGCTATGGCTGGCGTCAAACGAGGCCGGAGCTTTCGCCGCAATGCTCCGCGTCGTCGCGGCGCTGGCTGCGCTGGGCGGCCTGGCGGCGTTCGAAACTATCTGGATCGAAGCGGGGCAGGCCGTTCCGCTCAGCTGATAGACAAGGGCAACGATGGCGCAGTTCGACGACCTTCAACCGCTGAGTCCCTCCGCACAGAATCTCGAGACACCGCCCGGCGGACTGGCGAGTTTCCCGCCCGCGGACCGCTGGCACGACTGGGAGGAGTTCGACCCCGCCCAATGGCCGCGCAAGGTCAGCCGCCACTACACCCTGGTGCCGACGATTTGCTTCAACTGCGAAGCCGGATGCGGCCTGCTGGCCTACGTCGATCGCGAGACCATGCGGATTCGCAAGTTCGAGGGTAATCCGCTGCACCCGGGCAGCCGCGGCCGCAATTGCGCGAAGGGACCCGCGACCATCAACCAGGTCAACGATCCCGAGCGCATCCTCTACCCGATGCGGCGCGTGGGACAGCGCGGCGAGGGGCGATGGGAGCGGGTCACGTGGGATGCGGTGCTCGATGACCTCGCCGGGCGCATCCGCCAGGCGCTAGTTGAGGACCGCCGCAATGAGATCGTTTACCACGTCGGTCGACCGGGGCATGAGCTGATATACAACCAGCGCGTGCTGCATGCCTGGGGAATCGACGGGCATAACAGCCATACCAATGTTTGCTCGGCGGGCGCGCGGACTGGCTATGCCTTCTGGCATGGCGCCGATCGCCCTTCGCCCGATCATGCCAACGCGCGCTTCGTGCTGCTCCTGAGCTCGCATCTCGAGGCCGGGCACTACTTCAACCCGCATGCCCAGCGGATCATCGACGCCAAGTCGCGGGGCGCGAAGGTCTGTGTAATCGACACGCGGCTTTCGAATACCGCCGCGAAGGCGGACTACTGGCTCTCGACCTGGCCGGGCACCGAAGCCGCAGTGCTGCTCGCGATCTGCCAACTGGTGATCGAAAACGGCTGGTACGACCGCGAATTCGTGCGCCGCTGGGTGAACTGGGAGGAGTATCTGCGCGCGGAGCATCCGGACAAGCCGCAGACCTTCGAGACCTTCGAGCGCACGCTCAAGGAGCTCTACGCCGAGTACACGCCCGAGTTTGCGGCGCGCGAATCCGGATGCGACGCGGCCACGATCGTCGAGATCGCGCGGGAGGTTGGACGTGCGGGCTCGGCGCTGGCGACTCACGTATGGCGCAACGCGGCGGCCGGCAATCTTGGCGGCTGGCAGGTGGCGCGCGCGCTCGAGTTCCTCGCGGTGCTGATGGGCGCGATCAACGCTCCGGGCGGAACAGGTCTCGGCATCGCCAACAAGTTCATTCCTGCACCGCCGATGATGCCGCCAGGACCGAAGCGCTGGAACGAGATGATGTGGCCGCGTGAGTTTCCGCTGTCCTTTTTCGAGATGAGCTTCCTGCTGCCGCACTTCCTGAAGGAGGGACGCGGCAAGCTGGCGATGTACTTCACGCGCGTCTACAACCCGGTCTGGACCAATCCCGATGGCATGTCGTGGATTGAGGCGCTCAGCGATGAGCGCAAGGTCGAGCGCCACGCCTGCCTGACGCCGATCTGGAGCGAGACCGCCTGGTTCGCTGACTATGTGCTGCCGATGGGGCTCGCTTCGGAGCGTCATGACCTGCTGAGTCAGGAGACCCACGCGGCCCGCTGGATCGGATTCCGTCAGCCGGTGCTGCGGGCCGCGATGGAGCAGGACGGACGACGATTCAACTCCACCTGGGAGGCCCATCGCGAAGCCGGCCTCGGCGAAGTCTGGGAAGAGGACGAGTTCTGGATCGAGCTGTCGTGGCGGATCGATCCGGACGGTGCGCTCGGCATCAGGAAGTATTTCGAATCGCCGTACCGGCCCGGTGAGAAGCTGACCGTCGACGAGCTCTACGGCTGGATGTTCGAGCATAGCGTGCCCGGCCTGCCCGAGGCGGCCGCAGGGCAAGGGCTGACCCCGCTCCAGTATATGCGCAAGTACGGCGCGTTCCTGGTCGAGGATTCGGTCTACAACACGCATGAAAAATTGTTGAGCGACGAGGAGGTCCGTCAGAGCGAATTCGAACCCGAAAGCGGCGTGCTGCGCCGCGCGGGAGCAGGGGTCGGGGTGCGGATCGATGAGCAGAACTACACGGGGTTTCCAACCGCGTCACGCAAGCTGGAGTTCTATTCAAGTACGATCAAAGAGTGGAAATGGCCGGAATACTCAATTCCCTGCTACATCCGCAGTCACGTCCACTGGAGTAATATCGAGCGCGCGCGCGGCGAGATGTTGCTATTGCCAACTTTTCGACTGCCTACCCTGGTGCATACTCGTTCGGGCAATGCGAAGTGGCTTAACGAAATCTCACATAGCAACCCGCTGTGGCTCCATCCCGAGGACGCTCGCCGGCTGAACGTCGGCACCGGCGATTTGCTGAAGATCAGCAGTGAAATTGGCTATTTCGTCGATAAGGTCTGGGTCACCGAAAGTATCAGGCCCGGCGTTATCGCGTGCTCGCATCATCTGGGCCGCTGGCGCCTCAAACCGGACACCGGGGGCGAGCGCTGGTCGTCAGCGCTGGTCGAATTGAACCAGGTCGCTGAGGGGCAATGGCTGATGCGCCAGCGGCGCGGCGTCGAGCCCTTTGCGAGCGCCGATCCGGACTCCGAACGAATTTGGTGGCACGACGCCGGCGTGCATCAAAATCTGACCTTTCCGGTGCAGCCGGATCCCGTAAGTGGCCAGCACTGCTGGCATCAAAAGGTAACGGTCGCGCGGCCGGGAGCGGGCGACCGCTATGGCGATATCTTCGTCGATACCGGCAAATCACACGAGGTTTACCGGCGATGGCTGGCGATGGCGCGACCGGCGCCCGGACCGGGCGGGCTTCGTCGTCCGCTGTGGCTGGCGCGGGTTTATCGTCCCGCAGCCGAGGCGTTCTACATCAAGCAGGGCTGACGCTCTCCACGTAGTCGGGGTTGCGGCCGTCGGGTCAGGCTACTCTTGCGGCTTGGTTTTCGATCCCGGGGCGGCCTGACCGAGGCGGCCGGTAAGCAGCATTCCGAAGCCGGCGCCCGCTTCTTTCGAGGATTCCTGCGCCGCGCCGCCTTCCTCGGTGGCGTCGTTGCCCTCGACGTTCAGCGACCGATTCGCCTCCTCGACGAGCTTTTCAGCGGTGGTATCGCGGGCGACCGCGAGCGTGTGCTTCACGCCGCGCGCATGCTCGGTAAAAAGCCTGCGCACCATCACCAGATAGGAATCGGTCGACGACAGGAACTCGGGCGATGAGTACTGAACGGTGCGAATCGCGTCGAAATCCTGGTCGGAAAAGTTGTAATGCACGAGAAAATTATAGAGCGGCCACATCATCACGCGCCTGGCCCAGTCGAGCCGGCTCGCCGGCCGCGACGAGTAGAGATACATCACGCGCGTCAGGTTGCCTTCGACCGGAATTACCCAGCGGGTGTACATGCTGTCCCAGGTGCTGATGCGCTGAATTCCGGGCGGGCGCGTTCCCTCCCATTCCTCGGGCGTCTCGAATCTTCGCAGCTTGAGCTTGAGCGCGAGTATCCGTTCCGTCAGCCATACCCAGGCGAGGCGATAGCGATGCAACGGCCAGTAGCCGCGTGCGCGAGGATAGTACATTTGAAACGGCACTTTGCCGTCGGGAGTATCTTTGGCGTAGTACTCATTGGCGCCAGTCTGAACCCGGACCGAGCGGTTATTGACTATTCGCGCCCGATAGCCAATTGGGGTGCGCGGCCGGCCCGCGTAACGCGTCATCGCCATCCACAGCGAGTTGCGATGGACGAAAAAACAGTTGTGTGAATCGTAGGTGTTTTCCAGCGACACCATCCAGTTGCAGCGCCAGTAGCGAAAGGTGTGGCGAACCAGGGCGTCATGATCGAACAGCTCGGGCGGGACATCGTCTTCGATCGGGACCGGCTCGCCTTCGCCCATCCATACAAAGACGATGCCCTTGAGGGTGCGGGTTGGCAAAGGTTTGGCCTTGAGCCGCCCGACCATCCTGGAGTCCGGACCCTCGGTAATGAACTCGACGCAGTTTCCGTCGCCATCGAAGGTGGCGCCATGGTACGGGCAACTCAGGAAGCCCTGCCAATGACAATCGCCCCATGAGAGCCAGGCGCCGCGATGAGGGCAGGTGTTGTGCAGGGCGCGTACCTCGCGGGCGGAGTCGCGAAACAGCACGATGTCGATGCCGCAGATGCGCAGGCCGACGGGCTTGCGCGACTTCACGCCGCGCGCGGGCAGGGCGGGGTACCAGTATTCGCGAAGCCCGAGCGGCGGCAGCAGCGAACGTCGGTCGTCCGGATCGTTGGGCTGTCCGAACGGCGGGGTCTGGTCGCCGGTCGAGCCGAGGGCGTATTTTTTCCATCCGCCGGGCCAGCCGCCGCGAAACTTCTGAAATCCCTTGAGCAGGCCCATCGGACTTCTGTAGACCTCGCCGCTCAGCCGACGAACACTCGGCCGCCGTCGATCGTGATCAACTGGCCGGTGATCATGTCGCTCTCGGGCGACGCGAGGAATGCCACCAGGCCGTCGATATCCGCCGGCTGGATTTCACGCTTGAGCTGACGGCCGGCGTAGATCATTTCACTGGGGAATTTGGCCTCGGCCTCCTCGGGAGACGCGCCCTTATCGAGATCGCGCAGCGTGTAAGGCACGGGACCGGGCGCGATGACATTGACGTTGATCCAGTCCGGACCGAGCATCACCGCCAGCGCCCGCGTAAGTCCGATCACGCCGGCCTTCGAGCAAATGTAGTCGAGCCGAATCGAGCCGCCATGTAATGCGGTGCCCGACGACACATTGATAATCTTCCCCTTCCCCGAGCGCTTCATGTAGGGCACGACCGCCTTGCTGGCGAGAAAGGCGCCGGTCAGATTGACCGCGATGATGTGGTTCCAGTCCTCGAGCGAAAGGGTCTCGATGGGTACGGGTGGGACGTCGCGCACGATTCCGGCGTTGTTGATCAGGATATCGATGCGGCCGAGCGCATCGAAGGTCGCTTTGGCGGCCGACATGACCTGCTCCTCGCGCGTGACGTCGACCTTGAAGCCAACTCCGCGCCGGCCCGTTTCGGAAACCAGGCGCGCCGTCTCCTCGGCGCCGGGGCCGTTGAGATCCCACACCGCGACATCAGCGCCTTCCGCGGCGAGGCGACGACAATAGATGCGGCCGAGTCCGCCGCCTGCACCGGTTACTACCGCGACTTTTTTCTCGAGTCGATTCAGCATAATCCCTTCATCCTAACGTCGGGCTTTGGCTTGGTCGCGAGATGGAACGATCGTTCCGTAAAATCGCGCAGCATCGGCGCGGGTGTCAAGCAAGGCGGGGCGGCGATGGAGTGAGAACGGCGGCTTGCGGAAATCGACCGGACTGCGAGTTCGCGCCGCATCGCGACCTCGCCTGGATCGGTCCCGGCAGAAGTATTACTTAACGAGTTCGAGGGCAGCCTGCGCGCACTCGATATCCTGCGCGGCGGTGCCGCCGCTGACGCCAATCGCGCCGACCACCTGGTTGCCGATCGTGATCGGCAGCCCGCCACCGAAAGCGGCGATACGGGGACGATGGAACAGTCCCGCCATCAACGACGGCTCGCCCTTGAGCGCATCGAAAAATTTCTCGGTCGGCATCCCGAACAGGGCGGTGAAAGCCTTGCTGGCCGCAATTTCTTCGCACATCAGCGGCGCGCCATCCATGCGCGCAAACGCCTTGAGGTACCCGGTATCATCGATAACCGCGATCACCTGCGGCACGTTGATTTCCTGCGCCTTGGCCGCCGCCGCGCCGACCATCTGGTGGGCGAGTTCGAAACTGATGACGCTCTTGGTGTAGGTCTGGGCCACGTTCATCTCCTGGTCTGACAATTGTTTCCTGCCGCGCGCTGCGGACGGATTCGCGATTCGCGCGGGCGCGCGGCGGATCGAAACGGGCTACTTTTCTGAGGCGTAGCTGAATTCAGAGAACTCCGCGTACTGACCCGAATGGTCGTATGCCAGTTCCGGCACCGCGAGCTTCATCGTGCGGCTACGGCCGAGGTCGGCCCATTTCGAGGTGAAGCCGGTCGGCTTCACCAGCCGTAGCTCCTCGACCTTGCCAGTGACCGGATTGCGAATCGGCTCCAGCGCGATGTTTACCACCGTGCCGGCGCGGGCTCGGCTCTTGAGCCCGTCAATCTTCACGCTGATGCGGGTAAAGAGCGGATCGAGAATCTTCGAGGCGACCGCAGCAAAGATGCGCCATGGTCCGCCCTGCTTGCCGCTCAGGAGGTTCAGGATCGCCTCGCGCTGGGCGGCGTCGGTGCGCTGCTCGATGATGGGCTGCCAGGTGACGTTACCCTGATGGAGCGGGCCCGGCGAATGGCCGGCGATGGCGAAGCTCAGGTCGTCGAGCCGGGTCTTGCCGAACCGCCCCCGGGTCACGTGCCAAACATAGACACCGTCACACGATCCATGGGTCGGCGGCGCATCGAAGCTGCACGGGCATCCCCAATCGCAGTTACAGGCCCCCAGGAGTTGGCCTTTAAGAGTCCAGTCGACAGCCATCGGCGCGCCGTGCTTTCCGCGTGCAATCATGGACGGCACTCTAATTGTCACCGCGCCGGCTGTCCATCGCCTTGAACCGTCGCATCAAATACATTAGCGTCCGTCGCGGCAACGCCCCATCAGGAGAGTATCAAAGGATGCCTTTTCCATACCGAGACTTGCGGGATTTTCTAGACGAGCTTTCTGCGCAGGGTGACCTGGTCAAGATCGAGGAACCGATCGACGTTAGCCGCAACACCAACGAATTGGCCGCGCTGCAATCGCACGTCGCCGGCCTTGACGGACCGTGTCTGTGGCTCGACAACCTGGTCGGCTACAACACCCCCGGCATCCCGCTGATCCTCAACGTCTTCGGCAGCCGCCGCAGGATGGCGGCCGCGCTCGGCGCCGAGACCGAGCTGGAAGCCAAGCTGAAACTCAGCCGTATCCTGAACGAGCCCGGTTCGTGGCTCGATCCGACTATCGTGAAGAGCGCCGCGGCGCCCTGCAAGGAGGTCGTGATCAAGGGCGACCAGATCGATCTGCGCACGCAGATCCCGCACGTATGGTTCGGCGACGAACGGCAATCGTATCCCAACTGCGACATCACGGCGTCCAAGGATCCGGTCACCGGCGAGCTGAATGCCAGCACCTATCGTTACGGCCTGTTGGGCGTCGATCTCGACGGCAAGCCGTATCCCGAAGAGCTTCAGAAGTCCTACATGACCGCGTACGCGTGGTGGAACCCGATCTATAACGATCTCGGTGTTCACTACTCAAAGGCGGTCAAGCTCGGCAAGCCGCTCGACGTCGCGATCGCGTACGTGCTCGATCCGACGCTGTTTGCGATCGGCGGCGGCCCGTCGATTCTGCTTGGCACCCATGCGTGGGACAAATATGCATTGACCGGCGCGGTGCGCGGCCAGCCGCTCGAGCTGGTCAAGTGCGAAAATTCCGATCTCTACGTGCCGGCGAGCGCTGAATATGTGATGGAAGGGCAGTTGATCGTTCCGCCCCGGGAAGAGCCCGACGGACCACATGGAAATTTTCTCGGCTATTACGATCCCGCGTTCACACTGCCGTTGATCAAAATCAACACCATCACACGCCGCCGCCAGCCGATTTGGTACAACGTCTATGAGATGTGGCCGCCATTCGACCACGGCTACGTCGGTGTCACCTTCGTCGCGGTCGAGATCCTGGCCGAGCTCAGACGCAAGCTGCCGCAGGTCCAGGACGTCGTGGTACACGGCGGCACCTGGCTGCCGTTCGTCGTCGTCCAGCTCTCGTGCGACCGGGACGACAAGCCGTTTCACTGGTTTGGCCGGCATGTGATTCACGCCGTCTGGTCGGCGGCGGGGCGTTTTCCCAGGATGATGAAATATGTCGTCGTGGTCGGCCCGGATATCGATCCGTACAACCTGACCGACGTCCTGATCGCGATGGTTACGCGGACGCAGCCCAAACGCGACTTCATGTTCAACGAGTATGGCGGCGCGCTGGTGCTCGATCCGTCGGCGCCGCGCGGACCGCAGGGCAACACGCTTGTCACCGAGCAGGTCGGGATCGACGCAACCATCAAGGTGCCCGAGACCGCCCCCGAGTTCGCCAAGGTGGCGCGCCCGAGCCGCGAGGAGATGGATCGGATCGCGAAGAAGTTCGCGCGCTATCTCAAGAAATAGTCAGTCGCCGGATCGAGCGGCCTCAGGATTCTTCGACGAGCCGGCTCTTCTGGACTTTTCCGAGTCCGCTCAAAGGCAGCGAGGCGCGGAACACTACCTGGTCCGGGAGCTTGTAGTCGGCGATTTTGGCGCGACAGAACTCCCGTACCTGATCGGCCGTCAGGCGGCTGCCTTCGCGGAGTACGACGAAGGCCCGGCCCTTTTCGCCGAGCACCGGATCGGGAACGCCGATCACGGCGGACATCAGGATGGCCGGGTGCTGCTGCAGGACCGCTTCGACCTCGGCCGGATAGACGTTGAAGCCGCCCCGGATATACATCTCCTTCTGACGGCCTTCGATAGTGAGAAAGCCGCTGGTATCGATCCGCCCGAGATCGCCCGAGTACCACCAGCCGTCGTTATCGAGCACCTTGGCGGTCTGTTCTTCGTCGCGGAAATAGCCCTTCATGATCGAGCCGCCGCGGACCGCGATTTCGCCGGTCGTTCCCGGCTCGACCTGACGCCGGCCGGCGTCCACAATTTTGATCTCATAGCCCGGCATCGGCGTGCCGGAGGTCTGCGTCCGCTGTTCGACCGAAGCATCCGGCGGCATCCAGGTAACCAGGCCGGCGGTTTCGCTGGCGCCATACGCATTGACCACCTGCACAGCTAGCCGCCGGGAAAGCTCCGCCACCAGCTCCGGAGTGACCGGCGCGGCGCCCACCATCACGCGCTCGAGCGTCGAGAGGTCGTAACGTTCGAAGCCGGCCACGTTCAGTTGCAGGATGTAGATGGTCGGCGGACCCGCCAGACAGGTGATACGCTCCGACTGAATCATCTCGAGCGAGCGCTCGGCCTTGAAGACCTCCATCAGCACCAGGGTCGCGCCGACGTGGAGCGCGGGGATGGTCTGGATAATCGAGCCCGCCGCGGTGGCAAACGGAACCATCAGCAGGATTCGATCGCCGCGCCGGAAGAGCCCGGCCGCGGCCGCCCGGCCGGCGTAAAATCGCAGCGCGCCGTGGCTGACCATCGCACCCTTCGGACGTCCGGTGGTGCCCGAGGTGTAGATGATCAGCGCCAGCTCGGAATCTTCCGCTTGTTCTTCGCGCTCGCGGACCGCGGCGCTATCGGTCGCCGCCAGCAGCTCGTCGTAGGCAAGCGCTTCGGAGTGGTGCGGACCTGACTTCCCCCCGACCGCGATTACGCGTCCGAGCCCGGCAATCCGGCGCTTGAGCGCGAGGCTGCGGGCAAGAAAATCCTGCCCCTGGAACTCATCGATACTGAACAGCACCGACGCCCCGGAATGCTCGAGCACGTACTGCACCTCGTCGTCGGCCAGGCGAATATTGATCGGCACGACCACGATCCCGGCGCGCAGGCAGGCGAGGTAGACGAGCAGATATTCCGCGTGATTCGGGATCCAGAGGGCGGCGCGGTCGGCCCGGGCGAGTCCCATGCGGAGCAGGCCGGTCGCGATCGAATCGACGGCGCGGTCGAACTCCGCGTAAGTGATTCGCCGCCCGCGATCGACGATCGCTTCAACCGCCGGTTGTTGGCGAGCGGTCAGGCGCAAGAGCTCGGATATAGACATCAGCTAACGGGGGCCGAAACCGACGGCCTCTCCTTGACGATTTCGGAGGAAGACTCGACAATACCGGCGAACGATCGGCGGAGTTTGTCCACGGGAGTTCTGGATGGCATATCAAAATCCGTTTGCGAGCCGCATACAAGATTACGCACAGCGTTTCCCCGACAAAATTTTCCTTGAGAGCGTCGACCAGGGCAAGTCGATAACCTACGGCCAGCTCGATGATGTGACCGGGCGGCTGGCGGGCTTTCTCGCCGCCAAAGGTGTCGGGGTGAGCCAGCGGGTGACGCTGTTATCGGGAAACTCGCTCGAGCATCTGGTGGTCTTTCTGGGCGTGCTGCGCCGCGGCGCCACGGTCTGCACCATCAACACCGACACTAATCGCGACTACCTGCCGCAGATCCTGGCGGCGCTCAGAACCAGGCTGTTGCTGTTCGAGGACGCGGCTCTGATCGAAGGGCTCGAGGGATGTCCGGTCGAGGAATGGCAAGCCCTGGGCGATTGGCAGCCCGCGGGCGGAAGCGGACTGTTCGGCGTTCTTGCCGGGCGGCCGAGCACGGCGCCGACCCCGTCGGTTTGCGGCCCGCACGACGACGCGGTGATCGTCTACACCTCGGGCACCACCTCGATGCCGAAGGGCGCGGTAATCGGCTTTTCGGAGCTGGCCATCAACGTCGACTCGATCGCCGAGACGCTGGCTCTCAGAGCCGACGACCGGATGCTCGAGTTCCGCTCGCTGAACTGGGTCTCGGCACAGGAGCTGGGCGGGCTCGCACCGCTGTTTCGCGGCGCCACGCTGCTGCTGGCCCGCAAGTTTTCGCAAAGCCATTACTTCGAATGGCTGCGCGATTATCGCGCGACCATCGGGGTCTGCAATCCGACCGGCATCGCGATGCTGGTCAATCGGCCGGTGCCGATCAAGGCCGCCGATCTCCCGGGCCTGCGCTTCGTCACTTCCAGTTCCGCCGCTCTGACCGCCGAACACTGGCGGGCCTTCGAAGCCATGTATGGCATCCCGATCGCGCAGGGTTACGGCAGCAGCGAAGCGCTCTGGATCGCGTGCAGTAACGAGCACAATCGTCGCTTCTGCAGCGTCGGCCGGCCGTTCCCCAGCCAGAAGATCGCGATCGTCGACGACGACGGTAGCGCTTTGCCGCCCGGAGAGGCCGGCGAGGTCGAAGTCGGCGGCGATCCCGAGACCCGCTATCGCTACCTGCGCTACGACGGCACGGTCGAGACCACTTCGACCGGACGTATCCGGCCGGGCGATATCGGTTATCTCGACCCGGACGGCTACCTCTACCTGACCGGGCGGACGCGCGAGTTGATTATTCGCGGTGGGGTGAATATCTCGCCGATCGAAATCGACAACGTCCTGCTCGAGGTCCCCGGCGTGGCCGAAGCGGCTGCGGTCGGCGTGCCCGATCGGATCTATGGCGAAGAGGTTGTCGCCTTCCTGGTAAGCAAACCCGGGGAGAAGCTCTCCGCCGAGCTGGTGCTCGAGCATTGCCGCGGCAGGCTCCCGGCGCTCAAGATCCCGAAGCAGATTTTCTTCTGCGAGAATCTGCCCAAGAACGATCGCGGCAAGCTCGACCGCAAGGCGCTCGCGAACGACTGGAAACTTCAGCGCACCGCTTGATCGCCGGCCGCGCGTGCCGGCCGCGATCGATCAGCGTCCGGTGCGAGCCAGCGACAGCACCCAGCCCTTCATGCGCGCGCGCGCATTGGCGAGATCCTTGCCGGAGAAGAAGTTCTCCGGCTTGACGCGCTCGACCGGGTAGACCGGCCGCATGAAGTCGTTCTCGTAGCCGAACGGCACCGTCGCGTCGATACCCATGCCGCCCTCGAACTGCGTATTCGAGGCCGTCCACTGCTTGTCGCCCGCGGTCATGCGTTCGGCCGGCATGAAGGTCTGGCCGCGTCCGCCCGGAATCGGATTCAGGATGTCGGCGCGCGGATTCACCCGCGTGGTCAGGCACCACATGATGTCGTCCATGTCGTAGATATCGGTGTCGTCGCTGACCGCGATCGCCAACCGCATGCCCTGCGAAGTCGAGAGGATGGCGGAGAGGAAATTGCGCTGCCAGCCCTCGTCGATTCGATTGCGCTTCTTGACCTGGATGATGCAGCCGCCCCAGTCGGTCATCGAGTACGGGATATGCACGTCCTGGATGATCCCGGGCTGCATCCGGTTGCACAGCTCGAAGATCGCCGCTTCGCGCACCGTGGTGTCGATATTGTTGTCGTCGAGCATATGGACGCCGAGCACGTGGACCAGCAGCTTGGGGTCGGGCTGGCGCGTCGTGATAGCGGTCACGTGGAAGGTCGGCGCCTTGTAGGATTTGCCCATGTAGCCCGCCCACTCGGGATGGAAGTGGAAACGGCCCTGGGTGCCGGCCTCCTCGGCCTCGCGGGTCTCGTAGCGCCGGTCGCGCGGGTCGACGTAGCCCTCGAGCACGATTTCCGCGTCGGCCAGCGACATCGCGTCGACCGTCCGCGCCTTGACGATTCTGACCGGCGACTTCTGCACCGCGCCGGCGACGCCCAGCTCGTCGCATCCCTGCGGCAGGATCACGTAGTCGAAACCGGCGCCCGCCAGCAGCGTGCACGAGGGCGGCACGCCGAACGCCATCGTGATCGGCACCGGCTTGCCGCTGTTGTAGTAGCGCGATACCACCTGCCACATGTGCGATCCGGGCGAGATCTGGAAGGTGCCGACGTTGCCCCAGCGGAAATTCATCCGGTTGTAGCCGACGTCGGTGCCGCCGTCGAACTGCTCGCCCGAAATCAGCCGGATGCCCGAACCGACCGTGAACTCGGGCTCGAGATCGGTGTGCCGAATCGGCACCATGAATTCATTGACGTCGCTCGGCTTTTCGATCACGACCTGCTGGACCGGGGCGTCTTTCTGCGCGATTTCGATCGGCCGCAGCGGATGCGACAGCGCGTAGGCGAGCTGGCGGGTGCGCTCGGCGTCGCTCGGCCAGTCGAAGATCTTGTTGATCACGTTGCTGTCGGCGAAGACGTTGGTGACCACGCGATGGCGCGGTTTGCCGCGCACCTGGTTGAATACGATCGGGCAGCTGCCGTCGAGATGCTTCTGGAGGCCGGTAATCTCGAGGTTGGGGTCGACTTCCTTGTCGCTCTCGATCAGATGGCCCTCGCCGCGCAGCCATTCCAGCGTGTTGCGCAAATCGCCGATTTGGCCGGAATGTAATCCCGCCGTATCCTTCATCGCCGCAGTCATTCTAATCGAACCTCCCGTGGGCCCGGATGCTGGCGGGGGATTCCCCGCCGCATCGATGGCTCGCCGAGCGTCTGGATGCTGAGCAACGGCTCACAGCCAGACGCCTGCTTTTCAATCTGGCAATCCCGGAATTACGGCGTCAAGCTGCCTTTCATGTTGAGCAGCATTACGCCGGTTTTTTTGTTGTTGGTGCCGGTGATCGTCCCCCAGCCGGTCGCCGCAGTATCGGTCGAATCCGCCCCGTCGATAGCCCAGCCGGCCTCGATCATCGAGTTGTTCGCATTGGCCTGATGATGACAGAACGCCCCGGTGATGTTGGCCGCGGTATCCGTCACGGTTGTCACGTGCTTCTTGGTGACCGAGACTTCAATCAACAGGTCACCGAAAATCGGCCCGCAGGTATCGTTGGTATCGGCCTCGCTGACGTTGTTGCCCACGTCGAGCGTGACGCACATCGCAGTCACCGTGCCCTTGCCGAAAGTGCCGCTAACCTTGATGGGACCGGCCGGCACAATCGTGTAGCAGTTACCGGAGGCGCATTGCGCCGCGTATCCGGTTGCACAGACACCCGTACTCGGCGAGCTGACCGCGCCCTTTATTTGTACGCTGACATTCTTCGCCTGGACGCCGGTCGCTATCAGCAGCAATAGCGCGCTCATAACACTAATAGCGGAACTTCGTTTCATTTAATCCCTCGTTCGCTTAATCGTCGTCACGTGTCGTGATAATCCGACAGAGGACCCTAGTCTTTTGTCACGGTTGTTAACCAAAATCCAGATCAAACCAGTGCGGTTCTGGATGCTTCGACGACCACGGGTTTTCGGCAGCCTGAGGCGCCGGGGCTTCGCTCGCAGCCGATCGAGATCCGCCGCGCGATGGGCGTAAAGCGTCGCTCTATTGTTTCGTGAATTTAATGGTGGGCAGGGAGTGAATCGAACACTCGACACGAAGATTTTCAGCCATCCCGTAGGGCAGGGACTGTCGAGCACGATCGGCAACCATCAGCCACTATCCACGCTTTTCCAGCCCACCGCGCAATCGATAGAGACCGCTCGAAACCGATAGAGCATGATAGTTCGGGCAAAGTGACGGGCAAGGTCAAGGCGCCCGCGCCGCAGATTAACAATCTTCTGCCCATCTTTAACCTCGTGAATTTACAACTAAATCTTTCCAACCGTGCCCCGACTTTGCCCGAACGATGTCCCCGCCGTAATTCGACCCAGCCGGAGTCTAAGAGCCTTTTCGAGCACCGCGGAGCCCGGTCGGCAGTATCTGGTCTAATGAGCGGTGGCCCGAAGGCTGGACGGTTTTCTACTTCAACCGGACAGAGCCGGGCGCGTTTGCCGGCGGCGAGGGTGACAGCCTGAAAGGCTTCTGCAACGATCCCACCAGTACGATCGAGCTTAACTATCGGGTCGTGCTGATGACCTCGATCAAGAATGAACTAGCGCGTGGGCCGCGATGGCGCGACTTCTTCCAGACCTATCCGGAGCCGTATCAGTTTGACGGCGTGATCGGGACGCTGATTCACGAATTAACACACGTGCGCAAGCTGCACTTGAAACACGGTGGACCGTTCGAGCGCCTAGTGGAAGACGCAAAGCGAAAGTTGATAAGGCTTGAGATCGGAGCCGGTAAGGGACGGCGCCCGGTGGATTCTACAATGGAACCTAGATTCTGCTACCGCTCGCCCGCTCGGGGATCCCTTACCCGTCAAGGGCTTTTGACCATCCGATTGTCGCGATCCCACCCCACCCGCTGACCTTCTCTCAGACCGCGCAGCTTTTTTTTAGCGGGTTCACCGTTGGCAACGATATTCTTAGACACGATCCGGTCTCTGACGCTATGCGCCATCGGTCATCACTGGCCTGGGGGATTTGCTGCATCTCGTTTTCGTCGACCGAGGAATAACACGGCTCACCGCCCAGACCCTTACGAGGTTTGATAGATATGCGCCATCAGGGCTGAGGAGACGATCCCGAGTTCGGGGCGAAAGCTTTGAGGTTTGCCCTTTCTGGGGAGTGTTGTACTACATACGATCAAACGAGGGGTTCGCGGTACTTGACGAAAACTAACAGCATTTCAACGGCTCGCTAGCGGAGGGAGCTGTTTTGCCGTTCGCGCACTCAAGGAACTCCCAGGGTGTTCGGCATGATCTCATCACCCATCTTTGCGAGGTCGCGAATCTCGCGGGTCGATTCGGCGAACCCCTCTCTGCGCGGGAACTTGCCTACTACGCGGGCCTCTGGCACGACGTCGGCAAGTTTCGGGTAGCGTTCCAGGAGTATCTCGGTGATTGCGAAGACAAACCGGGAGTGAAGATTCGCGGTCCGGATCACAAGGCTGCGGGTGCAAAGCTCGGAAGTGAGCATCTAGGCCTCGCTGCGCTGGTGATCCAGGGCCACCACGGTGGTCTCAAATCATTGGAAGAGTTCCGGAGCTGGCTGGATGGTAGGGCAAAGGAGCCCGATCTATCCAAGGCTATCGCGAGGGCCGCAGCTGAGCTCCCAAACCTGGTTCCGAACGCACGACTTTCTCTTCCCGAGTTCATCGAGCGGGATTCTTGCTCAGCTGAGTTCTTCGTCCGGATGCTCTTTTCCGCACTGGTCGATGCCGACTACCTCGACACGGAGCGGCACTTCCGTCCTGACAAGTCTGCCGGCCGCTCTGGTGCACCGGCAATCGAATTGCTCTGGAGCCGCTTCGAGCAGGACCAGACCCGCTTTTCCGGCCGGCACTCAGATCCCGTCAGTCTGGCGCGCCATGAAATCTTCGAGGCCTGCCTGTCGGCCGCCGATCAATCGACCGGATTCTTCCGCCTCAGCGTTCCGACCGGCGGCGGCAAGACCCGATCCGCGATGGCGTTTGCCCTTCGCCACGCGCTGCGTCACGGACTTGGCCGCGTAGTGATGGCGGTCCCGTTCATCAGCATCACCGAGCAGACTGCCGACGTATATCGGAGAATCCTAGGCAAAGCCGCCGTACTCGAGCATCACAGTGCGGTTCGTCTCGAAGATACCGACGCAGGCGATTTTCACAACCTCGCCGTGTGGGCGAAGCTCGCCGCCGAGAACTGGGACGCTCCGATCATCGTAACCACCACCGTCCAGCTGTTCGAGAGCTTGTTTTCTAACTCGACCAGCCACACGCGAAAACTCCATCGACTCGCTCGCAGCGTCATCATCTTGGACGAAGCCCAGGCGCTGCCCGCCCATCTCCTGACCCCGATCCTCGATGCTCTGAGCGAACTATGCATACATTACGGAACCACTGTCGTTGTCTCGACGGCAACGCAGCCCGCGTTCGAAGCAATTCCAGGTTTTGCGGCCCTCGGCGCGCGCGAGATCGTGCCCGAGCCAAGGCGGTTCTTCGGGATTCTGAATCGCGTCCGATACGAGTGGCTTACCGATCAGCCAATCGGATGGGATGAATGCGCCCGACTGATGCGCTCAGCCGATCAGTGCCTCACCGTGGTGAATACCAAGCGCGACGCGATCGCCCTGCTTGATGCCCTGGGCGACCCTGACGCGCTTCACCTTTCAACCCTGCTCTGTGGCGCTCATCGCCACGCCGTGATCGCGTCCGTCCGCGAACGACTTGCAGCTGGCGCGCCGTGCCGCCTGGTTTCCACCCAGGTCATCGAGGCGGGCGTCGATCTTGATTTTCCCCTGGTGATGCGCGCGATGGGGCCGCTCGACTCGATTATTCAGGCTGCCGGACGATGCAACCGCGAGGGTCGGCTTCCGGAGAAGGGGCGCGTGATCATTTTTACGCCGCAAACCGGGGGACTTCCGCCCGGGTTTTACAAAACGGCGACGGGAGTAACCTCCGCGATCTTGGCCGGACCGGGGAAGTCCGCGATGGATGCGAACGACGCTTCGATCGCGGTTGCTTATTTCAAGCGGCTCTTTGACAGTCTAGTTACTGACCGCGAAGGTATCCAGAAACTGCGCCGCTCGTTCGACTACCCCCAAGTGGCAGCGCGTTTCCGGATGATCGACGACCTCAACGAAAGCGTCGTGGTCTTTTATGGCTCATCCGGGGAGCAGCGGCGCATTCGCAAAATCGTTGACCGGCTTCGCGCGGGCGCGCCAGAAGGACGTCAGTTGATGCGGCGCCTGCAACCTTGGATCGTTCCGGTACGAACGGATGCGGCGGCTCGATTCCGCGCACGCGGCCTGATCCGCGAGATCACAGGCGGGATCGGCGAATGGCTCGGCGGCTACGATCCGATCCGCGGCCTCACCGCTGACGATCCTGTACTGACGGACCTTGTCATATGAGCGAAAGGAGGCCCATCGAATGGCCGAGGCACCGCTGTCGGTAAGGGTATGGGGCGAATTGGCCTGTTTCACGCGCCCCGAGATGAAGGTGGAACGGGTCACGTATCCAATTCCGACCCCGTCCGCCGCACGCGGAATACTCGAGGCGATTTTCTGGAAGCCGGAGTTCTCCTGGCAGGTCGAGAGCATCTCTATTCTAAAGCCGATCCGCTACTTTTCGATTCTCCGCAACGAGGTCAATGACCGGCAGAGCTTCCGCGCCGCGCAGTCGTGGGCTGACGAAGGCGGTGGCTACCGCGCCGATGATCCGAGGAGTCGCGCCCAGCGCCATACGCTTGCGCTTCGCGATGTCGATTACGTGATCACCGCGCAAGTCGTCCTGCGTTCGCACGCGACCGATGATCCCGCCAAGTACCGCGATCAGTTCCGCCGCCGGGTGCGCGATGGGCGATGCTTTTCGACGCCATACTTCGGATGCCGAGAGTTTTCCGCCGCCTTCGGGCCGCCCGACGGCGGTGAACGGCCGATCGGGGTGACCGAAGACCTCGGTCCAATGCTGTTCGATCTCAATTACGCTTCTGACGGCTCGAGCGGTGGGGTTCCCCGCTTCTTCAACGCCCACCTGGAGCACGGGGTGCTGCGCGTGCCGCCGCTTTACGGCAACGGAGGCAAACATGCTGCTTAGACGGCTTGCCGAATATTCGGATCGGCTGGAGCCGTGGCCGATGCTCTATGCGGAGGCACCGGTCCGCTACATCATCGAGCTGGATTCGGACGGCAATCTGCTCACTCCCGAGCCTGTCGACACCGCGGAGCCGGCAAACCCTCGCACGCGCCGCGGACAGCGCAGGCTAGTTCCGCAGATTCAGCGCTCCAGCGGAATCAAGCCGATCCTGTTCGCCAGCAACTCCGAATACACGCTCGGTCTTCGACGCGAGGATTCCCCTGCCGAGCGAGTAGAGGAATGCCACCGCTCGTACCTAGAGCTGCTCCGAGGATGTGCCGAGCGGACGGAGCTGAATGAGGTCCGCGCGGTGCTGCGTTTCCTGGAAAGCCGTGAGGCGGCGAAGCTGAGACTCGGCGAAGATTTCGATCGCGGCGCAGCGGTCAGCTTTCGCGTGAACGGTACGTTCCCGAGCGACCTGCCTGCCGTGCAGCGCTTCTGGGCCGATGAGCACGACCCCGCGCACGCAGAAGGCGAAAAGGCTCACGTGATGCAGTGCGTGGTGTGCGCAGAGACCCGCCCGGTACTCTCGCGCCTGCAAGCAAAGATTAAAGGGATACCACGCGGCCAAACCTCCGGGACTGCGATCGTCTCCGCCAACGCGGACGCGTTTGAATCCTATGGTCTGAAGGCCTCGCTGGTCGCTCCCACCTGCGCGCGATGCGGGGAACGTTTCACCCGCGGCGCCAACCATCTGCTCGCGAGCGACGGGAACCATATCGTCGTCGCCGGCAGCGCTTTCATCTTCTGGACCCGCGAGCCATCGCAGTTTTCTTTTCGCGACTTTCTGACCAACCCGCGCCCGGAGCAGGTGCGGGCGCTTATCGATTCGGTCCGCGGCGGACGAATCGCGGCCGAAGTTAAGGATACGGCCTTTTATGCCGCTGCTCTATCCGCCAGCGGCGGACGGGTGGTGGTCCGTGACTGGATCGACACGACCGTGAACCAGGTCCGCGCGAATCTCACCCGATGGTTCGAGCGGCAGCGCATTGTCACGGCTTTCGGTGAAGAGCCGCGCCCCTTGGGACTGACGGCGCTGGCCGGCGCTACCGTGCGGGAACTGCGCGATCTGTCTCCGCCTGTTCCTCGCGCGCTGCTCCGCAGCGCGATGGTCGGCGCGCCGCTTCCGTTCGACCTGCTCTACGAGGCGGTTAGACGAAACCGTGCCGAGCAGGGCGTCACCCATTGGCGCGCGGCTTTGATCAAACTCGTTCTATGCTCCCGCCCGGAAGCAACAGGAGAGGACAGAATGGTGCAACTCGATTCCGAAAATCAGGATCCGGCCTACCGTTGCGGGCGGTTGCTCGCAGTCCTGGAGCAGGCGCAGCGTCTCGCGATTCCCGGGATCGGCGCTGGCGCGACCATCGTTTCGCGCTTCTACGGCAGCGCGTCTTCCGCACCGCTTTCGGTTTTCCCGCGCCTGTTGCGCGGAGTGCAGCCGCATCTCGCCAAGCTCGAGCGCGACTGGCGCGGGGCGTATATCGCCCTTCAGCGTCGGATGGAGGAGATCATGGGCGGGATTGGTTCGTTTCCTTCCACGCTGACGCTCGAGGAGCAAGGGCTCTTCTCGCTCGGCTACTATCATCAGCGGGCCCATGATAGCGCCCAAGCGAAGGAAACGAGGGCGGCTAGAAGAGCCGCTGAAATCGAGGAGCACGAAAGATCGGAGTAGGAAAGACAGAAAGGCTAGCCCACGCATCGCGCAAACTGGGAGAAACTATCAATGGCTGAAAGCATTCATTCGGATGTGAACCGGCGGCATGATTTTGTCTATCTTTTCGACGTGGCCGACGGCAATCCCAACGGCGATCCCGACGCCGGCAATCTACCCCGCGTCGATCCCGAGACGATGCAGGGGCTGGTCACCGACGTCGCACTCAAGCGCAAGGTGCGCGATTATGTGGACGCGGTCCGCGGCGAACATGACCACTTCAAGATCTATGTGCAGAGCGGGACTGCGCTCAACACGCAGCACGAGCGCGCTTACAGCGCGTTAGGCCTCAAATCAACCGGCGCGAAGCAGAAGGCCTCGGACGTAGAGAAAGCCCGGGAATGGATGTGCAAGGATTTTTACGACATCCGGATGTTTGGCGCGGTGATGACCACTGGCGTCAACTGCGGCCAGGTCCGGGGGCCGCTGCAGCTCACCTTTGCCCGCTCGATCGACAAGATCGTGCCGCTCGACCTGTCCATCACTCGCGTCGCCGTCACCAGGGTGCAAGATACGGAAGTGGTGGTTTCCGAGGAGGGCGGCGAAGGCGAAGGCGGCAAGCGTACCGAGATGGGGCGCAAGGCGATGGTGCCGTATGGGCTTTACCTTGCGCACGGCTTCTTCAACCCCCATTTCGCGAAACAGACCGGCGCCGATAGGGAAGACCTCGAGCTGTTCTGGAGCGCGCTCCAGAACATGTTCGACCTCGACCGCTCCGCGGCGCGAGGGATGATGGCGGTGCAGGGGCTTTATGTGTTCAGCCATGAGAGCCCGCTTGGCAACGCGCCTGCGCAGCGCCTGTTCGAGCGAATAACTGTCACCCGCAAGCCCGAGGTGAAAACGCCGCGCTCATTCGGCGATTACGAGGTGAAGGTGAACGCCGAAAACTTTCCCGCCGCGGTCCAGCTCGCGCGCCTGGCCGGCTGAAGCTTCGATGGAGCCGGACGCCGAAACGCTGCTCGAGGTCCCGATCTCGGCGATCGAACACTACAGCTATTGTCCCCGTCAATGCGCGTTGATCCACGTCGAGCAGGTGTTCGAGGAGAACGTCTTCACGATCCGCGGACGACTTGCACATGAACGCGTGGAGCAAGGGAAGGAAACCTTAGCTTCCGGCATGCGGGTCCTCCGCGACGTGCCGCTATGGTCCGAACGGCTGGGACTGCGGGGAAAGGCCGACGTGATCGAAATGAGGCCGCAAGGACCCTATCCGGTCGAATACAAGGTTGGAAAACGGCACGGAATGCACGCAGATCTCCAGTTGTGCGCGCAGGCTCTATGCCTGGAGGAGATGCTGGAGACCGCGGTTACCCGCGGCGCGATCTTCTACCATGCGCTGCGGCACCGTCATGAGGTAGTGTTCGACCGGGAGCTGCGACGGCGCACGGCCGAGGTCACCGTCGCCATCCGTGCGATGCTCGGGCACCCGCGTCTGCCGTCAGCCCGCAACGATGCGCGATGTTCCAACTGCTCGTTAATAAACGCGTGTATGCCCAAGGTGCTGGGAGAGCCTGCACGCTTGCGCGGCCTTCAGGGTGCGCTCTTTCATCGGTGGCCGGTTACAGAAGTTGATGATTGAGCTACTGAATGTGCTTTACGTCCTCACCCAAGGCGCCATGCTCCACCTGGACCACGGCACCGTGCGGATCGAGATCGAGCGCGAAACCCGGCTGCGCGTTCCCCTCTTGCGCCTCAGCGGAATCGTGGTATTTGGGCAAGTCACGCTGAGCCCATTCTTGATCGAGCGATGTGCCGAGGATGGGCGAAGCCTGGTCTGGCTCGATCGCAACGGACGCTTCAAGGCACGAGTCCACGGCCCGGTGGAAGGCAACGTATTGCTTCGCCGCGCACAGCATCTGGCGCTTTCGGACCCGGATCGGCCTAGGCTGGTCGCGCGACAAATCGTCGCGGCCAAAATCCAGAACTCTCGCCAGGTACTGATGCGCGCCGCGCGCGAAGCACGTGATGAACCAGCGCGCACGGTGCTCTCACAAGCCGGGGAGCATCTTGCGTCCATCCTGCCGCGACTCAGGGAAGCCAGCGACCTTGCCATCGTCCGCGGCCTTGAGGGCGAGGCGGCGCGCGCATACTTCGGAGCGTTCGGATGGATGGTGCGCGGAGAAGGGCCAGATTTCAGCTTTGACGGACGGACGCGACGGCCCCCGCGCGATCGGGTCAACGCGGTGCTGTCATTTCTTTACGCGTTAGTACGCACCGAGTGCACGGCGGCGCTCGAGGGCGTTGGACTTGATCCTCAAGTCGGCTACCTACACGCACTCAGGCCGGGGCGGCCTGCCTTGGCCCTGGACCTTATGGAAGAGTTCCGTTCGGTTTTCGCCGATCGGCTCGCGCTTACGTTGATAAACCGCAGTCAGCTTGGAGCGAAAGACTTCGAGACGCTTCCTGGCAACGCAGTGCGGATGAACGAAGACGGGCGGCGCATAGTGCTCAAGGCCTTCCAGGAGCGCAAGGCCGAAGAACTTCACCATCGCCTGCTCAAGCAGAAGCTGCCGTTCGGACTGGTTCCGCATGTGCAGGCGCGCTTGCTCGCAAGACATTTGCGCGGCGAACTGGCCGACTACCCGCCATTTCTCTATAGGTAGGAGAATCACCAATGGAAATCCTGGTCGCCTACGATGTCGCGACCGATAACGCGGAAGGCAAGCGCAGGCTTAGAAGAGTAGCCGAGGTGTGCCTGGCCTTCGGGCAGCGGGTGCAGAAGTCGGTTTTCGAATGCATTTTGAGTGAAGCCGACCTGGAAATCCTCAAGCACCGGCTCAGTCGGGAGATAGAGGGGGGCAAGGACAGCATCCGGATCTACCGGCTGATGGAGCCGCGCGAGAAATACCTGTCGCTCATCGGCAAGCAACCTAAATTCGACCTGCACGATCCTCTGCTGGTATAACTGCGCGGACCCCAAGCGATCTGCAGAATGGCGAGAGTCCGCGCCGGATTGCGCAGGTTTTACTAATGCAGGAGAAGCTTGCGGGGCAGAGGGACGCTACTACTGACTATAGCTTGTGGCGGCAGGCAGCAGGCGCTACTTGATGTAGAGTTGCAGCCGATCTCCGGATCGGCTGAGGATTGAAACCTTCGCCAGCCACGTCCCGTTAATCAGCCAGTCTTCGAGTTGCAGCCGATCTCCGGATCGGCTGAGGATTGAAACTCACGATGCGCTGCTCGTGATTCCCGAGAGTGATCACGAGTTGCAGCCGATCTCCGGATCGGCTGAGGATTGAAACAGGCTTGCGTTGCAGCTATGGCGAACATCAAGGCGTGGGTTGCAGCCGATCTCCGGATCGGCTGAGGATTGAAACACGATGCCGGCGTGTGGCGGATCCTCGCGTCCCGGTTGCAGCCGATCTCCGGATCGGCTGAGGATTGAAACTTCTCGATCGAGCCGCGCAGCTTGTCCTGCGGCACGTCGGGTTGCAGCCGATCTCCGGATCGGCTGAGGATTGAAACTATCGACGGCTCGGCTGGCCGCGGCATCTGGCGTTGGTTGCAGCCGATCTCCGGATCGGCTGAGGATTGAAACCACGATCCGCTCGGGTGGGATCGCAGTTCCGTTATGTTGCAGCCGATCTCCGGATCGGCTGAGGATTGAAACCCGCATCCGGTGTCAATAGCTATCGAATCCAAAACCGCGTTGCAGCCGATCTCCGGATCGGCTGAGGATTGAAACAAAGGGTGGAGTGACCCGATAATCCACAGCGATAATGTTGCAGCCGATCTCCGGATCGGCTGAGGATTGAAACATCGCGTGGCTTAAGACCGCCGGTCGGGACTGGCAACGTTGCAGCCGATCTCCGGATCGGCTGAGGATTGAAACGCCAATGGCAAGATAGACGCTAAGCAGTTGGCCGCCGGTTGCAGCCGATCTCCGGATCGGCTGAGGATTGAAACTGCACGAACTGGAGTCGCAGCGGCTCGATATAGTCGAGTTGCAGCCGATCTCCGGATCGGCTGAGGATTGAAACGCCGCTACCTGGCGCGAACGCTACCCGCTCTCCTACTCGTTGCAGCCGATCTCCGGATCGGCTGAGGATTGAAACACATAATGTTTCTACACTGAGCTTCCTCCGGCGCGTTGCAGCCGATCTCCGGCTGAGGATTGAAACTGCTCTGCGGTCAGTCGTTCGCTCATGGCTTCGGGTTGCAGCCGATCTCGGGATCGGCCGCGGATTGAAACAATGCTGTGTTTGATGGCGTTGTCAAAACAGTCGCCCCCCGAACCCATCGAGGGTCTCACCCCAGCCTGCTCGCAGCGTTTTCCGAAGGCGAGCGAGGTGTATTGGCGCCTTGGTCGGGAATGATGAATTACCCCGGGTATTTCGTTCGCGGACGTCGGCGCGTTGATGGGTCGGGAACACTCAACAATGATGCACGGCTACCACCTGGTCGCCGCGCGGATTGAGCCTGACGCAGGCTGTCCGCCCGCTCCTGCGGGAGCTAATCGAGGTAGCCACCAGCGCTCGAAATGACAGCCGCCAACCCGGCGAGAATACGCCGTAGGCGGGTCGATGACAGAAAACCTAGATCAGGGTCCCAACCCGACCGAGAACGGGCGCGAGCGACGGCCCAAATGCCGGGGCCAAGGCAGAACGCGGCCTATAGGGATGCCGGCGAGCTGCTTTTTCCCGGCCTGCTACTCACACTCACGCCGGCAAGGAGTACCGGATCGAGGTTTGGTCTGCCTCTGGGAAATGGTGCATCCGGCTGAAAGACGACTCACGTTGCTTTTATGGCTCGACCGAACTTCAGGCTTGGACCGCGTTCATCAGGGCGATCGATCCGAGGGTTGAGAAGGTCGCCGGGCTTGCAGTGACGCCAAGGAGCGGGGGGCACGGTCATATCGCGTCTGGCCCGCCGGGGGTTTTCCCGGGGGAGAACTCTGGTCTATAAGGGGCTCTGGCTCTGCAAGACGATCTCTATCTGGAGGGGGTTCCAGAAATGACGGTCTTAGCTGTCGCGTTGACCGCGTTGATAGCTCTTTGCGGATGCGGGCCAAACCGGGAAGCCTGGATGGCGAAAGCTGAAAAGCAAGAGGCAGCTACAGCCACCGAAGATATGGGCAGTCCCGACCAAGTAAGAATCCAAGCAAGGGCGGAAGCCTCATTGCTCAGCGGGATGGCAACCGAAATTTATGGCAACGCAGACAAATATTCGGCCGAGGATCGCCCGCACTACCTTGCCGCCGCCCAGCGCCTTGCGACGGTCGCCGGTGGTCTCGAAGCCGTAGCGAACAGCAGGACCGATACCGGATTCACCCACGCGATCTTTGGGATGTGTCAGCCCGATCTCCGCGACGCCGAACCGCGCGTAGGAAGCTTGGAACTGGCGGTGGCAGGAGGGCTCGCGGCTGGAAAGGTTCAACGGTCCGCTACTCCCCAGGAGCGCGCAGCAGGCGTTGCGCTGCTTACGTCTTTCGGCAACACCCTGGTCTCGATTCCCGGCCGCTGCGACCAGGCCCAGGCTGTGATCGCGGAGGCCGAGACACAAGAGCAGGAGGCAGAAGTAGAGCATCAAGCGAACGTGAATCGAGCGTTGACCGCGGCCGCCATGATATTCGTGGGGACCGTGATGGCGGCCGGCGAGGTGGGAGCCGCGGTTGTGAACCAGGAGAATGCGAACGCACAAAGTAGCTATCTGACCGGACAGCAACTAAATGAAGAAAATAGCGCAGCGCTACAGGAACGCGCCTCACAACTTCAGATGAACCCGCCGGCGCCAATCGGCCTTGGCAGCGGCTTTTCGCAGACGGTCCCTCAACCGGTAGTTACTACCGTTCCTGCGCCCGGCTTACCGTTTCCATGATGAGACGGATCGGGAGACGAAGGCCGCGATGCTCGACGGCAGCAAAGTAGCCGCAACGATAATCGCCGTGGGGCTCATCATCGGCGGTTTCCTGGCTGGCGGCATCTACGAATCTCATACCGGCATCAGGGGCGCGGTTGTTTATCGCGTCAACAGATTTACGGGGACTGCAACGGCGTGCTTTCTCAGTGGGCCTTGTAGACAAATACCGGAGGCAGCCTCAGCCTCTAAAGTCGCTGTGCCTTCAGCCCTGGGCTCTCGATTCGTCTCGAGCACGGTTATCCCGACGCCCGCGCCTGCTACGGCCCCGGATCCTGTTGGCGAGCATCCAGCGGCGAGACTTCTGTGGCTTGTGTTTCTGCTGGCGGTCATAGCGGTTATCTCGCTCTTGAGCCCTCGGACGCCTTTGCGTCGGCTGTTCTCTCGAACCTGATTCCAGGCGGACGGACATTTGACGGTGGTTCTCTCTCGCTCTCCTATTACCCCCTCAGAAAGACCCCATGCCCGACTGGAAACGGCCCGCCAAGGCGGTCAGACGGACTGGATCAGAGGGACGGGTCCGGGAGTATCCCGAAAACGCCTAGAAACCATATCTACGATGGGTAGGAAATGCCTTTTGAGAAGGGTCATCAGCGCTTTGCGCTTGCGCTTTCCCGCCACAACCCTGCTGTCAACATGGGATCGCGATCAAGGGGGGGTGCCACCAGAGGCCAAATCGAGATAACAGATATTCTTGTGAGCTGGGCTGTTTTCTGGGCTATCGCGTCGGCCGCCCTGTTTTTTGGCATGAATCTCGCCGTCGAGCATGTGCTACTCGACCTTATGTTGGGCCATCTGCTGATCGCCGCCGGGCTCGGGCTGGCCATCACCGGAGTCGCCTATCTAGCAACCGAGGCGATCAGGACCGTCCTCGCCATCGGGCGGTTGTTTCGCTAAAAGGGCGTCCGCAGGTCTGCTTGCGGAGCGCTCCAGCTCCGCCAGCACCGTCCAGATGTCGCCCTTGGCGAGATCTAGTCGAGCGAGGTCGGCGAGCTAGGGCCAATTTCAGTCTGTCCAGAAATCAAGCATATATAGGATCTTCACTGCTGGGGGGAAACAATACTTTGAGAGAGAAGAACGATCCTCATTCCCCCGTCGGTTCTCCGGTCCTGTTCGCTGATCTACTGCTGTTCCTAAGTCGACCCGGCGCCCGGCCTCATACTCTCATACCGGCCCTCGGGAGCCCTCGACCGTTAAGGCTTTCGGCGCCGCGCTCTACTCCCTTCCTACCCTTACCGCTAAGTTTTCTCGGTGGCCGGCTTAAATCGTGCACTGAGTAAGCGTTGAAACGGGGAAGCCCCCTGGCTCATAAATTACGACTGAACTGGGGGCGAACCCCGACTAGGCAAAGCCGCCATCAGTCTTGGGCTCAGGGTAAATGGCTAATTTACCAGCAACTCGCCAATTCGATGGCCATTTAATTGGCGACTTGAGGAGCGGTGTAACTGAGCCTGACCCAGCTCCGGCCCCCCACCGGGTTGCATCTCGACTAGCAAAAAAGGCAGGAAATCAGAGTCTAATTAGGGTTTTATATCTAGTATCTGTCTAGCATCCGTCTACCAAAACTAATGACCACAGTAAGCCTAAGAAGGACGAACCGACGAATAGCCTCTTCCGTTTCCGAGGTGCTCGAAAAGATTAGGCCAGCCGTGAGTCAGGTTCGGACGTTTCAGAGACTTGATCATCAACCTCAGTGTTGATCACTCCCTACTTAAAGAAGGGGAAGGGAACGGAGGGCCCGGATTACTTTTAACCGTGGGAAGGGGAGAGAAGGCTCTTCGGGAAACCGTCGAGGTTTTGGAGCTGGTCGGAAGCGCTGTTGAACGTGGAAGCGGACCGTAGACAAACCTCCAGGACCAGGGCGACCCGAAGCCGGTCGGCCGTTTCTCGATAATGACAGATTTGGCCGCACGCCTGACCGTCGGCCACTTTATCCCTTGATCCTCGGCTGCCTTCTTAATCGCGTCTAACGGGACCCATTCTCCGCTGGCCAGAGTTCGTCTCAAGAACTGCTCGGCCTCTCGGCGTTTGCTACCGCGTCTTCGGCTTGGCTTCCTACCTAAATCGCGATATTCGTTTGTGGGTAGCGAAAGTTTCCGTGCGGCGCCAATCGCATCCCTGAACCTGATGTCGAACCGGGAGGCGTCCTGACGATGCAGTTCCGCCAAATCCTTCGCACGATCAAGTCGTATCTCAAACAGCTCGCCGGTCCAACCGACCTTTGAGAGTTGTCGTGGAATCGATTCTACGAATATCTCCCCACTCCAATCAGGTTCGCGGAGAATAAAGATTCTCGAAAATCGCTCAATAAATTCTAAACGAATCTTGCCCACCTGGCTTACACTCGGTATTCCGAGAGCAGGAACGCCGTGCCTCCAAGCCGCCCAGCAATCCGACTCACCTTCCACCAGGACCAAGAAGGGTTCGCTGAGGGCGTCCAGCCATACCGAAAGAAAGTTCAGCCCGTAAAGGCTGATCGGTCCTCGCCCCTTCCATTTGAATCGGCCTGCCCCCTGTACGGCGACCCTGACCCGAACTCGCTCCAATGGTTTACCGTCCAACCCCAGGTATCGGATGAACACGCCCTCATCCGAATCCTCAACACCGTTCTCCCACAACCTTCGCGCATCGAGCCGGAAATGTTGAGCCAGATGTTCGACCGTGAGCCGGGGGGGGTCTTCAGCGCTCGGGGAGACGCGCTTGCCAACCTTGCGCACAAACAGATCCCGCAACTCAAGGTCGAGCTTCTTTAGAATTTCCGCGTGTTCACATCCTGCGTGACAAAAAATAAGGGCGCGTCCGTCCCATCCCTGCGACACAGACAAACTGGGATTGCGGTCATCATGGGCCGGACAGCGGGCCTGCCACTTGCCCACTGAAAGCTTGCGAACCCCAATTAGCAGGCTAAGCAGCCTCTCCACGGGCGCCGACACCGACACCTGCCCTCGACCCGCCTGTTCTTTGATCAAAGTCTCGACCTTGGCCGTCAACCTAACGCCTGGTAAGGATTGCTCCGTCACATCGCCCCCGTGAGCCTTTCGTGGAGGCGAGTCTGACGACCAACGGCAATAGTAGTCAAGATCGGAATCAGCTAATTATCGACAACAAGTGGGCGACGTACAGCTTAGTTGGCTTGCATTCACGCGCAAATCTACTAGTCAGTGCCTACAATGCCTGAGAACGATCCGCACTTCTACCGTCTCTCTACCGCTTAGTCTTGTGCATAAACATGCTCTTGCTCTTTGAAAACGAGTATTCAATGACAAATGCAGCGCAAGACGTCCTTCATTGGGATTGAACAAAGCTCATGTTGGACGCTTGTTCGCGACACAAGATTCACACCAAACGGCGACTGCCTACCCCGTTAACCACTCGATTACCCCATACTCTTGTAAGCTTTTCACAAAAATCAGTAGCGTAGCGGTAGAGAGGCGACTAATTCCAATTATCAACAGGGCGAAGACTAGCAAATGCCTATCTAAAGCTGACCCATGAATGCCAGCCTCGTAGGCTTGCAGTCACTATCCGACTTGATTAGTGCGCTAGAGAGGAAGAAACTTTCGGCCAACGGTGGGTTGGAAAGGGGCTAGGCGCATCGGACGCTTAGTGAAGACGTTGTATAAGTGGCACTATTCCAGATAGGGCGGTTCCATAGCGTCACTGAGTTTCACGGTCGCATCTATGTGGACTGGCGCGTGTTTCGAGCGGTTGGCCTCGGAGAGCGAAGGCCGCACGCCAGTGGGGATTCTGAAGCGTGAACGGGATAGTTGCAGAAGCCGCGCCGCAAGCGTTGACCGTTCTTCCGACACTTGATGATCTCGCTCGCGATCCGACGCGCGCCCGCGGTTTGTCTGCTGAGGTCCGGGGCGAATTGATCGCACGAGCAGCCGCCGTAACGGCCGCGCTCGCGGCGCCGCTGATCGCCGAGTTGGGACGAACCGTACAACGCGAGCAGGGGGCGTCAAACGACAAGATGCTGACAGTCCATGAAGCGGCCGAGATCCTGCGTTGCCGCCCGCGCTGGATCTATGACCACGCGGAGCAGCTTCCATTCATACGTCGCCGTTCGCGCAAATGCCTTCTGTGCTCTGAATCTGGCCTCCGCAAGTGGCTTGCTGCCCGACGGCCAATGACTTGACAGTATCGCAGTATCGTGATATTGCTGCTTGTCGTGACAGCTAAGCGCAAAGCCTCAAGCCGTGAGGGGATGGTGGTTACGACGGTCGCGCTGCCGCTCGATTTGCACAGGCGCCTGGCGATTGTCGCGCTTGACGAGCACGCGGCGATCGCCGAAATCATCCGCGAGGCGATTCTGCGTTACTTGGACGCTCAGAAAAAGCCTTCGGGATGGCGGCCGCGATGAAAAAGGAAAACGACGAAGGGATATATCGGCCGAAATACCGCTACGTCGATCCGACGACCCGTCAGGCAGAGATCCGGGAGTCGGCGATCTGGTGGATCTCATACTACGCGAACGGAAAAAAGGTCAGGGAGTCGTCGGAGTCGGCAGAGATCAGGGTGGCGCGGAAAATGCGCAAGGACCGGCTCGCGAAGAAATGGCAAGGCCAGCCGGTCGGTCCGGATGTCACGCGTACCACGCTCGGTGAGCTCAAACAGATGCTCCTCGATGACTACCAGGCCAACGGCCGGCGCTCGCGCGTGATCAAGGCGCCGCTCGGCCACCTCGTTGATTTCTTCGGCAAGGACTGCCGGGCGGTCAACCTCACGAGTGACCGGCTCACGGCGTTCGTCGCGCATCGCCAGCAGGCGACCGAAACAGAACCGGGAGAAACAGCGAAACCCGGAGCGGCAAACGCCACGATCAACCGAAGCCTCGCAGCGCTCAAGCGTGCTTTCGTGCTGGCACAGCGGGCCGGCAAGGTCGGCTCGCGGCCGCACTTCCCGATGCTCCGCGAGGACAACCGCCGCAAAGGCTTCTTCGAGCACGATGATTATCTCGCGTTGCTGGAGCATCTACCGGATGAGTTCAGGCCGGTCGCCCAGACGGCTTACATCACCGGCTGGCGCATCACGTCGGAGATCCTCACCCGGCAAAAGCATAATGTCGATCTTGATGCCGGCTGGCTGCGGTTAGAGCCAGGCGAGACGAAAAATGGGGAAGGGCGAATGTTCCCGCTGACCCCCGAACTGCGCCAGATCCTCGAGAAGGAAATGGAACGCACGCGCGCCCTCGAAGTTGCGAACGGCCAGATAATTCCTTGGTTATTTCACCGGGAGGGCAAGCCGATCCGCACCTTCCGTCGCTCATGGCTGACGGCCTGCAAAAATGCCGGTCTCATCGGTCGCATCCCTCATGATTTCAGGCGAACCGCAGTTCGGAACCTGGAACGCGCCGGCGTGCCGCGCTCGGCTGCGATGGCGATGGTCGGCCACAAGACCGAGAGCATCTATCGCCGCTATGCGATCGCCGATGAATCCATGCTCAAGGACGGCGCAGCGAAGCTCGCCACGCTCCACGGGGTTGACGCCAGCAAACCAAAGGCCCGCAAAGTCGTGGCACTAACGGCCCAAGGCTGATGCAGGTGTATCTCGCAGGAAGTGCTTCAGAAATTGATCGACTCGGGCATGGTGCGGTCAATGTGGCCGCCGAAATCACCGATCGCGGTCGACGCAAACGCTGAAAGTCTTTGAATTGTGGACGGTTTAATGGTGGGCAGGGAGTGAATCGAACACTCGACACGAAGATTTTCAGTCTTCTGCTCTACCGACTGAGCTACCTGCCCACCGCGCCCGTGCGATGCGCGGCCTCCATTGCTAGCTTTCCGCGCCCGCGCTTGCAACACCGTGGGAGCGGCGCCGCTCAGCGGCGCAGCGCGCCGACCCGCGCTTCGACGAAATCGATCACACGGCTCTCGAGGCTGACGTTGTCGAGCCGGTCGATCTCCTGGACGCCGGTCGGGCTGGTGACGTTGACCTCGGTCAGGTACTCGCCGATCACGTCGAGGCCGACGAAATAGAGCCCGTCGCGCACCAGCCGCGGCTTCAGGACCTGGCAGATTTGACGATCGCGATCGGTCAACTCGGCCTTGACGCACAGTCCGCCGACATGGATATTGCCGCGATTTTCGCTCGGCAACGGTACCCGGAGCGTCGCCCCGACAGGCTCGCCGTCGAGCACGATGATGCGCTTGTCGCCGTTGCGAATTTCGGGGATATAGCGCTGGCCCATCGTCAGCCGCTGTCCGAACTGGGTGACGGTCTCGAGAATCGCGTTCAAGTTGCGATCGTTCTGGCTGGCCAGGAACACCCCCTCGCCGCCGTGGCCGTCGAGCGGTTTGACGATCGCCTCGCCGCCCTGTTCGTTGATGAACTGCTTGAGGCGGGCGATGCTCGAGCTGACGACCGTGGGCGGAATGACCTCGGGAAAATTCAGCGTGTAGAGCTTTTCGTTGGCCTCGCGCAGGCCGGCTGGATGATTGAGCACGAAGCTGCGGCGGCTATCGACCAGGCTCAAGAGCATCGTCGCATACAGATAGGCGGCGTCGGCCGGCGGATCCTTGCGCATGAAGATCGCGTCGAACGAGTCGAGCGGATAATCGCCGCCGCTGTCGAGCCATCGATAGTGCGCCGCCTCGCGCATCACCGCGCAGCGGCGCGCGAAGCCCATCGCGCGATCCGCGCGCGCGAACAGATCGCTGAGTGCGAGGAAATAGACTTCATGGCCGCGCGCCAGCGCCTCGACCATGAAGACAAAGGTGGTGTCCTTGTACTGGTCGATCCGTTCCAGCTCGTCCATCACGAACGCGAATTTGTACGGCACAGATGTTAGCTCCCTTCGGCGTCAAGCGCCGCGGCCGCCACCGCCAGCGCGGCCAGCGCCGCGGTTTCCGAACGCAAGCGCGAGCGGCCGAGACCGGCCGCGACAAAGCCGGCGCGCTCGGCTGCCGCCAGCTCCGATCGATCGAAACCGCCTTCCGGCCCGCATACCAGCATCAGCCGGGCGGGACGATGGTCGTCAAGCACCCGCGCGATCGGCGTCGCCCCCGGCACGCAGATGAGGGCGAGCGTATCGGGATAGGGCGCGCTGACCAGTTCGGAGAATTCCAGCGGCGCGCGAATCGATGGCAACTTCGACGCCAGGCTCTGCTTGGCCGCCGCCGCCGCGAGCCGGTTCCAGCGCCGTCGGCGCTCGACCCCAACCGTCGCCATCTGGCTGCGCGCCGCGACTATCGGCCATAGCTCGGTGGCGCCCAGCTCGACCGCTTTTTCGACGATGAAATCCATCCGCGGACCCTTGATAAGCGCCATCGCCAGGACAAGCGGGGTCCGCGTTGGCGCGACCATCGGCATGCCGAGCTCGATTATAGCGCAATCTCGCGCCACGCTCCGGATATGCCCGGCGAACTCGCCGCCGCCCGTCGGATCGATCAGCGTCACCGCGTCGCCTGCCTCGAGTCGCATCAGATCGCGCAGATGATGCAGTTCGGCGCCGCTCACGCGCGCCGGCGCGCCACGGTCCAGCGGTTGATCGGCAAGAAAACGTGGCGCGACCTTCATCGGCGCATCGCCAACGTTACCCATCCGTGATCGACCAGCTGGTCGTCGAGGACGAGTCCGGGGCGGAAGTGGCGCAAAACCGCGGCGCGTTCGCGTTCGAGGATACCGCCCAGGATAAGCCGCGCGCCGGGCTTCATCAGCCGCGTCAGGATGGGCGCCAGCTCGATCAGCGTGGTGCTCAGGATATTGGCGACGACCAAATCGAAGCGCCGCCTGATGCGCCCGACGGGCGCGGACGAGAAGCGAATCGACGTGACATCGTTGAGCGCGAGGTTTTCGCGCGCGTTGCCGATCGCGATCCGATCGGAATCAATCCCGATTACGCGCGGCACGCCGAACAGCCGCATCGCGATCGCCAGGATTCCGGAACCGCAACCGACGTCGAGTGCGTCGCGAAACTCAAGCCGTCCGCACAGCCGCTCGAGCATCACCAGCGCGCCGGCGGTCGAGCCGTGATGGCCGGTGCCGAAGGCCTGCGCCGGGTTGATCACCAGGCGCATCCGGCCGCGGCGGTCCGCCGCGCTCCACGGCGGCACGATCAGCAGCCGGCGTCCGACCGCCAACGGCTTGAAACGGCTTTGCCAGCGCGTCGCCCAGCCGGGATCGACAATCAGCGAGCTGCGCGGCTCGATGCCGCCGTCGATTACGCCCGCCGCCACCAGCGCGCGATTTATCCGGCCCAGCCGTGCGGCGGTGACCCGGATGAAGAACGCCTCTAGGCGTTGCGTCGCTTTGCTCCTGGCGCCGTGGCGCGGCGGCGGGGGCGGCGTCGAATCATCGTCGTCCCAGCTCTCCATCCCCGGCCGGAGAAATTCGCGGCCCGTCCTGACGGCGCATCCCAGCGCGCCATGCGCGATCAGAATGGCCGCCGCTTCGTCAGCGAGCTCGGGTTTAACGGTATAGGCGACTTTCTGATAAGTCCGGCCGCCGCGCGTGGAGCTGCGTTCCATCGTGAATTCCTGACCCTCGAATATTGCATCACGAGTCTGCGCTGGCGATAGCGCCTGTTGCGTTGTCGAAAGATCATGGCGCCCGCGATTGAGATGGAGGCACCGCTGCGGTTAGACTCTTTACAATCCTGACTGAGGACGGGATGGGACTGCTCAACATAGCTCATCGCGGTGCCAGCGGTACCTGTCCCGAGAATACCCTTTGCGCGTTTAAGGCGGCGGTCGAGGCCGGCGCGGCGATGTGCGAGCTCGACGTCCGGCTCGCGGGCGACGGCGCGCTGGTGGTGATTCACGACGAAACCGTCGATCGCACCACTGACGGCCGCGGTCCGGTCGCGGAGCTGACCGTTCCACAGTTGAAAGTTCTCGATGCGGGAGCGAGATTCGACGCCCGTTTCGCCGGTGAGCGTATCCCGACGCTTGACGAAGTGTTCGCCGCGGTCGGCACTCGATGCGGGCTCAATCTCGAGCTCAAGACGCGGGCCGCGGCTGCGCCGCTGTGCAGGACGATTCATGCGCGGCGGGCCTACGAGACCACCATCGTTTCAAGCTTCGAGACGGCGATGCTCGAGCGCATCAAGGCGGTCGACCCCGCCATCCGCGTGGGCCTGCTGTGCGACGGGCCGGCCGACGGGCTGATTGCGCAGGCGCGGGCGCTCGGCGCATGGGCGGTCAATCCGCGCTATGATCTGTGCACGGCGGAATTGGTGGTCGAGGCCCGGCGTCATGGCCTCAAGGTACTGGCCTGGACGGTTGACGAGCCCGCGCTGATGAGCCGCCTGATCGCCGATGGTGTCGATGGAATCATGACCAACTATCCCGAGCGCCTGCACGCGCTGATTGGCTGATGGCGCGGTTCGCACAGGACAAGCTCGAGGAGCTGCGCGACCGCGCCAATATCGTCGAGGTCATCGGCACCCAGGTCCGCCTCAAGCGCGCCGGCCGCAATTACGTCGGCCTGTGTCCGTTTCACAATGAGAAGACGCCGTCGTTTTCGGTCAACGCCGAGCGCGGCTTCTTCCATTGTTTCGGCTGCGGCGCGGGTGGCACGGTGTTCGATTTCCTGATGCGCCTGGAGGGGCTGACCTTCCCGGAAGCGGTTCAATCGCTGGCGCGGCGCTACGGCGTGACGCTGCCCGAGAGCCAGGAGCCCGGCGCGCCGCCGCCCGGTGAGCGCGAGGCGATGTACCGCGCCAACGAATTCGCCGCTGCCTTCTTCGGCCATCTGTTATGGAAGACGCCGGCGGGCGAGGCGGCGCGCGGCTACCTGAAACGGCGCTCGCTCAGCGAAGAGACGGCGCGCGCGTTCATCGTGGGGCTCGCACCGGCGCAACCGGGGATGCTTGCCAACGCCCTCAAGCGGCGTGGGTTGCTCGACGGCGCGATCAAGACCGGCCTGATTCGCCGCGACGGCGCCGGGCTGCGCGACCTGTTCATCGGCCGCCTGATGTTTCCGATTCGCGACGCGCAGGGCCGGGTGGTGGCCTTCGGCGGCCGGGTGCTCGATGAGCGCTTGCCCAAGTATATCAATTCATCGGAGTCGCCGGTCTACTCAAAGGCACGTAATCTCTACGGATTGTATGAGGCGCGTCAGGCGCTCGGCCGCGCCGACCGCGCGATCGTGGTCGAGGGCTACTTCGACGCCATCGCGGTCTCGCAGGCCGGCTTCAAGGAAGTGGTCGCGAGCCTCGGCACCTCGCTGACCGTCGACCAGCTGCGCGTGCTGGCCCGCTATACCCGCAACGTGATCGCCTGCTTCGACGGCGACGAGGCCGGGCGCAAGGCCTCGATGCGCGCGCTCGAGGTCTTCCTGGGCGCTGGGCTGCTCGGGCGCGGCATCTTTGTCCCCTCCGGTTTCGATCCCGATACGCTGATTCAGGAGCGCGGGGCGCAGACCTTCGACGAGCTGGTGAACCACTCGGAGCTGTTGGTCGACATGTTCGTGACCGAGGAGAGTAAGCGCGGACTGAGCCTGCAGGCGCCGATCGAGCAGCGGCTCCAGGCCGCGCAGCGGATCGGACAGACCTTGCGCCTGATTCCCGATGAACTCGAATTTAACGCGCTGGTCGCCAAGACCGTCGATCGCCTGGCGCTGGGTCCGCGCGAGGAGAAGGTGATACGCGAGCAGGCGCGAAGCCGCGCCGGGCGGCCAGCATCGGCGGCTGCGGTCGAGGGCAACCCGCGGCTGGACGCGGGCGCGAAGGCCGAGCTGGGGATTCTCGGCGTCGCGATCATTCGGCCCGAGTTACGGCCCAAAATCCTCGAGGTCGCGCCGCTCGGCGGCTTCGACGACCAGCGGCTCGGAGCCCTGGTGGTCGACGTCTGCGCGCTGGCGCCGTCGCGCAACGTGCCCGACCAATGGCTCTTTGAGCGTCTGTCGCAGGCGCAGCGCGAGCGTTTAAGCGCCTTGACGATGGAAGCGACGTTCGATGATTCCGACACCGCCCTTAAGGTGCTTAACGATTATATCCGGGCCATGACCAGCGATCGGAGGACTGCGCGCGACGTGGAGGCGGCCCGGCGCGGTGCGGCCGATGCCTCCGACGGCGAAACCGCGGTCAATAAGGCCCAGGAGGTCATCGCGCTGCGTCGCGGCGCCTCCCACGATCCGGCCTGAACGATGCCAATGACCCCCGTAGCTCTTAAACCGGGTGCCCGGACTTGGTACCATTAGACGGTTTGATGTCTGCGCGAGGGCCCATAGCTCAGCCTGGTTCAGAGCTGCCGGCTCATAACCGGCTGGTCCCAGGTTCAAATCCTGGTGGGCCCATATTTTTACCGACCGCATCGTCGCGCCCCGGCGACACTCGAAATTCCTGCGGACCGGCGCTGCGACACATTGGAGGAAGCAATTGCGTGAAGAGATAGGGCGGCTGATGTCCCTGCAGACGATCGACAGACGGCTGCAGGAGTTGGCCGAAACGCTGGCTGCGGTGACCCAGGGCGTCGATCGATTGCGCGAAGAGAGCGACGCGGCTCGCAGCGAGCTCGAACGGCTCACCCAGGAGGATAAACAGGCTGAAAACGCCCGCCGCGAACTCGAGCACGAGTTGGCCGACGGCGAGGCGCGGATCCGGAACAAGCGGATGCGCCAGAACCTGATCCGCAACGACAAGGAACTCCAGGCGCTCGCCCATGAGGTCGAGTCGCAGAAGGAAAGCAACCAGCGCCAGGAGGCGGAGTTGCTGGCCCAGATGGAAGGGGCCGACACGCGTACCGCCCGCATCAAGGAATTGGCCGCGCTGGTCAAGCAGAAGGGCGCCGAGCTGACGGCGGCCGAAAAAGAGATCGCCGGCAAGGCCGAAGAGCTCAAGGAGACGATGCGCCAGCGACGCATCGAGCGCGAGGCGCTGGCCGGTCAGATCGACGGCACGCTGCGCGCGCGCTACGAGATGATCTTCGAGCGGCGCGCCGGCCTGGCCGTGGCGCTGGCCCGCCTGGGCACCTGCCAGGGATGCCGGATGAGGTTGCCGCCGCAGCTCTACAACGAGCTCCAGCGCTTCGAGCAAATCCACTTCTGTCCTAACTGCCAGCGTATCCTCTACTTTGAACCCAACCCTGAATCCTGACTGGCGGGCGGCGCCGTAGCGATGATGCTGGCTAGCGCGGTGATGCTACAATGAGCAGCGCCGGAGTGAACCGGGCGATCGCCCCCTAACCCGGGGAGGAAAGTCCGGGCTCCACAGGGCAGGATGGCCGTTAACGGCGGCGCGGTGCGAGCCGCGGAAAGTGGCACAGAAAATAGACCGCCCGCGAGGGTAAGGGTGAAAAGGCGGGGTAAGAGCCCACCGGCGCGCGAGTGATCGCGCGCGCATGCCAAACCCCATCCGGAGCAAGACCAAATAGGAGGGATGAGTGGCCCGCTCGTGTCCCTCGGGTATGGTCGCTTGAGCCGGCGAGTAATCGCCGGCCCAGAGGAATGATCGCCACCCGCAAGGGTACAGAACCCGGCTTACAGGTTCACTCCGGCTTTGATTTCCGCCGCGCGCGTGCCGGCCGCCCGCGCGCTGGACGCGTCGCCAGGCCGCGCGCACCGGCGACAGGCATCGCGGCCCCGAGGAGGCGCGTGGCGACGCTCTTCAACGCGGCGAGGTCCGCAACCCCGATCGCAATCTCCGGCGCGGCGGCAAGCCCGATATGGTCGGGCAGCTCGCGCGCAAACTGCTCGACGCGAATGGCCGCGGCCTCGATTCCGCGCTGGTAGCTTTGCAGATAGTCGAGCGCCGCATGCAGCTCCGGATCGCGATCCGCTGCGGCGCTCAGCTCCGCCATCGGCGCCGTCGGTCTCCGATAGTCGCGCGCCGGCGCGTCCCAGGCCTCCTCGTCGAGAAAGCGATTGACGATAATCGCCGCCGCGCAAAGCCCCTCGCGCTCGAGCTCGTCGATCAGCTCGCGCGCATGGCTCAGCCGGTCCGGCTCGGCGGTCGTGACGATTATGAAATGGACCGTCGGCGAACGCAGCATCGCCTCCGCCTTGCGGAAACGATCGGCGAGCGCGCTGGTGGCGACCGCGGCCGAGCTGAAAAAATCTGTGATCGACGACAGTACCTCGGTGCCGGTGAAGCGCTCGAGCTCGGCGATTACGAAGCGCGCCGCGCGGCTGGCCAGCCCGAGCGCGAGCCGCGAGCCGGGCAGCGAAGGGGCAGCCGCGAACAGCCGCGCCGGTCCCGATTCGAGCAGGCGCGCTATCCGCCCCGGTGCCTGGATGAACTCGAAGGCGTGCGCGGCCGGCGGCGTATCGACAATCGCGACTTCGAAACGTCCCGAGTCGTGAACGTCGTAGAGCTGCTCGAGCGCCGCATACGCATCGGAGCCCGCCATTTGTCCGGCCAGACTCCGATAAAAACGATTGGCGAGGATATGCTTGCGCGCCGCGGGGTCGGCGATGAAGCGCTCGACCAACGCGTCCCATTGCCGCTTCACGTCGAGCACCATCGCATACAGCCCGAGTCCGGGATCGAGGCCGGCCCGCTCGAGCCGCCGCCGGTCGATGCGGGTGGGGCGATCGTCGAGACGGCGCAGCCCGAGCGCCTCGCGCAGTCGGCGCGCCGGATCGATCGTGATAAGCGCGGTTTTGCGCGATAACCCCGCCGAAGCCAGCCCAATAGCGGCGGCGATGGTCGTCTTACCGACGCCGCCGGTGCCCAGCAAAATTATCGTATGACCCGGTTTGAGGAACTCTTTCACCCCCGGGCGCTCCGACTTCTCGACTTCCCCTGATTCAGCCATGCTTCGCGCTGATCAGCTTAACAACTCGCGCGTCCTGTCGCATCGCCGGTCGACCGACGCCTGTGGACGGCTGCGACGGCAACAATTGGACGGCCGGGCCGATTTCGCTAAACTTTCGTCCGAGTGGATGGAGGTGTGGCGATGGAATGGGTGATCTCGATTGCGGCTTTGCTCGTCGGCCTCGTGATCGGCTGGCTGTGGTCGTCATCGCGCGCCCAGGCGGCCGAGGCGACCGCCCGCGAGTTGCGCGATCAACGCGACCGCTTGAGCGACGACAGGGATCGCCTGACGCTCGAATTGCGCCAGGCCGGCGCCGATCGCGCCGCCAGTGCCGAGCGTGCCGCCACGCTGGAGCAGAGCTTCAACGATCAGGTCAAACTCCTGCGCGACGCCGAGCAACGCCTCGCCACCACCTTCAAGTCGCTCTCGGCCGAAGCGCTCGAGGCCAATCGCAGCCAGTTCATCACGCTCGCCGGCGAGCAAATCGGCGCGGTCGTGAGTCCCGTCAAGGAATCGCTGGTGCGGATGGACTCCGAGATCCGCGACCTCGAGAAGGCCCGCAGCGAGGCTTACGGCCATCTCAGCAGCCAGGTGCTGTCGCTGATTGATGCCCAGCGCGAGCTCCGCACCGAGGCCGAGAAACTTTCGCGCGCCTTGCGCGCCCCGAGCGTGCGCGGGCGATGGGGTGAAATCCAGCTCAAGCGTGTGGTCGAGATGGCCGGGATGCTCGAGCGCTGCGACTTTTTCACCCAGGATACCGCGAGCGGCGACAACGGGCGGCTGCGGCCCGACCTCCGTATCCAGTTGCCCGGCGGCAAGAACATCATCGTCGATGCGAAAGCTCCCCTGCAGGCCTATCTCGAATCGCTCGACGCCTCCACTGAGGAGGCGCGCGTCGAGAAGCTTCGCCAGCACGCCGCGCAGGTCCGCGCCCATCTGAACCAGCTCGCCGCCAAGGGCTACTGGGAGCAGTTCCGCCCGGCGCCCGAATTCGTGGTGATGTTCCTGCCCGGCGAGACCTTCTTCAGCGCCGCGCTCGAGCAGGATTCCTCGCTGATCGAATACGGTGCGAACCAGCGCGTCATCCTGGCGACGCCGACCACGCTGATTTCGCTGCTGCGCGCGGTCGCCTACGGATGGAACCAGCAGCAGCTCGCCGACAACGCCGCCCGAATTAACGACGCGGCGCGCGAGCTCGCCGATCGCTTCGCCGTGATGGTCGCGCATCTGGCGCGGATCGGCGACGCGCTGCGCAAGTCGGTCGGCGCCTACAACGACGCGATCGGATCGTTCGAGGGGCGCCTGATGCCGGCGGCGCGCAAGCTCAAGGAGCTGGGCGTCGAAGGCAAGGGCGAGCTGGCCGAGTTGCCGATGGTCGATGCGGCGATTCGCTCGCTCGACGCCCCCGTCGAGGTTATCAACGGCAAGAACGGCAAGTGAGCAGACGAGGTGATTCTCTCAAATCTTGGGACAAGTGCGAACGCCTTGTTGCGACTGAAAAATGGTGCGGCACGCCGCAATGGACTTTTCTGAATTACGCCGGCTGATGTAGTGGCTGCCTAACCCGGGTGTCCATCAACTCGGGCAAGTTCACCCCGACTTCGAGGAGCACTGTGCTGGATGCCACGGACTTGATGGTGACGCCGAAAATCGGTTCGAAGCCGACTGCTATCCGCTAATCCCGAAAAATAACCGCGAACACTCACAAATGGTCGGACGGCGAGCTTTATTTCATAATTGTTAACCAAATCTCCGCGTCCGGGATGCCCGGATTTGGCAAGAAAGAGTTCCATCGTGAACCTGAATAAATCGAACGGAGGAAGTCGTGCACCAGGCGTTAGACACCGTGGCAATGGTGTCTCTAGGGGCGGGCGCTCTCTCGGCGTCGGTTATCGCGGTCGATATTCTCGCCGGTCATCGTCAGAAGATGTGGATCCTGAATGCGGTCTGGCCAATCACCGCACTGTATTCAGGCCCTCTGGGACTGTGGTTTTATTACAAGGTCGGCAGGGTCAGCACGCTGCCGGCGATGCAGATGCGTCACGCGGAGCATCGCACGGACAGTAATCCGGCGCAGGAAAAGCCGATGTGGCAGGCGGCTGCCATGGCCGCGATGCATTGCGGGGCAGGCTGCACTCTGGGAGATATTGTCGCTGAATCCTACCTGTACGCGGTCCCGTTCACGCTATTCGGAATGAAACTGTACGGAGACTGGGTAGTGGATTACATTTTGGCGTTCTCGTTCGGAATTGCTTTTCAGTACTTCACGATCGTGCCGATGAAAAATCTTTCGCCGCGGGAAGGATTGGTGGCGGCGCTGAAAGCTGACGCGCTGTCGCTAACGGCCTGGCAGATCGGCATGTACGGATGGATGGCAATCGCGGTGTTTCTGATCTTCGGCCATGAACTTGAACAGAACGAGCCGGTGTTCTGGTTAATGATGCAAATCGCGATGCTCGCGGGATTCGCGACCAGCTACCCTGTCAACTGGTGGCTTCTCAAGGTCGGAATCAAAGAAAAAATGTGATCATCCCGGGAGGATGAACGCCAAATATGCGACTCCGAGCACCCTTCCTTTGACGGTCGCAGTCGGCGGTCGATGAAGGAGTAACATCTTAGAAACGAATACATCCTGAACGTAGCGAAGGATCCCGGCTTTTGGTTCGCCAGTTGCTCGGCTCTGCGAGGGTGGGTTCATCGAATCCGCAGCCTCCCGGCAGAAGATCACGTAGTGAACGGTGGAAACGGCATGCGTAAAGTTTTAGTAATGTTGACGTTCCAGTGAAAAGGAGAAAGCGATTTTGAAAATATCGATCACATCGGCATTGATGGCGGCACTTGTTGGGCTTATCGCGCTGGTCGTCGCCCCGGTTTATGCGCAGGCAGCCGCCGCGACCCTGCCCGCGCATTACCATCTCGAGTTGGAAAACCAATACGTTCGCGTACTCCATATCAAGGTCCAGCCGCACAGCAAGGTCGGGGTCCACGAATTGAATGGCGCGGTAGTGGTGCCGCTGGTCGATTATGACTCGACGCTCAAGACCGCCAAGGGCGGGTCGGTGATCGTCGAGCGAAAAACTGGCAAGGCCATATGGCTGCCCGGCGGCGAACGCGAGATCGAAACCGGGGCCAAGGGAGTGGATGCCCTCGTGATCGAAGTCAAGAGCGCCGCTCCCGCGAAGGCCGCTCCCGCGAAGTAACGATTCGTTCAGAGTAGGACCAATCGTCGACATCTTCCGGGATTCTTCGCTGCGGCCGCCTGCGCTCGGGATGACCAGCTGTGCCTTGTCATCCTGAGCGCAGCGGCAGGGCTGAGCCCTGCACCCAATAAAAGCGCGCTGAGGATCTTCGCGGATTTCGCGAGGCTATCGACCCTGCGAGGCGCCCCCCGCCGCCGTCACGCCTGCTCGACGTTGGAGGGTGGGGGCGGGGGCTGGCGGAACTGGCTCTTGTCGTTGCCGAGTGCGATCCAGGCCTCGACTTCGCGCCGCTCGCGATCGAGAAACTTGCCGATCGCATGGCGCAGCCCGGCATGGGCGATGTAATGAACGCTTCGCGTCAGGGCCGGGTTGAAGCCGCGCAGCCATTTGTATTCGCCGCCCGCGCCCGGCTCGAAACGGTTGAGCCCGTGCGCGATACAGTGCTCGATCGAGGCGTAGTAGCAGACGTTGAAATGCAGGAAGCGCAGATCCTCGAAGCATCCCCAGTAGCGCCCGTACATCACGCCCGCCTTTTGCAGATTGAAGGTCCCGGCGACCAGCTTGGCGCCCTGCCAGGCCCCGACAAATGTGATGTAACGCTTTAAGTGTTCGCCGGCCAGCTCGAAGAACTGCGGCGTCAGGTACTGGCGGCCCCAGTAGAGCTTGTCGATAGTCGAGCGGTAGAGCTCGAACATCGGCCGGAACATCGTGGCCGGAATCTCGTCGCCATGCTGGACGCGGATCTCGACCCCCTGCTCGGCCAGTGCGCCACGCTCGTGGCGGATCGCGACCCGGCGCTTGTGCTTGAGCTCGCGCAGGTAGTCGTCGAAGCTGGCGAAGCCGTGATTGCGCCAGTGGTATTGATAGCCGAGCCGTTTCAGATAGCCGAGTTCGGCCAGCGCCTCGGCCTCGTCCTCTTCGCAGAAATTGACATGCGCCGACGAGAGTTGATTTTCTTCGCACAGCGCCATCAGCGTGCGGCCCATCAAGGCGGCCATCAGCGGCCGATCGGCGTCGGGCGCGGTCAGGAAGCGGCGGCCGGTATGGGGCGTGAACGGGACTCCGGCCAGCAGCTTGGGGTAGTAGCTGATACCGGCGCGATCGGCGCCGTCGGCCCAGCCGTGATCGAACACGAACTCGCCCATGCTGTGGCTCTTGAGATAGGCGGGGCAGGCGGCGACCAGGCGGCGATTGTCGCGGACCGCGATGTGGCAGGGACTCCAGCCGGTTTTGCGGATCGCGCTGCCCGACTCTTCCATCGCAAACAGCCAGTCCCAATCGACGAATGGCGAGTCGTCCGCGCGCAGCAGCGCGTTCCATTCCTCGCGTCCGATCGCGCCGATCGTCTCGACTACCGCGATTTCGGGGCCTTTCGATGATCGCGCCACGACCTCCGAGCTTAACCGCCGCCGCGCGCCGCGCAAAGAGGGCGGACGGAAAACCGTGCCGAGGCTCGTCGCCATAGCGCCGAATTTGCTATCCTGATAAACGGAGTTCAGGGCCGCCGAGCGCGGCTGGCAAGCATCGCATATGAAAGCGGACAAGTTGCGTAAGCATCTGCGGGCCGCGACCGGCAACGGCAGCGGCGAGAACGGAGCGGGGCAGGGCGGAATCGTCACCGAGCGCCGCACCAAGGAGCAGGCCAAGACCAAGCGGCCGCCGCTCTACAAGGTCATCCTGCTGAACGACGATTACACGCCGATGGAATTCGTGGTCGACGTGCTCAAGGTGGTGTTCCACAAGGCGCATGCCGAGGCCACCCGCATCATGCTCTACGTGCATCAGAACGGCATGGGAGTGGCGGGCGTCTACCCGTTCGAGGTCGCCGAAACGCACGTGCGCACGGTCGAGGAGCTCGCCCGCCAGAACGAATATCCGCTCAAATGCGTGATGGAGAAGGCGTGAGTTCGGCCGCGGCGCCGCGATGGTTATAATTAAGACATGGCTTCTCCGGGAGTGATGATAAGCCGCGAACTGCAGGTCACCCTGCAGCTGGCGATGACCGAGGCGGCCAACCGCCACCACGAGTACGTGTGCCTGGAGCATCTGCTGTTCGCGATGCTTCACGACGTCACCACCAGCAACATCCTGCGCCATTGCGGCGCCGACCTCGAAAGCCTCAAGCGCAAGCTGGTGCAGTATCTCGACCACGAGGTCGAGCGGCTGCCCAAGGAGGACCGGGTCTCGCCGCGCTATGCGCTGGGGGTGCAGCGCGCGCTGCAGCGCGCGGCGCTCCACGTCCAGTCGGCGGGCCATCAGGAGATCACCGGCGGCAACGTGCTGGTCGCGATCTTCCATGAGAACGAATCGCACGCCGTCTACCTGCTCAACGAGGACGGCGTCACCCGCTTCGACGTTATCAACTTCATCTCGCACGGGGTCTCCAAGATCGGCGCCGACGACGAGAACCGCGAAGCCGCGGGCGCCGAGGGCGAGGAAGGTGAGGGCGAGGCCGAGCACGAGCACGAACACGAGGACGAAGAGGGTGAGCGCAAGCTGTCGCCGGCCAAGGCGCTGCGCACCTACGCGATCAACCTGAGCGAGCGGGCGGCGAAGAACCAGATCGATCCGCTGGTCGGACGCAAGCGCGAAATCGAGCGCGCCATCCACGTGCTGCTGCGGCGGCGCAAGAACAACCCGATCTTCGTGGGCGAGGCGGGCGTGGGCAAGACCGCGCTGGCCGAAGGGCTGGCGCTGGCGGTGCATAACGGCGCGGTGCCGGAGGCGCTCAAGGACGTGCAGATTTTCGCGCTCGACATGGGCGCGCTGCTGGCCGGCACCCGGTTTCGCGGCGATTTCGAGCAGCGCCTCAAGGCGGTGATCAAGGCGGCGACGGCGGATCGGCGCTGTATCCTGTTTATCGACGAGATCCATACGATCGTCGGCGCCGGCTCGGCCTCGGGATCGACGATGGACGCCTCGAACCTGCTCAAACCGGCGCTCGCTTCCGGCGAGTTGCGCTGTATCGGATCGACCACCTACCAGGAGTACAAGCGCTCGTTCGATCGCGACAAGGCGCTGGCGCGCCGCTTCCAGCGTATCGACGTGGCCGAGCCGACCCAGGAAGAGGCGGTGCTGATCCTGAACGGCCTCAAGACCTACTACGAGAAGCATCATAACGTCCGCTACACCGCGGCGGCGCTGCGCTCGGCGGTCGAGTTGTCGGCGCGCTATATCAACGATCGCTACCTGCCCGACAAGGCCATCGACGTGATGGACGAGGCCGGCGTCGCCGCCCATCTGCGGGCCAAGAAGGGCGAGACCGCGACGGTCGGATTGCGCGATTCGGAGCGCACCGTGGCGCGGATGGCGAAGATTCCGGAGCGCACGGTGTCGGCTTCGGATCGCACGCGGCTGCAGAACCTCGGGGAAGAGCTGAAGGCGGTGGTCTTCGGTCAGGACAGCGCAATCGATGCGGTGGCGCGCGCTATCAAGCTGGCGCGCTCGGGCCTGTCGCATCCCGATCGTCCGGTCGGCGCGTTTCTGTTCGCCGGTCCGACCGGGGTCGGCAAGACCGAGGTCGCCAAGCAGCTGGCGCAGGTGATGGGGGTCGAGTTCGTGCGCTTCGACATGAGCGAGTACATGGAACGCCATACCGTCTCGCGGCTGATCGGCGCGCCGCCGGGCTACGTCGGCTTCGACCAGGGTGGCCTGCTGACCGACGCTATCAGCAAGACCCCGCACTGCGTGCTGCTGCTCGACGAGATCGAGAAGGCCCATCCCGACGTCTTCAATATCCTGCTGCAGGTGATGGACCACGCGACGCTGACCGACAACAACGGCCGCAAGTCGGATTTCCGCAACGTCACGCTGGTGATGACCACCAATGCCGGGGCCCATGAGCTGACGCGCAACGTGATCGGCTTCGGCAAGAATCTCGAGGGCGGGAACCCGCGCAGCGTGATCGAAAAGATGTTCGCGCCCGAGTTCCGCAACCGGCTCTCGGCGATGATCGAGTTCACGAGCCTGAACCCGCTCACGATGGAGCGCGTGGTCGACAAGTTCCTGGGCGAACTCTGCGACCGCCTCAAGCCGCAGAAGGTGACGCTCGAGGTCTCGGCGGCGGCCCGCAAATGGCTGGCCGGGCACGGCTACGATCCGCATTTCGGGGCGCGCCCGCTGGCCCGGCTGATCGAGACCGAGATTTCGCGCGAGCTCGCCGACGAGGTGCTGTTCGGGCGCCTGGTCAAGGGCGGCAAGGTCGCGATCGACGTGGCCGAGGACAAGCTGACGTTCGCCATCGCGGCAGTGGAAACGCCGGCCGTAGCGGCCTCGACCTGAGAGCAGCGCGTTTTCGGCCCACTATCAGGGACGTTGCCCCGGCGCCGGCATTGCCTTATTGTCACCAGAGCAGCGGCTTCAGACCCGGGAACTCCACGGAATCGACGTGAAAGTGGCGCTGACCACGCCCAATGTCCTGACCATCGCCCGCATCGCGACGGCGCCGGTGCTGGTTTACCTGCTATGTTTCACCGGCCCGACCGCGGCGGCGATCGCCGGCGGAGTGTTTTTCTGCGCCACCATCAGCGACTATCTCGACGGCTACATCGCGCGCAGCTACGGCTCGGGCAGCACGCTCGGCAAGTTCCTCGATCCGCTGGCCGACAAGATCGTGGTGACGGCGGTGCTGATCATGCTGGCCGGGACGCCGCGCACGCCGCACGTGCCGGCCTGGCTGGTGGTGGTGCTGGTGACGCGTGAGATCATGGTGACGGGACTGCGGGCGGTGGCCGCCGCCGAGGGGCGGGTAATCGCGGCCGGCGAGCTGGGGAAATACAAGATGGCGCTGCAGGCGATCGCGCTGCAGGGGCTGCTGATCCATTACACCTACCTGCACATCAACTTCTTTGCGGCCGGGATGTTCGTGCTATGGATCGCGACGATCGTGAGCGTCTGGTCGGGAATCGATTATTACGTCAAGGTTATCGCGATGCTGCGGCCGGCCGCCGCGGGCGCGTCGCAGGGCGCCAAGCGGGCGGCGATTTGACTTCGGGGCGGCGGGCCGATAAAAAAATTGGTTCCGCCTTGATCGATGGCGAGCGGGTGTAGCTCAGTTGGTAGAGCGTGTGCTTGCCAAGCACAAGGTCGTCGGTTCGAAACCGATCACCCGCTCCATAGAAGCCCTCGATAGTTTCCGGTCGCGAGTTTCCGGTCGCGCCATCCACGGAAGGTGATTCCGCGTCGATTTCCGAGCCTCCGGCGCATCTGGGCAGCGCCATCCGATTGTCCCCACCAATCGATCGACGCCATTTTTGTGTCTCGCAATTCAGCCTGGTCGTAGGTTCCAAGATTCCGAAAAGGCCCATCAAAGGGCCGCAAATCGGGGGGACTAGCCGAGTTTCCGGCGCGCACAGCCTGCTCATACATTTTGGCATCACAATTGCCCATAGCCAACTAAAGGCAGATTTTGCCCGGCTAAGTGCCGAATAAGGAGCGATGGGCCTCGAAGCGCCCAAACTGCAGATTGAAGCAAGGCGGACGGAGCCCTTACCGACAGATGACGACGCGTCGGCGTCGGCACGGTACGATCTGACCCGCTTCACGTTGGCCGACATGGTCCGCTGCGGCCGAGAACTGCGGCGGCTGGGCGTCAGTTCGTCGCAAGCCATGGAGGAAACCGCGGACCTGATTGTCCGCTACCTCTATGAGCATTTTGCCGAACGCGATTCCGGGCGGCGCGGCTGCGTGCTGGTGCGGCTGTTCAAGACCCACCGGTTCGCCGACCTGGGCGACGATCTCCGTGAGTTCGCGCAAGCGCTGACACCGTCGGCGCGGCTCTCTCCAGACATCAAGTGCCTGACGATGCTGGCCAGCGTCGGCGAGGAGCCGAACTGGAACTCGCGGCGGGATTCACGGCATCACCAGGCGATTCCATTGCTGAGCGAGGCGGCGCTGGATGAGATTCCGATGATTTCGCGGCTGCTTAACCAGCTCGGTCTGAAATTGAGCGATCTCGCGCCTGCGCAGCCCGAGGTCGTCGACGATTTGCAGCGCAGGTCTTTCAACGTCTTCCATGTTCCCGTCGCTCGGGACAGTCCGGTCATACCCGCCCAGCAGGACTTCGTGGTGCCACATGGAATCGAGTCGGTACTCGGCTTCGGCG
>DATKSL010000038.1:0-3774 GCA_035531675.1 Binataceae bacterium (SeqCode) | reverse complement strand
GGGCTGTAGTAGCGCGCGCGGTAGAAGTACAGGCCCGTGCCATCGTTCTCTCGGCCGGTGAACTGGTATGGGTTGGTGTTGTTCATTTGGGAGATGCAAGAAACTGCAATTCCGCACAGCCGCCACCATGGATCACCAGATTGTCAGGACGATCGTAGCTCAGATCGTAAGGGCTCACCAACCAAGAGGAAGTTTGTGGCTGCACCGTGTATTTGCCTGCCGGAAGATGCAGGCGGAACCTGCCAGCTTTATCAGTGGCCGTGCTATAGGTCGTCGCGCCGTCTTTCACGGCTAATGAGATACCTTCCACTCCCGCCTCTGTATCGGAAGATTCCACCACACGCCCATTCAGATCCCCGATGCTGACCCCGGACTTTATCTCACCTAACACGCGCTCTAGATCGTGGACGACGTGGACGCCCTGACCGAGTTCGGTCGAGTTGCCGCAGCTATCGATTTCCAAACCGCCTGGAAAGGCATGCGCGAACAGTAGGTAGCTGTTGCCCTTCTCCAAGAGAAATCGTTCGCTCGCATCCTCGGTGAAGACTTGGAGAATCGGCTGAGCTGAACCGCGAAACAATTTCGTTACCCTCAGTTCGTAAACCCAACCAGATTCACCCGATTCTTGCCGGTGGCGGACCGACGTTACTGTCCCGTTGAACACAGCGTCGCTATGAAAAAACTCGGCGCACACAGGCGGATGAGGCTTAGGACAAACAGCCGAGGCCAGCGTAGAATTTAAGGCGCTCACCGCAATCGCCAGAACTATAATTCTGGTCACAAAGCGACTGAAGGAAAAAGCCTCTGACGGCATTATTCGTCACTCGGCCGGGACAGTTCCGATAGGGCACGGAGCACCATTAGGTAACATAAGAACAACAGGGACCACGCCGGGGTTCCGTCGGAGGGGGGCGCCGACCAAACAAGAATTGCTCTCATCTGGTCAAACCCGCAAACGTCATTCGTTCTTCCGGGAACGGATGACCGTGATTCGATAAACTCGCAACAACTCAGGCGGCGCTTATGCCGGATGTTCGGCGCAGGGCGACTTCCATAAGAAAGCCCTCGAACGGCTCAACGTCCTGTGCTGGGCGCAGCATTATCTTGACCCCACAAAATTCTTCACAGCTTGACGCAGATAGCGCTCGCATCCTGAACTGAAAAGCGAAAAGGGTTCTTATCTTGGGAGGTTGGTTGGTGGACGCACCAGGACTTGAACCTGGGACCTCTTGCATGTGAGGCAAGCGCTCTAACCGGGCTGAGCTATGCGTCCACCGGAAGACGGATTATCGCGCTGCCCCGGGGCTTGGGCAAGAGCGGCGCCCGATCAGGCGATCGACGCGTTGGCGGTGGTGCCGGTCTCGAGGCGGCGCCCCAGCAGTTCGAGCAGCTTCTCGGCCGGCGCCCGGGCGAGATCGCTCTGTGCGAAGCCGGCCGCGGCGGCATGGCCACCGCCGCCGAAAGCGCGCGCCAGTTCCGATAGATCGACCTCGCAGTCGGCGCTGCGCCGCAGGCTGACGCCCTGGCTGCGCAAATCGAACAGCGCGATCACGGTCCGCACGCATCCCGCATAGAGCTCGGCCGCGACCTCGCTGCTGTAGCCAAAACAGCAGGCCGCGCGCACCGCCAGGCCGTTGTACAACTGCCGCTCGACCATCGTGGCCCGCGCGATCTCATGGCTATGCGCCATCCCGGCGCGGCCCGCTTCGAGCGCGGCCCGCAGCTTGCGCGTCATCCGCGGCTCGCGCATCCGCATGATTTCACGGTACGACTCGAGACCGCCCAGCGTCTGCACCGCCAGCGCCCAGTCGGAGGATTCGGGCAGCTTGTGGATCCAGCGGTCGTGATCGTCGGCGATCGCGGCGAACGGCGCAAAGCTCTCGAAATTCCGCCGCCGAGTCGCGTCGAGCGAGCGCGCCCTGGTTTTCAGGTAATTGAACGCCAGCCGAGCCGCAGAAAATCGTTCGGACAGCACCCGCCCCTTGAACGGCACTTTGAATTCCGGCGCGGCAGCGCGCGAAACCGCGGTGCGATGATGATCGATCCAGTAGACCTGCACGCCGCCCCGCGCCAGGGTGCTGAGATGGCCGCCGGTCGCGATCGAGGTCCACGACAGATCGGTGATCCAGAGTTCGTCGGGACCGCCCTCGCTGTGCGGCCGCACCGCGGCCAAGGTGCGATCGCTATCCTGGTTGGCGGCCAGTACCATCCGGATCCGCTCGCCTTCGTAAAAGCGCGCGACCGACGCCGCCGCCATCACGCCGTCGAGGCAGGCGGGGCCGTGGCTTACAATCTGAATCGTGCGGTGTCGGTTGGCAGCCATCGGCTCGATTCTAGTGGATTGAGCGCGCTCCGGCGACCGGCGCGCCCCGCGGCGTGGTGGATGAAGCGGTCTCGCGGGCGTGCTAGATTTGCCAGTGATTCGAGCATCTCCGACACCCGGCGCTTGAAGACCCGGCGCAAGGAGACCTGGACAGCCCTGTGATGCCCCGTATTCTCGATCGTTCCGAGCATCCGATTTCGCGCCGCGACATCGATCCCAATGTCCTCAAGGTGCTCTATCGCCTGACCAGCGGCAATCATATCGCCTACCTGGTCGGCGGCAGCGTGCGCGACCTGATGCTGGGGCGGCGGCCGAAGGATTTCGATATCGCGACCTCGGCCCATCCCAATCAGGTGCGCGAGCTGTTCCGCAACTCGCGGCTGATCGGCCGGCGCTTCCGCCTGGTCCACGTCTTCTTCGGGCCGCAGAATATCGAGGTCGCGACCTTCCGGCGCCGCAGCGAAGAGAACGTCGAGGACGGCGACCTGCTGATTCGCCACGACAATACCTTCGGCACGCCCGAAGAGGACGCCTTCCGGCGCGACTTCACGGTCAATGCGCTGTTCTATGACATCCAGTCCTTCCGCGTGATCGATTATGTCGGCGGCGTCGACGACCTGCGGGCGCGGCTGGTGCGGACCATCGGCGAGCCCGAGATCAGGCTGCGCGAAGACCCGGTGCGGATGATTCGGGCGCTGCGGATGTGCGCGCGCTTCGACTTGACGATCGAGCCCTCAGCCAGCGCGGCGATTCGCGATTATCGCGACGAGCTGCGCAAGGCCTCGATGGCGCGGCTGGTCGAGGAGACCTATCGCACGCTCGGGATGGCGGGCGCGGCGCGGGCGCTCCAACTGATGCTGGAATTCGGCCTGCTCGATGCGCTGCTGCCGGACCTGGGCGACCATCTGCGCGCCGAATCGGCGGAGCCCGGCGGCCTGCGCACCTCGCGCAACCTGGCAGCCCTGGAACGGGCGACCGGCGCCGGCGCGGCGGCCGATCGGGCGCTGGTGCTGGCGGCGCTCTACCTCGATCTATACCTGGAGCGGCCGGCGCTGCGCTTGGGAATCGGGATGCGCGAGTTGGTCGGCAGCCTGCGCCTGCACGGCTTTGCGCGCGGCGATACGGATCGGATGCGTTTGATACTCGATTCGTTTCCGCATCTGTTGTCGCCGACGCGGCGTACGCTGCGGATGGCGCGGCGGCCCTATTTCGCAGAGGCACGGGCGTTTTACGAGTTGATGGCGCCGAACTATGGGGCCGCGCCGGCCGAACTGGACCGGCTGCTGACCGCGCCGCCAGCGTCGATGCCGGGCGCCGGCCCGCGCCCGGCCGCCAGTGACAGCCGGCGGCGCCGGCGGCGCGGACGCCGCCGGCGCCATCGGCCGTCCACGGCGCGCGCCGACGCCGGTGCGCCGCCCTCGTCGGGGGCGGGCTCGCCAGGGGCCGCCCCC
>DATKSL010000037.1:0-15115 GCA_035531675.1 Binataceae bacterium (SeqCode) | reverse complement strand
TTGGTGATCAACTCCATGCCTCTTCTCCTTTGTTTTCCCTGCTCCCCTTTTTGGGAGAGTTATTTCCCCTCTCGGGGTTGGTTCCGTAATTGAGCGAGAATCGACTGACCGCAATGTCAGCCGATGTACCTCCAGTTCTTGGGTTCGATCAGCGGGCCCGGATTGGACTGGCTGTCGCGCTGATTCGGGGCCGAGATCGCGCTGGGCGCCGCGGCCCAGTTCCGATGACGCGCCACCACCGTGCTGGCGATCGCGACCGCTACCAGGCAGCCCGGCAGGGCTAGCGCCAGATAGATCACGGGGTTGCCCTTGCGGGCCGATTTCTCTCCACCATTGAGTCCGTTATCCAAGCGACTCCCCCTCCCCGGTCAGTATGCGAAAGGCACCGCGCCGAATCGTTTTCAGCGTCTTGTGACGCCTTCACGCTTCAAAGCGTAACGGGGTGAACAGCACGGCTGATGCCAATGCAAGAATGCAGTAGAGATGGGGATTTTTTGCTACTCGCCCGCCGCGGACCAGCGGCTCTGCAACCGGTCTGTTGCGCCGACGCAACGAGAGTTTTCAGGTCGCGACGATATAGCCTAATTAGGCCCAGCGGATGGGCCGAATTGGAAAATCCAACGGTATCTGCGGAAGCCGCGGTCCAGGCGAGGCTGTCTAAGCTCCCGATGACGGAGCGCAACAGCCCGTGGCGATCATGCACGGAGTTCGGATTATCGTGCGCGGTGCTCGGCTACGATTGCTCCACGATGATCCGATCGCCGATTTGAGTGCCGCTGCGCCGGGCCGTCCCCGCCGCCAGCTCCAGCGCCCGTCGTGCGCCCCACACCAGCGCCGAGACCCGCCATGGTCTGAGCTGATGGCTGATATGGATCACCCGCTCGTTCCGATCGATGAACACGATGTCGATGGGGAAGCGCATGAAGAACATGTGCATCCACATGAAGGGCTCCAGCCGCCCCGCCTCGAACAGCATCCCGGTGTCGTCCTCCAGCCGTTCGCGCCCCAACAGCCCGCGGCTCTTCCCGGCCATCCCGCCGGCCGGCTCGAGCCGGGCGCAGAGCACCACGGCGCGTGTCTGGTTGATGGCTTTCAGGATGGTACCGTTCATCACGACCCGCCCCCGGGTAGCTTTTCCTATGCCTGTGCGGCGAGGTCGGGGCAAGTGCCGAGCCGGGGGGCTCCGGCTGAGAATCGACGGGGACTGTCCCGCTTCATCCGCCTGTATTAGAATCTCATCGCTTTGTTCCGGCGTCCTGGCAGCATGTCTGCCCCTGTTCGCGGAGTTATCTGATGAACCCGCTATGGATCGGTATCGCTCTCGGCTGTTATGCCGTCGCATCCGGCTGCTTCTTCTTTGGGCACGGGCCGGGGCGTCATCGGATCGCGCACTGCGGCACCGGCCTGCTCACCGCGGGAGCGGTCTTCAATGCGATCTATCTGATCGCGCGCGGGCTGCAGGCGGGTAATATGCCGGTCGCCAGTTTCGGACCATCGCTCATCCTGCTGGCGTTGCTGGTCGCAGTGATCGGCGTCGGCTTGATGGTCCGGCTGCGGGTGCGCGTGATCGGGCTGTTCGTCGCGCTCGCGGCGACCGTCGGCGTGGCCGCCGCCTGTATGCTCGGCAGCCCGCGCCGGCTGGTATTGCCCGAGAGCCTGCGCAGCGGATGGCTGCCGGTCCATGTGACGCTCGCATTCCTGGGCTACGCGATGTTTCTGCTGGCCGCGGGCGTGAGTGTCATCTATCTGACCTACGATTCGCGCCTTAAGTCGAAACGTCCGCTGCCCGGTACGGGCGAGCGGGTGCTCAGCCTCGAGACGCTCGACCGTATCAACTACCGCCTGCTCGGCTGGGGCTTCGTGATGTTGAGTCTGGCGATCGTCAGCGGCGCGATCTGGGCCGATGCCACCTGGGGCCATTTCTGGTCCTGGGAACCGCAGGAGTCGTGGTCGCTGGTTACCTGGCTGCTGTATGCTGCCCTGCTGGAGTCGCGTTTTACCGTCGGCTGGCGCGGGCGGCGCGCGGCGGCGCTGACTATCGCGGTGTTCACGGTGCTGGCCGGATCTTTCCTGGGGTTGAGCCTGATGCACCCGGGCCATCACAGCGGCAACTTCGATTAAACCATGGACCAACGGTTAGTCATCCTGGGCGTCAACCATCGTTCCGCGTCGGTCAAGATGCGCGAGCGGCTGGCCTACGCTGAAGACGAGATCGCGCCGGCGCTCGCCCGTCTCAAGCTGGCGGCTCCGTCGATTTCCGAGGCGGCGCTGATCTCGACCTGTAATCGCGTCGAGATCGTGGGCGTGACCAGCGATTGCGAGGCCGCTGCCACCGCCGCACTGAATTTCCTGAGCACGGATCGGCGGGTCGGCGCCGAGACTTTCGCCGCCTCGGTCTATCGCTTCGACGGGAGCGAGGCGGTGCGCCATCTGTTCCGCGTCGGCGCCAGCCTGGATTCGATGGTGGTCGGCGAGCCGCAGATCTTCGGACAATTGAAGCGCGCCTATGCGCAGGCGGTGGCCGCCGGCACCGCCGGGCTGATCCTCCATCGCGCGTTCCATCGCGCCTTCGCGGTTGCCAAGCGAGTCCGCAAGGCGACCCTTATCGGCCGCGGCGCAGTCTCGGTGGGCTCGGTGGCGGTTGGGCTGGCCGCCCGGATTTTCGATTCGCTGGCCGACAAGACCATCATGCTGATGGGCGCCGGACAGGTGGCCGAACTGGTCGCCCGCCAGCTCAAACGGCGCGGCGTCGAGGCGCTGCTGGTGACCAGCCGGACCTTCGATCGTGCGGTCACCATCGCGCGCGAGCTCGGCGGCACCGCGGTGCCGTTCGATAACTATCACCCCTACCTCAAGCTGGCCGACGTCGTGATCGGCTCGTTGAGCGTCGAGCGGCCGATCCTGACTGCCGAGGAGTTCGAGCCGATCATCCGCGAGCGCCATTACCGCCCGATGTTTCTGATCGACCTCGGCGTGCCGCGCAACTTCGACGAGCGTCTGAACCTGCTCGAGAACGTCTATCTCTACGATATCGACGACCTCGGCCAGGTCGCCGATCAGTCGAGAAGCTCGCGCGAGCGCGAAGCCGGCAAGGCCGAGGTGATCGTCGAGCAGGAGCTGGCGGGATTCGATCGATGGCTCGAGGAGCTGGGGCTGGTGCCGGCGATCAAAGAGATTCGCCTCAGCATCGAACAGTTGCGCGACTACGAGCTGCGCCGCCATCGCACCTGGCTGGCGGGTCTCGCACCCGGCGAGCAGGTGCGGGTCGAGCTGCTGACTCGCGGCCTGGTCAACAAGCTGCTCCATCGCGTGCTCGCCGGCCTGCGCCGCAACGGTGACGAGGCCAGCAACGGACTTTACACCGCCGAGCTTGCGCGCCGGCTGTTGTGCGGCGACACCACGCTCGACGACGAAATCGATGACGACGACGATGGTTCCGATGACTCCATCTGAGTGCGCTTCCCCGGCCGGCCGCGCCCGCTTCCGAAGCCGGCCGGCGCGCGCCGTTGTCTCACGATGCCTTACCGGCTGAGAATCGGCTCGCGGCCGAGCGCGCTGGCGATGGCGCAGGCGCGGCTGGTCGAGGGCTGGCTCAAAGCGAGCCTGCCGGGCCTCGCGATCGAGATCATTCCCATCCGCACCAGCGGCGACCGGCTCGCTTCCGCGGCGCTGGCTGAAGTCGGCGGCAAGGGACTGTTTATCAAGGAACTCGAGCAGGCGATGGCGGCGGGGCAGGTCGAGCTCGCCATCCATTCCATGAAAGATCTTCCGGCGCGGCTGCCGGCGGAGTTTCGCATCGCCGCGGTGCCGCGGCGCGAGGATCCGCGCGACGCGCTGGTCTCGCGTATCGGCGGCGGTCTCGGCGCGCTGCGCCATCAGGCGCGGGTCGGAACTTCGTCGGCGCGCCGGCGCTTCGAGCTGCTGCGCGTGCGCCCCGACCTTGAGATGGTGCCGATGCGCGGCAACGTCGACACCCGGCTCGCCAAACTCGCCGCCGGCGACTGCGACGCGATCGTGCTGGCGATCGCCGGCCTGCGTCGTCTCGGCCGCGCCGACACGGTCGCGCCCGCGCTGCTCGATGAACGCCATTTCGTCCCGGCCGGCGGGCAGGGTGCGCTCGCGATCGAGGCGCTCGGCGATCACCTGCTCGGTGGTTCGGAGGAGCTGGAGCGGGCCGTGGCGGCGATCAACGATCGCCAGGCGGCGTGCGAGACCGCAGCCGAGCGGGCCTTTCTGGCGACGATTGGCGCTTCATGCGCGACCGCGGTCGGCGTGCGGGGCGTATTGGATGGGAGCCGGATGACGGCCAGTGCGCTGCTGTTCGATCGCGAAGGACGCCGCGCGCTCGACGACCAAGTCGTCGAAACGACGCTGGCTGACGCCGCGCCCGCCACGGCGGCTGAGTTGGGCGTGCGGCTGGGCAACCGGATGTTGGCGCGGGGCGCTGCGGAGCTGGTCGGCGATGACAAGCCATAGCGCACAGCTAAAAAGCGCGATGCCGCTGCGCGGCCGTATCATCGTGGTGACCCGCGCGCGCGGCGCCGGCGCCGCGCGGTTCGCGACGATGCTGCGTGCGATGGGCGCCGAGGTGATCGAGTTTCCCACCATCGAAATCGCGCCGCCCGACGATTACGCGTTGCTCGACCGCGCCATCGCGCGGCTCGATTCGTTCGACTGGCTGATCTTCACCAGCGCCACCGGGGTCGATGCCTTCATGGCGCGGCTCAAGGCGCTCGGGCGCGAACCCGATGCGGCGCGCTCAACGCATGTCGCCGCGATCGGACCGGCGACCGCCGCCAAGCTTACGAACTACGGACTTGAGGCAGCCGCGGTCCCGGCCGAGTACCGCGCCGAAGCGATTATCGGCGCGATCGGCGCGGCGCGGATCCGCGGCGCGCGCTTCCTGATTCCGCGCGCCCAGGTCGCCCGCGATGCGCTGCCGCGGCTGCTGGCCGCCAACGGCGCCGCCGAAGTGCTGGTCGCGCCGGCCTACCGGACGATCGTTCCGCATCCCGACGGCATAGACTCGCTGCGCCGCCGGCTCGCCATGATCGATCTTGTTACCTTCACCAGTTCCAGCACGGTCAATAATTTTTGCGCGCTGATGGGGACGATTGCTCCCGGTCAGAAAGCCGCCGTGATCGGTCCGATCACCGCCGCGACCGCGCGTCAACGCGGCTTCGAGGTCGTGGTCAGCCCGGCCGATTACACCATCGCGGCGCTGGCCGAGGCGATCCGCGAATGGGCGGCCGAGGCCGGTGCGAAATAGGGCCTGCTTCGCAGCCCGGTTCATTATATAATTCTCCCGCACATGGCTTTCCCGATTACCCGACCGCGGCGGCTGCGCCGCACCGAAACGCTGCGCCGCATGGTGCGCGAAACGCGGCTTGCGCCCGACGACCTGATCCATCCGCTGTTCGTCTGCCCGGGACGCGACGTCGCCAAGCCGGTCGCGTCGATGCCCGGCGTGGCGCAACTGTCGGTCGACCGCGCGCTGAGCGAAGCGCGCGAGATCCACGCCGCCGGCGTGCCGGCGATCGTGCTGTTCGGGATTCCCGACCATAAGGATGCCCGCGGGACCGAAGCGTGGAGCGACAGCGGCGTGGTGCAGCGCGCCATCGCCGAGATCAAACAGCATCTGCCCGAGCTGGCGGTGATCACCGACGTCTGCCTGTGCGAGTACACCGACCACGGCCATTGCGGCGTGGTCAGCGGCGCCGAAGTCGACAACGACGCGACCCTGGAGCTGCTGGCGCTCGAAGCGCTGTCGCACGCGCGCGCGGGCGCAGACCTGGTCGCTCCGTCCGACATGATGGACGGGCGGGTTGGCGCGATTCGCCGGGCGCTCGACGAGAACGGCTATGCGCAGATTCCGATCATGGCCTATGCCGCCAAGTTCGCCTCGGCGTTTTACGGTCCGTTTCGCGAGGCTGCCGAATCGACGCCGCAGTTCGGCGATCGCCGCTCCTATCAGATGGACCCGGCCAACGGCGACGAAGCGATGCGCGAGATCGCGCTCGACCTCGAAGAGGGCGCGGACATCGTGATGGTGAAGCCGGCGCTGCCCTATCTCGATTTGATCCAGCGCGCGCGCACCGAGTTCAACTGCCCGCTGGCGGCCTACAATGTTTCGGGCGAGTACGCGATGGTCCGGGCGGCCGGCCTCAACGGCTGGATCGACGAAGATCGCGCGGTGATGGAGATCCTGACCGGGATCAAACGGGCCGGCGCCGATCTGATACTGACCTACTTCGCCAAGACGGCGGCGCGCCGGCTGCGCCCCTGAGCGCTACTTCACCCGGCGCAGCCCGTTGCTCTTGGGGTTGAGCGGCGGACGGTCGGGCGTCGGGGTCGAGCGCCGTTTCGCTTTCATATACCAGGACCGGCCGGCGCTCAGAATCCGCGGCTGCCGCTCGCGCGGCCGCTCGAGCGTTGCGAACACCATCGCCAGCGGCCAGCACAGGGCGAGGATTACCCAGCTCGTGTACTCGAGCCCGATGAGCGTGGCGAGAATCGAACCGAAGCCAGCGCCGATCGCGAAGATCAAGGTGTAGCGGAAACTCGTGGAGGTGCGGCGAGAGCCGGCTCCGTTCGAGGTCGTGGAGCTGCTGTTCAAACGCCTCATCTCGAACCTCCGTCGGGAGACTCACCGCCGCGGCCGTCGCAAGGGCACCGTGCCCTCACTGCAATAGATGATAGCGCAAGAGGCTGCTCGCGTGCCATATCGGTGATCGCTTATTCCGACTCTTCCCGCTTCGTCTGGCCTGCACCCGCTTCATAGTAGGAACGCATCGCGGGCAGCGAGCGCCGTTGATGATAGGCCAGCTCCTCGTCGGGGTAGCGATGATTCGGGCCCAACACGCATCCGACCCGCGCGTGGCATCGCGCGGCGCAATCCGTCTCGACTTCGACGCGATGGCGAGCGCATCGCGGCACGTCCCAGCCTGACGCCGGGGTGACCGCACCGACCGGGCAGGCCGGAATGCAACTGCGCACGGTGCAGCTCGGGCAGGGGTCGAAGCCGGCGGCCGCGCCCGGGGAATCGAGATCGGCGTCGAGCAGAATCGCGGCGCGAAAGGCGATCCAGGGACCGTACACGGGATGGACCAGGACGCCGAGGATACTCGGTCCGCCGAGTCCGGCGAGCCGGCCCAGTTCGATGAAGTTGAACATGTAGGGATCGGCGAGGAACGGGTAAGCGGCGATCGCCTCGAGGCCGTGGGCCTCGAGCGCCGGCAGCATCATCCGCTCGACGACTTCACGGGTGAAGTCGTCGAGCGGATGGTCGCGGCGCCACCATCCGGGGTGGGCTGTGGCGTGCGCTTCAAGCGCACGCCACAGCCCGCCGCCGCCATTGCCGAGCAGCACGATCGAGCGGGCGCGCGGATGGGCCGCGCGCAGGCTCGATTGTGCCGCCGCGCCGGTGGCGGCATAGCGCGCCGCCGGAATTGCCGCGATCAGATTCAGACCGTAGGGCGCGGCCTGCGTGCGGACTATCTCGAGAATTTCGTTCATGAGCGGGCGCGCGCCAGCTCCATCGCCAGCTCGACCGCGGCCCGCGGCGTGGCGGCGCGATGCAGGCCGCGAATTTCCGCCCACGCGTCGAGCGCCACCACCGGCCGCCCGAGCTTCAGCGCGAGCCCGATTTCCGAGAGCGTGCCCGCTTCACCGGCCAGTGCGATCAATGCGTCCGAGCTGGCGACCACGATTACGTTGCGTGCCTCGCCCATCCCGGTCGCGATCACGAACTCGATATGAGGATTGGCCGTCGCATGGTCGTAGCTCGGCACGATACCGATCGTGTGGCCGCCCGCCGCGCGCGCGCCCTGCGCCGCCGCTTCCATCACTCCGCCCCGTCCGCCGCAGACCAGAGTTGCGCCGCGCGCACCGATCTCGCGGCCGACTTCAAGCGCCAGCTCGCGCAGCGACGGCGTGGCAGTGGCCGCGCCGATCACGCCGATCGCCGTCCGGCGCGCGGTCATCGCAGGCTCGCCAGCAGCGCCGGCAGCTCGCTCAGATCCTTGATGATGTAGTCGGGTGCGGGGATGTCGGCGGTGAGCGGGTCCTTGCGATCGTTGAGCCACACCGTGCGCATCCCGGCCTGAAAAGCGCCGAGCACGTCGTAGCGCGGCGTATCGCCGACAAACAGGATTTCGGCGGGCGCGGATTCGAGCATCGCGGCAATTTGCCGGAAGACCTCGGGATGCGGTTTTCGGAGGCCGACGTCGGCCGAGATGATGATCGCGTCGAACAGGCCGGCGATGCCGGTATCCTGCACGATCTGGTGACCGGTCTCGGAATCGTCGAAATTGGAGAGCAGGCCGAGCCGATAATGCGGCGCGATTTCGCGCACTGCTGCGACCCAATCCGGCGGCGCCCAGGTCACCTGCCGCACGCCCGACATGTGCAGATGCCTGAGCTCGGCGGCGAGTTCCCCGACTTCCCGATCGTCGCCGAAACCGAGCCGCACCAGCATGCGGACGAAGCGGTCGAGGCAGCTGATTTCAATCGCCTCGCGCTCGCGCTGGTCGTTGATCTCCTTGAGCACCTCGAAGTAGACCTCGATGGCCGCTTCGCGATCGAAGCGGTCGAGGATGGCCTTTTCGAGATGATCGATAAACCACGGCACCGTGCTGCGCATCTCGCGCCCGCGCCAGGCGAACAGCGGCAGCCGCTCGGGGTCCCATCGCACCAGCGTGTCGAACAGGTCGAGCACTACCGCCTTGATGTCCGCGGTCGCCATCGGCTCACTTGCGCGGCGACAATGCGACCGCGGTGCCGGCGAGCGCCAGCAGGTCGAGGATTCCGGTCAACACGAACAGCCGCGCCGACTGGTGATGGAGCCGATCGAAGCGCGCCTTGAGGACCGGATCCGGATGCTCCTGCTCGGCGACCGTCCGGATGGCGTGGACCTGGGGTGCGACCACGGTCCCGTCATAGACCGTGAGTCCGAGTGCGATTACCAGCGCGGCGGCCGCCGCCACCCACCATCCGCGCGGCCCGCGCGTGGCGGCGAGGTAGAGCGCGAGCACAATCCCGAGTGCGCCGCAGATATAGCCCAGGATGTAGTAGCGCGGGAACAGCACGCTGACCACCGCGCCGGCCTGCGCCGTGGTCAGGCGCGTGAACAGGACCGGGGCGACCAGCGCGCCGAAGAACGCGATGCCGCCCAGCCACAGCACCAGGCATAACAGATAGAAAAACAACGCCATCGGAATCGCCGTCAGTGTCTCGCCAGCGGCCCGCGCCGCTTCAATTCAGATAGGTCTTGGGTGCTCCGCGCAGCGGCCGACGATTGTCGAAACCGCCTTCAATAGTATGCCAGGCGATCAGGTGAGATTCGCCATATTGCCAACATAGAAAAACTATCTCGCCATCGGAATCGAACGGAAAGTCGACCAGCCCCTGCTCGATATCCTTGAGCACGCAGCCGAAGCTCTCGATTTGCGCTGCCATGTCCGCCATCCGATTGGCGATTTCTTTGAGTTCCGGGCTGAGTTCCATGAGCTGGTTGAAATCGGCGTTGGCCAGCTCGCGATCGGCGCGCGTCAATTCAGCGACTGCAGTGCGTAAGCGCGTCGCCTCGAGCTGTAACTCGCGCATCAGCACCTCGAGCCGCGGAATCAGCTCGTTAGCCTCTGCGGGGGTGAAGAGCCTCTCGAATCGCTCGCTTGGCAAGCGCCTTGCTCCGGCATTGGCACGGTGGACAAACCGTGGTTAACCTTAAGAGTGGAGGGTACCTTTGCTTGAGTCCAGACCGTATACTACGTAAACGGGATGGGCGGTGGAAGCTGGGGCGGATGTTCCCTCCTGAATAAAAGGAATCCATGGCAGAAAGAACCAAAGGGGAACGGCGCTTCGAGCTCGAAGAAGATCTGAGCGAGGTGGAAATCCCGGCCGAGTTGCCGGTCCTGCCGCTGCGCGGAATCGTAATCTTCCCGAGCCAGATTCATCCGTTCCTGGTATCGCGGGCGTCATCGCTAAAACTGATCGAAGAAGTCGGCGGCGGCGCGGAAGTCGGCGGCAACGCGCGGATTATCGCGCTCGCGGCGCAGAAGAATCCTGAAGAGGAAAGCCCGCACCCCGACGGGCTCTATAAGCGCGGCACCGCGGTCCGGATCCTGAAGGTCCTCAAGTACCCGGACCAGAGCGTGCGGGTGCTGGTACAGGGACTGGCGCGCATCGAGCTCAATGAATTCACCCGCCAGGAGCCCTATTTTGTCGCGCACGTGCAGCGTCTGAACGAGAGCTTCACGCACGACAAGGAGAGCGAAGCGCTGCAGGCCCATCTGGTCAGCCAGTTCTCCAAGTTCGTCTCGCTGGTGCCGTATCTGCCCGACGAGTTGCAGGTGATGGCGATGCAGGTGCGGGAGCCGGGACGGCTGACCGACCTGGTGGCCTCCTATCTGAAGATTCCGGTCGAAGAGGCGCAGGAGCTGCTGGCCTCGCTCGACGTGCGGGCGCGGCTCGAAAAACTGATCGCGATCCTGACGCGCGAAATCGAATTGCTGGAGCTGGGCCACAAGATCCAGTCCCAGGTGCAGACCGAGCTCAACAAGAATCAGCGCGAGTATTATCTGCGCCAGCAGCTCAAGGCGATCCAGAAGGAACTCGGCGAAGGCGACCAGCGCTCCTCCGAGATCGAGGATATCGAGCGCAAAATCCTGGAAGCCAAGATGCCCGAGGAGGCGCGCAAGGCGGCCGACAAGGAACTCGAGCGGCTCAAGATGATTCCGCCCGAGTCAGCCGAGCATACCGTCGTCCGCACCTACCTGGATTGGCTGACGACCCTGCCGTGGAGCGTCACCAGTACCGATAATCTCGACATCAAGCATGCCCGCCAGGTGCTGGACGAAGATCATTACGACCTCGAGAAGGTCAAGGAGCGCATCCTCGAGTTCCTGGCCGTGCGCAAGCTCAAGGCGGATACCAAGGGGCCGATCCTGTGCTTCGTCGGCCCGCCGGGCACCGGCAAGACCTCGCTGGGGCGCTCGATCGCGCGCGCGCTGGGACGCAAGTTCGTGCGGCTCTCGCTCGGCGGCATCCGCGACGAGGCCGAGATCCGGGGCCATCGGCGCACCTATATCGGCTCGCTGCCGGGCCGTATCATCCAGGGGGTCCGCAACGCCGGCACCCGCAACCCGTTGTTCATCCTCGATGAGGTCGACAAACTCGGCGCGGATTTCCGCGGCGATCCGGCCTCGGCGCTGCTCGAAGTGCTCGATCCGGAACAAAACAACAGCTTTTCGGATCATTACCTGGACGTGCCGTTCGATCTGTCCGGCGTGCTGTTCATCACCACCGCCAACGTCCTCGACACCATCCCGGCGCCGCTGCGCGATCGGATGGAGGTGCTGGAGCTGCCGGGCTACACCGAGGAAGAGAAGCTGCAGATCGTCGGACGGCATCTGGTGCCCAAGCAGCTGCGCGAGAACGGCCTGGAGTCGCAGAAGATCGAGTTTCCGCCCGAGACCATGGCCGAGGTGATTAGCAGCTACACGCGCGAGGCGGGGCTGCGCAACCTCGAGCGCGAAATCGCGCGCATCTGCCGCAAGATCGCCCGCTCGATAACCGAGGGCGAGCAGCCGCCCGAGCGGATTACGCTGGAAAGTCTCCACAAGTATCTCGGCCCGCCGAAGTTTTTCTCCGAGGTGGCGGAGCACGATCAGGAGCCCGGCGTCGCTACCGGACTGGCATGGACGCCCAACGGCGGCGACATCCTGTTCATCGAGAGCACCCGGATGAGCGGGCAGAAGGGGCTGACCCTGACCGGCTCGCTGGGCGACGTGATGAAGGAGTCGGCGCAGGCCGCGCTCTCCTACGTGCGATCGCGCGCCGAGCGCCTCGGCATCCAGCCCGACTTCTTCGAGAAGTCGGATATCCACGTGCACATTCCCGCCGGCGGCATCCCGAAGGACGGACCGTCGGCCGGGGTGACGGTGGCGGCCTCGCTGGCCTCACTGCTTACCGGGCGACCGGTGCGCTCCGACGTCGCGATGACGGGCGAGATCACGTTGCGTGGCAAGGTGCTGCCGGTCGGCGGCATCAAGGAGAAGATGCTGGCGGCGCGCCGGGCCGGAATCAAAACGGTTATTATGCCGCGCCGCAACGAGAGCGATCTCGAGGATATTCCCGCCGAAGTCAGGAACGAGATGCAGTTCATTTTCGTCGACACCGTTGACGAGGTGCTCAACGCCGTGTTGAAGCCGCGGGACGATCATGAGACGGCCGGCGAACCCTCGCCGAGCGCGGAGCGCAGCCGGGTCCTGAACTAGTTCGATCGATTTGCGCGCGATGGCGCCGATCTGTTTCAATCGCGCTTTCACCGGACCAGAAGGGAAATTTTCCGAGGATGATGGAGGCGTGACGACGCCTATCGTCCCGACAGTTTCCACTGTGGTATGATTAGCCAAGACTGGCGGATACGTGATAATCGCGCCTGTTTCGAAGTGTTTTGCCAGGGCCGAGATGCCAGGGTCTGAGATGAAAGATGCCTGAACTGAGAAAGGATCCCGTCGTTGGCCGCTGGGTCATGATGGCGACCGAGCGCACGCTCACCAAGGTGGCGGGTTTCGAGGTCGGGACCGGCTTCTATATCAACCCGGTGCCGCCCGAGACCGCCGCGAAGCATCTGCGCGCCGTGTTGAACGGCGCTGAGCCCGCTGATCTGAAACAGGCTCAGACGGGCTGAAGCCGGGTCACCCGGCGTAGGAGCGCAGGCTGTATCTCCGGCGAGCCTGCCGATGGCGAATCAAAGGCCTCCAGATCAGTTGCTTGACCTGCTGCTCGGCGACCGGCCGGCGCGGCGCAAGCCACCCAAGCCCGTCAAGCCGGCTTCGTCCGCGCCGCGCAAGCGCGCGAAACCGCTGTCGTCCGCCAAGCCGGCGAAACCGCGCAAGCCCGTAAACTCGCGACTCGCGGCCAAATCCGCCAAGCTCGGCATGATGGCGAAGAAGGTAAAGTCTTTAGTCGACGGCAAGCCGCAGGCCAAGCGTCCGACGCGGCCCGCGGTCGCACAATCGGTCGGCGCCGCCAACGGCGTGGCGCCCGCTCCGCTCGAAACGATCGCGGCTTCACCCCGGGAACCTGGTGCAATGAAAATTGCAATTATTGCCGCAGAAATCACGCCGTGGGCGAAAGTCGGCGGCCTGGCCGACGTAATCGGCGCGCTGCCCAGAGCGCTCAAGCAAGCGGGAGCTGATCCGGTGGTGATACTGCCGGGTTACCGCTCTATCCTGAGCGCGCTCAATCCCACTCCGGTCGGCCCGCCGCTGAGCGTGCCGTTCGGCGACTCGGTCGAGCAGTTCAACGTGCTGCGCGCCGACGGCGCCGGCGTGCCGCTCTACCTGATAGACAGCCCGGCCTATTTTGGACGCGAGGGCGTATACGGCGAGCGTGGCACTCCGTACTCGGACAATTTCCGGCGCTACGCCGTCTTCGGACGGGCCGCGGCGCTGGCCGCCGCCGAGCTGATACATCCCGACGTCGTCCACGCGCACGACTGGCATAGCTCGATGGCGCCGATCGTGATGCGCGCGGACCCGGCGCTGCGCGATCGGCTGCGCGACGCGCTGGCGATTTTCACGGTCCACAATCTCGCCTTCCAGGGCATCTTCGAGGCCGGCGACTTTGCGCTGCTCAATCTCGATCCTTCCTACTTCTCGGTCGAGTGTCTCGAATTCTGGGGCCGTATCAACCTGATGAAGGGCGCGATCATGCTGGCCGACGGCACTTCGACCGTGAGCCCCGGCTACGCGCGCGAGATTGCGAACGATCCGGAGCTCGGGTTCGGGCTCGAAGGAGTTTTTCGTTCGCGCGGCGATCGCTTCGTCGGCATCCTCAACGGCGTCGATTATGCCGAATGGGATCCGGCCGTCGATCTGATGATCCCGTATTGTTACAGCCGCTCCGATCCGGCCGGCAAGCAACGCTGCGTCGCCGCGCTGCGCGACGAGTTCCATCTGCCGCAGGATCCCGCCCGGCCGCTAATCGGGATGGTCACGCGGCTGACTCCGCAGAAGGGCACCGACCTGCTGATGGACGCGATGGAAGCGCTGATGCAGCTCGATCTCCAGATGGTGATTCTGGGCAGCGGCGACCCGGCCTCCGAGGAATTCTTCCGCCAGGCGGCCGAGCGCTACGCCGATCGCCTGCGGATACAAACCGGTTTTGACAATGCGCTCGCCCATCGCATCCAGGCCGGCTCGGACATCTTCCTGATGCCGTCGCGCTTCGAGCCGTGCGGCCTCACGCAGATGTACGCGCTGCGCTATGGCAGCGTGCCGCTGGTGCGCGCCACCGGCGGACTGCGCGACACGGTGGTCGAGTTCAACCCCGAGACCGGCGCGGGCAACGGCTTTCGGTTCGACGAATATCGTGCCGAGGCGCTGTTCTCGGCCTGCGCGCGGGCGCTCGAGGTGTTTCACAATCGCGCGGCGTGGGGGCGTCTGATGGATAACGGCTTCGCGGCGGATTTCGCGTGGCCGCGGGCGGCCCGGGAATACCTCGACTGGTTCACGCGCCTGCGGACCGAGCGCGCCGCGCACGCCAGCGCCTGACGGCCGGGCGCAACCTGTTATGACGGCCGGCAAGCCGATCCTGGTTTACGCCGACGGCTCCTGTCTCGGGAATCCCGGGCCCGGCGGATGGGGCGCAGTTATAATCGCGCCCGACGGCGCCGAGACCGAGTTGTCCGGCTCGGAGTCGCATACCACCAACAACCGGATGGAGATCACGGCGGCGCTCGAAGCGCTGCGCCATCTGGCTGCGCATTCCAAAGTGATCCTGCGGACCGACAGCCAGTATCTCGTCAAGACCATGAACGACGGATGGCGGCGGCGCGAGAATCGCGACCTGTGGCAGGAGCTTGACGCCGCGGTCGGCCGCCATACCCAGGTTGCCTTCGAATGGGTGCGCGGCCACGCCGGCGACCCGCTCAATGAGCGGGCCGACGGCCTCGCCCAGCGCGCCGCGGGGGCCGCTACCGGCAGTCCATCGGGACCGGCGCGCAACGGCGGCGACGCGGCGGCGCTGACCCCGATGCTTGCGCCGGGCGAGACGATTCGGCTATGCGCGGGATGCGGGCGGCGGTTCGTCGCCGCCGCCGGCGGCGACG
>DATKSL010000036.1:0-34996 GCA_035531675.1 Binataceae bacterium (SeqCode) | reverse complement strand
AATGAGTCGCGGCGACAGGAGAACCGTCGAGGCCTGATGCTTCCTCGGTCCATCGCACCTGCCACGTCGCTTTCGACAGCGGCAGGATCGAATCGATCTGGACGCTGACGGATTGGTGCTGGGCGACCTTGAACGGATCATGTTCGAGGTCGTTCTCGTGGTAGTAGTTCTCGAGGAATTTGTAGGCCGGTCCGCGTGCGCGGCTGTAAACCTGCCCGATGACCTGGTGCTCTGCGGCGGGATCCGTGATGACTTCGCGGGCGTTACGGATGAAGGCCGCCAGCTCGTAGCGCACCATCCGGTCAGTGCTGATCTGGGCGGTGCTCTCGGTCAGCGCGCTCGGCGCGGCGAGCGCATAGCCGAGCTTGTCCACTTCCACGACGTACGGAACGAACTTGCTTCGCGTGCTGAGCCAGACCATCCCGAAGGCCAGCAGCAGAGTGATGGCCATCATGGTGGCGGCGGCGATTTGCCAGTTGCGTTTGCCGAGAACCAGATCGGCGTAACGCTCGTCCCATTCCTGCCGCGCTTTGAGATAGACGCTGCCTTCCATACCGACGCCTCGCTGTGAAAATCTGGAACCCGCACATCAAAGTGCGGCTCGCTGGATTTGTAGGCAGAGCAAGTTCCTTGCCATCAGCGCGCCAGAGACTTGTGCGAACAGCCGAGAGCGGAGAAATTAGTGCCGTGTGGGATTGGAAGATTGCGGCTCCTCCGGGCGAACTCGAAAACGAACGACGGCCGAGCGTCAGCCTGACGCCGGGCTACATTTGGCCGATACCTCGTGGGGTTGAGAGGCGTTCGTGATTCCTCAAGGAATCAATCGTGAACATGTCTTAGAGGCCTTGGCTCGGATCGACCGCGAAAGAGTCCCTCCATCGCGCCAAAACCGCAGCGTTGTGCTGCACCACCAAGGCAAAGGCTACCCGCCGAAATTTGTCATATCGGTAGCCTGCGAGATCGCGACAGGGCGGGAGCTACCGAGCGGTGAATTCATCACGACAGAGGCGGAACGCTATCTGTTGCGGCTGGGATTTTCTGTTCTTCGAACCGGCCAACGGCCTGCTCCAGACCGCAAGGAAGGAGAGCATTCCGCTCCGCCGTTGCTGGTTAGTGACCTGTCGTCGAAGGAAATCGCAGAGCTCGGACAACAGCTTGTAAACTCGTCCCGTCTCTACCGCTGGAGCGAGCTGATGAACAATCCAACCCTTCCGCCGCGTTCCCCGGGTGTCTACGCATGGTTTTTCCAAAGGGTGCCGCCAACGGTTCCTATTGATTCATGCGTCGTCCGAGATGAATCAACCCTTCTTTACGTCGGCATATCGCCAAAAAATGACAAAAGCAAAAAAACTCTCCAAGATCGCCTCCGGTCTCACTTTGAAGGAATCGCGGAATTCTCCACGCTTCGTACAACTCTGGGCTGCCTGCTCGAAGACGAGTTAGGAACAATCTTGAGGCGTGTCGGTTCGGGCAAGACTCAAACATTTGTCGAGAAGGAAAGCGCCCTGAGCGGATGGATGACCGACAATGCGCTTATCGCATGGGTCGAGACGCCGAAACCCTGGGTACTCGAAGACCATCTTCTCAAAGCGCTGAGTCTGCCGCTCAACATCCAAGGCAACGCAAACCATCCCTTCTGCGCGAGGCTCAAGGAACTCAGGAAAAAGGCCGTTCAGCGAGCGGAAGAGCTGGATATCGTCCCGAGGCCAAAAAAGGTGTTTCTCGTCTCGTGCGTTTCTGTAAAGCATGATCGTCCGGTGCCCGCGCGCGAACTCTACTGTTCGGCGTGGTTCCAAAAAGCTCGCACCTTCGTGGAGAGGCAGGTCGGCGAGTGGTTCATTCTCTCTGCGAAGTACGGACTGGTCGCGCCAGATAAGGTGATTGAGCCGTACGATGAAACGCTCAACGAAAAGACCGTTGCGGAGCGCAAGCAATGGTCAGACAAGGTCGCTCAACAACTGCGATTGTGCTGTCTGCCCGGAACCTCGGTCGTCTTGCTGGCAGGCGAGAAATATCGTGAGTTCCTGGTGCCTGCTCTTAGGGAATTAGGCTGCGGCATTGAAATACCAATGGAAGGCCTTGCAAGAGGCCCGCAGTTACACTGGTTGTCGGAACACGGTGATGATTCGGGGCGAGCTTGATCCTCGCCCACGCGTTCCTCGGGTCTTCTAGCAGAATATTGATGACGATCTCAGCGCCTCGCCGGCGCCGGGTCAGGAGTAGACAGGTCGAGCAGCTCGATTAGCTGCTTCACTTTTTCAGGAGTCGGCGGTGGATTCATGTGAATGGCCTTGTTACGAGTGTGCCGCGCCTGCTGCCACTTTCCGTGGGTGAGGTCGTCTATAACCCCATCGCTATAAAGCTCGTCAATGATGACCTTAAGCTCTTTTTCGTCCCAATCTTTGCCGCGCGGCCCACGTTTGCGGACCATTTGTTCAAATGCGATACCGCCGAACTGTCCTGCGACTATATGATTCGTCTCTAAAAGCGAGTCCGCCCGTTGTGCGTAGGTGGAATCCTCAAGGAAATGTCCCATGAGGTTCTTGGCGCGCAATTTACGGATGAATGGATCGTTCGCGTATTCGGTTTGCGTCGCCGCGTCCGGCGTACTGCCGAAGCAGCGCTCATAGAAAACCCAGAGCGCCATGTCCGCATCTGCCACCCGCTTAAAGCCATAATGCCCTGCGATCGCGCGAAGATCCTCGATGTAGTTCAGGTAGGTCTCGACAGCGTTGCCGCCGCGGCGCACATCGAGAATCCTTTCGACGGGAGGACTGATAATGCCGTAATGCTCTGGTCTCACGAAGCGAAGAATGATCGACACGAGCTCGATGGACTTGAAGACGTCGAGCAGAGATTTGACCAGGGTGTGTTCGTTTTCCGGAAGCCGCCAAAAGTTGAACTTGGGACTCTTCAGCTCCGCAGTCACATGATGCTCCGGAGGGAAGACCCACCACGTCTTGAACCCCCAATTGCGAGGTGATTCGAATTCTCGGAGATCGTCGTAGGTCAACGGTCTTCGATTGCGCAGAGGGGCAACGGCCGACTCGATGGCCGCCAGATCCTGGGCAGTGCCGTATCTCTCTTTCGTGACCTCTTCGAACGCTTCGAAGCAGCGATGCAGATAGTTCCGATTCACGCTCATTCGCCTTTGGGCCTGAAGCTCAAAGCGGATTGGTCGCATGCCGGACAAGTCGTACTCGGTCAGGTCGGCCTTTTCGACGAAGTCCTCGGCTTCTTTATCGCTTCGCAAGCGTGGCAGTTTCTTTTTCATAATGGTCCATTTCCTTTGGCACTTGGACCGGTTGCCCTCATCCCATGCGATCGCCCCAGTGCGCGGCGGACCGCTTCCGGCTCACGCGCGATCACGGTTAAAAAAATGCGCGCCGTTCTGTCCGGTGTCCTGCGTTGCTGCTCCCAATCCTGCACGGCATCGATGGCGAACCCGAAGCGCCTGGAAAATTCCGCTTGAGAGCATTTCAGTTTCTTCCTGAGCGCCTTGACGTCGACGTCATCCGGCACGTGCACGACGAAGCCATCGGTGATTTCACCCCGCACAATAGCGCGAGCTTCCTTGGCTGCTTTGATGAGCCTCGTTCCAATCTTAGACATGACGCTTCAATCCCTTCCTGTACTCCCGAACGATATCCCCCAAAATGCCCTTCAACTCGTTCCTTTCAGCTTTGGTCAAATTCGCTTTCTCTCCCTTGGAATAGATCGCCAGCAAAAACACCGGCAGGTCTTTGCCAGAGTAAAATGCGATCACACGATACCCACCGCTTTTTCCCTTACCGCGACCCGCGACACGAACCTTGCGGGCGCCGCCAGTCCCGCCGATTTAGTCACCAGCTTCCGGGTGATTGGCGAACAGCTCAACCACCGCCTCCCTGTCGCCTTCCGTCAGGCCGGCGACCCTGGCGTCAGCGAGATATGGCGGTGTCTCGACGAACCGTATGCATTGAGGCTCCTATACCGCATTGCCGTATAAGTCAAAGCGTTAGTGAGGCAGCGTCAGTGCCCACTCAGTGCCCACATTGGGCTTTTTCAGGACGATCTGAGATGATGTCGGTTCTCAAAAAACCCTTATATTTCGGGCCTTATATGACATGGGCCGATCTGAGAAAACATAGCGGGCAAGCTTAGGAATCCTGTGCTCTATCCATCTGAGCTAAGGGGGCGCGCCTGAGACCCTCAGAATAACCGGAAAGTGCGCGCCCAGGAATCCGGCGATGCTCGATGCTACCCGGCCGCGGAAGTGGCCCAGCGCGGCCGCTCGACGATTCCGCGATGGTGGCGCGAGACCAGCTTGCGCCAGGCGATAAGCGCGCCGTCGAACGCACGTAGCTGCTCGCCTCGCCGCAGCGGGCTGGATGCTCGGCGGCTTGTGGCCATTCGCGACGTTAGGTGGGGGCGCCCGTCATGATTCAAGTTCGACAGAGTCATATCCGCCGGAATCCATACTGAGACAATCATTGGGCGGCGCCGACTGAGTATCCAGTTGCAGGCCGGGGGTTGCCGTAGAAATCGTTGGTGACTTGCGGCAGCGTGATCCCGGCGCCATTCAGGCCTGAACTCGCTTGCAGATGGAAATCCGCGCCCGCTCCGGTCGAGTCACCGTAGTTAACGAACATCGGATCGACGCTGAGGAACGGCTCCACGCTCGGATAGCTGCCGACGCTGGCGCCGCCCGGCATGTAGAAATCGTTGGCTTCGAAGACCGGGTTACCGCTCCAAACCGACGCGTAGGAGTCGCCGCCGCTGCCGACATCGTAGAATATATTGTTGATGATCTCGTCGTTCGGCGATCGAGTATCCGAGAAAATCACCGCTTCTTGCAGTATGTGATCCCAGGTATTGTTGTAAAGTTTCAAGGCGGCGACGTTGGACCCTACATTGATGCCCTGCCGCATGTCAGACAGCTCGTTGTTTTGAAAGGTTACCGTTCCCACCGGGCCATCGACTCCTTCGATCATCGCGGTCTCCGCGTCCACTGTCGATGAGGCGACCGGCCAGCGGCAGAAGTTGCGTTCAATCAGGATGTCGTCCACTTCCATCGCGCTGCTGCCCCAAGTCTGAAAGCAGTCGGTGTGCGGATTGGGGTTGGTCGGCGATGACGTATATATATCGTGCGCGTAATTGGAGCGGAACACGTGATGCTGTCCGAAGAAGCGAAACGCGTCCGCATCGGCGCCACCGCTTATTTTGCATCCCGAATAAATTCCATGGGCCCTGGCAGGATACTGCTGGGTGCCCCAGACTTCGTTGCCCTCAATGAGATCGTTCAGCCCATCGACCTGCGCGCCGGCCATCTCGGCCCGCCAGATGCGGTTGTTCAGCACCGAGATGTGTGAAACTCCCGGCTCCATGAAGATCCCTTCGTGGCAGAGTTCATGGATGTAGTTGTTCTCAATAGTGTCGTTCGCGGCTGAACCGGATACGTGGATCCCGTACCCTTCGCTGCCGTTGGTCTGTGTCGAGATGTCGAACCCGCTCAGCACCCAGTTGCTGCCTGTGAGATCGAAGCCCAGGAGCTGGGCATCCGCCTGGGCGGCGACCTGCAAAGTGATCGGATTGGCTGGTGTCCCCGAGCCCGCAATCGAGACCCGCTCGCCGTAGTTGCCCGCCGAGATGATCGCGGTCTGGCCCGCCTGCAACGTGTCGGCCGCTTTCTGAATCGTCCGCCACGGAGCGCTGAAACTCCCCGCGGCTGAGTCGCTGCCGGTGGGCGAAACGTAGTAGGTCGTGCCATCGCCAGGTGTCGGAGTGGCGGTCGGCGTTGGAGCTCCGGACGACGTCGAAGTGGCGGTAGGAGTCGCAGATGGAGTCGCAGATCCATTATGCTTACTCGAAGCTCTATCCACCGGCTGGGTACCTATCGGACCGGCCGCGTAGGCTCGGCGATGGCCGAGCAGCACCAAAGACAACCCAACTATTACTAGAACCGTAAGCCCGCGCAGGCTCGACGCCGTTCGAATTGCCATCTCTTCCCTCAAGGGCCCGTCACGACGGTCAATAGAGGCAACAACTTGGTGTGTGCGATAAATTCTTATCAATTCGATTCTCGACAGAACGTGGGAGACTAGGGAGGTAAACAGGGGGCGCAGTCAATTTCAATTCCTTCGATCGATAATAGTTGAGAAAAGCGCGAACGTGTCGCGTAGTTGACACCAGATGGGGTTATTGGACTGCCGATCTGCGCCGTGCGGACAGACCTTGACGCAAAGTAGCTGAAGGTGGAACCGCGAACTCGCATAGAGACCGGTTAACGCGGCACCTCAACGCACGCCGCTAGGCGTCCCGAGTGTGCCGAGTTTTGTGCCGACTCCCAATGTACGTTGGTGTAACTCGGTAGCATTCAAGCGCCTGTTGGACTGAGTAACAAACCGCCTGTTGCAAGCGTTTTTCGTTAGATCGAATTCTACTGAGTGCTACGCAGAAAATGACTTTCTACAATTAGGAATCCTGTGCTCTATCCATCTGAGCTAAGGAGGCGCACCTGAGACCCTCAGAATAACCGGAAAGCGCGCGCCCGGGAATCCGGCGACGCCCGATGCTACCCGGCCGGGGGACCGGCCCAACGCGGTCGCTCGACGATGCCACGATGGTGGCGCGAGACCAGCTTGCGCCAGCTGATAAGCGCGCCGTCGAACGCGCAGAGCTGTTCGCGCTCCCATCCCTCGCTGACTCCGTATGGCTCCTGGAGCGCGGCGCGTGCGAAGACGTCGGGATCGTTGAAGTTCCACAGTCCCAGCGGCTCGAAAAAATTCGCGTATTTGAAATCCGCCTCCTTGATCTGCTCCTCCGTCGCGCCCGGACCGACCAGCACTTCCCAGTACTCGTGACGATAGTCGTCGATCGGCACCTGCCATTCGTACTGCGCCCATCCGTTGATCGGCCAGTTCTCGACCATCACCACGCACGGCAGGTAGATCGAGGTCCGCGCATAATGGCGATTCTTCCCGTAAACCTTGATCCCGAGCGGCGCGCTCTCGCGGATTATGCGGAACTGGCCGCTCTTGAACATGCTCATCAGCCCCTTGGGACCGTCGGGCTCGTCGATGGTGCGGATTGCGTCGGGCCCCGTAGTCTGCCAGCCGAGCGCCAGCGCGCGATCGGTGGCAACGATGAACTGCGTATCGTAATGAATCAGGAAGTGGCCCGAGTCGAAACCGTTCTCCATTCCCAGCCGCCAATTGCCGACGCAGGTGCGGCGGATACCGCGCACGTAGACCTGCTCATCGAGCGGATGACCGACCGGGTTGGGATCGTCGGTGATGCGAATCGGCAGATCGGAGGCCAGCGGTGGAATCGGCCGGTAGTCGGGGTCGCCGACAAAGACGTAGATGATGCCGTTATGCTCCTCCACCGGGTAGGTGCGGATTCGCAAGCGGCCAATCTGCGCGTCGTCGGGCGACGCCAGGATGGTCTTGAGCACCCCGTCTTCAAGTCCGTAAGTGAAGCCGTGGTACCAGCAGGTCAGATGCTCGTCGGTCAGGCACATCGATTTCTTCGAGATGCGGACGCCGCGATGCGCGCAGCGATCAGCCAGCGCGTAAACTTTGCCGCGCGCGCGCCGCAGCGCGATTTCATGACCGCAGATCATGACGCCCGTCACCACGCGGTCCGGAACCTCGTGGCTGAAGGCGGCCGGATACCAGTGATTACTGAGGCCCCAGACCGCTTCGAGATAGGGCTCATACTGCCGCTGCGCAGCGCTCCGCGATTTGCTTGCCGTCGCCATCCCGATTACCCGCGCCTCGAGCGCTTCACTGTTTGAGCACTCCGGTCCGATCGATCTCGTTGCGCAGGATCTCGAGTTCGTCGCGGCGCGGCGGTTCGATCTCCTTGACGTTGCCCGCGGTCTTCACCTCGAAGCCGGTGTTTTGCCGCACCCATTCGACCGTCGCGCCCGGGAACAGCGCCGCCAGCCGCGCCTCGTCGGTTTTGGGATCGAAGTCGAAAATCGCCTTGGGCGTGACGATCCATTTGGGACTGGTTGAGAGCAGTTGATGCTCGCGATGCAGCTTGCGGCCGGGGAACGAAACGAAATCCACTTTCTCGACCAGCCGGCGCTTGTCGTGCGAGGTCAGGAACACATAGACGTCGCGCACCGTGTTGGCGATATCGTTGATCCCGATGCTGCCGGGTCCGCGAAAGGTAATATCGCCGGGCTTGCCGATTCCGATCAGGTTGGAGTTGCCGTACTTGTCGGCCTGGATGCCACCGACGAAAAATTTGTCGGCGAACCAGAAGTGATTGGTGTTCCGGAAGGGGCTGTTGTCTTCGTAATACTTCTCGCGGCCCGGCGGACAATAGAACAGAAAGGTCTCCGGATGGTCGTGCACGGTCTCGGCATATTTCAACAGGCTGTAGCTGGTCGACGAGATTGGCAGCTCGTCGATTTCGATATCCGTCACGTTGCACAGAAAGCAGGTGCCGCCCAACTGCAGCTTGAGATTGGGCGCGTGCGTTTTCTGGGCGAGCATCGTCGCGCCGAAGAAGATCTCGGTGTGCGCGCCGGCGGTGACGCGATCGCCGTCCTCCATCTCGCGCGCGAAGAACACCGCCATCATTTCCTTCCAGGTGTAGTCGCTCATCGGATTCTCTCTCCTTGCTTCACCAGGTAACGATCGGCGCCGTGTAGAGGCCGAGCAGGTTGCGCAGTCCGATCCGCTCCAGGTACTCGACGTGATCCTTCGGGCCGCGCACGTACTTGTCGAGGTAGGCGTTCCAGGGCTTGGTGTCGCCCTTGCGATTCGCCTCGCTCGCCGCGACATACTCGCGCAGGTGCGCGACATCCTCGCGATAGCAGCCGTGGGCGCCGAACGGATGGCTGCCGTAGGGCGCTTCGACCACGCAATCGGCGTACGACACCGAGGTCATGAACGGGTTCTTGCGAATCAGCGCGTTGGGTACGATGCGCTCGGCCACCAGCATGATCCGGTCGGCGGCGCGCGCGATCCAGCGATCGCCGAACGGCGCTCCGAAGTGTTGCCCGTTGCCGTACGGATCCGACCAGCCGACGTGGATCATCGACCAGTCGGTGCGTAGCGCCGGAATCGCCAGGTACTGCTTGCTCCCGCCGATCGGATCGATAAACGGTTTCATGTCGGGATTGAGGTCCGGGATGCTCGAGCCGATACCGCCCCGCCACGCCATGAAGTCCTGGCCCGCGGCGCCGGCGAACAGCGCGGCGTAGAGCGTGTACTCGCTGCACTCCCAGATTTCGAGCTGCTTGCTTTCGGCGGCCTTGCGCAGGTTGTGGCCGATCGGACAGAGCGCTTCCTGCCCGACGTACGGCGCGATCAGCTTGCGCACGCATCCCGCGCCGATCATCAAATCGATGTCGAGGCCGCCGGTCGCGGCGCCGACCAGGGTCAGGTCCTTGACCCCGCGCCGGATTATCTCGCGCGTGATCGCCATCGGGTGGTTGTCCGAGCCGAAGCCGCCGAGCCCGATGGTCATGCCATCCTTGATCTGGGCGGCGGCCTCCGCGATCGAAGCCACAACTTCCTTTCGCTTCTTCCTCTCGGCCATTCTGATATCCCTTTCCTCTGGTTTTGAACGCTGCCGGAAACTACCGCAGGCCTGCCGCGCCGCTCCCTCCGGCGGCGGCTGCCATCTAACCTTTCGCGGACTGCGCGCCGAGTTGGCGGGCGCGCTCGCGCAGAATGAACTTCTGCACCTTGCCGGTCGCGGTCTTGGGCAATTCGCAGAACACCACCGTGCGCGGCACCTTGAAGCCGGCGAGTTGCGCGCGGCAAAACGCGATCAGCTCGTCGGCCGTGGCGCTCGCGCCGGGCTTGAGCGTGACGAAGGCGCACGGCGTCTCGCCCCATTTCGGATCCGGCCGCGCCACCACCGCCGCTTCGAGTACCGCGGCGTGGCCGAACAGCGCGCTCTCGACCTCGAGGCTCGAAATATTTTCGCCGCCGGAGATTACGATATCCTTGGCGCGATCGGTGACTTCGAGATAGCCGTCGGGATGCATCACGCCGAGGTCGCCGCTATGAAACCAGCCGTTGCGAAAGGCCGTCGCGCTGGCCTCGGCATTCTTCAAGTACCCCTTCATCATGATATTGCCGCGCAGCACGATTTCGCCGACCGTGGCGCCGTCGCGCGGCACCGGCTGATCGGTCGCCGGATCGAAGACGTCAGCCCCGACCTCGACCACGCTCGGCACGCCCTGGCGCGCCTTGAGGCGCCCGCGCTCGGCGGGCGGACGATGGTTCCACTCGTCGTGCCACTGCGAAACTACCACCGCGCCGAAGGTCTCGGTCAAACCGTAACCGTGGATTACTTCGAAGCCCATCCCTTCCATCGCGGCCAGCACCGTGGGCGGCGGCGCGGAACCGGCGGTCAGGCAGATAATCGGCGCAGGCAACGGCCGGCGATCGCTGTCGCGCGCATTGATCAGCATGTTGAGCACCACCGGCGCGCCGCAGAAATGCGTCACGCGATGCTCAACGAAGGCGCGAAAGATATTGGCCGGCTCGACGCGCCGCAGACAGACGTGGGTGCCCGCCAGCATCGTCACCGTCCACGGGAAACACCAGCCGTTGGCGTGAAACATCGGCAGCGTCCACAAATACACCGGATGCGCCGGCATCTGCGCCATCACCACGTTGCCGAGCGTGTTCAGGTAGCCGGCACGATGGCATGAGACGACGCCCTTGGGCTGGCTGGTGGTGCCGGAAGTGTAGTTCAGCGTGATCGCGTCAAACTCGTCGTCCGGCGGCGAGCAACGGAATTCGGGATCGCCCTCGCCCAGCAGCGCTTCGTACTCGCATTCGCCGAGCGCTTCACCGCCCGGCGTGTAAGGATCGTCGATATCGATCACCGGCGGCGGCGATTTCATCGCCCCCAGCGCCTTCTTGACCTCGGGCGAGTACTGGCGATCGCTAATCAACAGCTTCGCTTCGCCATGTTCGAGGATGTAGCCGATAGTGGCGGCGTCGAGGCGGACGTTGATCGCGTTGAGCACCGCGCCGATCATCGCCGGCCCGAAATGGCCCTCCAGGATATGCGGCGTGTTCGCCGCGATCATCGCGACCGTATCGCCCGGCTCGATTCCATGGCGCTTGAGCGCGCTCGCCAGCCGCCGGCAGCGGGCGTCGAACTCGCGCCAGGTGAAGCGCCGGTCTTCGTAAACGATCGCGACCCGGTCGGGGAAGACCGCGGCGGTGCGGGCAAGAAAGCCTACCGGTGTGAGCGGCTCGAAATTCGCGGCGTTCCTTGGGAGGTCGCGGCGGTAGAGGGGGTTGCGCTGCGCCATGTTCGCCTTAGGTTCAGACCTCCTTATAAGCAGGTCTTCTTCGCGCGGCAAGCGAATTTCAAGGCGCCGTCAAAGCTCGCGACGGGACGGGCGCGCGGGCCCGCAGGGGTTCTAGGCGCCGGGCCGACGCAGAATCGGCTGCACCGGCGCGCCATCGCGCGCCGCCTGTCCGACGTCGATCGCGACCAGCTGGCCGTCGTTGTAGCCCAGCGTCACCTCGGCCAGGCGCAGACGGTTGGCGCGCACGATCGGCACGAAGACCTTGCCGTCGCGAAACACCAGCCCGTCGTCGGGCACCCGTGGCACGCCGGCCGGCATCGCGACGGTAAAGCTGACGCGCGCGTACATCGTCGATTTCTGTTGCGTCGAACGCCTGATGGTGGTCGAGCTCGACGGCGGACAGCATCAGGACCATCGTGCCCGCGACGAGGTGCGCTCACGATGGCTCGCGGAGCGTGGCTTTCGCGTGCTGCGTTTTTCAGATCGCGAAGCGCTGATGGAGACCGAGGCGGTTCTCACAGAGATTCAGAACCGCCTCTCGACCCCCACCCCAACCCTCCCCCAAGACTAAAAGGGGGAGGGAGTTACGGAGGCGACTCAGCGCAAGGATTGGTATATGTTGATTCCAGTCGTTGAGGAGCAACGACCCACGCCTAAGAGTTCTCCGGGATGGCGACCATGAACCCCCGCCACGCTGCAGCGCTCGCCTTGATCGGCTGGTATCTGTTAATGCCAAAATCCACACCGACCAGCCTCTCAGCTAATGGCAACTGCTCGATAGCTTTGATTCAGCAGAAAAATGTAGACAGGTCTTGGTCCAAATGTGGACGACCGCGAACAATCAAGGCGGATGGCGCAAGGAGCGGATGGAAGCGAGCCATTGCTATTCGACCGACGATCCGCGCCTCAAAGGAAAATAGGACACTCTCGCCTTGAACTTAGGACACTGGCGAGCAGATTAGGACAGTACCCTCCGCCGGGGTAAGGTTGCTCCGAAGCCCCAAACGTGGCACAAAGGATGGTTCGGCGGGGTCGTAGTTCAGCCCGGTTAGAACGCCGGCCTGTCACGTCGGAAGTCGTGGGTTCAAATCCCATCGGCCCCGCCAGAAAAATTTGCGCGCCAGCCGAAAAGCGCGCACCGGTGCTTAAAGTTGAAGCTGACTGAACAGACCGCTAGCGTATCGCGCGAACAAGGCTTGCGCGCCCGACATTGGATACTGGTGGACGCCACCGGACGGCCGCTGGGCCGGGTCGCCTCGCGCGTCGCCACCATCCTGCGCGGCAAGCATCGCCCCGAATTCACCCCCCATCAGGACACCGGCGACTTCGTGGTGGTGGTCAACGCCGCCAAGGTCAAGCTGACCGGCGCCAAGGGCGACCAGAAGCTGTACTATCGCCATACCGGCTACCCGGGCGGCATCCGCAGCACCAGTGCCGGCAAGCTGCTGGATAAGCGTCCCGAGCGGCTGATCGAGATGGCGGTGCGGGGGATGCTGCCGAAGAATCGGCTCGGCCGCCAGCTCTTCACCAAGCTCAAGGTCTACCGCGGCGCCGAGCATCCCCACGCGTCGCAGCAGCCCAAACTTATCGAGTTCTGATCGAGGTCGGACAAAATGGCCGAGAAGAAAAATATCATCTGGACCACCGGCAAGCGCAAAACGGCGATCGCCAGGATTCGCATGTTCCCCGGCAGCGGCACCGTAACCGTCAACGACCGCGGGCTCGAGACCTACTTTCCGCGTCCGACCTCGCGGATGCGTATCATGGAGCCGTTCGAGCTGACCGAAACGCGCAATCAGTACGACGTGATCGTCAAGGTCACCGGCGGCGGCGTCTCGGCGCAGGCCGACGCGGTGCGGCTCGGCATCTCGCGCGCGCTAATCACCGCGGTCGAGACGCTGCGGCCGGCGTTGCGCAAGGGCGGGATGCTGACGCGCGATCCGCGCGAGGTCGAGCGCAAGAAATACGGCCATCACAAGGCCCGCAAGCGCCCCCAATACAGCAAGCGCTAGCGAGTCGCCGGGGCGGGAATCGTTTTCCGCCCGGTGCCCGGATTCTCCGGCGCAGCGTAGCCGCGACCCCATAAAGCAGGACGCCCGGGAAGCCATGATGGCTTCCCGGGCGTCCTGCTTTATAGCGAAATCGAGCGGCGCGGAATCTGCGAATCGCGCCGGCCGTCAGAGGGCGCTTTGAACCTCGCTGACCGCGACGTTCATAAAGCAGCCGAAGAACGCTCCCGACGAGTCGATCGCGACGTCAAAGACCGTCGGAGTGCGGCCGGGGAGGAACATTTGATGAGTCTCGTCGAGCGTGCCGGCGATTACGCAGACCAGCAGCGCAACCCACGGCCGGCCGGCCAGCGGGCCATGGATAAGAATCAGGAAAAATCCGACATACAGGCTGAAATGGGCGCCTTTTCTGGCCAGTACGTTTGCCAGTTGCGGATCGATCAGCGGCGTCCCAGCCGGCGAAATCCAGTGCAGGATGGTGGTGATGACGGCGCCAGTATTGGCGGCAGTGAAGTAGCCGGTCGAAAAGACGCACAGCATCGCGACCCATAACAGCGTCGGCAGCCAGCGGCTGGTGAAGTCGCCGTTAGGCTCGACGTTACCGGGTACCTGATTGACGTTTTCAAACACTCCAGCTTGCGCCATTACCGTCTCCGTCTCGAAAAAGCCTTTTAGTGACGGGGTCAACCGGTTTATCAACAGGCGACCCGCGTTGCACGTTTTAGGACCTATTATGGTGATAGCAAGCGTTGAGCCATCTCCCGTTCCCCTCGAGCCCACGGCAGTTCGCGATAAATTCGCCTCGCCGCCAGCCAGATTTGCGGTCGCCGCTAACTTCGCGATAGATTTCTCCCATCTCGGCTCGGCGGCAGGGAGAAGCGACGATGCACAACGGCGCGAACGGCTCGATCGCAGCACGCTACGTAACTCGCGACCCGCAAGGCAGCGTGCTCGCGGTGAACCATCGCGTCCACGCCGACCAGGAGATCTACCGGCTCGAACTCGACAAGATCTTCGGCCGGCTCTGGATCCTGGTCGGCCTGGACCTGGAGATCCCCCACCCGGGCGATTTCAAAACCACCTATATCGGCGAGGCTCCGGTGGTCGTGGTGCGCGACCAGACCGGCCGCGTCCGGGTATTCGAGAACGTCTGCGTCCATCGCGGCACCAAGCTGGTGCGCCGCGTATCGGGCAACGCGCAGGCCTTCAAGTGCATGTACCATCAATGGACCTACGCGCTCGACGGCCGGCTGATCGGCGTGCCGCTCGCGCAAGGCTACGGCCCCGGCTTCGTCAAGGAGAACTACTCGATCCCGGAGCTGCCGCGGGTCGAAAGCTTCGCCGGCCTGATCTACGCCTCGTACGACCCCGACATCATGCCGCTCGAGAGCTATCTCGGCGGCTTCGCTCCCTATGCGCGCGAGATTATGCACGGCGGCGAGGTCGAGTTCCTCGGCTTCCAGCGCTATCACGTGAAAGCCAACTGGAAGCTGTTCGTCGAGAACACCATCGACGGCTACCATCCCGGCCTGCTGCACATGCCGATCATGCTCGATCGCAACAGCTACGCGTATCGCCCGGGCGTCGGTAAGAGCGCCAAGTTCGGCCACGGCCACGGCTTCCTGCAGTGGCCGCTGACCAGGGCGGCGGCGTACGATCCGGCTCGCGACCTGCCGCTCACCGCCTGCCTGAGCCGCAGCGAGGGATGGAATTACGTTTCGGATATCTTCCCGAACACGATGCTCCTGCAGATCGAGGACATCCTGACCGTGCGCCAGGTGGTGCCGCGCGGCCCCGACGCGGTCGACGTGATCACCTATAACCTTGCGGTCCGCGGCGAAAGCGAGGAAGTCAAACGCCATCGCGCGCTGGTGGTCAGCGCTCAGTTCGGCATCGCCGGGGTGGCCTCGCTCGATGACAAGCTGGTGATGGAAGCGGCGCAGGCCGGCGCCCCCGCCCGCTATACCGACACCATCCTGCTGCGCGGCGACCTGCATGCCAGCGAAGGTGACCTGACCGAGGAAGTTTCGTTGCGCGGCTTTTACGAGGGCTGGATCGAGGCGATGACCGCCTGACGGCGGGCCGGGGGGCGGCGATGGGAAGCGAGACGATGACGACCGCGGCGGCCGCGCTTGGCGTCGACCACGACTACCTGCTCAAGAAGGAAGCGGTGGTCGCCTACCTGTACCGGCTATGCCGGATGCTCGACGACTTCGATATCCAGGGCTTCGTCGACGAGTTCACCGACGACGGCAGCTACCGGCTGATTCCGCGCGACAACTACGAACGGCGGCTGCCGGTGCACGTGATTGACGACGACAAGCACCGCCTGATCTACCGGATGAAGTTGATCGTCGACCATTGGCATTACGAGCGTTTCCGCGAGATGCGGATGCTCTCGAACGTGATGGTTGAGTTTCCGGGCGCGGAGGCGGCGACCGCGAAATCGAATCTGCTGGTCTATCACACCGACTCCGAAGGCCGCACCAACCTCCATATGGCCTGTATCCTGGAGGACCGGCTGGTGGCGCTCGGCGGGCGCTGGCGGATGAAAGATCGGCTCGCGATCCTCGAAAGCTTCCTGCCCAACGAGGCGGTCGTAGTGCCGCCCTGACGAGCTTTTGCGTTCCAAAAGCGCCCTTATCATCGCGAACTGGTTCGGTCCGCGAAATCATGCTAATCGATTAGGAAAGTGTTACCCGGAAAAGTGAATCACTGATGCCGTCGAAAGCGCGGATCAAGGCTGCGATCCTGGGCGCCTCGGGCTACTCGGGAATCGAGGCGGTGCGAATCCTCGCCGGCCATCCGATGGTCGAGCTGAGTGTGCTGACCTCCGAGCATTATGCCGGCCGCGAGGTCGCCGAGGTCTACCGCCATCTGGCGGGTATCGATCTGCCGCCCTTCGAGGAGCTGCGCGCGGATCTGATCCAGGGCCGCGCGGAAGCGGTGCTGTCGTGCCTGCCGGAGCGCGTCGGATCGCCAATCATCGCGCAACTGGTGCAGGACGGCGTGAAGGTGGTCGATCTCTCGGCCGATTACCGGCTCCGCGAGCCGGCGGCCTATCGGGCGACTTACGGCGCCGACCATCCGGCGGCGGCGCTGCTCAAGCAAGCCGTCTACGGGTTGACGGAATTCCATCGCCACGAGCTGCGCGAGGCCCGGCTGGTGGCGAATCCCGGATGCTATCCGACCGGCGCGCTGCTCGGCCTGCTGCCGCTCATCAAGCGCGATCTGATCGATCCGGCCTGGATCGTGATCGATTCCAAGTCCGGCACCACCGGGGCGCGGCGCGCCGCGCAAATCGAGCAGCTGTTCGCCGAGGTCAACGAGAACTTCCGCCCCTACAAGGTCGGCAGCCATCGCCATACGCCGGAAATCGAGCAGGAGATCGGCGCCACGCTGGGACGTGAAGTCGCGGTGCTGTTCGTGCCGCATCTGCTGCCCGTCACGCGCGGCATCCTGACGTCGATCTTCACCCGCCCGCGCGCGGGCACTACCGAAGCCGACGTGCGCGCGGCCTACGAGGCGAGCTTCGCCAAATCGCGCTTCGTGCGCATCCTGAAAGCCGGCGAACTGCCCGAGCTCAAGAACGTGCGCGCGACCAACTTCTGCGAACTCGCGTTCGTGCTCGATCGGCGGACACAGACCCTTTGCGTGCTGACGGCGATCGACAATCTCGGCAAGGGCGCCGCCGGCCAGGCGGTGCAGAATCTCAACCTGATGCTGGGGCTCGACGAGAGCGCCGGCCTGATGACCAGCGCGCCGGTTCCCTGATCGATCATGAAGCCGGTGGCGCGACGCTTCACGCCACGCGGCGCATCAACTCCAGGATATCGTAGCCGGTAATCGCTCGGCTCTTCTCCGACCACTCGCGCAGCTCGCTGTCGGTGACCATTCCGGCTTGCGCGCCGCGCGCCAGGTCGACCAGCGCAATTTTGACCGTGGCCTCGTCGATCATCGAGCCGCTGTTGGGGTCGGCCATCGAGCCGCCGCCGTTGCGATGGTAGAGCTCGACCACGCGGCGCGCCTCGGCGACCTGCTCGGCGCTGGGCGTGAAGCAGGCGTTGGCGATCTCGGCCTGCTGCGGATGAATCACCCAGGTGCCGTCCATCCCGAGTTTTGCAGCGCCGAGATTTTTCTCGCGCAGGCCGCGCTCGATCTCCGCGACTCGCGCCGGCGGATCGTCTTTGCGCCACAGCCGCAGGTAGACGTTATCCATCGCGTGCAGGCCGGCGGCCTTGGCCGCGACCGCCATCGCCTGCTTGGCGTAGTGGAAATTCCGATTCTGATCTTCGACGATCTCGCGCACGCCGAGCGCCGCGGCGAAATCCGCGATCCCGAAGATCAGGCCGCACATCCGCTCCGAAGCGCTCGCGATCGCATGCGCGTTGATCAAACCCTGCGGAGTTTCAATCAGCGCCTCGATCTGCACCCGCCGCTGCCATCCGCCGCGCCGCTCAAGGTCGTCGAGCAGCCGTGCCACCGTGACGATTTCCTCCGCGCCGCGCACCTTCGGCAGCACCACGCCATGGAAGCGGTTGGGCGCGCCGAGCATCAGCGCTTCGAGATCGCCCTGGAAGAATTGCGAATGGAGGCCGTTGGGCCGCACCGCGATCGCCTTGGCGCCGAAGTCGAGCGTGTTGAAGGCCTCGACCACCACGCGCCGGCTGCGCTCGCCCTTGAACTCGTAGGGGCAGGCGTCCTCGAGGTCGGCCATCGCGAGATCGACCGGGGCCTTAACCGGGTCGGCGGCGTTCTGATGAAGTTTCAGATTATGGCCGGGATAGCTCAGCTCGGTGCGCGGGATCATGAAGCGGCCGTGGTCGAGCAGGTACATCGTCGATCGCTCCTGGAGCCGCTCAGGCGCCCTGCTCCATGATCCGCCGGCCGATCACTTCGAGCTGAATCTCGTTGGTGCCCTCGAAGATCGAGAGCACCCGCGCGTCGCGCCAGTAGCGCTGCGCGTCGAACTCCATCGCATAGCCGTAGCCGCCGTGAATCTGCATGCCCTCGCGCGCCACCCGCTCGGCCATCTCGGCCGCGAACACCTTGGCCATCCCGGCCTCGAAGTCGCAGCGCTTGCCGGTGTCCTTCTGGGCGGCCGCATGATACGCGAGCTGGCGCGCCGCTTCGAGCTCCACCGCCATGTGAGCGAGCTTGTGGCGGATGACCTGGAAATTTCCGATCGGCTGGCCGAACTGGCTGCGCTCATGCGCATAGCGGACCGCCGCCTCGTAAGCGGCCTGCGCCACGCCGACCGCGCGCGCCGCGGTCTGGATCCGGGCCTCCTCGTAACTCGCCATCAACTGGTAGAAGCCGCGCCCCTCGACTCCACCAATCAAGTTGGCGGCCGGCACCCAGGCCTCATCGAAGCTCAGGCTGTAGCTGCGCATGCCGTGGTAGCCGACGGTCGCGATCGGCTCACCGGTGAGCTGCGGCGGCATGAACTTGTCGCCCGGCTGCTTCTCGAACAGGAACAGCGAGAGGCCGCGATGCTTCTTCGCCGGATCCGGATCGGTGCGCGCCATCACCGTCAGCACGTGCGCGCGATTGGCGAACGTGCACCACATCTTGGCCCCGTTGAGCAGGTAGCCGTCGCCGCGCTTGATCGCGCGGGTCTTGAACGAGGCGGTATCGGAGCCGCCGTCGGGTTCGGTGAAGGCCGCCGCCGACAGCATCTCGCCGCGCGCCAGCCGGGGCAGAAAGCTGCGGCGCTGCTCGGGCGTGCCCTCGGCGCGAATCAGCGAGCCGGTGATCAGATTGCGGGTCATCACCGAACCGACCGACAGCCAGCCGCGCGAAAGCTCCTCGGTGACGATCGCCATCGAGACGTAATCGAGCCCGAGCCCACCGTCTTCGGGCGGAAAGATAATCCCGAAGTAGCCGAGCTCAGCCATCTTGCGCAGGATGCTGTCGGGGATTTCCTCGCCGCGGCGGTCGAGTTCGTTGGCAACCGGCTTGACCTCGTGCTCGACGAACTCGCGCACCGATCGGCGGATCTCTTCGTGTTCAGGACTCAACGGTGGCATCTCTTACTCCCGCTGCTGGATCGCTCTACGCGGCGAATTGTAGCACCGATGGTCGGGATGGCCAGCCGCCCGCGCAGGCGTGGGTGGCAAGTCGCGGCGAGTCGCTCTATAAGTAAGTTCTCGATGATACGCTCGGGGCGCGGCGCCGGTCGGGTCCGCCCTGCCCTCAACCAACGTTCAAGGAGGCCTCATGAAGCTCGCGCTGTTCAACGATTATATTCCCGCCGTGGTGGTTGGCGATAAGACCCTGGTCGATGTCAGCAAGGCGGTCGGCGACGAGGTGATGAAGCTGCGGCCGCACGAGCGGATGGCCGAGATCATCGCGAACTTCGAGCGCCTGCGCCCGGCGATCGAGAAGGCCGCGCAGGCCGGCGGCGGCGTACCCGTGGCGGGGGCGCGGCTGCGTGCGCCGTTGCCGCGGCCGAGCAAGATTCTGTGCGCGATCGGCAACTTTTACGAGGGCACCAAGACTCCCATCCGCCCGCTCGCGCTGTTCCTGAAATCGCCCGCCGCGGTGCTCGATCCGGGCGGCACCGTCGAGTTGCCCAAGCAGCAGGCCAACGTCTTCCATCACGAGGCCGAGATCGCAATCGTGATCGGCCGGCGCGCCAAGAACGTCAGCCAGAGCGACGCGATGAACTACGTCTTCGGCTTCACCTGCTTCATGGATATTTCGGCGCGCGGCCTGGGCGACAACGTCGGCTTCATCGGCAAATCGTTCGATACCTTCGCCCCGCACGGCCCGTGGATCGTGACCCGCGACGAAATTCCGGATCCCAATAAGCTGAGCATCAGGATGTGGAACGACGAGCAGCCGCGCCACGATTACAACACCAGCGACATGGAGCATCCGCCGGCCGAGCTGGTCTCTTACGCCTCGTCGATCAGCACGCTGGAGCCCGGCGATCTGATCTCGTGCGGCACCAACCATCAGCAGATCGGCCCGGTGCAGGACGGCGAGACGGTCACTATCGAGATCGAGCGCATCGGCCGTTTCAGCGTCAAGATTCATGACGAGCAGAAGCGCAAGTGGCCCAAGGAGGTCGACCGCGCGATGGCCGACTTCACTCGCGGACGGCGCACCGACCCCGCGACGCCGGTGCCGGCCATTCTGCGTCCGCGCGAGGGCGGCGCGACCCATCGCTAGGCGCGCTCGAGCCCGTTGAGCCACGCGCTGAAGCTGCTCGAAGCGGAACTCCGCCGTTCGATCGAAGGCGAGGTTCGCTTCGATCGCGGCGCGCTGGTGGTCTATTCGACCGACGCCTCGAACTACCGGCAAATTCCGCTCGGCGTGGTAATCCCGCGTCACCAGGGCGACGTGGTCCGCACGCTCGCCCTGGCGCGCGAGAATTCGATCCCGATACTGCCGCGCGGGGGCGGCACCAGCCTCGGCGGCCAGACGGTGAACGCCGCGCTGGTGCTCGATTTCTCGAAGTACATGAACGCCATCGAGCGCGTCGACACCGCGCGCCGCATCGTCACGGTCGAGCCCGGCGCGGTGCAAGCGCAACTCAACCGCGCGCTCGCCGACGACGCGCTGTTCTTCGCGCCCGACCCGACTACCGCTGACCGCTGCACGATCGGCGGGATGGTTGGCAACAACGCCTGCGGCGCGCACTCCGCCGCCTACGGCAAGACGGTCGATAATCTGCGCGCGCTCGAAGTCCTGCTCTATGACGGGACGCGGCTCGAACTGGATGCGATGGACGAGCCGCAGCTCGCCGCCGCCTGCACTGCGGGCGGCCGCGCCGGCGAACTCTATGCGCACCTGCGCGCCATCCGCGATCGCTTCGGCGACCTGGTCCGCAGCCGCTATCCGAAAATTCCGCGGCGGGTTTCGGGTTACAACCTCGACTGGCTGCTGCCGGAGAACGGCTTCAACCCGGCCCGCGCGATAACCGGGGCGGAGGGCACGCTCGCGATCATACTTAAAGCAACACTTGAGGTCGTGCCGCGGCCTCAGGCGATCGCGCTGGCGGTGCTGGGCTTCGACGATATCTACCTCGCCGCCGACCAGGTGCCGTGGATTCTCGAGCATCGGCCCGAAGCGCTCGAAGGCTTTGACGAACGGCTGCCCGACTTCGCACGCTCAAAGGGGATGGCGGCGGTGAAGCTGCTGCCGCGCGGCCGCGCCTTCCTGGCCGTCGAGCTTGGTGGCGCCAATCCCGACGAAGCGCGCGGCCGCGGCGAGGCGCTGGCTGCGATGGCGCGGCATCTCGGCGCCTGTGCGGGAACCGCGGTGCTCACTGACGCGCGCGAACAGCAGGGAGTGTGGGGGCTTCGCGCTTCGGGACTTGGAGCCAGCGCCTTCGTGCCCGGCTATCCACGCACCTGGCCCGGCGCCGAGGACACCGCGGTGCCGCCGGCGCGGCTCGGCGCTTACCTGCGAAGACTCGCGGCGCTGCTCGCGCGTCACGATCTTCAGGCGGCTTCGTTCTACGGCCACTTCGGCGAGGGCTGCGTCCATTGCCGGATCAACTTCGATCTGGCGAGCGCGCGCGGGGTCGCGGTGTTTCGCGCCGCGATGGAGGATCTCGCGGGCTTGGTCGCCGAGTTCGGCGGCTCGCTATCGGGTGAGCATGGCGACGGTCGGGCGCGCGGCGAATTGCTGCCGCGACTGTTCGGCGCCGGGATGAGCGAGGCCTTCGCCGAGTTCAAGCGCGCTTTCGATCCCGACGGACGGATGAACCCGGGCGTGATCGTCAATCCGTATCCGCTCGATTCCGACCTGCGGCTCGGCCCGTCCTTCCGGGCCCGGCCGGTCGCGACCCATTTCGACTTCAGCGCGGAGGACGGCCTCGCCGGCGCGGCGCTGCGATGCGTCGGGATCGGCAAGTGCCGCAAGCTCGACGGCGGCACGATGTGTCCGTCGTACATGGCGACGCGCGACGAGATGCACTCGACGCGCGGCCGCGCGCGGCTGCTGTTCGAGGCGCTCACCGGCGACGCGCTGCCCGACGGTTTCGGCGACGCGGCGCTCAAGGAGGCGCTCGATCTGTGCCTGTCGTGCAAGGCCTGCAAGAGCGAATGTCCGTCCGGCGTCGACCTGGCCACGTACAAGGCGGAATTTTTCAACGCCTATTATCGGACCCATCGCCGCCCGCTCGCTTCGTGGCTGTTCGGCCGGATTCACGAACTGGCGCGAATCGCCGCGCTCGCTCCGCGCCTGAGCAACCCCGCGATCGCCGCCGCGCCGCTACGGGTTGCCGCGCGGCGATGGCTGGGAGTTCATCCGGACCGGCGCCTGCCGAGGATCGCGCAGCCGACTTTCCGCGCCTGGTTTCGGAGCCGTCCGGCGCGCGCCGCGCAGGATGCCAAAGTGGTGTTGTTCGCCGACACCTTCAACAATTTTTTCGAGCCTGAGGTCGCGATCGCAGCGGTCGCGGTGCTCGAGCGGGCGGGCTTCGAGGTGATCGTGCCGCGCGCCGATCTATGCTGCGGACGCCCGCTATACGATCAAGGGATGCTCGCGCGCGCGAAGCATCGTCTGCGCCAGACGATCGATACGCTGGCGCCCTACGTGCGGCGCGGCGTGCCGATCGTCGGGCTCGAACCGAGCTGTATTCTCACCTTCCGCGACGAACTGCCGGGACTCTTCGCGCACGATGAGGCGGCTCGCGCGCTGGCGGCCGGCAGCCTTACCTTCGACGAGTTCATCGCGCGCCGCGCGCCGTCAATCGTCGGCCCGGCCGGCAACGCGCTGTTGCACGGCCATTGCCATCAGAAGGCGCTGGCCGGCCTGGACGGTGAGATAGCGATTCTTGGCCGGCAGCCGGAGCTCAGGCTCGCCGTGCTCGATTCCGGATGCTGCGGGATGGCGGGGGCGTTCGGCTACGACGCCGCGCACTACGAAATTTCCCGCGCCATCGGCGAGCGCGTACTACTGCCGGCGGTGCGCGAGAGCCCGCCCGACACCATCGTTATCGCCGACGGCTTCGCGTGCCGGACGCAGATCCGCCAGTTCTGTCCGGAGCGCAGGCCGCTCCATCTGGCACAGGTGCTGAATCTCGAGGCGAGGCCGCCCGGCGCTCAACGATAAGGCGTGACGTAAAAGCTCCATGGCATCATGTATCCGTAGGACGGGTTGTACTGCCGATAGTAGATCGAATCGGGCGGCGTGAAGCTGGTCCCGTAGGAGTACGGATTGGGCCGGCAGTTGTCGCCGTCCCGATCGCACTTCCATCGCCAGCGGTAGTCGCGTTCGCCGGCGGCCTGGCGATGATGCTCGCGCCAGTAGCGGAAATGCGCGCCGTCGTTGCGCTCCTGATCGGCGTGGCTGGAAGACTGCCGTGCTTGCGACTCGTAGACCTGCCACCAGTCGGAAGACTGATAGGCCCAGGCCGGCTTGTTCAAGTCGGCCTGATGTTGTTGGTCGGCGCCGGCGACGGCCGGCAGCGCCAAGCTCAGAAGTGCGAGCGCGGCAATCGACCTGATGATACCGAAGTTCATCGCGACCCGCTCCCCTTGTGGTTCGCAGCATCGCCATGGCCGCGAACCGAATTCCATCGCACTTCCATCTTCGGTCAGCGGCCCGCACGAAGCCAGCCCGAAAGCCGGCCGCGGCGCGTAGTGGATAATTTTGAGTGAATGCGCCTGCTTGCGACCACCAATGAAACAAAGGCGGCCGACAAGGGGCCGCCTTCGTTCACGGTGATATTGCTATCTCAGGCGCGCGCTTTGCTGAGCTTGGCGACCTTGCGGGTGGTCGCAACCTTGACGCGCTTGGAATTGACCGCGCGATCCGCCCTGAACACCTGGGCGGAGGCGGGCATCACGCTGGCGGCCGGCGCCGCCACTTCGGGCTCGCTCTCGGCGACCGGCGCGGCGGGGAGCGTCGCCTGCTGCGCGACCATCGCCGCGCGCTCAGCGATCGCCTGCAGCCGGCGCTCTTTCCAGCGCTGCAGACCGCGGCGCAGATACTCGGGCTCGATATCGAGCATCTCGCAGACGTTGTCGAAGGAGAAGACCCAGTGCTTATCCTCCAGGTTGATCCAGTCGTCGGCATCGCGGAACAGCCGCTGGCCTTTATTGGTCGTCGAGTCGATACACTTCATGAAGCACTCGACCGCGTCCTCGAGCACACTCAAAATCAGACGCTTCTCACCCTCAAGGAGATGCTTGCGACGCATCGCCTCGAAGTACTGGATCGGCAAAAGCGTGTCGGGTTCGAATAATCCCGGCAGCTTCTCGTCCAAGGTTTCCTTTTCCTGCATCTTACCTCCCGAATCAGTCTTAACTGCGCTTGCTTCCACCGCCCCATCCTCCTTTAGACGGCATCCGTGTGCCGGCTATTCAGAATCCTCACTTTGCTCGCGATAAATTTCGTTCCATGCCATCTGGATCGCTTCCAGCTTGGCCTCGCTCGAGGCCTCCGCATCGTCCTCGAATTCGTCGAGATCGATCACCCACTGGCGCAGGTCGATAAACCTGGCGTCGAGCGGGTTGAGTCCGGGGTGATTCTCGGCCAGCACCTCGGCGATCTCCTCCGCCTGATCCCACTTGAATCCCATCCTTGGTTGTCTCCTACGACAGCTCCTCGACGGTCTTCTTCTCGAGCGCCAGCTTGATGGCTTCGTCCATGATGCGCTCGGCGAAGGGCGTCGTTAGCTGGTTCAACTCTTCGACCAGATTTTCGATCTGCTCCCGATCGCTGCCATGGCGGGCGGTCTCGAGCCGCGCCATCAGCGCTTCAGTTTCGGCCCGCTCAGCGGGCTCGACCAGGCGCGCGTAATCGTGGAGCTGCTTGCGGACCGCGGCGATAATCTGCTCGGCGGCGCTGCGCGCGGTGATCAGCAGACGCTCGGCGATATCCTCCTCGCCGTGATCGATCGCCTCCTCGAGCATCCGCTCGATTTCCTCGTCGGTCAGGCCGTAGCTCGGCTTGACGTCGACCATATGGCCGCGGCCGGTCTCCTCGTCGGCGGCCATCACGTTCAAAATTCCGTTGGCGTCGATCAGGAAGGTCACCGCGATGCGCGGCAGGCCGGCCGGCTTGGGCTCGAGCGGGCCGAGCTTGAAGCGCGCCAGGCTGCGGCAATCCCGCGCCAGCTCGCGCTCGCCCTGCAGCACGTGGATATCGACGTGGGTCTGATTGTCGACCGCGGTGGTGAACATCTCGGTGACGCTGGTCGGGATGGTGGTATTGCGGAACACCAGCCGTTCGACCACGCCGCCGATGGTCTCGATACCGAGCGACAGCGGTACCACGTCGAGCAGCAGCATGTCGCCCTGGGTGCCCATCAGAATGCTCGCCTGGACGGCGGCGCCCAGCGCCACCACCTGGTCGGGATCGAGCGAGCACAGCGGCTCACGGCCGAAAAATTCCTGCACGCGCCGGCGCACCAGCGGCATCCGGGTCGAGCCGCCGACCAGCACGATCGCGTCGATCTCGGCCGGCGTCAGCCCGGCATCCTTGAGCGCGCGCTGGCAGCATTCGATCGTGCGTCGCACCAGCGGCTCGGCCAGCCGTTCGAGGTCGACGCGGTCGATAGTGCGGTCGAGCTTGCCGTTGGGCAGCGTCAGTTCGAGCGCCACCCCTTCCTGGAAGCTCAGAATCTTCTTGGCGTCCTCGGCCACCAGCCGCACGGTGTTCCAGACGTGGCGATCGGCGCGCACCGCCTCGGGCGCGTCGGCGAGCGTGAACTCGACCAGCGCGCGATCGAGATCGTCGCCGCCCAGATGGGTATCGCCGTTGGTCGCCAGGACTTCGAAGACGCCGTCCTTGACGCTCAGAATCGAGATGTCGAAGGTGCCGCCGCCAAAGTCGTAAACCGCCACCCGTCCACTCGCCATCTTTTGCAGGCCGTAGGCGAGCGAGGCCGCGGTCGGCTCGTTGACCAGCCGCTCGACCTGCAGGCCGGCGAGCAGTCCCGCATCCTTGGTCGCCTGGCGCTGGCCGTCATTGAAGTAGGCCGGCACCGTGATCACGACCTGTTCGATCTTGTCGTTGAGCGCCTCTTCGGCGCGCTGCTTGAGGGCTTTGAGAATCTCGGCGGAGATTTGCGGCGGGGTGTATTCGCGCGCCCCGACCTTGAAGCGCACCACCGGTCCGCTGACGTCGGTAAAGGTGTAGCGGCTGCGATCCTCGGCCGCCAGGTCGGCGCCGCCGAGGCCCATGTAGCGCTTGACCGAACGAATCACGGCGCCCGCGCCGCCGCCGGGGAAATCGACCGTGGCGACGTGTCCATCGCGCGCGACCGCCAGATGGGGCTCCATCCGGACCGCCTCGTCGCCGACGAACGCCTCACCATCAGGCCCCAGCGCCACCACCGAGGGCAGCAGGCTCTGGCGCGTCTTGGGATCGGGGATGACGCGCGGCTGCCCGGCGTGCATCGTCGCGATCAGGCTATTGGTGGTGCCGAGGTCTATGCCAAGTATGCGGGCCATCGATTCAGTGTTCGTACTTAATCTAAGGATGACACAGTAAAATTGCTAAAGTGTTACAGCGCTGGGCTCTTCCAGCTCGCGATCGACGTCGCGCATCAGGGTGCGCAGGTAGGCGATGCGCGACAGAATCGCCTTGAGATCGCCACTCAGCGCGGTCCGCTCGCTCTCGCCGCCGTCCCAACGCTCGAAATTGCGCTGCAAATCACCTCGTGCCTGGTCGATCAAGCCGGCCAGCGCGGCGCGCCGCTCAGCGATGCCGGCCGCCATCTCGCGCGCTTGCGCAGCATCGCCGCGGCGGGCGTCGCGCAACTCGGCGAGTTGCTCCTGGGCCTCGAAGACCATCGCGGCGAGCTCCGGCGGAACCCGGTTGTTATCCTGATTAAGCTGCTCTCCGTTGAGTTCCAACCAATAAATTCCGCGCGTGACCGGGTCGCGCAGGATGCGGTAGCTGCGCGTCAGCAGCGCGGTGCCCCGCAGGCTGGCGTCGCGGACCGCGGGCGGACTGGAGGCAAAGCGGTCGGGATGAATCCGGCGGCTCAAGGCGTGGTAGGCGCGCTCCAGCGCTGCCGGATCGATGACAAGCTTTCGGGACAGCCCCAGCGCGGTGAAACCGTCAGTTTCAGCCGCAAGCGGTCCGCCGCATTGCGGACAGACCAGGCACGGCTCTGCGAGCCGTGCGCATGACGGGCATTGCACCATCTTTGCGCCAGTGACCCCGCTGCTCACCGTTCATACGATGAACGATTCCCCGCATCCGCAAGTGCGCTTGGCGTTGGGATTAACCAGTTTGAAACCCGATGCCATCAGCTCTTCAGCGTAATCAAGTTGCGCGCCGTTTAAATACAAAAAACTCTTTTTGTCAACAATCAGTCGCGCGCCGTCGCGCTCAAACACCTTATCGCGCTCCTGCTGAGCATCGATCTCCATTCGGTACTGCAGCCCCGAGCATCCGCCGCCCACCACTTTGACGCGCAGTCCCGCGGTGGGCTTATCGCCCACCAGCTGCTTGATCTTCAACGCCGCATTTTCAGACAGGGTAACCATATTGCACTGACGAGTCTAACCCTCGGCGGTTTTCTTATCCTCAGAGGGGGCCTGCCCCTTGCGTTTCTTCCAGTCGCTGATCGCCGCCTTGATCGCATCCTCGGCCAGCACCGAGCAGTGAATCTTGACCGGCGGCAGGTTCAACTCCTGCACGATGACGGTGTTGCGGATCGCCATGGCCTCGTCGATATGCTTGCCCTTGACCAGCTCGGTGACGTAGCTGGAGCTGGCAATCGCGCTGCCGCAGCCGAAAGTCTTGAAGCGCGCATCCTCGATCACGCCCTGGTCGGTGATCTTGAGCTGCAGCTTCATCACGTCGCCACATTCGGGCGCGCCGACTACGCCGGTGCCGATATCGGCGTCGTCCTTGCCGAAGCTGCCGACGTTGCGCGGATTGTTATAATGATCGAGCACCTTGGGTGAGTAAGCCATCGTCTTCCGAGCCTCTATCCCCGTCTAGTTTGCTTTCCAGTTGACCGACTTGAGGTCGATCCCTTCCTTCGCCATCTCGTACAGCGGCGACATCTCGCGCAGCCGCTTGACCTCGCCCGAGACCCGCTCGGTCACGAAATCGACCTCTTCGGCGGTATTGAAGCGGCCGATGCCGAAGCGGATCGAGCTATGCGCCAGCTCTTCGTCGATACCGAGCGCGCGAATCACGTATGACGGCTCGAGCGTCGCCGAGGTGCAGGCCGAGCCCGAACTGACCGCGACGTCGTGCACCCCCATCAGCAGCGACTCGCCCTCGACGTAGGCGAAGCTGACGTTGAGATTCCCCGGCAGACGGTCGGTTGGATGGCCGTTCAGATAAACGTCGTCGAGCCGCTCGAAAAGCCCCGCCTGCAGCCGATTGCGCAGCTCGACCAGTCGCACGGCCTCGTCAGCCATCTCGCGCTGGGCGATTTCGCAGGCCGCGCCGAAACCGACGATCCCGGTGACGTTGAGCGTGCCCGAGCGCATGCCGCGCTCATGGCCGCCGCCATCGATAATCGGCGTCAGGCGCACGCGCGGCCCCTTGGAACGGACGTAGAGCGCGCCGACCCCCTTGGGGCCATAAAGCTTGTGGGCGGTCAGCGACATCAGGTCGATTCCGCAGCCATCGACGTCGACCGGCACCTTGCCGATCGCCTGCACTGCGTCGCAATGAAAGATGACGCCCTTCTCGCGGGTGATCTTGCCGATCTCGGCGACCGGATGGAGCGTGCCGATCTCGTTGTTGGCGAACATGATCGTGACCAGCACGGTCTTGTCGGTAATCGCCTTGCGGACCGCGTCGGGATCGACCATCCCGTACTTGTCGACCGGCAGATAGGTGACGCTCGCCCGTCCCGCCCGCTCCAGCGCGCGGCAACTGTCGAGCACCGCCTTATGCTCGGTGACGCAAGTGACGATATGGCTGCCCTTGTCCTTGTAGAACTCGACCACCCCTTTGATCGCGAGGTTGTCGGATTCGGTGGCGCCGCTGGTGAAGATGATCTCCTTGGACTTGGCGCCGATAATCCCCGCGATCTGACCGCGCGCCTGTTCGACCGCCTCTTCCGCCTCCCAGCCGAAGCTGTGATTGCGGCTGGCCGCGTTGCCGAACTTTTCGGTGAAGTACGGCAGCATCGCTTCCACCACCCGCGGATCGACCCGCGTGGTGGCGTGATTGTCCATGTAGATCGGCAGCTTAACCATCACCGTTTCCCGCACTGTTTCTCGTCTTCGCCTGAATCACTCTCGACCGGTTGCTTTTCCACCAGTAGTCGACCTGTTGGGTATACTATCGTCGATACGGCCCGCATGTCAAAAGAAAAATCGGACGCTCTTCGGACATACCAGACTCAGACAGTCTAGTAATCAAGAATCGATGATTTTGTCAAGCGTTTATGGCGCCATTTACCGGACGGTCGATGGTCACCGGCGAGCCGCGCGGGGGCTCGAGACAGGCTGCCGATTGAGCCTGGGAAAATCCTGCCGGCGCGAGCCATGAGCTCATCGATATAAGCCGGTCACGATTCGAGGGTCATCCACAGAAGCCCCCCTAATGCGATACGAGCTTTTCTAGGCGGTCCGCAACGGTCCGGGCGCGTCGATAAATCTGACCTCGGACAGCTGCCGTTCGCTGCGAATCGACTTCAGCGCCGCCTCGCGAATCTGCTCGAAGCCGGATTGCAGCCACGGCTCCAGCCGCTGCTCGATCTCCTCGGGGTTGTCGCGCTCGAGGTCCGACAACTGAGCGGTCGGGATCAGGCAACGCAAGGCGACCTGTTCGATACCGTCGGCCCGCTCCAGCACGATCGTGAACGCGACCGCTTCCGGGGTTTCTTCCAGTTCCGAGCCGAGGCGCAGGAAGTACGCGCCGCGAGCCGTGTTGATACGCCGCATCGAGGTCGCCCACTGATTCGGGGGAGTGCCGTCCGGGGCCGCTCAGGCCGCGCGCGACAGCGACTTGCGGCCGCGGCCCGCGCCCTCCCAGAACAGCACCACCGGACCGGCGATATAGATCGATGAGTAGGTGCCGGTGATAAAGCCGACCAGCAGCGTGAAGGCTGGCGGACGCAGGATCGGCCCGCCCAGCGCGAGCAGTGCTATCAGCACCGTGATCGCCGTGCCCGAGGTCAGCAGGGTGCGCGACAGGGTCTCGTTGATAGCGCGGTTCATCACGCTGGCAAGGTCCTCGCGCCGGCGCTTGGCGGCGTCCTCGCGAATCCGGTCGGAGACGATAATCGTGTCGTGCACCGAGTAGCCGATAACCGTCAACAGCGCGGCCAGCGTGGTCAGGTCGAACTGCAACTGGCTGATAACCAGCGCGCCGGTGACCACCAGCACGTCATGAACCAGGGCGATCACCGCACCCGCGCCGAAGCTCCAGCTGACGTGCCGGAAGCGGAACGCGATGTAGAGGCCCATCAGGATGGTGGCGAAGACCAGCGCTTCGATCGCGCGGAAGCGCAGATCGCTGCCGACCTTGGCGCCGACCGTCTCGACCCGCTGCACTTTGGCCTGGTAGCCGGCCTTCTTCAGCGTATCGCTGAGCGCGCCGCCCAGGTTGGGAATATGGTGAACCTTGGCGAAGCGAATCAGGTAATCATGGCCGACGTTGCCGAAGTCCTGCACCGTGATATCGTCGAGCCCCAGCGGCGCCAGCGCCGCGCGCACATGGTTACCGTCGGTGGCCTTGGTGAAGTTGACCTGGACGATACTGCCGCCGGCGAAATCGACCCCGTAATTGAGCCCCACGAAGATCAGCAGGAAAATCGCCGCGAGGTTGATCGCGGTCGAGACCGCAACGAAGAAATAACGCTTCCCGACGAAATCGATATTGACATCGGGCGGGATGAACTGCAGTGACATCGGGCTATCTTCCCCCCAGGGGCTCGGTCTCAGCTCTGGCGACGGAAGAGCATTAGCCGCTCGCGCCGCTAATTGAAAGTCCCGCCGGCGATCCGGCGGGGCCGGATGCTCAGGCGGCCGCCGGGCGCCCCTTGGAACACTTGCCGCATTGATTGTTCTGGTTGGCCGGATCTTCGGTCAGGCCGTCGTCGAGCGAATGGCAGACCTTCAGGCACTTGGCGCAGATGAAGTAGATGCCCTCGATGGTCTTGTTGATACGTTCGCGGTTCAGGATTCGTCCGCGCAGCTTCTCGATCCGGATCCCGAGCAGTTCCTGGTACTGGCGCTTGATCTTGCGCCGCCCGGCTTCGTCCTTGGGGAGATCCGCGTCTTCGCTCGCCTCATCCGAGGTCTCGGAGAAGCTGGCGTACAGATCGCGCTTCGCGGACTTGCTCTTGCGGGTTCTCGCCATCGCTCCGATACTCCTGAGCGCGGCCTAGTGCAGCCGCCCGACGTAGCCGCACTGTTTCTCGCAGACCGCGAAGAAGCCCTTGCGGCCGAAACCGGCGAACAGCGTCACCTTGGCCTCCGCGCCGCAATTCTTGCACAGATGCTTATGCTGGACGTCGCGGCTCTTTTCCGCGGTGCGCGCCTTCTTTTCAGCCATCTCGGATTATTCTCTCAACTTGGGATTTGGATGCGGGAGTACTCATCGAGCGGCAACCGGCGCCCCTTGCTATCGCACCGGGCATCATCCTTCCAACCATCGAATCGCCTGCCCAAAAACTTCGCACCCGGACGACCTATCAGAATAAATGGCGGATGGTTGAGAATCAAGTCGGGCCGCGTGAACGTTTATCCTCAACGGTCGCGTGGCCGTTCCAGCTCCCGCGCAATCCTGGGTCTTGAGCCGCCTGCACTCCCTCCCCCTGCGTTTTGGCTCCTGAGTCGTTGTCTTAACTCCCTCCCCCTCAGTTTTGGCTCCTGAGTCGTTGTCTTAACTCCCTCCCCCTGCGTTTTGGGGGAGGGTTGGGGTGGGGGTCGACAGTTGATTCAGAATCTCTGTCAGAACCGCGGCTGGCAGGATGACAAACCAACAATTTTATCTGTCATCCCGAGCGAGCCGAGCGCAGGCGAGGCGACGAGGGATCGTCGCGGAGCGATTCACCTGGCTACCCCGCGCCAGGTTTCTGGAAAATCAAACTCGACCCCCACCCCGGCTCTCCCCAGAAAGGGGGGAGTCAGAAGTTTTAGAGGATGACTCAGCTACTCCTTCGGCATCGACGCGCTGAAGCTCTTGATGGTCAGGTAGAGGCCGAGCGCCAGCGGAATGATCGCGAAAAACGGGTAGTGCCGGCTGTACTCGAGACTCTCGAAGATCCGCAGCAGCGCCTCGCGCGGCAGGCATAGTAGCAGCAGGCCGCGGATGAGAAAGATCCAGCCCAGTAGCGTGACGATCACCGTCAGCGCGCCGCCCGACCATCGATTATGGCTCAGCACGATCGCGAGGCCGGCCGCCAGCGCGATCATCCCGAAGATCAGCAGCGCCGGGGGATCGTGCATGAAGGCGGCCGCCGTCTCGACCATCGCCGGCCGGTTGAGAATCATCGCCACCACCATCAGCAGAAAGAACAGCCCCAGCAGCCGGCCCAGGAAGATTGTCAACCTCGACATCGGAGACCTCCCAACCGTTCGGGTTCGTGAATGGTCCGTCGATTTTCGCCGCGGGCAATCCTAACCCGGATTGCGCCCGCCGCACCATCGCCGCGCGAGCCTCGTTGCGCCGGGTCGGTGAAGCGTCTAAGTAGTCAGGCTTGGACCCACAACTGAATGAAAACGACGCGGTCATCCTGATCGATCGCAAGGGCCGCCGTTACCTGAAGATTCTCCGGCGCGGCCATCGCATCGCGATTCGCGGCGAAATCGACGGCGGCGACTTGATCGGGCTGCCCGAAGGCTCGCGCATCAAGCTGTCCGGCGGCGAAGCGTTCATCGTGATGCGCCCGACATACGCCGACCTGATTCCGCTGCTGCCACGCAACGCCCAGGTGATCTATCCCAAGGACACCGGCCCGCTGCTGATCTGGGGCGACGTCTTTCCCGGCGCCACCGTGATCGAGGGCGGCACCGGCGCCGGCGCGCTGACGATCGCGCTGCTGCGCGCGGTCGGGCCGCACGGCCGCGTGATCTCCTATGAACTGCGCGAGGATTTCGCCGCCGCCGCGCGCCGCAACGTCGCCGCCTTTTTCGGCCCCGCGCCCAACTGGACGGTTCACGTGCGCGATCTTTACGCCGGCTTCGAGGAGACCGGTGTCGATCGGATGTTCCTCGATCTCGCGGAACCCGCCGGCGCGCTCGAAGCCGCGGCCCGCGCGCTGCGTCCCGGCGGCGTCATCGTCTGCTACGTGCCGACCGCGCTGCAATTGAAGGACACCGTCGACGCGCTCAATCGCAGCCCCTGGTTCGCCGAGGTCGAGAGCTTCGAGACCCTGCTGCGCAACTGGCACGTGAAAGGGTTGAGCGTGCGGCCGGTGCATCGGATGGTCGCGCATTCCGGCTTTATCATCGTGGCGCGCCGACTGGCCGAAGGCGCCAAACTGCCGGTGCCGGCGGTGGCCGCGACGCCGCCCGACGCCGACGACATTGCCGATACCGATATTATCGACGATACCGATTTGGCGCGGGATTGATTCGGACGAACCCCGCATCCGGAGGGACCACGATGGCGCGCAGCAAGCTGACCGAGGAAGAGATCGTCGCGATGTTCCCGCGCATCAGCAACTGGGGACGATGGGGCGCCGACGACCAGCGCGGCGCGCTCAACTTCATCACCGCCGAGCATCGCGCCGCCGCCGCCCGGCTGGTGAAATCGGGCGCGTCGGTTTCGCTCTCGCGCCCGGTCGCGACCGAACCGGCGGCCGATAATCCGCGTCCCACCACTCACCTGATGATCCGTTCGGGCCGGCTGGGCCATCCGCTCGGCATCCAGGGCTCAGCCGATTATTTCTCGACCGCGCCGCACGGCTTCTCCGAGACCCATCTCGACGCGCTCTGCCATTATTTCTGGGACGACAAGATGTACAACGGCTTCCCGTCGGCCGAGGTCAATTTCCAGGGGGCCCATCGATGCGGCGTCGAGGTGGCGCGCGACGGAATTATCGGGCGCGGCGTGCTGCTCGATATTCCAAAAATTCGCGGCGTCGAGTGGCTCGAACCGGGTACCGCGATCTTCATCGAGGATCTCGAAGCCGCCGAACGCGAGCATCAGGTGCGCGTCGGCGAGGGCGACATCCTGCTGGTCCGCACCGGGCGCGCCCGCCGTCGCCGCGAGCGTGGCGGATGGAACGTCATCACCGAGGGCTTGCCGGGACTCGAGGTGAGTTGCATGCCATGGATTTTCGAGCGCCGCATCGCGCTGCTCGGCTCCGACGGCGTCAGCGACGTGATGCCGTCGGGCTACGGCCACGGCCTCAATCTGCCGGTGCATACCTCGACCCTGGTGTGGATGGGGGTGTACCTGCTCGACAACGCGGATTTTGAGGCCCTGGCCGAGCAATGCGCGCGGGCGGGCCGCTACGAGTTCATGTTCATGCTGGCGCCGCTGGTGCTCGAGCATGGCACCGCGTCGCTCGCAAACCCGCTCGCGCTGTTCTGAGGCCCCGCATTTCTCCGTCATCGCGACCGCAGCCGAGCGACCTAACCCTCGCGCCGATGCGGCGCTCCGCCCTTCCCTAAAGGGAAGGGACAAAAGGAGCGAGGCGCGGCAGAATGACGAGAAATGCCGTCGCGATAACTGTCGCTACTGCGAGGTCTCCTGCGTGGGGTAGCCGAGCTTGCGCAGGACGCTGATCGCCTGGCTGCTGCGGAAGGTGGCGCGCTCGGCGCCGAGGCCGACCGCGACCGCCTGCTTGACCGGGAAGCGCTTGCCGTCGATCTCG
>DATKSL010000035.1:0-37434 GCA_035531675.1 Binataceae bacterium (SeqCode) | reverse complement strand
TGCCGCACCAGTAGATATCGGCGAGGCCGCCGCCGCCCTCACCCTCCATCTGCTGACGCAGGGCCGCGTAGTCGCTGAACTGCCGCGTATTCGCGGTCATCGAATCGCGCGCCTGCTTGAACAGGTTGCGCTGGATTTCATCGAGCAGCGCCGCCGCGCGCTCGGCGACCGCCGCCATAGCCAGCTTGCTCTTGCCCGACGCGCCCAAAAGATCGCGGCGCGCGGCGACCACCTCGCCGGCGGCGACGTCGCGCGGCCCGATTTCGATACGCAGCGGCACGCCGCGCATCTCCCAATCGTTGAACTTGAAGCCCGGCGTGACGCCCTCGCGCTCGTCGACCCGCACGCGCAGATCAGCAGCCTGGAGCGCCTGAAAAACCTTGGCCGCCGCCTGCAGGACCTGGTCGCGCTCCTCGGGCTTGCGCCAGATCGGCACGATTACGACCTGCGTGGACGCGACCGCCGGCGGCAGTCGCAGCCCCTGGTCGTCGCCGTGGACCATCACCAGCGCGCCGAGTAGTCGCGTCGAGACGCCCCAGCTGGTCTGCCACGCGAACTGCATCTGGTTCTGCTCGTCGAGGAAGCGGATCTCGAAGGCCTTGGCAAAGTTCTGGCCGAGGAAGTGCGAGGTGCCGCATTGCAGCGCGCGCCCGTCGCCCATCAGCCCCTCGACGGTGTAGGTTTCGTCGGCGCCGGGAAAGCGCTCGGCCGCGCTCTTGCGCCCGTAGACCAGCGGCACGGCGAGGATCTCTTCGATAAAGGTGCGGTAGACCTCGAGCATCGTCAGCGTCTCGCGCTCGGCCTCGGCGCGGGTCGCATGCGCCGTGTGCCCCTCCTGCCACAGGAACTCGGTGGTGCGCAGGAACAGCCGCGTGCGCATCTCCCATCGGACCACGTTGCACCACTGGTTGATCATCAGCGGCAGATCGCGATGCGAGTGAATCCACTGCGCGAACATGTGATTGATGATGGTCTCGGAGGTCGGCCGCACGATCAGCGGCTCCTCGAGCTCCTTGCCGCCGCCGTGCGTGACCACCGCGACCTCGGGCGCGAAGCCCTCGACGTGCTGGGCCTCCTTTTGCAGGAAGCTCTGCGGGATGAACAACGGGAAGTAGGCGTTACGCGCGCCGGTGCGCTTGATGCGGCGATCGAGCTCGTCGCGCAGCGCCTCCCAGATCGCAAAGCCGTCGGGCCGGAACACGATACAGCCGCGCACCGGCGAATAGTCCGCGAGCTCGGCCCGCAGAATGATGTCGTTGTACCACGCCGCAAAGTCCTCGCTGCGCGGTGTTACTTTCTTTTCGTTTTGCTTGTCAGCCATCCGGTTATCCCGTCACTATTGAGCATCGGCCGTGAACGGTTCGATTATCAATAAGGATAGCTTCGCAACGAGGCAACCGACAGGAGGCAATCGATGAAGCTTCGCGCGACGATGATCGCGGCGGTAATCTTCGGCCTGACCGCAATCCAGCCGCTCCCGGCCCATGCGCGGCGCGCAGCCTTGGCCGCGAGCTCGGCCCCGGCTCCGGCTCCCGCACCGATGCCGACGGCGACGACGCGCAATGCCGGCGCCGCCGCGACGCTCCGCACCATCGAGGTGCACGGCCACGGCGAGGCGCACGCCACTCCGGACCTGGCCTTCCTGAACCTCGCGATCGAGACCCACGCGGTGACCGCGCAGGATTGCGCCAATCTCAATGCCGACCTGGCGCAGAAAGTCGTCAAGGCGCTGGAAGGCAAGCTGCAGGGCAAGGGGCGCGTATGGACGGGCGGCTACTCGCTCTACCCCGAGTATGGCGATCAGGCCGAGCAGAAAAAACCGGTGATCGTCGGCTACCGGGCCGAGAACTCGATCACGGTGCAGACCGGCGCGATCGATCTGCTCGGCGGGCTGATCGATACCGCGATCGCGGCCGGCGCCAACCGTATCAACTTCCTCAACTTCGCCCTCCAGGACGATACCCAGGCGCGCAGCGAAGCGATCGCGAAAGCCTCCAAGGACGCCCAGGCGCAGGCCCAGGCGCTGGCGGCGGCGCTGGGCGTGAAGCTCGGCGAGATCACCCGCGCCTCGACGGTCGCCGAACCGCGGCCGCTACCGGTCGAGCCGCGGATGATGGCGATGACGGCGGCGGTCAACGCGCCCACGCCGGTCCAGCCCAACGAGATCACGGTGCCGGCGACGGTTTCGCTGGTTTATGAGATTGAGTAGCTTCATGATCGCCAATGGCTCTCGGGCTTGCGTTTCCTTGCCATCGCGATCAGCGCGGCGGCGATCGGTTACCTGATCGGGCTGGCGATCGCGCCGCTCGGAAACGTGCCGACGCTGTGAAACCCGGACGCTTCTCCTCGCTGGCGGCTTTTCTTGAATATCGCTCCGCCTTGCGCCGCACCGCGTCACCGTCCGATGAGGAACGCGCGACGCTGACCGCGATCGAGCAGCTACTCGCGATTCTCACGCCCGATGAGCGGGCGAGCCTCGACGATAGCTCCGGCGTCGCCGCCGCCCGCCGCGCCGAGCGCGCGCGGCGCAAGCTCGGCCGCGAGCTCGCTGCCCGCGGCCTGCTCGAGGCTTAGGCGGCGCCGATGCTCGCGTACATCGCGCGGCGTGTCGTGTTCGGCGCAGTGGTGCTGCTCGGCACCTCGCTCATCACGTTCCTGATCGCTTTCGTGATTCCCGCCGATCCCGCGGTTGCGATGGCGGGGGCGAAGGCCGACCCGCAGACACTGGCCACCATTCGCCACGAGTTGGGCCTCGATCAACCGCTGTATGTGCAGTACGGCCGCTATCTCGACCGCGCACTGCACGGCGATCTCGGCCGCTCTTATATCCGCCGCCAGAGCGTCACGAAACTTATCGCGAGCCGCTTCCCGGCCACTGCCATCCTGGCCGTTTCGGCGATGGTGCTGTCGCTGGCGATGGGCGTGATCATGGGCATGATCGCGGCGGCCTGGCGCGATCGCGCAATCGATCACGTCCTGCTGCTGATCTCGCTGGGGCTGGTCTCGGTACCGGTGTTCTGGCTCGGCACGATGCTGCTGATTGCGGGCGGACTCTATCTGCGCGATTTTCCGCTCGGCGGCTTCAGCGGCATCAAGAGCCTGGTGCTGCCGACTATCACCCTGGCGCTGGGCTCGGCCGGTTACTACTCGCGCATCCTGCACACCAACCTGATCGACGTGCTGGGCCAGGATTATATCCGCACCGCGCGCGGCAAGGGGCTGACGCCGCAGCGCACGATGCTCAAGCATGCGATGGCCAACGCGATGCTGCCGCTGGTCACGCTGGCGGGTCTCGATCTCGCCGGGCTGCTCTCCGGCGTGGTGCTGACCGAGACGGTTTTCGATTGGCCGGGAATCGGCCGGCTCGCCTTCGAAGCGATCTTCAATCTCGACGTTCCGCTGATCATGGGCACCGTGCTGTTCGCGGCCTTCCTGATCGTGGTCGCCAACCTGATGGTCGATCTGCTTTATCTGTGGCTCGATCCGCGGATTCGGCTGGAACAGGCGCCATGAAGCGGCGACGGTTCAACCTGATGGAGCTGATCGGCGCGCTGATGGTCGCCGTGCTGATCGCGGTTGCGCTGCTGGCGCCGCTAATCGCGCCGCACGACCCAACCCGCGCCGTCGCGCCGACCTTCGGCAATCCCGGTCCGCCGTCGGCCGCCTTTCCGCTGGGCACCGACGAACTCGGCCGCGACGTGCTCTCGCGTATCATCTATGGTGCGCGTATCTCGCTCACCGTCGGCCTCGCGGCGGTCGCCGTGACGCTCGCGATCGGCGTCACCATCGGACTGAGTTCGGGGTTCTTCGGCGGTGCGATCGATTTTCTGCTGATGCGCTTCACCGACGTGATGCTGACGCTGCCGGGATTGCTGCTGGCGATGGCGCTGGTGACGGTGCTGCGCCCGAGCCTGCTCACCATCCTGCTCGTCATCGGACTGGTCTCATGGACCCAGGTCGCGCGGGTGGTGCGGGCCGAGACGCTGTCGCTCAGCCAGCGCGATTTCGTCGTTGCGGCGCGCGCGCTGGGCGCCCCGTCGCGCCGTCTGATCGTGCGCCATCTGCTGCCCAACGTGATGCCGATAATCATCGTGATGGCGGCGCTGGGGACCTCCGGCACGCTGCTGCTCGACGCGGGCCTGAGCTTCCTGGGTCTCGGCGTGCCGCCGCCGACGCCGAGCTGGGGCCGGATGATCGAAGAGGCGACGATTTACTTTCGCACCGCGCCGTGGCTCGCCACTTTTCCCGGCCTCGCGATCTTTTACGCGGTCCTGAGCTTCAACCTGCTGGGCTATGGATATCTGCGTCGGCGGCGCCAGCAATGAAGATCCCACGCACGCTGCGAATTCTGCTCGCGATCGTTGTCACGCTGGTGGCCGGATGCCAGGGCGGCGGGGGCGCGCCCGAATTCCCGCCCGGCGCGAAAGTCCTGCGGCTGGCCGAGATCAACGACGTGCCGACGCTCGATCCCGCCGCCGGCTACGACACCGTCTCATGGGAATTCGAGCAAATGCTCTTCTCGACCCTGGTGCGCTACGGCGAGGCCGACGTGAAATTGCATCCGGAGGCCGCGCTGGCGTGGGCGGTGTCGCCCGACGCGACCGTTTTCACCTTCCATCTGCGCCATGACGTCCGCTTCACGAGCGGCCGTGCGGTGACCAGCGCGGATTTCCGCTACGCCATCGAGCGCGTCCTGAATCCTCGCACCAGCTCCAAGGGCATGGAATATTTCCGCGCCATCGTCGGCGCGCCCGCGTTTATCGCCGGCCGCGCGGCCCATGTCAGCGGCATCGAAACTCCCGATCCCTGGACGATCATCTTTCATCTCGCCGCGCCCGATCCGATTTTCGTCGACAAGCTCGCGATGCCGTTTGCCTCCGCGGTGCCGCGCGAGGCGGTCGCGCGCTGGGGCGAGGACTTCTCGCGCCATCCGGTCGGCAGCGGTCCGTTCATGCTCAAGCAATGGATCGGCGGGCAGCGAATCGTGATCGTCAGGAATCCCGACTACTTCATCCGCGGCCTGCCGAAGCTCGATGCGGTGGTCGATCTGCTCGGGGTCAGCGCCGAGCTCGAATGGCTCAAGTTCGAGGCCGGCGAAATCGACGTCTCGGCGATCCCGACCGCCGAGTTCGCCTACGTGATGAAGACGCCGTCGCTAAAACGGCTGACCACCCATCGGGTGACCGTCGCCACCCAGTACCTGGGGATGAATTGTCAGATGGCGCCGTTCACCGACGTGCGCGTGCGCCAGGCCTTCAATTACGCGATCAACAAGCGCAAGCTGATCGCGATCCTGAACGGACGCGGAGTGGTGGCGCACGGCGTGATGCCGCCGGCGCTGCCCGGCTACGATCCCGGCCTGACGGGCTACGCGTACGACCCCGAGCGCGCGCGCCAGCTGCTGGCCGCGGCCGGCGTCAGCCACGGCCTGGCGCCCGAGCTGTGGCTGCTCGCCGATCAGACCGAGCTGATGGTTGGTCAATCGCTGCAGCAGGACCTGGCACTGGTCGGCGTCAACCTGACGTTGAAGCCGATCGCCCTGGCGCCGCTGCTCGAGGCGGTGCGCCAGCCCAACACAGTACCGTTCATGGCCTTCGGCTGGGAGGCGGATTTCCCCGACCCGTCGAATTTTCTCTCGGTGCTATTTTCCCGCAGCCAGTGGGGCGCCAACAACGACACCTTCTATTATAATCCGCGCGTCGATGCGCTGTTGCGGGAGGCCGCGCCGGTGACCGATTTGCAAAAGCGTTACGCGCTCTACCAGCAGGCGGAAAAGATTATCGTCGCCGACGCGCCCTGGGTATTCCTCTACCACCCGGTCGCCTACGTGATTCATCAGCCGTGGGTGCACGATTTCGTACTGAACCCGATGCGCCCGACGCGACTCGAAAAGGTCTGGCTATCGCCCCATCGATGAGGCCGCGATGCCGTCCGCGATAAAATCTGCCTCGCCGCCCTATCTGCGCGCCGCGCTGCGCCATCTGCGCCGCGTCGATCCGGTGCTGGCGGAGATTATCGGGCAGGTCGGGCGCTATCGGATGGTGCGGCGGCCGGAACGTTTCCAGGCGCTGGTGCGCGCGATTATCTTCCAGCAGCTCGCCGGCCGCGCCGCCCAGGCGATTTACGATCGCTTCGCCGGGCTGTTCCCGGGCGCGCGCTTCCCAAGCCCGCGCCAGGTCCTGACCGCCGAGGAGACGGCGCTGCGCGGCGCCGGGCTTTCGCGTCAGAAGCTGCTTTATATCCGCGACCTCGCCCGCCATGTGGCCGCCGACCAGCTTAATTTCCATCGCTTCGCGCGCATGGATGACGAACAGGTAATCGCCGACCTGACACGCGTGATGGGGATTGGGCGATGGACCGCGGAGATGTTCCTGATGTTCAACCTCGGGCGGCCCGACGTGCTGCCGGTCGACGACCTCGGCGTCCGCAACGCGGTCTTCAAGCTCTACGGGATGAAGCAGCCGCCGACGCCAAAGCAGCTGCGCGAATTCGGCGAACGCTGGCGTCCCTATCGCTCGGTCGCGGTCTGGTATCTATGGCAGAGCACGCGGCTGGTGCTGCCCGGCGACAATTCCGCACCGCCGAGCCCTGCGCGCAAGCGCGGGGCTCGGCGGTGAAGTCTATAGCGGCGGCGGTTTCCGCTCAGTTGTGCGCTTGCTTGTCGGCGATTCGCGCCAGCGCCTCGGCGGCCGTATAGCGCACTTCGGAAGACGGATTCTGCAGCACCTCGAGCAGAACCGGGATCGCCTCGGGACGGCCGATGCGGCCGAGCGACCACGCGATCTGCGCCTGATCGATCGGCTCCTGAGTGTGCGCGAGCGCCTCGCTCAGCACCGCGATATCCGCCTCACCGCCGCTGCGCCCGATCATTTCGTAGGCCGTCAGCCGTAGCTGCTGCTCGCTGGAGGAGATCGCGCGCAGGATGAGCGGCCGTCCGACGACGAAATCCAGATGGTCGAGCATGCCGGGCAGGTAGGTGGCGCGGCGCTTATGATCGTTGAGCGCCGCCACTAACAACGGCATCCCCTGCCGGCTGCCGTAATGGGTCAGCGCGACCGCCGCTGCCATCCGTAATTGCTCCGCCGCCCGATCGCTCGACACGGTCGCCTCGAGCACCTCCACGGTCGCCGGATCATGCGCATCGCCCAACGCCAGCGCGGCTTCGGCGGCGATCTCCGAGTCGCTGCTGCCGAGCCCCTCCTCGAGCGCGTCGGTGGTATAGAGCGAACGGTCGCCGAGCAGGATCATCGAGTGCGCGGCCTCGGTCCGCACCATCGGATCGATCGATTTCGTGAGCAGCCCCTGGAGATACGGCAGCGCGGCGCGATCGCCCATCCGGCCCAGTCCGTTGACCGCCCAGAAGGTCCCGCTCGAATTCGGATCCTTGGCCGCCGAGACCAGGATCGGCATCACCGCCGGCGCCTTTACCTCCGCCAGCGCCTGCAGCGCGATAGTCTGGCTGACGGGCCCGCTCAAGCGATAAAAGCGCTCCAGTATCCCGAGCGCATCGCTGTTTTCGGCCTGGGCCAAGCCCTCGACCGCGGCTTTCTGAATAAACAGATTGGGCGAGTCGAGCGCCTGTCCAATGATCTCGCGGCCGCTCCAGTCGCCATAGCTTGCCAGCGCGGTGGCCGCGTAGCAGCGCTCGAACGGGTCGGGGTCGCTGAGTCCCTGGCGCAACACGACCAGGGAAAAATCATGTAGCGCGCGCAAGCCCGCGGGAGTGTCGAAACGGTATTGCGATTCGAGCAGGCGCACGGCGCCCGCCAACTTGCCAGTGCGCGCCATCTGATTGAGCGCTATCCCGGAGTCGACCGTGATACGCGCCGGGACGATCTGGGCCGCGAGCAGTATCGCCGCCGCGATCCCTCCTGCAATCAGTGCTTTGAGCCGATTTCTCACGAATTAATTCCTCGACAGTCATGCGGGGATCGAGGAGCGAGAACGGTCTCACCCGCCCGGCTTTACCAGGCAGGACCAAGCATGCGTTGCTATCTGCGTAACTACTCCCGATCACCTGCACGTGCAACGCGCCTTGGGGAGACGCAAGAGTTGTACCCGGCAGCCGATCGCAGAATGCGAGCCGAAAACCCTTGCCTTTTCACGGAGTCACGATAATCCGGCCGTCGCACGATGCGAAATCCTTGCGTTTTGCCGCCTTTTTACGGCCATCCGATGATCGCGCGGCACTCATATGCCGCCTGTTCGATAGGCCGCAACCCGGACCGGCCACGCCCGCTTGATAAGCGCCCGCGCGGCGCCGACAACCGTGAGGAGAGAAGCCGGTCAGTGAAAATGAATGGCGATTATGCACTTGACAAAGTGCATAATCGCCAAATGAATGATGAACGGAATCGCGACCACCGAGGCCGCAAGCCCGACCGCCAGACCCACCCCGATCATGGCGAGCCAGGCGATGACCCAGGCGGCGATCGCCTTCCAGGCCGAGAAACGATGGACCTCGGCGATGCATTCCATGCAGACGATTATCCCCCAGATCGATAAGCCCAAAGTTAACGCCCCGATCGGCGTCGGTGACGGAAGAAGATTGCGAAAGGAAAAATGGCCGGCGGCACCGAGCCCAACCGGCGCCTGGTACAGTCCGAGCAGAATCGCGCCAAGCCAGACCAGCGAGCCCGCGATCGTAATGACCCGCGGCCAGCCCAGCGCGGCCCGCACTTCCATGGCCTTGGCAGTTCCGCCCATCAGCGCGCCCGACCATCGGATCAACGCGCCCATCGCGTACAGGGTGCCGATCGCAACGGGTACGCAGCCGGCAAGGAAGTACCATCGAAAGCGCTGCCACCTCTCCGGCGCGATCGAATGCACCGGCTTGTTGGCGAGCGTGAAGGCGACCGGTGGATGAGCGACAAACATGCCGGCCGCGGTCAGCAGCGCGCCGACCGAGACCAGTATCAGCACCATCGTGCGCGGGTCGCGGTCGACGATGCGCCGGATGGTCGCGCGGGGATGCCACCAGATCGAAAAGTAGGGATTATCAGCCGTGTTGATCGAATTCATCTCTCCCACCTCCTCTTGCGAAACGCGGCGCCCGGCCGCGTCATTTGTTGCCTCAAGCGGGCTTGATCGGTTCGCGATAGGGCTGATGCTTCAGGTAGAGGGCGAGCCGGGCCTGCAGCTCATGGACGGTTGCGGAATCCGACCCGGCCAGGTTGATCGCCGTGCGTTCCCAGGCTTGCGCCTGGGCGAAATCCCCGAGCTCGGCGTTGGCGGCCGCCAGCGTGTCGATTATCGAGCTGTCCTTCCATCCGCTCCGGTCCGACGCCTTCCAGGCCAGGTCGAGTGCGCGCCGGCCGTCGCGGATGTGAGCGTTGGGACAGGTGGCGAGCACCCAGACGAGCCCGTTCTCGAACTCGGGATCGTCGGGCCGCAGTTGGATAGCTTTGCGATAATCAGCAATTGCGCCGGCGTAATCCGCCGCGTCATCTTTAGCCAGCGCCCGCCGGCCGTACAATCTGCTGTCCGACGGAGCCAGCGCGATCGCGTGGTTGAGGTCGGCAACTTCACGGTCGTACGCGCCCATCGAACCGTACTCCCAGGCGCGCAACTCGTAAGCATGGAGGTCCTTGGGATCGTGGCTGATCGCGTCGGTGAACGAAGCGATGGCGGCGCCCGAGTAGCCGCCGTTCATGAAGACCATGCCCTCGGCCGTGTAGTAATTCAGATGCGCCGTCAGCGCCATCGCCGCCGCCCCGGCCATCGCCGCCCGCGGCGTCGCATCGTTCAGGATGTGGGCGACGATGCAGGGTGTCAGGTTGCGCCGCCACAGGTAGGTCAGCACGAACATCAGTTGCAGCGGCGCGATCGCGATCGCGTAGCGATAGCCCCAGAACGGGATATGGATCGCCAGGTCGGCGAGCAAGGCGACGACCGCCGCCACCATCGTGCGATGCGTCACCGTCTTGAGCTGCTCGATCGCGAAGCCGCGCGCGATCAGCTCTTCGACGATACCGTTGGTCACCGCTGCGATCATCGCGATCGACAATGGTACCCGGTACACCAGGTCGCGATGGCCGACCGCCAGCGGCTTGCCGATCAGGTGATAAATAAGATGCGGCCCCAGCGTCGCGGCGCATTCCACCACCGCGAACAGCGCCAGGCCGAGCCACAGGTCGGAGAAGGTCGGTCGCTTGAGGCCAACCGAGCTGAGCGGCTTTTTTTCCAGCAACACTACAAAGCCGACGATAAAGACCAGCGCGCACAGTTCGCCGATTACCGCGCCGGTCGACCAGCTATTTACCGGCGACAGGCCGAGCCAGCGCAGCGGCGCCTGGAAGAAAGGAAACTGAGTGATGGGGAGGAGAAAGGCGATTATCAGCGCGGCGACGATCGCGGCATTGCCGACGCGCGGCGCGGGGGCGGAGATCGCCGGGGTTCCCGCTACGATGGTGCTGTCAGCATATCCTGCCGTCTGAGGCCTCCCCTCGCGACGGAGCGGCAGCAAGAGCTGCGCCAGTGGCCAAAGAAGACTCCATCAAGCAGCGCTGGCCTTTGCTCGCTCTGCGCTCGCGTCGACGATGTGGCAGCGATGCAACGAACGTCAGCGCTTTGCCCATGACATTCTGGGCACCGGGTCTTTTTCAGGCAGGGATAAGGCAAAGACTGGCCGGATTCGTCCGCCGATAACGAAAATGGCATGATTGCCACTTGGCCGGCTCAACTTCAGCAGGAATCCACCATGCCACCGATGGGAAATGAATTCGTTGAGCGAATCGTCGAGGCGCAGCGCGACAAGCGCAGTATCGCGATGCTCGGTATCGACCCGCAACTCGACGCGCCCGGCGCGCCGGGGGTGCCGGCGGGCTACACGCTGGCGCGCTTCTGCTGCGAGATTATCGAGGCCTGTGCGCCGCACGTCATCGCCGTCAAGCCGCAGCTCGCATTTTTCGAGGCCCGCGGACTGGCCGGGATGACCGCGCTGGCCGAGGTAATCGCCACCGCGCGCCGGCTCGGCCTGGTCACGATCGCCGACGCCAAGCGCGGTGATATCGGCTCGACCTCGGCCGCCTATGCGCAGGCGTTTTTAGGCGACGGCGAGTTCGGATGCGACGCCGCCACGATCAATCCCTATCTCGGCAGCGACGCGATCATGCCGTTTCTGAGCCGCGTGCGGGCCGGACGCGGACTGTTCGTGCTGGTCAAGACCTCCAACCCCTCTTCGGGCGAGTTCCAGGATCTCGAACTCGCCGGCGGCGGCGCGCTGTGGGAGCGGGTCGCGGGCCGGGTCGACGGATGGGGGGCGGAGTTTATCGCGGCCGGCGGACTGAGCCCGGTCGGCGCGGTGGTCGGCGCAACCTATCCGGAGCATGCGCGGCGCTCGCGCGCACTGATGCCGCGCGCGATCATCCTGGTGCCCGGCTACGGAACGCAGGGGGCCGGCGCCGACGACGCGGTTGCCGCGGCGCGTGCCGATGGACTGGGGATAATCGTCAATGCGAGCCGCAGCCTGATGTACGCCTATGCGCGCGCGGCGGGCTTATCGCCCGGGGCGGCGGCGGCGAAGGCTGCGGAGTCGATGCGGGTCGCGCTGAATGACGCGCTGATGCGTGGGATAAGCCGGACCTGAGGAAACTGCCGAAGCGGAGCGCTCAGGCGCTCATCATCTCGGCTTCGTCGGCCGACAGCGTCGCCCATACTTCGCGATCGATCGCGCGGTAGCGCTCGAGCGCCTCGTCGGCGCGCTGCTCGTTGCCCTCGGCCCGCGCCATTATCCGCATCTCGCGTTCGATCCACGACAGATGCCAGGCCTCGTCCTCGGTGACCGACTTCAAGACCTCGCGCGTCTCCGGGTCAACGTTGGGCAGCGCGGCATGAGCTTCATAGCGATTCTGCGCGCGCTCCTCGACCACCACGGTCAGCGCCAGCAACTCGATGACGCTCTTCGGCACCCCGGTGCGCAGACCGAGCCGGCGCTGGTAGCCGTCGTCGATCAGGACCGGCGAGCCGCCGAGGTCGGCGATACGCTTGGTCCACAGCCACGCATGGCGGGTCTCGTCGGCCAGATGGCGCGACATCCGGAGCTGCGCCTCGCCGCCCTTGAGACGGCTCAGCAGGTTGAACAACAGACGCGCACCGCGCAACTCGGCGTCGCGATAAAAGCTGAAAATCAGGATTTGCTTGTCTGTGGCGGTCATTCCATTGAGTTCCATACCCGTGACTCCCCCGCCCGTGTCCGGCCCTTGATGGTATCGATTATACCCGACCTTCCCGGAGATAGCTCGTTGAAGATGGGTAATGTGATGGACAAAAATCCCACGCAGTTCCTGTCTTAACTATTTGATTACCTCCGGCTGGTCAAGCTAAGGTTCCCACCCGGCCGTAACTGCTGCCGACAACGCTGTACTCAGATGCCTACGCCAGACGCCTATTGGCTCGCCTTGCGACGCGTACGCGGCGTCGGGCCACGAATCGCACGGCTGCTGCTCGAGGCCTTCGGCGCGCCGGAACAAATCTTCGCGCGCGATGAACGGGAACTCGCCGCCGCCGGAATCCCACGCTCGACGGCCCGCAATCTCCACGAGTTCCACGATTTCGATGCGCTCGAGCGCGAGCTGTGCGAACTGCCCCGAATCGGCGCCCGCCTGCTGCGCTGGTCCGACCCGGAGTATCCCGCCAACCTGCGGGAAATCGCCGATCCGCCGCCCTACCTCTTCATCCGGGGCCGGCTGAACCCCGACGCGAATCAGTATCTCGCCGTGGTCGGCGCCCGCGCCGCCAGCGACGCCGGCCGCCATATGGCGCGCCGGCTGGGACTGGAGCTGGCCGCCAAGGGCTTCACGGTGGTAAGCGGCCTGGCCCGCGGTATCGACACTGCGGCTCATCAGGGGGCGCTCGACGCGGGCGGAGGTACGGTCGCGGTGCTGGGATGCGGGATCGACGTGATCTACCCGGCCGAGAATCGTGAGCTAGCCGATGCGATCGTCGCCGGCGGCGGTGCGCTGCTGAGCGAGCTGCCGGTCGGGACGCCGCCGATCGCCGAGAATTTTCCCGGCCGCAACCGGATTCTTTCGGGGCTCAGCCTGGGTGTGGTAGTGGTCGAGGCGGCGGAACGCAGCGGCTCGCTGATCACGGCGCGCACCGCGCTCGACCAGAATCGCCAGGTTTTCGCCGTCTCCGGCAGTCCCGTTTCGGGCCGCAGCCGCGGCAGTAACCGGCTCTTACGGGAGGGCGCGCGGCTGGTAGAATGCGTCGAGGACGTGATCGAAGAGCTCGCGCCCCAGCTCGTCAACCTGACGCCCCGGCCAGGAATCCCCGTTTCCGGGGACGATGAGACCCGGAAACGGGCAGCCTCGGAAACACGGGGTGCACCCGAATCGGCCACAGTGGCGGCGGCGCTCGCTTTGAGCAGTGAAGAATCAAGTGACGCTAAAACACTCTTGAACTGCCTTAAAGACGCTGAGAGACTGCACGTCGATTCGATAATTGAGCGCTCCGGGCTAAAGGCACAGACTGTGCTTAGATTATTGATGGACCTTGAGTTGCGCGGAGTTATCGCACAGCATCCGGGGAAGCTTTTTTCGCTTGCTTAGCTCAGGCAGGATCGCCACTGGGGCTGAGGGTATGAGCAGGAGGCTCTAAAGGGTGAGCAAAAACCTCGTTATCGTCGAATCGCCGGCCAAGGCGAAAACCATCAAGCGCTATCTCGGCGCGGATTTCCAGGTCACCGCCTCGGTCGGTCACGTGGTCGATCTGCCGAAAAGCAAGCTCGGGGTCGATCTCGAGCACGATTTCCGCCCCGAGTACCAAGTCATCGCCGGCAAGGCCAAGGTGCTCGAGCAGATTCGCGCCGCCGCCAAGGACAAGACCACGGTCTACCTCGCCACCGACCCCGACCGCGAGGGCGAAGCGATCGCATGGCATATCGCCGACAAGCTCGGGAAGATCAAGGCCGACGTCCATCGGATCCTGCTCCATGAGATCACGCCGGCTGCGGTGCGCGAGGCGCTGTCGCATCCGGGCGAACTCGATCAGCACTTGTTCGAGGCCCAGCAGGCCCGCCGCGTGCTCGATCGGCTGGTCGGCTACCAGATTTCGCCGCTGTTATGGGACAAGGTAAAGCGCGGCATCAGCGCCGGACGGGTGCAATCGGTCGCGCTGCGGATAATCGTCGAGCGCGAGAAGGAGCGCGAGGCCTTTCGCGCCGAGGAGTATTGGACCCTCGACGCGCAACTGCAGGCGGCCAATCCGCCCCCCTTCAAGGCCCGCATCTACAGCCATAAGGGCACCCGGATCGACAACAAGGCCTACAAGCTCCCCGAAGCCGAGGCCCGGGAGATCGTCGCGGCCTGCGAAGGCGGCAGCTTCAAGGTCGTCAGTATCGAAAAGCGCGAAGTGCGCCGCAATCCGGCTCCGCCGTTTATCACCTCGCGCCTGCAGCAGGAGGCGGCGCGCAAGCTCTACTACTCGCCCTCGCGCACCATGAAGATCGCGCAGCGCCTCTACGAAGGCGTCGACCTGGGCGACCAGGGCGCGGTCGGTCTCATCACTTATATGCGCACCGATTCGCCGCGGGTCTCGGACCAGGCGCTGGCTGCCGTCCGCGACTATATCGGTAGCCGCTACGGCGCCAACTATCTGCCCGACAAGCCCAACTTCTATCGCTCGGGCAAGTCGGCTCAGGAAGCCCACGAGGCGATTCGACCGACGGCGCTTGAGCGCGACCCCGAATCGCTCTCGCATTATCTCGACAAGGACGCGCTCGCGCTCTACACGCTGATTTACAACCGCTTCGTCTCGAGCCAGATGAACCCGGCGGTTTACGATCGCACCACGGTCGATATCGAGTCGGGCGCCGCGGTCTTCCGCGCCACCGGCCAGGTCACCAAGTTCGACGGCTTCATGCGCGTCTATACCGAGGGCCGCGACGACACCGCGGCCGACGACGACAGCGGCGAGGCGACGCTGCCGCAGATGAGCGAGGGCGAGATGCTGAAGTTGCTCGGCTTCTTCCCCGAGCAGCATTTCACCCAGCCGCCGCCGCGCTTCAGCCAGGCCACGCTTATCAAGGAGCTCGAAGAAAAAGGCATCGGACGGCCGTCGACCTACGCCGCGATCATGACCAGTATCCTCAATCGCGAGTACGTCGAGGAGGACGAGAGCAAGCGGATGCGCCCGACTTCGCTCGGCCGCGTGGTCAGCGATCTGCTGGTGCAGGCCTTTCCCGATATCATCGAAGTCGGCTTCACGGCCGCGATGGAAGTGGAGCTCGACCATATCGAAGAAGGCAGCGAGAACTGGGTCACGGCGCTCAAGCGCTTTTACGGCCCGTTCGAGAAGCGCCTGTCGGTGGCCTCCAAGAAGATGCCGCAGGTCAAGCGCAAGGGCTTGCCGACCGAGCTCAAATGCGAGGTCGACGGCGCCGCGATGGTAATCAAATGGGGGCGCAACGGCGAGTTCCTGGCCTGCTCGCGCTATCCCAAATGCACCAACACCAAGGAGTTCGGCCGCGACGAGCAGGGCACTATCGTGATTCGCGAATCGATCGCGCCCGAGCTGAGTGACACGACCTGCGAGAAATGCGGCAAGCCGATGGTGCGGCGGCGCTCGCGCTTCGGCGAGTTCCTGGGATGCTCGGGTTATCCGGATTGCGACGGAATCAAGCGGCTGCAGGGCGCACCGGTGAAGACCGGCGTAAGCTGCCCGGATTGCAAGGAGGGCGAAATCCTCGAGCGGCGCAGCCGGCGCGGCAAGATTTTCTTCGGCTGCGATCGCTATCCGAAGTGCAAGTTCGCCTCGTGGGACAAGCCGCTCGCGATGCCCTGCCCGAATTGCGGCTCGCCCTACCTGGTCGAGAAGACCACCAAGCGGCTCGGCACGCGCTGGCTCTGCCCGAAAAAAGAGGAGTGCGGCTACGCCACGACTCCGCCGGAACAGCCCGCGCAGCCGTCGGAAGCTCCTCCGCCGGCGCCATAGCAGCGGCCAGCCGACCTAACCCTCGCGCCGATGCGGCGCTCCGCCCTTCCCTGAAGGGAAGGGACAGAACCCGAGCGCCGATGCTGGTCCACGCCTCGCCCGGTCAGGGAGAGGCCGCCGCGCAGCGGCGGGTGAGGGTCCTTATCACCGGCGCAAATCTCCGATGCGCCGCGTCGCCGCGGTTTGCGATTGTGTAGCGATGATGCCAATAGGAATTCCGGATTAGGCGCGCCGATCCGATCGGCGGACGTTGCTTTTCCGGGGAGAGAGGCATCATGCAGATCAAAGCCGCGGTGATTCGAAGCAAGGGCGGGCCGTTTATCGTCGAGGATGTCGAACTCGATGAGCCGCGCGACGACGAGATCCTGGTAAAAGTCGTCGCCGCCGGTATGTGCCATTCGGATCTCAACACGCGCGACCAGAACTATCCGCCCAAGCCGCCGGTCGTGGTCGGCCATGAGGGCGCGGGCGTGGTCGAGGCGGTCGGGCGCAAGGTCAGCGCGGTCAAGCCGGGCGATCGCGTGGTGCTGACCTACAATAGCTGCGAACAATGTTTCTCGTGCCAGGCGGGCAAGCCGTGGGCGTGCGAGAAGCTGTTCGAGCTCCATTTCGGCGGCTACGCACCCGATGGACGCATGACGATTCGCGATCGCAGCGGTCCGATCGCGTCAGGCTACTTCGGCCAATCCTCGTTCGCGACCTACGCGCTCGCCTACGAGAACAATTGCGTGAAAGTTCCCGCCGGTGCGCCGCTCGAGCTGGCCGGGCCGCTGGGATGCGGTATCCAGACCGGCGCGGGTGCGGTGCTCAACGCGCTGCAACCGCCGGCCGGCGAAACTATCGTGATCTTCGGCGCCGGTTCGGTCGGGCTGAGCGCGGTGATGGGCGCGGTGATCGCGGGCGCCGGGCAAATTATCGCGGTCGACGTCAAACCGGGCCGCCTCGAACTGGCCGGCCAGCTCGGCGCGACCGCGGTGGTCAATGCGGCCACCAGCGATCCGCTCGACGAGCTCAAACGCCTGACCGGCGGCGGCGTGCGCTACGTGCTCGAGGCCAGCGGCGCGCCGCGCTCGCTGGGATGCGGCATCAAGCTGCTCAAGACCGGCGGGATGCTGGGGCTGGTCGGCGCGCCGCCGATCGGCACCGAGATTCCGCTCGACGTCAACTTCATGATCTTCAACCGCACCATCCGCGGGATCGTGCAGGGCTACAGCGACCGCCACACCTTTATTCCACGGCTGCTGGAGCTCCATCGCGCGGGCCGCTTCCCGTTCGACAAGCTCATCCGCCATTACGATTTCAAGGATATCAACCAGGCCGCGCTCGACTCGGATAGCGGCGTGACGATCAAGCCGGTGCTGCGGATGGAATAGCGCCCCGCTCTTGACCGGCGGGCGGCGGAAGCGATCAATAGTCGTCGCTTGGATGACAACGATAATCGCGAGGCGCCCGGCGCCGCCGACCGCTTAGGCTCCCCCGAGCCAGCGCACGAGGTCCATCGCCAGGACTTCGAGCTCGCGCGCCGCACCCATCGCGTCCATATCCTGACCGCGATCCTGATTCTCGCCTACACCACTATCACCGCCGTCCAGGCCTTCCTGCTGTGGGACACCTACCGCGAGAGCCAGCGGGTCTTTGTTGCCAGCGAGCGGCCGTACGTAAGCCTCGGTAATCGCGACGGCCGGGTCGCCGAGTTTCGCCTTGAGCCTGACGGCAGCAGCGCGGTGGTGATCTACTTTTTCAATGCCGGCCGTACGCCGGCGCTCAACCTGGTCACCAATCTGTGGTCGTCGCGCCCGGGGGTGAAGCAGGAGCCCCAGCGTCATATCGAACGCTTCAAGGACCCGGCCGGCGGAGTCGTGGATAGCGTTCCGGGACCGGTCATCCCGGGCCAGGGAACCCATAGCGACTACCTGCCGCTGCGATGGACCCCGTCGGTCGATGAGCTCAAGGCGATTCGCGACGGCAAGCGCTTCGCGATCGGCGGCACCTTCGAGTACTGCGACCAGTTCGGCCATTACCGATGCCAGGGCTTCTGGGCGCGCTACCGGCCGCCGCCGGTCGATGATTTCGTGCAGTACGCCGCGCCGTCGTGCTGGGTGCCGCCGCCGGTGCCGCCGTTCTCGGAAATCGGCGGCAAGAAAATCCGGATGGTCGCCTTGCCACGATGCGAGCAGCCGCGGCGCGGCCAGATCCTGCCGTGAGACTAAGCTAGCGGCGGACGCTGAAGGCCTTGCCTCCGGTCTGCAGCCACGCCGTCATCCATCGATCGCCGCTGGTGATGCGCTTTCGATACTCGGCGGCCTTTTCGAGCCCGGGGATGCTGGGATCGAAGGCGCCCAGAAAAAGATTGGCCGAGATCAGGAACCCGCCGGGCCGGATGAGGCGCTCGAAATGATCGAGATCGTCGGCCGCTTCGGCCGGGTCGCCGTCGAAATAGATCAAATCGTACGGTCCTTTGAGGCCGCGCAGGACCGCCGCCGCGCGCCCGGCAAGAATCGCGATCTGGCCGGCCAGCCCTTCGCCGGCGAAATTGCCCTCGGCGATGGCGGCGTGGGACGGATCGGCCTCGATGGTCTCGACGCGCGCCCCGGCGCCGGCGCCATGCGCGAGCCATAGTGCGCTGTAGCCCAGACCGCATCCCACCTCGAGGATCCGCTTCGCTCCCGACGCCGCGGCGAGCGTGCCGAGCAGCGGACCGTCGCTCGACGGATAGACGGTGCAGGCGCCGCGATGCTCCGCGCGATGGCGATGCGACGCTGCCCATACCTGGTGAAAGCGGTCGGCGGCGCGGGTCGCATTCTCCACCCAGTTAACCGCTTCCTGTTGATTGGTCGGCTCGCCCGACGATGTCGCCATGCTGGATTCTCCGTTGTCAGTGCGCGCCGAGACGGGCGCGGTCATGCGGCGCGGTGAAATCGATCGCCGGCCCCTTGGCCACGATGCGACTGGGATTCACCGTCACCTGGCTCCAATAGTAATGCTGCTTGATCTGCTTGATATCGACGGTCTCGGCGACGCCGGGAACCTGGTAAAGGTCGCGCGTGTAGGGCCACAGATTCGGGTAATCGGCGATGCGCCTGAGGTTGCATTTGAAATGGCCGTGGTAGACCGGGTCGAAGCGGACCAGGGTCGTGAACAGGCGCCAGTCGGCCTCGGTCAGCCGCGCACCGGTGAGATAGCGCTGACGCGAGAGTCGCGACTCCAGCTCGTCGAGGGTCGCGAACAGCGCATCGAAGGCCTCTTCGTAAGCCTCCTGGCTGCTCGCAAAGCCGCATCGGTAAACGCCGTTGTTGACGTTGGGATAGATGATCGCGTTGACGCGATCGATCTCCTCGCGCAACTCGCGCGGATAGAAATCGGCCGCCGCGTCGCCCCATTGATCGAACGCGCTGTTGAGCATCCGGATGATCTCGGATGACTCGTTGTTCACGATCGTGCCGAGACGCTTGTCCCACAGCACCGGCACCGTGACGCGGCCGGTGTAGTCGGACTTGGCCTTGAGATAGACCTCGTACATGTAGCTGGCGCCGTGGATCGGATCGGCCATCGCACCGTACGAATTCCCGCCGTTGCCGGGCTCGCTGAAGGCCCATCCGCGATTACCCATCGACGGTCCCACGCACGACATCGAAATCACCTCGTCGAGCCGCTTGAGGGCGCGGAAAATCGCCGTCCGATGGGCCCACGGGCAGGAGGGCGAAACATACAGATGGTAGCGGCCGGGCTCGGCCTTGAAGCCGCCGCTTCCGCTCGGACCGGGCGCGCCGTCGGCGGTGACCCAGTTGCGGAAGGCCGACTCGCTGCGCACAAAGCGGCCGCCGGTCGATTTCGTGTCATACCAGTTGTCGTGCCATTTGCCGTCGACCAACAATCCCATGGCGTTTCTCCCGGAGAGCGCGGCTCTCATCGATCGCTAGCACATTTCAGGTTGCCGGAGCCAAGCGGGCCGGGCCGAGGCTGGTATCGGAGCTCGCTCAGCCCTACACTGCTAGCCTCTGCATGGATGCCCCGATCGTCAATGTAATCGGCGCCGGACTGGCGGGCAGCGAGGCCGCCTTCCAGCTCGCGCGGCGCGGCGTGCGCGTGCGGCTGTTCGAGATGCGGCCGGTGCGGATGACCGAGGCGCATTCGACTGGCCTGTTCGGCGAGCTGGTATGCTCGAACTCGCTGCGCAACACCTCGCTCGAAACCGCGGTCGGAATCCTCAAGGAGGAGATGCGCCGGCTGGGCTCGATCGTGCTGACGGTCGCCGACCGCGCCCGCGTACCGGCCGGTGCGGCGCTGGCCGTCGATCGCGAGGAGTTCGCCCGTGGCCTGACCGCGGCGCTCGCCGCCGACCCGATGGTCACGGTCGTGCGCGAGGAAGTCACGGCGCTGCCGTCCGGCCCGACCATCGTCGCCAGCGGTCCGCTCACCAGTCCGGCGCTCTCGGCCGAACTCGACCGGCTGATCGGCTCGCGCAATCTCTATTTCTATGACGCGATCGCGCCGATCGTGACCGCCGAATCGATCGATATGACGGTGGCGTTCCGCGCCTCGCGCTACGGCAAGGGCGGCGAGGATTACATCAATTGCCCGCTCGATGAGGCGCAATACCTCGGCTTCGTCGCGGCGCTGATGGCGGCGGAGAAAGTCGCGGCCCATCCGTTCGAGCGGATGGTCTACTTCGAAGGCTGCCTGCCGATCGAAGAGCTGGCGCGGCGCGGCCCGCTGACGCTCGCGTTCGGTCCGATGCGGCCGGTGGGGCTGGTCGATCCGCGCAGCGGGCGCAATCCGTTCGCGGCCGTACAGTTGCGCCAGGACGATCGCCTCAACCGCCTCTACAATATCGTCGGCTTCCAGACCAAGATGACCTATCCGGAACAGCGGCGCGTGCTGCGGATGATTCCCGGTCTGGAACGGGCCGAGTTCGTGCGCCTGGGTTCGTTGCATCGCAATACTTTCATCGATTCGCCGCGCCTGCTGCGCCCCACTCTTCAGCTCCGTTCGCGCGACGACCTGTTCCTGGCCGGACAGATGGTCGGGGTCGAAGGCTATATCGAATCCGCCGCGGCGGGTCTGCTGGCCGCGATCAACGCGGCCCGGATGTGCACCGGATTGCCGCTGGTGGTGCCGCCGCCGGAGACCGCGCTGGGATCGTTGATCGCCTATATCGTCGATCCGAAGCGGCAGGATTTTCAGCCGATGAATGCGAATTTCGGCTTGATGCCGGAGCTCGACGGCCGCGCTCGGGGCCGCGCCAAGAAGGCCGCGCTCGGGGTGCGCGCGCTGCTCGCGGCCGAGCGCTGGATTGCGAGCAACGCGATCGTGCCCGACGGATCGCTCCCGCCGCTCGCGGTGTCGGAGAGCGGCTAGATGGCGCCGTCGGCAGCCCGGCGAATCGCCGCGCTCGACGTCGGCACCAACACCGTGCTGATGCTGGTGGTCGAGCGGCGCCCCGACGGCACGCTGGTACCGCTGGCCGACATGGCGCGGATAACGCGGCTGGGGCGTGGCGTCGAGCGCACCGGTCATCTCGATCCCGCCGCCGCGCGCGCCACGCTCGACGCGATCGTCGAGTTCGCGAACCGCGCGCGCGAACTCGAGGCCGAGTCTATCGTTGCAGTGGCGACCGCGGCGCTGCGCGATGTCGCCGACGGCGCCGCGTTCCTGACCCGGGTGCGCGAAGAAGCCGGAATCGAGCTCACCGTGATCAGCGGTGAAACCGAAGCGCAGCTCTCGTATCTCGCCGTGGTCCGCGGGCTCGGGCTCGATGCGAGCGGGCGCCTTCTGATCGTCGATATCGGCGGCGGATCGACCGAGTTTATCCGGGTCGAGCCGGGTGCGGAGTTGCAGGCCTTCAGTCTCCAGCTCGGATCGGTGCGGCTTACCGAACGCCATATCCATCACGATCCGCCGGCGCCCGGCGAGGTGGCGGCGCTGCGCGCGACGATCGACGCCGCGATCGATTCGCTCAACTGGAGCTATCGGCCCGACCTGATGGTGGGAATCGCCGGGACCGCTACGACGGTATGCGCGGTGGCGTTGAAGCTGGTGGCTTACGACTCCAATCTCGTTCACGGCTATCGGCTGTCGCGCGGCGAGGTCGGGCGCTCACTGGAATTGTTCGGTACGCTGCCGAATCAGCAGCGTCGCCTGCTGCCGGGCCTGGCCGAGGGTCGGGTTGACGTGATTTTCGCCGGCACGGCGATCCTGGAGCGCGTGATGGCGCGCTTCGATGTCGAGCAGGTCGTGATCAGCGACCAGGGGGTGCGATGGGGGCTGGCGTGGCGTGAGCTCGAGCGGGCGGGATCATAACCTCCGGGCCGCTTTCAAAGCGCTTGCGTTCGCGATCCGGGCACTGTAGGGAAAAGACGCATGGGGAGGGACCACCCATGACCAAGGCGGATTTGATTGAAGCAGTGGCGCGCTCGACGCGCCAGCCGAAAGCAACGGTCGCCGTCACGATCGATTCGACCTTCGATCTGATCGCGCGGGCGATTCGCAAGGACAAACGCTTCTGGGTTCCCGGGTTCGGCACTTTCTCGGTGCGCCGCCATCGCGCGCGCGCCGGCTACAATCCGCGCACCAAAGCGCCGATGACTATCCCGGCCATCCGCACGGTCGGTTTTCGGCCCGCACCGGAACTGAAGAAAGGAATCTAAGCAAATGGCAGAAGCAGTTGATCTGAGCCGCAACTGGGACGAGGCCGCCGCCGGATGGACGAAATGGTGGCCGATCTTCGAGCGCGCCGCGCAAGTCGTGAGCGACCGCCTGATCGAGCTGGCCGGCGTGCAGCCCGGATGGCGGGTGCTCGATATCGCCACCGGCATCGGCGAGCCGGCGGTGAGCGCGGCGCGCAAGGTCGGACCGACCGGCAAGGTTCTGGCGGTCGATCATGCGGCCGGGATGCTGCGGGCGGCGCGCACGCGGGCCGCGCAGTTGGGTATCACCAATATCGAGTTCCGCCTGCTCGACGCCGGCGGTATCGAGGTTCCCGAGCGCGACTTCAACGCGATCCTGTGCCGCTGGGGACTGATGTTTCTGCCCGACCTGACCGGCGCGCTGAGCCGCATGCGTGCGCTGCTGGCCGACGGCGGCCGGCTGGCGGCCGCGGTCTGGAGCACGCCGGACAAGGTGCCGATGATCAGCCTGGCCGGCGAGGCGGTCCGCAAGATCGCCAAGCTGCCACCGCCGCCGCCCGGCAGCCCCGATCCCTGCCGGCTCTGCGATCAAGCGGCGCTGGAGCGCTCGTTCAAGGCGGCGGGTTTCAGCGAGGTCGTGCTGGAACCGATGACGATCGTTTACGAATTCAAAACGCCCGAGGATTTCGCGCAGTTCCGTTACGACGTCTCCACGCCGTTTCGGACCATGATCGAGAAGCTCGATAGCGCGACACGCAAGCAGGTCATGGATGCGGTCATCGCAGAGGCGCAGCGTTTCGTCGCGGGCGGCATCCTGCGCCTGAGCAACGAAACGGTCTGCGTCTCGGCCCGCAAGTAGCGCGTCACGGATGAGGGGGGGCGCGATACGCGGCGCCGCGTCGCTGCTGCGCTACTCGCCTGCGGCGATACTGGTTGCGATCGCAGTGGCCGACGCCATCCGCGTTGCCGACGCGGATCTCTGGGGTCATCTGCGCTTCGGCCAGGCGACCCTCGCGCATGCCCACCTGACGCTCCGCGATCCATATTCTTACTCGGCTTTCGGCCATCCGTGGCATAACCACGAGTGGCTCACCGAAGTGGTGATGGCCGCGTTTTACAATTTCGGCGGCGTGGCCGGACTCAAGTTCTGGAAATTCGCGATGAGCGCGGTGACGGTCGTTTTCATCGCGGCGGCGATGGCCGAGACCGGCGCCTCGATCACGCTGCAGCTGCTGTTGATACTGGTGGCGGGGACGGCCTTGTCGCCGCAGCTCCAGTTTCGACCGCAGCTTTTCACCTTCGCCTTCCTGAGCGTCCTGCTGACGCTGATGGCGCGCTACAACTACCGCGGCCGCGCGGCGCTATGGCTCGCAATCCCGATTCTGGCGCTATGGGCCAACTTGCATGGCGGCTTCATCGTCGGGATCGCAGCGCTCGGCTTGTTCACGATCGTGATCGCGGCCGAGGACCTGCGCAACCATCGCGGTCCCCGGCGCGCCATCTATCCCGGCGCCATCACCGTCGCCGCGACCGCCGCAACGCTGTTGAATCCGTATGGCGTCGGGATGTGGTACACGGTCGGTCACGCGCTGGCGAATCCGGTCACGCGCGGCTTCGTGAGCGACTGGCGTCCGCTGGCCGACGCCGTGATCGTGCAGGCCCGTACCGCGCCGGGTGGGATATTTTACTACGGCACCGTGATCGTCCTGATCGCCGGGTTCGCGCTGAGCCTGGCGATGGCGCCGCGCGGCGGCGGCGATTTACCGTTGGTCGCGATCGCACTCATGATGATCGTGGCGGCGTTGTTATCGGTCCGCAACATGGCGCTGGCGGTGATCGCGATCGCCGCCCCGCTGGCGCGTCACGCCGAACTCGCACTGGCCGCCAGACGGAGCGCGGAGGACGCCGCGCGGCCGCCGCCGATACGCCAGTCGACGCCGAACCAGGTGATTATGGCCGCGGCCGCGATCGCGCTGCTCGGATACACCGGCCTGTTTCAAGGTCCGCTCATGGACGCCGGCCACTATCCGGCCGGCGCGGTGGCGTTCATCGACAGCCATCACCTGCACGGCAACCTGCTGTGCGACTTCAACTGGGGCGAGTATCTGATCTGGCATCTGTGGCCCGGCTCGAAGGTATTCATCGACGGCCGCTACGATACGGTTTACCCCGAAAAAGTGATCGACGATTACCTGACGTTCTTTTTCAACCGGCCCGGCGCCGCCGCGGTCCTCAAGGACTACCCGCACGACTTCGTGCTGATCCCGATCAAGTGCCGGGCTTACCCGCTGATGAATGCGCGCCCGGGATGGAAGCTGGTCTACCACGATGCGGATGCTGCGCTGTTCGCGCGCGCGGGATCGGCGGCCGCCCGGATTCCCAACGTACCGGTGAGCGGCACGGCGCCGCCGAATATTTTTCCCTGACTCTTCGCGTCAGCCAAGCCTGTGCAATGCGCACGCGAGTTTAGTAAAGTTCATCCACCGACAGGCTTCATCCGCACGGCGCGGGCTGCCGAACTGCGCGCCGATCAAACCGAAGAGGAGTAGCCAATGAAGGCTGCGATGTTTCACGGTCCGAACCAGCCGCTTTCGATCGAGCAGGTCGACATCGACCAGCCGCAGGAGCGCGAGGTGCTGGTGCGCACCGTCGCCTGCGGCGTCTGCCACAGCGATCTGCATTTCATCGATGGGCTCTATCCGCATCCGGCGCCCGCGGTGCTGGGTCATGAGGTGGCCGGGATCGTCGAGCAGGTGGGCTCCGCCGTGAGCTACCTGAAGGCGGGCGATCATGTGATCGCCTGCCTGTCGGTCTTTTGCGGCTATTGCGATCAATGCCTGACCGGCCATCCCAATCTCTGTTACAACCGCGCCTCGACCCAGCGTCCGGCGGCGGCCAAGCCGCGGCTTTCGAGCGGCGGCAAGCCGGTCTTTCAGTTTCTAGAGATCTCCGGTTACGCCGAAAAGATTCTGGTGCACGAAAATGCGCTGGTGAAGATTCCCGACCAGATGCCCCTCGATCGGGCCGCGCTGATCGGCTGCGGCGTCACCACCGGGCTCGGCGCGGTGCTGAACACCGCGAAGATCGAGGCCGGCTCGACGGTAGCCGTGTTCGGCGTGGGCGGCGTCGGCCTGGCGGCGATCCAGGGCGCGCGGCTGGCCGGCGCGCGCGTGATCATCGCGGTCGATATGCACGAGTCCAAGCTCGCGCTGGCCAAGCGACTCGGCGCGACCCACGCGGTCGATGCCTCGCAGGGCGACCCGGTCGGCGCCATCCGCGGCATCGTGCGCGGCGGCGTCCAGTATTCGTTCGAGGCGATCGGGCTCAAGGCGGTCGCCGAGCAGGCCTTTGAAGCGCTCGCGCCGGGGGGAGTCGCGACCGTGGTCGGGATGATCCCGATCGGTCAGAAGGTCGAGGTCGACGGCTTTTCGCTGTTCTGGGGCGAGCGCCGGCTGCAGGGCTGCAACATGGGGTCGAATCGCTTCCGGGTCGACATGCCGCGCTACGTCGATCTCTATTTGCAGGGGCGGCTCAACTTGGACGACATGATCACCAAGCGCGGGCGTCTCGAGGATGTCAACGAGGCTTTCCGCGCGATGAAGGCGGGCGAGGTCGCGCGCACCGTACTGACCTTCGAGCCGGCCTGAACCCGGCTCAGTCGCGCCCTCAGCGTCCGAGAATGATGTTCAGGGCGGAGGCCAGCGCGGTCGACGGAACTTCATGGACGCGCGCCCGAGTGACCTCGCCGGCCTTCTAACGCTCGCGACTTCGTCCTACCGGATCGAGAGCGTGTAGACTCGGAAGGGTCTCGGGGGTTCAAATCCACCCCTCTCCGCCACCGAGTCTTCGAGGTTGCGGATTCTCCGGAGAAGGGCGCGAAATTGGCGCGTGTGCGTGGCTTTTTGCAGCTCGACGGGGACCAGAGATACGACGATTTCGGCAATCCGGCACGATTTACTCGAATTTCTCTCCGTGGTGTAGTGAGCCGGTCCCCTTCAGCACCTGAAGGGGACCGAGAGTTCGGATCGACTGCTCGTGGCCGCCTAGGTAGGCGAAGCTTGGCGCTTCGTGGGTGCGTGCGCCGATCGAACTCGGATGATTCCTTGCATCCTTGGTTCGAGGTTAGCGATCGTACGCTCAGCAGGTTGGCAGTGACGTTGGCCGGATTTGCCCCGTCCAGCTCCTGCACCGGGTTTAGGCCGTCGTAGACGAATTGGGTCGTGTTCGCGCCGATGGTCTTTCCCGCGCGCCGGCCGAGGGCGTCGTAGACAAAGCTCGCGGTCGCGCCGCCAGTGATCCCGACCAGGTGATTGCGCGCATCCCAGGTATAGCTGTTCGTGCCATCGCCGGTCAGGTTACCGCTTAAGTCATAGCTTAGCGCGGTGCCGTTGAACGCCGTCATCTCATTTCCGGCATTGAAGGTGTTGCCCGTCGCGGCCTGCGGCAGGTTGGTCTGGGCGAAACTCCCCGACTTCGCTATCACTCTGCCGTCCGCATCGTAGCTGTAGCTTACATAACTCCAGAATCAGGCTCATTTAATGTTGGCTCGCGCGTTTTGCCGCGAAGCTCGTACGTAGGATGAGGACCTTGAACAATACGACGCTGGCGATAACAAAGCCGACAGGTATCCAATTTAGCCCTGCCGTAGATGGGCTCCAAAGTATAGCGACCAGGCAACTGATGCCCAGGAATGCGTTACCAACCGCCAGCGACAACATTAGGCGACTTTGTTGTGGGGCTAAACGAGCGAAGCGGTAGCGAAGCGCACAAAGCAAACCAAAGGCCACAAGCGCGAACGCCAGAGACAGGGGTAGCCAGCCCACGCGGCTCATTTTCAGCACGAGTCCTGCTCGAAAAGCTGAGATGACTGCAATCGTGAGAACCGCCGAGCCAGCAACTGTAACAGCTATGTACGTTTTCTTCATGAGCATAGGTTGCGACAAACGACGAATACGCCGATCTGTGGGCCGAGATAGGCCGCTTCGACGGCGGCTAGACATAAAGGAGCCGCCGGACCACTACCGCCACATACCAGGAGAGCGATGTCTTCAGTCAGACTAACCGCAGAAATACCGAACGCCACGCAGGAGCCAAAGCTCCCTCCCGGACAATTCGGGTGAGTCCCGGGAGGACATAGACCCATCTTGTCCGTCAAATTTGCGGGGTCGTTTCTCACGAAAGCATAGAGGTTCAAATCTCCACCGCCGAAGTCCAACGGATCCTGGGCGATAAACCTCTGATACGTCGGGCTGTAATATCGCGCACGGTTGAAATACAACCCGGTGCCGTCGTTTTCGCGGCCGGTAAACTGGTAGGGATTTGGATTTGAACCACCGACGGTCGTATTGCCGAAGGGCTCGTAAGTATAACTCGTGTTGATAGTGCCGCTCGAATCAGTGAGCGCCAGCGTCGACCCCAGCGCGTCGCTGATGAAGTTCATCGCGCCGTTCGAGTCGGTGCGCGCGAAATACTCGTCGATGTTCAGCCCCGTCAGCAGGTTGGCAGTGACGCTCGCGGGATTTGCGCCGTCCAACTCCTGCACCGGGTTGAAGCCGTCGTACTCGAACTGCGTGATCGATCCGCCGATGTTCTTGCTCATCCGCCGCCCGAACGCATCGTACCCCAGCCCATCTGTGTTCGCGCCCGCAGGCGCGGATAGCGTGTAGGCTCGGAGGAGTCGCGGGGGTTCAAATCCCCGCTGTCCTCCATCAGATCAGCCGCAGTTCCTTCATCACCGAGCGGAGCTTTTCGGTTGCGCCGCCCGAGAGCTGCAGCAGCGGCATGCGCATCTCGGGAGTGCACTTGCCCATCAGCGCCAGCGCCATCTTGACCGGAATCGGATTGGTTTCGATAAACAGCGTGCGCATCAGCGGCAGCATCCGGAAATGGATGTCGCGGGCCCGCGCGAAATCGCCGGCCAGCGCCGCGGCGGTGAGTTCATGGGTCTCGCGCGGCATCACGTTGCTGATGACCGAAATAACGCCCTTGCCGCCCAGCGCCATGTCCGGCAGCGTGAACGAATCGTCACCGGCCATGATCACCAGCCGATCGCCGCATAGCCGCCGGATGTCCGAAATCTGATCGATCGAGCCGCTCGCCTCCTTGATGCCGACGATGTTCTTGACGTCGCACATGCGGGCGAAGGTTTCCGGCAGGATATTGGAGCCGGTGCGGCTCGGGATGTTGTAGACGATGATCGGCAGGTCGACGGTGGTCGCGATCATCTTGAAGTGCTTGTAGATGCCTTCCTGGGTGGGCTTGTTGTAGTAGGGCGAGATCATCAGCGCGCCGTCGGCGCCGACCTCGCGCGCGAAGCTGGTCAGCCGCAACGCCTCGGCGGTGGAGTTGGAGCCGGTGCCGGCCCATACCGGGATGCGCTTGCGGGCGTGATCGACCGCCAGCTTGATGACCTGCTGATGTTCGGCATGGCTCGAGGTGGCCGACTCGCCGGTCGAGCCGCAGGCGACGATACCGTCGATGCCGCTCTGGATTTGCCAGTCGATGAACTCGCGCAGCGCCGCTTCGTCGACCGCGCCGTCGCGCAACGGGGTGACGATTGCTGACCAGGCACCACTGAACATCGCTCTAACCTCCGCTTAGCCTGCGGACGCCACCAACTGGTCGGCGTCCACTTCGATTTCTCCGCGAAACACTTCGACCGCCTCGCCGCTCATGAAGACGTGATTGGCCAGCTCGCCCTGCTCGCGCCATTCGACCTCGAGGATGCCTCCGCGCAGCTCCACGTTAGCACGCCGGGCGGCCCGCCGGGTCAGCACCGCGGCCACCAACGCGGCGCAGGCGCCGGTGCCGCAGGCGAGGGTCTCGCCGGAGCCGCGCTCGAACACGCGCATCCGCAGCCGGTCGCGCGTCAACGGCAGCACGAATTCGACATTCACCCGGCGCGGAAAGAACGGATGTGTCTCGAACTGGCGTCCGAGGGCGGCGAAATCGTAATCGCTCAGGCGGAACACCGCGTCGTCGGAGACGAAAATCACGCAGTGCGGATTACCCATCGAGACGGCGGTGATTTTTTCGACCCGGCCGGCAACTTCGAGCGGGTAGTCGATAATCTGGCCCTCGGCGGCGGCCGGAATCTCGCGCCCTTCGAGGATCGGCTCGCCCATATCGACGGTTGCGCCCAGCACGCGGCCTGCGCCGTCGAGCTTGAGCGTCACCGTCTTCACGCCGGCGTCGGTCTCGACCGTGAGCGGATTGTTCGCCGTCAGCTCGCGCTCCCAGGCCAGGCGCGCCAGGCAGCGGATGCCGTTGCCGCACATCTCGCCACGGCTGCCGTCGGCGTTGTACATCTCCATCGCGACATCGGCGCGGCGCGACGGGGTGAGCATGATGAGGCCGTCGCCGCCGACGCCGAAGCGGCGATCGGCCAGACGTCGGGCGAGTCCCGCTGGATCGGCGGGCCGGACGCGGTCGGCGACTACGTAAACGTAGTCGTTGCCGCAGCCGTGCATCTTGACGAACTCAAGCGTCGCCATCGGCCGGCACGTCGACGATCGGCTCGTTGCGGATCAGATCCTCAAAGGTTTCGCGCTGACGAATGACGTGAACCTGGCGACCGTCGACCAGCAGCTCGGCGGCCCGCGGCCGGCTGTTGTAATTCGAGGCCATCACGAAACCATACGCCCCCGCGCTCATCACGGCCAGCAGGTCACCGGGACGCGCCTCGGGCAGCTCGCGCGCCTGGGCGAAGAAATCGCCGCTCTCGCAGACCGGGCCGACGATATCGGCCACCACCGGCGGACGCGCCTCGCGGGCGTCGACCGGCAGGATCGCATGGTAGGCCTCGTAGAGCACCGGACGAATCAGATCGTTCATCGCCCCGTCGATCACGATGAAGCGCTTGACGTCGGTTTCCTTGATATACAGCACCCGCGTCACCAGAATTCCGGCGTTGCCCACCAGCACCCGCCCGGGCTCGATGATCAGGCGCAGCCCCAGCCGAATGATCGGTCCGAGCAGCGCCGCGGCATAGTCCGACGGCGGCGGCGGCTCTTCCTGGTAGGGGATTCCAAGGCCGCCGCCCATGTCGAGGATGCGCAGCTTGAAACCGTCGGATCGCAGGCGCGTGACGATTTCGGCGACCTTGCCGGCCGCTTCCGTGAACGGCGATGTCTCGGTGATCTGCGAGCCGATATGCGTGCTGAGACCGACAATCTCAAGGCCCGGAAGCGTCCGCGCCTCGGCGTAGTACTCGAAAATCTCCGCCAGCGGCACGCCGAACTTGCTGGTGCGATGGCCGGTCGAGATGTGCGGATGGGTATGCGGGTCGAGGTCGGGATTGACTCGCAGGCTGACCGGCGCGCGCAGACCTAGCCGCGCCGCCAGCTCCGACACCCGATGCAGTTCGGGGCGCGACTCGACGTTAAGCATCAGGATGCCGGCCTTGAGCGCCGCTATGATCTCTTCGTCGGTCTTGCCGACCCCGGAAAAGACGATCTTCTGCGGATCGGCCCCCGCTTTCAGGCAGCGCATCAGCTCGCCGACCGAGACGATGTCGAAGCCCGAACCCATCGCGTTGAACAACCGCAGGATGCTCAGGTTAGAGAGCGCCTTCATGGCGTAGCAGATCAGATGGTCGGTGCCCTTGAAGGCCGCGCGCATCGCGTGGAAATGGCGGCGCAGCGTGCGCGCACTGTAGATGTAAACCGGGGTGCCGAAACGCTCGGCGATCTCGCTGACGGCGACGTCCTCGGCATACAGGCGGTGGTCTCGATAGGCGAAGTAGTTCATCGGGGTATGCTATCCGGTTGTGCGCGGCGCGGGCCGCGCGACAGGGACTGATTCATATCATAGCCGTCGGCGACGGCAAAAATCAGGGCACGGGCGGCAGCGGCGGTGGCGGCGCGGACCGCAGATGATTTCCCATCGGCGGAGCAGCCGGCGGCGCCGCCGGCTTCCTGGATGGCGGCAGCGTTAGCGGCATCGCGGGGACCGCGGCCGGAGGACGAACGTAGTGCAGCCCGGCCTCGTTGGAAGGCAGGCTCTTGTAGCCGTCGGTGGTATGGGACACGACCTCGTAACGATAGTAATGGCCCTGCGCCGGGGTCGTGTCGGTGTAGGCGAAGTGGGTCGCGATCTGGAAGCGCTCCTGATCAGTGATCGGCACTTCGACGATCGGCTGGTACTGCTGCTGCCCCTCGGCGCGCATCACCGTGAATCCCGCCAGATCCTTCATCGACTTGCCGCTGGCGTATTGCTCGGGGCGCGTCCAGGTGAGCTGGATCCCGTGCCGCTCGGGCAGCGCTTCGAGGTCGAGAATCTGCTGCGGCCGAGCCGCTTCGGGCGGAATCGGCGCGCTCTTGACGCCGCATCCCGGAGCGATCGCCAGCGCGAGGAGCGCCGCCATCAGGACCGGCGTTGCAAGTTTGATACGCTTCATAGTCTTTCCAATCGCCGCCGCACCGTCCGCGGGGCCGGCCCGCCGACCACGTCGCGCGCAGCGAGCGAGTTGTCCACCGAAAGCATCCTGATCGCGTCGCGTCCGAAGCGCGGCGAGTAGCTTCGCAGCTCCTCGGGGCTGAGTTGCTCCAGACTTCTGCCCGCCGCCGCCAGCTCGCGCACCAGCCGCCCGATGATACCGTGCGCTTCGCGGAACGGGACCCCGCGGCGCACCAGGTATTCGGCCAGGTCGGTAGCGAGTGCAAAGCCGCCGGCCGCCGCGCGCATCGTGGCGATGCGAAAGCGCAACCGCGGCCACAGCTTCGCCATCAGCTCGAGCGCCGGCTTGACCGTATCGAGCGCATCGAAGACCCGTTCCTTGTCTTCCTGCAGATCCGAATTGTAGGCCAGCGGCAGCCCCTTGATCACCGTCAGCATCGCCACCAGGTCGCCCACCACGCGTCCGGTTTTGCCGCGAATCAGCTCCAGCAGGTCGGGGTTCTTCTTCTGCGGCATCATCGAGCTGCCGGTGGCGAACTCGTCGGGCAGTTCAATAAATCCGAATTCCACCGCCGACCACAGGATCAACTCTTCACTCATGCGCGATAGATGCACCGCGGTAATCGCGGCAGCGGAGAGAAAATCCAGCACGAAGTCGCGATCCGAGACCGCATCGATACTGTTCTCGGCAAGCCGGCGAAAGCCGAGCGCGCGCGCGACCGCCCGCCGATCGATCGGCAGCGTGGTGCCGGCCAGCGCGCCAGCGCCCAGCGGCATCACGTCGGTCCGCGCCAGGGCCTGCTCGAAGCGCTCGCGGTCACGCTCGAACATCTCGACATAGGCGAGCAGATGATGCGCCAGCGAGACCGGCTGCGCGCGTTGCAGATGGGTGTAGCCGGGCATCGCGGTATTCAGATGGCGGCGCGCCAGGGCAGTTAGCGTGGCCCGCAGCCGGCCGAGCGCAGTCAGCAGCGCGCGGATTTCATCGCGCATGAAGAGCCGCAGATCGAGGGCAACCTGATCGTTGCGCGAGCGTGCGGTATGGAGCTTGCGCCCGGCGTCGCCGATTTTCGCGATCAGCCGCCGCTCGATGGCAAGATGGATATCCTCGTCGGCGACCGTGAAGCGCGCGCGCCCGGCCGCGATCTCGCGCTCGATCGCGCCCAGACCCGAGACGATACGCCGCTCCTCGGCCCGGCTCAGCAGGCCGACCTTCGCCAGCATCTGCGCATGCGCGATAGAACCGCGGATATCGTGCCGGAAAAGCCGCCGATCGAAGGGCAGCGAGGCGGTGAAGGCTTCGACTTCGGCGAGCCGTCCGGCGCCGAAACGGGACCGGATAAGGTTGCGCCGGGCCCCGCGCGAATGGGCTGCACGAGTCGGCTTGCGGGTCATCGGAGAGTTATTCACCAGCGCAGAATTTGAAGTTGCCCGAAACGATTCGCAGCCACAAGGGGCGTTTCAACGCGGCGGCGTGTAGCACGGACATCCACGCGCCGCGCAGGTCATCGATCCGTTGGGATGGGTCACGTGCACATCCATCCGATGGTGGCACTTGGGACATTCCGCGGCCTTGCTGCGAGGCACCAGCTTCGGTGAGGGCCGCGGCGCCTTGAACGGGATGACCTTGCCCAAGCTGGCTCAGTTTCCTTCCGCCGCCCGCATGAGACAGCCTCATCGCCGCCGCGTGCGCAGTCGCAACGCAGCCAGCCGGATGAACCCCTCGGCGTCGCCCTGGCGGTAACCGCCGGCCTCCTCGAAGCTCGCGATCTGCGGATCGTAGAGCGAAACGGGCGACTTGCGCCCGGCGATCCACGCGCCGCCCTTGTAGAGCTTCACTCGCGCCACGCCGCTAACATTTTTTTGCGCCTCGTCGATCAGGCATTGCAGCGCTTCGCGCTCGGGCGCGAACCAGTAGCCGTAGTAGACCATCTCGGCGTAGCGCGTCACCAGCGAGTCGCGCAGATGCATCGTCTCGCGATCGAGCGTGAGCTGTTCGACCGCGCGATGGGCATGCGTGAGGATGGTGACCCCGGGGCTCTCGTAAACGCCGCGCGATTTCATGCCGACGTAGCGATTCTCGACCAGGTCGACGCGGCCGACGCCATGGCGTCCGCCGATTTCGTTGGCGCGTTCGATAATCCCGGCCGGCGACAGCCGCTCGCCATTGATCGCGATCGCATCGCCGGCGGCAAACTCGACCTCGACATACTCGGGCCGATCGGGCGCCTGCTCGGGCGCGACCGTCATCCGGAACATATCGTCGTAGGGCTCGCGCCAGGGATCTTCGAGAATCCCGCCCTCGTAGCTGACATGCACCAGGTTGCGATCCATCGAGTACGGCTTCTCGGCGGTGACCGGCACCGGAATCCGCTGCTCGCTGGCGTAGGCCAGCATGTCGGCGCGCCCTTTGAACGGCCAGTCGGGATGGCGCCACGGCACGATCACCTTCAGATCGGGCGCCAGGCGCGCGTAGGCGAGCTCGAGCCGCACCTGGTCGTTGCCCTTGCCGGTGGCGCCATGGGCCACCGCGTCGGCGCCCTCGGCGCGGGCGGCCGCAACCTGGCCCTTGGCGATTACCGGGCGTGCGATCGAAGTCCCCAGCAGGTAGTAGCCTTCGTAGACCGCATTGGCGCGCATCATCGGGAAGACGAAATCGCGCGCGAACTCCTCGCGCAGATCGCTCAGCACCAGCTTGCTCGCCCCGGTGCCGAGCGCCTTGGCCTCCAGGCCGGCGGTCTCCTCGGCCTGGCCGACATCGGCGCAGAACGCAACCACTTCGCATCCGTAGTAATCGCGCAGCCAGCGCAGGATTACCGAGGTATCCAGCCCGCCCGAGTAGGCCAGCACCAGTTTCTTGATTTTTTCTTTGGCCACGCTAACGACTCGCGGATCGCGCCGCACCGGCCGGCATCCCGGCGTGACCGAGGATTTCCGGGCGCAGCAGCCACACCATCACGGCCTTCTGCGCATGGAGCCGGTTCTCGGCCTGTTCCAGCACCACTGATTGCGGACCATCGAGCACTTCTTCGGTAATCTCCTCGCCGCGATGGGCCGGCAGGCAATGCATCACGATCGCGTCGCGCGCGGCATGTCGCAACAGCGCCCGATTCACCTGGAAGCCGCGGAAATCGTGGCGGCGGCGCTCGGCCTCGGCCTCCTGGCCCATCGAGGTCCAGGTATCGGTGTAGATCACGTCGGCGCCGCGCACCGCCTCGAGTGGGTTGTCGGTCAGCAGCCCCAGCTTCTCACGCCGCAGCCGGGCGACGAAGCTCTTCTCCGGCTGGTAGCCGGCGGGGCACGCCAGGCGCAGGTCGAGACCGGTCAACGCGGCTGCTTCGATCCAGCTATGGGCGAGATTGAAACCGTCGCCGACGAACGCCAGCTTGAGCTTGCGCAGTTCGCCGAAGCGTTCGACCAGGGTCATCAGGTCGGCTGCGAGCTGGCACGGATGGAGCGCATCGGTCAGCCCGTTGATCACCGGCACGCTCGCTTCGCGCGCCAACTCGACGCAGGTCGCATGGGCGAAAGTGCGCACCATGATCAGGTCGACCCAGCGCGACAGGTTGCGCGCCACGTCCTTGACCGACTCGCGCTCGCCGAAACCGATGTCGTCGGGCGCCAGGTAGATGGCGTGTCCGCCGAGCTGGCCCATCCCGGTCTCGAACGTGATGCGGGTACGCAACGAGGGCTTCTGGAAGATCATCGCCAGCGTGCGGCCGCGCAGGTAAGGATGTTCGAGGCCGCTCTTGAGCTCCGACTTGAGCCGCAGTGCGAGCGTCAGCAGGCCGTTCAGCTCGGCCGGCGTCAACGAACTGAGATCGAGGAAGTCGCGCTTGCGCGGGGCGCTGCGCCCGTTGTTATGCGAGTTCGATCGCATCGGTTACACGCCGCCCGCTCAGGCGGATTTGCCTCGATGGGCGGCGGCCGCCGCGGTCAGCGCGCGCCCGATTATCGCCAATCCGTCGTCGGCCTGCGCGCGGGTCAGCGTCAGCGGCGGCAGCAGACGCAGCACGTTGCCGGCCGCCGCGTTGACCAGCAGGCGCTCCTTGACGCAAGCATCGACCACCGATTGCGCTTCGTGCTTGAGCACCACGCCGATAATCATCCCCTGCCCGCGCACCTCGACCACGTTGTCGAGCCGTGAGGCGATTTCGCGCAGCCGCTCGATCAGATAGCTGCCGACCGCGGTCGCATTTTCGAGCGCGCCGTCGTGCTCCAGCGCATCCATCACCGCCAGCGCCGCCGCGCACGCCACCGGATTGCCGCCGAAGGTCGAGCCGTGGCTGCCGGGCGTCAGGCTGGCCGCGATTTCCGGCCGCGCCACCATCGCGCCGATCGGCAATCCGCCGCCCAGCGCCTTGGCCAGCGCCATGATGTCGGGGCGCACGTTGCAATGCTGCCACGCGAACATCCGACCGGTGCGGCCCATCCCGACCTGCACCTCGTCGAGGATCAGCAGCAGCTTGGCGCGATCGCACAGCTCGCGGACGCGGGCCAGATAGTCGGGCTTCGGCACCACCACGCCGCCCTCGCCCTGGATCGGCTCGAGCATGATCGCCACGGTGCGCTCGCCGATCGCATGTTCGAGCGCCGCAATATCGTCGTACGGCACCAGCCGGAAGCCCGGCACCATCGGCTGAAAGCCCTGCTGATACTTCTCCTGGCCGGTGGCGCTCAGCGTGCCGAGCGTGCGGCCGTGGAAGGAATTGATAGTCGAGAGGATTTCGTAGCGTCCGCCGCCCTCGCTGCTGCCCCATCGCCGCGCCAGCTTGATCGCGGCCTCGTTGGCCTCGGCGCCCGAGTTGCAGAAGAACAGCCGGCCGCCGCCGAACGCTGCGGTCAGCCGCGCCGCCAGCCGCGCCATCGGCTCGGTATGGAAGACGTTGGAGACGTGGGTCAACAGGCCGGCCTGCTCGCGGATGGCCGCGACCACGCGCGGATGATTATGGCCGAGGCTGGTGACCGCCAGCCCGCAGAAGAAATCGAGATAGCGGTTGCCCTCGGCGTCGAACAGGTAGACGCCCTCGCCGCGCGCGAACGCCAGCGGCATACAGCCGTAGGTGTTGATGAGGTTGTGATGGGCGAGTTCGATGATCTCGGCGTTGTTCATCTGTGCTCCCGTCCGCTGCGATGTTGCGCTCAGCCGATCTGTCCGCGCGCCGGCCGTTGCATTTCGGCCACCCGCGGCGCGCTCTGCACCACCTCGGTGCCGACCCCGGAGCGCGTGAAGATCTCGAGCAGGATCACGTGGCGCACGCGCCCGTCGACGACGTGCGTCTTTGCCACACCGGCGCGCAGCGCGTCGATGCAGCACTCGACCTTGGGGATCATGCCCTCATTAATATGGCCGCGCGTGATCATGCGCCGCGCCTGGCTCGCGTCGAGGGTCGAAATCAGCCGGCCGTCCTTGTCCTTCACGCCTTCGACGTCGGTCATCAGGATGAGCTTCTGCGCGCCCAGCGCGGCGGCAATCTTG
>DATKSL010000034.1:0-20977 GCA_035531675.1 Binataceae bacterium (SeqCode) | reverse complement strand
GTAGAGTTCGACGACTCGCGCGGTCGCCTGGTTCGACAGCACGGTGGGGCCGCGATGGCGCGCCAGCCAGTGCGCCAGCCGCACCTGGTCGTCCCAGCCGAAGTCCTGTTTCGCATAGCGGGTGAACTCGACGTCGTAGGGCGGGTCGGCGTAGACGAAATCGTCGTCGGCCAGTTTGACCGCCTCGAAGTCGGTCGCGGTAAACGTCCAGTTGGCGAACAGCTCGCGGTAGGCGGAGAAATCGCGCGTGTAATTGATCGTGCGATAGCGGCCGAACGGAACGTTGAACTCGCCGCGGCTGTTGAAGCGGCACAGCCCGTTGTAGCCGCTGCGGTTCAGGTAATAGAACAGCGCGGCAGCTTCGGCGCTGCGCGCGCCGCCGTCGGCGATCAAGCGATTAAAGCGCCGGCGATACGAATAATAGAGCGTCCGCTGGTTGCCCATGCGGAGCGCTATTCGCAGGCCGCGCTTGAGATGGCGGTAAAAGTTGATCGCGTGCGGACTGATATCGTTATGCAACGCGCGCGCCGGCTGCAGTCCGATCGTAACGGCCAGCCCGCCGCATAGCGGCTCGACCAGCCGCCGGTCGCGGTAGGGCTCCCAGAGCGGACGCAGACGAGGCACCAGCCAGCGCTTGCCGCCCGCCCACTTGAGCGGCGGCTTGAGCTGCGGCGCCGCGCTCAAGCACGTCGATTTCGCCGTCGCCCCCATCGCCATCGCGAGGATTATATAAGCATATAAAAGTGTCCTGCGCTGGCGTTGCCGCGCGCGCGCGCCGCCGGCCTGATTCGCCCTCTTTGTCCAAGAGGAGGGTCGGGGCAAGATTGGTCCGGCGTCTGCGCGACCTCTTGCGCCGCTCGCGACGACCTCTCCTTGGACATTGGAGAGGTGATGAAAAGAAAAATCGCTCCGCGTTGATCCCTCCGCTGCGTCTCGCTCCCTGCGGTCGAGCGGCTGCGGTCGGGATGACAGCGGAAGCGCTTTCGCAGAGTCGATCGCCGATGAGATCTCCCGCCGATCTTCAGCGCGCCCTTATCGGGTGCAGGGCTCAGCCCTGCCCGCGGAGGCGATCGAGAATCGCGGTCACGGCGGCGCGGACCGACAGATGGTTGTAATCGCCGGGGCCGCGAAGCGGCGCGAGCGCCAGGTCGGCGCGTTCCAGGACTTCGGCGGCGAGGCCGAAGCCAGTGCCGAAGAGCAGCATGATCGGCTGCCCGCCGGGCGTCTCGATCTTCTCACGCAGGCTCTGAAAGCCGATCCCGTCGCGATTGCGGGCCGATGTCGAGACCACGATCGGGCGTGCGCCGGACTCCGCCGCGGCCTCCGCCAGCGCTTCATCGAGCGTGGCCACGAGCCGCGCCAGCGCCAGCGCCTCCTCGCGGCGCGAGTCGAAGGCGCGGCCCGGCTCCTCGCGCCAGTGCCGGATCACGCGGGCCGCGAACTCGCGCTGCTCGGCCACCGGATGCACGATAAAAAAGCGGCGGACGCCGTAGGTGCGCGCCGAGCGGGCGAGGTCGTGGATGTCGAGGCTGGTGATGGCGGCGGTGACGATGCGGGCGTTGCGATCGACCACCGGGTAATGGAGCAGCGCGATATGGAGGTCAGCCACGCTTGCGTCGGACGAGCAGGTCGGGGCGGCGCTGGCGGGTGCGCGCGAGCGCCTGCGCTTCGCGCCAGGCGCGGATTCGCTCGTGATCGCCGCTCAACAAAATCTCCGGCACGCGCATCCCGCGGAACTCCTCGGGCCGGGTGTAATGCGGATATTCCAGCGTCTCGGCGCTGAAGGATTCCTCGCGCAGCGAGTCGGGGTTGCCCAGCACGCCGGGAACCAGCCGCGTCACCGCCTCGATTAGGACCATCGCCGGCAGCTCGCCGCCCGACAGCACGTAGTCGCCGATCGAGAGTTCGCAATCGACCAGCGCGCGCACCCGCTCGTCGATACCCTCGTAGCGTCCCGCGATCAACAACAGCCCGTGCGGATGCGCGGCGAGCTCGCGCACGCGCGACTGGTCGAGCGGCTCGCCCTGCGGCGTCATCAGCACGCGCCGCAGCCCCGGATGCGCGCCCGTCACCTGGTCGATGGCGGCGGCGATCGGCTCCGGCCGCATCACCATCCCGCTCCCGCCGCCGTACGGGGTATCGTCAACCTGCCGGTAGGAGCCGAGTCCGAACGGGCGCAGCGGATGGGCGATGACGCTGACCAGGCCGGCCTTGATCGCGCGCGCGATTATGCCCGACGCCAGCGGCGACTCGAACATCTCGGGAAACAGCGTGATTACGTGGAATTCCATGGTTGACGCGGTCCGGGTTCAGTCGAGCAGGCCGGGAATCGGATCGATCGTGACCCGGCGCGCTTCGAGATCGAGCGAGCGGACCACGTCGGCGATCACCGGCACCAGGATTTCGCGCGCCCCGTCGCGCACCACCATCACGTCGTTGGCGCCGGTATGGAAGATCTCGGCGACCGTGCCGAGCGGGCGCCCGTCGACGGTTACCACCTCGCAGCCCAGCGCCTGGAAATAATAGAACTCGCCCGGCTTGGCGGCAGGCAACTCGGCGGCGTCGATCGTGACCACGCCGCCCCTGAGCGCCGCGCTCGAATCGGCGTCGCTCACCTCGGCCAGCGTCAGCTTGAGCGTGCCATGGCCGAGCGGCGCGATACTCACCACGCGATGCACGGCGCGGCCGGCTGGACCTTCGATCACGATGCGCATCCCTGCGGCGAGCGCCGTGGAATCCGGGTTGTCGGGCCTCAGCCGGACGGCACCCTTGAGTCCGTGCGCACCGGTGATGATCCCGATCCGAACGCCGGCGGCGGCGCCGCTTGGCGGGCTGGTGGATGGTGGTAACCGGTCGGCCCAGGCCATCGGCCGGCTACTTCTCTTCGATTATTTCGAGGACCACTTTGCGGTTGGTGCGCGAAGCGACGGCATTCAGGATCGTGCGGATCGACTTCGCGGTGCGACCCTGCTTTCCGATCACCCGCCCCAAATCCTCTTTGGCCACGCGCAGTTCGAGCACCGAGGCCGTATCCCCCTGCGTCTCCTTGACCTCGACCGCGCCAGGGTCGTTGACCAGTTGTTCTGCCAGGAACTGAACGAGCTCCTTCATGGTCGGGCTCCCTTGGAGGCGGACGCAACTCAGGCGGTTATTGTGGCACTAGACGATTTCTCCCACAGCTTACGCACCGTCTGACTCGGTAGTGCGCCGACTTTGAGCCAGCGCTCCGTCTCTTCTTTGCGGAAATTCAACTTGGAAGGCTCGGTGGTAGGATCGTAGGTGCCCACTTGGGCGACGTAGCGACCGTCGCGCGGCATCCGCGAGTCGGCCACTACGATCCGGTAGAAGGGTTTCTTGCGGCTGCCCTGACGGCGCAGCCGGATTACCAGTGCCATAGTTATCAGTCAGTCTCCTTTGCCATTCTAGCTCCCCAACCCCAGGCCGCGCATCAGCCCCTTGCCGCCGCCGCCGAGCTTGGTGAACTTTTTCATCATCTTGCGGGTCTGTTCGAACTGCTTGACGAAACGATTGACCTCCTGCACCGAGGTGCCGCTGCCCGAGGCGATGCGCAGCCGGCGCCGTCCGTTGAGGAGCAGATGGTTGTGGCGCTCCTGCCGGGTCATCGAATCGATAATCGCCTGGATGCGGCGCAGCTCCTGGTTGGTCTCCTCGGAGTCGGCCTGGCCGGCGATCTTCTTGAAGCCGGGAATCATGCCGAGCAGCTCACCGAGCGAGCCCATCTTGCGGATGGTGCGCAACTGCTCGGAGAAGTCCTCGATGGTGAATTCGTTCTTTTTGAACTTGCGCTCGAGCTCCTTGGCGCGCGTCTGATCGTAGTTCTGCTGGGCCTTCTCGATCAGCGTCAGCACGTCGCCCATGCCGAGAATCCGCGAGGCCAGGCGGTCGGGATAGAAGACCTCGAAGGCGTCGAGCTTCTCGCCGAGTCCGGCGAACAGGATCGGCGCGCCGGTCACGGCGCGGACCGAGAGCGCGGCGCCGCCGCGGGCGTCGCTGTCGAGCTTGGTCAGGATCAGGCCCGAGAGCTGGAGCCGCTCATGAAAGCCCTGGGCGACGTTGACCGCGTCCTGGCCGGTCATGGCGTCGGCGACCAGGATCGTATGATGCGGCTGGGTGACGGCCTTGAGCCGCACCAGCTCGTCCATCAGCTCGGTGTCGATCTGGAGGCGGCCGGCGGTATCAATCAGAACCGCGTCGAGGCCGCCGAGTTCGGCGCGCTTGACGGCGCGCGCGGCGATCTCGACCGGGTCCTCATGCTCGTGGCTCTCGGCCACCGGCACGTCGATCTGCGCGCCGAGCACGCGCAACTGCTCCATCGCGGCCGGCCGGCGCACGTCGGTCGAGACCAGCAGCGGGCGGCGCTTGCGTTCGACTTTGAGAAATCGCGCCAGCTTCGCGAGCGAGGTGGTCTTGCCCGCGCCCTGCAGCCCGACCAGCATGATCTTGATTGGTGGGCGGGCCTTGAGATCGAGCTCGCGCGCCTGACCGCCCATCACCTGGGTCAGCTCGGTCGCGACGAACTTGATCAGATGCTGCTCGGGCGTGAGCGAGCGCAGCACCTCCTGGCCCATCGCCTTGGACCTTACATGCTCGATAAAGTCGCGAACCACACCCAGGTTGACGTCGGCCTCGAGCAGCGCGAGCCGGACCTCGCGCAGCGCCTCTTCGATATTCCGCTCGGTGATACGGCCCTGGCCGCGAAGTTTCTTGAAAACTCCTTCGAGCCGGTCGCTCAGCGTGTCAAACATTGGTCAAGAGTTTACTTGAGGTGACGTAGTAGGAGATGGCCCCGGATTCGGGTAGGTAAAGCCGCAAGTATACGAGAATATTGCACGGCTCCGGATCTGTCAAACCGGCCGCTTCCGGGGCGTTTTCGCCTGACAGTCAGGGCGTGTTGCGGTCCAGCGATCGATACTGAATCGCTTCGCTCACGTGATGGGCGGCGATCGCGTCCGCGCCGTCAAGGTCGGCGATAGTGCGCGCAACCTTGAGGATGCGCGTGTAAGCCCGCGCGCTCAAGCCGAGCCGGTTGATGGCCAGCTCCAGCATCCGCTCGCCGGCGCCGTCGACCTGGCAATGCTCGCGCAGCTCCCGCGCGCCCATCTGCGCGTTGCAGAAAAAGCCCGCACCTTTGAAACGCGCGAGCTGCAGTTCGCGCGCCTGATCGACGCGTTCGCGAATCGCCGCCGAGGGTTCGCCGGCGCTGCGATCTGCCAGCTCGCGGTACTTTACCGCCGGCACCTCGACATGGATATCGATGCGATCGAGCAGCGGCCCGGAGATGCGCGAGCGGTAGCGCTGAATGGTCATCGGCGAGCAGGTGCATTGGTGCTGCGGATCGGTGAAGAAGCCGCACGGACACGGATTCATCGCCGCCACCAGCATCACACTGGCCGGAAAAGTCATGCTCCCCATCACGCGCGAGATGGTAATGCGTCCATCCTCGAGCGGCTGGCGCAGCACCTCAAGCACGTTCTTGCGGAACTCGGGCAGCTCGTCGAGGAACAGCACGCCGTGATGCGCGAGGCTGACCTCGCCCGGGCGCGGCACCGGTCCGCCGCCAACCAGCCCGGCGTCCGAAATCGTATGATGCGGAGTGCGGAACGGACGGGTCGCGATCAACGCGCGGCCGTCGAGCGTGCCGTTGACGCTGTGAACCTTGGTGGTCTCGACCGCTTCCTCGAAGGTCATGGCGGGCAGGATCGAGGGCAGCCGCTTGGCGAGCATGGTCTTGCCCGATCCCGGCGGTCCGATCATCAGCACGTTATGGCCGCCGGCGGCCGCCACCTCGAGCGAGCGCTTGGCCTGTTCCTGACCGCGGACCTCGTTGAAATCGACGTTGTAGCGGCTGGAGTCGTTGAACAACTGCTCGAGATTGGCGGCGGCGCGCGGCAATTCGCGCTGACCGGAAAAAAATTCGATCACCTCGCGCAGGCTCTCGACGCCGAGCACCTCGACGCCTTCGCCGACCACCGCCGCTTCGGTGCCATTTTCGCGCGGCAGAATCACGCCGGCGAAGCCGTCCGAGCGCGCCAGCAACGCGGTCGGCAGGGCGCCCTTGATGGCCTTGACGCGGCCGTCGAGCGCCAGTTCGCCGACCACCAGGTAACGGCGTATCCGCTCCGGCCCGAGGCTTGCGCCGAGTCCGTTGGCGGCCAGGATACCGAGCGCCATCGGCAGGTCGAAAGCCGAGCCTTCCTTGCGGGTGTCCGCCGGCGCGAGATTGATCGTGATGCGGCGATTGGGAAACTCGTAGCCCGAATTCTTGACCGCCGAGCGCACCCGCTCCTGGGCTTCGCGCACCGCGCCCTCGGCCAGCCCCACGGTCTTGAGGCCGGGCATGCCCGGGCTGATATCGACTTCGACCTCGACCTTGAACGCGTCGACGCCGGCAAGCGCGCTCGAAAGAACGCTGGCAAGCAAGCTGCACCTCTTCGCAACTGATACGCTGCGATGCTACCGACTTTAGCGCACGCGCGATAATGGTAGTAAAGCGCTCGGCGACCGAATCAATCATCCGCCGGCGGCGCTGGACGCGATTTAGACGATAGGCAATATTCCCACTGGCACGGAAAGACTCAGGGATTAAATCCATGCAGCGCAGCATCGAACGATTTCTCACCACCCATACCGGCAGTCTGCCCCGGCCCGACGACCTGGTGCGCATGATGTTCGCGAGAGAGGAGGGCGTCCCGGTCGACGAGTCCGCACTCGGCGCGCGCATCCGGGCGGCGGTCGCGGAGGTGGCGCGCAAGCAGGCCGCGGCCGGCATCGACGTGATCAATGACGGCGAGGTCAGCAAGCCGAGCTACGCGACCTACGTCAAGGATCGGCTGGCCGGCTTCGGCGGCGCCAGCGCGCCGGTCACGCGATACCAGGATCTGGCGGATTTTCCCGAGCTCGCCAAACGCGTGTTCGGCGATCCGGGCCGCTCGCGGCGCAAGACGCCCGGCTGCGACGGGCCGGTGAGCGTGCGCAATCGCGACGCGTGCCGAATCGATACGGAAAATCTCACCGCGGCGATGGCCGCAACCGGGGCCGTCGAAGGATTCATCTCGGCGGCGTCGCCGGGCGTGATCGCGCTGTTTTTCGCCAACCATTATTATCCGAATCACGAGGCCTACCTGTTCGCGATTGCCGAGGCGATGCGCGACGAGTACGAGACTATCGCGCGGGCCGGCCTGATAGTGCAGGTCGATTGCCCGGACCTGGCGATGGGCCGGCATATCCAGTTCGCCGGGCTCGAACTCGCGGAGTTCCGCAAGCTCGCGCGCCTCCACGTCGAGGCGCTGAATCACGCGCTCGCCAACGTCGCACCCGATCGATCGCGCATTCATCTTTGTTGGGGCAACTATGAGGGCCCGCATCACTTCGACGTGCCGCTGCGGGAGATTATCGATATCGTGTTCGCCGCGCGGCCCGACGGGATCTCGTTCGAAGCCGCCAACCCGCGCCATGCGCACGAATGGCGAATCTTCGAGGAGCTGAAACTGCCCGCCGGCAAGCTGCTGATTCCGGGTGTGATCGAGTCGAAGACCAACTACATCGAGCATCCTGAACTGGTCGCTGAGCGGATCGGCAATTACGCGCGGCTGGTGGGACGCGAAAACGTCATCGGCGGCACCGACTGCGGATTCGGCACCTGGGTCGGGCAGGCGGCGGTCGATCCCGGCGTGGTGTGGGCCAAGCTCGAGAGCCTGGCCGCCGGCGCGCGTATCGCCAGCGCGCGTTGCTGGTGAGTATTCGCGGCGCCGCGGGTGGCGAGAAGGGAAAAACGATTGACCATGCATGACAAAGAAGTACCGGTGATGATCGTCGGCGGCAGCCTGGTCGGGATGTCGACCGCGTTGCTGCTGGGCCATCATGGGATTCGCGCGCTGGCCGTCGAGCATCATCGCGGCACCGCGATTCATCCGCGCGCCGCGCAGATCAGCCAGCGCACGATGGAAGTGTTCCGGACCGTCGGCGTCGAGCAGATCGTACGCCGGGAGTCCGACAAGCAATTCGTCCAGGACGGCGCGATCAATGCGGTCGAGAGCCTGGCCGGCAAGGAGATCGCCGCCTATATCCCGAATCTCAACGACGGCGTGCGCGACGTCAGCCCTACCATTCGTCTGTTCATCACCCAGAGCCTGCTCGAACCGTTGCTGAAACAGCGCGCGCAGGAGCTGGGCGCGGAGCTGCGCTTTGGCACCGAGATGATTTCGTGCGAGCAGGATGCCGACGGCGTGACCGCGACGATTCGCGATCGCGACAGCGGCCGGACCGAGGCCGTGCGCGCGCGCTACCTGGTGGCGGCCGACGGCGCGCGCAGCACGCTCCGCGAGCGGCTCGGAATCCCGATGCTCGGGCATGGGACCTTCTCCAACAGCATCACGATCTACTTTCGCGGCGACCTCGGTCCGCTGCTGCGCGGCCGAAACCTGAGCGTCATCTACATAACGAATCCGGAGCTGCGCGGCTTCTTCCGGCTCGAGAAGCCGTTCGATCGGGGCTTCCTGGTGGTCAATGCGGTCGGCGATCCGGCGCATCCGGTAACCGATGTTTCGGCGGGGCTGAGCGACGAGAAATGCATCGCCTACATCCGCTGCGCGATCGGCGACGATCAGGTGCCGATTACGATCGAGAACGTGATGCATTGGAACGCGCGGGCCGACGTGGCGGAGCATTTGCGCGCCGGCCGTATCTTTCTGGCCGGCGATGCGGCGCATGTGATGCCGCCCAACGGCGGCTTCGGCGGCAACACCGGCGTCCAGGATGCGCACAACCTGGCGTGGAAGCTCGCGATGGTGCTCAAGGGCCAGGCCGGCGCGGAGCTGCTCGCGAGCTACGAGCCGGAGCGGCGTTCGGCGGCGGCTTTCACCGTCGAGCAGGCCTACTCGCGCTACGTCACGCGCTCGGCGCCCTATCTCGGGACCGAGGGGATGCAGCCGGTCGAGAACGATCTGAATATCGAGCTTGGTTACTGCTACTACTCGGACGCGATTATCCCGGACAGCGATGAGCGTCCCGCGCATCTGAATCCGCGTGAGTCCAGGGGACGGCCCGGCACGCGCGCGCCGCACGTCTGGCTGCGGCGCGGCAGTGAGCAGCTTTCAACGCTCGATCTGTTTGGCGGGAACTTCACGATGCTGGCCGGGCCGGAAGGTTCGAGCTGGTGCGAGGCGGCGCGCGAGGCCGCCGCGCAGACGGGCATCGAGCTCGATATCCATCGCCTGGAGACGCAGGGCGCGCTGGCGGATCCCGAGCGCGCCTTTCCCGCCGCCTACGGAATCACACCGGGCGGCGCGGTGCTGGTGCGTCCCGACGGCTTCGTGGCGTGGCGCGCGCAGAGCGCGGAGCGGGCATCGGCCCCTCAACTGAGCGGAGCACTCACCTCGATCCTGTGCCGCAAGGCGTGACGGCGCGCCGTCCGAATCGCTAGCGCTTGCCGTTGCGATTCGTGACGCTGATATCCGTAGCGTCGATCAGATCCTTGGTGCGCCAGCCGTCGAGGTCGTACTCGTCCATGCAGCTGCGGGCGAAATCCTTGAGCTTCGCGGTGACGCCATCGGCATCGTTGCCGAGCAGCGTCTGGCTGCGGATGTCCTCGTAGTTGCCGGCGTAGTTGCGCTCATAGAGTTCGTGGCGGCCGCCGAATTCGGTGCCGATCGCGTCCCACAGCAGTTTCATCACCTTGACGCGCTGCTCGGCATCCTGGCCGTAGGAGCCGCGCAGATACTTGTCGAGCATCGCGCGGATTTGCGGGTTGCGGAAATCCGAAGCGTGCGAGTTCAGGTAGATAAGGCCGCTCGAGATGATCTGCTCGATAATCTCCTTGACCCGCGGATAAACCACCGGCGCCAGCACCCGGTAGGCGTGCGCGTAGTTCATGTTGGGCAGCACGGTGCCGTCGACCCAGGGATCGGGCGTCCGCGTCATCGCGTCGGTGAGGCCCCACACCATATGCCGCCAGGCGAGCATCTCGCCCATCTGCATCTTGCCGAAGGCCTTGTCCTTGACGCCCGTGATCTCGCTGGCCAGCAGCGTGAGGCCGCACAGGAAATCGAGCTTGATCGCGAGCCGGGTGCAGCCATGGAGCGCGAAGCGATGGAGGAAGCCCGAGGCCGGGAAAAAGGCGTTGGCCTTTTCGACGTCGCGATACAGGAAGATGTTCTCCCAGGGGATCAGAACCTTGTCGAGAATCAGGATCGCGTCGTTCTCATCGAGCCGGCTCGAGAGCGGGTAATCGAACGGACTGCCCATCACCTCCGCGGTCATCTCGTACGAGGTCCGGCACAGCAGTTTGAGGCCCGGCGCGGCCATCGGCACCATCGCGAACACCGCCTGCTCGGGACGGCCGATCAGCGGGTAGCAGCCGACGAAGTTGTAATGGGTCAGGGCGGAGTTGGTGGCGACCACCTTGGCGCCGCTGACGATCACGCCGGCGTCGGTCTCCTTCTCGGCGTGGACGTAAACGTCGTTGGCCTCGGTGATCGGCCGCGACTTGTCGACCGGCGGATTGACCAGCGCGTGATTCATGTAGAGGCATTGTTCCTGCGCGCGCCGATACCAGGCCTTGGCGTTCTCCTGGTAGGGCTCGTAAAACTTCGCGTTGGCGCCCAGCGTACCCATGAAGCTGGCCTTGTAATCGGGCGAGCGCCCCATCCATCCCCAGGTAACCCGCGCCCACTCGGCGATAGCGTCGCGTGTCTTGACCATTTCTTCGGCGCTGCGGTCGGCGCGGAAGAAGCGCTGGGTAAAGCCGCCGTTGCCGGTGTCGGTTTCGCAGGTGAGGACTTCCTTGTGGGCCGGATCGTGCAGCGCGTCGTACAGTCGCGCCAGCATCCGCGCGGCGTTTCTGAAGGCGGGATGCTCGGTGACGTCGCGGACCCGTTCGCCGTAGATATAGACCTCGCGATCGTCCTTCAAGCTCGCCAGGTATTCGGCGCCGGTCAACGGCCGCTTCTGTGCCTGCTTCCCAGTCGGTTCGCTCTGACGCTCAGCCCTCATCGGGGTCACCTCCAAAAATCTGCTGTCCCGCCCCCGGGCGGGCACTACCGAGTTAAGCGATTATTTCACGATTATCGCCGAATCGAAAAGGCCGCCGGACCGCCCCCGGCGGCAGTTCTATCAATCGTGCTTTTTGAGTGGAACTTTGGTGCGCGCGGCTTCCAGCACCGCCTCGTCGACCTCGAGTCCGAAGCCGTCGGCGAGCCGGGTCAGGTAGTTGAAGATACCGACGATATGGCCGACCTCGAGCAGCGCTTCGTCGCTGAAGCCGAGATCACGCAGCGGTTGCCAGGCTTCGCGCGTCATCCGGGTGGGCTCGCCGCTCATCTTGTGGGCCACGTCGCACAACGCGCGCGTGCGCAAGGCAATACCGTCGAGTTGCTGCCAGCGCTGTTCATGGATCGCCTCGATCAGCTTGGGGTCGCCACCCTCAGCACGCAGAAACTCTGCGTGGGATTGCGTTCAATAGAAGCAATTCTGCGCGCGCGCCGTCACCATCGCGACCATCTCGCGCTCCTGGCGGTTCAACGCTCCCGGCCCGAACATGATCTGCTGGAAGAGCCGGCCGAAGTGCGGGCCGATCTTCGGATGCGCCACCATCAGGCGCCCCATCGCGCCGACGAAGCCGAAATTGTAGCTCGGCGGCAGTCCCATCTGCCGGATCTGCTCGGGCGTCGGCATGTCGACCCAGGCCACAAAGCGCCGCTGATCGCCGTCGTCCCCGTGACGATGAAGCTTGTCGTCCATTCGAACTCCGTTGGCTGCCGAACCGCGGATCCCCGCTGCGGCGCGCGCGATGTCCCCCTCTTATCAACCCGGCGGAAACCCGTCCAGCCCGAGCACGGCCGCCGATGCCCCGGCAGGCCGACGAGGCGCGTCGTTCAATGCCAGACCACCTGGCTCGCGTAAAGCTGCTCGCGCTCGGCCGCCGATAGCCCCAGCAACTTGCCCAGCACGTATTCGTTGTCCTCACCGGCCTCGGGTGCATTGCGATGAATCGCGCCGGGGGTCGCCGACAGCCGATATGGTATGCCGCTGACGCTGGTATCGGGACCATCGGGCCGCTTGACCGGGGCCCAGAAGTTGCGGAATTGCAGTTGCGGATCGCGGGTGCAGAGATCGGCGCCGTTCTGCACCAGGCCGGCGGGGACACCGGCGCGCTGCAGAAGCGTCATGGCGTCTTCGGCCTGATGGTCCGCGGTCCAGGCGCCAACCTGCCGATCGAGTTCATCGCGATTGCGCATCCGCAGGTAGAGCGTGCGGAACTTCGCGTCGGCGGTCCAGGCGGGCGCGCCGAGCGCACCGACGAAGCGATCCCATTGCGCCTGCGAACCGACCGAGATCACGATCCATCGATCGTCGTCGTCGCCATCCGGGCGGCATCGATAGACCCCGTACGGCGCGGCGGGACTTTCCTGCGCGCGCCAGTCGACCGGCGCTTGCTCGCGGCCGTTGACCGAGATATCCAGCAGCCCCGGCCCGACGAAGCCGGTCAGCGCCTCCATCTGTGAGAGGTCGATAAACTGACCCTGGCCGGTGCGTCGCCGATGCCACAGCGCGGCCAGCGCGGCGAAGCCGCCGGCCAGTCCGCCGGCCAGGTCGGAAAACGAATAGCCGAAGCCGGCCGGCTCGCCGTTGGGATCGGTCATCAGCCGGACGAAACCGGTCAGCGCCTGCAGGGTCGGTCCATAGCTGACGTAATTGCGGCGCGGGCCGGTATGGCCGAGGCCGGACATGCTCATACAGATGATGTCGGGTTTGATTTTGCGCAGGCTCTCGTAATCCATCCCCCAGCCGCGCATCACGCGCGCCGAGAAGTTGTCGATCACCAGGTCGCCGAGCTTGACCAGTTCGCGCGCCAGCTCGACGCCGCGCGGCTCCGCCATGTTGATCGCGACCGAGAGCTTGTTGCGATTGAGGTCGGGCTGCAGGCCGACCTTGCGCGGGCCCATGTAGCCCGGGCTCTTGCGCTCGACCTTGATCACCTCGGCGCCGTTGTCCGCCAGCATCCGGGTCGCCACCGGACCGGCGACCACCCAGGTGAAATCGATCACGCGGATGCCTTCGAGCGCCTTCGCCGCCATGGTCAGATGATCCTCTCGGCGGCCAGCACCGCGAGTTCCTCGCTCGAGAGCCCGAGCTCGTCGCGCAGGATCTGATCGTTATGCTCGCCGAGCAGCGGCGGACGCCGATAGGCTCGCCACGGCGTGCCATGCATCAGCGCCGGCGCGCCCGGATAGCGAAAGCTGCGGCCGAGTTCGGGATGCTCGACCGCGACGAAATAGCCGCGAGCCAGCAACTGCTCATCGTCGAACAGCTCGCCGGGATAGCGCACCGCGGCGTAGGGCTGGCGCAGGAGCTGGGCGCGCGCCACGACCTCGTCGCGCGGCTTGTCCTTGACCCATTGGTCGAGCACGTCGAACAGATGCTCAGCGTGTTCCGCGCGATGGTCATGGGTATGCCATTCGGGCGCGATCAGATCCTGCGCCGCATCGTCGGCCTTGACCCATTCGAGCAGCGAAGTCCAATCGCCGATAGTGCAGTGCAGCACGTAGCCGTCGCGGCATTTGCCGGCTCGGAAGAAGCGCGCCCAATGGAGCGTGCCGCGCCGCCGCTCCGGCCGTCTGTTCTGGAAGAACAGCCCGACCACGTGTTCGAGCGCGCCGGCGGTCGCCGCCTGCATGCTCAGATCGATCCACTGGCCGGCGCCGTCGCGATCGCGCGCGAACAGCGCACACATCGTGGCGATCGCGCCATAGTGTGCGGCGGCGTGGTAGGCCTGCAGACCCAGCGGCCGCACCGGCGGCCGGCCCGGGTAGCCGTTGATATAGAGCATGCCGCCCAGCGCCGTCAGCACCGCGTCGTCGGCCAGGTAGTCGCGATAGGGACCGTCCGCGCCGAACGGCGAAATCGAGCACATCACCAGCGCCGGGTTGAGCTCATGGAGCCGCGCCCATCCAAGCCCCATCGCCTCGGCCCGGCCGGGACCGAAATTCTCGATCACGACGTCGGCGCCGCGCGCCAGCTCGAGCAGGAGTTCGCGGCCGCGCGCGCTTTCCAGGTCGAGCGTGAGCGAGCGCTTGTTGAGATTGTAGAACCAGAAGAACAGGCTGCGATCGGGATGCGGTCGGTCGTCGACGAACGGCCCGATGCGTCGCCCGTCGTCGCCGCCCGGCGGCTCGACCTTGATCACGTCGGCGCCGAGGTCGGCGAACATCCGCGCGCACAGATGCGCCCGATAGTCGGTGAGGTCGAGTATCCGGAGGCCGGCGAGGGCCCCGGATGAAGTGGGGGGGTGTATTGCCAAAGTTGAGCCCCGAGAATTTTCCGGGCGCCGATGATACGAAGCCTCGCCCGCCTTTTCAAGCGAAGTGTTTGGGAGAGATTCAGGCTAGACGCCGAAAGTTCTCAACTCTCTCCCCCGAAACTGAGGGGGAGGGAGCCCGGACGCCGACCCGGAGCCGCCCGCTGGCGACGGGGAGGGAGTTGGGACGGCGACTCAAAGCCGTCCACCAGCCCTGAGAGCATCGGCGATCGGGACCCTGTCTCGCGCCGGCCGTCGCCATCGGTTAATCTTCTAACCCTCAGATCGTGGCTACCGACTACAAAGCGACCCTCAAGCTGCCGAAAACCGACTTCCCGATGAAGGCGAATCTGCCTAAGCGGGAGCCGGAGATGCTCAAGCGCTGGGAGGATCTCAAAATCTACCAGCGGCTGCTGGAGACGCGCGCGACGGCGGAGCTGTGGGTGCTGCATGACGGCCCCCCATACGCCAACGGCCGCGTCCATTTCGGCACCGCGCTCAACAAGACCCTTAAGGACTTCATCGTGCGCTCGCGCGCCGTGCTCGGCTATCGCACCCCGTTCGTGCCCGGATGGGATTGCCACGGGATGCCGATCGAGCACAACGTCGCCCGCGAACTCGGCGAGCGCGCCCGCACTATCTCGAAGCTCGAACTGCGCCAGCTATGCCGCACGCACGCGGAGAAATATATCGACATCCAGCGCGTCGACTTCCGGCGCCTCGGCGCGATCGGCGACTGGGATAATCCGTATGTGACGCTGGCGCCCGAGTACGAAGCCGCCGAGATCGCCGTGCTGCGCCGGATGGTCGAGGGGGGCTATATCTACCGCGGCCTGCGCCCGGTGCACTGGTGTATCGAATGCCGCACGGCGCTGGCCGAGGCCGAGGTCGAGTACCGCGACCATCGCTCGCCCTCGATCTACGTCGCCTTTCGCTTCAACGAAAAGCTGCGCGATGCGGCGGCGCTGGCCGCCGAATCCGCCGACGGCGCCACGCTGGATGCGGCGCATCGCGCGGGCAAGTTGTTCGCCGTCATCTGGACCACCACGCCGTGGACGCTGCCGGCCAACCTCGGCATCACACTCAACGAGACCTTCGAATACGTCGCGCTGCGCTTGGGCGAATCGTGGTACGTGGTCGCCGATCGGCTGGCGTCGGCGGTCGAGCAGGCCTGCGGAGTCAAGGCCGCGGGACGGATCGCGCTCAAGCGTGAGGCGCTCAAGATGCTCGACGGGCAGGACGTCTTCCGCCATCCGTTCGCCGCGCGCGACTCGCGCCTGATGTTCGGCCCGCACGTCACTGCCGAGTCGGGCACCGGCCTGGTCCATACCGCGCCCGGCCATGGCTACGAGGATTTCGTGATCGGCAACGCTTACGGCCTGCCGACGCTGACCCCGGTCGACGACGGCGGGACCTTCACCGGCGAGGCGGGAATCTATGCGGGGCGGCGGGTGTTCGAGGCCAACCCCGCGGTCGTCGCCGATCTGAAAGCCTCGGGTGCGCTGCTCCATGGCGAGGATTTGAGCCACAGCTATCCGCACTGCTGGCGCTGCAAGAACCCGCTGATCTTCCGCGCCACCGAGCAGTGGTTCCTGCGCGTCGACCATAACGATCTGCGCGCGCGGGCGCTGGCCGAAATCGATCGGGTCAACTGGGTCCCCGGATGGTCGCGTGATCGGATCCGCAACATGGTCGAAACGCGGCCCGATTGGTGCCTGTCGCGCCAACGCGCCTGGGGCGTGCCGATTCCGGCGCTGCGATGCGCCGGTTGCGGCGTCGTCACGCTTAACGTCGAGGTGATGAAGCGGGTCGAGGAAATCTTCGCGCGCGAGGGCTCGGACGCCTGGTATCGGCGGCCGGTCGAGGATTTTCTGGTCGCCGGACTCAAGTGCGAAAAATGCGGCGCCGGCACGTTCTCGAAAGAAGAAGACGTGCTCGACGTGTGGTTCGACTCCGGATGCTCGCAGGCCGCGGTGCTGAGGCAGCGCGGCCTGGAGTGGCCGGCGGCGGCCTATTGCGAAGGTATCGACCAGGCGCGCGGCTGGTTCCAATCCTCGCTGATCTGCGCGGTCGCCACCGAGGGTCACGCGCCCTATCGCAACGTCATCAGCCACGGCCTCGCGCTCGACGAGCTGGGACGCAAGATGTCGAAGTCGCTCGGCAACTTCGAGCACGCCGCCGACGCCGTCAACCGGATCGGGGCCGACGTCTTCCGGCTGGTGTTCGCCTCGGTCGATTACGCGGCCGACATGAGCGTGGGCGAGAATCTTTTCAGCGCGGTGGCGGAGTCCTATCGCAAGCTGCGCAACACCGCGCGCTACATGCTGGGTAATCTCTACGACTTCGACCCCGACCGCGACGCGCTGGCGCCCGACGCGATGCCCGATATCGATCGCTTCATCCTGTCGCGGCTGGCGGCCGTCAAAGAGCGCGTCGCCAAGGCGTACCACGCGTTCGATTTTCAGGCGGCTTATTTCGCGCTGCTGAATTTTGTGATCGGCGACCTGAGCTCGCTCTATATCGACGTGGCGCGCGACCGCCTCTACTGTTCGGGCGCGAACTCGCGCTTGCGCCGCTCGGCGCAGAGCGCCCTGCATACGGTCGTCTACGAATTGGTGCGGATGCTGGCGCCGCTGATTCCCTATACCGCCGACGAGATTTACGGATCGATCCCGAACCGGGAATTCGACAGCGTCCATCTCGAACAACTCGGCGGCGCGATACTTTACGCGCCCGATGGCTATTTCGAGACGCGATGGGAGTGGCATCTCAAGCTGCGCGATGACGTGCTGAAGCTGCTCGAGGAGATGCGGCAGGCCGAAGTGATCGGCGCGCCGCTCGAAGCCGCCGTCTCCCTGGTGTGGACCGCCGCCGAGCCGGAGACCGTCGGTCTGGAACCGCCCGAGGAGCGCTGGCCCGAGATGCTCCAGGAACTGTTCGTGGTGTCCTCGGTGGAGTTCATGAGCGGCGACTCGGCCGAGAATCTGCGACGCGTCGCCGACCGCCGCGAGACCTTCACCGCCGATGGCTGGTTCGGCCGTCTCAGTCAGATGGGACCGCAACTCTACATCCTCGGCCGCAAGGCGCCCGGCCTCAAATGCCAGCGCTGCTGGAAATACTACGACGACGGCGGTCATACCGAGTTGTGTCCGCGATGCCGTGCGGTGGTGGCGGGCCTGAGCGCGTGAGCGAGGCGCTTTCGTTCCCCGGGCCGCCGGCCCAATCGGTGTCGCGCTGGCGCACGATGTGGCTGATGCTGGCGACGGTGACGGCGCCGGTGCTGATCGCCGACCAGGCGAGCAAGCTCTACGTGGCGTCGCATCTGCAGCTCTACCGGTCGATTCCGATCGTGCCGCATCTGTTCGATCTCACCTACACGCTCAATCCCGGCGCCGCCTTCAGCCTGTTCGTGAGCCTGCCGCCGGAAGTCCGCAGCGGGCTGCTGTTCACGATCACCGCGATTGCGATCGTGGTGTTGATAGTCCTGCTGGGGCAGGCCCGTGAGCTATCGTGGGGGTCGGTGGGGTTCGCGCTGATTCTGGGCGGCGCGCTAGGCAACCTGATCGATCGCGTGGTGCGCGGACGCGTGATCGATTTTATCCGCCTTCACTACTACGGCTGGAGCTATCCGGTATTCAACCTGGCCGACAGTGCGATCACGATCGGGGTCGCGATACTGCTGTTCGAGGCGCTCGGCACCGCCAGGCATACGCAGGCGGACTGAGTCGCCGCGGATTTCGCAGATCAGACTTCGCCGCGCTGCGAAGCGTCCAGTTTGCAGCGCACGCCGCTCGATCGCCGATGGTTGTGCGCTACGCAGCCCGCGGTCGGCTCGATGCGACCGCGGGCTGCGCTTGTGCGTGTGGCCTTAAGCGCTGCGCCGCCGGCCGTGCGCGACGGCTGGCTTCTCGACCGGAACAACGCCCTCTTCCATCGCTGCGCGCCAGCGATCGATCGCCTCGACATTGAACCGCCAGTCGCTGCCGACCCTGAAGGCCGGCAACTGGCGCTGCCTCAGCAATCTGTAGATGGTCGAGGGGTGGACGCGAAGGTACTCGGATACTTCTCTGACCGTGAGCACTTTCGCCGCCTGGTTAACTGACTGTGCCATAATCTCCTCACCTGGAATCAATCTGGGCACACACAAAATCCGTGTGCACGTTCCGACCCGGGCACCGGTTAAGCCAGATCTTCCCGAAGCACTCGCGGGTCCGCCGATGCGGCCCAGCTTCCTACCGATTGATTTGTGGTCAATCGTGGGAATCCCCCTCCAGGTGGCTCTCAGAAGCCCTCAACACGTTTATTAGTGTCGCTTTGTCGAAAAGAAAATACAAGCTCTTCCGACATTAATTAAGGTGCGTAAGACAAGATCCTTAAAGCATAACCCTGTTACGCAGAGTATGGCGTAACTGAAGGGATTGTCGGTTGCCGAGGCCGAGAGCCGAGCCTATTCGTCGGACAACTCGGTGATGATCTCGTCGCAACCGATACGATGGGTAAGCGCATGGCCCAGCCGGTCGAGCAGCACGAACTCGATCCCGTCGCCGGCGCGCTTCTTGTCGAGGTTGAGGGCCTGAGCGAATTCTTCGCCGGCCCATCCCGACGGCATCGCCACCGGCAGTCCGGCCCGCTCGATCAGCGCGCGCAAGCGCTCGGACTCGGCCGAGCTCAGCCCGGCATAGGTTTCCGACAGCCGCGCCGCCGCGACCATCCCGATCGCAACCGCTTCGCCATGCAGATAGCGGCCGTAGCCGGAGCTCGCCTCGAGGGCGTGGCCGACGGTATGCCCGAAGTTCAGCAGCCGGCGCAGTCCCGCTTCCTGCTCATCGCGCTCGACCACTGAAGCCTTATGCCGCAGCGAGCGCTCGACCAGTTGCTCGAGCTCATGGCGGTCGCGCGCCGCGATCGCGTCGCGGCCGCGTTCGAGGTCGTCGAGCAGCGGCGCATCCATGATCGCGCCGTACTTGATGACCTCGGCCAGCCCCTCGCGAAATTCGCGCTCGCCGAGCGTGTCGAGCGTTTCGACGTCCGCGACGACCATCCGCGGTTCGTAAAATGCGCCGATCAGGTTCTTGGCCAGCCGATGGTTGATGCCGGTCTTGCCGCCCAATGCCGAGTCGACCTGTGCCACCAGCGTGGTCGGTACCTGCACCAGCGGCACGCCTCTTAGATAGGTCGCCGCCGCGAAGCCGGCGAGATCGCCGACCACGCCGCCGCCCAGGGCGAACACCGTGCCGCTGCGTTCGAGATGCGCCTCGACCAGGCGGTCATAGATCGATTCCAGCACGGCCTGCGATTTGCTGCCCTCGCCGGCCGCGATCGTGATCGCGATCGGATCGAACTTCGCCCCGTCCAGCGCCGCCGCGACGCGTTCCAGGTAGAGCGGGCCGACCGTCGAGTCGGTCACGACCGCCGCCCGTCCGCCACGCAGCCCGGCTTCCAGAGCCAGCGTGCCCAAGTCGTCGAGGACGCCGGCGCCGACGTGCACCGGGTAGGATCGCGCGCCCAGCGCTACGCTGAAGGTTCGCATCGCCGCTCCCTGAGCGCCGTGAAGATCGCGACCAGCCGCTCGGCGGCCGCGTCGATCGTCAGGTCGGAGGTGTCCAGCGTCGCCTCGGCTCGCGCGTAGACCGCGGCGCGCTCGGCCATCAGCTCGACGATCCGATCGAGCAGCGGCTTGCCGCCTTCGATAAGCTTGGGCCGCGCTTCGCCCGAGCGCGCCAGGCGGGCCGCGATCACTTCCGGCCGCGCCGCCAGGCAAACGATGATCCCGGCCCGTTTGAGCGCACGGAAATTGTCGTCGTCGGCCAGTGCGCCGCCACCGGTGGCGATCACCGCGGGCTCGGCATCCGCCGCCAGCGCGGCGATCGCGGTGCGCTCGAGGGCGCGAAAGTGCGGCTCGCCATGGAGGGCGAAAATCTCCGCGATCGATTTTCCGCTGTGCGTCACAATTTCACGATCGCTGTCGACGAAGCGCACGCCCAGCCGCTCGGCCGCCGCCCGTCCGACCCGGCTCTTGCCGGTGCCCATGAAACCGGTCACCACCAGCTTCGGTTTCATCGCCGGGCGCTCCTCAATAGCGGCGCACCTGTTCGCAGTAGCCCTGGTAATTGCGCGTCACCTCGGCCAGCGAATCGCCGCCGAATTTCTCCAGGAAGGCGTTGGCGATCTCGAACGCCACCACCGCCTCGGCGATCACCGCCGCCGCCGGCACCGCGCAGACGTCGGAACGCTCGATAGTGCCGACCGCCTCGGCCTTGGTGTGAATATCGACCGAGCGCAGCGGGCGCATCAGCGTCGACAGCGGTTTGAACGCGACTCGCACCTTGAGCGGCTCGCCGGTGGTCATGCCGCCTTCGGTGCCGCCGGAGTTGTTCGAATGGCGGGTGAAGCGCGCGCCGGCCGCGTCGTAGCCGATCTCGTCATGGAGTTGCGATCCGCGCACCGTGCCGGCCGCGAAGCCCATCCCGAACTCGACCCCCTTGGCCGCCTGCAGCGAGAGCAGCGCGTGGGCCAGCCGCCCGTCGAGCTTGCGATCCCATTGCACATGGCTGCCCAGGCCGACCGGCAGGCCGGCGACCGTGACCTCGACGATGCCGCCCAGCGTGTCGCCGCTCTTCTTGCACTCGTCGATCTCGGCGATAATCGCCCGTTCGGCCTCCG
>DATKSL010000033.1:0-227551 GCA_035531675.1 Binataceae bacterium (SeqCode) | reverse complement strand
GCTGATCGTCGGCGGCGCGCTGTTCATGCAGACCCTCGATACGACGGTCATCGCGACCGCCCTTCCGGCGATCGGGGTCTCGATGCACGAAGATCCGATCCGGCTCAACCTCGCTATCACCTCGTACCTGCTGAGCCTCGCAGTCTTCATCCCGATCAGCGGATGGGCGGCGGAACGCTATGGCGCCCGCACGGTTTTTCGCGCCGCGATCTTCGTCTTCACGCTCGGCTCGATCCTGTGCGGCCTCTCGAACTCGCTGCCGGAATTGATCGCAGCCCGCATTCTGCAAGGCATGGGCGGGGCCATGATGGTCCCGGTCGGCCGCCTGGTGGTGCTGAAGACGGTCGCGAAATCGAACCTCGTGCAGGCGATGTCGCTGCTCACCATCCCGGCTGTGCTCGGTCCGGTGATCGGACCGCCGGTGGGCGGATTCATCGTTACCTACAGCACCTGGCGATGGATCTTCTTCATCAACGTGCCGGTCGGCGTGATCGGGATGGTGCTGGTGTCCCTGTTTATCGAGAATGTCCGCGAGACCGCAGCATCGCCGCTCGATCTGCGCGGCTTCCTGCTGACCGGCTTCGGCCTGGCCGGCCTGCTGTTCAGCTTCGAGGCGATCGGCCGCGGCGTAATCCCGGTCAGTATCGTGATGAGCGTGATGGCGGGCGGCGGACTGTGCCTGGGACTCTACGTTATCCACGCCCGGCGTATCGATTATCCGATCGTCGACCTCGGCCTGATCCGCATCCCGACCTTTGCCGCCTCGGTCCTCGGCGGCGGCCTGTTCCGCATGGCGATGGGCTCGCTGCCGTTCCTGCTGGCGATGCTGCTACAACTGGTGTTCGGACTCAGCCCGTTCGTCTCCGGCCTGTTCACCTTCGCCAGCGCGGTCGGCGCCCTGATTGTCAAGTTCCTGATCGTGCCGATCGTCCGCCGCTACGGTTTCCGATCGATCTTGATCCGCAACGGCCTGATCAATGCGGCGATCATGGCGAGCTATGCGCTCTTCCGGCCTTCAACCCCATACGAATTAATTGTGTTCGCGCTGCTCGTCGGCGGATTCTTCCGCTCGCTCCAGTTCACCAGCCTCAATACGCTGGTCTACGCCGACGTGCCGATGGTCTCGATGAGCGACGCCAACACGCTGGCAAGCATGGCGCAGCAGTTGTTCCTGAGCCTCGGCGTCGGGATCGCCGCGCTGGTGCTGCATGTCAGCCTCAGGCTCCACGGCGAAACCGCCCTTTCATCCAGCGACTTCGTGCCCGCCTTCCTGCTCACCGGAGTGCTGACGCTGTTGTCGGTGGTCTGCTACGTGCCGCTGGCCTATCACGCCGGCGCCGAAGTGAGCGGCAACCGATCGTCAACCTCGCTCGCCCCGGCGATTACCCCGGCCGCGGAAGGATAATCAGCCCGAGCGTCAAAACGGGATGCGACCGGAAAAGATCACGGCGTGATTGTAGGCCGCATGATGGGTGACGGCGACCTGGTAGCCAGCGCCGATCGTCAGGCCGACACGATCGTGAATCGGAATCCGCCCGATCACGAGACCCGGAGTAAGAAAGACCTGCGTCTCGCCCTCGCGCTCGCCGTTTGGCCACCAGCTGTAATTCACCTCTAACTCGGGCCAGAAAAGTTTGAACACGCGATACTGGAAGGCGGTGTTCCACAACAGCGGCATCCCGAGCCGCTCCAGGCCGCCGTCGGGAAGCGCGATCCCGGCGGTGCTCTGGACGGCGAAGTTGCCGAAGCCTTTGCCGCCCGCGATGGTCGGTGTGAAAATTCCGTGGTGGGCGCTGTTGCCGTCGTCGCCGGTCGGCGCACTGAAGCCCATGAAGGCGGTCAGGATGTAATTGCCGCTCTCCTCGTTGGCTGACAGCAGGCGGTACTTGACGAGAAAGCTTTCATCGGCCCAGCCGTCGCTGCTCGGCTGCTTGGTTCCATGCGGATGCTGGATCGTGCCGTTGTGCGCGATCCACGCCGGCACCCCCAGGATAATCTCGACGTCCTGGAACGGTATCAGTTCGAGTCCCTTGCCGCCGCCGAAATTATCGGTCGCGACACCGTGCCTTTGTGACTGCCAGAACTGGTCGTAGCGAAACTCTTCCTCCAGACGCGGCGTAACCGTTACCAGCGGCGTGATCCAATGCGGCTGCTCGGCCTGGATCCGCGTCACCCGCGGAAACCATCCGAGGAAATAATTCTCGACCGCCGCGCTCAACGACGAACTCGAAGCCGGCACTGCGCTCTGCGCGCCACCCGGCGCGGGTATCAGCAACATTACGATGAAGGCGGCCGTCGCGATGGCCGATCGGAGCGAGATTTTCCCGGCAGCTGTCTCCATGGCGCGGAACGTTATGCCATTTTACGAGATAATTGACAAGTATTATGGCACCACGACGCGGCGATATTTTGTGCCCGGCCTGCGACCCTGTGCCCGGTGCGCACGTCGTTTGCGCTTGGCGGGCGGCATGCGCTAGGTAGTCTCGGGCGACGGATGCGCTATGGCGATTGAAGTGAAACACCTGGGCGACCGCGGACCCGCGCTGGTGCTGCTCCATGGCAGCCTCAACGACGGCTCGGTCGCATTCCAGGCCCAGACCGTGCTTGCCGAACGCTGGCGGCTGGTGATTCCGAATCGGCGCGGCTACGGCAACAACCCGCCGATCGAGCGGGTCGACGTCGACGCCGATGCGCGCGACGTGGTCGAGCTGCTGGGCGACGGTGCCCATCTGGTTGGCACCTCGATGGGTGGAATAGTCGCCGGCCGCGCGGCCGCGCTGGCGCCCGAGCGGATACTCTCCCTGACTCTGATCGAACCGCCCGCATTCCTGAACGCGAGCGAGGTGCCGGCAGTGGCGGAAACCGGCGCCGCCATGAAACGCCATTGCGAAGTCGCCGATCGCAAGGACGTCGGCGCTTTCATCGGGGGCTTTTTGAAGGCGCTCGGGATCCAGATGGCGGTGCCCTCGCCGCTGCCGCCGCATGTGCTGATCGCGGCGCGCAACCTTATGAGCGAGGTGCCGTGGCAGATGTCGATTCCAACCGCCGCGATCGACGGCGCGCCCTATCGCAAGGCGGTGGTCTCGGGCACCTCCTGCGCCGCGCTCGAAGCGATCTGCGATCGACTCGGCGAGCAGATTCACGCGCAGCGGCGGGTCTTCCCGAATGCGGGCCACGCGGTGCAGCGAATCGGTACGCCCTTCAACGAGTTCCTCGAACCCTTTCTGCTCGGCACGGCCTGATGACAATTATTACGGAGATGTATCGATGGCACTGACGATCGAAGACAAACTCGCGATTCACGAAACCCTGATTCAGCTCTACCTAGAACTGGACGGCCATCGTCCCGACGGCTTTGCTTCGTTCTTCACCGCCGACGGCGTCTTCCACGCTTACGGCGAGTTCAAGGGACGCGAAGCGATCGCCGGCTTTATCACCGAGCACATCCGCAAGGGCAACGAAGATCACGCGCGCCATCTGCTGACCAACTTCGACGTGCGCGAGGTCGAAGGCGCCACTGTAATTCGCGGCTACGTCACCAAGCTCAAGCTCGAGCCGACACCGATCACGATCATCGCCTATGCCGGATTGCAGGCACGAGTGACTAAAGACGGCGGCCAGTGGCATATCAGCCGGCTTGAATTATCGATTACCCATTAGGCCGGCCGTGCCGCCGCCTTCAGCGGCGGGATGACCTCCGGCCGTGATCAGCGAGCGCCGGTTCTCGTACGCCTTAGTCGTCATCGCGAAGAATTTGCGATGAGCGATGGAGTGTCATAACCTTTGGCGCCGGAGGCGACTATGTATTACGAACCGGGCCGCACGCCGCATAATCTGCCGCACGATCCCTTCAAGTCCTGCGTGGTGCCGAGACCGATCGGCTGGATCTCGACGATCGATGCGACCGGCCGTCATAATCTCGCCCCGTTCAGCCAGTTTCAGAATGTCACCTTCGATCCGCCGATCGTGCTGTTCTGCGCCAACCAGAACACGCAGGGTAAATTCAAGGACAGCGTTGCGAATGCCGAGGCGACCGGCGAGTTCGTATGGAACATGGCGACTTACGCGCTGCGCGAAGCGGTCAATCTGACGGCGCAGGAACTGCCGCCGGAGGTGGACGAATTCGAGATCGCGGGCCTCACCAAGGCGCCCGGGCGCCTGGTCCGCCCGGCGATGGTCGCCGAATCACCGATTCATTTCGAGTGCCGCTATCTGCAGACCGTGCGCCTGCCCGGCAACGGCGTGATGGGCTCAGCCAGTGTGGTGTTCGGCCAGGTCATCGCGATCCACATCGCGGACGACGCGCTGCGCGCCGACGGCTGTATCGATATCCTGAGGCTGCGGCCGATCGCGCGGCTGGGGTATCACGACTACACCTCGATCGAAAGTATCTTCTCGATGCGGATTCCGGGCGGCGAAGCGATGAACGCGGGGCTCGAAGGCTCGATCGAGAAGGTTGCGGCCGCGCTTCCGCCTCGGCTGAACGTATGAGGCGCGAACCGATCGTTCAAGCGCCGCAGCATCCGCGGCCTAGCGCGCCGGGAATCTTTCCCGCAGCCATCGCACGATCACTTTCGCCGCTTCCGGTCGTCCGCCGCGGTCAGGCCTGGACGGCAGTGGATTGCCGAAGTGATCGCCGTCGACCTGCTCCAATTGTTTGTCAGCGGCGGCCGACTGGCGGTAAATCGCTGCCGAATTCGACGGATAGATAGCGTGATCGCCGGTGTAGTTGATCACCAGGGTCGGGGCCTTGATGCGGGTGATATTGTCGAGCACCGCGGCGCGCGATGACAGTCCCGACCAGGTGCTCAACCATGCGCGCGGCGTCTGGTACCTTCCAAAGCCGGCTTCGGTGTAGTTGAACAGGTCGGGGCGCGGCGAGAAGAGCGACCCGTAAGTGCGCAGCGAAGGATCGATCGAAAGATCCGCGAAGGCCGGATTCGCTTCGGTTCGATTTATCAGCAGGTAGCGCCCGCTCACCGCTCGCCGGCTCACAAAGCTGCGCCGGGCGGGAGGTTGGGTGTCGAAGGCCGGCTCGCGCGTAAGCTCGGCAAAGTAGCGCTGCTCTTCGATATAGCGGCGCGCGATCGCGTCGATACGCGCCACTCGCATGGTCTGCGCCGCGCGATAACGCTGCAGAAATTCGTTGGTGTACTTGCTCGATTCCGGCGGCTCGCGGAAACCGTTGGCCGGATTGTACATATCGAGGCTCGGATCGCTTGACAGCGGATCGGCCTCGTCGGTCACCGACGGATCGATCGCAGCCTGCAGCACTTTGCCTTCGCCCAGATGCGCGGCGATGATCACCATCCCGTCCGCCGGCGGCATCTGGAAGCGGTTGAGATCGTATGGGTCGCCGGCCGGCGTATCCGTCAAACGGTTGGGTACCGCCGTGACCGCTTGCGCCTGGTAGAAGGTGTAGAGCGACCCGCCGCCGCTGTTGCCGAGCAGCACGATCTTCTGAAAACCGCGCGCCTGGAGAAGCTTGACCGAGGCCGCAATATCCATCAGCAGCAGCTCGTGGATGCAGGCGATGTCGTTGCCCGGCCAACGTCCCTCCTGGCCAAAAGCGGCGAAGCCGGCCTCGAGCAGATACGGGATCACATAATGGCGGCTCATGTCCGCACGCGGATGCATCATGCAGACGACGGTCTTTTCGCCGCCCTTGCTGTAGAGCACGCCCTTGGATTCGCCGCCATCTTCGGCCGTTAGCGCTACAACTTCGGAGTTGATGCCGGGCGCGAGCGTATCGAACGACAGTAGCGATAAACCAAACGATGGATATCTTATGAGTGGTCCTATGGGCACGGCTCGCTCCTGAGTTGAGTATTCATCATCGAGACTGCGGCTTGCGCTGCGCCATATCTCGTCGATCCTGCTAACCGCTGTCAAGTTCGGTGGACTTCAGACACTTGTGAGGCGCGCAGATTGCGTTCGGAGCGCTGATGATCTTATGTTTCCCGCACAAAGGATTGGGAATAAGTCTATGCCTCGAAGTACGCCACCGTTTCGCGCCGATCAGGTCGGCAGCCTCCTGCGGTCCGAGCGCCTCAAGCAGGCGCGCGCGCAATATCAGGCCGGCAGTCTCGCCATCGAAAGCCTCCGGGAGGTTGAGGATCGGGAGATCGAGACGATCATCACCCGACAGGAAGAGAGCGGCTTGCAAGCCATCACCGACGGCGAGTTTCGCCGCTCCTGGTGGCACTTCGATTTCCTGTGGGGACTCAACGGTTGCGAGCGCACGGTTGACGAAAGCGGTATCAGCTTTCGTGGCGCCGCGACCAAGGCCGCAGGAATCCGGGTCGCGGGCAAACTTGATTTTCCCGACGATCACGCGATGCTCGCGCATTTCAAATTCCTGCGCTCGCACACCCGGCGAGTGCCGAAGATGACGATTCCTTCGCCCGCGATGCTCTACGTACGCACTGGTCGCGATCTGATCGATCCGGCCGCTTATCCCGAACTCGACGGCTTCTTCGACGACCTGGCCAAGACCTATCGCAAAGCGGTGCAGGCGTTTTATCGGGCCGGCTGCCGTTATCTGCAGTTCGACGACACGGCCTGGGCCTTTCTGTGCTCGCGCGAGCAGCGAGAGAAGGCGAGCGCGCGCGGTGAGAGTCTCGATCAACTCGGCGCGACCTACGCCCGCGTGGTCAACTACGCGGTCGCGGGCAAGCCGGCGGATATGGTGATCACGGGGCACGTCTGCCGCGGCAATTTCCGATCATCGTGGATCTCGGAGGGCAGTTACGAGCCGGTTGCGGAGCTGCTGCTGGGCGGCGTCGACTACGACGGCTACTTTCTGGAATTCGACACCGAACGCGCGGGCGGTTTCGAGCCGCTGCGCTTCCTGCCCCGGGGCAACAAGCTGGTCGTGCTGGGACTGGTGACGTCGAAGAGCGGCGCGCTCGAGCCGCGCGACGCTATCAAGCGCAGGATAGACGAAGCGGCGAAGTACGCGGACGTGGCTCAACTCTGCCTGAGCCCGCAATGCGGTTTCGCCTCCACCGAGGAAGGAAATCTGCTCAGCGAGGATGAACAATGGGCCAAGCTGAGATTAGTGGTGGATGTCGCAAGCGAAGTCTGGAGCTGACGAGTATAGTCCTTACCGCCCGCTGCGGAATTTCGCCGCCGTGAGAGTCTCCCGCCTGGCGGCCAGGTTGTCGGCTCGCAGAGCCAAACCACGGAGTGCATTGACATGAAGCACAGCACCGATCGCATTCTGACCACTCACTGCGGAAGCCTGCCGCGCCCCAAGGATCTGCTCGATCTGATGAAGGCCCGGATAAAGGGCGAGCCCTGTGACGAGCAAGTTTACGCGCGCCGGGTGCGGAGCGCGGTCGCCGAGATTGTCCGCAAGCAGGCGGCCACCGGGATTGACATCTTGACCGACGGCGAGCAGGGGAAGCCCGGATTTTTTTCGTATGTCGGCGAGCGGCTCACCGGTTTCGAGGCGAGGGCCGGCGCGGCGCTGACGCTGTTTGCCGACGAACGGGCGGCCTTTCCCGAGTACTACGAACAATACTTCGGACAGGCGATGCTTGGCGGCGCAGTCGCACCGATCGTGCCGATGGTCTGCACCGGGCCGGTCAGCTACCGGGGGCAGGAAGCTCTGCGCAAGGATATCGACAATCTGAAGGCGGCGATCAAGGGAGTGAACGCCGAGGAAGTCTTCATGCCCGCGGTGGCGCCGAGCGGCGTGGGCAGGAACGAGTACTATCCGACCGAAGAGGCCTTCCTCGGCGCGGTCGCCGACGCCCTGCGAACTGAGTATCAGATGATCGTCGACGCCGGCTTCCTGCTCCAGATCGATGATCCCTTCCTGTCGGACATTTATAGCGACTCATCGTTGAACGCCGCCCAGCGAGACCAGCGAGCCGGGCTCTACGTCGAGGCGATCAACCACGGGTTGCGCGGCATCCCCGCGGAAAAGGTGCGCTTCCATACCTGCTACGGAATCAACGAAGGACCGCGCGTTCATGACGCACAGTTAAGAGACATCGCGCCGGCGATGCTCAAGATAAACGCCGCCGCCTATTCGTTCGAAGCGGCCAACGCGCGGCACGAACACGAGTACCACGTCTGGGAAGACGTGAAGCTGCCGGCCGGCAAGCTGTTGATCCCCGGGGTGGTCACCCACGCCAGCAACATCGTCGAGCATCCCGAACTGATCGCCGAGCGTCTCAGCAGGTACGCGAAGCTGGTGGGGCGGGAAAATGTGATCGCAGGAACCGACTGCGGCTTCTCCTCGCAGGCGACCTATAAGACGGAGGTTCACCCCACGGTCGTGTGGGCCAAGTTCGAAGCGATGGCCGAGGGCGCTCAACTGGCGACCGCACAACTCTGGCGATGAGTCGCACGGCCGCCAGTCGGCCCAATCGCTTTTGCGGGATCGCTTATGCTCCGATCACGGCCGCACCGGCGCGTGCACACTGAGCATCCTGCGGCGATTGAACGCCTGACACTCCAACCGCGCCGAGGCATTCATTCTGAACAATAAGCGGCACGCCGCCTTCGATCGGCGTCACGCCCGGCAATGACAGCACGCCGAATCGTCCACCCTTAAGCATCTCCTCGAAACTGAGCGTCGGACGCTTGAACAACGCCGCGGTGCGCGCTTTCTCGGTGGCGACGGTGGCGGTCGGCTTCGGCGCACCATCCATTCGCTCCAGGTAGAGCAGGTGGCCGCCGTCGTCAACCACCGCGATCGTAACGTTCCACTCGTTCTTGCGAGCTTCGGCGGCTGCGGCCGCGGCAATACGCTTGGCGTCGTCGAGCCCGAGAGCCTGTTTGCTAAGCATAGGATTACCTCGATGTTTCTCCCCGCCAGCCTCAGCGGCAGCGACGGGGAAGCTTAAGAGCCTGAGAGCTTTCTTCCGGGCATCACTAGCACCGGGAGATAGCCGGCACAATCGCTATCAGAAAGGTGAGCTCGGGATATAGTATTTCGCAATTGGCCAGGCGTAATCTCCGCTCCCGGCATGTCAGACACGAACTATGAAGAGGCGATCTACGTACGAACAGCCGCAAGCCGACAGCGCGCCTGACGCTTTATCCGACGAGAATCGCCGGCAGCCTGCGGGCGTCGAACCACCGGCCGACGGCACGCGCGCGGAGCGGGCGACCTCGAGGTTGCGCTGGCCGCTGATTGCGATACTGACGGTGTTGGCCGCAGTGGCTCTGGCAGCCGGCGCAAACGAGTTGTGGCGATACCTGACCTCCTTTGAGTCAACCGATGACGCCCAGATCGAGGGTTATATCGATCCGATCAGCTCGCGCATCAACGGCACCGCGATCCGGGTCGCGGTGGAGGACAATCAGCACGCGAAGGTCGGTGAAATCCTGGTCCAGCTCGATCCCAGCGATTACCAGGTCGCGGTCGAGCAGGCGCGCGCGAACCTCGCGCAGGCCGAAGCCGAAGTGAATGTCGCGCGACAGGGCTATGCGGCGGCGCAAGCGCAACTGCGCGAGGCCCAGGCGGCCGACGTCCGCGCCCAGCATGACGCGCAGCGCTACCGCGCGCTGCTCGACCAGAAGGTCGCTTCACAGGCGCAGTACGATCAGTATGTCGCAACCGCCAACGTCAGCGCGGCGACGGTCGAGGCACAGCGGGCCGCGGCGGCCGGAGCCCAGCGCATGATTGCCTCCAAACAGGCCGACGTGCTGGCGTCGCGCTCGGCGCTCGACCAGGCCCTGCTCAATCTGAGTTATACAAATATCAAGGCACCCGCCGACGGTATCGTGGGCAAGCGCACGGTCCAACTGGGACAGCGGGTCGAACCGGGTCAACAATTGCTGGCCCTGACCCAGACCGACCGCGTCTGGGTAACCGCGAATTTCAAGGAAACTCAGCTCGCAATGATCCGGCCGGGGCAGCCGGTCACGATTTATGTCGACGCCTTCGGCCACAGCTTCAGAGGGCGGGTCGAAAGCCTGCCCGGAGCTTCGGGCGACAAGTACAGCCTGCTGCCACCGGAGAACGCGACCGGCAACTACGTGAAGATCGTGCAGCGGCTGCCGGTCCGAATCATTTTCGATACCGGCCAGCCGGGAATCGAGCGGCTGCGCCCCGGGATGTCGGTGGAGCCGACCGTCTGGATTCGCTAACGCGCCCGGCCCGATGAGCAGCGCGGCCCAATCGCAATCACCTTCCGCGCCGAATCCGCCGCGGTCCGACGCCGCGCCGTGGAAGCCGCACCATAACCGCTGGGTCGTAGCGCTGACGGTGACGCTCGCGACTTTCATGGAAATTCTCGATACCAGTGTCGCCAACGTCGCACTGCCGCATATCGCGGGCGGACTGTCGGCGACGGTCGACGAAAGCACCTGGGTGCTGACCTCGTACCTGGTGGCCAACGCGATCGTGCTGCCGGCCAGCGCCTGGGCCTCCACCTTCATGGGCCGCAAGCGTTTCTACATGAGTTGCGTCGCAATCTTTACGATCAGTTCTTTGCTATGCGGAATTGCCCCTTCGCTGGGGCTGCTGATCGCGTTCCGATGCATGCAGGGGGCCGGGGGCGGCGGACTGGCGCCGGTCGAGCAGGGGATTCTCGCCGATACGTTTGTGGGCGGCGATCTCGGAATGGGCTTCGCGGTCTACGGGATGGCGATCGTGCTGGCGCCGATCATCGGTCCGACACTCGGCGGCTGGATAACCGACAACTTCAACTGGCGCTGGATCTTCTTCATCAACATCCCGATCGGAATCCTCTCGCTGCTGCTGAGCTACGAAGTGGTGGAGGACCCGCCTTATCTCGAAACCGAGCGCCAGGCAGCCTTCGCCCGCGGTTTTCGCGTCGATTACGTCGGCCTCGCGCTGCTGGCGCTGACCTTCGGCCCGCTGCAGGTGATGCTCGACAAGGGCGAAGAGGCCGGTTGGTTCCAGTCGCACTTCATCGTGATCTTTGGCGTCGTCAGCCTGCTCGCGCTGATAGTGGGGGTGGTCTGGGAATTGCGCCACGACCATCCAATCGTCGACCTCAGGCTATTCAAGAATCGCAGCTTCGCGGTCGCTGCGGCCCTGATGTTCGCGCTCGGGGTAATGCTCTACAGCACGACCTTTATGCTGCCGGTCTTCGTGCAGATGCTGATGGGTTACACGGCGGAGCTTGCCGGTCTGATGATTTCGCCCGGCGGTATCGCGATACTGGTGCTGATGCCGCTGGTCGGGGCGCTCTCGGCGCGTGTCGACGCACGCTGGCTGGTGGCGGTGGGCTTCATCGCGATGGCGATTTCGCTCTACATCCTCACCGGTATCGACCTGCAGATCGATTTCTGGCACGGCGTGATGTTGCGGGTTTACCAGTGCATCGGCCTCGCCTTCCTGTTCATCCCGCTCAACACGCTGGCTTACACGGATTCGGCGCAGGAGGATAACAATCAGATTTCGGGGCTGGTCAACCTGATGCGCAATGTCGGCGGCAGCGTCGGAATCTCGCTCGGGGCCGCGATGGTAATCGAGCGCGCGCAGCTTCATCAGGCCCGGCTGGTTTCATCGGTCACCAATTACGATCCCGGGATGCGCAGCGCTATCCGCAATCTCGCCCGTCAACTTACTCATGCCGGGATCAGCAGCGCCGATGCCACTGCCCATGCACGCGCCCAGATCTATGTCGCGGTGCAGGGCCAGGCTCAGGCCCTCGCCTACATCGACGTGTTCTATGTACTGGCGATCATGTCGGCAGCCTTACCGCTGCTGCTGTTTCTCGCCAGGAAGCCGGCGCCGGGCGCGCTGCCGATGCATTGATTCATCAACCGCAAGCCGCGGGATCGATTTGTCACGCTGTATGTGGATCGGAAAACGGCGCATCGCACCCCAATTCGCGTCAGGGCACGATGCGCCGTTGATTCGGCAAGACGTCAGCGCATGATTTCCGACAAGCCGCGGACGCTGCCATAGCGACCGGCGTCGGTCAGATTCACGCCATTGACGTGCCCGCAGTCAGCGTCTGCCCGGACCGGACCGGTAGGGCCGGACAGATGGACCCAGGTCTCGTGGATGTTCTGGACGTCGATAATCGTGCCCCAGGCGGCATTGGTCCAATACTCGCCCTCGCCCGGTACCTTCACCATCCCCTGCGGATCGTAAAAGATCTTCCACAGCTTCAGGTTCTCGTCGTAGAGCTCGGCCCACTTCGCGTTGCCGGTCTCCTTGTCGCAGTACATGATCCGCTTGCCGTAGCAGTAGCCGGGGCGCAGCGCAGGAATATGGCGCGCGTCGATCACGTATACGTTGCGCACTTCCCATTTGCCGATGAAGGGCTTGGGAAAATAGAGCGGCGGAATGAAATTCTCAAGGAAGCCCGACTTGACGACATCCGGGTTGGTCTGCTCGATCACCCGCGCATCGCCGAGGAACGCCGCGTCGAACTTGGTGATGTTGCCGTTGAAAGCGCCATGACGAGTGTCGTCGTTGGTGGCGTCGGAGCCGAACACCGGGCTGCATCGCGCCGCCGACGACAGGCGCAGCGTCCGCCGCAGCGCCGGCACGAACAGGAAGGTATCTTCGTTCTTGGTCTGATCCTGGTAGAAGACCGTCAGAATCGCGGTATAGCGCGCCTGCTCGGGCTTGGTCAGTTCAAAGTATTCCGTGTAATAGATGCCGGACGCCTTGGGATCCGTAACCGGCCGGTTTGGATCGGCGATATGGTCGTAGATGCGCAGCACGATGATGCTTTCGTTCTGGCTGACGTTGCCCATCCGATCGCGGAACACCTGGCCCACTGAATCGTTGCAGATCAGGTAGGGAACGTAGGCGAACCAGTCGTTGGCCAGTATCTTCCAACCCTTCATCGGCTCCTGCGGGTTCGGGAACGGCATTCCGGCGACGTAGTTTTCCAGGATGTGGCGGCCGTCAGGCAGGGTCTTGATCTGAACCTTGCCGGCGTATTCCTCGGTCAGCTTCTTATAGGTCGGCGGCCATTCGTAATGATGCGTTGGCCCGATTTCCATCGAGAACTGAGGCCCTAGCTTCCACTGATAGGTGCCGGCCCAAAGCGCCTGCAAACCGGGGTTCATGAAGGCCTTGTACTGCTCCCAGTTCTTCTCGGTAATGACGGTGCCGACCGGAAGCGATGCTTCCGGCCCGGCACCGCGCGCGGGCGGCGCCATCGACGCGCCGATCAGAACCAAGGCCACGAACAGCGCCAGAACCCGTCCAACAGTTCGACTCGTAACCATCTGCCCCTTCCTTTCGGCCGCCGCGGCAACCTTGTCCAAGATTGACGCGCGAGCACGTTGTAACAGCGTCGGTCCCAAGCGACGCTCAAAGTCCCGAAACAGCGGTACGCGCAGTCCGCTCCATAACAATGGCTTATTTGTTTGTCAAACCCGCCTAATTCGCAGGGTAGATTTTTGCCTGCCATACCGAGCGAAACGTAGACTAAGCTCAGCTATGCCGATCACCATCCCGGATGCTTTAAATTGATACATATATCTTTCTGCACTCAAAGCCTGCTGAATTAAGCGACCGCTTGGCTACAGCTCGAAGACTTTCTTCGGCGTCTGGTGAACACATTCGCTCGCGCCGTCCTGATCAACGAAATAGTTGTCGCAGATAACCGCGACCGTGGTCGCTGAAACATACGGCGGATGACAGGCGAGAAACATGTGCGGCTCGAGCGTCATCGTCTCGTCGTCTCTGATCAGCGGACGTTCGACGAGATCGTAGCCCTGGCCGTGACAGTACAGCCTCAGCTCCGGGGGCAGCTGCTTCGCTTTCAGAAACTCGGCGTGGGCGGCGTAGATTTCCTTGCACGATGCGCCGGGCTTCAAACGGCGCAGCGTATTTTCCTGAGCCGCTTTCGCAATCTCGAATCCTTCGAGCAACTCCGATGAGGCTTTGCCGAACACGATGTTGCGTGAGATTTCCGCGTAGTAGCCCTGGTCCGAATTATTCTCGATCAAGATGTTCAGATGGTCGCCCTGCGCGATGGTTCTGCCCTGCAGGTGATGGGGACCGTGGAACGCGGGCTCGCCGAGGCGGGCGGATGCCGTCAGGAACACGCCTTCGCCGTCGCTGCCAATCCGGTTGCCTTCGTGCCGCGCCAGCGATGCGACTTCGACATCGCGCATCCCGGGTTTGATCTGACGGATTATCCGGGCGAAGACCTCGTCCTGCATCGCGCAGGTCCTTCTGAGCATCGCGCGCTCTTCCGCGCTCTTGATCGCTTTGCAACGCTCGATGAACTCGCTCTCGTCGATGAGTTCCGCAGCCCCTGAAACTCCTTCGATCAATGATCTCGCAAAGCCGTGCGGCCATTGACCCGCTCGAACCAGGCCGATTCTTCGCCAGCCCCTGCGCTCCACCTCGGTCAACACGATCCGGGCTTCGTAGTCGTGAGTGAATTGCGCCGAGAAAAAGGTCGCGGTGCTGATTACCTCACCGACCCCGGGATGGTCGGGCTCATCGCCTTGATACCGCCGCCGCTCGCCGATTGAGCCGTGTTGAATCAGCGTCATCAGGTCATCGACGGGGAACAGCACCACCTCCATGTAGGCGCCCACCGGAAATCCCGTGATCCATCTGACCGGACCGCCCAGGATGCTGTCGCCGTTGGCCTGGAAGATCAGCACGTCGAGGTTCTTTCGGCGCATATGATCGCGAACCATTTGCCAGCGCCGTTCCAGTTCGCTGCGCGGGATTCTCGCCAACACTCGCTCGGAACTATCCATGATTTGTTTCCTCTCATGAGGATCGCGCGCCGCGCGACAGTGCGCATCGTTGGCGCAGTGCGGTCGCGGCCAATATGCCACGTTTTCCTGCTTGCGGGGTAAAGTCCCAGCCGCCCAATACGATCGAAATTGCGGTTTTTCTCGCACTGTGCCAGTAGATGACCAGGTCTCGCGGTTCCCAGAAGTCTACGGAGGCGATCGTGAAAATAGTGGTATTTGGCCCGGAAAAACGCACCGGTGCGCTCCGCGATGGAGCCATCGTCGATCTCTCTTACGCCTATGCCAGTTACCTTCGCGATCGCGGCGAGCGCCACCCCATCACGATGGCGGCGGCGCTGGTGCCGCCCGACCTGGCGCGTTTTATCGAAGGCGGCCCGCGCGTTCTCGAATACGCCCAGACGGCGCTCGAATTCCTGGGTAAGGCGCACGATCGACTCGGACCGCGCGGCGAGAAGCTGGTCTATGCGCCGGGCGAGGCGCGGCTGCATGCACCCAAGCCGCTGGGCGCCCGCATCGCCTGCGCCGGAAGCAACTACGCCGATCACGCCGCCCGGATGGCGGCCAATCTTGGTCTGCAGCCGAAGGTCGCGGGCGACACGACCGGCGACATCGCCGCCGTGATTCGACGCAACGGCATCTGGGGATTCTGGAAGGTCGGACGCGACGCGGTGGGCCCCGACGGCGACGTGGTCTATCCCGCGGTGACCCGGCGCCTCGACTACGAGGGCGAGCTGGCGATAGTGCTCGGCAAGGACGGCAAGGACATCAAGGCGGCCAACCTCCTCGAATACGTATGGGGCGTAACGCTGCTCTGCGACTGGAGCATCCGCGATCTCCGCGAGGCTGAGGCGCCGTTCAAGTTCGCGATGGCGAAGAACTTCGACACCTCCCATTCGCTGGGCCCGTGTATCGCGGTCGGCGAAGCGGACCCAGGCAATATCGACGTCGAGACTTATGTGAACGGCGAGCGGCGCCAGAACTACAACACCAGCGCGATGATCTTTCCGTTCGGCGAGTTGATCGAGTATCTGTCGCGCGATTTCACGCTGCGCGCCGGCGACATCATCAGCGCGGGCACTGCGGCCGGCACCGCGGCCGATTCGAGCAAGCCGCTGCCGGACCGAACTTTCCCACCCGAGCTGTTCCTGAAGGCCGGCGACAAGGTGGAAGTCCGCTCGCCGGCAGTCGGATCGCTGCGCGCCAATATCGTCGCGAAAAATTAATCGCGGAGTCTAACGCAGTCGATATTTTTCGCTGAGCACGGGCACAACCCGTTGCTGCAAATCATTGAGGCCCTTGATGAAGTCGGGGAAGCAGAACATCACCCCGTCGAGGCCTCCGTCCCGGGCGAACCAGTTCAGCGTCGAGGCGATAGTCTCCGGGCCGCCGACCAGCGGTTGACATCCGAAGAAGACGAATTTCTTCGCGATATCCTGCACCAGCTCGCCGGACGGCCCCTTCATCATCGCGACGACATTTTGCAGCGCCTCGGTATCGGCGCCCGAACAGTAGAGATCGAACAATTCTTTGGCGTGCGCGTCGCTGTCGCCCTGAATCAGCGTGACCACGGTGTAGGTCTTGACGGGGCGCCCGGCGGCGCGCGCCAGCTCCTTCATGCGCCGGCCCAGCACGATGACTTCTTCGAGGGTGCGGCCGCCGAGGAACGAATGAGTGCCGTGGCGCGAGGTGAAACCCATGCCGGCCTCGGAGATCCCGGCGCATACGATGTCGGGATGCGGTTTCTGCAGCGGCTTCGGATTGGATCGGCAATCCTCCAGTTGAAAATATTTCCCTCGATAGGTGACGCGCTCTTCGGTCCACAGCCGCCTGACCAGCTCGATCCATTCCGCCGCGTAGTCGTACCGGTGCGAATTGTAGTCGGCCGGCAACAGGCCCATCTGCGCGGTTTCATCCGGGTAGGCGCCGGTGACGATGTTGATTCCGGCGCGGCCGGCGCTGATGTCGTCGATGGTCGCGGCCATCTTTGCCGCCACCGCCGGCGGCACCAGCAAGGGCTGCACCGAAGCGTAGATTCTGACCTTTCGAGTGACCGCGGCCAGCGCCGCCATCAGCGTCAAGGATTCCAGCGAATAGTCCCAGAACCGGGTCTCGCCGCCGTAGCCGCGCCATTTCGACATACTGAAAACGAAATCCAGTCCGATCTGTTCGGCGAGCTGACAAATCCGCCGGTTGAGATCGAAGGTCGGCATGTACTGGGGTGCGGTACGCGACACGATCCAGCCGTTGTTCGCGATCGGTATGAAAACGCCCAGTTCCAAACGCTTGGTCATTTAGCTCTCGCGGTGGAAGTAGTGATGACCGGGGTCGAGTTGCTGGCCCTGCCGGGCCGTGCCGTCTATCTCAAGGCCTGAGATTGCCGTCGCCGGTCCGACGGGCGGCCGCCCTGGTCGCCACCTTGTGATTCCGTTTTCTGCGGCCGGCGTCTCGCCGGCGCGTATTTCGCAGTCCGGCGATTGAAAAGCCGGTGATGTGATCGATCAGCCGATCGATGAAATCCGCGCTGATGACATCGTCGGGATAGAGGCGCGCCAGTATCAGCCGCGTGTAGGGATACAACAGGCACTGCCCGGCCACGCTGTTGCTGCACATCCTGAGCTGCTCGTCACTTATGCCGGGGCCGACGAATTCCCTTACGGTGTCGGTCAATTGTTGCGCGTAATGGCGAACGTCGCTCTCCACGATCCGTTCGAAGAAACTGCTCGGCTCAGCCAGCTCCCGGCAAATAAGCTTACCGTACCAGGCGAGATTCTGATCGAAAAACCGCATCAGGTAGGTTCGCACCAGCGCGCGCAGGCGAAATTCGGCGCTGGCGCCTTTCGGCCCGGGATCGAACGGGTAGGTCTCGGCCACGCGCTGGCTGGCGTAGCGAATCACTTCCCCGTAGAGCGTCTCCTTGTCGCGAAAATGGTAGTTGACGGCGGCCACGTTGGCGCCGGCGCGCTCGCAGATTTCGCGCACCGTCGCCGCGCGGAAGCCGTACTCGGCGAATACTTCGCCGGCGGCCTGCAGCAATCGCGCGCTGGTGTCTTCCGCGGCTGGTTTTTCTATCATCGAGCTCCCGGTTCAGACAGCTGTTTAGAACATCTCCTTGAAACATGCGCTTGACTTCCTTGTCAAGCCGCCGTAAGTGTCGGGCAACCGCCAGCGACGGCGGCAAAGCGATGGCAGAAATCCTCGGACTGACAGTCTCGGACTTTCCCTTCCTGCGCATGAAGCCGCGCTACATGCCGTGGGTTCTGCAGGCGAATCTTGGCGCTGGATGGGCGACGCGGCCTCATCTTCGCGATCCGCGGAACTGGCCCGAAGCGATGCGCCGCGAATGGGGCAGCGATTCGGACCAGGGATTCACCGCCGGCAAGATCGCCCAGCAGCACGAAATCGAACAATTCCGGCTGTTGCGCGCGGAGCTGGATCGCTTCGCGCCGGATCTGATCATGGTCCTCTACCGCGACAGCGGCGAGACCTTCGCCGACGCGGATCGGCCCCAGTTCTGGATTTCCGCGCATGAGCAGGTGCGCACGCAACTCTACTGCCTGTGGGGCTTCTTCCGCGGCAACTATTTTGAAGAAGATCCCGACCGGGTCGACGTCCTGGCGGGTCATCGGCCTGCCGCGCTGCAGCTGGCCCGCGATTTGGAGGGCGCGGACATCAAGGCTCGCGTCGTGGATGAGCCGCTGCACGCCAATGGTCTCGGGCACAACGCGCTCGCCACCGCAGTACATCTCGATTTCGATCAGCGCAAATTCGCGACTCCGATCGTTCCAATCGGAATCGATCCGTTCCGTTTTGGCCGAGAGCGCAACAACGAAGGCCTCTCGCCGTGGGACCAGAGCAATCGCAACCCGCCGCTTACTGCGGCGGAGGCGTTTCGGCTCGGCCGGCAGATCGCCGTCAGTATGCGGCGCAGTCCGTGGCGCGTCGCGCTGGTGGCCGGCGTCGACTGGTCGCACGCCAACGACTCGGCCTGGGAGCTCGAGCGGGTACATCCCGACGTCGAGGCCGATCGCGCGCGGTTCGAGCAATGGCGCCGCGGCAAATTCGATAACTGGGGCGAGCACTGGAGCTTCGACGAGATGGAGCGGCATGCCCAATGGGAGATGCTGGTAACGATCGTGATGGCCGGCGCGATGACGGAACTGCAGGCCGCGGTCCGGCATGCGGATTTCTGTCCGACCTGGGTATGCAATGACAATTTCGTGACGACGATTTTCGAGGTGCGCTAAGGCGATGGCGGCGAACGACAGCGGTTACGCGCGGCTCGATGGAAAAGTCGCGATGGTGTTCGGCGTCAGTCCGAATATCGGGGGCACCTGCGCTCATTTTCTCGCGCGCCAGGGAGCGCGCCTGGCGCTGTGCGATATTCGCCAGTCGGCGGCGGAAGATGCCCGGGAATTTCTGAGCGGGCGGGGCTACGAGGCCATCTCGCTGGTGGGCGATTCATCACTCGAGGGCGAGGTCGCCGAGCTGGTGACTCAGGCCGTCAAGCATTACGGCAGGATCGATATCATGCTCAACCTGGTCGGCAATCAGTATCGGGATGAAGTCCTGGACTTCAATCTCCACGACTGGGAACGGCAGCTCAAGGGCTACCTGACCGGCGGGATGCTGACCACCAAGCACGTGGCGCGCGCGATGCAGGAGCGCGGCGTCGAGGGTTCGCTGATTCACATCATCTCGGACGCCGGCCATCAGGGCGAGGCCGGCAACTCGGGCTACAGCGCAGCCAAGGCCGGCTTGCTCAACTACGCGCGGGCGGCGGCGATGGAGTTGGCGCGCCACCGAATCCGGGTCAACACCATCAGCCCGACCTTCAACGAACATCTGCTGTGGACCTATCCGATCGAGTGGCTGAACCCGCGGATTCACGGACCTTATAATCTTACCGCCGACGACTTTCTCCAGGGCATCCCGCTGGGACGCTTCTGTACCGCCAGCGATATCGCCAACGCGGTGGTGTTCCTCGCCTCCGACGCATCCTCGTTCCTGACCGGCGTCGACATGCCGCTCGATGGCGGCGCGCGCGCCAAATATTGGCCGTGGTCGCCGGGCAAATGGAGCGGTATAACCACCGAACAACACCTCGCGCAGATGAAGCAGCGCCGCTACGGCGTCCCTGTCGATGAACTGGAAGAGCGCAAGCCGCGCGGCGGAAACCGCAAGGACTAGCCATTCAACTGCTGACGCCAGGAAGTCGAACCGGGATTTACAACGGGAGTAATCGTGATGAACACACCAGATGACAGGGCCGCCGAAGTTGTCCGCAGTTACGATGAGGTCGTGCCGGTGATGGGCTTTCGCGAATACTGGTATCCGGCCTGCCTGACGCGCGAAGTCGGCGAGAAACCATTGGCCCTGACCATCATGGGCGAGCCCATCGCTTTCATGCGCCGCGCCGGCAAAATCTACGCGCTGGCCGACGAGTGCCCTCATCGCGGGACCCGGCTTTCGCTCGGCAGTTGCCAGTTCCCCGGCACCAACACGATCAGTTGCGCCTATCATGGCTGGACCTTCGACGTGCCGAGCGGGAGATGCGTCGGCGCGCTGACCGCCGGGCCGGGCAGCGCCATCGCCAACAAGGTCGCGGTCCGCACCTATCCGGTGACCGAGTGCCAGGGGATCCTGTGGATCTGGATGGGCAAGCAGGCGCCGGTCGCGCCGGAAGCGGATATCCCGGAGCTATTGCGGCAGGCGACCGTGATCAAAGTCGTGCGACGCCATACCTATGGCAACTGGCGATGGCACGTCGAAAACCCGGGGCTCGGCCATGCGCTGATGCTGCATCGCAGCTCGATGTATATGCGGATGCGCAGTTACCCGGGAATCGCCAAGGGTATCGAAGCGCGGCTCGAGGAGGCCGACTGCGGCCCGTGGCTGTGCGAGTATTGCAACGAAATCCAGATGTCGGCCGAGTATCCGGGGCTGGGGACCTGGCCGCAACCGGGTTCGGCCTGGGGCCTGGTGCGCGAGGAGATGTCGCCGCAGCTCGGCATCGCCGCCAAGGTCTCGATGCGGCTGCCCGGGATCACGCGGGTGACGCATTTCCCGCTCAACGGCGCGCTCTACTACGAATGGTTCGTGCAGATCGACGCCGACCATTACAACTACTTTCAGATCGCGTGCGGCTTCCCCAAAACCGCTCTCGAACGCGCCTGGTTTCTGTGGCGCTACTACACTTGGGGACGCCCGGCCGGGATGATTCGTTTCAATCGGCAGGATATTTCGATGGTCGGCAACTCCGAGGACTTCGCCAAGCGCCATCAGGGCCAATGGAATGGACCGACGCGCCTCTTCGAACCCGACCTGTTCCAGATCGCATGGCGCGATTACGTTCTGCGCAACGCCCGCGATCTTGAAAACGGCAGGTCCGCGCGCGAGCCGCGTCATCAAAGTGGGAACGCCGCCAATCGCCTGCAAGCGGCCGGCTCATAGCGAATTTGCGCGCGAAATCGAGAGACGATTCGAACGATATGACATCCACCGACAAGTTCATTGCGATCCGAGGACTGCGTCTTCATTATCTCGAGTTCGGCGAGGCGGCGGCGCCGGTCGTTGTCTGTCTCCACGGGCTCACCAACAACGCGCACGACTTCGACCCGCTGGCCCACCAACTCGCGCCGCGCCATCGAGTTATCGCGCTTGACGTCAGAGGGCGCGGCGATAGCCAATGGGGACCGGCGCAGGACTACAACATCCCGACCTACGTCGAAGATTTGGCGGCGTTGCTCGACGCTCTCTCGATTCGCCGGGTGAGCCTGGTCGGCAACTCGATGGGCGGGCGGCTGGCGATGCTCTATGCCGCGAACCATCCGGAGCGGCTGGATCGGCTGGTGCTGAACGACATCGCGCCGAGTCTCGACGCCGCGGTTACCGCGCGCATCAACCGCAACGTCGCCGACACCCCTGCCGACTTCGAAAATCTCGATGCCGTGGTTCGCTACTATCGAGATAACCCGTCGATGACCGGGCTCGCAGGCTATAGAGGCGAAATCCTGGCCGAGGCCGCGCGCTGGAGCGTCAAACCAACACCGTCGGGGCGGCTGACGTGGAAAATCGATCCGGCTTTGCGCGGGACCGCCCCCGGCAAGACGCCGATTCGTCAGCTCGATCTATGGCCGCAATTCGAGCAACTGACCATACCGGTCCTGATCGTGCGCGGCGGCGACAGCGAGGTGCTGCCGCTCGCGACGGCTCAGCGGATGTGCAGCGTGGCGAAGAATGCGCGACTCGTCGAAGTCCCCGGCATCGGCCATCTTCCTTCCCTGGTCGAACCTGAAGTGCTGGCCGCGCTGCGCGAATTTCTCCCGTCCTGAAACGCAACGCGAACGGCATGCCGATTGCAGCTCACTCACGGCCGCGATTACTTCGATGACGCAGCCGGCCAGGCTGATGATGGCTTCAGCTTGAAGTGATGAGTCGGAAAGCGTATTCGAGGCATCAGGCAGCATCGTCAATGGGGAAGCCGATGTTTGACGCGGACGGCCATATCTTCGAGAGCCAGACCGAGATCTTCAAATTCCTTGAAGATCCGTTCCGCGGCAAAACCAACTTGCTGCACACGCCTTTCTTCCCGGCCTTCGACGACTGGAATCGAACCGCGCTGTCGATAGCCGGAAACTATCCGGAGGGTAGCAACTCGAGCCGGGGTGAAGAGGGCAAGCCGGAGCAATGGCTCCAGGTGCTCGATGAGCTCGGCATGGAAGGCACGGTGCTCTACCCCACCGCGGCCATGACCATCGGTCAGGTCAAAGAGCAGGACTGGGCTGCGGCCGTTTCCACAGCCTACAACAATTGGCTCCATCACAAGTTCCTGTCCGAAAATCCGCGGCTCAAAGGCATGGCGATCATCCCCACCATCAATCCGCGCCAGGCCGCGCAGGAGATGCGCCGGGTCGCGGCCGAACTCAAGGGCATGGTCGGCTTCTTCATCTCCGCCGGCGTGCAGCGGCCGCTCGGCGATCGCTTTTACGATCCGATTTACGCAACCGCTCGTGAGTTGAACATGATGATCGCGGTGCATGCCGGCGGCCCCGGCCATCGCCTCGACATGATGGACCGCGCGATCATGGCGCGCTGCCTCGGCCATCCGACCAGCCAGATGATCCAGATGACGCACATGATGTTCAGCGGCGTGTTCGAACGCTTTTCCGAGGTTCGCTTCGCGTTCATGGAGGCCGGTATCGGCTGGCTGCTGTTCAACCTGGATCGTATGGAAGAGGCCTACGAGCAGTGGTCGTACGAAACCCCGGAACTCACCCGCTCGCCGCGCGAGTATCTGACCGGGGGCCAGTTGTTTTTTCATTGTGAGACCGACGAAATGATCCTGCCGTATGCGATCGAGGCGCTCGGCGACGCGCAGTTGCTATACGCATCCGATTACCCACACATCGCTCCGGATGAAGTAGCAAGTCGGCTGCGAAAGTTTCAGGCGCGCGAAGACCTCGCCGCTTCCAGCAAAGCCCGCATTCTCGGCGACAATGCACGGCGCCTTTATCGCCTCTAACCTCGCCGGCTGAGACGGATCGCACGGAGGCACACGGATGAGCATCGAATCTCCGACGGACCTGGCCACGCTGGTCAAAGATGACGAGGTTCATCAGAGCGTTTACACCGACCCCGCAATCTTCGCCCATGAACTCGAACGGCTGTTCGGCCGCAGCTGGATCTTCGTCGCCCATGACAGCGAGATACCCCGGCCCGGCGACTTCAAGACCGATCAGCTCAGCCGCTGGCGCCTGCTCCTGGTGCGCCAGCAGGACGGCAGCATCGGTCTCTTTCATAACGTCTGCCGCCATCGCGGCGCCCTGCTCTGCCACGAATCTTACGGCAATACGCAAGCCTTCAAATGCATGTACCATGGCTGGACTTTCGCTAATGACGGCGCCTTGCGCGGGGTGCCGATGCGCGAGCATATGCGCGGCCTCGACTTACCGGCGCATGGCCTGGTTCCGATCCCCAGGGTGCAAAGCTATCAGGGCTTCATCTTCGCTTCGCTGGCTCCGGAGGGGGAGTCGCTCGAAGAATATTTGGGTGGCGCCAAACGATACCTGGACCTGATGGTCGCGCGCGCGCCGGACCAGGCCATCGCTGCGGTTAAGCCGGTTCAGTACCATTATCGCGGTAACTGGAAATTGCAGGTGGAGAACTACTCCGACAATTATCATCCGGCCGTGCTCCATCACAGCGTACTTTCTATCGGCGTGCAGATGCTGAAGGAGAAGTTCGGCGATCAGCCGCTGAATGCCCGATCGGGTGGGCGCTACGTCGAGCGCGTTCTGGGCCACGGGCATAGCATGGCGGATTACCAGGGCGGACGCGGAGCGCTCTGGATGAACGCCTATGACGACGAATACCTGCGGACCTTGGCGAAGCGTGCCGGGACGGAGCGCGCCCAGGAACTACGCGACGCCGATATACACTTGATAATCTATCCGAACCTGCTGATTCATGTGCGGATGAACCACTACCGGGTAATAAAGCCGGTGAGCGTCGATCATACTATAGTCAATACTTACCCGTGCAAACTCGTCGGCGCTTCAAAGAGCGTCAACGACGCGTTGATATATAACACCTCGCATCACGTGTCGGCCGCCGGGGAGGTGCAGGTCGACGACCTGCAGGCCTTCAACTGGGTCCAGGAAGGTCTCGGCTCCGGTGCGATCGAGTGGATACCCTTCAAGCTGTACGGGGAGGAAGAGCACGTCGACGTTCAGGGCGAGAATGTATCCTATGGCACCAGCGAGGCCGCCATCCGGGGCCAGTACCGCGAATGGGCCCGATGGATGACCGCGCCGGCGACTAACGCCGCTCACGCATCTGACCATAGCGCGAGTTATCGGTAGCGCAGACGATGGCAACCCTTGAGCGGCAACATGAGATCGAGCAGTTTCTGTATCATGAAGCCTGGCTGCTCGAGCGGCGGCGCTTCAACGAATGGCTGAAGCTGTTGACCGAAGACGTCGCCTACTGGATTCCAAACGCCGCTGAAGACGGCGACATCAGCGACGATGCGGTGATCGTCTATGAAAACTTCGGTGCGCTAAGGGCCCGTGCGGCCCGCAGCCTCGATCCGTCGAATCCCAGCCAGATGCCTCCGCCGCGAACCAAATATTTCGTCAGCAACGTGACCATCGCCGATGAGTCCGAAGGGCTGCTGCAGGTCCGCGCCAGCGTCCTGCTTTACGTTTTGAAGGACTCCCGGCTCGAGGCTCATCCCATTTCCTGCGAATACCGTCTACGTTCGACCGGCGATGGCTGGCGGATAGCCTTCAAGAAGGTTTACCTGATTTCCAACAACCAGCCGCTGAGTCAATTGCCATTGATCTAGCGACGTCAGCTCCCTGGCTTGATCGCGACCTGGATCGCCGGCGGTTTGCGGCCCAATCCCGCCAGGCGACGGACCGCGTCTTCCGCTTCTGACAGTATGATTTCGGCCGCGCTTGACGCCGCCGTTCTAAGGCGTTACGTGGGCTCTTGGAAACGTCTCGCCAATTCCGCGTACCAGGTTTAACAGCGAGACCTCGGAGCCGCTCGCGATCGCGAGTATCACCTCGCGCGGCGAGCGATTGGGGCGGATATGACAAGACGGGAATTGCACGGATGGCTCGTCGTTGCGAGCCTGTTCATCTCGTTGTTCCTGGTTTTCGGCGCTTCGGTCGAAAGCTTCGGGATCTTCGTACCCTACCTCTTGCACCATTTCGGATGGAGCCGCACTGCGTTGTCGCTGGCCTTCACCGCCACCGCATCGGCCGCCGGCTTCTCTGGACTGTTCGCCGGTTGGCTGCTCGACCGAATCGAGCCGGCGATCGTACTTTCGGTCTCCGCGGCCTTGGCCGGATTGGCATTTATCGGCGCCAGCCAGGCTAATTCATACCCGGTTTTCATTCTTTGCTACCTGGTGCTCGGTATCGGCGTCGGCGGCTGCACGATGATGCCGTGCTCGGTGGTGGTGGCGAACTGGTTCGCCGAGCGGCGGCGCGGCCTGGCGATGGGAATCACCATGATGGGGACCTCGTTTGGCGGCATGATCCTGGTGCCGGTCGTCGATCGCGCGATCAGAGCGGGCGGCTGGCGCTTTGGTTACGAAGTGGTAGCGGCGCCCATTTTCCTGATTCTACTTCCGCTGTTGATTTTCGTCGTGCGCGGCAAGCCGCGGGCCGAAACGCAACACGGCGGCGCTCAGGCAGCGGCGCCGGTCGAAGGTCTCGAGCTAAGTGAGGCCCTGAAGACGCGCTCCTTCTGGCTGATTGCAATTGCCTATTTCATTTATGCCTTCGTCGCTGGCGCGATGGTGGTACATGTAATCGTAAATCTGATCGGGCTCGGTTACAAACCCACTACTGCCGCGCTGACGATGAGCGCGATTTTTCTCTGCGCTTCGCTCGGCAAGATTGCTTTCGGAGTCCTGGCCGATCGCGTCGGCAGCCGGACTGCCCTGCTAATCGATTTTGTCATCGAGGCGCTTGGAATCGCCTTGGTGCTGGGCGCGCAAAGCCCCGCCCTGTTGGTGTTGTTCGCGGTACTGTTCGGGCTTACCTTCGAAGCCCAGCTCGCGCTGTGTCCGCTGGTGACCGCCGAATCGCTGGGCCTCAAGCGTTACGGGTCGATCTCGGGCATCTTATTTTTCTTCGTTACCAGCGGCGCTTCGATCGGACCGTTAGTGACCGGCCGGATTTTCGATGTTACTCACAGTTATCAAGATGCTTTTTTGCTTTTCATCGTTTTGCTGATCGTGGCCGCGGCGATATCCCTCGGATGTCTGCCGCTGACTATTGAACAGGGCCGATTTCAGCGGCGGACGGCGTCAGGATCGCCGCTCACGGCGCCGGGTTCGGCATCCTAGGGTTTGGGTCCGGAGAGAACCAATCTGTCCGGAAACTTTTCGGCCATCGACGCAAGGCAACGGTCTCCCGCAAAAAGCACTCTCGCCCGCAGGCTGAAACTTGGGCTGGCGCGCGGCTGCCAGCGCTTCGCGTTTGACAAAATCGAAGGCCGGCAGCTTAGCTGATCGCAGGCATCGAACAGGAGTTGAAGATGGCGAAGCAAGAACCGGCGCCAGGCTCCAGACCTCGCGTCGACGATCGCAAACTGTGGGACGTGGTGATGGCCGTCGCCGGCTATCCGATGGTCCTGGCCGCCCGGCAGATGAAGCTGTTCGAACTGCTCGGGGAGAAGCCGCTCACGCTCGACGAGGTCTGCGCCACCAAGCACATCGCGCGGCGGCCTGCCCTGGCCGTGCTTGCGATCTGCGCCTCACTCGGCCTGATTGCCCTGCGCGACGGGCGCTATGCGCTGACTGAGGTTGCCGAGGATTACCTGCTGCCCTCAAGTCCGACCTACTTTGGATGGCTGTACGACGTATGGACACCGCTGGTCGGAGTCTTCACCCCTGAAACGCTGCTCAAGGCCGTAACCACCGACCGGCCGCAGGGGCCGTTCGCCGATCCGGTCGGCGCCTTCGGTGAATGGTACGTCGAACAGGCGACCAACTTCATCCGCGCGATGCACAGCGTCAGCGTCGGACCGTCGCTGGAATGGCCGCGGCGCGTCGACCTGTCGCGCAATCGGATGCTGCTCGACGTCGGCGGCGGTTCAGCGGTGCATTCGATCGGCGCACTGACGGTGTGGCCGAATCTCAAGGCGACCATCATGGATCAGCCGGCGGTCTGCGAGTTGGCTCGTCACTTTGCGGCGCAGCAGGGCGTCGCCGATCGCATCGCGACTCAGGCGGGTAATTTTTTCGAGGATCCCTTTCCGGCCGCCGACCTGCACTTTTACTCGCAGATCTTCCACGATTGGCCGGCCGACAGGTGTCGATTTCTGGCCCGCAAGAGCTTCGAGAATCTGCCGGCCGGTGGCCGAATTATCGTGCATGAAGTGCTCTTGAATGACGACCTCAGCGGCCCGTTCGCGGCGGCAGCGCTGAACGTCACGATGCTGATAGCGGCGCCGCCGGGAGCCGAGCAGCTGAGCGGCCGTCAGATCCGCGAGATGCTCGAGGGGGCCGGCTTCGGCGCTATCGAGGTGATTCCGTCCTTCGGCTACTGGAGCATCGTTACCGGGGTGAAGCCGTAACCGGCCGCGAACGACTATGCCGCGAATAGCGGCGCAGAAAATCGAGCAGGTAGCGATTCCATTGCGCGGGCCATCGCACGTGATGGCGCAGGCCAAGATAATAGCCCAACGGATGGCGTAAGAAGCTGAGACCGGCGGCGGGATTGGCGCCGCAATATGCCACGCAGGCGTGAACGCGCCGGCCCGATGCGTCGATCATCACATCGCGCAGGCTGACGCTCGCGGCGCGGAGCTCGCTCGCCAGCTTCTCACCGTTGGGACACAGGCTGGCCACGTCGCAGGCGTTGTGCATGTGCATGATCGGAACCTCGGGGTTGAGGAGTCGAAGCTCCGCGATGCCCGCCGGGGCGGTCGCAACCGGTTGCTGCGGACATGGATCGTCGAAGGCGCCGAACGGGTCCGGCGCCGAGTAGACCGCGACCGCCGCGACCGTGGGCCGATTGAGCGCATAGAGCACCGCCATCGCCGCGCCGTTGGACCAGCCGGTCAGGTAGATGCGATCGGTGTCGACCCGGCCGCTCGCCACCTGCTGCGCGATGAAATGATCGATCGTCGCCGCATCGACGTTTTCCGTATAGACGCGGTCGCCAATCGTGACCGCGCCGGCCGGGTTCAGTTGTCGATACCAGTTGTCCCATCCGATACCGGTGCGGTCGGTCAGCGGGTAATGGTGGACGATCTCGCGGCCTTGCGGCGCGAGCACGATGAATCCGGGCCGCTGCGGATCGCTGCTCAGCTCATAGCTTTCCTGAAAGTCCAAAAGCCCGGTCCGCGTAATCGTTTTGGCCCCGAATAGAGAAGGATGGAGGTAGACCAGCAGGGGCAGCTTGCGATGTGCGCCGGCCGATGGCGAAGCGTAGAGACAGGCGTAGCGATCGGTGCCGTCGCCGTCCTGCCACGGCCCCAGCAACTCGCCGCTCCCGCAATCCGGCTTGACCGCGCCGATCAGCCCGGCGGGAGGATCTCCAAACGGGCCGCAAGCCTGAACTTGCGCGGCCGCTGCGATACCGCCGCCGGCGAGCGCAACGACGATCGCCAACGCGGCGAGCGTCAGCTTCCTGAAAGTCGACCGGCGAGCGATGAGGCTATCCTGCGGCGCCGGGCCGGCTCATCACCGTCGCGAGACTGGTAGATAATCGACCTGCGCGCCGCTCTGCCGATCATGCCGGGTCGGCATCGATCAGAACGAAGGCCACCACCGCCGGCCGCTCACTGCGATTCGACCAGGCATGGTAGGTGCCGCGCTGAATCATGACGTCGCCCGCGCACATCAGCGTCTCACCCTCATCGAGCAGCGCCCAGATTTCACCCTCGAGACAGAGCGCGTAATCGACCGTATTGGTGCGATGGAACCCGGGATGACGCGCGGTCCGCTCCGGCGTGACCTCCATATCGCGCTTCATCATCTCTTCAGGGCTTTGCGGGCGGCGCCCCTTGTCGGGAGGAAATTCGACGATACGGAAGACACTGCCGCCGCGATGCTGCGGCGGAGTCTTATCGATCACGCCGTCCGGCACGGGATTTTCGTTGCCGCGGTTCGAGGCCGGGGCGCGGTCGGTCAGCCATAGCCCGACCCGCAGCGGAGCGTCAGCGGCGGGATGCGCGGGGAGTTTTTCATCCGCGACGATTATCGAGCGCCCCTGTGCGTTATGACCGGTGACGATCCGTCGCACTTGTCTGGCCATGATTTTCCTCCAGTTTGATTGCAGCGACTCGCGGCCGGCGCCAACGCGCTGCGAGCGGGTCGGCGAAAGTTCCCGTCAAGGCATGACGGTCGGTGCAGCGCCCGGAGCCAGAGAGCCCTGCGGCGGCGCATCGGCCTTCACGGTCACCTCGTAGGTTACCTTTTCCCCGCTGTCGAGCTGCACGTTGATCTTCCAGGTGCCGCTGTCGGCGCCCACCAGTTCGATCCGGCCCGGCGCGTTCTGTATTACCAGCGCGTTGGGGTTACTGACCACCTTTGGGTTTGGCCCGGTGCCTTCCTCGACGCCGCTGATGGTGTAATTCTGGCCCTTGCTGAGCGTTAATGGAATGACGCGGCGCTTGACCTTGGCTTCGCTCTGCGCCGACGCTGACGATCCGTTGCAGGCGATCACTGTCAGCGCCATCAGTGCGCTCGCCAGCAGTATCCGGCGAATACTCAGCCCTGGATTAGTCTCTTTGATCATAGTTTGTTCCTCCCCCAAAAGCCGAAACCCCAACGCTGGTAAGCATAGCGATCCGTCCCGAATCGAACCAGCCGGCGCGGATTTGCGAATTGCTATCTCCTTGAAGAGCGGGCTAATTTCAACCCATGAAATTCGGCGTGTTTCTGCCCAACGGCACCAACGGCTACATCCTGTCGACGCGCAGCCCGCAATATCCGCCGACCTATGAGCATAACCGCGCCATCACCGTCGAAGCCGAGCGGCAGGGCCTGGAATTCGCGCTCTCGATGATCAAGTTCCGCGGCTTCGGCGGCGAAGGCGGTTACTGGGACGCCTGCCTGGAGTCGTTCACGCTGATGGCCGCGCTGGCCCGCGACACCTCCAGCATCTACCTGTTTCCGAGCGTCGGCATCCTCAGCATGCATCCTGCGGTCGCGGCGCGGATGGTTGCGACTATCGACGACATAAGCGGCGGCCGTTGCGGCCTCAATATCGTCACCGGATGGAACCGCCCCGAATACCAGCAGATGGGGCTGTGGCCGGGCGACCAATACTACGACCAGCGTTACGAATACGCGACCGAGTATCTGCAGATCATGAAGGCCTTGTGGCGTGACGGACGCGTTTCCCACCACGGCGCTTTCTTCGATTTGCCGGATTGCCGATGCCTGCCCACGCCGCGGCGCGAGATCGCAATCGTATGCGCGGGCAGCTCGCCGCGCGGCATGCGCTTCACCGCCGAGCTCGGCGATCACAATTTCGTGACGGCGGACCGGCAGCGGCTGAAAACTATCGGCACGCAACTGGGCACGCACGCGATCGAGTTCGGACGCTCGGTCGGCACCTACGCGCAATTCGTGCTGATCGCGGCCGAGAGCGACGCGCAGGCGCGGCGGCAGGCCGACGACATCATTGCCGGTGCCGACCTGGACGCGATTCGCAACGTGCTGAGCAGCGCCTCGCTCGATACCAATCCCGGCGGCACCAGCGAGGCGCTGCGCACCGGGATGGCGCGGCCGGTCGAGCTGGGCAATATCGTTTTCATGGGCACGCCGGTGATCCTGGGATCGTACGAGAGCTGCGCGCAGCAGATAGACGAGCTCGCACGCGACACCGGCGTCGACGGACTACTGCTGAGCTTCCCGGATTTCGTCGGCGGGATCCGGAACTTCGGCGAGAAGATCATGCCGATACTCGCGTGCCGCGAAGCGACGGCTTGATTTCAGCAATTCGCAATCGCCGCCGGTTGGCCTATCCTACGGGGGCCGGGCCGGACTAAGTGAGGAGATTCCAAGCCGATGCAATATGAACTCTATTATTGGCCGACCATCCAGGGGCGTGGCGAGTTCGTGCGCCTGGCGCTCGAAGAGGCGGGCGCCGATTACCTTGACCTGGCACGGGGAAAACGCGGGATGCTGGCGATGATGCGGATGCTCGAAGGGCGCGGCGTCACGCATCCGCCCTTCGCGCCGCCGTTTCTGAAGGCCGGCCGGATGCTGATCAGTCAAACCGCGAACATCCTGCTGTTTCTCGGCTCGCGCCATCGGCTCGCGCCCGCCGATGAGGGTGGCCGGTTGTGGACCCATCAACTGCAATTGACGATGGCCGACTTCCTGGAGGAAATCCACGCCACCCATCATCCGATCGCCGGCAGCCTCTACTACGAGCAGCAGAAGCGCGAAGCGCGCCTGCGCGCCGCGGACTTTCTCAAGAACCGCCTGCCGAAATTTCTCGGCTACTTCGAGCGCGTGCTGGCCGGCAACGGCAAGGGCCGCTATCTGTCCGGGCCGCGGCTGACGTATGCCGATCTGTCATTGTTCGAGATCGTGGCCGGGCTCAGGTATGCGTTTCCGCGCGCGATGAAACGCGTCGCCCGCCGCTATCCCCATACGATCGCGTTGCACGATCGCGTCGTAGAGCGTCCGCGGATCGCCGCCTACCTCGCCTCGGAGCGCCGGATTCCATTCAATCAGCAGGGCATCTTTCGCTACTACCCTGAGCTCGATCGATAGGATTCGCCGCACCGGGTTCACGGCAAAATCGCGAAGGCGCGCGCCGGGAAGCCGAGCCCGTGCTTGACCTTCGGCCAGCTCACCACGATTAGCGCGCCGGTGGCGGGCACCCGGTCGAGATGGGTCATCACCTCGATCTGCCAGTGGCCGTGCGTGAGCAGCCAGGTCTCGGATTTCATGTCGTCGGTGGTGTCGGTATCCATCGATTCGTGGCCATTCGCCACGATTCCGCGTTGCTGGTAGAGGAATTCGATCGCCGCCAGCGACCAGGCCGGGAACGGCGAGCGCTTGAAGCGCGCGGGATTGGTCGCCCAGTCCTTGTACATATCGGTGCGCAACGCGGCGAACGATCCGGCGGGAACCCGGCCGTGCACCCGCTCCCAGGCCTTGATGTCATCGACGGTCAACGCATGATTCGGATCGTGCTTGAGAATCGGCGTCATATCGAAAACCACCAGCGGCAGGATCATCTGTTTGAGCGGCAGCTGGTCCATCGTCAGGCCGTGCGGGTCGAAATGGGCCGGCGGATCGATATGAGTGCCGTACTGCCCCACCATCGAATAGAAGAAGGCGCGGAAATGATCCTTCTCGATAGTGTAGGGACGGCCGGTTTCAGGATTGGCAGCGCGCGAGAAGGTCGCCTGACCAAACCCCTTCCATACCGGGGTCAGCGGGCCGAAAGAGTGCGTCAGATCGACGAACTGCTTCGAGGCGATAATCCGGTAGGCCTCGGCCAGCGATCGATCCTGGGCCGACGCAGCGGAAGCGGCGCCGGCGATCGCGATCAGGAGCAATAGACCGAAAAATACCCGGAGTTTCGGGTTCATCTGGAACCTCCCTGATTGGCGCTCCCGACGCGACGTTAGGAACGCGAGCGGACCGACGCTAACATAGATCGCTACGCGGGCCTGCCGGAAAACGCACTATCGATTCGGGTTGCGGGGTACATGGCGATGACAACCACCAGGGACGTAAAGCGCGCGGCTGGCGACGAGGCGTGGCCGAGCTTGCCCCTTAAGGCGTGGCAGGAGACGTACGCCACGCTGCAGCTTTGGACGCAGGTGGTGGGCAAAATCAGGTTAGCGCAGGCGCCGCCGATCAATCATTGGTGGCAGGTCGCGCTTTACGTGACCTGTCGAGGATTGACGACCTCGCCGATCCCGTATGGCGCGCGCACCTTTCAGATCGATTTCGATTTCATCGACCATCGCCTGACGATCCAGACCAGCGACGGCGCGGCCGCGTCGATGGCTTTGCAACCGCAAAGCGTGGCCGACTTCTACCGCGAGATTATGGATCGCATGCGGTCGCTGGGACTGGCGGTCCGCATCTGGAGCATGCCGGTCGAGATCGAACGGCCGACGCGGTTCGAAGCGGACCACGAGCACGGCGCCTACGACGCGGAATACGCGCATCGCTTCTGGCGCATCCTGGTGCAGGCGGACCGGATTCTTACTTCATTCAGGGCCGGCTTTATCGGCAAAGTAAGCCCGGTCCATTTTTTCTGGGGCAGCTTTGATTTGGCGGTCACGCGATTTTCCGGGCGGCTGGCGCCGGTCCATCCCGGCGCGCCCAACGTGGCCGATCGGGTCACCCGCGAGGCCTATTCGCACGAGGTCAGCAGTTGCGGCTTCTGGCCCGGCGGCGGACCGATCGATGGGCCGATATTCTACTCTTATGCGTATCCGCAGCCGCCGGGCTTTGCCGAGGCGCGCGTGAAGTCGAATAGCGCCGGCTATCGTCGGGAATTGGGCGAGTTCATCCTGCCCTATGACGATGTCCGCAGGGCGGATGCACCGGACGCGGTGCTGCTCGATTTCCTGCAAAGCACCTATCAGGCGGCCGCCGAGCTGGGACATTGGGACCGTGGCAGCCTCGAACGCGCAGCGCCCCGATGAGAGTCGCGAGCCGGGATGCGAGAATCTCGCTAAGCGAATAAAACAATCACGCGCCGCTATGGCGTTATCGATCACGCTTCGTCCTGCGCTCGCTCCGCAACCCGGCCATGCAAGGATGAAGAATTTCCTTCAATCTGCTATTTGCTTGTATGAGAGGCCAGAATGACGGCGCTGTTCAAAAAGATTCTTTGTCCGGTGGATTTTGATCGTGTCTCGGTGCCGGCGCTCGAGATGGTTCAGAAGCTCGCGCTCCAAAACGAGGCCACGGTTTACCTGCTGTATGTCGTCCCCGGCTCGTCGCTTCCGACCGATCTTGAGCAGGTCGCCAGGGACAACCTGCGAGGGATTGCGCAGAAGTGGCTGGCCGAGAAGATTGCCCATGAAATCGTCGTGAGTTCCGGCAAACCCGCCACCGGAATTGTCAGCGCGCAACAGACCCTCAACGTCGATTTGGTGGTGATGGCAACGCACGGCCGCACCGGCGCCGACCATAGTCGGCTCGGCAGTGTCGCCGAGCAGGTAATACGACTGGCCTCGTGTCCGGTCGTCACCGTAAGACCGCGCTGACCTCATCAGGGTTCGCCTAACCTTAGCGCGGGGGCGGCGCAGGATGTCTCGCGGAGTAGATTGTGGCACACTGATTAAGTATGCGCGCCGGGGGAAGCCATATCCCGCGATGGGCGTTGATTGCGCTATGCCTGACGCCTTTAGCGCTGCGCCCTCTGCCGATAAGCGCCCAGGAGGGTTCGCCCCCTTCGGTCCTGCCGCCCAGCACCACTGAGATCCCGCCCGCGGTTCTACCTCAATCGCAGAACGCTGCGGCTCCCTTCGGCGCTCCGCCGGATATCTACAATTCCGCGGGCGGCAGCAGTCCCCCCGTTGTGCAGGCCCCGCCGGCCGAGCTGCGCCGGGAGCTGCGAAGCCTGAGCGATTTCATGGCGGACGGAGACGACTCCTCGTCGCTCGGGATGGTGATTCGGGAAGATCACCGCGGCGTCGACGGTAGCGGCGAAGTGGCCGGGCTGCTGGTCGTCGAGGTGCTTCCGGGCACCCCAGCCGCCTACGCCGGGCTGCGGGGCGAGCGGGTGGGCATCAATTCCGCGCTCTCGGGGGTAGCGTTTGCCGTATCGCTGTTTTTTCCGCCGGCGATGTTGGCGGCGGCGGCGGTCAGCGGCTCGCGCGTGGGAGAGTCGTACGATCTTATTATCGGTCTGGACGGCGAACGGATTACGAATTATCTAGATTTCTCGCGGCGGATGAACCTGGCGCGCGCCGGCGAGCTGGTCTATCTCAGCGTGTCGCGCAACGGCAAGCGGATGCAGATACCGGTGAGGGTACCGGTCTTTAGCGCTGCTACGTTTGGCGCACAGTGACCTTTTGTTAATTTTCAGATGAAAATCCGAAGTGATGCAGCATGTAAGGCTATTTTGGTAGGCTCAAGAATTGGCAAGTGGGTGTCGCCTAGTCTTTTCCTGTTCAATCTAGTCGTGATATAGCCTTTGAGCCTGCTGAGCAGACCAGTCGGCGTCGAAACCGGCAAGGCCCTGCGTGGCGGACAAGGGGAGCTCTAGTGTGGGTGAATCCAGCCCGGTATCCAGGGGCCTGATCACGGTAAACCCACGCGACAACAGCTTCGGCAACGCGAAGTCAGAATTGAGCAGCCAGCTGCCCCAGGCAGTAGTCCGGTTACCTGCTGGAGGCTGAGCTTTTTTTTGGACCAAGGCAGAAGTTCATTCGTCGTTTGAGGGGTGTATGTTTAGGAAAATCTTTTCGGAAATCACTGGCAGTTCGCAGACTTCCGGACCCAGGCGGCGCAGCTTCACGGTCGTCCGTTGGGCATTCGCGGCAGCCACGATGCTGATAGTCAGTGCGTATAGCGGCGGCAGCGGCGCCAGGACGCTCCCGGGAAACTTCAGGAACATGGTCCAAGCGGATCCGGGTATCTGCGGCGCATCGGCGATCCCGCTGTCGAATTCGAGCTGTAAAAAAGGCGCCAACAAAGACCTTGAGATCGGCGCCAACGGATGCGGCCCGAGCGTATACGTCGATAAGAGCTACATGGGCGAGGAGCGCTTCAACACCATCACCATCGATTCCGGCGCCACGCTCTGCTTTCCAGACAAGACCGTGAAGATGGAGGTCGGCACCATCCTGGTCAACGGCCTGCTCCAGATCGGCCAGAAGGCCCATCCGATCGGGATGACGGATCCGATGACGCTGGTCACACTCGACTTCAACGGCAAACGTCCGTGCGCGGCGGGGACCAACTGCCCGGACTTCAGCAAGGGGATCCAGGTTCAAAGCGGCGGCTCGTTGGAGATGTATGGGCAGAAGGGAGTCCCGCCCAACGGCCTTAACTGGAGCTACCTTTCGCAGCCCGCCGGGCCGCCCAAGCATTATGGCAAGGGCAGCGGAGTCACGGTGCCGGTTGGGACCGACGGCGCGGATGCGCTGCGGCTGGCCGACGACGTAACCCAGGGTACCGGTCGCTGGCAGGACGATGACTGGATTGCGGTGGGCGGCACCAGCTTCAGCCCGTTCGACACCGAGATCGTGAAGATTGCGAGCATCAAGAGCAAGCCGGCTGACAATCCGACCGGCAGCGACGTTTTCCTTTCGACACCGCTGGTTCACTACCACTTCGGCAGCGCGGCGCCGACGCCAAGCCAGTTCTGCATGGTCAACAACGTGCCGACCTACTTCGCCTGCGGCATGGCGCCCATGGGATGCACCAGCGCCTGCACCTCGCAGCCGAGTCCGCTCAACTACAGTGACCCGGCGGCGCAGAACTACGGCGTTGACGAGCGCGCCCCGGTCGCATTGCTAAGCCGCAATATCAAGCTGACCGCGAGCATCGATGGCAAGGATAAGGCCGATATCCATTGGGGCGGCGAGACCAGGTACCTGATGGGTTTCAAGGAGGTCTCGATCCAGGGCGTGGAGATGCAGAAGTTCGGCAAGGATCAGCTCGGCAGCTATCCGATCCATTTTCACATGGACGGCCCACTTGCCGGCGGGACGGCGCTGGTTGATTCCAACAGCATCGACCACAGCTACAACAAGTGCGTAACGGTGCACTCGACCGACAATCTGACCATTTCGAACACGGTATGCGTCCGTGCTGTCGGCCATCTCTTTTACGAAGAGATCGGCGACGAGAAGAACATCACCTTCCGGGACAATCTCGGCATCGGCGCGATGAGCAACTCGTTCGATATCTACAAGACCAACAAATTCTCCCGGGACGAGCTGATCGACAAGTATTGGTGGAAAGGGGATTACCTGACCAATGGAAAGCCGGGTGGCGACAATATCGGCTACAACGGCTTCAACATCCCCGACATGGACAACACCGCCAACCCGACCCACGGCTCGTGTACGACCTTCGGATACAACGGCCAACTCGGCGGCTATGTCCCGCCGCTGGCGGGCGGAGGATGTCCGGCTAACAATCCGGTTTACATCGAACCGGCCAGCGGTTTCTGGATCACCAATCCGGGCACGCAGTTGACCGGCAATATAATCGACGGATGCCAGGGCGTAGGGGTCGGCTACTGGTACGTTCCGCCCCCGATCAACGCGCCCACGGCGGTCCATTTTAACCAATACCTGCCGGTAGGAACCTTCCGCGACAACCGCGTCAGCGCCTGCTTCGACGGCCTCTTCGGCGAGGGAGCTTACAGCGTATCCAACGCCTCACTGCTCCATCCGACGGTCGATGGCACGCCTAACAGTCGCAACCTGCTGGCCGAATTCGACGGCCTGACCGCGCTCCGCATCCGCGATCGCGGGGTCTGGCTGAGAGATCAGTGGTTCGTGCTCGACCACGGCCGCTTCGCGACCAGCCGCGACAGCGCCTCGCTGCTGACCGCCGGCGGGGTCGACGGCGCCACCCCGGGCGACTGGATGCTGACCGAGAACTCGGTGTTCGAGGGAATCAGTCAGAACAATGTCGATCGCTTCGGTCCGTGCCCCCGGCCGGACACCTCTTTCGCCGGTCAGGCGCCGCTGGCGGGTTGTATCGATCAGACGCCGGTCCAGACGGGCGACCAGCCGCACAGCGCGGATGAGATCGGCAAAGGCTATCCCGACCCCAACTGGAACATGTTCGGCTACATGATCTACGACGGCCCGGCCCGTCTGATCCACGATCGTTTTGTAGATTTCAAACAGAGTCCGGCGCTCACGGGTGACGACGCCGCGGCGCTCAAAGCCTGGGGCGACGCTCGTAAACTGACTGGTAAGGACGGCGTAGAGAAGAACTGGGTCTACGAGGGTGATGCCGCTTTTGGCTGGTTCCAGTCAAACCAGAGCAGCTATCCGACGCTGGCGAACACCTCGGAGTTGAGCTTCGTCAATACCGATCTGCGCCATCAGATCTACACGCAATACGTCAACCTCGGCAAAGATCCCTTAAATCCGAGCTCGGGCTTCGGCGACGGAGATCAGAACACCGCGGTAGTCGATCTCGACGGCACGCTGTCCGGGTTCGTGGCCGCTGACTCTAAAAACACGGTCAGCACGCGCTTCGACGGACCCCATCCGATCTCGCTCAACGGCCTGGTGATCAACGCCTCGAGCAACTCGGTGGACGAGTGCCTGGCGGAGGGTGCACAGGATGCGGTGCTCGAGAACCGGCCGACCGCGCTGATGTCGCCGTCGAGCATGGCGACGCTGGAACTCCAGATGCTCTATCCGCCCGATGCCGACAGCACGAAGCCGCCGTTTCTGCAGAAGCAGGCGATCACCTTCACCAAGGACGCGGTCGATTTCGGGGGGCATGGCGCGATGACCCTCACCAGCCGCAATGCGCTGGGAGTTTGGGAGCCCAAGGTAACCAGCGGGCTGAGCTACACGGTAACAGCCGCGGTTGATGCGCAGGACAAGGGCACGGACGCGGGGATCGCCAAGATCCTTGAGCTGGGCATTGTGGATGCTTACAAGCCCAGTATCAGCGCCACCAACCCGTTCTACGTGCGAATCGGTATCTGCTACCAGAACAAGAACGGCAAGCCCGCGGATGCGTCGTCGTTCACGATCGCACGCGGCTACCACTCCTACGGCGGCGGCACGATCGGCGCTGGCCCCGACGACCTCGAATTACGCGCCTACTATAACAAGCTGAATAATCTGTACGTCGACAAGAACGGTAATCACGAGATTTGCGACAATCTGGTCGGCAATACCCTGTTGCCGGGGTTGCCCAACAAGCCCGTGCCAATCAACCTGCAATGCCCGTCGAATCCCCTCCTCGCCGGGTGTCCTTATACTCCCACCTCCGGGCCGCAAGATCCTTACATCGGATGCCCGGCCGACGGGATCACGCTGGCCTCGGCGGGATGCCCCGACGGTACCACCAAGGTTACAGACAACCGCGGCCAACCGGCTTGCCTATGGCCGACGGACACCCTGAGCCCGGCTGCAAATCTGAGTGACATCACCAACTCGGACGGGACCTACGTTAGTACCATGGACATGAGTGGTCATAACGGTCTCGACAAATACTATTACGATTCCTCAACCGGCTGGCTGTTCCTCTACGTGGCCCAGGAGGATCACAATCCCGATGGTCCGTCACCGCTGGCCAATTGCAAGGATAAGTCGCCGGCGGATCCCTCATGTCCCAAAAACGCGAATGGCGAGACCTATTACGTCTGTCCGGCAGAGGGTTGCAAGGATTACGTAATCACGGTTACCGACCCCAACTATGTGCCCGGCCCGTCGACCTGCACCCTTCCGACCGCGATGTTGGCTCCCGAGCCGACCCCGGCCTATCATCTGGCACTGGTGGGAACGATGCCGCCCACCACGGTGATGCCGACTCCAGTCCCGGGGGACTTTCCGCATTACGCCGCCACCACGGCGACCGCACCGGTGTGCAGCGATACGCAGGGAATGGGGGTGCGAAAATGAAGCGGGCCTGGCTAGTGGGGATCGTGTCGATGGCGCTGCTGTGGGCCGGATGCGGCGGCAGCAACGGCAGCTCACCACTGCCGCCGACGCCTTCGGCGGCCATTAGAAATGCGACCAACGCCAGCCTGGAGGCGGTCGACTGCAAGCACCAGCGCGCCTATGTCCCGCTCCCAACCACCAGCGGAACTGACGCCAAAGTCGCGGTGCTCGATCTGAGCGTCGACCCCGACACCACCGACCCGACCGTGACCACCGTCGATCTGGGTCACGGCGGCATCGCCATTGGGACTGCGATCGCGGCGAAGCAGGGGCTGGTGCTGGTGGTCAGCGGATCGATCCTGACCACGGGCTATCTCGACGAAATCAACGAAAGCGACAATACGCTCGTAGCCGGCTCACCGTTCTCGTTTCCAGTCGGCAGCCGACCGGGCTTCACGGACGGGATCGTGTTCGATTCGATTCACAACAGCGCGCTGGTTTCGATGACCTCGACGCCGATTACCTGCCCGGGCGGAAGCTTCACCGACTGCACCGGGATGGCAACCTTCGACCTGGCTTCGAATACCTTTGGCCCGCTGATGCAGTTCGACAGCCCGGTCAACAATTTCGGCCTCGACCCGCGGGCACGGACCGCACTGGGTCCTTCGGATTTTATCGACCCTACCATGTACGCAACTAACGTTGCGGCCAACGCAGCCTGCACGCTTACCGATGGCAACGTGGTCGACCTCAACGGCGACGCGGAAGGCGCGGCGGCGGACCCGACTACGGGCATCTGGGTAATTGGCAACTTCGGTGACGTTCTTACCTCGGTGCTTAATCTTTCGGGCGCAACCTTTAACGGGATGCCCCCGTCGTGCACGCTGGATGAGGCCGAAACACCGCCGCCCAATTCGCTCAACTTCGACACCGGCGCCAACGACCTTCTGCCCGGCGTGACGATCAATCCGATGACTCATGAGGCGTTCCTGACCGGACTGCTCGACAATGAAGTCGTGCTTCTGAGCCTGCCAAAAGCTCCCATGAAGTACATCAGCCCATACGATTTGGACGCTGTGAGCGCAGCCCTGCCGCTTCAGCCGGATGGCGCACAGTTCGAGGCTGCCATACTTCCGTATAGCGATACGATCGACACCTGCCACAACCGCGCCTACATCGTGAATAGCGACGAAACCTTTGTGGCCGAGGTCGATCTTGAAAAGTTGCGGAAAGATCCGGGCGCTATCAATACGGCGCTCCCCGCCGGCAACTGCGCGGGTACCACCACCACCATGGGTTGCGATAATCACAACGGGGTGCGGTTCTTTCCGCTGCCGGGTGTATGAACGGTCCGTCTCGATGCTCCCCAATCCGGACTATCGAGGCGGTTCCTGATACCCTCCCCAGCTGTCGATAGTCGAACGGCCTGCGATCGCGCACGGGTCGCGGCGGATTTGCGTTCAAACCCGATCGCTGTCAAAACACACCAAATCATCAGGCGGGATCGCGGCGGGCAACCGAGCCTTGACGCCGTCGCCGCGAACTCCGCAGCCGATGCTGCCCGTCGCGATGAGCGTCAGGCGCGGCGGTTTTCCGCTTTGCGAAGGAGGTCGAACAGGAAATGGATAAGCTCGGCTACTACAGCAACTGGGTTCTGGCCAACGGGGTGCGCACGCATTATTCGTGGGCCGGTACCGAGGGCCCGGTGGTTATCCTGTTGCACGGCGGCGGACCCGGATCGTCGGGTGCGGCCGGATGGCGCTTCATGTTGCCGGCGCTGGCGAAGGCCGGCTTCCGGGCGCTGGCGCCCGATCAACTTTCTTTCGGCGCGACCGACGCCCGCCCGCATGCCTGGCCGGTGCTCGGCCATCAGAGTTTGGTCGATCACGTGGCGGATTTCGTCGACGCCCTGTGCCTCGACGAGGTCTGCGTGGTCGGCAATTCGCAGGGCGCCTACGTGGCGGCGAAGTACTCCCTCGATCATCCTGAGAAAGTGCGACGCATCTTCCTGATCGGCAGCGGCACCATCGCGGGCGCAATGAAGGTCCAATGGCCGGGGATGGAGACCAACCCGGGCTTGCTCGCGATCCGCGACTACGATTACACCGAACAGGGGATGCGCAGGTTTCTGCTCGCGATCGTCAACGACCCCGCCACCGTAACCGACGAGCTGGTGCGCAATCGCACCGAGCTCAGTCAGCGCCCCGGCATCAAGGAAGCGCGCAAGGCCTTCGAGTCCTACGTGGCGCGGATGCGCCGCGAGCCACGGCTGTGGGCGCGCCACAGCCTGCAGGATTCGCTGCCGAAGCTCGCCATCCCCACCAAGTTCATCTGGGGCAAGCAGGACAGCTTCGCGCCGGTCTCGATGGGGCACAAGCTGGCCGAGCTGCTGCCCAATATCACGTTTGATTTCATCGACGCCGGCCATCAGGCGCAGACTGACAATCCTGAAGTGGTAAACCGGATGGTGATCGAGTTTCTGAGCGCGAGTTGATCCCGAGCGTCGCGCGCCGGCTATGGGAGCGGGCGGCCGCCGCCGGGGACCGGCGCATCGAAGCTGTTTATGACCATCGCGGCCATCGTGTAGAAGCCCGCCGTCGTGATCGCTTCGATCAGAAGCTCCGGGCCAAACTGTTTGAGCGCTCGATCGTAGGTGCCTTGACTCACGGTCCTGGTCTCATAGAGCTCCGTGACGATCTCGAAGATCAGGCGCTCGTCGTCATGCGTGAAATCCGGCGCGCGCCGCGCGCGGATTGCCTCCACGATCTCGGGCGATAACCCTGCCTTGAGCGCCGCATCCTGGTGCGCGAACCATTCGTACTGCGAAGACCAGTGGCGCGCGGTGATCAATACGATCAATTCAAACAGACGCTTCTCGAGTGCGCCCTGGAGCCGGATGGTGTTGCCGAACTGGTTGGCCCGATCCGCGATCTGCGGCACGTGCAGCCAGATCGCGAACGGCCCCGCCACCGCGCCGGCGCGGGCGCCCGCGATCTGATCGTGGACGAGCCGCTGCGCGTCGGTAAGCTGCGCAACTGGAATTTCAGGTATCCGCGCCATCGGTTTTCCTCCCGCACGTAACGACGATGCGAAAGCATATCGGGTTGTGCCGGCCGTTCGCGAGCGCGATAGCCGCCAATCGCCCGGCCTCGAAAGGCTTGCATTGCGACCGGCGGTTGGCCTATCAGGCACTCTAGGGTTGTCCTTTCCTGGACGTCGCAATTGACGGCGGACCGCACCGCGCGGAGGCAGGAGCTTATGGCACACTCAGTAAAATCGAAAGCCCGCAGCGAGCTGCAGGGCCCTCCCCCACTGATGTCGTTCTCGCATGTCAGCGTGCCCTGCCGCGATCTCGAAGAAGGCAAGCGCTTTTATATCGACGTGCTCGGCGGCGAACTCCAGGTATCGGCGCCTCCCACCTTTGCCTCGGTCCGGATTGGCGGCGTCGATGTCGGCATCGGCACCGAAGGCTGCTCGTGGATTCCGCCCGGCGCGGAATATCCGCACTTCGCCTTCTTCGTCGGGGCGGACGAGCTGGTGCGGATGAAGCAGTGGCTGACCGCGTGCGGCATCCCGACCTCGAATTTCTGGACCCGCGGCGGCGTCGAGGCGCTGATGTTTTTCCGCGATCCCTCGGGCAACCTGATCGAGCTGTACTGCGAGCACGGTTTCAAGGACGCCGCGGAGCTGCCGCACGGTCCGCCGCGCGGTCACGGCCGCACCGTCGATATCGACGCGCTGCGCTATACCACCTGGCAGCTCCCCGCGCGCTGAGCGGCGCGTCGGCGGCTATTTCGACGACGCGTCGAACAGCCGGTGACGCCGCAGGAAATCGACCGCGTGGCGATCCCATTCGACGGGATTGTCAAGATTGCAGACGTGCCCGGCGCCTTCGATGATCGCGAGTTCCGCACCCTTGATGCGGCGCTGCATATCGAGCCCACCCTGATGGGCCGGGTCCTCAGTGCCGGTGATGATCAGGCAGGGCTGGTCGATGCGATCGTAAACCGCTTCGGGCTCGGGCTCTTCGAGCGCGCGAAAGATCTCGCGGATCCCGGGCACGTCCATGCGATCGTTGGTTTCGAGAAACATCCGCTGCAGATATTGCGCGTGGGGATCCGCGCGCAGCGCTGAACTGACAAAGGCGTCAAAGGTCGCGCGCCGTGCTTCGATGCCGAGCTTGTCCCATTGCGCGCCGCCCTGGCGCGCGAAATCGCGATTCGGCCAGTAAGCGCAGCCCGTAACGATCAGCGCGCGCGCCTGCTGCGGGCGCAAGCCGGTCATGTAGATGACGGTGGTCGCGCCGACCGAGTTGCCGACCAGGATTACCGGGTCGCGCGTGATCTCGTCGATCACCTCCCAGCAGGCCGCGGCCAGATCGGTCAGCGTCAGGCCCGGCGTCGGCGAAGGGCTGCGCCCGTATGGCGGGACATCGACCGCGATGGTCCGGAACCAGCTCGAAAAGTGCGCGGTCTGATACATCCACAGGCGATGATCGTACGGGTTGCCATGGATGAAGAGCATGACCGGGCCATGCTTGCCATGCTGCTCGTAGTGCAGCTTGCCCGAAATGTGTGCGGCCAAGCGTCACCTCCCGGGCGCGACGCGCGCGCCCTTGCTGCCGACTGATTATTGCCCGGGAAAAAATCGGGCGCGCTCGCGGCCGTTGATTACGCGCGGCTGCCGATAGCGCTCGACCGCGATGCTGACCTCGTTGAGCGACAGCGCCATGTGCAAAAGCCGCTGGGCCTGCTCGGGCATCCGATCGAGAGGAAACTGATTGAGATATTCGACCACCGCCGGCAGCCGGCGCAGCATCGCGTCGTAAAAGACCTGCAGCTCCTCGATGGTGCTGTTTTCGCGCGCCGCCATCCGCTCGACTTCGGTGCTGAGCGCCCAGTCGCCGAACGGCTCGAGATCCTGAAAGGATTCAGGCAGCGCACCGCCGTCCGGCTTCGCGATCGCATCCTGTCCGCGCATGGTCTCAGGCTCCGTTGCGGATCGCGAGCTGATCGTCGAGGACCTTGTGGAAATGCCGAATCGCGATCTCCTCGTCCTGCAATAGCAGATACTTTTTCGCGCGCGAGGCGAGGCCCGCATGGACAGTCTCGTGCGCGGTCGCATCCTCGTCGAACACCACGCGGTTGAAGACCTGCATGAAGTCCTGGCTGAGGCGCTCGGCGGCGTTGAGCGGCGCGGGCGCGTAAAATCTTATCTCCCACAGCGTGCGATCGACCGCGATCGGCCAGAAATTGTGCGTGATGCAATAGTCATTGGCCGGAAACCGAAAGAACAGCATCGCGAAGTTCGGAAAAATCATGTGGAACTCGAACTGGTTGCGCATCGGCAGCCGACATCGCGAAGGCCCCTTGTCGATCTGGAACATCAACCCCTCCAGCGGGAACGGCTGGTAGGCGGGGTTGAGATTGCTGCCGGAAACACTGTGACGGCCGAAGAACGCCATCTCCGCTGAGCGCATGCAGCCTTCCTTGGTCGTGATGAACAGGTTCGGCATCAGGTAACGATGTTGCGAAAAGACGTGGTAGCCCTCGTTCTGGGCGTCCATCGCGACCTTCCAGTTGGCCCGCTCGTTGACCCGATACATGCGTTGCAATCGCAGCTGATCGAAGCCCACCGGCGTCAGCCGCTCGGTCACGCCCTCGAGGTACTCGGTCAGGGTCTGTTGCGGATCGAGATTGATGAAGATGAAGCCGTTGAAAATCTCGGTGGCGACCGGAGTCAGGCCGAGCTTGCTGCGGTCGAGATCGAAGAAGTTTTCGGCGTCAGGAATCCACTTGAGCTGGCCGCTCGAATCATAGCCCCAGGAGTGGAAATTGCAGGTCAGATAGCCGCGGCATTTTCCCGCTCGGTCCCAGGCCAGGGTGTTGCCGCGATGCGAGCAGACGTTGTGAAAGCCGCGCACCACGCCGTCCTGCCCGCGAATCAGCAGCAGCTGGGCGTCGCAGATCGCGACCTCCCTGACGATGTAGTCGCCGCGCTCGGGCAACTCGCAAACGTTGCCGACGCACAGCCACGAATGCCTGAAGATGCGCTCGCGTTCACGCTCGAAGAACTCCGGCGAAACGCACGACTCGGCCGCCACCGGCGCCGTTCCCAGCTCGGGGAACTTCCGCGTCCAGCGCTGGTTGGTGATCTCGGTCGTCATATTTCGACCTCCGCCGCTCTCGCCGTGGCCGGCCGCCGATCGATCGGAACCGGGCCGGGACGCAACTGCTCTCTATAAATACCAAAGCCGCTCTTTTCACAAGCCGCGCCGGCCGGGCTCAGCCGCGTTTAATCAGTTCCGGCATCACCTTAGCGGCGAACAGTTCCAGTGATCGCAGCGACTCGGCGGCCTGCAGGCTGCCGAATTTCATATTCAGCATGATGTAGTTGAAGCGGGCCTCTGCGAGCTGGTGCGCGATCTCGTCGTGGACGCGGCTCGGCGAACCGACGATCATCGCGCCGCCTGCGCGCATCACGTCGTACGGAATAGTCACCCGATTGTCGTTCAGCCCGTAGTCATTCACCAGCTTGTTGATGTTGCGCTCGTAAACGTCATAGGCGACGCGGGCGACCGCCTCGCCCCGGCGTTCGTCATCGTCGACATACAAAAAGCGCAGCGGTCCGATTTTAGGATCGGTCACGTGCGGCTGCAGATTGTCCGGCGAGTTCGCGTATTGTTTGCGCGTCTCCCAGTAAAGCTCGACCGCGCGCTTGAGCGCCGGCAGCGGTCCGCCGGTGCCGACGTTCATCCCGCGGCGGGCGGCGAAAACGATCGAATTGTCGTTCAATGCCCCGTACCACAGGCCCGGATAGGGCTGCTGCAACGGCCGCAGATCCATCAGCGGCACGTCGTCGAAGCGAAAATGGATTCCACGATGCTTCAGCCGATCGTGGGTCAGCCCCTTGATGAGTACTTCGAGCGCCTCTTCGAAAATTTCGCGCGCCTCCAGCGTATTGATGCGGTAGAACTGATGCTCGTAAACGTTGATGCCGCGCCCGACTCCAATCTCGAGCCGTCCGCCCGAGAGGTTATCCAGCATGCAGATTTCGTAGATCAGCCGGAGCGGGTTGTAGAACGGCAGCAGGTAGACCAGCGGGCCCAATCGAATCCGCTTGGTCTGGCGGGCCAGCGCCGCCAGGAACAAGCCCGGCGACGGCACCATCGACAGCGGCGTGGCGTGATGCTCCGCCAGGTGATAGCCCCAGAAGCCCGCCTGTTCGGCTTGCTGAATGAACCCGATATGCTCGTCGTAAAGTACGTCGAGCGCCGGGCTGCCGCTGCTTTTCTCGATATGGTTGAACAGTCCGAATTCCAGCTTAGCGTTTGTGCGATCCGTCATCAGGCACCTCCGGCTTCTTCGGATGGTCTCTTATAGCGACGCCCGGGTGTCAAGACGACGCGCGCAGCACCTACACCCGCAGCGCGCGGATGGCGTTCCATGAGAAAGGGATCTCCTACACACTCGACCCGCAGCCGCTGCACAGCCCGGCGCTCAACGCCATCCATCCGTTCGGCAAGGTGCCGGCGCTGCGTATCGGCGAGCTGACCCTGTTCGAAACCAGCGCGATCTTGCGCTACGTCGACGAAGCTTTCCCCGGACCGCGCCTGATGCCGGAGTCGCCCGCTGACCGGGCTCGCGCCGAGCAGTGGATAAGCGCGCTCAACTGCTACTTTTACGACGCGATGGCGATCCGCTACGTACTGAAGTACATCTTCCCCAAGGGCACCGACGGCAAGCCGGAGCGGACCACGGGTCGGGAGGTGTAAGTGCCGAAACCCGGATCGAAGCGCAAGGAAAAATTCGCCACCCCGCCGGGCCATCCGGGCGCGGCCGAGGTCGTCCGATGGATGCTCTATGAGGGGCGTTTCAATCCGCGGATGCGCGAGTTCGGCGACGAGATGTGCCGGCGCATCGTCACCGCGGGCATCCCGCTGTATCGGGGCTTCTGCGCGGTCGAGACCCTGCATCCGCAACTCTATGGCGCCGCTTACGTATGGCAGCGCGATCAGCAGGGTGCGATGCGCCGCAGCGCGGGGCGTGGGCTGCGCGAAAAACCGGTGTTCGCCAACAGTCCGATAAACGAGATCCGCAAAACCTCGCGCCCGTTGCGCAGGCGCCTGGAGCAGCCCGACTGTCCGATCGACTTTCCGGCGCTGGCCGAAATCAAGCAGGAAGGATGCACCGACTACGTCGCGATGCCGATGATCTGCTCGAACCGCATGATCAACGCCATCACCTGGGCGACCGATCGTCCGGGCGGATTCAGCGACGCGGAGGTCGCCGGTCTGACCGATATCGCGGCGGCGCTGAGCGTGATCGTCGAGCTGCAGTCCGCCCATCGCATCGCGCGCAGCCTGCTCAATACTTACGTCGGCCGCCGCACCGGAGATCGGGTGTTGGCCGGGTCGATCGCGCGCGGCAGCGTCGAAGCGATTTCGGCGGTCATCTGGTTCTGCGACCTGCGCGGCTTCACGACCCTGGCCGATACCATCGAGCGCGATCGCCTGCTGGCGTTGCTCAACGACTACTTCGAAATCATGGCGAACACGGTCGCCAGCGAAGGCGGCGAGGTCTTGAAGTTTATCGGCGACGCGATGCTGGCGATCTTCGAATGCGGTAGCGGCGCCGATACCGCCGCACAGTGCGCGGCGGCTTTGCGCGCGGCGCATAAGGTCCACGGCGAGATCGCGGAGCGCAATCGCCAGCGTCACGCGGCCGGTGAGCCGCGAATCAATTTCGGTCTCGCGCTCCATCTCGGCGAGGTCAGCTACGGCAATATCGGCGCGCCCGACCGGCTCGATTTCACGGTCATCGGGCCGGCGGTGAATCACGCCACCCGGCTCGAGAAGCTCGCCTCGGAACTCGGCCGGCCGATGGTAACCTCCGCGAGTTTCAGGGCGGCGGCGAAAGCACCGCTGGAGAGTCTCGGCTTCCATAAACTACGCGGCGTGAGCGATCCTCAAGAGGTCTTTGCTCCACCGGCCTGAGAGCGAAGCACGGATCGCCGGAGCGGCAGCATCGTGACGATCGGCAACCACCGGACGCCGCCAATCGTTTCTATTTCCAGGCGCCGGGCGGCCAGGTCTCCAGGCTCGCGGGGCTCGATGGAAGCCGCCGACGGGCTCCCTATCTATCTATAAGAAGATCGCAGCGGCTAATGCATCTTGAATCGTTCTATGCTTGGATGCGGATATATTCGGTCTACTAAAACCGGGATGAGTGCTGACGCGGTAAGGAAAATCTAAGCCCATCCCCTCAGACGTGGAGGTGACATCGTGACGCTGCTCAAGATGTACGCGATTACCGCGATCGTTCTGACCTTCAAGATGGTAGCGATTTCGCTGGCGCAGGGGCGCGCCCGCGTCGCCACCGGGATTTTCGTCAACCCCGAAGACGCCACCACCTTCAGCGGCACGACGGCCGCCGAGGAAGCGCCGGCGGTACAGCGCGCGGCGCGGGCCTGGCGCAACGATCTCGAGAACATTCCGATCTTTCTCATCCTGGCGTGGATCTACGTAGCGGCCGGGCTGTCGCTTGGCGCCTTCGTGCTCTATTGTGTGATTTTCATGGCCTGCCGCATCCTGCACACGATTTTCTACCTGAACTCGGTCCAGCCGCTGCGGACGATCTCTTTCACCGTCGGCGCGCTGACGATGTTGGCCCTGATAATTCACCTCGTCATCGGGGTCGTGCTAGCCTAAGATCGATGGAACCGGGCGGCCACGCTCGCGGTTGATCTCATATGCCGAATCGGTCGTATCGCATCCTTTCCTGGTCGGTCCTGATGACGTTTCTCATGGTGACGGCAACGGCGCTGCCCGGACTGACAGCCGAGTCGCCCCGGCCGGCTGCGACCCAGGCCACCGCGGTACTCGCCGGCGGATGCTTTTGGGGTGTCGACGCGGTCTTCAAGCACGTCAAGGGCGTAACCAACGTGGTCTCCGGCTATGCGGGCGGTACGGTCGCGAATCCCGATTACGAGCAGGTCAGCAGCGGGACGACCGGGCACGCGGAGTCGGTCGAAATCACTTACGATCCGTCCAAGGTTTCGTACCACGATCTGCTGAAGGTATTTTTCATGGTGGCCCACAATCCGACCGAGCTGGATCGGCAGGGGCCGGATACCGGAACTCAGTATCGCTCGGCGATCTTCTACTCAAACGAGCAACAGAAGAAGATCGCCGACGCGTATATCGCGCAGCTCGACAAGAGCAAGGCCTTTCCGGAGCCGATCGTTACGCAGGTGGCGCCGTTGAAGGCCTTCTACCCGGCCGAAGGCTATCATCAGAACTTCCTCGAGCGGCATCCTGACTATCCGTATATCGTGGTGAACGATATGCCGAAGCTCGCCGAGCTGCGCGAAAAAATGCCGAACCTGTACCGTTCATCGCCGGCGGGCGTCACCGTCGGGCAGGGCACCGCGCAGAAATCCGGCAGCTAGTCGGCTGATACCTCGACAAAGGAGTCGTAGCGGGCGGAGCCGCTCTGCGGGAACGCTGCCACCGCCGCGTCCGGCACCGTGCGTACCGAACTGGTCAAGCGGTTGATCCCCAGCCATCCGTCGCGCATCCATACCGTCCCGGGCGGCATCCGCTCCGTCACTCGCGCGCGAGCCCGCATCTCGCCGCCCTCGTTGTAGAGCCGCACCATCGCACCGTCGTCGATACTGCGGCTCAGGGCGTCGGCGGAACTGATCCACAACACCGGCTCGCGATCGGCCTTGGCCAGCGAAGGCAGCGCGCGACCATGGTCATAGAAGGCGTGGAAATGGGTAAGCGTGCGGCCCTGGACGAATGCGAGCGGATAGGCGGCGCCGTGGGCCGGAGGTTCGTAAACCGGCAACGGCGGCAGGCCCATCACCCGCGCCCGTTCGGAAAAGAACTCGACCTTGCCCGACGGGGTCGGAAACTGGAGCCCCGCATAGGCATAGCTCGGAATGTTGGCGCGCCGGCTCGGCTCCGACGTTCTCATCTCCGCGACCGTGGCGTGGCCGGTCTGATCATTGTCGAGCATCGCGTCGAGCAGTTCGTCGACCGAGCGCCAGGGAAAGTAACCGTCGAGCTTGAGGCGCTCGGCAAGCTCCGCGAAGATGCGCCAGATTGGACGAGTCTCGCCGCGCGGCTCGAGTACGCGGTCCATCAGATGAACATGCGTAGGGCCGAATTTCAGCCCGCTCTCTTCGAGCCAGGCGGTGCCGGGCAAGACGATATCGGCGACCGCACGCGCGGTGTCGCTCATGAAGAGATCGATGCAGACCACGCGCCTGACGTGCGCGATCGCCCGCTCCAGGCGTGCGGTGTCGGCGAACGACGAGAGCATGTTGGTGCCCGGCAGGATTAGAACCTCGATAGCCCCGGACTCGATGCGGTCCAGGATGGTATCCATCTCGCCGAGGATGACCGTCTCGGGCGCTTTTCGATCGGGCGGAACGATGCTGCTGAAGGCGTTGTACCAGACGCCGGCGCCGTGGCGCGGCCCCATCCCCGCGCCGGGGCGGCCAAGGTTGCCGGTCAACGCCGGCAGGCACAAGATGGCTCGCGCCGCATACCATCGATTGGCGGTCTTGTTCATCGAGCTCCCGCCGAGCAGGATCGTGGCGCGCCGGGAGGCGGCATACTCGCGGGCCAGCGCCCGTATCTGTTCCGCCGGCACGCCGGTCTCGGCCGCAGCCCACTCGGGCGTGCAGCCGGCGATGTGCGCCGACAGCGCCTCGAAGCCGACCGTGTGACGCTCGATGAACTCGCGATCGTGCAGCCCCTCGTCGACGATCACTTGCATCATCGCCAGCGCCAACGCCGCGTCGGTACCGGGGCGCACCAGCAGATACTGGTCGGCGTGATCGCAGGCCTCGCTGCGACGCACATCGATCGCAATTACCCGCGCGCCGCGCCGTCTCGCGGCGCTGATACGCGGCGCGGTGGTCGGCTGGCTGGCGAGGTTGGCGCCCCATAACATCACCAGCTCCGCGTTCTCAGCGAGATCATCGGCGGAGTTCACGGCCGGCAAGCCGGTCAGCCAGACCCCGAAACCGCCGAGCCCCCAGCATACAATCGACGGCACCCACCATTGCGCGCCCAGCATATGGGCGAACCGCCACGACAGCATCAGCCCGACGGTGTTGACGATCGCACCGTGCCCGCACCAGACGGCAGTGCGATCCGCGCCGGCAGCGCGGATCGCCCCGGCGAGGTCGTCGAGCGCAGCGTCCCAGGTCGTATCGCGCCAGTTATCGGAATTTCTGCGATCGCGAACGCGGGGTCGCAGGATGCGGCTGGGGCTGTCGATAATCTCGCCCGCCGCGCGCCCGCGAATACAGAGGAAGCCCTGGCTTTCGGGATTGCTCGGGTCGCCGTGGACGCCGGCCACCTGCCCGTCGGCGACTTCGACTTGCATGCCGCAGACCGTCGGCAGGCAATTCATCGGACACATCGTGCGGTGGGTCTGCGTCATCTCTCTACTCGACCCGCCGAGTGCCACACGATGGAGAGGAAGCGCGCTGCGTAAAACCGCCGCGGTCGTGGTGACCGCAACCGACTAGGCAGCCGCGGCAGCGCTGACGTGCCTGACGCGAGCCAATGCCGCGGCGGCGTTGCCCTCGAGAATCGCCTGCTTGTCGGCGTCGCTGATATGCGCGGCGGTGATCGCGTCGCGCGACCATTTCATCCCGAAATCGGTGCCGTCCGAGCCCAGTACGATCCGGTGCGCACCATAGACTTCCACCGCCCGCTCGATCGAGCGCGCGCCGAAGGAGTTGCAATCCACCAGCACGTGCGCCGCGCGGATGCGCCTGGAGGGCAGCTCGTCGCCGGGCCGATCGACCAGGATGCGATGGTCGAGGCGCTCGACCTCGAACGGCAGGTTGCCGCCGAGGTTATGGCTCACCACCGTGACGTTGGGATAAGCGGCCAGGAAGTCGCTCAGGCAAAAGGTGATCATGTTCGAGGACAGCCGCGCCTGCATGTCGAGCGTGCCGATGCGGGCGTGAGCGTTATCCGAAGTGTCGGCGTGCGGGGCGCCGGGATCGTCGAACAGCCGGCCGTAATGCACCAGCAGGATCGATCGACGCCGCTGCGCCGCCTCGAAGATCGGACGGAATTTCTCAGCCCGCTGCACCGTAAGAAATCCGTCGCCCGGCACCAGCGCGCCGACCATCCCTGGCAAGTCGCTGGCGCGCTCGAACTCGGCCAGCATCGCACCGACCTCGGCGCCGGGGAGCGCGGCCAGGCCCGAGAAGCGCTCGGGATAGGCGGCGCAGGCGGCCGAAATCGCGTCATTGTAGGTCCGGCACAGCTCGATCGACTCGGCCAGCGGCAGGCACTCGACGCCGTACACGGTGGAGAGCGACAGGACGCCGTGCGTGATGCCGTTGCGATCCATGTCGGCGATGCGCGTCGCCAGATCGTCGAAGCCCTTGGGGACGCGCAGCGAGGGCAGCTCGCAATCGATGAATTCCTGGCCGTCGGCGGTGAGCCCGATCTTGGGCCGCTCGGTGCGCTTCCTCAGCACGTCGGAGAGTGACTTGGGAATCCAGTGCGCGTGCAGATCGATTGCCATAGTTTTTTAACGGCCAGCGAGGGCCGCCCTCATGGTAAGGCGTCGCCAGTACGCTACGCAGTGGGCGATTGCGCTGGCAACCCGGTTCCTTCCCCCAAATCTCCGCGATCGAGGCCCGGCCGTCAACCCGCACGCCCCGGTCAGATCTTGCGGTCGCCGCTGCCGATGGCGAGGTAGCAGACCATCCCGATCGCGTAGACGACGGCGGTCAGGTAGAAGGCCGCGGCGAACGAATTGGTCTTTTGGAGGATGAAGCCGGTGGCGGCGACGCCGACGATGCCGGGGATGGTGGCGAAGGTGTTCGACAGCCCCATCAGGATGCCCGCGTAGCGCGGCGCGACGTCAAGGTGATTGACGGCGAAGGCGGCAACGCCCAGCGACGAACCGCCGATCGACAGTGTCACCAGGGTGACCGCGACGCCCGCCGAGGTCGCCGCCGGCAGTGCGATAAGCGGTATCGCGCCCGCCGCGAAGGCCGCCGTCTGCATCGATTTGCGCACCGCGGTCAGACTCATGCCGCGTTTCTGCAACGTGTCGGCGAACCATCCGCTGGCGTTCTGCATCACGAAGGCGACCGCGTACGGGATGACCGAAAGCTCGCCCAGCCGCGCCATCGGCACCTGGAAGGTGTGCGAGAGATAGCTCGGCAGCCATAGCAGGATGATATAGAAGCCGAAATTGTTGCACAGATGGGCGATGACGATAGCCCACACCGCCGGCTCGTGCAGGATCGCAGCCCACGGAATGGACCCCGCCAGCGGCATCTCGGGCCGCCCGGCCGCGATGGTGGCCAGCTCGTGCGCGCTGACGCCGGGACAATCCTCGGGCGCGTCGGCGGCCTTTATATACCAGGCGGCAAGCCATACCAGGCCCAGCGCGCCGGAAATGTAGAACACCGACGGCCATCCCAAGTCGATCACGATCGCCGGACTCACCAGCAGCGCGACGATAGTGCCGAAGGTCAGGCCGCTGAAGTGAAACGCGATGGCGCGCGCCCGCTCGGTCACCAGCGTCCAGCGCGCCGCAACGCTGTGCACGGCCGGAAAGTTGAGCCCCTCGCCGGCGCCCAGCAGGGCGCGGGTCACGAGCAGGGCGCCGAACGAAATCGAGGCGGCCGGCGGCGTGAGCGCGGTCGCCAGCGACCAAATCGCCACACCCGCCATCAGCACGCGCTTGCCGCCGAAACGATCGGCCAGCCATCCGCCGAGCATCTGCAGCCATATATAGCCCCAGAAGAACGACGACAGGACCAGTCCCTGGGCGGCCGCGTCGTAGCCCTTGTCCGCGGCCAGCGGAATGATCGCGATCGAGATATTGACGCGGTCGATGTAGCAGAGCGCGGTGCCGAGCGCGAACAGCACGATGACGGTATAGCGGCGCGGCCATCCCTGGTCGTGCGGCGCTTCGATGTTGATCGACGAAATCGCCATCTGCTGGTCCAACTGCTGCACAATAGTCGGGCAGCCGGTTTTAGCAACCTGAGCAACCTGGCGGAGGCGGTCGAGCCGTATCGCGATCGGCGGGCGCCGGCTCCCGCGGCGGATCCCGGCCCTGAAAGCGCGAAGGCTCGACCGCTGTCCGCGACCGAGCCTTCGCCGAAAACCAGCAATCCGTAACGATTACTGCATGATCGAACTCAAGCCACCGACACTCGAGTAGAGCTTGGCGTCGGTGTAGTTGATGCCGCCCAGGTTCGCGCACTGCTGGTTGGTGCCATAGGGCGGATTCGCGATCCATGCGCTGGCATGGCTGTTCTGCTGATCCCAGAGCGAAACCAGGTACTCGCCGGTATACATCACCGGGCCCACGCCAGGAACCTGGTGGGCGATCTGCTGGAAAGAGGTCGACTTCCAGTATTTCATGTTCCCGTCGTAGAGGTCGGCCCAGAACTGGGTCCACTGCTGCTGGTCGACGTACAGCATCCGCTTACCGAAACAATAGCCGGAGCGCTGCGAGGGGATGCGCCGCACGTCAAGCAGGTATGAATCGCGCACTTCCCATTTGCCGATGTTCGGACCGGGGAAAAAGATCGAGTAATTGTTCATGTTGCTGACCGCCGACTCGTTGGCGACCGTCAGGGCGAGAATCTTGGGTTCGCCGACCAGGGTGGCGTCGAAACGCACGATCCCGCCATTGAACAACTGCTTGACGTCGTCCTGGGTCCAGTCGGTACCCACGAACGGCGAGCATCGCGAGGCCGCCGACAGGCGCAGCGTACGCCTGAGCGCCGGGATGAAGAGGAACAGGTCCTCGCTCTTGGTGGGATCGGTGTAATAGAGCGTAAGTTGCGTGGTGTAGCGCGACTGCTCGGGCGCGAGAACCCGGGTGTACTCCGAGTAGTAAAGGCCCTTGCCGTCGGGATCGGAATTGGGCACGCCGGGATCGCTGACGAAGTTGAATTGCCGGTAAACGGTGGTGGTAACTTCGGTCGTCAGGTTCCCATACCGATCGCGCAGGAAGACGTGGTTGTTGGGCGCGCAGGTGATGTGCGGGACATACTCGAACCAGGTATTGACCAGTATCTCCCAACCCTTGAGCGGCCCCGACGGATGAGCGAACGCCAACCCGCCGACGTATCCCTTGATGCTGTGGCCGCCGTCAGGAAGGTCGACGATCTTCACATCTTTGCTGTATTTCTCGGTGTATTCTTGGTAGAGCTTGGGCAGCGGATAATTGTGGGTCGGTCCGATCTCGATGCGAAAGTCGGCCGGGAACTTCCAGAAATAGTCGCCCGAGAACAGCCCCTGCAGACCCTGCTCCATCACGCCCTTGTACTGCTTCCAGTTCTTCGTCGTGATGACGGTGCCAGGAGGCGCTAGGCCCTCCTCGCCAGCGGCGCGCGCATCTCCGCCCAGAGCCAGCGCCATCAACAGCACTGCTCCTAACAGGACGCTTAGCGCCCTTACCAGCGCGTTTCGCATAAGGTTAACCTCCGCGTTACTCGGCGGGAGACATTCCCGTTCCGTAAGGATTTCTCATAATTGCTTATGTTGAGGAATGGGAAAAGTCAACTAGGGCGGCGATTCCACTCGGCTCGCTATCAGAATCATCTCAACGACAGTTCAGTTTCTCTAATCTATCGCGATCGATTCCATTCGTTAACCGCCTGAATTGCCTAGCCTTTAGGCTAGCCCTTTGATGACTCCGAACGGCCTACCGCGCTTGCGGTATCTGATGCGGGTGGCGAAACTTCCCGCTCGAACAGAGATCGCAAAGCGCAGGTGCAACCATGACGAGCCCGAAGCAGTCCCTTGATACGTTGATCACCCACACGCTGGTGGTGACCATGAACCCGCGCCGCGAGGTTATCGCCGACGGCGCGGTCGCAATCCACGGCCGGGAGATCGTGGCGGTCGGCAAGACCGCGGACCTCCAGGCGCGCTTCGCCAGCCGCGAAGAGCTGGATGGCTCGCGATTCGTCACCTGCCCGGGCATGGTCAACTGCCACATCCACATCACCGGCGAGCCCATCACGCGCGGCTTCGTACCCGATGACATCAACTTCGAAGCCAATGTCTTCGATTGGCTGTGCCCGCTGTATTCCGCGGCCAACGAGCGCGAGGAGCAGCTTTCGGCGCAACTGGCGGCGGCGGAGCTGCTGAAATCGGGCACCACCACCTTTCTCGAGGCCGGCACGGTCCGCTTCGTCGACGCGGTGGTCGAAGGGCTGGCGGCGACCGGGATCAGGGGTCGCATCGGCGAGTGGACCTGGGACCGGCCGGCGGAGCCCGCGGTCTATCGGCGTACGACGGCCGAGGCGATCGCGAGCCTCGAGCGGCTGATGGCGACTCATCGGGAGGACGCCGATGGCCGGCTGATGGCGTGGCCGATGATCGTCGGCCATACCACCTGCACGCCCGAGCTCTGGAAGGCCGCCAAGCGAATCGCGGATGAGCATCGGGTGGGGCTGAACTTCCACATGTCGCCGGCGGCGATGGATCCGGCGGGCTTTCTCAAGGAGTACGGCCTGCGACCGATCGAATTCCTCGCCAAGATAGGAGTCCTGGATCGCAACGTGGTCATCGTTCACTGCGTTCATCTCGACGACCATGAGGTCCAGTTGCTGGCCGAGCATGGCGTCAGCGTGGCGCATTGCCCGACCACCGCGCTGAAGGTCGCCTACGGCGTCACCCAGATCGGCAAGATGCCCGAGATGGCCGCGGCCGGCGTCAACCTGGTAATCGGCACCGACGGCAACAACGCCTCGAACTATTCCGACCTGATGCGTGCGACCTACCTGGTGGCCGGACTGTTCAAGGATGCGCGGCGCGACCCGACGATGTTTCCGGCTGAGAAGGCCTACGAGATGGCGACGCTGGGCGGGGCGCGCGCGCTGCTATGCGAGGATCAGATCGGCTCGATCGAGGCCGGCAAGCGGGCCGACCTGGTGCTGCACGATCGGCAACGGCCGGAATGGACGCCGCTGCTGAACGTGGCGAATCAGCTGGTCTATTCGGCCGACGGCCGCAGCGTCCATACGGTATTCGTCGATGGCCGCAAGGTGGTCGATAACTATCGGCTCACGATGATCGACGAAGATCGGCTCTATCGTGAGGTCCAGCAGGCCGCCGAAGCGATCTGCCGGCGCACCGGCCTGCCCGACAAATCGAAATGGCCGGTAATCTGATCGGTTGAACTTCCCCGGCGAAGCTTTCAGGCGTCGCCCCAGACTTCGCGCGCGACTTCGACGACGCGCGTGAGCTTCGCCAGTTGGTCCTGCTCGGTGAGCGGGTTGCCCTTGATCGAGCTGGCGAATCCGCACTGCGGGCTGAGCGCAAGTTGCTCCAGCGGCGCCACCCGAGTCGCTTCGTCGATACGGCGCTTGAGATCGTCCTTGCTTTCCAGGGCCGGACCCTTGGTCGACACCAGCCCCAGCACCACCGTCTTGCCCTTGGGCAGGAAACGCAACGGCGCGAACGAGCCGGCGCGCGGCGAATCATACTCGAGAAAAAATCCCTGCACGTTGATCTTGTTGAACAACACCTCGGCCACCGGATCGTAGGCGCCTTCGGCGACCCAGTTACCTTCGCGATTACCGCGGCACTGATGCAACGTGAAGGTGACGTCCTCGGGAAACCCCGCGATCACCTGGTTAATCCGCTCCGCGTACTCATTGAGCAGCGCTTCGGGCGTCTTGCCCCACCCGGCCATCACGTCGCGCTGCGCGGGATCGCACAGGAACACGATGCTGGTGTCGTCGAGCTGGATATAACGCGCCCCGGCGGCCACCAGCGCGGAAATCTCGCGCCGGTAGACGGCCACCAGATCCGACCAGAACGCATCGACCTCGCGATAGACCGAAGAATTGCGGATACCGTCGTCGCCGCGCAAAAAGAAATGCACCTGGTTGGGACTCGGCATCGTGACCTTCGGCGTGGCCCGGGTGTTGGCCTTCAGGAATTCGAAGGCGCGCACCACGGCACTCGGGCGCCATCCGATGCGCCCGGTCAGCCACAGGCGCGAGAATCCCTGCTGGGCACCGGCCTGGTTGCGCCACGTGACTTCGGAGTTCGCGGTGCGGTTGGCGGCAAACCCCTCCCAGCCGAGGATTAGTTCGAGCCACCAGCTACGGCGGCGGAATTCGCCGTCGGTCGCCGACTTGAGGCCCGCGCGCTGCTGCATCGCGATCACCTCGCGTATGCAACCGTCCTCGATCGCGCGCAACTCGTGGTGGTCGTGCGGGCCGAGATTCTGATCCGCGCTTTGCGGCCCGAGCAGCGCTTCGCGCGCCTGCTTGAGCGCTTGCGGGCGCAGAAAGCTCCCGACGATATCGGCACGAAACGGTGGTCGGCTCATTGGACGGCAGTCGGGACGAACAGCTCCTCGATTGGAATCGGCCGCGCGATGAACGATTGCTCGACCATGTAGCTGACCAGCGCCTCGAGCGTCGGCCGGTTGGCTTCGATACCGTACGGCCACGGATCGGCGCCGAAGGTCTCATCAAGCTCGTCGAGGTCGGCGGGCAGCCACGGCAGCATGTAGCGCAGCGCCCCGAGGTAACGCATCCGGGCCAGCGCGATGTTCTTCGAGCGCAAGAGCGCATCGTAGAGGCTCGCCGCCACCGACGGATGACGCTCGTAAAGCTCGCGCCGGATTACCACCAGATGCATGATCGGGAAGATCCGCGTGCGCCGGTAAAAATCCTTTTCGACCTCGCGAAAGTTCGGAAACAGCCGCTCGACGTTGGCGCTCTTGCCGAGCGCCGCCGGCATCTCGGCGCCCGCAATCGCGTCGATCGCGCCCGCTTCGAGCAGCTGGCTCAGCGATCGGTCGCTGTGGTTGTTCTCGATCGAGACCGGCTTCAGCAGCGGCAGCACGGTCGGACTGCCGTGCGCCCCGGGCGCATTGGTCGCCCCCTGCACCCAATGGATCGTCGACAGGTCGACGCCGTATTCGTGCTGGAGATGGCCGCGAATCCAGAGCGCCGCGGACATCGTGTAGAGCGGCACGCCGACCCGTTTGCCCTCCAGGTCCTTCGGGGTTTTGATGCCCTTGTTACGGTTGATGCAGATAAAACCGTGGCGGAAGACGCGCGACGGGAAGACCGGGATAGCGACGAACGGACATTGGCCGGCGCCCATCCGGCTGATCAGCTCGGAGCTCGACATCTCGCAGGCGTCGAATTCCATCTTGCCGGCCATGCGGTCGAAAATTTCGCGCGGCGACTCGATCGCGAGGAACTTGAGATCGATCCCCTCCGGCCGCACCTCGCCGCTGTAGAGCGGCAGCATCCGATCGTAAAGCCCGCAGGCGAAAGTAAGTGGAATCATGATTCAGCCCTCAGCCATTTAGTCGACCGGCGACCTCGGCGCAGCGGTCGAGTATCGGCAGCATCGTGTCGCGCGGCTCGGACGGCACCTGAAAGACGATCCGCTCGATCCCCAGCGCCAGCAGCGGCCGCAACTTCGCCTCGTCGATCGGCACCGAGACTACGTTCACCGCCAGCGCATCGGCGGAGCGGCCGGCGCTCGCGGCCGCGCGCCGAAACGCTTCGATTCCCGCCGCCAAATCGAAGCTCCCGTAACCGAAGCCGGGAAACCATCCGTCGCAGTACTGCGCGGCGCGCTCGATGGTCCGCGGCGCGTGGCCGCCGAGCAGGATTGGCGGGCCGCCGGGCCGCTTCGGCTTGGGATTGGAAATGATCGGATCGAAGTTGACGATTTCACCGTGAAATTCGGGCTCGGCGGAGTTCCAGATCTGCTTGAGCGCCAGCACCGTCTCGCGCAGCACCTGCCATCGTTGCCCACTCGTGACGCCGTGATTCAGGTTGGCCTCGGGAATTCCGCCGGCGCCGACCCCCAGCACGAAGCGCCCGCCCGATAACTGATCGAGCGTCGCGACTTCCTTCGCCAGCACGATCGGATTGCGCTGCACCACCACCATCACACACGTCCCCAGCGTAATTCGCCCGGTCGCCTGGGCCGCCGCCGCCAGCGCGATCAGCGGGTCGAAGGTGTTGAAGAACGGCTCTGGCAACGGTCCGCCGAACGGCGACTTATGCTGCTTGGGGATATGGGTATATTCGGCCAGGAACAGCGCTTCGAGGCCGCGCTGCTCGATCGCCCGGGCCAGCTCGGCAACGCCGATCGAGGAAAGGGTCACCTTGGTCTGGATGCCGAATTTCATCGGATTACCGTAACCGGCCGGCGCGCCATTGCTCGTTTGCCGGATTTTCCACTATGCATTAGCAGGCACCTGCGCGACAATCACCTCGAACTGCGACGGATCGCAAACCATAATCGAAAGACTCGGGAGGAGACCAAGATGCCGGCGGATTTGACCAAAAAGATGGAGCCGAAGACGGTTGGCAGCGGGGTACACGATCTCGCCCCATTTCGCCGCTTCTCCAAAGAAGAGGCCAACGTGGTTGTGATGTACGAGGACGCCGACCAGACCCTGGTGGTGTGGAACCTCGAAGCCGGGCAGGAGAACGCCCCTCACATGCATCCCGCCAATGCGCATACCTTCATGATCCTCGAAGGCCAGGGACGACTGCTGCACGGCGACGGCACCGAGGTCCCGGTCAAGGCGGGTGATTGCGTGATCGTGCCGCGCACCGTGATCCATGGTATCCGCAACACCGGCAGCGGGCGGCTGTCGTACCTGGCGGTCACCACCAACGGTCCGGAGGGCTACGTCAAGCAGGGCGCCGCGGGCCATCCGTAATCGATGCGGCGTATCGCGATAATCGGCGCCGGGCAGGCCGGACTTCATCTCGGCTTCGGGCTGTTGCGCCGTGGCTACCAGGTCACGCTGTTTTCGGATCGGCGGCCCGAGGAGCTGCTCAAGGGGCGCGCGATCGCAACCGCCTTCATGTTCGATCGCGCGCTCAGCTACGAACGCGAGCTGGGGCTCAACGCCTGGGATCGCGAGACTCATTGGGGCGCCGGCATCCACCTCGATTTCTGCCTGCAGCCGGGTGCGATCGCGCTCCAGGTCGAGGCCGCTTTGCCGCGGCCCGGACAGGCCATCGATCAACGGCTCAAGTTCGCGCGCTGGATGGAGGAGTTCGAGCGGCGCGGCGGCCAGCTGATTTTCAAGGGCGCCACCCTCGACGACTTGGAGCAGCTCGCCGCCAGCCACGACCTGGTGGTGGTCGCCGCCGGCAAGGGTGAAATCGCCGGGCTCTTCCCGCGCGACGACACGCGCAGCGTCTACACCGCGCCGCGCCGCCAGCTCGGCCTGCTGACGCTGGCCGGGCTAAAGCCGTGGAAGATCGCGCTCGACGTGCCAATCAAGTTCACCTTCTTCGCCGGCGCGGGCGAGATCTTCTGGATCCCGTTTCACGCCGTCGGCGGGATCAACTGCTACAGCCTGCTATTCGAGGCGCATCGGGGCGGCCCGATGGATCGCTTCGGCGCGGCCGCTTCGGGCGACGAGATGATCCGCATCGCGCGCGAGATAATCGCCGAGTTCGCACCGTGGGAGTCCGCGACCGTGCGCGACGTCGCCCTGACCGATCCGATGGCGTGGGCCAAGGGGGCGCTGACGCCGACCATCCGCCGGCCGGTCGGGCGGCTCAAGTCGGGGCGAGTCGTGATGGGGTTGGGCGACACCGTCGTGCTCAACGATCCGATCGCCGGGCAGGGCTCGAATCATGCCGCCAAGACTACCCATCTGGCGATCGAGCGGATCGTCGAGCGTCGCTCACGCCCTTTCGATGCGGATTGGATGGAAGCGCTGTTCGAGGAGTACTGGGAGAAGGAATCGAAGGGCATCACGAATTTTTCCAACCTGCTGCTGGAACCGATTACCGAGCCGGCGCGCGAAATCCTGGGCGCGGCCTCGCAAAACCCCGCTCTCGCCGAATGGTTCGTCGCCAACTTCAACGAGCCGCAGGAGTTCTGGCCCGCGATTGGCGAGCTCGCCGAAGCACACAAGTTAATCGCCTCGCGCGCCGCCCCGGCCAGCTAGGGAATTTCTGCACGAGGCCCATTCTGTCATTCTGAGCGCAGCGAAGAATCCCGGGATTCTTCACTGCGCAGACTCCGTTCAGAATGACGACCGGACTTGTACAGAGATCCTCCAGGCTTCGGCCTGCGAATTCGCTTGCCGAAGCGCTGAGAGCGTGATGTCATTGCGCTCGATTTACCGCAAAGTTCCCGGCCCGCACCCGTCGCCGATCAGCGGAGGGTGAGCGGCCCCAAAATTGGAGGCTCGGATGAAGACGCAAACTCTGGATTACAAATACGAAGGCATCACCTTGCGCGGCTACCTCGCCTCGCCCGACGGCTCAGAGCGCCGCCCGGGCGTGCTGATCTTTCACGAAGCCCCCGGCTGCGACGATCACGTCAAGCGGCGGGCCGGGATGCTGGCCGAGTTGGGCTACGTGGCGCTGGCGGTCGACATGTATGGCGAGGGCAAGGTGGCAGGCTCGGGACCCGAGGCGCTCGCGATGATGAACGAGGTCAAGGGCGACGTGCCCAAGTTCCAGGGCCGGCTCCGCGCCGGCTACGATGCGCTGGTTGCGCGGCCCAACGTGAATCCGCAGCAGCTCGCCGCGATCGGCTACTGCTTCGGCGGCTATTGCGTGCTGGAGCTGGCACGCAGCGGCGCGCAGCTCGCCGGGGCCGTCACTTTCCACGGCCTGCTGGCGACCGAGAATCCGGCGGCTCCCGGCAAGGTTAAGCCGAAGATCCTGGTCTGCACCGGCGCCGAAGATCCGCTGGTACCGGCCGCGCAGGTGGCAGGCTTCGAGCAGGAGATGACCAAGGTAGGCGTCGATTGGCAGGTGAATATCTACAGCGGCGCGAAGCATGCCTTCACCAATACGGCTGCCGATCAGATTCCGATGCCGGGGTTTGGCTATCAGCCGGCGGCTGACCGGCGTTCGTGGGCTGCGATGCGCGGCCTGTTCTCGGAAGTGTTCGTTTAGAGCGCCGTCGCGGCGCGGGAGAGATACCTATGATGCTGGACGGCCGGGTGGCTATCGTAACCGGCGCGGCGCGCGGGCTCGGACAGGAGTACAGCGTCGCGCTGGCGCGCAATGGCGCAAAAATCGTGGCGGCTGACATCCTGCCGTGCGAGGCGACCGTCGCCAAGGTCGTCGAGGCCGGCAGCGAGGCGATCGCGGTCAAGGTCGACGTCACCAAGGAGCCGCAGACGCGTGCGATGGCCGAGGAGGCGGTGCGCCGTTTCGGGCGTATCGACGTGCTGGTCAACAATGCCGCCGACCTCGGCCGCTGGATCGCCTTCGATCAGATCACTGAGGAAGAATGGGACCGCGTGATGGCGGTCAACGTCAAAGGCATCTGGAACTGCTGCAAGGCGGCAGTGCCGGCGATGAGACGCCAGGGCAAGGGCAAGATAATCAACGTGTCCTCGGGCACCATCTGGATGGGCCCCCCGCTCTACCTGCATTACGTCGCCTCCAAGGGCGCCGTGTTCGCGCTCACTCGTTCACTGGCGCGCGAGCTTTCCGGCAGCGGTATCAACGTCAACACCCTGACGCCGGGCTACACCATGACTCAGGCGGCCACCAGTCTCGGCGACCGCGAGAGCGTCGAGACGGTCAAGCGCGAGCTCCTGAACGCGCAGATAATCAAGCGCAGCGAGCAGCCCGCCGATCTCTCGCCGACCGTGGTGTTCCTGGCTTCCGACGGCAGCGATTTCATTACCGGCCAGGCCTTCAACGTCGACGGCGGGGGCGCGCTTCACTGACGGACGGCGCGGCGGCGCGCGATCTTCAGCAGGCGCGCGGCGTTGCCGCCGGCGATCGCCTCGCGCGCGTCGCGTCCGAGGCGGGGAGCGCTTTCGAGGAAGCCCAGCGGGTCGCTCATCCCCATGTCGTACGGATAATCGGTGCCGGTCAGAATGTGATCGCTGCCATACTGCTCGACCAGGTACTCGAGCTGATGCGGCGTGTAGACGATAGTGTCGAAGTAGAGCCGCTTCAGGTAGCTGGTGGGCTTGCGCTTGATATGCAGGCGGCAGTCCGGGCGATTCGCCCACGCGTGATCCATCCGCCCGGCGTAGGCGGGCAGGTAGCCGCCGCCGTGAGCGACGCAGATCTTGAGTTTCGGGCAGCGCTCGAGCACGCCGCCGAAAATCAGATGGCTTACGCCGACGGTCGAGTCGAGCGGATTGCCGATCACGTTGATGAAGTAGTGATCGCTGAGCCGCTGGCCGTCGGCGAAGCCCTGCGGATGGATGAAGATCAGCACCCCGAGCTGCTCAGCCTTGGCGAAAAACTTTCTCAGGCGCGGGTCCGACAATTCCATGCCGGCGACGTGCGGGGCGATCTCGACGCCGCGGAAGCCGAGCCGCTTCACGATCCGCTCGAGCTCCTCGACCGCGAGTTCCGGCGCCTGCAGCGGCACCGCACCGATCGCGACGAAACGATCGGGATGCTGCGCGACGATTTCCGCCAGCCGCTGGTTGATAAGCCGCGTCATCTCGCGCCCCAGCTCCGGCTCGGTCCAGTAATGATACTGCGGCGGAGCCGGCGAAATCGCCTGCACGTCGATACCCATCGCGTCCATGTCGGCTAATCGCGCTTCGACCGAAGTCAGCTTGACCGCGATCGTTTCCATCTGCCGGCGGTTGACTTCACGCGTTGCTTCGCTGGAAAAGCGGGCCATCGCGTCGTCCTCGGGCCGATAATGCGGCTTGACCAGCGCTTCGGCCTGCGGCGTGAAGACGTGGCAATGGATATCGACCGTGAGATACTTTCGCGCGCGGCGGCTGCGGGATCCACGGCCCGCCGAGCGTGAGCGTCCAGAGCTATCGGGATGGCAGGAATAGAGCACTATCGATTTCTCCCACGGCCTGATTGCGCCGCTTTCGCATCGGCGCGCCGGCGCAGTAGAACTATCACGGTAAGAGCGATCGCAGGAGTGCGAGCATCGGGTTTGCGCGCTACCTGCAAACATTTCTCCGGAGAGAAAGCACATGAAGCTGGTACTGTATCGGGCCGCCGCGGGCGGCGAGATTGTCCCCGGCCTGATGACCGAGCGCGGGGTGGTGAATATCGCCTCGATGGTGAAGCCGGGCTACACGCCCGAGCTCACGATGGAGGGCATCATCGACGACTTCGAACGCCTGCGCCCGGGCCTCGAACAGGCGCGCGTGCGCGGCGACGCGGCGCCGCTTGATTCGGTGCGCCTGATGCCGCCGCTGCCGCGGCCGGGCAAGATTCTGTGCTGCATCGCAAACTACTGGGAGCATGCGCAGCGCGAGGCGCGGCCGCTCAACATGTTCCTGAAAAATCCCGAAGCGGTGGTCGGCCCCGGCGACACCATCGTGCTGCCCGAGTTTCGCGAACCGTGGATTTTCATGCACGAGGCCGAGCTGGCGATCGTCATCAAGGGACCGGCCAAGAGGGTCAGCCGCGAGAACTGGCGCAGCGCGGTGTTCGGCTACACCTGCCTGATCGACGTCTCGGCGCGCGGCGAGGGGCGCATGACCTGGAAGGCCGGGAGCTGGCTCGGCAAGTCGTTCGATACCTTCGCGCCGATCGGTCCCTGTATCGCCACCGCCGACGAAATTCCGGAGCCCAACGATCTGCACGTGCGCTTCTGGAACAACGGCGAGCTGCGCCACAATTACAACACCGACGACATGGAGCATCGCGTGCCCGAGCTGATCGAGTTCGCCAGCACCGTCATGACGCTGCGCTCCGGCGACCTGATCGCATGCGGCACCAACCACGAGGGGCTGGGCGCGCTGCAGGACGGCGAGACCGTCGAGATCGAAATCGCGGGTATCGGGCGGATGGCGCTCAAGGTCGCCGATCCGCTCAAACGCACCTGGGAGCGCGGGGTTTACATGGGCGCCGATTCGACCAATCCCGAGGCGGTCAAGCGCCATCGCCCGCAGGATACGCCGCGCTAGTTGGGCAGCCAGGCCTGCGAGCGGATTTCGGTGAGCTCGCGCGGCAGCTTGCGCCACGAATCGCCGCCGTTCTCGCTCAGGTAGATGTAGCCATAGAAAGTGTTGGCGATCACGACGTTGGGATCGGCGGGATTGGTGGCGAAGCCGTAGACCGCGGAGTTGGGCGCCACCGGCAGCGCCAGCGTCTCCCAGCTCTGGCCGCCGTCGCGCGAGCGCTGCACCAGGCCGCCGTCGCCGAACACCATGTTGCCGTTGCCGACGAAGATTACCTCGGGATTGCCGGCGCTCACCGCCACCGCGCGGGTGTAGGCGCTGTGCGGCTGATTGGGAAACTCGAAACCGTGCATCGACCAGCTCTGCCCCTCGTCGCGGCTGCTCCAGATACCGTCGGGCGTCGTGATCAGAACCTTCTTCTCGCGGCCAGTGCTGATCGCCGCGCCGTGGATGTCGAGCGCGTTCTCGCTGTCGCCGAACGGCGGCATCGCCTGCCAGCTATCGCCACCATCGACGCTATGGAAAACGCCGCCGACCTCGGCGCCGGCCCAGATGCTGCGATGATTGGCCGGGTCGACCACCAGCGCGGTCACGCGCGGCGGACCGATCGGAATCGGGCAGCGCTCGGGAAACGCCACCGGCCGCTGCTCCCAACTGCGGCCACCGTCGATCGATCGAAACACCGCAGCCGGCTTGGTGCCGACGAAGATCACGTCGCGATCCGCGGGGTCGTAGGCGATCGACCAGACCTGGCGCCCCTCGATCGGAAAGCCCATCGCCTGCCAGGTTCGCCCGTTGTCGTCGCTCACGTGGAGGCCCATCTCGGAACCGGCCATCACCCGATGCGGCTGATGGGGCGACGCCGCCATCGCATAGACGCGGATGTCGCCGAGTTCCCAGAAATACGGCAGCTCGACCCGCGACTTGTTCCAATGCTCGCCGCGGTCGGGGCTGTACCAGATTCCGGCGCCGACCGTTCCCATGCAAATCGTGTAATCTGTCGCCATGGCGCACCTCGATGACTGCGGCTAAGCATCCAGTTCGGTTGTCACGATCCCAGCCGCTCTTATAGATCGGGTCGGGGCACAAGACAAATTTGCGGAGTCCCGCTGAAACCACAGGAAACCGCCTATCGTGAAGTTCGACCTGATTACCCTGGGCGACCATCTGCCCGATCCCCATACCGGGCGCTATCACGAGACGCAGGCCGAGCGGCATCGGATGTGGGTCGATATGGGCGTCCGCGCCGAAGAGGCCGGCTTCGAAGCGGTCTGGATAGGCGAGCACCATTGCAGCGACTACATCGTCTCGTCGCCGCAGATGCTGCTGGCGACGATCGCCGGCCGCACCGATCGGATCAGGCTTGGCACCGGGGTGTCGCTGCTGCCGAACAACGATCCGGTGCGCCTGGCCGAGGAGTTCGCGACCCTGGACCTGTTGAGCATGGGGCGGGCGGAAATCGGCTTCGGCAGCGGACTGACCGCCCATACCTTTCGGCTGTTCGGGCAGGACATGAGCCGGAGCGATGAGATGTCGGCCGAAAACCTGGCACTGATTCAAAAGCTCTGGAACGAGCGCGAGGTCCGTTGGGAGGGCAAATTCAGAGCGCCGATCGAGAGCCTCCAGTTCGAGCCGCGCACCTTTTCCGGCCGCGCCATTCCGATCAGTCGCGCGACCGCGAACTCGATGGCGGTGGTGCGCGATGCCGGGCGCTGCGGCCATAAGCTGATGCTGATGACGGTGGTCGGAAGCTTTGCGGACGCCAAGCCGCTGGCGGCGGCTTATCGCGAGGCCTATCAGGCGGCGGGCCACGCTCCCGCCGGGATGAAGGTCTCGGCTATCGCTTATGTTTACGTGCAGCCCGACGGGCGGCGCGCGCGCGAATTCTGGTTCCCCTATCGCGACAATTATCGCGCCTTCGCCCGGGTGCTGACGCGAGTGCACGGCCTGACCCGCGGATTGGGGGAGCTGTACGCAACTGTCCCCGACCTGATGGCTGAGCGCGAGGGCGATTTCTGCGGCAGCCCGGCCGAGGTGCGCGACAGGATCCTGGCCGGGTACGAGCAGATGGGCGGCTTCGATACGCTCATCTGTTATTTCGACCTGGGCGGGATCTCGCGCGCTGCCACCTTTGCCACGATCGATCTGTTCGCCGAATCCGTGATGCCCGCGGTAGAGACGGCCCTGCGCGAGCCGAAGGAGAGACCCGATGGGCGGGCGCGCTGAAGAATTACGCCGTTCCCAAAACCCGCTCTTCAACCAGCGCAAGTTGCGGCTCGGCACGTTCTGCACCAACGCCAGCCACGGCTGCGTTATCTCGACCGTCGAAGGCGCGCTCGAGGCGGACTGGCAGAGCACGGTCGAGCTCGCACGGCTCGCGGACGAGATGGAGTTCGAGGCGATCGTGCCGATTGGGCGATGGCGGGGCTTCGGCGGCGTCACGGATTTCAATGGCGCCAGCTTCGAAACCTATACCTGGGCGGCGGGGGTTGCCGGCGCGACCCGCTACTCGTCGGTGTTTGCCACCTCGCACGTCCCGACTATCCATCCGCTGGTGGCGGCCAAGCAGGCCGCGACTATCGATCACATCAGCGGCGGACGCTTCACGCTCAATATCGTGACCGGCTGGTTCCGGCCCGAGATGGAGATGTTCGGCGTCACGATGCTCGAGCATGACACGCGCTACGACTTCGCCGTCGAATGGCTCGAGATCGTAAAGCGGCTGTGGACCGAAGACGATCCGATCGATCATCAGGGAAGATTCTTCAACCTCAAGCAGGCGGTGCTGCGGCCCAAGCCGATACAAAAGCCGTATCCGGTCCTGATGAACGCGGGCGGATCGGAGAAGGGCCGTCACTTCGCGGCCCGTTACTGCGACGTCGCCTTCGTGGTGCTCGACCGGCACGACCTGGCGGGGCTGCGGGCGCGCGTCGATCATTATCGCAAGCTCGCGCGCGATGAGTACGGCCGTGAGATCGGAGTCTGGACCAACGCCTACATCTATCAGGCCGCGACGGAGAAAGAGGCCCGCACGTTCTACGATCACGTGGTGAACGAAAAAGGCGACTGGCAAGCGGTCGACAACATGCTGACCACCATGGGTATCGAGTCGCAGCAATTGCCGGTCGAGGCGATGGAGGGACTGAAGCGCCATTTCATCGCCGGATGGTGCGGCTATCCGTTGATCGGAACAAAAGATCAGGTGGCGGAGGGGCTCGAGCTTCTGGTCGAGGCCGGCTTCGACGGAATCCTGCTCTCGTGGCCGCGCTGGCGCGAGGGGATGCGCCAATTCCAGACCGAGACCTTGCCGCTACTCAAGCAGGCGGGGTTGCGTTAGATCGCTCGGCCCGGTTTCACGGGATGAACGAATAGATGCGGCCGTCGGCGGGGACGTAGAGCCGGCCATCGGCCGCCAGGATCGTTCCGAAATGCCGTAGCCCCTTCATCCGGGCTCCGCCGCCGCTGAACACCGGTGCGCCGTTGTCGCCACGAAATCCATGCAGCAGATTGTCGCCCTCGGCGCCGGTGACCCAGACGATCGGATTCGAGCCGTCCGCAAGCGTCGTCACGATCGGCGCGCCGCGCCCGTCGAGCGGGGCGCACCAGGCCGTCGAGAGACGCGGCGGATGGGCCTTGATCCTCAGCACCGTCAAACCCGCGTTCGCGACCTGCCCGGGGCAACTGTTCGGAGCCGGGCGGCCCTGGAATGCGACCAGCGTACTGTCCACGCCGGCCCAGACCGCCGGCGCGGTGCGGATCGCATCGCGCGAGACGGTCCGTGCGACCAGCGCGCCGCCGATCCCACCGAGGTTGTTGCGCCGTAACAGATAGGCCTTGCCGTCCTTGCCCAGCGCCAGGATGAAGTGGGCGCTCCCTTTCGTATCGGTTACGTCGATCGGCACCGGCCCGGTGCCGCCGAGATCGAGATCGGTGCGGTCGAGATATTTCCAATCCTGGGGAGCGAAAAAATCGCGCGGGCGACTCTGACGGCGGAGCGTGCTGTCAAATCTGAACATCGCTTCGCCGTCAGACCAGGTGCTCGCGCCGAAAGTATTGCCGGTGGTCGCGAACATCGAGGTCCCATCGTAAGCGATTCCACCTGGCGCCCAGATGCCGCCGCCTTGCGCGCGGGTGCTCCAGCTCGAAAGCTTCGCCGGATTATCCAGGCTCATCCCGAGTATCCATCCGTGGTACGCGCCACAATCGCCGAAATGGCCGCCGTAGGGGACGAACAGCGTGCGATTGACGATCAGCAGCGCGCCGCGCTGGTTCTGAACCTTCGGGTCGAAAGTCCGGCCGGCGGCCTTCAACGCTTCGGCGACGTTAACCGGGAAGCCGCTCAGAATCGAACCGTCTGCGAGCGACAGGCCGAACAGGTAATGCTGCGGGCCGGAGTTGCCCTTGATCACAGCGTCGAGGTAGACCGCCCCCTGGATCGGATCGATAACCGGCGTGCCGGTAATTCCCAGCGGGTTGATATCGCCGCACGGCAGCGACGACAGCGCAACCGGCTGCCCGAGCGATCTCTGCCATTTGATCTTGCCGCTGGCAGCGTCGAGCGCATAGACGTTGTTGTTTTCGGTCGCGACGATCAGGCGGTGGTTATTCCGCGCATCCTGCCAGTAGAGCGGCTGCGCGTAGATGTTGCCGTCGAGCTGGCCGTCGAAACTGGAGTCCAGATGAAGTGCGGCCGCGCTCGACCAGGTAAGTCCCGCGAAGACGTAATGGCCGCTGCGGTCGGGCGAAGCGTGGTAGTTGGTAATCGATTGGGCTCGCGCCACCCCGCACAGCGTCGCCACCACGCCGATCGTGGACGCGAACCATCGAGCCATAGCACGCCGCATCCGATTGCCTCCGCGGTTCGGCAGTTTTAAAAACCTGCCCGGACTCGTATTGCGCTGAGCGCCGTCAGCCTATCCCGGTGATGGTGGCGCCTCGTCGTCCGAGGGCGGCGCGGTCGCTGGTAGCGGCCCGGAACAGTTGTTGCCCGAACGATTCCCGGTCGGGTTCTCGAAGTCGCATGCAGGGCAACGCGTCGAGAGCATCGATGATGCTTTTATTGGTTTTGCTGTGCGCATACAATTCGCCCGCTCGCGCGACCGAGATCAAGCGGCGGTTTCCGCGCGCCGCCGTTGCGCAGGTATAGTAGAAATCAACCAGCCTAATTTCGGCAGGGAGAGTTGGCGATGGCTAGTTCGCAAAACGTAGAGGTCCGTGCCCCGGTCGATGCCGAGTGCCGGTACGTGCTGTCCGGGGAGGCGCTCGATTTCGTCGCCGACCTCCACCGCCGCTTCGACGGCCGGCGCCAGGAACTGCTGCGTGCGCGCCAGGCGCGACAGGCCCGTCTCGATTCGGGTGAGGTGCCAGGCTTTCTTGCCGAGACGCGCTCGGTGCGCGAAGGCGATTGGCAGCTTAGCCCGCCGCCGCCGGATCTGAACGAGCGCAAGGTCGAGATTACCGGGCCGGTCGACCGCAAGATGATAATCAACGCGCTCAACAGCGGCGCGAGCGTCTTCATGGCCGACTTCGAGGACGCCTTGTCGCCGACCTGGCCGAATATCGTGCAGGGTCAGGCCAACCTGTGCGAGGCGGTCCGGCGGCGGCTCGAATTCAGCGGCGAGGACGGGCGTGTCTATCGCCTCAACGATCGCATCGCGACGCTGGTCGTGAGGCCGCGCGGATGGCATCTGGTGGAGAAGCACGTGCTGGTCGACGGCGCGCCGATCTCCGGCAGCCTGTTCGATTTCGGCCTCTACCTGTTTCACAATGCCGCCGAACTCGGCGCCCGCGGCAGCGGACCCTACTACTACCTGCCCAAGATGGAAAGCCATCTCGAGGCGCGGCTGTGGAGCGAGGTCTTCAAGCACGCCGAGCAGCGCCTGAAGCTACCCGCCGGCGCCATCCGGGCGACGGTCCTGATCGAGACCATCCTGGCCGCCTTCGAGATGGAAGAGATCCTCTACGAGTTGCGCGATAATATCGTCGGCCTCAACGCCGGACGCTGGGACTACATCTTCAGCATCATCAAGAAGTTCCGTAATCGGCCCGGACTGGTGCTGCCCGACCGCGCGCAGATCACGATGACCGTGCCCTTCATGCGCGCCTACACCGAGCTGCTGGTCCGCACCTGCCACCAGCGCGGCGCCCACGCGATCGGCGGGATGGCGCAGTACATCCCGAACCGGCGCAAGCCCGAAGCGACCGAGGCCGCGCTGCAGAAGGTGCGCGACGACAAGGTTCGCGAATCGACCGACGGCTTCGACGGCACCTGGGTGGCGCATCCCGACCTGGTGCCGGTCGCGCGCGAGGTCTTCGATCACCACCTCGGCGACCAGCCCCATCAGAAGCAGCGGCTGCGCGAGGACGTGAAGGTAAGCGCGTCGCAACTCGCCGACTTCGCGATTCCGAGCGGCGCAATCACCGAGGCGGGCATGCGCAGCAATATCAGCGTCCCGGTGCAGTATCTTGCCAACTGGGTAAACGGCCGGGGCGCGGTCGCGATCTTCGATCTGATGGAAGACGCGGCCACCGCCGAGATCTCGCGTTCGCAAATCTGGCAGTGGATCAGGTCGCGATCGAAGCTCAGCTCGGGAAAAGTGATCGACCAGGCGCTGTTCGATGCGATGCTCGCCGAGGAGCTGGGCAAGCTCGACCCGCAGTTCGCGGCCGAATACCGCCAGGGCGCGGCGCTGCTCACCCGGCTGGTCAACGGTGAGTTCGTCGACTTCCTGACCCTGGTCGCCTATCCCGAGCTGGAATGAGCCGGTCCGGCGGCCTCATCCGCCAGCCAATCGCACCGCGGCCAAGCGGAGCAGCGCCCCGGCGAATACCGAACGCGGCAACTCCGAGGCGCAAGAACGGCAGCGCGATCTCTTTCAGCATCGGGGGCGCACCGTCTTCCCCCCGAACGGAAGAAGGTTTCAACCCGCGATCGACGGAGCGGCCTCGCGCACGATAGCGGTAATCGCCTGCGCGTCCTCCGCGTCGTCAAGCTGCGCGACCGCCAGCGCCAGCTCCTCCGCCCTATCATGGGCAAGCGCGTGGTCCGCCAGCGCGTGGAATTTCCGGCCCAGCCGCTCGGCGTCCGCTTCGGCGGCGCGCCCGCTCTTTTCGACCCGGCGTCCGTCAGCAAGCTGGATTTCGATGCGCGCGGCAAAGCCTTCGAGATCGGGACTGACGATATAACTGACGCGGCTGGCGAGCGCGATTATCGCCGGCCGATTGCGCGCCGACTCGGCCAGCGTCTCGAGATCGACGCGGCCGTCGACGATCGCGGCGGCGACATGAAACGGCAGGCTCGCGATCGCCTGCAACATCGTCGCCGGCCGGCTTTTCTCCGCCGCCGGTTCGCACACGATCGGCACCGCCCACGGCGCCACGGTGCAGATCACGCGGCGCACGTCGCCGGCCTCGAGCGCCAGCTCCTCGCGCAACCCGAGCGCGAGATCGATATACGGCTGGATCACATGCGCGCACGGATAGAGCTTGAACAGCGCCGTTTCGCCGAGCCATCGCTCGCCGAGCTTCGCAGCGATGGCGTGAAACTCGACCGGCGGATTACCGAGAAAAGCGGCGTAGAGATTATGGCGTCCGTCGAGCGCGCCGGCCGGGCCGCGAAATCCGTCTGCCGCCAGTTGCGCGGCGAGGATGCCGCCGAAATTTCCCCAACCCAGATGGAGCCACTTCGACCATGAACCGTCGGCCAGAAACGCCATCAGGCCGCCCGACATGCTCGCGGCCAGGCCGACCGCGGCGGCGGTCGCTTCCGGGCCAAGACCCATCAGCCGGCCGGCGACGAAGGCCGAAACGAGCGGCGCAAAGATTCCGGAGGCATGGAAGCCGCGCTCGTGAAAGCGCCGCCCGCCGACGCTCGCCAGCCGCGCCGCGATCTCGTAGCCACCGGCGATCGCGGTCAGCATCTCCGCGCCCGAGGCCCCGCGCTCCTCGCCCACCGCCAGCGCCACCGGCACCACCATGCTGCCTGGATGAACCACGGAGTCCGGGAAGGTGTCATCGTAATCGAGACAGTGGGCGATGATTCCGTTGGCGAACGCGGCCCATCCGGCGGGTACGCGGACCGCGCTTCCGACCACGCTGGCACCGCCCGCACCGCGGTTCTGAAGGGCGCGGTCGCGCGCGATCGAGGCCGCTTCGAATTCCGAGCCACCGAGCATCAGGCCCAGCGTATCGAGCAACCGCAACTTCGCCAGGTCGCGCTGCTCTTCGGGCAACGCGCGCCATTGGAGCCGGCCGAACCATCCGGCCAGGCGCATCGACAGCGGCTCGGCAGGCTTGCTCACCACGCCATCCGGATCAACGCTTCTATTTCTGGGATCGGCGTCGGGATCGGCACGTTAGCCATCATGTAGTCATGCGCGGCCTGCTCTGCGAGGTCGGCAAGATCCTCGGAGGGAATCCCCAGCTCGCGCAGCCGCCGTTTGAGCGGGAGCCGGGCGATAAGCCCGCTCATCAGATCCGCGGCCGCCTCAGCTCCGCCACCGCCCTCCCCGCCCATCGCTTCCGCCACCAGCCCCACGCGATCGCCCAGCACCGGCATGAAGCGGCGCATCGCCGGCGCCAGCAGGATCGCATGCGAGACACCATGCTGAAGGGCGTAGCGGCCGCCCACGATATGACCGAGCGCGTGCACGATCGAAACCATCGAGTTGATCGCCGCGATTCCCGACATCGAGCACGCGACCTGGCATTGGTAGCGCACCTCGAGATTTTGCGGCTCTGCGACCGCGCGCGGCAGGTTGCGACAGAGCAGGCGCAGCGCATGCAGCGCGAGACCCTCGGCCAGCGGATTGCGCGCGGCCGAATAGAGCGACTCGACACAGCGCGCGACCGCAGTCATCCCGCTGGTCGCGGTGAGGGTGGAATTGGTATGGATCGCCATCGCGGGGTCGAGAATCGCAGCGTGCGGAATTAGCGCATCGTCCCAGAACAGCAGCTTGCGGCGCTGCTGCGGGTCGCGGATTCCCGCGGTCGGGAGCACCTCGCTCGAAGAGCCGCTGGTGGTCGGAATCGCGATATGGGTGAGGGTCGGGCCGGCGATCAAATCGCGTTCCATCGTGCCGTCGGGATGGTAGCGAATCACGTAAGGTTCGAGCGCGCCGCGGATCTTATGCAACAGAGCGGTGCCCTTGCCGGCATCGATCGCGCTGCCGCCGCCGATGCTGATCAACGCGTCGGCCCCGAGCGCGTCGACCGTCGCGACGATCTTCTGCACCATCGGGAGTGGCGTATGCGCGGCGACCTGGTCGAACACCCCGCAACAGAGATCGCCGAGCGCTGCCCGCACGCGACTCAGGATCGGCCCCGACGCAACCGTGTTGCCGCACAACACCAGGACGCGGCGCGCGCCGAGCTCGGTCGCCACGGCGGCGAGCGTATCGACGCTGGCGGGTCCGAGGATCAGCCGCTTGGGCCAGGTCTCAACGCGAAGTGGATTCATCGGATTCCCGATGCTGCCGAGCAATCAAAACTGGTCGAGAATAGCCTGAATGCGCGTCGGATGCCGCACCGCCGAGAGCGCCAGCATCAGCAGGATCCGCGCTTTGAGCGGACTTAAGTCGCCGGCATTGAGAAAGCCGTCGCGGGCCGCGTCCGCGGCCGGCTCGACGATCCCATTGATCGCACGGCTCGCCAGCACGACGGCCACGCCCGCACGCGCCGCTTTGGCCAGCGCCTCGCGTTGACGATTGGCTGGACGCCCGGGAGGCAGGCCGGCCAAGACGATTCCGCGCGCCCCGGCGGCCACCAGCGCCTTGACCGCGACGCCGTCGGCGCCGGCGTATGAGTAGACGATATCGACGCGCGGCAGCGCGCGCAGGCTTGAGAGCCGCCACGGACGCCGCGCCGGCATCGGCATCGGCCGGCGGCGCAGGACGATCCTGCCGTCCGCGGCCAGGCGGCCGAGCGGGCCGCTCTCGGGACTCTGAAACGCGTCGAGGTCGTGATTGGCGAGCTTGGTGACCGAGCGCGCGTCGTGGATGCGATTATCCATCACCACCATCACGCCGAGGCCGTTCAATGCGGGGGCGGCGGCGGCCAGAATCGCGCCGCGCAGGTTCGGCGCGGCATCGCTGCCGGCGGTGTTGGGCGGACGCTGCGCACCGGTCAACACGATCGGCTTGCGGGTTGCGACGGTCAGCGCGAGCATCCACGCGGTCTCTTCCAGCGTCGCGGTGCCGTGAGTCACGACCACGCCCGCGATATCGCGGCGTGTGACCAGGCGCGCGATGAGCTTGGCCAGTTCGAGCCAGTCGGCGGTGCCGATCGCGGTGCTGCCGAAACGCCGAAACGGTACCGCTTCGAGCGGCACGTCGGGCAGCGTATCGCTGAGCTTCGCCAGCACCTCGGCGGCGTCGCGCACGATGCCCGACTCGGCGTAATCGACCCAGTCATAGGGGCCGCGACCTTCCATCGCGATGGTCCCGCCAGTGCTGACCAGGGCGACTTTCGCCCGGCGCGGTGGGAGGCTGCGGCGTTTCGCGGCCACTCAGTCAACTCCTTCGGGCAACAGGACCAGGATCGCGTCGCCGTCGATTCGGACCTGATAGCTCGCCACATCGCGAACCGCAGGCGCTGCCAGCGCGCATCCGGTGCGAACGTCGAACAGGCCGGCATGCAGGGGGCATTCGATGACGCCATCCTCGAGCAAGCCTTCGCTGAGCAAAGCCTGGCCATGGGTGCAGATATTGTCGAGGGCGAAATACTGATCGCCGACGCGGAACAGTCCGAGCTTGCGGCCCGCGACCGTAACCGCCAGCGTATCGCTCCCGGCAAAGGCGGCGAGGTCGGCGGCTTTTGCCCAGCTCCCGGCCATAATCGTTCGCTCCCGATCCTAAGCGGGGTTTCCGAAGGCGGCCGGAATCAGGCATCGGAGTTCGGGCGCGGCAAGCCCGAGGCTCAGCGCGTGCAGTTGCTCGAACGACATCCGCGAGACGAGCCAGCGGCCATCCTCGCGGCGGTATTCTTCGACGGTGACGCCGCCGAGAATCATCGGCGCGGGGCGGTCGTCGGCGATCGCGATTTGGAGCAGACGCCAGCGTCCGACAGCGTGCTGATCGTCGATCGTCAACTCCGGCGCGACATAGAAATGCATCGCGAAACGCCATGGCGCGCGGCAGAAGAAACCGAATAGCGCTTCGCGTCCGCTCAGATCGCCGCCGAACTCGGGGCTCGCATGCCAGAGCGCGTCGCGCGTGAAGCAATCGGCCTGGCCGCGGGCGGCACGCTCGATCACCTCGGACGATGCGCGCTGGTGAGAAGGAATATATTTCGCGTCGGCATGGGCGGCATAGCGGGCTTTCAAATCCAGAATCTCGGCGCGCGCTTCGAGCCGACGCAGAGTCTGCGCCGCGGCTCGATCGGTACGCACACGCCCGTCGCCGGAAATCGGACGGCTCACGACGCCCCGTCGTCGCCGGCCTTCATCGCGACCCGGTAGAGCACGCCCCGTTCGCTGACGCATCGCCAGGCGTGCGGCTGCCCCTGGTCGATAGCCGCGGCGTGGCCGGCCTCGAGGGCGCGAGTTTCGTCGTCGAAAATGAGCTCGAAGCGTCCCTTGAGGACGGCGCCGACCTCTTCGGTCCAACCCGCCGGTGAAATCGGGTCGCCAAGCCGATCGCCACGGCGGCAAGCGGCGACCACAGTGATCAGCGTCTGGCCGGCCTGCGCGATAAGGGTCGATTCGCGGCGCGCCTCGGCGCGCGCGATAGCGTCGGCCGAACCCAGCACTTTACAGGTATCCATCTGCGGATGACTTCAATCGCGTTTTGGGGACGGTTCGGCCAGCGGGTAAAACGGCTGCGCATCCTTGGCGATAAACTCCGCACGCGGCGGCGATACCACGTTAAGCCTCATCGAAATTCCGGCGGCGCCAAAACGATTGGTCCCATAATGAGCACTGTCGGCCGGAATCAGCAGCGCTTCGCCGGCCTCCATGCGATACTCGGCGCCGGGCGCGTCGTCGGGCTGGAAGACCGAGCATCCGCCTTCAATCTGGAACGAGGCCTCCTCGCCATGGCTGTGCGGCCGCCCTTTGAGTGCCGCGCCGCCCGGCGAAACGAACTTGACGACCGAAACGCTGATCCGCGCGGTGGAAAAACTCTTGGTATAGAGCCCGCCTTCGACCACCGGCAGCAGGTTCTCATCGATCGAGAAGATTCGGCAGCGCGCCATCGGCTCACATCCTACATCCGCGGTCGCAACGGAAAACTCTCGTCGGCCACAAAACGTCGCGTATCGTAACCGTCGGGAACCTGCGGACCATGGTAGAACTCGACGGCGGGAGCGACTTCCGCCAGCGACAGCAGCATCCAGTAGAGCGGCTGCCACTGCTCGGGCATCGCGGCGAGCGGAAATTCGTTGAGCCGCGCGACGATCTCATCGAAGCGCGCCAGCATCGCCGCGGCGAACGCCTCGATCTCGGCCGCACTGCTTTCATCGCGATGATGGTTGCGGGCAGTTTCGGTCGGCAGCGCCCAATGCGCATAAGGCTCGAGCGCGGCGAACTCCGGCGGGAGCTTGATCGGGGCTGACATGACGCTACGCAACCTCGCGGCGACTCTCGCCCTCGCGAATCAGGCGATCGACGACATAAGCATTGTGACGAACCATCAACTCGTAATCCTGCAGGATCATGTGGGTCCGGGGACCGGTCTCGCAACCGGCCTGAAGCTGTTCGAGAGTGCCAAGGTCCTCGAGCAGGACGTCGCGCAGCACGCACTTCATGTATTCCTGATAGAAGCGGCCGCCGGCATTTTTCATTTCAGGGTAGTAGACGCGGGCATCAAACAGCGTGCGGTTGTGAGCGATCGGGCGAAAATTGTAGGCCTGGTAATAATTCGGCCGGGTCGAAACGTAGAAATCGGGAAAGATGACGTTGATGTCGAAGACCCAGTCGGGATCTTTTCGCCAATTGATCGCCGGCGGCAGATCGGCGGCGCTGAATGACAATGTGGTCGCGCCCCGGCCCGCCTTAAGCGCCACCGCCGCGACCTTGCCAACCCGTTGCGTACCAGCCTGCTTCTGCGACCCATCGACGGTGGTGGCGGCCTGCGGATTTCCATAGACCGTTTTCGGGTTGCCCGCCATCGAGAGCCGGCGATGGAAATCGCCGCACAGGCAATCGATCGGCAGCATGCTGCCATCTTCATCCACGCGCAGCGCATCGGCGATCGAGCGGCCGTGGACGTAACGGACGTGATAGGTCTCCTGGAAAGCGTCCAGCGCCAGCTTCCAGTTGCAATTGACGACCGTGCGCCATCGGTAGCAATTCGTCATCCGCTCGAACGGGTAGCCCTCGAGTCCGGCGTAGACCGGGCGCAGGAAATCGCTCAGCGAGAGGGCGGGACGCGGGTCGAGGTTGACGAAGATGAAGCCCTGCCAGACGTCCGCGCTGGCGGGCATAAGCCCGCACTGGTCGCGATCGAGGCCGCTGAAGTATTTCTCGTCCGGCACCCCGACCAGCCGCCCATCGAGCTCGTATGACCAGCCGTGGAACTTGCAATTGAGCCGGCGCGCCGAGCCGCGCGGTTCGTAAACCAGCTTGTTCAGACGATGCGAGCAGACGTTATGCAACGCGCGGATCACATTATCGCGCCCGCGAACGACGATCAGCGAGGCATCGGAGGCCGGCAGGTCGACGACGAAGAAATCACCGGGCCGCGGAATCTCGGCCTCGCGCCCGACGTGCTGCCATACGCGCTTGAAGATGTGACGCTTCTCGAGCTCGAAGTAAGCCGGCGAGATATACGGCTCGACCGGCAGCGGCCCGCTGCCCAGTTCAGGATAGCGCTCCCGCATCCGGGTGAGCCCCGAGTCAATCGTGTGATTTTCGGTCGCTTCCATGGCCCTGTGGTCAGTATAGTCGCTCCGATCGATGCGGCAAGCAGGCGTTTGACTTTGCGCCGGGCGGGCGTTACCGCAGTGGTGGCCGAATGGAAGCCGGCCTCGACGACGAAGCAGAGGAGAAGGAATGTCAGGAACAGAACGGCATAGATGGATAATCGTTGGCGGTCTTTTCGTCATTCTGGTGGTTCTTTTCGGCGGCTTTCTCAACTTCGGCGTGTTCTTCGATCCCCTGCTCAAGGCCTTCTCGTGGAGCCACGAGCAGACTTCGTCGCTGCTCACCGCCCTGCTGCTAGCCCTTACGGTCGCGAGCCCGATAGTGGGACTGATGCTGGAGCGGATCGAGGCCCAGACCTCGATGATCGGCGGGGCGCTCCTGGCGATCGTCGCCTACCTGATCGCAAGCCACGCTCATAGCTACGGCGTGATGCTGGCGGCGTTTGTGATCCTCGGCGTCGCGCTGGCGATGTCAACGCTGGTCCCGGCGCAGGTGGTGGTCGCGAACTGGTTCGAGGAGCGGCAGCGCGGCACGGCGTTCGGAATCGCGGCGGCGGGCACTGCCTTCGGCGGCTTCGTGATGGTGCTGGCGGCGGATGCAGCGGTGCGAAGCTGGGGATGGCGCGGCGCCTATCTGGCCTCGATAGTGCCGATCGCAGTGATCGTTATCCCGGTCATCCTGATACTGGTGCGATCGCGTCCGCCCGGCGGAGTCGCACATGCCGATTCGCACGGCGCACTACCGGGCCTGGAAATTGCCGAGGGGTTCCGCACCAGCGCGTTCTGGCTGATCATGATCGCCTACGCATGCTACGGATTCGCCGTCGGTCTGCCGGTCGCCCATCTGATTCCATTCTTCATCAAGCTTGGCATGACGCCGCATGCGGCGGCGATGATTATCGCCTGGTACGAGGTGATCGGCACCGGTGCGGCCTTGCTGATGGGCCTGTTCGGTGACCGCCTCGGCGGCAAATTCGCTTTGGCGCTATGCTTCGCGATGATGGCGGTCAGCTACTGGGCTTTGCTGGGCGCCAACACGGCCGGCTTCAGGGTTCTGTTTATCGTGCTGTTCGGCTTCGCGGTCGCCTCGCCAACGGGCCTGTTGGCGCTGCTACTGGCGCAGACGCTCGGGCTCAAGTCATTCGGCTTTTTCTCGGGCGCCGGCCAGTTCGTGCTATTCCTGGGGCTGTCGTTCGCGCCCTTCGTCGGTGGCTGGATCGTGGATGTCACGCTGAGCTATCGCGAAGCGTTCGGGCTGTGCGCGCTGCTCGCCGTGGTCGGCGGGCTGGTGAGCCTGGCCGTGACGGTGCCGAAGCAAATGGCCGCTGCGCCATCTGACAGCAGCGAAACCATGAGCGTCAGCGCGCGATGACGATCAAGTTCGGACTGCGGCTGCCGGCCTGCGAACCGGTGCGGGCGATCGCGAAACAAGCTGCGGCCGCAGAGGCCGCGGGCTTCGACTCGGTCTGGATTCCCGACTCGCAACTGCTGTGGCGCGACGCCTGGATCGCGCTCTCGGCCGTCGCCCTCGCCACCTCGAAAGTTGGTATCGGCATCGGTGTCACGACTCCGCTGACCCGCCATCTCACGGTCACCGCCTGCGCGATCACTTCGCTCAACGAGTTGTCAGGCGGCCGCGCGATCCTCGGTATCGGCCAGGGCGACAGCTCGGTGCGTCTGGTCGGGCTCAGGCCGACCAGGGTCGCCGAGATGCGCGAGGCGATTCGCACCATTCGCGAGTTTGGCGCCGGCCAATGGGTCGATTTCGCCGGTCGCAAGCTGCGCATGAAAAGCGCCGAAGGACGCACCACCGCCGCGCCCATCTACCTGGCTGCCACCGGCCCCAAAATGCTGCAGGTGGCGGGCGAAGTGGCCGATGGCGCGATGCTGCTGGCGGGCATCGATGGCGACAATCTCGACTATGCGATCGGTAATCTTCGCACCGGCGCCGCGCGCGCCGGCCGCACGCTCGCCGATCTCGAGGTGATGCTGGGCGCCTACACCTACGTTGGCGCCGACTGGCGCGCGGCCCGCCGGCTCGCACGTCCCTATGCGGCGCTGTTCGCGATGCACTGGCCGGAGGCGCTCAAGGCTGTCGGCATCGCGGTTCCCGCTCCGCGTCCGATGCCCGAACTCTATCCGGACGTAAACCATTGTGAGGATTGGGATCGCGCGGTCGCGCTGACCGACTGGGTACCCGACGAGGTACTCGATTTATTCTGTTCGAAATATACTTTGATGGGGACGGCGCGCGAGATAATCGCCAAGCTCGAAGCCGTGATCAGCCGCGGGATTAACCACTTCTACCTGCTCGGCTTCAAATCCTACGAGTTGCCGACCGAAGTTGCCGAGGTCTTCGCAAAAGAAGTGATACCCTACTTCCGTTCCAGGAATTAGGCCTCAGCCACAGTCTACTTCGGCAGCTTCATCGGATAGCCGAGCTTTTCGTAGTCGAAGCCGCCGAGTTCCAGGCGCTCCAGCGATGGGTCCTGCGGCGACGCGTAGTAGGCGCGGATTTCCGCGATCCGGCCGCGCTCGCTGAATATATACCATTCGGCGCCGCGCAGGATTTTACCGTCCTTGCGTTTGAAGTGAGTCCATTCAATTACCGCCTGACGCAGGGCCGGGTCGCACAATACCCGGTCCACCGTCCAGTACGAGCCGATCGTTTTGACAAACTGCTGCCAGCGCTCGCCGATCGTGCGAGCGCCGCGGAATGGACCGTTGTACATACCGGGCGGAAAGTAGTGTACCGCATCGGACTCGAAATATTTAGCGATACGTTCCGGATCGCCAGAGTTGCAGGCCTCGAAATAGTCGCGAATCTGCGCTTCCATGTATTCTTTAGTCAATTCATCAGCCACCGGACACCTCGATAATCGGAACTGGCTATTCACGCAGTGTCAGATTTTACCTAGTCGATGCGGAGTGTGCGGATGCGAGTGGTCAAACTGCTCGTAATGCTGGCGCAGCAGATCCTTGCCATAATCGTTGCCGTTCGGGGTCCGCACCAAAGTGTGGATGTGATTACGCGAATGCTCGTCGTTGTCGAGCGCGATTCCCGGTTGATGGTCGAACTCGATCAGAATGACCGGGCTGTGGACCCTATAATAGAACGGGCTCTGATCGTCGACGCGACCGATCCAGGCGAAACAGGTTTCCCTGAGATGTTCCTTCACTTCCTCGAGCCTGATTTCGGCATGACCGGGCCGGATGCGGCCGACGTAAAGTTCGATCAGGCGCATCAGCAGCGCCTGTTGTTCAGCCGTCAGCTCATCGTAGCGGATGCCTTCGTACTTCAGGTGCAGGTTGTCGCGGAAGGCGGTGGTAAAAGCGTCGAACGGAAGCTGGGTTCCGATGCTCGCCTTGTCACGCTGCGCGGGCGTGAGGCTCGTCATCAGCGCAAAGCCGGATGATTCTTCGTCGCGGAAAACGCGAGTGCCGGCGTACTTGCCGTGGTCGGCGTAAACCGGTTCCGAACCCATGAAATTCGGGGTCATCACGATCTGATCGCCAAGCACGAAGCAATTGATTATGAGGTGATGGCCGTCGATCTGCCAGCCCCAGGGTTCGCTTGTCGACGGCGTGCCGAAGACGCTCATCCAGTACATCCATTCGCCGTACTCTTCGTCGCGGCCGGTAATCTCCCGAATGGTCTCGTTGAGCTTCATTACATCGCGCGCGGTCTGATAGCCGGCGGCGCTCAAGCTCGCGCGGACCAGGGCCAGCGCGCGCTGTCTCTGATCGTCGTTCAAATCGTCCAGACATACGCCGTGACGCACCAGGTAGGGATGAACATTGCACCATAGCTCCCAGGCCTTGTCGTCAACGCTGAAGCTGGCGGTCTTTTTCTGCTCCGGCGTCAGTACGGCAGTCAAATCGCCGGCAGCATCGATGATCGGCTGCACGGAGACACCCGCCTTCCGGATCGAGAACAGGCCGGGCGCGACCTTGCCGTCGGCGGTGATGCCGACGAAGGGTTCCTCAAGCGTCGTTTTCGCGCGCGCCATGTACGTCCGCAGTACGCCCTGCGGCGGCAATTCAAAAGCATGCTTGGCGGGGGTTTTCGGCCGGGTCGTGCGCGGCTTGAGATTGGCCATCGATAATTTCCTCTCTGTTTCTCTCTAGGCCGGCCCGGACTGGCTGTCAAATGCGGTACGGGGCGAGGCGAATCTGTCGGCGCAAGGTCAGCGGCTCTCAAATTGGCGGATGCGCTCGGCAAGCTGGCGGCTGAACTCATTCAGCAAGCGGCTCAAGGCCGCCGCGCCGGCGGCAGACTCACCGGGATTGATGCTGTCCTTCAGATGCGACTCGCCGGCGAATAGTTGCCGGCCGTGGCGAGCATCGATGAGTGTCCAGCGCGCCGCAAGATACGCGCTGCCGTCGCGGTCGGCCTCGAAGCTCGACACTTCGATCCGGAGTTGGTAGTCGAGCGCCGCGGGTCGGTTCCATGGAAATGTTACGACATGATCGGACGGGAGCTGTTCCGTCAAATCAGTCGACAGCACCTGGGTGAAGTTGATGTCAAGCGATTCTGCCCAGCGATTGGTATCGGAAATCTCAACCTGATTCTGAGAGAGCCGCGTGACCACCTGGTTGCGCGACAGGTAGTTCGGAAAATGCACCGGTCCCAGGCCGATGGTTCGTCCGGCGGACGAACTCGGTTGCTGCGTACCGGGACTTGGTGCGGCGGTCAGCAGGTAGAACTTCGTCAGATCGGGCCGCGGCGCCAGCGGCGAGCATCCCACGGCTGCAACCATAACTGACAGGGCAAGGGCGGCCCGCCGCAATCTCGAAAGACTCAATGGTTCGCCTCGTTGGTTGGCTTACCGCGGACAATTGCACTTGGATTGCGTTGCAGGAATTCGGCCAATTCGCGTATCTGACGCGCCGCCTCTGAAACCTGCACCAGCGCCTCTTTGAGCTGATATCCCAACGGCGAATCCGGATTCACCGTGGTCTGGACGGCAGCGAGGGTTGCGCGCGCCTCCTGCAGGGCGAGGTTGGCGGTGTCGGAAGTACGCTGCAGACTCTTACTGAGCGGCGCAATCTCGTTGTGCAAGCTTTCGGCCAACAAGCGAACGCTCTTCGAGGTCTTGTCGAGGCTGTCGGTGGTGCGGGTCAGCGAGTCGACGACCGCCTGCGTGCGCGGCGAACTCACCAGCTGTCGCACCGCGTCGAGGGTCTCGGTCAGTGACTTCAACAGGGCATCAAAATCCACCTTGCGCAGCTTGGCCAGCGCGGCGTTGATGTCTTCCTGCGCCTGCTCAAGAGCGGTCGGAATGGTCGGGATTTCGAGATAGCGCGAGTTGGGCGACAACACCCGATTCTCCGGAGTGCCCGGCTTGAAGTCGAGCGCCACGAACAGCATTCCGGTCACCAGACTTTCGGTGCCGAGGTAGGCCCTAAGGCCGCGCTTCACCACGCCACGAAAAGCATTGGCGTTTTCGAGCTCGTTTACCCCGACGGCACCCAACCCTGCGAGCTGTCTCAAGTCGACCTCGATTACCACCGCGATCAGAATCGTATCGGGATGCTCCGCGCGGTAGACCGCCTCGCCCGCGGGATCGAAGCTCAGCCGGATTTGTGTGACCGAGCCGATCGTCACTCCGCGCACCTTGACCGGAGCCCCGACGCGCAGGCCGTTGACGCTGCCTCTGAAGTAGAGCACGTACTCAGATGCGTGTTGGAAGAAACTTCCGGAACCGATCAAAACCACGCTGAGAGTGATGAGGGCAAGCGCGCCGAGGACGAAAGCGCCGACGAACTTGGGGCTAAACCGGTTGCCCATCGGTCTGCTCCGGAGCGCTGACACCGGCAGCGCGGGTCAGGAAGCGCCGCACGGTCGGCTGATCGCTATGGTCGCGCAGGTACTTTGGATCGCCGACCGCGATCTGCGTGCGGCTCTCGACGTCGAGAAAAACGCCGTTGTTGCCGATCGTGAAGATGCTCGCGAGTTCGTGGGTCACGACCACCACCGTGGCGTGCAGGCTATCGCGCAGTTGCAGAATCAGGTCATCGAGCAAGCGCGAGCTCAATGGATCAAGCCCCGCTGACGGCTCATCGAAGAACAGCACTTCGGGGTCGAGCGCGATCGCCCGCGCCAGACCGGCCCGCTTCTGCATCCCGCCGCTTATCTCGCTCGGATAGTAGTCTTCGAAACCGCTGAGGCCGACCAGCGCCAGCTTGAGCGCTGCGATCTCCCGGATCTCGCCGGCGTTAAGGTCAGTGAATTCGCCGAGCGGCAAGCCGACGTTTTCAGCCAGCGTCATCGAGCTCCATAACGCGCCGCCCTGGTAGGTCACGCCGAATCGCCGCAGCGTCGCTTCCCGCCCCGCCGGTCCCGCAGCGGTAAAATTGAATCCGTCATACAGAATTTCGCCCTTCGCAGGCTCGTTCAGCCCGATCATATGCCGCAGCAGCGTGCTCTTGCCGCATCCGCTGGCGCCCATAATGATGAACACGTCGCCGCGCCGCACGGTGAAATTCAGATTGCGCATCAGCACGAAGCTGTCATAGGCCATGGTCAGGTTGCGGACTTCGATGTGCGCGGGCCGGTTCGCCGCGCCCGTCTCTCTGATCGCCATCTCAATCAACCCGCCGCTTCAGATACCCAGAATATTGAAGATCACCGCAAACAATCCGCAGGCCGTAACGATCATTACGATCCCGCTCACCACCGCGGACGTCGCCGCATCGCCGACTGCGGACGAACTGCTGCCGCATTGGAAACCTCGCCAGCAGCCCGCGACTGCGATCAGCACGCCGTACACCGCGCTCTTGAACAGCCCGCCGAACACGTCACCCAGGGTCACCGCGGCGATGGTCTCCTTTATATAGACAGTAAATGACAAATGAAGCATCCCGACGCCGACGCTCGCCCCGCCCAGGATGCCGACGAAATCCGAGTAAAGGCACAGCAATGGCATCATCAGGATGAGTGCGATGGTGCGGGGCAGCACCAGGAATTCCATCGGCGAGAGTCCGGTGGTGGTCAGCGCATCGGTCTCCTGGGTTACCTTCATGGTGCCGAGTTGGGCGGCGAAGGCCGCGCCGGTCCGGCCGGCCATGATTATCGCGGTCATCATCGCGCCCATTTCGCGCGTGACGCCGATCCCGACCAGGTCGGCCACATAAATCGCCGCGCCGAATTGCTGGAGCTGCACGGCGCCCATGAAAGCCAGGATCACGCCGACCAGGTAACTGATGAGCGACACGATCAGCAGCGCGTCGGCGCCGCACTGCTGGATGATCGCGAGCAGGTCCGAGGTCCGAAAGCGCGCCTTGCCCGCGAACATCCGGGCGAACGCTATGCACAACCTCCCGAAGAAATCGATGAAATCTCCGAACGACCGTGCGTAGCCGACAACCTCGGTGCCGACTTGTTCAACAAATGAAAGCCGCTTGGAACCTGGGCGCGCGCCGGTTCTTTGCGGCACCGATTCAGCCAGCGCCAGCAACTGCCGCATCCCGTTCGGCAGGCCGCTGCGGTCCTCGACGATGCCACGCTGCCGGCAAACCACGCCCACGCCGTGGAGGAAGTTCACCAGGCTGCTGTCCCAGATGCTCAGCTCGCCCGTATCGTAGGCGACCGAGCGGACCACGGGGGAACTCGCGATCCGGCGCTCAACCTCAACCGCCGACGGCCGCCCATGACCCAGATGCCATCCGCCGGAGAGGCGGATCAGCAGGACCCCATCGTCCTTTGGCTCGAGCCCGATCGAGCCATCAATCATGCTCGCTGTTGAGTCGTTGCTAATGGTCCGAACCCGACAAAACGCTCACTGAGTATCGGTTCGACCAGCCTGACATACTCTAGTGATGCAACACATAGTGTCTATTTATCGAAAAATTGGAGCACTACTCGATTAAACTCGTCTCGGTGCTCCACCTGCGCCCAATGCCCGCACTTTGAGAAGATATACATCCGAGCGTCCTGAAACTGCCGCAGCATCATCAGCCCCACGTCCAGGGCGCCCGCGCGATCGTCCTGACCCCATATTATCAGCGCCTTCGCCTTAACCCGGGGCAACTCCAGGTAGAGATCCTCGAGCGGCGGAAAATAGTCGCCGAAGAGCGCCACGCTGTCCGGCGACGCGCTGGCCTCGTAGCGTTCCTTGACCAGCGCGTCGGTGATGAACCCGTGATCGTAAGTCAGACTCTTTATCAACTGGCGCATCTTCTGGGGTGATGGCCCTTCGCCCTGGTAGTACTCGATGATATTGCGGATCGCCTCGAGCGGCATCGGTTGAAAGACGGTGGTCTTGATCGGCGTGCTACCGATTATCACGAAGTGATCGACTTTTTCCGGATAGTCAATCGCGAGCTTGATCGTCACCTGCCCGCCCATCGAGTTGCCGATGAAGTGCGCCCGCTTAAGGTCCAGCCGGTCCATGAAGTCTTTCATCGTTCGGGCCACGAACGCGAGCCAGTTGCCCGGCACCCGCGGCTTGTCGGAACGGCCGTAGTCGGGCATGTCGACCAGGATGGTTCGGTACCGCTTGGCGAGCTCGCCGTAGTTGGCCTTGAAGTTGCTCCACGCCGAGGCGCCCGGGCCGCCGCCATGCAGACAGATCAGCGGGTAGCCGCTGCCGCCTTCCTGGTAGTGAATCTTGACGTCGCCGGCCTGGACGAATTTGCTCTCGGGAATCCGCTCTTCCATCGTTCGTCTCCCACGCTGTCGCTGAGTTAAAGCGATTGGAGATCAGGCTATACAGGCGGTCGCACTGGAGCAAATGCGGCCGCGTCGGCTCAAGGCGCCATCCTCGGAGCCAGCTCAAAGCATCGCGCCAGCAGCTCGTAAGAATGCAACCGGGCTTGATGGCCATGCACCACGGTTATCGCCATCAGTTCGTCAAGCTGGAGCTGCTCCGCGATCGCCGTGAGCCGCTCATGTACGGTCTCGGGCGCGCCGACGACATAGCGCGGCCATTCGCTCTGCACCAGCGGATCGCGCGCCGCGCCAAGCTCGCTCAGCGCTTCCTCAGGCGCGACAATCGGCCGCAGATCGCCCTGCCTGATTCGCCGTCGAAACAGGCGCGTGCTCGCGAACAGGCGCTCCGCCTCGGCATCGGTGTCGGCGCATATCACTCCCAGCGCGATGATGGTGTGGGGCGTCGGGACCCGTCCCGGTACGAAGTGGGATCGGTAGTATTCCACGGCCGAGCGGGTCGGTTCGGGATCGATGAAATGGGCGAACGCGTAGGGCAGACCGAGCTGCGCCGCCGCCGAGGCGCTCCACAGGCTCGAACCGAGCAGCCAGACTTCGGGCGCCCCAGGCATCTCGGGCGAAACCCGGATGCGATTGAAAGGATGGTCGGACGGAAAGCTGTGATCGAGGAACGCGAACAGCTCCAGCAGGCGTTGCGGAAAATCGTCGCTCGCCGGTTCACGCTCCCGCTCGCTGCGCAGTGCGAAGGCGTCGAGCGGGGTGCCGCCCGGAGCGCGTCCGACCCCCAAATCGATCCGGCCCGGATACATCGCATGGAGCATCCGGAACACTTCGGCGACCTTCAGCGAACTATAATGCGGCAGCAGCACCCCGCCGGAGCCGACCCGAATACCGGTGGTCACGGCGGCCACCCGAGCGATCAGAATCTCGGGCGCCGGGCTGGCCAGCGCTATGATGGCGTGATGCTCCGCGATCCAGTAGCGCTCGTAGCCAAGCCGATCGGCCAGGCGCGCCAATTCGATAGTATTATTGAGCGCCTGTGCCGGGGTTGAACCCGCCGGAACCGGCGATTGATCGATAACTGAAAGTTTCACCGCTTTGCGCGCCGCCCTCCGATCATCGTTACGATAGCGAGGCCCGCGGGTTCGGGCTATACAGACAACACACCAAAACCTTCAGGAGGCAACGGCAAGCGATGAAATTATACGGAACCGCAATGTCCCGCACGGGGCGCTGCCTGTGGGCGCTCGAAGAACTGGGCCTCAAGTATGACCATGTGCCGGTTGAAGTGGCGAAAGCCAAGAGCCCGGAGGTCTTGAAGCTCAACCCCAACGGCCATATCCCGACGCTGGAAGATAATGGGCTCGCGGTGTGGGAATCGATGGCGATCAATCTCTATCTCGCGGAGAAGTACGGCCAGGCGCCGTTCTGGCCCGCCACGCCGGAGAAACATGCTCTGGCCTACCAGTGGAGCTTCTGGGGCATGCTCGAGCTCGAGTCGCACCTGGTCACGATCCTGCGCAACCGGATGTTTCTGCCGCCCGAGCAACGCGACGAGAAGGCGACGCAGCAGGCGATCGACGCGCTCAACGGGCCGCTCAAGGTGCTCGACGATCATCTCAAAGGCAGCACTCACCTGCTGGGCAATGATTTCACGATCGCCGATCTCAACCTCGCCTCGATCCTCAGCCTGGGCGCGATGGTGAAGCTTGATTTTCCGGCTGCCCCAGTCGCCAACGCATGGCTGCAGCGATGCCTGTCGCGTCCGGCGAATCAAAAGGTCCACGGTATGAAGTAACGAAGAGCCGTCGGCCGGTTGCGGATGCGCTACGGCCGGCGTCTCAGTTCACTCGGGAGCGATGAAAATTTCCTCGGGCCTCAGCAGGCGATGGCAGGTGCCCTGTTCATAGGCGTAACGGAGGAAAGCTTCGAGCGTGGTGCGATTCGGTTCCAGGCCATACGGCCAGTAGTCAGCTCCGAACAGCCGCGCGGAAACCGCCATCGCGTCCGATGAATTGACGATCGGCAGCGGCGACGAGTCAGTATCGCGAAGACGCTCGAGGCTGCGCTGCTTGGCGGCCTCGAAAGCGTCGTAAAGGCTGCGCGCGACCCATCGATGGTCGCGGACGATTTCGGCCTTGAGCGCGATTACATGCATGATCGGGAACACGCCGGTGGTGCGCCAGTACTGCTCTTCGAGCCGGGTGAAGTCCGACAGCAACCTGACTATGTCGCCGCTGCCGTCTTCAAACCCCAATGGTGGATGCGCCGACATCACGGCGTCGAGCTCGCCCGCGAGCAGCATCGCGTTCAACGAACGATCGGGCATCGGCGTCAACTGCAGGCCCGCTGGGAGGCGCAAGGCCACCTTCTCGGCGCGGCCCGGCTGATTCACACCGGCCTGGAACCAGCGAATCTCTTCGAGCCTCAGCGCCGCATGATGAGCGAGATAGCCTCGCGAGTAGATCGCGGCGGTCTGCGCCCACTCGGGAATGCCGACCCGCGCGCCCTTGAGTTGGCCGAGGCCGCTTAGCTTCGAGTCGCGCCGCACGTAGATCGATGAGAGCCGGAAGACTCGCGACGGAAAGACCGGAATCGCCACCAGCGAATCATCGCCCTGCGATCTCATCGAGGAATACTTGCCGAACGACATCTCGGAGGCGTCCCACTCCCGATAGCGCGTGAAGCGATGAAAAATCTCCTCGATTTGGAGCTGCAGCGCGATTAGCCGGATGCCCTCGGGTGCGATCAGTCCGCGCGTCAGGTCGCGCGTGTGATCGTAGTCACTGATCGCAAGCGACAGTTGAAGCTCATTCATCGTCGTGCGCCGGGCAGATGCCGTCAGGATTCGCTGCGACCGAGCGCATCGCCGGCCTCCACGATTCCGTTGAGGTAGTGCTCCCAGACCAGCAGGTTGGTCCGGCACGCCTCGATCACCCGGTCCGCCATATGCAATTGGTCGGCGAACTTTGCGACCGCATTCCAGCCCAGATCCGAATGCTCGATATCGGCCTTCTCGTGAACGCCGAAAAAGATCAGCTCTTCATCCTTCAGGTTGAACAGCTTCGACCAGCGCGTGCGCTCGTAGCCGAACCATCCCAGTTGCCGGAACGTCCCGTCGCCGTAGCCGGGCACGTTGGGTCGCTCGGCGCAGGTGTTCGCGACCAGCCCCTCCAGCCAGTGGCGATTCGACATCAGCGAGTCCCACGCCAGCCACGCCATCCGGGTGCTCGGCAGAGGTTGCGCGTTTCTGATCCGCTCGCGCTCGAGCCCGACGGTCACGCCGAGGTCCTCGAGCAGCAGCCAGTGCGGACGTCCGTCGGCGAATTCGTTATCCGCGATCAGTTCCTGCGTGCAGGCCTTGATCACCGCGATGCGCGTATCCCAATCCGGACAGTTGGTTGCGACCCGCAGCTTGAGCACCGAGTTGCGTTGACGGGTGTTGAGCCGATGCTGCATCACGAACATCCAGGCCCGGCCACGCGTCAACGGCTCGCGAAACAGGCGCGTACGCAGGGAGAAATCATTCACCAGTTCATCAAGACGCTGGATCACTTCGCTGGCGGACGCCATTCTCGAATTGCCTCGAATGAGTTGTGGCTCAATCGTTCAGATTTTGAAGACGCTCTGCACTTCGCGAGCGAATAATTCCTCGGGCTGCAGCAATCGTGCGGCGACGCCCTGCTCGTACGCGTACTGCAGAAAAGCCTCGAGCGTCTTGCGATTCGGCTCGATTCCGTAGGGCCAATACTCGCCCGGGAAGAATTTTTTGCTCTCTTCAGCCGCGACGAAGTGCCAAACGATCGGCACGCGCGACGCGGTAATCTCGAACATCCGATGGATGCTCCGACGCTTGGCTTCTTCAAAGGCCTGGTAGAGGTTCATCGCGATCCACGGGTTCTGGCGCAGGACCTCGCGCTTGATCGCCACCAGGTGCATCGCCGGCAGCACGCCGGTGGCGCGAAAGTAGTCTTCCTCCAGCGCGCGATGGTTGGCGAAACGCACGATGGAAGGATTATCGGCTCGGTAGATCGATGGCTGGGTCGCGGTCAGGATTGCGTCGAGCTCGCCGGCCTCGAGCATCGCTTCCAGCGTCTGGCGCTCGAGATGGGTAACCTTCACGCCCCGCGGCGCCTCGTATTTCATCTTCTCGGTGCGACCCGGCTCGCGCAGGCCGCCCTGGTACCATTCGATGGCGCTCAGCGGCACGCCGCAATGATGGGCCAGGTAGCCGCGCGCATAGACGCCGGCGGTTTCGATCCATTCCGGCACGCCGACGCGCTTGCCGCCCAGCTCATCGGGCGTGCGGATACCGCCGTCGGCGCGCAGGTAGAAGGCCGAGGTCCGGAAGACGCGCGATGGAAAGACCGGGATTGCGGTGATGGTGTCGTCGCCGCGGGTAATCAGCGCGACATAATTAGCGAACGACATCTCAGAGACGTCCCACTCGCGGCTGCGCGAAAAGCGCCAGAAAATCTCCTCGACCGTGAAGTTGAGCCGCACCAGCTCGATACCTTCGGGCTGCACGATGCCGTCGGCGAGGTCGCGTACGTGGTCGTAGTCACTGATCGCAATCGAGACTCGAACTCGGTTCACTCATCTCCTCCGACCTGAGCGCCTGATCTACCAACGGCGTCAGCAGATTACATCCCCGGCACGATCACCGGTTTCAACTCGCGCATCGCGGCCATCGCCTGCACGGCTTCGGTAGCGCGCTCAAGCGAATAGGTATTCGAAATCAGACGTTCGAAGGGATACTTCCCGAGGTTCGATTCCATGAACAGCAGGGCGCGATAATAATGCGGGAAATACCCCGAGACGACGCCGGTCACTCGCAGATGCTTGGTCGCGATGGCGCCGGCGCCGATCGTCACCGGCTTGTCGTTGGCCGCCAATCCCATAATCAGCACCCGTCCGCCGCGCCGCACCATATCGATTGCCTCGGGAAACGCGGCGGGAACCCCGGCGGCTTCGATGACCACGTCCGCGCCACGGCCCTGCGTCCATTCCATGATCATCTCGGTGCGATCCGAGGCCGACGGCACGGCGGCGATATCGATGGTCCGCGAGGCGCCCCACTGCGACGCCAACTCCAGCCGCGAAGCCGGCGCGCCGATCGTAATCACCTGCCCGGCGCCCGCTTCCGCAGCCATCACCGTCGACCACAGACCGACCGGGCCGGCGCCCTGCACCACCACGGTATCCTGCGTGCTGATGCCGCCGATGCGCTCGAAGCCATGCACCGCCGTACGCAGCGAACACGACGAGGCCGCCGCCAAGCTGCTCGGTATCGTGTCGGGAACCTTCACCACGTCGCATTCGGGCAACACGTAGGCGTACTCGGAATAGCCGCCCATCAGGTTCGGGAAGTCCTCGCAGCACAGCCAGCCATACATGCGGCGCCGAACGCACAGCGTCGGTTCGCGCGCGACCCGGCAGAAATAGCAGTTGTTGCAGAAGGCGTAGGTCCACGAGATCCGATCGCCCTCGGCCAGCCGGTTGCCGACCGTATCCTGCTCGCGGCCGCGGCCCAGCGCGACCACCCGCGCCACGATCTCATGGCCCTGGATGATCGGCGGCCGGGTGAGCGATGAGTAGTCGCCGCGCCACTGATGAACGTCGGTGCCGCAGACCGTGGTGTTCTCGACCTTGACCAGGATTGCGTTGGGCACCAGCTCCGGGATCGCCAGCTCGCGGATTTCGTGCGGCTGGTTGTAGGCGACCAGCACCGCGGCGCGTGATTTTTTTGGCAGGCTCAAGCTCGGCAACCTTTCCGCGAATATCGTTCGCGCTAGAGGCGAAAGAAGGCGCGCGCGTTACCGCCCACGATCGCGGCCTTTTCGTCGCGCGTGAGTTCGGAACTCGCCAGCGTCTCCTCGATCTCGTGGGTCACGTCGTTAAGATCGGACTCGTGAGGATAGTCGCTGGAAAACGCCAGCGTCTTCACGCCGATAGTTTTCGACAAGTAGGGAATTATCGAGTCGTTGCCTTCGCAGCCGATCAGGATGTTGCCCTCCTCCAGGAGTTCGCGCAAACGCCGATGACCCGCGGTATCGTAATGGCCCTCGAAGGTCGAGTCGCGATGAATCCGATCGAGCACGAACGCGACCCAGCCGCAGCCGCCCTCCAGGAAAGCGATCCGCAACCCGGGAAAGCGATCGAAGACCCGATCGAACACCAGCGAGACGAACGCGATCATCAACGGCGTCGAGTGATGCAGGATGTGCGAGGCGGTCAGGCTGGAGAAGCTGTCGAGCCCGATGCCCCTGTTCGAGCCGCCGTGAAACGCCAGTACGCAGTCCAGCTCGGCGGCCTCGCGATAGACCGGCCAGTAGTATTCCTGCGCGACATGCATCTGCAGGCCGGTCGACGGGATCATCGCGCCGAGCAGGCCCAGCTCTTTGACCGCGCGGCGCAGCTCTTCGGCGCCGTCCGACGGATACTGCATCGGAATCAACGCGAGCGGATGCTGTCGGCGGTCGAAGCGGGCGAAGCGTTCGCTGACGTAATCGTTATAGGCGCGGCAGATCAGCCGCAGATAATCGCGATTCCGGAGCTGGCCGATTCCCAGCCCGTCGCTGGTGACCATTACCGTATGCTCGAGGCCGGTCTTGTCGAGCAGCGCCTTCCAGTCGGCGGGCGAGCCGGGCCGCCCCGAACTCGCATGCACGCGCTGGCGATTCTTCGGAATCATGCCGCCCTCGGCATAGCGCGTCAGGTTGTGCACCCCGTCCAGCATCGGAAAGGCGCCCACGCAGGACGCGAACGGGCGCTCCTTGCTCACCACCCAGCGGATCGCGGGGTCCATGAAAGTCGCCAGATCGGAGAGGTCCTCCACGATATGGCCATCGGCATCCATCAGCCGCATCGAGCTATCAGCCGTCATCTGCACTCCCGAATGATCAATTGCGTTGCGGCGCGCAAAACGCCGGCGCTAAAGTTTCGCACCATTGCCGAGCATCAGAAGCGTAGCACCACAACCGACGATCGCAACTCGCGCTCATCCGGCCAGCACTCCGGCGACGCCGGCCTCGCGCGCGCTGCGCGCTTCGATCATCTGCCGCATCCGCACCGAGGCGGCATCGAGATTAATGTTGATCGTCGATGCGCCGGAATTCTCCAGCATCGCGCGCTGCTGCGCCTCGATAATGACCTGGTCCTCGCCGAAAATCCGGCGCGAGGTGGTCAACAGCTCGGCCGACAATTGTTCGTCGCGATGCAGAAAATTGCGCGTGAACGACCAGAAGTACCAGCACGAACTCGCGCTTGCGGGCGTGATCGAATTGAGCTGCATCGCGCTCACCCCCTTGCTCAGATCGCCGCGGGTCGCGCCGCTGCCGGCCTCGGCGACGCCGATATGCAGCACCACGTTGCAGGGCGGAACAAACTTGACCACCTGCCAGCGGTCGCAGCGGCCTTCGTACTCGCGCGCGCGCTTCATCAGGTGACGCCAGAACGGCGCCGGATCGTGATCGAGAATCCAGCGCGAAACCGTCACGCCGCTGTCGTCCGCCACGGTCTCGATCGGGCAGGCCGGGATCAACGAGTGGCCGATGGTGGTCTGATGGACCCAGGTCTCGTGCGTCAGGTCGAGCAGGTTGTCGATCACCAGCCGGTAGTCGCACGCCATCGGCAGCAGGTCGCCGGTAAACGTCCAGCCCGGATCGTCGTTCCAATGCAGGTCGGGAACCAGCGCTGGATCGGCCAGCGCGGGATCGCCGACCCAAATCCAGATCAGGCGATGGCGTTCGATCACCGGGTAGCTGCGGACCCGAACCTGACGACCGGGAGCCTTCTGGCTGGGAATCCGCACGCACTGGCCGGAGCGGTCGAAGGTGAGTCCGTGATAGCCGCACACCAGCAGATCGCCTTCGAGCCGGCCGCGAGACAGCGGCAACAGGCGATGACAACAGAGATCCTCCAGCGCCGCCGGCGTGCCATCCTCGATGCGGTACAGGACCACCGCGCGGCCGCAGATACGCCGGCCCAGCAGCGCGCGCGACAGTTCGTGACTCCACGCCGCAGCGTACCAGGCATTAGTCATGAACATCGGATTCAGCTCCTCCGACCCGCCTTCGACGCGCCGCGAATCGTTGCCTGGCTGCATATCGTCAAAAGATAGCCAGAGCAGCGATGATCGGCAAACCAACGCACACTGGTAACGACTACGTACAGCAGACGCTGCGCCGCGCTAGCGATCTTTGAGGAAGCCGCTGCCGGCGGCCAGCAGGGCGGCGGTTTTCATCGCCGCCAGCATGCTCAGATGCTGCGCCTTGCCCTGCCCCGCGATATCCATCGCGGTGCCGTGCGGGACACTCAGCCGCACGAAATGCAGCCCCATGTAGATCGTGCAGGCGCCCTCGAAGGCGGCCGACTTGAGCGCGATCTGCCCCTGGTCGTGATACATCGACACGATCGCGTCGAAATGGCCGTCGAGCCCCTGGCGAAAAATCGAGTCCGGCGACACCGGCCCCCGGCAGTTGATGCCGCGCTGCTGCGCGTCGGCGACCGCGGGCGCGATCCGCTCGGCGTCCTCCTCGAACATCGCGTGGGGATTGAGGCCGGCGACGCCGATACGCGGCGCCGCGATTCCCCAGCGGCGCAGGGTTTCATCGACGATCCGGATCAGATCGAACACCGCCGCCCGGGTCACTGTGTCCGGCACCTCGCGGATCCGGATGTGCTCGGTGATCGGCACCACCCGCAGCGGTCCGCTGACCCGGAACATCCAGGTTCCCGAGGGCTGCAGGTCATCGATGTTTTTGACCTCACCCGCCAGCTTGAGCGAGGTCGAGTCGACCGGGCCCATGATCCAGCCATCGATCGCGCGCGCCTCGGCGAGTTGATCGGCCAGCCGAATCCATCGCACCACCGCCCGGCCGCCGGCCGCCGAGGGCTGACCGGTGACGTAATCGCCCGGCCGCAGCTCGCCCGGGTCGAGCACCACCGCCGCGGCTTGGTCGAGGCGCGCTTCCTCGAGCGTGCGGACCACCTGCAGCCCGAGGCTCAGCGCCGATCGCTCGATCGCGCTCGCAATCGCACGCGCATCCCCGATCAGCACCGGGCGACAGAGTTTCTGCGGCTCGCCGGTGGCGAGCGCCTTGGCGCAGACTTCGGGTCCGATGCCGGCCGGATCGCCGATCATGGTCGCAATTATCGGACGCCGGGCCGGATTGACGGTAGCCATCGTATCTCCCGCCGCTAGATGAGAAAGGTCAGGTTTCCGATCGGGCTGTCGTTATTCAGCAGCACGACTTTTTTTTCGCGGATCTTGAAACCGTCGGGCTGCGGCAGCAGGGTATGGAAGCTGCGTCCCATCCACACGGTTTGCCGATCGAGCCGCACTTCGCCCAGCACGAAATTCGATCTCGCCTTGACCGTTTCCGAATCATGGTCGAGGATCCGCACGTTCGAGATCACGCGCATCAGCCGCGACTTCGGTTTCTGTGCGTGGGCGTGGCGGCCCTTGAGGCGGAACAGCCGATCCTCGATCTGATCGCGATGCTCATAGATCAGTGAGACCTTGCGGTCTGGATCGATTTCGTCGGCATTGCACGGTACCCAGTAAAGCGCCTCCGCGTCCCATAGTTCGAACCATCGATCGTACTGATGGCTGTCCATCAACTCGGCTTCGGCGTAGAGGAATTCCTCGACCGCCCGCAACAGTTGTGAATTGTCCACGCCCGTCGCTCCCCCTGGTCTCAGGCCCGCGCCGCTTCAGGAGCCGCCGCCAGGCCGTCGGTCATCAACGCCAGCCACTGCCGGGCCTGGGCTCGCTGCGGCACCTCGTCGGTGACATTGGAGACGATCGAGCCGTCGCTGTCGACGGTTTCGCGCGCGAGGCCGCGCGAAATGTTGATCCAGGGATTGACCTGCGCCAGCATGCCGCGCTGCGCGCGCTCGAAAATCTCGGCGTCATCCGGCGAACCCGAGGAGGCCGGCCCGTAGAACGATTCATGCTGGCGCAGCCGGAGCGCGTTGATCTGCGGACTGACGCCCTTCAGCAGCACCGGGAACATCACCACCTCGGTCTCGCCGACCGCCAGCGGATTGATGATCCGGATCTGGTTATGGATGATCTGCATGTTGGGAAACATCCCGATGTGCGGATCGCCCGCGATCGCCAGCAGCAGCCGGGCGCGATCTTCGCGGTCGCGCGCGAACATCGCCGCCATGTATTCCTTGCCGCCCGGCACGGTCGCGAGAAACTTCGAGTAGTCCGGGAAATGCCCGAGCCGATGCTCGCGCAGATCGATCATGGCGTGGCCGTTGCCGAGGTCGCGCGCATAGGTCGGCGCCTTGCCGTCGAACGGGTCCGAGCGATGGGTCGCGCCCATCCCGGCGTTGACCTTGCGCTGCCACATCGCGATTACCGAGGCATGCACGAAATTCGGATGGTAGCCGTCCATCCCGACCAGCTTCCAGTTGCCCCGGTAGACGGTCTTGTGGCAGCCGGCGTTGACTTCGATCTGTCGCTCGGGCGAGGCGTCGATCAAGAGGTCGATCATCGCGGCGGCGCGCGCCAGATAGTCACTGAGCGACGGCCCTTCGTCGGCCAGCGAGGCGAACACGAAATCGCGATAGCTCTCGACCCGCGGCGCCGGGGTAAGCGAGTTCTCTTCGACCCGAAAGTCCTCGCCGTAGCCCTCGGGCGCGGTCACGCTCAGCAGTTTGCCGGTGTTGTCGTAGCTCCAGCCGTGAAACCAGCAGCGAAAGACTTTCTCGCGGCCGGATTCGACCTCGCAGACCACGGCCCCGCGATGGCGGCAGCGGTTCATCAGCACCCGCACCACGCCGTCATTGCCGCGCACCAGGATTACCGGCTGGCGTCCGATGCTGCGCAGGCGAAAATCGCCCGGCTGTGACACCTCGCTGGCATGCCCGATATAGACCCAGCTGCGATGAAAGATGCGCTCGAATTCGAGCTCGAAAATCGCCGGGTCGGTGTAGATCGACGAATGGACCCGGCCGCGACCTATCAGCCGCGCCAAGGCCTCGACCGAGTAGCGGCCGTCGGCCGACGCGGCCGCAGCGCCGTTGAGGTTCGCCAATCCGTTGGAACCGAGCGCGCCGTTTGCCATAACTACCTCCCCATAGCGGTATCCGTTCAGCTAGCGCCGCGCAGTGGGCCGGCGGATCGTGGCTGACGAGGGCTCCTCAAGCGCGCCGCTCGCCGGCCGGGTCGCCAATCCCATCTCGCCGTTCACGTAGAGGAACAGCGTCCAGAAACTGCGCGACCACGGCACTATCGCGGCTCCGCTCGCGGCTGCCACGATGGCCGGAATTACAAACTGAAAAAATTCCGAGGCGCTCAACAGCGCCAGCGTTATCCATGCGAGCAAGGCACAGCCGGCAGCGACCGTATAGTCCATCACCGCTGCGCCCATCCACTCACCCTCATTTTGCCAGAATACCGCGCCGCATGCCGGGCAGGCCCGGTTCATCGTCATGTAAGTCCGGAACAGCCTGCCCTCGCCGCAATGCGGACAGTGCCGGGCCAGCGCGCGCCGCACCAGTGCCGCGCCGGACGGACGCGGCTCGCTCGCTTTGGTTTGCGCGTCGTCGTAGCAGCCGTACTCTGACCACGCCATCGCGATTATCAGAAACCCGCTCATCAGGGCCAGCACGCCGACCACGCCAAAGGCGAGCAACAAGGCGATGGCGGTTTCCTGATTGATCGACATCACACGGCGCGGCCGGCAGCGCTCAGACCGACTCCCATAGTTTAACCATCCGCTGCCGTTCGGCTTGATCCGGAATGCGGCCGAAGCCGGCGGCCAGATTGTCCGCCATATGCGCCGGGTCGGCGGTGGCTGGGATTACGCAGGTCACCGCCGGATGCGAAACGATGAACTTCAGCAGCAACTCAGCCCAGCTTGCGCACTCGAAATCCGCCGCCCACGACGGCAGCGCGGTCCGACGCACGCGGCTCATCAGGCTGCCGCTGCTGAACGGCAGATTGACGATCACCGCCACGCCCCGTTCGGCGGCCAGCGGCAGCAGGCGCGACTCGGGCGCGCGCTCCTCGATCGAGTAGGCCAGCTGCACGAAATCGAGCTGCTCGCGCTCGATAATCTCGGCCAGCGCCGGCAGCGCCGCGCTGGTGTAGTGGGTGATGCCGAGGTATCTGACCTGCCCGGCGGCCTTCATCGCGCGCAGCGTCGCCAGCTGGGTGCGCCAGTCGACCAGGTTATGAATCTGGATCAAGTCGAGCGGCGCGGCGCGCATCAGTGTGGCCGAACGGCTCATCTGCTCGATGCCGGCCTCACGTCCGGTGGTCCAGACCTTGGTCGCAAGGAACGGCGTTTCGTGGGCTGGCAGTCCGGCCAACAGATCGCCGACCACGCCTTCGGCCCGCCCGTACATCGGCGAGCTGTCGATCACCCGGCCGCCGCCCGCGAAAAACAGGCGCAACACCTCGGTGAGCTGGCGGCGCGCGCCGGGATCGTCGCCGACGTTGAAGGTATTGAAGGTGCCGAGACCGATTACCGGCAACATCTCGCCGCTCACCGGGATCGGCCGTGTCATCATCCTGGCGCTCGAGGGTTCCATCGCTACCCAGTATAGTTCACCCGGCCGGCGGGTGGAGAATGGGCCGCATCGGCGCGGGCTCGTGCGGGCGCGGTTGACGGGGTGGCAGCCATCCTTCTATCGTCGTAGCTATGAAAATCTATGATTTCAAACTGGCGCCGAATCCGCGGCGTGTTCGGATCTTCCTGGCCGAAAAAGGCGCCGAGGTCACCTACGTCCAGGTTGATATCATCGCCGGCCATAACCGCAGAGTGGAATTCCTCGAAAAGAATCCGCTCGGCGGCCTGCCGGTGCTCGAATTCGACGACGGCACCTACCTGGCCGAATCGGTCGCGATCTGCCGCTATTTCGAGGGTATCTATCCGGAGCCGCCGCTGATGGGGGTGAATCCGAAGGATACCGCGTTCGTCGAGATGTGGAACCGGCGGATGGAGCACGAGCTGTTCGACCCGATCGGTCGCGCCTTCCAGCATACTCATCCGATGTTCAAGGAACGCATCAAGCAGTTCCCCGAATTCGGCGCGGCCGAGCGCGAGCAGGTGCTGAAACGGCTCGAATGGCTCGATTCGCTGCTGGCACAACGTGAATTCGTCGCCGGCGACCGCTACACGATCGCCGATATTACCGCGCAGGTCGCGGTCGATTTCGGCCAGGAGATGGGTGGCGTGTCGATCCCCGCCCACGCCCGGCATCTGAAGCGCTGGCACGATTCGGTGGCCGCCCGACCCAGCGCGAAGGCTTAGCGAAACCCGGCGAGTCATCGAGCCTATCGGGCGAAAGCGTTGATCGATCGGAATATGGCCGGCAAACCGTCCATCTATCGAGATCACGCAGTGGCGCGCCGCGACTTTATCGCCGGCACGATGGCGGCTGCCATCCTGCTGGTCGTCGGATACGAAGGCGCTGCCCGGTCGAAGACCGACGGCGCCACTGAAGCGGATGGGGTCGAGCGGGTAAAGCTGGTCGAGTTCACCGATTCCGGCAAAAGGAAGGGTCTTGTTTCGATGGCCAAAGTCGTCAAAACCGATGCGGAGTGGAAAAAGTCTCTAACCCCCGAGCAGTACGAGGTAACTCGCAAGAAGGGCACGGAACGTCCATTCAACAACAAATACGATGAATGGCACGAGAAAGGCATCTATCGCTGCGTATGCTGCGGTAACGCGCTTTTCAGCTCGGATACCAAATTCGAGTCGGGCACCGGATGGCCGAGCTTCTGGGAGCCCATCGCGCCCGAGAACATCCACACCGAGACCGATCGATCGCTTTTCATGCAGCGCACCGAAGTGATGTGCCGCGAATGCGACGCGCATCTCGGCCACGTCTTCAACGACGGTCCGGCGCCGACCGGATTGCGCTACTGCATGAACTCGGCGGCGCTCAACTTCGTCGCGCCCCCGAAAAAAACCTGAGGCATCGGCCCGCTTCCCACTCCGCGCCGGGACGGCCTATTTCATCAGCTCGTCGGCCACCTCGCGATGGATCTTCAGCAGCTCGGGAAGCCGCTCGGGCAGCTCCCGTCCGAAGCCGCACTCGGCCGAAATCCCGAAATCTTTCAGGTACTTGCGAGCCGCCTGCGCACGGCGCCGGGCGCCCGCCAGACCGTCGGAGTTGACTACCCCGAGGAACACCCGCGTGTCTCCCGCCTTGAGATCCTGTAGCGGCTTGAAGTAGGCCTCGTCGTCGCGCTGAATCGGCACGGTGAGCTGGACGTAATCGACGTGCCGGCCGGACTCGGCGATCGCCGCATTGGCGAACTTCACGCTCAACCCGAGGTCCTTGGGCTCGATCACCGGCTTCTTCGGGAATGTGCCGTAGCAAAAATGGTAGCCGAGCGCCGCCTTTTCCGGAACGTGGCGCGGCAGGTTATGCAGCGGGCGGAGGTATCGCTCCCAGACGGTCTCGGGCTGCGACCAGGCGTAATAGCTGCCCTCGGCCTCGAGCAAATCAGTGCAGATATCGAACTGGATCGCGAGGTCTTCGGCCGGCAGCTCGCGGAAAATCGTGTCGATTTCACGCCCCAGCACCTCTTCGTAAGCCGGCTCGACGATCGCCCGATCGGCGGCCTCATGGAAAAACAGGAACGTCGCATCCTGCGGAAACGGGAACGCTATCTGGAAGCGGACGCCCTTGGCGATCACCCCCTCATCGCGCGCGGTGCGGAAGGCCCGGTAGGATTTCGCGGCCTCCTCGGCATAGCCCAGCTGGTCGAAGCGGATGCTCTTGACGCCGTCTTTCAGCTTGAACGAGAAGAGGTCGTCCATGCTGGTCGGCTTCCATCCCTCGTTCGGCTTCTGCAGCGTGACGACCGATGGATGGTGAAAGAAGGTGTGGTAGGCGACGTAGACGATCCAGTATGAACGGTCGCCGACCTCGCCGTCGGGCAGGCTCGCGACGTCGCTGCCCAACAATCGTCCGCAGGTCCTGAAGACCTCGTCCACCGTTTTCAGCGGAACGCTGCCGACCAGCAACACGTTGCCTTTCGGATTTGCCATTTTTCTCTCTACCTTACCGTCGCAAGGTTCATGACTCACGCGTCCTGACCGTTACTCCTATTCGCGCGCGAATTACAAACCTGGTATCGCTTCGCTACCATCGCGATTGATCAGAACGGCGCTCGAGCAGTAAATTTCAGGATGAAGCGATTTTTCGAGCTGGCGGAAACAGCATCAATCCGGAGAGCAAATCGATGGCTTTGCTGAGCGTACCGATCGTCGATATCGCACCGTTTTTCGCCGAGAACATTGACGGCAAGCACAAGGTGGCCGCGGCGGTCAATCAGGCCTGCGAGGATATCGGCTTCTTCGTTATCACCGGCCATGGCGTCGATACGCGCCTCGCTGACCGGGTATTCGCCGAGTCGCGCGGCTTTTTCGATCTGCCGCTGGCCGAAAAGCAGATGGTTTCGCGGCCAGCCCCTGAAATCGGACGCGGCTACAGCGCCCCCGGCACCGAGAGTTCCGCCTACAGCCGGCTCGACCGAACCCCGCCCGATATCAAGGAATCGTTCACTATCGGCCTGGTCGATGTGCCGCAGAACGATTCCTACTATCACTGCCCCGCCGCTGGCCATCATTTCGCCCCCAACCTGTGGCCGCAGCAGCCCGCCGGCCTGTCAGCGGCCTATGCCGACTATTACCGCGCGATGGAGCGGCTGTCAGTCGTCGTGATGCGCATCTTCGCCCTGGCGCTCGGACTCGAGGAAGATTATTTCGGCTGGAAATGCGACAAGCCGTTCAGCGTGATGCGGGTGCTGCATTATTTCGATCAGGTCGCGGAGCCGATGCCTGGGCAGTTGCGATGCAGCGAGCATACCGATTACTCGACCATGACCCTGCTGCGCCATGACCGGGAATACGGCGCCGACGGCCTGCAGGTGCAGAATCGCGCCGGGACCTGGGTCGACGTGCCCGCGATTCCGGATTCATTCGTGATCAACCTGGGCGACATGATGATGCGCTGGACCAACGATCGCTGGGTCTCGACGCCGCATCGCGTGCTCAACCCGCCGCCCGTGAAGACCACGGACAGCCGGCGGCTGTCGATCGCTTTTTTTCACGAGTCCAACTACGACGCGACTATCGAATGCCTGCCAAATTGCAGCACCGTGGAGCGCCCGCCGCAGTATCCGCCGATTAGCTGCGGCGACTACGTCCGCGAGCGCTTGCGGCGGCAGGGCACCTTCAAGGACCTGGCCGGCAACGCGGCGGCCTGAGGCGTCACCCGATTATTTTCAGGATTCGCTGGAGCATCGCGCCGGCGCGACGCTCCAGCAGCCGCCGCTCGGCGAGCACCCGCTTGCGAGCCGGATTCCCCGGCGCCACGTAGCGCAGATTCGATTCCGCGCTGCGCGCAGCCGCCCGCGCCGCCGCCGCCAGCATCGCGGCGCCAGTGCCGAGATCAGCCGCGACCGCGCGATGGACTAGCGGCGCCGCCTCGAGGCATAGCTCGAGCCCGCCAATCGCCGCCCGCGCGATCTTCAATGGCGTCTCGATCGCCCGCGTCAGCGCCGCGTTCACCGCTCTCGGCCGCGCTCCGCGCCGGCGGCTCTTCAGGTAGGCGTCGAACGCCGCCACGTCGCGGTCCGCATAGTCGAGCATCCGCAGCGACTCACGCGCGGCCGCCCGCCGCATCCGGCCCAGCGCAACCCGACTCCCGGTCGCAGACTTTTTTCCGGCGCTGACTTCGAGGCTCATCGCCAGCAGGCTCAGCGCCAGGCTCGCCGCGACCGCCGCGACCGCTACCCCGGCCGGAGTCGGTCCCGCCGCGACTTTCAGGCGGAGCTGTTCGAGGGTCGACTTGGCGATCGAAGGCATCGTCGGCAAATTCGGGCGCCGCCGCGAGCCAGTCAATTCGCCACGCCTTACGACAGGCCGACGATGCGGCCGGTCGCGGGATCGAGATCGACGTCATAAAATCCCGGCCGGGTCGGCAGGCCGGGCATGGTGCTCATGGTGCCCAGCAGCGGGTAGAGAAAGCCCGCGCCGACGCTGGCGCGCACGTCGCGCACCGGCACCACGAAGCCGCTCGGCGCGCCTTTGAGATTCGGGTCGTGACTCAGGCTCAGATGGGTCTTGGCCATGCAAATCGGCAGCTTGTCGAAGCCGTTGCGCGTGTAGAGCTCGATCTTCTTTTCCGCCTCGGGCAGATACTCGACGCCCGCGCCGCCGTACATCTCACGCACGATAGTTTCGATTTTCTGCTTGATGCCGAGATCGAGCGGGTAGAGAAATTTGAAATCGGCCGGCGTGGCGCAGGCCGCGACCACCGCCTCGGCCAGCGCCACCGCGCCCGCGCCGCCGCGCGCCCAATGGTCCGACATCACCGCATCCTCAGCGCCGGCGTCGATCGCGGCGCGCCGCACCAGCTCGATTTCGGCCGGCGTGTCATGGCGGAACTTGTTGATCGCGACCACCACCGGCAGTCCGAAGCGGCGCGCGTTCTGAATCATCTTCACCAGGTTGCTGCAGCCCTTTTCGAGCAACTCCAGGTTTTCCTGCGAATAGGCCGCCGCCAGCGGACGACCCGCCACCACGCGCGGCCCGCCGCCATGCATCTTCAGCGCGCGGATAGTCGCGACCATCACCACGCAGTTGGGCTTGAGTCCGCTGTAGCGGCATTTGATGTTGCAGAACTTCTCCATCCCCATATCGGCGCCGAAGCCGGATTCGGTCACCACGTAGCCCTCGGGGCCGACCAGCTTGAGCGCGATTTGATCGGCCACGATCGACGAGTTGCCGTGCGCGATATTGGCGAACGGTCCGGCATGGACGAAGGCCGGCGTGCCCTCCAGGGTCTGCATCAGGTTGGGCATGATGGCGTCCTTCATCAGCACCGTCAGCGCACCCGCCGCGCCCAGGTCGTCGGCGGTAATCGGCGTCCCCGCGCGATTGGTGCCGATCACCATCCGCCCCATCCGCTCGCGCATATCGTTGAGGCCGGTGGTAAGCGCGAGCACCGCCATGATTTCGCTCGCCACCGTGATATCGAAGCCGGTCACGCGCTCGCTGCCCTGCTCCTCGTCGCCCTGGCCAATCGTGATCCGGCGCAGCATCCGATCGCTGGTATCGATCACGCGCCGCCAGGTGATGGTGTCGGGATCGATATCGAGCCGCGCGAAACGGCCGCGATCGGCTTCGCTCAGTTGGTCGGGATCGGTCGCGGCGATGCCGAGTTTCTTGAGCCGCCGCAGCATGATCGGAGTGAAGCGCCGTTTGCCCGCGCCGTCGGCCGGACACAGGCGATCGAACAGTTGCTTGTCGGTCTGCGCGCGCTCGTGAAACATGCGCGCGTCGATCGCCGCGGCGAGCAGATTGTTGGCGGCCGTAATCGCGTGGATGTCGCCGGTCAGATGGAGGTTGAACTCCTCCATCGGAATGATCTGGCTGTAGCCGCCGCCGGCCGCACCGCCCTTGATGCCGAAGGTCGGACCCTGGCTCGGCTGGCGCACGCAGGTGAAGACCCGCTTGCCAAGATGGGCTCCCAGAGCCTGGCTGAGCCCGACGGTGGTGGTGGTTTTGCCTTCGCCGAGCGGGGTCGGCGTAATCGCGGTGACTACCACGTAGTTGCCGTTGGCGACGTGCTGGAGACGCTCGCGAATCTCCAGCCGCACCTTCGCCTTGCTCTGGCCGTAAAGCTCGAGTTCGTCGGGTTTGACGCCGGCCTCGGTCGCAATGCGGTCGATCGGAACCGACGTGGCAGCCTGCGCGATCTCGATATCGCTGGGAGGGGGAGTCAGGAGGTTGGTCAGTTTATGCGCCATCACTCATCTCGGTTGCGTTGCGATTCGCTCGGCCGCGATCAGCGTGTTCCGCACCAGCATCGCAACTGTCATCGGTCCCACGCCGCCCGGCACCGGCGTGATAAAGGCCGCGCGCTTGCGGGCCGCCTCGAACTCGACGTCGCCGACGATGCCCGCCGCCGTGCGGTTGATGCCGACGTCGATCACGATCGCTCCCTGGCGAATCCATTCGCCGCGAATCAGGCCGGGCTTGCCGGCCGCCGCCACCACGATCTCCGCGCGCGCCACTTCGTCGGCCAGGTCGCGGGTAAACTCATGGCACAGCACCACGGTCGCGTTGCGCTCCAGCAGCAGCATCGAGAGCGGCTTGCCGACCAGCGCGCCCATCCCGACCACCGCCGCGCGCCGGCCGGCCAGGTCGATCCCGGTCCGATCGATCAGCTCGATCACGCCGAGCGGCGTGCACGGCCGTAGTCCCGCCTCGCCGTTGAGCAGGCGCGCCTGGTTGGTGGGACTGAGCCCGTCGACATCCTTCTCGGGATCGATCTCGGCCAGCGCTGCCTGCTCCAGCGCGCGCTCGGGCAGCGGCAACTGGAGCAGGATGCCGTGCAGGTCGGGATCGCGGTTCAGCCGGTAGATGAAATGGACCAGCTCGTCCTCGGTAACGTCGGGCGCCATCCGATGGACCCGCGAGGTGATGCCGACCTTCTCGCAGGCGCGCTGCTTGGTCGCCACGTAAATTTGCGAGGCCGGATCGTCGCCGACCAGGATCACCGCGAGCGCGGGCCGGACGCCCTGCTCCGTCACCAGCCGCTCGACGCCGCGCCGCACCTGCTCGCGGACCGTGCGCGCGATCCGGTTGCCGTCCAGTATCTGGCCGAGGCCCGCTTCCTGCACTGCTTCCGGCATCGTGGGCTCAGTCGAAAACCACGGTCTTGTTGGCATACGCCAGCACGCGCGCTTCCAGATGAAGGCGCACACCGCGCGCCAGCACCACGCGTTCGAGGTCGCGGCCCTTGCGAATGAAATCGGCGAGCGTGTCGCGATGGGTCACGCGTACCACGTCCTGCTCGATAATCGGTCCGGCGTCCAGATGCGGCGTCACGTAATGGCTGGTCGCGCCGACCAACTTGACGCCGCGCTCGTAGGCGCGGGCGTAGGGACTGGCGCCGACGAACGCGGGCAGGAACGAATGATGGATGTTGATGCTGCGGCCCTGATACTGCGCGATGAATTCGTCGTTGAAAACCTGCAGGTAGCGCGCCAGGATCAAGAGCTCGACGTTGAGCGATTTGAGCAGCTCCAGTTGCTTCGCCTCCTGCGCGCGCTTGTTCTGCGGCGTAATCGAAAAATGATGGTAGGCCACGCCGCGACGCTCGACCGCGCCCCGCAGATCGTCATGATTGCTGATCACGGCGGCTACGCGCCCCGGCATCTCGCCGATCTCCCATCGATGCAGCAGGTCGAGCAGGCAGTGCGCCAGCTTGGAAACGAAGATCGCGACCGCCGGCTTGGCGTTGGAAAAGCGCAGTTGCCATTCCATCGCGTACTTGTCCGCGATCGGCTGGAAGGCGGCGGCGATGGCCGGCGCCGGAATCGCGAAATCGTCGAGCTGCCATTCGAAGCGCGCAAAAAACTCCCGCGTTTCAAAATCGAGATGATTGTCGGCGTGCAGGATGTTGCCGCCATGGCTCGACACGAAGTCGGCGATTTCGCGCACCAGACCCTTGTGGTCCGGGCACTTCATCAGCAGGATCGCGGTGCGTCCGCCGCCGTTTTCGTATTCAGCCATGATGTGGTTCTCAGCCGCGCGGCGCGGCCTCGCCCGAGCCGTCAGCCGGCAGCCGGGCGCCGGACTGCCGGACGATCCGCGAGCAGCCGCTTGCGCGAGCTCCAGTCGAGCACGGTCTCGATACATTGCGCCAGTTGCTCGGGCTGGCCGAGGTAGTAGTGGGTCGCGCCCTTGATCCTGACATGTTCCTTGTCGGGCGTGGCGAGCGCGGCGTGGATGATCGGATTATGCGGCGCGGGCACCGCGTCGTCGGCGGAATTCTCGATCTGGATTACCGAGGTACGGCGGATTCGCGCTGCGTTCTGCGCTCCGCGGGCGTTGGATAGATCGTAGCTCCACTGGCTCAGCCACGAGCGCAGGCTCGAGTAGCGTCCGAGCCCGGCCGGCGCGGAATTGGCCGTGCGCGGGTCGCCGAGATAGCACCAGTTGGGCTTGCGATCGTTGGGATCGACGGTGGTATCGATCCAGCGCGGATCGCACATCGTGCGATGGACGCAGAAGGCGCGCTCGACCTCGGCCGTCCCGCGCCGTTTGAGCTGCTCCAGGAGCTCCTGGCTCCAGGCCGTGATGCGCCGGTTGCGCGCCACCTGCGCGGCGCGGAACGCGGTCACAAACGACTTCGCAAACGGCGGCTTGTTCGGACAGTCGGGATTGTAGATGTCGAGCTGCAGGTCGCGTTCATCGGGATTCAGCTCATTGGTCACCGACGGGTCGGACCATTCGGTCAGGGTCTCGGCGCGCGACAGATGGGCGGCGATGAAGATGATTCCGTCAGCCGGTTGCAGCCCGGCGCGCGTCAGATCGACCTCGTCGCCAGCGGGAGTATGGGTAATCGTCGGCTGCTCGGCCTGCGCCTGGTAGAACAGGCTCAGGGAGCCGCCGCCCGACCATCCGACCAGGATGACTTTCTCGTAGCCGCATTCCTCCCGCGCCCATCGCACCCACGCGCCCATGTCGATCGCGACCTTCTCCATGATGAGCGCGCTGTCGTTCTTGGGATAGCGGCTGGCCGCGCACAACACGTGCAGTCCGCTCTCGGCCAGCGCGGTCGGCATCGGCAGCAGATGCAAGGTCGACGAGGGATGCATGAAAAGGTAGATGGTCTTCGACGGCCGATCCTTCGGCATCAGCCGCTGGCCTTCGAGGATCGTCATCCCCTGGCTGCCGGAGAAACCGTAGGTCTCGGCAAATTTGACCCGTTCGGCGAATTTCAGAATCGCCGGTACGCGGATAAAGCCCTCGCCCTTGTCGGCCATCTTAACCTCGATGCGGATGAATTGGTTGTCGTGACGCCTGGATCATCCCGGCTGGTAGCGCGCCCGCTCGCGGCGAATGAGATCGACCAGCGCGGCCGGAATATCGCGTCCCTCGCGCCGCGCGTGGTCTTTCGCTTCGAGCCACAGCGCGAGATCGCGGTAGGCGCGATCCGAATGTTGATTCCATTTCCGGTCGAGCGGGGTGGTGATTTCGAGCCGCACGCCGTTGGGATCGTGAAAGTAGATGCTCAGGAATTCGTCGGCATGATTGGTCGGACCGACCAGCTTGAGCCCGTGCTGCTCCAGCCACGCCTGCCATCGCAGCACCTCGTCGGCGGTGTCCACCTGCAGCGCGATATGGTTGAAGATGGCGTAGGCGGGATGACTGGGAGCGGCGGCCTCGGGCAGGCCGGGGGCCTCGAAAAACGCGATCGTCGATCCGTCGCCCATCCGGAAGAAAACGTGGAAGTAGGGAAAAGCATCGCCGGTCGAGGGAATATGGTCGTCAAACACTGAGCTGGCGAGTTCCATCCCCATGACCTTGGTATAGAACTCAACCGTTGCCGCGACGTCGTGCGTAACGTACGCGGCGTGATTCAGCATCCTGGGGATGAGCGCGGAGGTCTGGAGTTTCGCTGGAGCTTTCGCCGGCCTGCTTTTGGTTTGAACGTTTGCCACGGCATACTCCTTATTCTCTGGACTGGTAGTAGTTTCATTCCGAAATCGTGTCAATCCAAGAATTTCGCCAAGAATTTCGCCGATGATTTCGGCGGGCGACCCGGCCACGCGATCATAACACGGCGGCGCCGATCGCGCCTGGCCCGATTCGGAGCGCCCTGATGGCGCGAGACTTTCTTACTGGGCAGCGACCGTGCTGCGATCCTCGGGCTCGCGGACGCAGCATTGCTGGATTTCGGTCTGCGCCTGGTCGGTATCGATCGGATCGAGATGCGGATGGCCGCTCAGCACGCCCCATCCGATAGCTTCGCGCAGATAGTAGACACTCGGCGCAGCGTCAAGTTGGACCGCGTCACCGGCTTCGCCCGGAACCTCGCACACCACTTTGCCAACCGGAACGATAAAGGCGTGATAGCCGCCCGGGCCGATACGCGCGGTGTCGTCGCCGCAGGTCACCGGCGGACGGAGCAGCGACCCGGCGTAGCTGTACGGCCGGTAGACGTAGATGATTGCGTGCTGGGGCGGGGCTGAGGCGCGCTCGAACGGCGCCCCCTGCACCGCACATCCGGCAGCCGCGAACGTCAGCGCTCCGAGCAGGACGAGATAGCAGCGGCAATTCATTGGGAAGCCGAGCCCCGTGGAGTGCTAGCGGCGCTGGCCGCCGCCTGCGCCAAGCGATCGGAGTCGTCGTAGAGTTTCTGATCGATCTTCTCCCGCACCGCGGCGCGCGCTTCCTGCTCAAGCTCCTGATGGGTCGGCGCCGAGTAGAGCGTGTATGACTTCGAGACGTGAGCCTTGGCGGTATAGTCGCCGAGGATGCGCGCGCCGTCGATAATCGACAACGAGGCGAACGCCGTCACGCCATAGTCGCCCAGCGGCGCGCCCACATAGGTCACCGGATCGAGCGCGGTGACGATCAACGGGATGTGGTACTGGTCGTGAGTCAGCTCTTCGCGATAGGCGAATGTCACAGGCGAATCTTTGGCGAGCGACATCGCAACCGCCGGCGGCAGTTCCTTGGGATCGCCACTCACCAGCCGTCCCTTGATCGGCAGCGGGCGAGCCGGCGCCGCGGCGGCCGAGGCCGCAACCGTCTGTTCCTGAACGCTGCAGCCCGAGGCCGCAATCGTCAGCATCAGTATCGAGAAAACCATCAAGGATCTGCCGAACATACGGTGGAACCGCGCGTGCGAATAACGTTACAAAATTATAGCTCCCCGGCCGGATGATTGCCCGCCGTCCGTGGGTCGGAGCAGCTTTTATATGGAGCAGCTTCCGTGCCGAGGCGGAATGCGAGCATTATCATGAATAAACGTTGAAAAACGCGGCCCGGACCTCAACCCAGACGCAAATCGTTCGCCCGTTTTCGTATGACGCCGGGGGATGGACTGTGGGGACCGACCGCGCGATCATGCCATTTGAGGTCTAACCCGATGGCGGGGACAAACGGTTCCAGGGGGTCCAAGATGCCGACTCATTATGATCGCGCCGCCGAGGATCTCGGCAATATCGTCGCGCTCGAACACGTCAACGTCTGCATTCCCGATCAGGGCCTGGCGACGCTCTTTTATGTCACCGGTCTCGGCCTGACCCGCGACCCGTTCATCATGGTCAGCACCAACAACATGTGGATCAACGTCGGGCGCAGCCAGTTCCATCTGCCGACCAACAAGCCCCAGCTTCTGCGCGGCCATACCGGGCTTGTGATACCGGATCGCGACGCGCTGCTGCGCCGGCTAGCGCGCGTGCGCGAACCGCTGGAGGGTACCGCCTTCGCCTTCCACGAGCACGAGGCGTTCGTCGAAGCCATCTCGCCGTGGGGCAATCGCCTGCGATGCTACCAACCCGACGCGCGTTTCGGCCGCATCACGCTCGGTCTCCCCTACGTCGAGTTCGAGGTGCCGCGCGCCACCGCCGACGGCATCGCGCGCTTCTATCGCGAAATTCTTTCAGCGCCGGCCGAATGCCTCGAGGACGCGGAAGGGCGACACGCGCAGGTCGCTGTCGGAATCGCACAGAGCCTGATTTTCCGCGAGACCGACCAGCCGCAGCCGCCCTACGACGGTCACCATATCCAGATCTACATCGCGGATTTTTCCGGGCCTCATCGCCGACTCGCCGCCAGGAAACTCCTCACCGAGGACGACGACCCTCATCAGTACCGCTTCAAGGACCTGGTCGATCCCGACAGCGGCAAGCTGCTGTTCACGATCGAGCACGAAGTGCGCAGCATGCGCCATCCGCTCTACGGCCGGCCCCTGATCAATCGCAATCCGGCGCAGACCAACGTTCACCATGCCCCCGGATACGACGAGTGGAACTGGCGGATGCCGGAACCGGAATGAACCGCGGCGCGCGACGGCGATTCGAGACTCAATAGCCCGAGAGCGCGGCCTGTCGCCGCCAGCCTTGAAGCTTCCTAGTGCTCGTCCACCAGCGTGTTAAAACCCCACGCCTTGCCATGCGCGAACCCGGCCAGCTCGCGGCCGCACTCGCGCAGAATCGGCGCGGACGAGGTGACGTGTTGCGTGCCCGCATGCATGTCGCGGAAGTAGCGCTGGATTACGCCCGCGCGCAGCGCGATGCCGCCGGCCCATCGGTAGGCGAAGTGGGTGACGTCGGCGACGGTCCAGGTGGCGTTGTTGAGCGCCAGCCGAATCAGCGTCAACTGGCGCGTCGACGGCCGATCGCCCCGCTTAAGTGTTTCCTCCACATCGCCCCACGACTCAAAAACCAGGGCGCGCGCGGCGCGATACTTGGCTTCGGCGTTCGCGTAGCCCTCGAAAAAGCTTTCGCTCTCGCGCGGCGTGCCGGTGATACTGGTGCGGCCTTGCGCGACGACCACGAGCTCGTCGAGGATACGCCGACCAACGCCGAGCGCGAACGCCGAATGGCCGAGCGTCGCGAGGCCGACGATGCCGAGAAAAAACAGCGGGCCGCCGTGCACGGGATCGGTGGTATCGGCGACATGGCTGTACTCGGCGGGCACGAACACGTCCTGCATCGTATAGTCGATACTGGCCGTCGCCCGCAGCCCCAGCACGTCCCAGTTATCGCCGAACGCGACCTCGGCGCGCGGCACGACGAAAATGCGGATTTCCGGAGTGCCGTGACGGCCCGGACGCGGCTCGCCGTTCTCATGGACCACCGCGCCGGTATGGATGTACGCCGAATGCTTCACGCCGCTGCCGTAGCTCCAGGCGCCGCTCAGCCGGTAGCCGTTCTTGACCGCGACCGCCACGCCGTTGGGAATTCCCTGCCCGCCGATCACCGGAATTCGATCGCCGGCGAAAAGCCTGGCGGCGGTGCTTTCGTCCAGGTAGGCGCCGCCGGTTCCGGTTCCGACCGCCGCGGCGAACATCACCCATCCGGTGGAGCCGTCGGCAGCTGCAACCGTTTCGATAACCTCGAGCGACTCGGTCGGCCATAGCTCGCTGCCGCCCAGGGATTTGGGCGTGAAGATGCCGACCAGGCGGGCGTCGTCGAGCGCGTTGAAGGTCTCCGCGGTAAGTTCCCGCAGCCGTTCGTTGGCTTCCGCATTGGCGCGGAACAGCGGCGTCAGGCTGCGCGCCTTCTCGAGCATCGAATCCGACTCCGCCTCACGGACCGGATCTTTCCCACTGCCCGCGACTTTGCTTGCGCCCTGCAACGCCTTCGCCATAACAACTTTCTCCTAAACGTCCTGCTTCTGCCTGACAACCTCTCCGGTTGCGGCAGGTACTATTTCATATCGCGCCGGGCAACCGGGCGCGACCGGCGGCCCGACTCATCCTGCGCCGAGCAGGCGCGCAGCCGTGCCGCCCATGATCATCGCGCGATCGCCGGCCGGCAGCTCGCCCGCCAGGCCGAGCAATTCGACCGGCACGGGATCGCCCACCGGATAATCGCTGCCGAGCACGATCCGGTCGGCGCCGACCCGCTGAATCAGCGCCGCCAGCGTGGTCGGATCGTAGACGCAGCTATCGTAGTAAAAGTCGCGCAAGTAGGCGCTCGGCCGGCGGCCAATATTCACCGCGGTTTCGGGCTTGTCGGTCACATTGCGGTCGAGGCGGCCCATGTAATGCGGCATGTAACCGCCGCCGTGAGCGACCACGATCTTCAAGCCCGGGAAGCGGTCGAGCACCCCCTCGTAGATCATCGAGGTCATGAAGCGGGTCTCCTCGATCGATTGTCCGATCGAGTTCCACATCGCGTATTTCTGGAACCACGCATCCTTCACGCCGTCGGGATGCACGAAGGCGGTCACGCCTAGTTCGCGTATCGACGACCACAGCGGATGGAATTGCGGCTCGCCCAGGTAGGCGCCGCCGACGTTGGCCGGCAGATTCGCCACCCTGAGGCCAAGCTGACGCACGGCGCGCTCAAGCTCCGCCATCGCGAGATCGATCGTCTGCAGCGGCAGCGTGAAGCTGCCGACGAAGCGATCCGGGAAGCGCGCGACCCACTCGGCTATCAGGTCGTTGAGACGACGATTGAGATCGAGCGCGCGCGAGCCCGCGGCCCATCCCAGCGGCGAAATTACGGTACTGGCGGTGATCACATGGCGATCCACGCCGCGCGCCGCCATGTCCTCGATCTGCGCCGGCGCGGACATCATTTTCGCAAATATCGGCGGCCATCCGCTCGGCGGCTTGTGCAGCGGATTCGCGCCGAAGCCGGTAAGCACGCTGTGTCGCTGCGCGAGTTCAAGGATCTGCTCGTCGAGGAAATGCACATGAAAATCGATCACCGGAGAGTGGCGCGCATCCGGGGTCTGTTTTACGTCCATCGCGGCTCCCTCGCCTGGTGAGTGTCAGTCCGGCACCGGATCGCGAATCCCCAGCCGCGCCATTCGCGGCAGCACCTCGTCGCGCAGGATCGGCAGATCGTCGAGGAAGTTCACCAGCGCGGTCGCCATCCCGTCGAGGCCGGCATCGCTCATACGCTTGTAGGCGAGTGCCACCTCGTCCGGGTCGCCCTTGACCATAAAGGTGCCGGTACCGCTGACGAAGCGCTCGCGCATCCCGGCCCGCGCCTCGGCCGGGATCGAGCCGGAATGGCGATGCATCTCGTCGAGAAACTCTGCCACCTTCCAGTCGCCGTGTTCGTGAACGATGTAATGATAATACTCGTCGGTCTCGCGGCGGGTCTTGCGGCAAAAGAGATGGCCGCTGGCGTAGATGCCGAAGCGGCGCCCGGCGCCGACGCGGATGGCGCGGATTTCGTCGGCCAGCGTGTCCAGGCTGACGATCAGCATGAACAGGCAATCGGCGTGGCGGCGCGCGAACTTGCGGCCGGTGGGCGACGATCCGGCGCTAATCAGCAACGGCGGTTCACCGCCCCAGGGTTTGGGATTACTGAGCACGCCCTTCAAATCGAAGAAGCGGCCCTTGAAGTCGAACGGCCGGTCCTCCGACCACATGCGCTTAACCAGCGTCAGCCATTCCTCGGTGAAGGCGTAGCGCTCGTCATGCTCCGCCATCGGCACGCCGAACAGCGCGAACTCCGGCGGGTTGCCGCCCGAGACGATGTTGACGCCGAAGCGCCCCTCGCCGATCTGATCGCAGGTGTTGATCTGCTTGACCGCGAATACCGGATGCAGGAACGGGGCGTGAATCGTGCTGAAGATGGTGATTTTTCGGGTCGCCGCCAGCAAGCCCGCCGCCCAGGTCAGCGGCTCCAGCACGTGCGACTCGGTGGGCGCCGCGCCGCCCATGCCGAGCCAGTTCGCCAGCGGCAGGAGAAAATCGATCCCGGCTTCTTCCGACGCCACCGCCAGCGCCCGATTGGCCTGCCAGGTCGGTTCCCATCTTTCGGGCGCCAGGGTTTTGGTGATACCGCCGGAACAATTCGAGCAGAACATCCCGAGCTTGAATTTCCGGTCGCTGATCTTGCGCGGCATGTCCGGCTGCTGACTCGGCGGCCCTCAGAGCCGATAGGGAATCTGCTCCGGCCCGGGAGCCTGGGTCACCGCGTTGGTGCGCGGGTCGACCATGTTCTGCGGGAAACCGCCGACCCGCTCGCTGCGGACGATTACCGCGACCGTGCGATCGTCGCCGGCGTACTCGGCGTGCAGCAATCCGGGCGGCACCACGTCGATATAACCGGGGGCGACCACGTAATCGTCAATCGGCTCGAGCGTCGCGCGCGGCTGCGAGCCGTCATCGACGCGCCGAAAGCGCACCACCCGTTCCTGGCCGCTCAAGACACCATACACGGTCCAGGTATGGGCATGATCATGAATCGGGGTGTCGTCGCGGGGACGTTTGACCAGCCCGTTGATCACGAAGTGGTAATCAGGATCTTCATAGAACAACAGGTTCTGCGCGCGCCGGTTTTCGGGGGTGGGCGCCGGCCAGGAGCGCGCGCTTTCGCGGAGCGCCTCGGAATCCAGCAGCATCGGCAGCAACTGGCCGATCTTGCGCCAGCGCTCTTCATCGGCAAGCTCTTCGCGCCACAGCGCCCGCGCGGCCTCGATGAACGGACGCAGGATCTCGAATCCGTCGGCGTTCATATCATGACCTCCCGCCGCGGCGGCCGGTTGCCCGTCCGACCGCGATCGATAAGTTGCCTATCATGGCCGCTCCGGCCCGCACAAATGGGCATCGTGCTTATCGCATCTCGGCGAAGAAGTCGGCCACCAGTCGATTGAAACGCGCCGAGTGCTCGATCTGGGTCCAGTGGCCGCAACGGCCGAAGACGTGCAGTTGCGCGCGCGGGATCATGTCGAGCAATCGATACGACGATGAGAGCGGAATGATGCGATCCTCGCGGCCGTGGATAATCAGCGCTTCGTGCGGCAGCGCGCGGAGCTTCGACTCGTCCACCGACATCACGTCGATCCAGTGCTGACGCGGCGCCGGGAACATCGCCGCATAGGCCTCCTGGATACCCGGCCGGATACCGGCCTTGTAGCGCAGTTCGGCCAGCTCGTCGGTGACCAGTTCGCGGTTGAACGCGAACAGATCGAGCAAGCGGCGCATGTTCTCGATCGACGGCGTGTAGCCCCAGGCCTCATCCAATCCGGGGGTAAGCTCGAAGTGCGCGCCGGCACTGCCCATCAATACAAAGCGCACGATCCGTTCCGGGTAGCGCGTGGCAAGATGCAGCGTGAGACCGCCGCCGAACGAGTTGCCGACCAGTCCGACCTTGTCGAGCTTGAGCGCATCGATGAAGCCGATCGCGTGCTTGACCCAGGTGTCCATGTCGTAGCGGACGCCGGCCGGGCGCTCGGTGTAGCCGAACCCAAGCAGGTCGGGCGCGATCACGCGGAATTGTTTGGCTAGCTCGGGTATCACCGGCCGCCAGTTTGCCCAGGCGCTCACTCCGGGCCCGGAGCCGTGCAGCAGCAGGATCGGCATCCCGGTGCCCTGGTCGTGATAATTGGTCAGGATTTCACCGGCCCGGATACTGCGGCCGATTTCAGGATTTTCGCTCATCGTTGTTTCTCCTCGCTTCCGTCGCTGATTCGTCTATAGCATTGGAAGCGGGTCCTGTGGATGCTCGGCGCGCACCACGGCCGAACGCCCGAGCATGCCGTTGAATTCCGACCTATGCCGGGCTGGTGAAGTCCGCGCTTGCCAGCGGCGTGCGCAAGGCCGCCGCTTCAACCGCCAGCCTGATGGCCAGCGATGGTTCGCCGCCGCTCATGATCACGATTCCAGCGGCGTGCGGCCGAAGCCGATCGATAAGCTCGAGATTGTGCGCGATCGTGAACTGCCGCGCCTGTTCATCGCTCATGCCCTCGTAAACCTCGAGATGACGCGCAACCGATCGCAGCTCTCGCACCCGGCCTTTCAGATAGCGCGCCATCGCCGCGTTGCGGATCGGCAAAATCCCGATCACTGGCGTGATCGACAGCGGGCGCACCTGCTCGATGAATCGCAGCGCCTGTCCCGCGTCGAAGCACGGCTGAGTCAGCGCAAAGCGCGCCCCGGCCGCGGCCTTGCGCGCCAGCAGATCGAGCTCGCGGGCGGGCTCCGCGCGATACGGATTCGTCACTGCGCCGGCGTAAAGCACGCGCAGCGCCCGGGCCTCGCCGCTGGTGCGCGCGATCTGCATTTTGAGTTCATCAATCACGCGCAACAGGCCGATCGCGTCGAGCTGGTTGAACTCGACCCCTGCGCCCGGCGCAAGCCGGTCGCCGCGCAGCGCCACCACCCCATCGATGTCGCCGGCGGCCGCAGCCAGCAAATCGGATTTGAGCGCCAGCAGGTTGCGATGGCGGCATGAGACGTTGAGCACCACCGGAATCTTGAGCCGCTGCCTGATCGTCATCCCGAACGCGAGCGCGGAAAGTTTCACCCGCCCCATCGCGTTGTCGGTCAGATTGACGGCCCCGATCGTGCCGGCCAGCGGCTCCAGTTTTCGCAACAGCGGTTCCATGTCGATGCCACCCGGCGGACTGAGCTCGAGCCAGATCGCGGGGGCGGGATTCGCAAGCTGTCGGGCGAGTTCTGACATGCTGCCGCTCATGCCGATATCCCGGGTGCGAATTGCGGCGCGTCGAGTTCCTGCGTCAGGAGTTCGATGTCGGCTGGCGAAAGCGCAAAGTATTTCGCTTCCGGATGGTGCACGATCAGCGCGCTGACGGAGCCCTCCGGATCCATCATGAAACCTTCCGTCAAGCGCACGCCGATATGGCGCTCGGGCTCGAGCAGGCGGAACAGCGCCGCCTGGTCCTCGAGCCGCGGACAGGCCGGGTAGCCGAACGAAAAGCGCTTGCCACGGTAGCGCGCCTGGAACAAGCCCTTCATCCCGAGCCCCGGCGGATCGTTGATTCCCCACCACTGCCGAATCCTGAGATGCAACAACTCCGCGAAAGCTTCCGCACCCTCCAGCGCGAGCACTTGCAGGACGTGCGAGCCTAGATATTCGCCCTCGTCCTTCAAACGTGCGGCCAGCGCGCGAACCCCGGGCCCCACCGTGGTCGCAAACAGGCAGATATAATCGGTGCCCGGCGTCTCGAGCGGCGCCACGAAATCCGCGACGCATAGATGCGGCGGTTCCGACTGACGGCCAAAAACCAGCGTTTCGATGGGGCGGCCGTCGGGACCGTAAATCAGCAGCCGGCGCCGATCGGACTTGGCCGGGAAAAACCGGTAAACCGCGCCGGCGCGGATATCCGCGCGCTCGATCATCAGGCGCTGCATCGACTCGACCACTCGTCTAAGCTCGACCGCTCTGGGAGCGTCCGTTGCCAGCGCCCGCTCCGCGTCGCGCAAGCCGAGATGACGCGAGTACAACATCGCCGGGTTCATGTACGAAAAGATTTCCGCCAGATCGAAATCCTCGAGCGCGTGAAGCTCGAGGTCGGGCGGGCGCGGGATCGCGCCGTCGTGACGCACCGCGGAATCGACCCGTGCCGACGGGGCGCTTGAAACCGGCGCCGCCCGCCTGACTTCCAGCAGCCGCACGGTCTCGCGATTGAGCTGCTCGGACAGTTGCCCGCGCCGCTCCGGGTCCATGATTTGATGGGCGAGCGCGAGGCCCTGCATGGCGTCGTTGGCGTAGGCCACCAGGCCTCCGTACTCCGGCGCGATCCGGGTGCGGGTAAAGCGCGCCGAAAGTGCCGCGCCGCCGACCAGCAGCGGACATGAGATGCCCGCGGCCCGCAGATCCTGCGCGGTCGCGACCATCATCTGCGCCGACTTGACCAGCAATCCGGACAGGCCGATAGCGTCGGGATGGTGTTCATTATAGGCGCGGATCAATTCCTCGGGCGGCACCTTGATGCCCAGGTTGATCACGCGATAGCCGTTGTTCGTCAGGATGATATCGACCAAGGTCTTGCCGATGTCGTGGACGTCGCCTTTGACCGTGGCGAGCAGGATCGTGCCGCGCGCCGCGCTTTCGTTCTTCTCCATGTGCGGTTCGAGGTATGAAACCGCGGCCTTCATCACCTCGGCGGATTGCAGCACCTCCGCCACGATCATCTGGTTGGCGTTGAACAGGCGGCCGACCTCGTCCATCCCTTTCATCAACGGGCCGTTGATAATCGTGAGCGGCCTGCGCTCGCCCAGCGCCAGCTCGAGGTCGCGCAACAGGCCCTCGCGCGAACCTTCGACGACGCAGCGCGCCAGCCGCTCGTCGAGCGTCAACGCGACACCGCTGTCGACCTCGGGCGCGCTGACTCGCGCCCGGAAATGCGCGGTGAACGCCGCGATCGGATCCGCGCCGCGCGCCCACATCAGATCCTCGGCCAGTTCGCGATCGAGGGCGGGAATCGACGGGTAGCGCTTGAGCTTCTCGGCATTGACGATCGCCAGGTCGAGGCCCGCCGCCACGCAATGGTGAAGCATCACCGAGTTGAGGACTTCGCGGCCGGCCTCCGGCAATCCAAAGGAGACGTTGGAGACGCCCAGCACGGTCTTGCAGCGCGGCAATGCGCTCTTGATAGCGCGAATTCCTTCGATCGTCTCCGCCGCCGAGCCCGTGTAAGTTGCATCGCCGGTGCCGATTGGAAAGACCAGCGCATCGAAGAACAGATCTTCATCGACCATCCCGAACCTGCCCGTCAGCAGTTCGTGAGTGCGCTGGGCGATTTCGAGCTTGCGTTGACGCGTTACGGCCTGTGCCTGGCGCCGGTCTTCGTCGATACAGCCGACCACCAGCGCCGCGCCATAGCAGCGCGCCAGCTCGACGATTTTGGTCAGACGCTCGGCGTCCGGCCCGTCCTCGAGATTGATCGAATTTATCAGCGCCTTGCCCTGCGATCGCTCGAGCGCCACCTTGACCGCGTCGGGATCAGTCGAGTCGATCATCAGCGGCACCCGGACCTGCCGCACCAGGACGTCGAGGAAACGGCCGAGATCATCGCGCTCGTCGCGATCCGGATCCTGCAGGCAGACGTCCAGCAGATGAGCGCCGCGCCGCACTTGCGCGCGGCCGACTTCGGCGGCCTCGTCGAAGCGCCCGGCGTTGATAAGCTGCTTGAAGCGCCGGCTGCCAAGCACGTTGGTCCGTTCGCCGACGATGATCGGCCGCGTCTGTTCGTCGATCACCAGCGTCTCAATTCCCGAGATAGCCGAACGACGCACCGCTTGGACCGCGCGCGGCGCATAACGGCGCGCCATCTCCGCCAGCGTCCGGATATGCTCGGGCCCGGTGCCGCAGCATCCTCCGACCAGATTCAGCCAGCCCTGTTTGACGAACCGCTCGATCTTGGCCGACAGGGCCGCCGGTGTTTCGTGGTAACGTCCGTCTTCATCCGGCAATCCGGCGTTGGGCACGCAAGCGACCGGGAAGCGGCTCAATTCCGCGAGCGTACGCAGATGATCGGTCATGAAGTCGGGCCCGGTCGCGCAGTTGAGCCCGATCCAGAGCAGGTCATGATGGGCCAGCGAGACGTAGAACGACTCGATATCCTGCCCAGCCAGCAGCGTGCCGGTGCTTTCGACCGTCCCCTGGACGGCGACCCCGGCCTCGACGCCGAGCGCGGCCTTCGCGCGATCGATCGCGAGCAATCCAGCCTTGGCGTTGAGGGTGTCCTGGACGGTCTCGAGCAGCAGCACGTCGGCGCCGCCCTCGAGCAGACCGAGGGCCTGCTCGTAATAGGCGTCGGTGAGCTCGGCGAAGGTGATTCCGCCGGTTACGGAAATGCTCTTGGTGGTCGGACCCATGGCGCCGATCACGAAGCGCGGCCACTGTGAGCTGCTGAATGAATCGGCGAGTGCACGCGCCGCGGCTGCGGCCTGACGATTGATGTCGCGCGCTCGCTCGCGCAGGTTGAATTCGGCCAGCACCGGCGCGGTTGCGCCAAACGTGTTGGTCTCGATCAGATCGGCGCCGGCCGCCAAAAAGCTCGCATGCAGCGCCCGCAGCACTTCCGGCTGCGTGACGATTAGCTGTTCGTTACAGCCCTCATGGCTGGCGCCGCCAAAATCCGCCGCCTTCAGGTCCCGTTCCTGGATCGAGGTGCCAAGCGCGCCGTCGATCACCAGGATTCGTTCGCGCAGGCACGCGCGCAGCCGCTCAAGTCTTGATGATTGTTGAAACATCTTAATATCAAGATGTTCCGCGCAACGATCGCTTGCGTCAATGAGCAAATCTTGCGAAGATCGCCGCGCCGCTGGAGCTTTACGGAATAAACTATATTGTTCAGCCGCCGAATTGGAGAATTATGCTAAACCGGCCCCTGGATTCAATCGATTTGAAAATCCTCCGCCAGCTGCAGGACGACGCCGCGATGCCGAATATCGCGCTGGCGCGCAAGGCCGGCCTGTCGCCCTCGCCCTGTCTGCGCCGCGTCCAGCTATTGGAGGAACACGGGGTAATCCGCCGGCGTGTGACGCTGTTGGACCCGGCCGCAGTCGGGCTCGGGATGAACGTGTTCGTCCAGGTGACGCTCGAAAAACAGACCGAGCGCACCCTGCAGCAGTTTGAGCGAAAAATCCTCGAGTACCCGGAGGTGCTCGAGTGCTACCTGATGACCGGCGAGGCCGACTATCTGCTGCGCGCGGTGCTGCCCGACATGGCGGCCTTCGAACGGTTCGTGGTCGACCGCCTGACGCGTATCACCGGGGTCGCGCGGGTCCGCTCGAGCTTTGCGATGAAGCAGGTGAAGTACACCACGCGGCTGCCTATCTAGCGGTTGTGTTCGGGCGCCCGATAGTAGCCGCGAATCGTATACGGGCCGCGCACCAGCAATTCGCCGACGTCCCCGCGCGCGACCTCGCGGCCGTCAGAATCGACCAGCCGGAATTCGTCGAACTCGGAGAGCGGACGCCCGACCGTCTCGAGCACGGTGGGTAGCGAATCGCCAAGCCGCGTCACGGTGCAGAAGCCCTCAGCCATCCCGAGCACCTGTTGCACCCGGCATCCGTAGGTGTCGATCGCGCGGCGCGCGGCGGCAGCGGGTCGCTGGCAGCGTACGATTTACGCCAGAACGGCCACAGCCCGGAGCCTGATGGCGACGCTGGTGGATTCGGCCCGCGGACGCGTCCCGGTATTCGTCGACTCGACCACGCTGAACACGCGCGACACCATCGCGCAGACCCGCTATGCCGCCGACCTCGGGGCCGACGGCACCATGCTGGGGATTCCGATGTGGTGCGCACCCAGCGTCGCGGCCGCGGTGCGCTTCTATAAGGATAGAGATTGGCAAGACCCTGGAGACCCTCCTCCCGCATGGCAGCTTCGCCGAGTTTTCGATGTACAACATCGGGATTGTAAAGGAACGCGTAAACGCGGCCGGCTGGATGAGGGCGGGACCGAACCGGCCGCCCTATCATGTGGTGCCCGAGGACATCCGCGAGGGGGCGCGGATCGCCGGCCAGCGATGGGTCGATTTGGAGAAGAGATTACCGGTCTGAGATAGGGTCGGCCGGAGAGCGGTTTGCGCTTGACTCTTTCCATGCCGGCCGCGAGGATGCGCCGATGGATGTGGGACTTTTCTCGGAACTTCAATGTCCGCCCGAAAAGCCGATCGCCGCAGCCTACCGGGAGATAGTCGAACAGGGCGAGCTCGCCGACCAGCTGGGCTTTCGCTCACTGTGGCTGGCCGAGCTTCATTTCACGCGCGATTTTTCGGTCATGCCGGCGCCGCAACTGGTGGCCGCCGCGATCGCAGCGCGCACTCGCCGGCTCCGCCTCGGCATCGGCGTTTACATCCTGCCCGTTCATCACCCGCTGCGCCTGGCCGAAGAGGGCGCCACGCTGGACATCTTGAGCAACGGCCGTTTCGACTTCGGCGCCGGTCGCGGCCATCCCTTCACGCGCGTGTACGAGGGCTTCGAGGTGCCGTTCGAGGAGAGCCGCCAGCGGTTCGACGAATGTCTTGAAATCGTCCGGCGCGCGTGGAGCGAGCCGAGCGTAACTTTCAAGGGTGATTTCTTTTCATTTGACGATCTCGAAGTCGTGCCCAGGCCGCTCCAGAAGCCCCATCCTCCGATCTATATAGGAGCCGTCAGCCCGGGCTCGTTTCTGAGCGCCGGAGAACACGGCTACCACGTCATGTGTCCGGCACAGGTAACGCCGCTGCCCGCGATGAAGGAGATGCTCGCGGGTTATCGCGAGCGCGCGCGCCAATCCCACTCGGTCCCGCGCGCCTCACTGCTGCTGCCGCTGTTCGTGGCGAAGACCCGCCGCGACGCCGAACGCATCCCGCGCGACAGCATCATGTCTTACTATGAAATCACCGGCCGGCTGATGGCCCAGCTCACCCAGCGCAAGGGGCTGCCCGAACAGTTCAAGGTCTATGACCAGGTGGGCGGCTTCATGAAGGATCTGACCTACGAGCGGGTGCTGAGCGACTACGCCGTGTTCGGAGAACCGGCCGCAGTCTGCGATCGCCTCCTGCGGTTGCGCGAGGAGCTCCAACTCGACGAAATTCTCGCCTGGATGAACATCGGCGGCCTCGGCCACGAACAGGTGGCCGCCTCGATGAAGTTGATGGCGGAGCAGGTGATGCCGCAGCTCGGTTAGAGATTAGCGTCGAGGGTTTTGATAATCCGGTAAATCGTATCGACGGTCGGAATCGCGATCGTCAATCTTCGCGCCTGCTCGAGAACCGGTTTGAAGATTACGTCGACCTCGGTCTTGCGCCGTTGCAGCAGGTCGTTATGCATCGAGGTTCGTCCCCGCCCGGCTTCGGCCTTGAAGCGCCGCCCCTGCTCGATGGCGGCTGCGACCGCCTGATCGAACGCCAGCTCGTCAAGCTCCTTGAGCCGCGATGCGGGCGCATAGAAGTTCTGCGGCCGATAACCCATCGCCTTGTAGACCGTCAGCAGCTCTTTCGCGAGCTGCACATAGAGTTCAGCGCCTTCGCGAATCGTCAGGCCGTCGCCGATCCGCAAGTCCGGTAACGCCGCCAGTGCGGCCACCGAAAAGCCTGACGCCAGCGCGATCTGGAACAGCTTCTCCCATTCGACCTGCACCACGTTCTCGACCGCTTTGGTGGCAAGCCCCGCGTCATTGAAGGCTGCGACGATGCGCTGCACGCGTTCCGTGATGCGGCCATCGAGCTCGCCGAAATAGGCGGTGACGGGCGTGGTCAGAGTATTGACCACCGTACCCGGCTCGCCGAGCGTGCCGCCCTCGATGGTCGAGGCGCCGATCACCTTCTCGGCCCCGGCCCATCGACTCAGCTTCTCGTCGTGATCGACGCCGTTTTGCAACGAGAAGGCGGTGGTGATACGGCTCGGCAGCGACGCCGCTTGCGCGAGCGCGCTATCGGTATCCTTGCCCTTTACCGTGAGCAGAAAATAGTCGAAATCGCCCCGCGCCTCGTCGGGCGAGGTAATCGCAGCAAGGTTCTGCTTGACGACCGCGCGGCCCCGGATACCGCTGATTTCGAGGCCTCGCTGTCTGATCGCTTCGACATGGGGCGCGCGGCCGATCAGCGTAACGTCGACGCCGCTGCGGGCGAGGTAGCCGCCGACCAGCGAGCCCAGCCCGCCCGCGCCAAGAATGACAATTCTCACCGGATACGCTTTGCGTCAGCCCGGGATATCGACTTCAGCACACACCGATTTCGTGCAGCTTGGCGACCAACGCCTCGGCCTTGTCGCGCGGAAAATTCCGCACCGGCGGAAGCATCTGACCGGCCTTGAGGCCAATCGCTTCGTACCAGACCTTCAGGCTGCCGAGCGCACCCGCATAGGTCGCCGTCTTGACGATTTCCCATATGAAGATGTCCTCGAACAACTCGCGTGCCGGCGCAAGCGCGGCCCACTTCTGATATGCCTCTTCCCACTTGCCGGCGCGAGCGAGATCCATGTACCCGCGCATCAGGTGGCGCTGCTTGCCGTACAGGATGTAGGAGAGCTCGCCCCAGATAACCTGGCCGCCGTGTCTCAGATCGTCGAGGAAAAAATATTCCGAGGGATCGGAGACGATGAAATCCGGCCGCATCATCCGCCGCAGTTTCAACGTCTCGGCGCGGTTCAGATTGCCTTGCTTGACGGCCACGATAGTATCGATATTCGACAGCCGCTCCATCAGCTCGAAGCCGAGCACCTTGCCCGACACCGGCGTGCGATAGAGACAGATTGCGAGCCCGGAACGATCTGTCATGTACTTGAAGTATTCGTAAATCTCGTCATCGGTGCGAAGTTGCACCACCGGGTTGATAACCTCGGCGCCGGAAAAACCCAGCTTCTCGACCAACGCCATCTTCTCCAGCGCCTGATGAACGCTGGGATCGAGGATGATGGTCCACAGGTCCATGCGGCCGCGGTTGGCCTCCGCGACCACCTCGTGGTAGCGCATCCAATCGGATAATTTCACGTTCCAGCATTCGGAAATGAAACCGCCGACCACCAATCCGTTGAGTCCGATCTCGGCGTACTTCTCGATATTTTCGCGGATGCCGCGCTCGTCGAAAACCAGATCGTTGCCGACTGGAGTCAGCGGACACATATAAAGGTCGCGAACCTGCCGGTTCGCCCACTGCTTCGCATCCTTGCGCGTGAACTCCATTTTTCACCTCCGATTCGCTTGACGATCCGGCGGCCATCCAACAGCCCGGAGAATAGAAGCATCGGGCAATAATGGCAAGGAAGCCATCTGACCCGGTTGGCGCGCTTCGACTCCGGCTACGGGATCTTTCAGATGATTTTATCCGCACGCATCTGTGCGATCTCGGTGGGCGTATAATCCAGCTCCGCCAGAATTGCATCCGTGTGCTCGCCCAAGACAGGCGGTGCGCTTGCCGCGAACTCCCGGCCTTCGCCGTACGCGACCGGACGCCGAACAATTCGCGTCGTTCCCTCCGTAGGATGCACCAGGTCCTGGAAGATTCCCATGAAACTCACTTGCGGATCGCCGGGGACCTCATCGAGCGAATAGATCGGCGCGAACGGCACGTCATTTTCCTCGAGCCGCGCGGTCCAGTGAGCACGCCGCTGGCGCGCGAAGATTGCCGCCAGCTCGCGGCTAAGTTCTTCGTAGTGCTCGATTCGCGCCATGCGCGAACTGAAGCGCTGGTCGGTTGCGAGTTGCGGCGCTTCGATCGCACTCAGCAACGACTCCCAGAACTTCGGCGGCGATGAAAGATGAAGCGCGATCAGCTTGCCATCCGCACAACGCATCGCGAACGACTGATTGACCCTCGACTTATGATGAATCCCCGGCGCAACTCCGGTGAGAAAATATTCGACGAACCAGGTCTCGATGAACGCCATGGTCGCATTCAGCATCGTGGTCTCAAGGCGCGTGCCACGACCGGTCTTTTCCCGCATCATCAGAGCGCCAAGAATCCCATAGCAGGCGTACATGCCCGTGACCGCATCGGAGGCCGCGGTACCCGTGAGCTGCGGATTGTCCGGATCAACGTACAGGCTCAGAAATCCGCTGAGCGCCTGGCCGACGGTGTCGTAGCTCGGACGGTCGCGGTACGGACCGCTGGCGCCGAAGCCGGTAATCGAACAATAGATCAAGCGCGGGTTCACGCCGCTCAAAGCCTCGTAGCCGAGACCCGCACGATCCATCCAGCCGGGCCGAAAGTTTTCGATTAGCACATCCGCCCGCTCGACGAGGCGCTTGAGCATCGCCTTGCCGGCCGACTGAGTAATATCGAGACTGAGACTCCGCTTGCTGCGATTGTAAGCGCGGAAGTGATGACTATAGAGACCGCCCTTGAAACTGCGGAACGGGTCACCCGTCCCCGGCCGTTCAACTTTGATAATCTCCGCGCCAAGGTCAGCCAGCAGCATTGCGGCGAATGGCGCCGTGATGAAGCTGCCCACTTCAACAACGCAGACTCCGGACAATGGCTGTGGCGTTTTATCCACCGGCTTCACTCCCGCGCTAACCGCGCTTGCGCTCCATCAAATAGTTATTCCGCTCGTCAACTTTGAGTTCCCAGCCTGGCGTGATTACATAGTTGGTAATCGATGATTCGACGATTCCGGGTCCGTCGATGATCACGCCCGGCGTCAGCTGGGTATCGTCAATAATCGGCGTCAACAACGATTTTTGCGCCTCCCAATGAACCACCCGCTCGCCCTTGATCGATGGCCGGCGAGCTCGATGCTCGATGCCGTCCGCCGCGCCGGTGGGATTCCAATGCGGTACGCCGGCTTCCGCAACCACACTGATTTCGACCGTCAGCGAATCGCGCACCGGGGCGGCATCGAACAACTCGGCCGACCAGCGCTGACCCGTGGCTTCGCTTAGCCGGCACCCGCCGATAACGATCGGCTCCACGGCGCCATCCAGGATCGACGCGCGCAACGTGGCGACGACGCGATCGTTACTGAACCCCTCAACCTCCATGTCGCGCCCGGCCTGTTGCAGCAGCACGTCGATCTCCTGCGCAAGTCGATCGCGCGGTCTTTCCGGAACGACCACGGTACGAGAATAAAAGTGCTGGACATCGGTAGTGCTTGCGCCGAACGCGGAGAAGACCGACGAATAGGGAAACGCGAGCATCGCACCGACACCGATCCGCTCCGCGAGCGCGCAGGCGTGCAGCGCTCCGCAGCCCCCCAGCACGAACATCGTGAAACTCTCCGCCGCCGCGCCGGTCTCCTTCAGCAGCGCCCGCAGCTTGTCGCTCATCAACGCGGTGATGGCTTCGCGCACCGCAGCGGCCGCCGCAACCATCTCGAGCTTGAGCGGCGCGGCGATACGGCGCTGAATCGCCCGTTCGGCGCGCGAACGATCAAGCTTCAACGCCCCGCCGAGAAAATAGTCGGGATCGATATAACCCAGCGCGAGGTTGACGTCGGTGATGGTCGCTTCCGTGCCTCCGCGGCCGTAGCAGGCGGGTCCCGGCGCGATTCCCTGGCTGTCGGGTCCCACCTTCACACGCCCATCGACGACCCGCGCCACGGTGCTGCCGCCGGCCGCGATCGAACCCACCGCGACCATCGGCGTCGCCAGCTTCACGCCGTGGAATCCCGCGCTGCGATCGAGGCGGTACCGATGGTCGATAATCACAGCCGCATCAAGGCTGGTTCCGCCCATGTCGATAGTCAGCGCGCGGGCGATACCCAAACTTCTGCAAAGCTCGGCGGCGCCACGCACCGCGACCGCCGGCCCTGAACTCAGCGTATGGAGCGCGACGGTCTTGGCGATCCTGCCGCTGCCACCGTGCGCATGAACGACCAGCAGCGGCCGCTGGTAACCGTTGTCGCGCAGCCGATCCTCGATTCTATAAAGGCTCCGCGCCATCGGCGGATGTATATAGGCGTTCAGCACCGCCGAATTGGTGCGGGCGTGGTCGTCCGCGGCATGCACGACCTCGCTGCCGATCTGGATTGGAACCGAACGCAGATATTGCACCGGGTAGCGTTCGTGAACATATGAACGCACCAGCTGTTCGTTGCGTGGATTGCGCCAGGAGTTGCGCAGGCTGACGACGACTATACGCGCCCCCAGTTCCAGCAGCGCGCGCAGATGCGTCAGCACCTGATCGCGCGCCGGCTCACGGCCAACCCGGCCGTCGCCGTCGACCTCCTCGTCCAGTTCGAGCACCATCTCCGACGGCACGAACAGGTCCACAATCGGCGCGCGAGTGCTCGCGCCATACAGGTCCTGCGCGTGACCGCGAGTCACCAGCAGTCCGAGACGCGTCCCGGTCCGCTGGACGACGAGGTTGGTTCCGAGCGTCGATGAAAGTCGACTCACCGCCGAATAGCGCAGAAAGCTCTCGAGCTCCAGACCAAACTGCCTGGCGCCGGCCGCAATACAGTTGATCGTGCACTCGGCGAGGTCATGCGGCGTGGTCAGGACCTTGGCAAGACGAAAGCCCTTGCCGTCGGTGAAGAAACCGTCTGTGCAGGTGCTGCCAATATCGATATCGATCGTGTACATGGTCTCGCGCGCTCGCGTGTCCGGCTCGCCGCTCATGCATCACCACCCTTCAAGCGCACGCCAAGCTCACGAAGCCGCTCGGGTTCAGCGTCAATCGGCACCTCCCACGAGGACAGCATCAGGATGCGGCCGCTCGCGGCGTTAACGAGCAATGGTTTCAGATGATCGGTCAAGGTTGGGGCCGCGGCCGTGAACAGCTCCTCGGAAATCATCCTGACGGTTCCGATCGGCGGCGCGCCGCCGATGCTCGGCTCCGCGAGATCGTCTTCCTGCGGTCTGCGGTTCAGCACGATCAGCGGATGTCGATAGTAGCGCGACAGGTTGACTAGCGGTTGCAAGAGTTTCACGTGGTCGCGATAAAAGGCTTTGGCTTCCGGTTCCTCTTCGGCAATGATCGACAGGTCGAGTTCTAGCTCGCCGTAGCTGCGTATCAATTCGATTGCCCATTGGACGGCAAGTTGTGCCGCTGCCGATCGTTCGCCCGCGTCCGACTCGCCCTCGCAATTGGATCCGATCTCCGACCTGCCGCCGACCCGCCTGGCGAGCGTGCCAGGTCCGGTAACGAAGCCGGCGATCAGGGTGCCCGCCCGACGCTCGGCGTATAAACGCTCGGCAATATCTTTCAGTCTTGGCAGCAACCCGGACTTAAGCGACGCGAGCGGTTCCGCCTTGCGCGGCGGCGTCGCGCACGACACCGCGTTACCGTCAGCGTCGCGCACGATATCCGCGCCGAGCGCGTCGCATTCGGCCCAGGTATCAAACCAGTTGACGATCAGGTCGGCGCCGGACGCCGTTTGAGCGTTGCGCAGCGCGGCCACCGTGTCGGCGGGATCGGAGGTGAATTCGGACCACGTCATCTGTTCGAGCCGGGCCGCGAACCTGAACAGCATCGGGCAGTAGAGTCGGTTGGCGCGTGCAGGCGCGGTATCGATCGCGGACATCGGGCGACACCCTGCCTAAGCCGGTTTGTAAATTCCCCAGAACGGCTCGCGGTACGATTCGACCCGCGGATCGGGCCAGCGGCCGTAATGCTTCAGTATCGCATCGGGCGGACGCTTGCGGCTCCACATCGCGATGAATTCTTTGAACGGCTTGCCCAGGGTGAGCCGCTCGCGGCGAATCGCGCGGCGCCGCTGGTCGGTCGCCTGCGCATCGATCCGGTCGTTATCCTGACCGATGACTACTCCATAGACTTTGTCCGCGACCTCGCGCGTGATGAGCCTGCTGCGCACATCTTCCAGCACGGCTTGCGGCTCGCGTTCGAGCACATCGCCGTAGCCGCCCGCACCGCTGACATTCTCAACGAAGATATCGCCGTCCTTGAACTTCTCGGTCGCTGTCGATGACGACCTGAATTGATAGTCGCCGTCGATCGAGCGATTGACCAGCAGGTCGTACGCGGTCTCGAAGTCGAGCCGCCGGTCCGCCCGCTCCATCAGCTCGCGGATATTGGTATTACGGATCACAACCTGCGGATTGGTGGGTCCCGAGTAGCCGCCGAACAGCCCCGGATTCTGGCTGACCTTGTCGCAGGCGCCGGCGCCGGTCATCAGGCAACCCTTGGGTCCATAGCCCATCGAGATTTCGGCCAGCGGCGCGCCGCCGCGATACCTGCCGAAGCCGTGTGCGTTGCACTCGACCTTGCGGGCCAGCCTGAAGTTGGTATAGCGCGAGTCGAGCGCCTCGGCCTCTCCTGAATCGACGCACGCGCCCCAATAGAAGCCGAATGCCGATTCGCCGTCGCGATCGAATTGCGCGCCCTGCCCCGCCGCGTTACTGAGCGCCGAGATATTGGCCTGCTGGTAGCCGCGGCGGTTCTCGCCGGCGAACAGGTAAAGCTGCGGGTTGCGCGAAAACGGCGTGGTCACCGATTCGTAATAGCCGCCGGCGTAGGCGATTTTCGATCCGATAACATGAAGATTCTGCACCACGCAGGCGGCGGTCTGCGTGCCGAAGCCGCGCGCGACGTCGCCGCTCGCGTTCAGAATCGACGGGCCTTCGACCAGCACCCGCACCGGTTCCAGCAAGCCGGCGTTGGGCGGCAACCCACGAAAGAAGTAGCTGAACAGGTAGACGCCCAGCGCCGCGCGCACCAGATGCCAGGTCGCGTTCATCGCTCCGCACGGCGCTTCCGGCGAAACGCCGTTGACCAGCAGCGTCATCTGATCGCCTTCCTTGAAGACCGTGGTCGGGATGCGCGAGAGCCCAAGCTCGCGGCCAAGATTATCCGTGAAGATGATGGCGCGGAAAATTCCGTCCGGCAGCTCGCGCAGGCGTTCGCGCGCGAGCCGGCCCGCATCCAGCAACAGCTTTCGCATCCCGCCGACCACCGGCTCCACGCCGCGGCGATCGATTTCGGCGACCAGCCGATCGCGAATCCGCAGGCAGGTGGCAACGCGGGCCTTGAGATCGGAGGCGAAGACCAGCGGATTCCTCACCGCCTGGCACAGGTACTCCAGGATGTCGGTGCGGATCTGAAAATTCTCCCCGATCCGAAGCTGCGGCACCCGCAAACCTTCCTCGAAGCGCGAGGTTGCCAGTGCCGCGTGGCCGCCGGGCGCCATCCCGCCGGTGTCGCCTTGATGACCGCCGCAGGTCGCCCATGCCACCAACTCGCCGCGATAGAATATCGGCATGGTGGTGAACATGTCATAAACGTGCGTGACGCCAGCGAACTCATCGTTGAAAAAGTAGATATCGCCGTCTTTCAGCCCGACCGTCGGGTCGTTCCTGTAGTAACGCAAAATATACTTCGCCTGCGCGCAATTGAGCATCGAATGAAAGTATATTCCGGTCGCCACCACCGCCGGGTCGCCAGCCGCGGTCAGAATGCCGGTGTTCATGTCGCCGGTAAGGATCGCCTCCGAGATTGACAGTTCCTGGTAGACGTCGTGCGCCTCCTCGACGATGCAGCTGAGTTTGTGGCTCAGGATTTCGAGGTCGACATCGCTCAGCAACTCCATCCCACGCCGTTCGATTTCGGCCACCGGCGCCAGCCCTTCGGCGATAATCGCCGGGTCATATCCGGGACCGCGCCCATATACGTCGCGCTCGTAGGTGAAGCCCTCGAAGCAGACGCCCTGCCGCTCGAACAGTTTTCCCATTACTGACCTCCAACCCCTGCGCGCACCTCCGCGCCGCTCGCATGATCGTCGAGTTTCTCGACCCAGGCGAGATTGCCGGCCGCAATCCGCAGCGCCCATCCGGACGGGACCACCAGGACTGTATCCTTGCCCTCGCACAACGTTGGCCCCGCGAGCGAGTCGCCTTCGGAGAGCGCTTCACGATCATAAACCGGTGTGTCGATGATGCCCGCGGCCGGCCCCCAGAAGACGCGCCGACTGCCCTTGTTCCACGATTTGCCCGAATCGCGGGGGAGGCGAATGGATACGACCGGCTTGTCGGTCGGAACGGATGCGATCAGACGCAGCCCGAGCAACTCGATTCCGACCTCCTTGAAGACCGCACCCTGCCCATAGCGCGCCGCGTAGGCGGTGTTGAACGCCTCGCAGAGTGCTTGCACGTCATCGCGGCCGGTCAGCGTCAACGCCGGCATCGGCACTTGGATGGTTTGACGTTGATTGCGGTAACAGAGCAAAGCTTCAGCCTTCAGCTGAACCAGCTCCATGTCGAAACCCTCCTCGCTCATATCTCGCCGCGCCAACTCCGTCAGACTACTCAGTTCATGATTGATTCGCTCTATCCGATCGACCAGATCTCCCGCCTCTTCCTGGGAGTACAAGGTCATGACCAAAGTCTTTTCGTAACTCTGGAATATATCCAACGTCAGCGTGCTGAATGCGCCAAATACACTACTGAACGGAAAAGTGAGTATACGGCGGATGCCGGCGAACTCGGCAAGCCCGGTCGCGTGCACCGGACCCGCGCCACCGAAGGCAAACATCGCGAGCGAGCGCGGATCCTGCCCCGACCGGTAGACGGCGAGCCGATAGATCTCCTGCCCCATCACGCCGTCGATCAATTGCTTGATGTCCCACGCCGCCTGCTCGACGGTGATTCCCAGCGGCACCGCGACCTTGCTCTCGATCGCTTCGCGCGCGCGGTCGGCGTCCAGATGAAACGCGCCGCCCAGGAAGTAATCAGGGTCGATGAAGCCGAGCACCACGTCGGCGTCGGTCACGGTCGGATGTTCGCCGCCCATCGCGTAGCAGGCCGGCCCAGGATTCGACCCGGCGCTCTGCGGGCCAACCTTGAGCACGCCATTCTCCAACCGCGCGATGGAACCGCCGCCTGCGCCAATCGACCAGTGCGGCACGATCGGGACTTGTACGCGGAAGCGATCGATTATCGGATTCTGGTCGTAGCGTGTCTCCTGCCCGGCGCCGACCAGCCCGACGTCGAAGCTGGTGCCGCCCATGTCGGCGACCACCGCGCTCTCGCATCCGGTAAGACCGCGCAGATAAGCCGCGCCCATCACCGCCGCCGCCGGACCGCTGCCGTACAGATGCAGCGCCTGAGTGCGCGACAACGAGGAGATGCCGCCCGTGTTCTTGCTGATGAACACCGGTCGACGATAGCCGCTGACGCGCAGTTCCTCGACCATCCGCAGCAGGTGTTCTTCGCTGACCTCACGCAGGTAGGCGTCAAGGATCACGGTCATCGCCCGCCGATACTCATCCATCTGCGGCGAGATATCGCACGACAGATAAACCGGCAGATGGCCGAGGTAGCATTCGGGATAGTCGGTGCGAATAATCTCGGCGATGCGCCGCTCGTGCGCGGGGTTGACGAATGAATTGAGCGTTACCACCACGATGCCGCGCACCCCGAGGTCGACCAGCTGCTGCACCTTCTCGCGCAGATGGGCTTCGTTGAGCGGCATCAGCACCTGGCCGAGATTGTCGATTCGCTCGAGCGCGCCGACGATGTTTTCGCGCGGGATAATCGGGGTTGGCCGGCGCCCACGGCCGCGATCGTACTTTGCCTGCGGCGGCAGCCCGTCGGCCCAATTCGCCGAACGCCCCACCATGATGGCATCTTCGAAGCCGTGGGTGGTAATGAGGCCGAGCCGCGTCCCGCGCCGCTCGATCAACGCATTGGTGCCAACCGTGGTCGAGTAAACGACGGCCGCGGTCTCGGCAAGCAGCGCTTCCAGTTCCGTATCGATCTGCTCAGCGGCCAGACGGATCGCGTTGAACACCCCGAGCTTCAGATCATAATGCGTAGTCTCCGCCTTGGCGGTAACAATCTGGTTGTCGCGCAACAACACCACGTCGGTAAAGGTGCCGCCGACGTCGATCCCGAGCGCGATTCTCATCGGCCGGACTCCCGCTTGCGCTTCAGATCCTCGATGTCTAGTTCGATATCCCAGGTCAGCGGATGGCCGGGCGGCAGATACTCATTCTCAACCATCGTACCGCATCCCGGACAGTAAAATTCAACGATGCGAATCCAGTCCGGATCGAAGCTGAAGTTGAATTCGCGATCCGTTCCGACCGGCATATGTATTTCCCTGGGATCCCGTTCCCGCACCAGGCACCCTTCCTTGTAGGAACGGCTAAGCGCGCCGAGGCCGGCCTGGCATCGATTACAAACCCAGGTTTCAGTGTCGAGGTCGGCGTCCAGATATTCGGTGATACGCACTCGCATTCACATCACCCCGTTACGGATCGTGAAATCCGCCACGCGCATCGCGATGCATATCGTGGCAGGAGCGTGCGAGCGACCCCAATCGTCGCGCGCACCAGCATGACCATCGGAATCTGCTCAGTGCCGGATTTCGGAATCGACGGCGACCGTGGCGCGCGCCGACGGCCGCGTCCGTCGAACCCGCCGCCGGTCGCTGCCCGTGATCTGCCGGTGCCATCGCCGCCAAAAGGCCCGCAAAGTCTCCTCGTCGGTAACCAGCGCGGGACGGTTCATGCCGCGCGAGAACTGACACCATGACACTTCGTTTGCCGCGCGGAACCCGCGCTGACACGACTCCATCGCCTCGATATCGTCGACCGTGCCCAACCCGCCCGGGCCGAGAAAGCTGACCAGGTTGTCGTGCCGATATCGACGCCAGCTCGCATCCTCGCCGCGCGGCCCAAAAGTCCATACCGTGACCTGCATCTCGTCAGGCGCGAGCGGCCAGCAGATGCGCAGCGCGGTGCCCCAGATATCGAGAATCATGAGGTTCGGATAGATGACGAGGTTGCGATCGAGCATCGCCATCTGGTCCGCGCGCTGTTCACCGAATCGCTCGACCAGCCGCCGATGCACGGCCTCGAGCTCGCGTCTGACCTGCTCGCCGAGCCGCGGCTCCCAGCGCGCGATCGGCCGGCTGCCCGGCAACGGCCGCTCCATCACCGAATGACCGTTGCCGAGGTCGAAGGCGCGTCCGATTAGCCCCGGTCCCGCGACCCCGTTTATCTGTTCGAGGTATTTGAGATAGGTGCTGTGCAGCGGCGCGACATGGTAATCATCGACGGTGTTCTCGATCTGCATCTTCCAGTTGGCGCGGATTGAGTATTGATGCTCACCGCCGACCACTTCGATGCCGGTCTCCGAGAGATCGAGTATAATATCCAGGTAATCGCGGGCCCCGGCGAGATAGTCAGTGAATTCCTCGATCGCCGGGTTAAAGCTGACGAACACCATGCCACGGTAATTGACTACTCGCGGCGGCGGCTTGAGACCGAACTCCTGCTTGCGGAAATCCGGCGCGTAACCCGCGGCGTCGGGCACGCCGACCAGCTCGCCGGCATTGTTGTAGGTCCATGCATGGTAGAAGCATTGAAAGCTGCGCGCGTTGCCCTGCCGCTCGCGGCATACCTGGGCGCCGCGATGGGTGCAGCTATTGATCAGAACGCGCAGCTCGCCGGCGCTGTCGCGGCACAGGATGAGCGGCCGCCCGCCGACGTCGCGGGTGCGGAAATCGCCGCGCGCCGGAACTTCGGACTCGTGCCCCACATAAAGCCACGAGCGATCGAAGATCCGCTGCCATTCGAGTTCCAGCAGTTCGCGCGACACGTACGCATCGCGATGGACGCGAAAGCTGCACTCACGCGAATTCTCGACCACCAGGCCCGCCAGCCGGGAGCGTTCCATGCTGCTCCTCGCGCGGCCTGGTTTACGCGGGCGCTCCGCCGTACGGCGTCACGCCCGGCCGCTCTGCGCCCGTCAGCGGCGCCAGCTTCTTGAGCTCGGGCATTACCTCGGCCGCAAACAAGCGCATGTTGCGGTCGGCTTCGTCGTACGGCATCCCGGCGTAGCTGAAGACGCCAGTGAAGTGATCGGAGTTGACGCGCCGGCGGATGCGGTCGATCTTCTCCAGGCACTGCTCCGGCGTGCCCCAGACCTGAAGACCCAGAAAGTACTCCGCCGCCGCGTCCGCGCCCGACTTGGCCAGCTGCTGCGAAATCTCCCGGTAGAACTCGTAGCCCTTGGCCTGTCCGAAGTGATCGGCGGTCATTTCATAATGACGCAGCGCGGTGTGCCAGTAGCCGCCGATGTAGCGCAGCGCCATCTCGTGCGCGCGGTCGGCGTTGCGATCGCAGAACACCCATCCGGCGGTAATCGTCGGGAGCGGCTCGCCGCCGTTGACCTGCTGATAGATCGCGCGATAGTCCGCCAGTTCTTTGGCGACGGCCTCCCACGGCTTCTGCGGGATGATCAGAATCCCGATGCCAAGCTGGGCCATGATGCGCGAGGACTCGGGCGATACCGCGGCCGCATAGGTGCGGCCCTTGAACGATTTGAGCGGCTTGGGCCGGATGTCGCGGCGCGGCTGCTTGATGTGGCGGCCGTCGAACTCGATAAATCCGCGCTCGAGCCCTTCGAGTATCATGGTCGCGGACTCGACGAAGCGCTCGCGCGACTCGTCGAGCGGGATGCGGAAGCCTTCGAACTCGAGCCGCGCCAGGCCTCGCCCCAGCCCCAGAATCACGCGTCCGTTGGAGTAGTGATCGAGCACCGAGACCTGCTCGGCAACCCGAATCGGATCGTGCCACGGCAGCACCACCACCATCGAGCCGAGCTTCAGATGCCGTGTGCGGCCGGCGAAATAGGAGAGGAATTGCAGCACGTCGGGGCACATCGTGTAGTCGTCGAAATGATGCTCAACGCTCCACAGCGACTCGAAGCCGAGCGGTTCGGCGAGGTCGCCGAGCTTGAGCTCATGGCGATAGACGTCAGCGTCCGCCCGTTCATTGAACGGATTCTGGAAAAGGATCGAGGTGCCAACCTGCATGTGGGAAATCTCCTTCTCGCGGCGCGCCCGCGCTCAACCGTCCCGGATGATCGCACGCCCGGGTATGGTGGAACTTATCAAGTGCGGGAGCGGACGAAAAGCGAAAGCTGCCTCAGATAAGAAAGGCGAGATTCGGCAGCGGCTCGTCGTTGTTGAGCAGCGTCACTTTCTTGTACGCGATCCTGAGAGCGCCGTCGATCCGGCGCAAGCGATGCTGCGTGCGACCGTACCAGTGCACCTCCTGATGCTTGCGTAGGTCGCCCAGCACGAAGCTCGAATGCGCGACGATTTCGCCGCCCCGCGCCTGCTCCATCTCGATGTTCGAGACGACGCGGCACAAGCGCGAGGGCGGATCCTCGGCGAAGGCCTTGCCGGTTTTGAGCCGCTGGATGCGATTGGCGAGTTGCGGCCATCGATCGTATACGATCGATACCTGTCGCTCAGGGTCGGCGTCGTCGCGACCGCACGGCACCCAGTAAACCGCGTCCTCGGTCCACAGCGCCAGCCATTCCTCGTAGCGATGCTCGTCCATCAGCCGCGCTTCGCGATAGATGAACTGCTCGACCTCACGGAAGTCGTCCATGATCAACGCTCTTCGACCGTGGACGACGGCTGCTTCATCACGCGACGGTAATGTCCCCACAGTCCGCGCTGCGTGGTCTCTTCGTACGCCAGCCCGACCATAGCGCCGCCTTCTTCACGCCGTTGCGAGCGCAGCCCGCGCCGCAGGATCAGCCATTCATCCTGGCGCGCCTTGAATGCTTCCTGGTTGCGCTCGTAAACGTCGATATCGTCGGGCGCGACCAGCCCGGCCGGCCCATGCATGTAGCCGTTGCGCCGGATACGCTCGCGATTCAACTCGTCGGGCGCGCCTTTGAGCAACGCCGGGAAATAGTAGATATGCGTTTCATCGACGCTCACCGGCCGAATCAATCTGACCTGGCCGGGCGGCAGATAGTTGAAGTTGGGGAAGATCGAGAAATGCGGATCGCTGTCGCCGATCGCCTGCGCCGCCCGCTCGCTGCCGAGCCGTCGCACCAGACCCTCGACGTAGGCGCTCTGCGCCGCCGCCGGAATGTCCCCGCGCAGACCCTGGAAGAAAAATCCGCTCTTGCGATTCTGCGCGCTGAAGTCGATCTGACCGTGACCGTCGCCGAGGTCGCGGATGCGCGCGTTGCCCTCGGGCCCGTAAATCGAATCCCAATTGAAGCTCTTGCCGGAATCAAGATGGAAGGCCGACTGATGGAGAATCGGCGGATGATACGCGTCGACCACGTTCTCCATCGTCATTTTCCAGTTGGCGCGATACTTATGCTTGAGTATCCCAGCACGCAGCTCGACCTCGCCGTCCGGCGCCAGATTGATCACCTGGTCCAGCAGCACGCGCGCCGCGCCGAGATGCTCCAGCAGGCTCCGACCGTCGGGATTGAGATGGCCGAAGAGGAAGCCGTGGTAACTCTCCATCGCCACTTCCAGCAGGCCGTGCTCCTCCTTGCGGAAGTCGCCCGGCGCATAGCCGCCCGGATACGGCATCCCGATCAGATCGCCGCTGGCCGCGTACGTCCAGCCATGGTAGGCGCATCGAAACCCGCCGGCGGCGACGCCGCGCTCGAGCTGACAGACGGTGTTAGAGCGATGGCGGCAGCGGTTGAGCAGCAGATGGAGGCGGCGCTCGCGGTCGCGCACCAGGATTACCGGCTGCAGCCCGATCCAGCGGCCAACGAACTCGCCGCGCTCGGCGACTTCGCTTTCATGTCCTACATAGACCCAGTTGCGGGAGAAGATCTTGTCCATCTCCTCCTGGAAAATCGCCTGGTCGTAGTAGAGCCGGCTATGAACCTGATCCTCTTTGATGAGCTCGTCGTAGCTGATCTCTGCGGCCGCCATGGTCGATGACCTCCGGCGCGCGCTAATCCTTGATCGGAATCGCGACCGAGACTCGCGGCTGGTTACCCACCGCGCGCGTGGTATGGCCCTTACCCGTCAAATCTTCAGCCAGGATGCCGTTGCCGGCTTCGATGCGATGCACGGAGCCGTCGCCCAGACCGATCTCAACCGCACCCGAGAGCGTAATCACGTATTGGCGGCGCGGCGCGTTATGCCAATCCATGAAGCTCCCCGGCGCCATCCGGCTGAACATCACGCCGGTGGCCGGCTGCATCGGCGTGCGCTCGGCATGCTCGTCCGCCGCCGCGAACGGCAGCGCGATCTCCTCGATATGCGATTGCCCATCCTGGCCGCTGTAGAGACGAAAAAGTCGCATCGATATCACCTCGCTATAATTCGACGGTCGGTTGATTCTTCAGGACTTCACCAGTCGCCCGGGAAGGCCGCCCTGGTAGACGTTGTTTTCGAACAGAATTTCGCCATTGACGACGCTCAGCGCGATACCCTCGGCACGTTCGATTAGCCGCGGCTTGCCGCCCGGCAGATCGTCGAGCTGCTCGGTGACGCAGGGGCGAATCGCGTCGGGATCGAACAGCACCAGGTCGGCGTCGAGGCCCGCGGCGATGCGACCCTTGTTGCGCAATCCCATGAAGTCGGCCGGCTCGGAGGTGAGCCGTCGCACCGCCTGCTCGATCGTCATCACGCCGCGCTTTCGCACCCATTCATGCAGCACGTAGCTGGGCAGCCCGGCGTCGCAGAACTGGTTGACGTGCGCGCCGCCGTCGGAGAGTCCGAGCAGCACGTTCGGCATCGTCACCAGGGTCTGGACACGCGCCGGGTCGACGTTCGCGACCGAGACCGTGAAGCCGGTGGCGAGCTCCTCGCTGACGGCGAGATCGAGCAAGGCGTCGATCGGATCCTGCGCCCGTGCGGCGGCGATTTGCTCGACGGTGCGGCCGATCAGCGGGCGATTTTCCGCATGCGCCACGCCCGCGATCTCGACCGTATCCCAGTGGCCGCGAAACGCTGCGCCGCCGCCTTGTTTGAGATCGGCGCGGAATTCGTCGCGAAACGACGGCGATCGGTACAGCGCCATCTGCTCTGCGACGCTGCGATTGAAGGCCCCCCGCCAGCATCGGAAGCTGCCGAACACGAACGGATCGCGCAGCGTGGTGAAGACCTTCAGCGGACGCGGCGTGGTCTGCGGCATAATCTTGAGGCCGCTCTGAAGAAACGGCGCGAAGCGCGCCATCACCTGCTGATGAATCTCGGCCGGCATGCCGGGGAAATCGAGCAGCGCGAGCCACGTCACCGGCCGCCGGCTCTCGCGCGCGAGCATCACCAGCAGGTCGAAGGCCTCGTCCGTCAGCATCACGCCGCCGGTGCGCGGCACGTTGACCTCGATGATGCCCTGGTCGAGCTCGCGCATCACGCGGCTGAGCGCGGTCAGCTCTTCGAGACTGGCCAGGCGGCTCGCCAGCGGCCGGCCCTGGTAACCGTTATGCAGCTCGAACAGGCTCAGCGAAAAACCGTAGGCGCCCGCGACCATCGCCTCGCGCAGCAGCGCGCACATCCGTCCGATCTCGTCGCCCGACGCGGCCCGCTCGCTGGCCTGCTCGCCCATCACGTAGGTGCGCAGCGCCGAAAGCGGCACCAGGAAACCGACGTTCAGACCGACGCCCTTGCCGGTCACCGCCGCCATATATTCGGGAAACGTCTCCCACTCCCACGACACGCCGCCGAGCAGCACGTCGTAGGGCATCGCCTCGACGTTCACCAGGTCCCACGCCAGCATCCCGCGCGCCTCCGGCTTGCACGGCGCGACGCCGACCCCGCAATTGCCCATCAGCACAGTCGTGATGCCGTGCCAGCACGAACTGGTCAGCAGCGGATCCCACGAAATCTGGGCGTCGTAATGGGTATGGATATCGATAAATCCGGGCGCGACGATCCTGCCCTGGGCGTCGATCTCACGCCGCGCGCGGCCGTCGATTTTACCGGCCGCGACGATCTTGCCGCCCGCGGTTGCGACCGCTCCGTCGTAAAGCGGCGCGCCCGAGCCGTCGCAGATTTTCGCATTGCGAATCAACAGGTCGTAGGCCATCGCGGATTTCCTTTGCGTGATCCGACCCCGGGATCCAGCGCGAGAGGATCATACAAGCGTCGCGCGGAAATAAGAAAGGGCGCGCGCGCCGGCTGACGACGGGCCGGACGCGACGGCTAGTGCTGGTGATGCCTTTTTCCGAAGCGCCTGCGCAGCTCTTCGCGCTGCTGCTGAGACATGTGGCGCCAGCGGCGATAGTTCTCGAGCACATGCTGGCGCTGGGCGGGGGGCAGATGCTGGAAATGCTGGTAGCGCTGGACCATCCACTGGCGGCGCGCCGGCGGTAGACGGTTGAAGCGCCCGTAGGCCTGGCGCAGATTCTGACGCTCGGCGGGCGGCAGCGCGCGCCATCGATGCAGCCCCTGCAGCACCTGCTCGCGCTCGCCCGGGGGGAGGCGGCGAAACTGCTGATAATTCTGCTGCGCAGTATGGCGCGCGGCCGGCGTCATCCGCTGCCATAGACGATAATTATCGAGCACCCGTTGGCGCTGGTCCGGGGTCAACCGCGCCCATTGATCGCGATGCTGTGCGATTAGCGCCCGCTCGGCGCCATTCATCGGCTGCTGGGCTCGCGCCGGAGACGCAATCGCGCCGACTAGCAGCGTGGCGACGACCAGCGCCGTTGCCCCCCATCGCGATACGCGGATCATCGGCCGCCCCCGAGGAAGTCGTAAAGCCACGGCATCAGCGTATTAACATCCGGTGCGTTATTGAGCGGCGGAAAGGGACCGGCCTCGCCGCTGAGCGGATAAGGCGGCCCCTCGCCGCTGTAGCCCGGTGGCGGCGGCGGCGGCGCGTCCTCACCATTGCCATGCAGATAGCCCATCTGCCGGAGCGCCTGAATTTGGTCGAGCATCGAGCCGCCCGGCGCCGGAGGCTGGGCCTGGTCGGCATCGGCGGACGAGGAGAAGAGGTCGAGGTTCAGCAGCATGTTCAGGTCCGGCTGCTGGCCTTGCGCCTGCACCCGCCGGATGCCTGTGAAAGTCAGCGCGGCCAGCACGATGGTACCCGCGATGATGCTACGACCCGGAAACTGCATGCGGGCGGCTCGGCGGCGTGAGTTGATCGAGATTCTCAATCACGTCGTAGTTTTCCAGCAAATCGAGATGCGCGACGACCGGATAGTCGCGCAGCAAGCCGATGTCGGCGTCGGCCAGGGCCCCCTCGACCTCAAGCTGATCGACCGCCGGCGGGCGCGGTCCCGGCGAAAGGGCGAACGCCAGGACGATAGCGCTGGTGGCGACGGCAGCGGCCGCCAGCGATGCCCAGGCCAGCCCCGGGCGCCATCGGCGGACCTGCTCGCCGCGCCGGGCATTGAGCTTGCGCCGTAACTGATACTGATAAACCGTCCAGTCCGGTTCGGGAATCTGCTCGACGCGATGCGCGACCTCCCGGATCACCGATTCGGCCGCCGCCAGATCCTCGCGGCATCGCGCGCAGCCCTCCAGATGCGCCCGCAGGGCGACGCCCTCCTCGGCGGCGAGCTCGCCGTGGAGGTACGGGATCAAAGCGGTATCAGGATGCGCGCGCCACATCGGTCATTCGTCCTTCATCACCTTGCGCAGATGCGTAATCGCGCGATGCAAATGGACGCGTGCGGTGCTCTCCGAACAATTGAGCACGGCCGCGATCTCCTTACTTGTAAAACCCTGTTGTGCCTGTAATAACACCGCCGTTCGCTGATGCGCCGAGAGCCCGCCCAGGGCCCGGTTGAGCTGCTCGACGGATTGCCGCCGCAGCGCCTCATCGAGCGGCCCGGGCTCGGTCGACGGCGGATCGAGCTGGATCGCATCGGGGTCATCGTCAGGCGTCGCGAGCGGCACGACCTTTCGCCACCATCGATTGCGCCGCTGATGGTCGATGCAAAGGTTGACCAGAATCCGATAAAACCAGGTCGAAAAGCGCGCCCGGCGGTCGAAACTGTGCGCCGCCTCGTAGAGCCGGATGAAGGCGTCCTGCGAGACATCCCGGGCATCGGCTTCATTCCCGAGTATCGAGCAGGCCAGCCGGTAGGTCCGCGCCTGGTGCCGTTCGACGATGAGATCGAACGCCTGGGCATCGCGCTCGGCAATTCTTGCGCACAGATCCTCATCGGAAGGCCCCACCTGAAATGATCCACCCGGCGTATTCGGTCCGGGAGCGCCATCGCCCGGCACTCACGCGGGCATCGCCGACTGGCTTCCGGCCGTTTTGGGCATGTTAGCTCCACAACGCTTTGGACGAAACCCGAGCATAAATCGTTTACATGGCCGCGGATATCGGCGGCAGAATCAGAGTCAGGTGCCGCTGCGCTCGGGCGAATCGGCGACGGCAAGCGCGCCGTATTGTACCGACTGTTGGAAAGCGCGGATATTCGTCGTATCCGAAGAACCAGCGAGCAACCCGGACGCGTACCGATGGTACGCATCCGGGTTGCAATAAGCGCCTGATTACGCGCGCCGCTTAGTCGACTGCTTTAGCGGTCGTCGTGATGCCAGCCGCCGCGACCGGAATGGCGTCCATGCCGGTAGTTGCCGCCATGAAAGTGCCCCGGATGGTTGTACCATCCGCCGCCATTCCAGTTGCCTCCGCGCTGCGCACCCCATCCATTGCCGCCACCATTGTCGTCATCGTCGTCGCGATTGGCGTAGGGCCCGTACTGGTTATAGGCCGGTGCATACTGGCCGTGGCCGTAGCCGTAGCCGTTGCCGTAGCCGTAGCCGGGAGCCGCCTGGTTATACGCGGGTGCGAACGGCAACAATCCGCCCCCGAGGTAATTCTGCAAGGAATTCCGGTTGTAGCCGTACCTGCCGCCGCAGTGCAGTTGCCGCCAGTTGCGGTACATCTTCGGCTTGGCGTATCCCCAGCCCGGCGTGTGCGTGCAGGTCGCCTGATCATTGGCCGAGGCGGTGAGCGGAATCGCGACCATCAGCAATCCCGCGAAAGCGAGCGCCGCGGTTATCTTTGACCTCATGATGCAAATCTCCTTTATGCTGCGAAAGTCGCACAACCCTAAGTTCCGTTCGGTTGTTGCCCTTTCGACGTAGCCACGCGGCCTTTCGTTTACAGAAAATCGATGTTTGCCTTTTCTTCGCCGGGGATGTCTCAGGCTGCGGCGATCTCCAGCAACGGCCTGGAATCGGCGCGTGACTTTCAACCCGGGCTGGTGCGCTGCACGGATGTGACCGTGCCGGAAACCGTTCGTCGAGGTAACGGCGGGCGGCCCGATCGATCGAGTCGTCCGCCTCGCTTTGCGAAGGTGGGCTAGCTGAGAAAGACTTCGCGTACCAGGTTGGTATCGTTGTACTCGCGACCCTCCACGATTTGATCGCCCTCGAAACGCAGGTAGAAGTTGTAGCGCTGATGATACTTCCTGCCATTCGCGGCGACGGTGTCGGCTTCGGCAAGCACCGCCACGTGCGGTCCGTCGCAAATCACCCTTTCTATCTTGAGCTTGAGTCCGGACGGAAACAGCCGCTTCAGGGTCGCACATTCGGTTGCCGCAAAATTCCGCCGTCCATGAATCGGCGGAAACTCGGTCAGCCCGGAGACGATTTCGAACTTGAAATCTTCCGCGATTAGATCCTCGAACACCGCCGGATCGGGATGATTGAGATTTTCGAAAAACCTGATCGCCGCCGCCTTCCGCTCATCCGAATTCATTCGTCCTGCTCTCCTCTCTGCGCCAACGTCCGCCTGCGCCTTACCGCAACCTGGCGAGCACCTGCTCGGTGGTAACGAGTTCGGTGAAATATTGACCGAGCGTGGCGCAGGTCGCTCGATGCATCTGCTCGGCCGAGATCGGACCCCACGGCGTCTCATCGATACCGTCGGTGCCGCTGGCGTCGGTGACCAGCAGGGTCTTGATGCCGCGGTAGAACGCGTCGCGGATGGTCGAATCGCAGCCGACGTTGGTGGTCACGCCCGCCACCACCAGCCCGTCCACGTCGAAGCCGCGCAGCAGGTTCTCGAGGCTGGTGTTTTGAAACGGGCTGTAGGCGCTTTTCCGAATCACGATATCACCCGCCGCGGGCGCCAGCTCAGGGCAGATCCCGATACCGGGGCTGCCTTCGGCCAGCTCGTCGAGCGCCTCGCGCGGGAAAACCGCGGTGACCAGGCGCCAGTCGAGAAAGTCGCGCCGCATGGTGACCTGACTGTAGATCACCGGCCGCGCCGTGGCCCGAAAGGCGGCGATCAGCCGCTGCAGGTTGGGGATGATCGAACGACATTGCGCGGGGAACGCTGGAATATGGCCGACGAAGGCGTTCTGCATATCGTGCACCAGCAGCGCCATCCGCGATGCGTCGATGTCAAACCGCACCATTATCGTCTCCCATTACAATTGACAGGCTAGTTATAAGAACTCCGTTATCCGTTACACGATGTTGATCTATATAGTCACTCGCCAAGTGCACTTCGCCGATGAGCGTCACCGAAGTCCGAGTTCCGTGCGCGTTCTGCTAAGTGTGTCGATAACCGCGTACATAATCGCCTTTGCGCATGTGACCAGGTCGGGAAGGCAGGCGACGCCCATCCCGCCCATGCCCTGCGTATACGGCTCCGGCGTGTTTGCAGCGGGCCACGGGAAGCCGATACGCGCGGTCGGGATGCCAAGTCGGCGAATTAGCGAGCCGTCTGTTCTGCCACCCATCCGCGGCGGATCGCCATGCGGTCGCGCTTCGACGCATTCCCAGCCTCTGCGGCAGGATTGGATTATCCAGTTGTCCGGGTCGGTCGCGCCGCCGGGCAGCGCCGCAATCATCTCCCAATCGAACTCGACCTCCGGATGGCGCCGGCGAATCGTCTCCATCCCGGCCGAGAACTGTGCGTTCACCTCGCCCAGCGTCATCGCGGGCGTACAGCGAACGTCGACGTAAATCTCGGTAGTCGCCGATGAGTAAGCGAAGCGATCGGGCCAACCGGCCCGCAGCGCAGTAATCTTTCCTTCCGGCGAAAGCGTATTCGCGGCATTGCGGGCGGTGTATTCACGTATCCACTGATCGATCTCGGGGATCAGAACGGCGGCGGGAAGAATCGAGCTGCGATCGCCCACCACTGTGCGCGGCGAGCCGGCGTAGGCCAGTGTGCCGCGGACCGATATTCGAAACCAGCAGAGCCCGGGCTCTTCTGAGTAGACCGCCCAGATTGGCTTCATGATGATTGCGAAATCCGGGCCGACGCCGCGCGAGATCAGATGATACACGCCATCGCCTAACCCGTAATGCCGCCGGCGCGGCGAATTTACCGACATTCCTCCGCCGGCGAAGGCCGGCTGCAATGCGCCGATGAGCGGGATGCCGCTTTCGTAGAGCGCGGTCGCCACTTCGGTCAGCGTCGCCACCATGCTCTTCGGATTGGAAGCGCCGAGGCCGATGATGAAATCCCCCTCGACGGATGCCCGGGGCACCATATCGGGGCGCAACGCGGAACCTACCCACGGCACGTCGGTTTCCGGATCGGCGTCGAGATGAGTATCGAGCGGCGCATAAAGCATCAGTCGCGCTCCCGTCGCGCCTGTGGCGCCGCGAACCTCGCCGAAACAGTTGCCGGTAAGATCGCTGACCGGCTGATAGACCGCGCGCCCGCCAAGGTGGGCCTTGAGATAGCTCGCCAGGAACTCGGCCGCCTCGCGCTCGGCACCGGTCGGGCTGTGAATATTGACCAGCTCGATGAGCAGCGTCTTGAGACGATCGAGGTTGAAGCGCTCCCACGCGGCTGCGTACCATCGCTCCTGGTCCGCCGTGAACGGAATCTGCCTGGTGGTGCCGGCCATTGCTTTACCGCCCCGCCCGCCTGGCAAGGACATCTCGTCTAGTCGCGCGGGGCGGCCCAATCGGGCGGCGCCTGGATACCGCGGTTATAGCGTGAGGCGAGTTTTCGCCAGGTAACGATTCCCGAGTCGAGCTCGCAAAGCTGTTCACGGCTCCACCCGTCCTGCCGAGCGTAGTAGCGTTGCATCGCCTCGCGCGCGAAAATGTCATTGCTGTAGAAGTCCTCGAAGTGCAGCGGCTTGAACATTTTCTCGTACTTGAAATCCAGGTTTTTGCGCTCCGCTTCGCTGTTGTAGCGGCCGATTACAACGTCCCAGTATTCGTGATGCTGATCGTCGGTCGGAACGTACCAGCCGTAAATTGCCAACCCGGTCAATGGCCAATGCTCGACCAGCAGGCATCCCGGCAGATAGAACGAGGTGCGGAGGTAATGATGATTGCTGCCGCGCGACTTTATGCCGGCGACCAGATTCTCAGTGACTAATTCGTAAGCGCCGGTATTGTACATATTCATTATCCCTTTCGGGCCGTCGGGCAGATCGATGATCTTCACCGCCTCCGGCGACGTCGGGTGAAAGCCCAGCGGGATGAATGAATCGGTCGCGGCGACGATCGCGTTATCCCAGTGAATGAGCACGTGACCGGGATCGAATGCATTCTCCGCTCCCAGCCGCCAGTTGGATCTTGCCAGCGCGTGGATGCCGCGCACGAAGAGCCCCTCTTCGAGCAGATGGGGCGTAGGATTCGGATCGTCCGTGATCGGAATTGGCAGGTCCGCACTGAGCGACGGGAGCGGCCGATAATCCGGGTCGCCGACGAAGACGAAGATGATCCCGCTGCGCTCCTCCAGCGGGTAGGTGCGAATCCTGACCTTGCCGATTATCGGATCCTTCGGCGAGCCGACAATGGTCTTCAGCACGCCGTCCTCGAGACCGTAACAGAAGCCGTGGTACCAGCAGGTCAGATGCTCGTCGTTGAGACACATCTGACGGGCGGAAATCTTCACGCCCCGATGCGCGCATTGATCCGCCAGCGCGTAGACCTTGCCTTTGGCCCGGCGCAGCGCAATCTCGTGACCGGCGATCATAACGCCGCGCAGCGAGCCTTCCGGCAGCTCGTCGCTGAACAGCGCCGGGTACCAATGGTTCTTGAATCCCCAGGCCGCTTCCAGGTACGGAGCGTATTCTTTCCCGGGACGGCCGGGCTTGCGCCTGATCTGCTGCGCTGATCCCATCACGGCACCCCTTATCTCTGCTCTGTGCGCACCGCTAGCTGACCAAGTTCGCCACTTTAGCACTGAGACTGAAAAAGGTGGTAACAAGAGAGCAGGCTGCTGGCTCAAAAGGAATGAAGTGGAGGGACCCCGCGCTTACGCGGCAATCTTCTCTTCCGCCGATGGCCCGCCCCAAAGCGTGTTACCGCGCGCGAATGAGATTTCGTTTCTCAGCCGTATCCGTTCATGTTGGCAGCGTTCGATCGACATCGAGGCGATTTGCTCGATCGTAGGAATCACGATTTTATTCATCGGATCGCTACGGTGCGGCTCACCACAGAAATATCGCTGACCGTGGCGCCGGCTTCACGGTTCCCCCGTGGCGACGCTCAGGATCCGATTGACCCGCGAAGTGGCGCTATCGGTAGATCGCTCTGGCGCATCAGGAAGTCAGACCCTGGCGTCCCGGAGCGCAGCCGGGCCAGAATTTCGTCCGGGTCGTATTCGACGCCGATCGGATTCGTGCCGTAGTGCGGACCACGCATATATGCGTTGGCCTCTTCGGCCGAGCCGAAAGCATCGACCTGAAACTCCATCTGGTTGCCATCGGGATCGGCGTAGTACATCGAGAGCGTCACGCCGTGGTGGATACACCAGTAGGGCAGGATGCCCTGCTCCTTCAATTGCGCGTAATTTTCGAACAGGTCGTTGACCGATGCATAGGTGTAGGCGACGTGATCGACGCCGATCACCCCGCGCCGATCGCTCTCGGTCCCTTGCGGTTGCGCCTCTGCCATGTTGATCAGTGCAATCCGATGATGCTCGTCATCATAGGTGAGAAAGGCCAGCACCGGGTTCTGAAACTGCACCTTGGCGTCGAACACCGCCCGGTACCACTGGACCATCTGCTCGAAGCGCCGGGTACGGTAAACCACATGGACAAATTTGGCGGGACGTATGCGCGACATAATGGCCTGACTCCTCGTTGGTCGAATCGCTGGCGGCATTGTACCGCGATTGCCGCCGTCAGTCTCGATCACTGCTTCCGTATAGGCCGGGCGGGCTTCTTCTGCAAGTCTTCCGCGGGGCGTTGGTGCGGGAAAAGCACCGCGTTTCTATGAGTTCAGGTTGAACTGGTTGAACGCCGACAACACTTCGATTGCGAACTCGCCGCGACGGCAGTGGCATGCGGCTCTACTAGGCGGCGCATGGTCCTCTTCATTGACCGAACGTAGGCAGGATCAACCATCCTGGTCCAACTTAAAATGTAGTCGATCGGGGGCGAAGCGACGCGCCCAGCGGATTATCGGTACGTACTCCTTCTTATCTCCCTGCCGAAAAGCATTGTTGTATTCCCATACAACTTTCTTTTCCGGCGTAACTTCGAGAATTCGCCCCTTGTCGCCGTCTGTAATCAGCACGTTGCCGTTGGGGAGCTTCTGAACCGAGCCGAGAATTTCGCTGTCAAGCTTTTCTCCGCTGTCGCCCGGAAACTGCCATACAATCTTGAATGGATCCGGTTGGAATTCCAGAACACGGCTATACCTCCCGTTCGAAGTATCTCCGAGATCGTCGAAAACCATCAAATCTCCGTTGGCAAGGAATTCTGCATCGTGTTGCCGGGCAAACGGTCCATGAAGCAGCCAGACTATTTTCCCGGAATCCAGGTCAAGTAATGCGATAGTATCGAGATCCCGGCTTGAAATGAGTACCGTATCCGGTCCGGCGAAGGGAAATGTCTTGCGAAAACTCGCCGGCATCGGTGTAACGCTATTAACATGGAGGGGATCCTGATCGTAACCTTCCTCACCCATATATCGCTGAAGGGCGAGGATGCCGTGGTACTTTGACCCGGCAAGCGCATCCAGCACCGAGACCTCTTTGAGTACCTTTCCTTGAGGCGACAGCACGACCACAGAGTCGTCGATGGTGGGCAGCGCGATGTCGCCGGCTGCTGGAGGCACCTGCGCTCTGGATCTTTGGGTAAGCGTGTAAATCTTGCCATCCGCTCCGACCGTAACGTCGTGATGCACATGCTTAAGATAGGTCCACTGCGGATGCGAGTACTGATCCATTTTCACAAGCCCGCAGCCGTAAAGCCGCTGTCCCAAACAGCTGTAAATGGCGAGCACGTCCCCGTTGGGATAGAGGTAGGCTTTGTCCCAAAAGACACCTGTGGTAGGGGGCTTTGTTACCGCGGCATCTCTGTTCCATACCTTCGAATAAGGTAGCGCCCATTTGTGGACCACCTTTCCTTTCATATCGATCAGAAATGCGCCTTGAGTGTGGGCTGAGGTGAAAATCGTATAGCCGTTGTAGGCTCGTTGCGGATCGTAACGGGTGATTCCTGCCTTTGCGGAGTCGGCTGGAACATAGAGGTCGGATTGAAATAAACCGACCGCACCGCGTCCGGAGAGCTCAAGGAGTGCGGCACGGAAAAAGGGGGCGGGGAACATCCCGGTAATGGTGGCAAGGAAACCGAACAGTACGCAGAAGAAGCCGAATACCAGAAACAGGGCTGTTCGGTTCAAGTGGCCAAACCAATTTGGTGTTCGTGCCATTGACTCTATCTCCGGCTCGACGGATAGTCACTCGTATCCGAAGCGCTGTCTTACTGATCTGGTTTCCTCGTCGATGCTCGCGAGCTCACCTGCAGAGAACTTGGCCTGATAATAAGTCGGGGTGTGCAGGCGTTCGGCATGTCGTGCGATAGCGTCAGCGCCGTCCAGGCCGCAGTGCTCGCACAAACGGGTCAGCGCCGATTGCGGGTTAGCGCACAGCTCCTCGAAGCGCATCACGAGCGATGCGCCGCGTAGAGCCGGGTTCGCGTCGAGCCGATCGATGGCAAAGCCGTAGATCATTGCCCAATAGCGCGCCCAACCCCGCACCTCGTCGCCGCTATTCCACAGGGCCTGAATCTCGCAGACTCTGGCAGTATCGCCGACGTTGATTGGCCTGAGGTCAGCGCCGAATTCGAAATGTCCGACGCGCTGGAAGTGGGTCAGCGCGCGCGGGTGACGCCGATGAGCCTCGATAAACAGGCGATGCTCCTTTATCAGCGAGGCGATATGGGCCGCAGGATGACGGATCGGAATTACAAAGCGGACGTCGGGAAACAGTTTGTGCAGATATTCGAGTCGAGTGATGTGATAATTGTCTTTTGAAGCGTAACGTCGTCCATGGCGGGTGAGAATCAGCTTCTTGAGATGATCGCGGTAGAAAGTTTCGAACGCTTGGTTGGCGACCGAGGCATCGAGGACGTTGCTCTGCGCGGGATTGTGAAGCTGCGGGAAAAAAGCCATCCACAGCATCTCCTCCATCGCCTCAGGGCTTTCAGGCGTGACGAATATTCCATCGGAGTGGGCGCGCTCGGTCGGTGGCGATTCCTTGAGCGGAATATGTTCCAACCACCAGTTCCAGGCAAAGGGCGTGAAGATCGGCGGAAAATCGCGATATCGATGAGTCGCGATACCGTCGCAGGAGGCCACGATATCCAGCAGGATAGTGGTGCCGGCGCGGGCCAGGCCGGTTATGTAGATCGGGCGATCGATTCGGATCGGCGCAAGCTGGTCGCTGAGATAGCTCGATTCGAGGTTGCCGAGACGAATCGAGAGCTTCGGATGGTTGGCGATCAAGCCGCCGAGACGATGAATCCAGCTCGAAACGTAAAATGCTTCGTTTCTGAGTGACGGCGAGGAAATCTCGGTCGCCATCGCTCACTGCACCACCAATAGCTTTCGGAAAGTAAGCGCCGTGATGCTGGCGAAGAAGAAAAAGATCGTTTCCCATCCGCGCAGCCATCCAGGACCGACGGATAGAAACTCTCTGGGCGTCAGTTTCAGTTCGATCGACGACACCTCAGCCGAGGCGGGAACATAGCCGGCCGGATTTCCGAACAGGAAATTCCACCAGACGAACTTTTGTATGTTCGGGATCGGCTTGCGCAATGGAAAGCTCGCCAGCGTTCCACCGCGCGAGGACATAAGTTGGATTGCATGGCCGGATTGCGGCCATTGAATCCTGAATACTCCACCCTCGGGATCGAGGACCGAAGGCGGGGACCAGTGGACTGCGGCGTCGGCCGGTTTCACGCGCACCGACACCATCGTACCCGCCGATGGCAGATAGTAATCGTAACTGTTTCCCAGATAGGCGATCAGACAAAGGGCCGGGATTGAAGCGGCAAGAGCAGGCCCGATCACCAGCGATAGTTCCTTTAGAGAGAGCGCCAGCGACTCGCCGGTCAAGGTCAGGACGCCGCGGAATTCACCGTCGTAGCGAAGCAAGGCATTTCTTACTACACGCGCCCTGGCGCGAATTTCGACGATGCGCTGCTGCGGTGAGAGCAGCCAGTAGATAGTAGTTGCGAGCCCGCCGACCACTCCTCCCCACAGCGCGATTCTCGCCGAGTCCGGCAGCAGTGGATTCAGCCACGCACCTACTAAGGCAAACAGCGGCGCCGGCACATCGAACAGCCCCATCGTCGCGGCCTCATGCGCGTCCAATCACAAAGCCAGAGGATGTGGTGTGCGCGGTCAGCTCACCGGCGCGCCGGATTGAGGAGGCTCGGCCGTCTCAATCGCAGTGCTTTTGGCGCCCCTGATCCACTTGAGCAACATACGTATCGGCCACAGAAGAATAATTGCGAAGGCGGAGAATATAGCGACCAGCAGGCCAACCGCTGCGCTAAAGAGGCTCAACCCGGCGGTAGGACCGACGTAGGCGTGTGCGGTGACGGGTTGCACCACCAACAGTGCCATCAGGATTAGCGCCACCCATCCCACTATCGTCGTTCGCTTCATGCCCGCCCCAATTTATCGCTTCTTAACCCGTCTTCACGCGATATTCTACGTCGCGGCGGAAGCGAGTCAAGTAGTCAGGCCGTGAGGCCATGCGCCGCTCCACGGCGATCGCAAAAGCTTCTAATCACTCAGGTTGGGATTGCCCGTCTCTTATCTAATGATGATGTGCCTGGTAACCGCCAGACGGATTGATCCCATACCGCACGACCAACGTATCGACTTTAACGTGAGGGCGCATCAGGACCAACTGGAGAGCCAATCAGCGCGGTCAGGGTGGCGGCCGGCCTGCAGACCCCGGCGGGTCGCCGTTAGCGCTGCTTCGCCTCGTGGATGGCGCGCCAGATGCGCGCGGGCTTGAGCGGCATCTCGAGGCTGCGCACACCCAGCGGCGACAGCGCATCAAGCACGGCGTTCAGCACGCAGGCGCTGCCGGCGATGCATCCGGATTCGCCGATGCCTTTCGCGCCGAGCGGATTGATCGGCGTCGGCGTGACGGTATTCGCGATTTCGAAGTGCGAGAGCATCGTCGCCTTGGGTACCGCGTAGTCCATCAGGCTACCGCTCAGCAACTGACCGGTCTCATCGTAATGGACAGCCTCGTAGAGCGCCTGGCCGATGCCCTGTGAGGTGCCGCCGTGTACCTGACCCTCCACGATCAGCGGATTGATCACGGTTCCGCAGTCATAGACGGCAACGTAGCGCCGGAAGTTAACGCTTCCGGTTTCGGTATCAACCTCGACCACCGCAGCGTGGGTGCCGAACGGCGCGCAAAAATTCGGCGGCTCAAAGAATTGCGCTGCTCGATCCATTTGACGGGACGACACAGATTCCTCGCGAGGTACGCGACGAGCAGCCCGCCTTGTTGTCAGGTCCGACGCTCGCCGCCGCCGAGCATTTCCGGGGAGTCAGCGAGGGAGGTCAGACGGCGTTAGCGAGCGGCCGAAAAGGCGGGAAATCCGTGTGGCACGGGGGCGCGCCCGGAGCAGAAAAGGGACGAGGCCGGAAGAATACCGGCCTCGTTTTCCCGCAGATACTACACTCAGGTCCGCAGTCCGATGTCCCGCGCCACGCTATCGTAGGTTGCAGTCCTGCGAAATTTGCCTCATGGCGTCACTGTTACAACCGTCGATCCCTGCAGGTCGCCAACCACGGCAGTGATGGTTGTCGTCCCGGCGCGGCGCGCAATCACCCGCCCGTTGGTATGCGCAGAACTGGTGATAACGTGGGCGACGCGGGTGTCTGATGATATCCAATCCGCCGATGAGGTGACGTCCTGAGTGGTTGAGTCAGAGTAGTGGCCGATTGCCGTGAGCTGCAGCATCGTCCCATCCATCATCGTCGGATTCGACGGGGTGATGGTAATGAACAGCAGCGTCGCGGCAGTCACGGTCACCGTAGTTGAGCCTTGGACACCGTTGAGCGTGGCGGTAATGGCAGTGCTGCCTACGCCGGTTCCAGTGACCAGTCCTTCGTAGCCGGGCGAACTGTCGACCTGAGCAACGGCGGCGTTGGCGGAAGTCCAGCCAACTTCGTCGGTCAGGTCATGGGTAGTCGCGTCGGAGAACAGACCGGTAGCCGTCAATTGTACCGTCGTGCCCTTCGCGATCGAGGGCGTGGCGGGGGTGACGGTAATCGATACCAGGGTCGCCGCAGTCACGGTTACATTGGTGGAACCTTGCACGCCGTCAAAGGTCGCCGTGACGGCCGCAACGCCCATGCCGATTCCCGTGACCAGGGCTTTCGTGCCGGGGGAATTGCTGACGTCGGCTATGGTGTTGTCCGCCGAGATCCATCCGGCTTCGTCCGTTAGATCTTCAGTGCTGGAGTCGGAGAAGTGACCCGTCGCCATCAATTGGATGTTGGTTCCTTCGGAGATCGTGGGATCCGCCGGCGTCACGGTAATCGACGTCAGCACCGCCGAGGTTACGGTCACCGATGCGAATCCATGAATACCTTCGAGGGTCGCCTCGATGGTCGCGCTGCCGAGGTCGTTTCCGGAGACCAGTCCCTGCGTACCGGCGGCGTTACTGACTTCCGCAATCGAATTGTTTGACGAGGTCCAGCCAACCTGATCCGTAATGTCCTGCGTGGTCCCATCTGTGAAGTCGCCGCTCGCTTTCAACTCGACGGAAGTGCCCTTGGCGATGCTCGAGGAGGCCGGATCCACGGTGATATGGGTCAATCGGGCAGAGGTGACGGTTACGGTCGAGGAGCCATCGACGGCCCCGAAGGATGCGGTGATCGCAGCACTGCCGACCGTTAATCCGCTCACCAGCCCTTTGCTGCCCGCGGTGTCGCCGACCGCAGCCACGGTGCTGGCGGCGGAGGTCCAGGTGGCGGCATCCGTCAAGTCCTGCGTGGTGCCGTCCGAGAAATTCCCGGTGGCCATCAATTGAATTTCAGTGCCCTTCGCGATTGACGGATTTACTGGCTCTACAGTGATTGAATCGAGCGTCGGGGGCGTCACGGTAACGTTGGCCGATCCGCTGATTGCGGACTGCGTCGCGGTGATGCTGACGGTTCCCAGATCGACGCCGCTCACCAGACCCTTGCTGCCAGCCATATCGCTGACCGCGGCGATCGTTGCGTCGGCGGACATCCACGTTGCGGTCGTGGTCAGCGTCTGGGTGGTGCCGTCGGTGAAATTTCCGGTCGCGGTAAATTGAAGCGTGGTGCCTTTGGCGAGAGAGTGGTTGGGGGGATCGACGTTAATCGAAGCCAACGTGGCGGGTGTAACGACGATGGTCGTCGACCCCTGGATCGATCCCAGCGTCGCGTTTATCAACGTGGAACCGGTACTCTCCCCGTCGTCAAGCCTTTGGTTGGAAGGGAACTGCTGACTTGCGCAATGGTCCCGTCATTCGACGTCCAGGTAACCGTGTCCGTCAAATTCCTGGTCGTACCATTGGAGTAATTTCCGGTGGCCTGCAATTGCACGCTAGTGCCAGCGGCGATTGCGGGATTGTTCGGGTCGATCGTGATCGAGGTCAGCCTGACCCCGGCCGGTGCTGGCGGTACGTATTTCCCGCCGCCGCCCCCCGAGCCACATCCCCCCAAAACGATTACCAGGGCGAGCACCAGGTCCAGCATCCCCAACCGCAGACCATATTTTCTCGACATTTCGGCCCCCCTCGATATTGCTATGGGCCGTCGAAAACGACGGCACCCACCATAGGCAATAAAAACTTATCACTAGCTGAATTAAGCGGAATTTATCAATCGGCCAGATGCCAATCAATGCCCTTTCACCTTTTTTTCGTCTCGGCTGGCGGGCCGCTCCTCGAGGCGTACCACTGTTCCGAGGCGGGACTTTTCCCGACCGATCCAGGGACTGGCCGCTCCGGACGGTGCCCGTGGCGATTACCGGGACGCAGGCTCTGAGAGCTTCTGACTGAGAGGTCAGCTTGAGGAAGGCCGACATCCCGGGCGGGCCGCGGCGCATCAGATCCCCAGCCGGCCGAGCGCTTAACGGTCATTGATGGATGAGCTTGTGCGGTACGCGGGCTTGCAGATCGGCCAAGTCGCGGTCGCTCGCTTCCCGGAATTTCCGGAGCGTCAGAGCGGGGCGTCAGACGGCACTAGCGAGCGGCCGAAAAGGCGGGAAACTGGCGTCGGGACGGGTGCGCCCGGAAGGATTTCGATCTCCCAACCCTCGGCTCCGAAGGCCACTCCAAGAAAAGGCGGCACGGGATATCCGGCGGGCGACCCGGCGGCAGTACTGCGGCGGAAAGGAGCAAAAAGTAACGGCGCACTCGGAGCTTGAGAGACCAGCCGTCGATTTCTACCTGTTGTCTCTCATTGCTCCTGACCGGCGATTGCTACGACGCGAAGTTACGTGCGCGCCGCACGTCACTGGCCAGCCCGATGCTTTCCAGCATACAAATCACGACATAGCCCACGTCTGGCTGGTGCCACGCCCGCCCCAACCGCGCCAAGGCCGGACGAGCGTGATGGTTGCGGTGCCAATTCTCGCCCTGAAAGAAGTGCATCAGGGCGAGCCAACGCACATTACGGCTCGAGTCCTCGCCAATCGGAGTACCGGGTTCGCTGTGGCACACGCTGTTGACGAAGCACACCGCGTGGAGCGAGAAAACCAAGCGGATCGCACCAAGCCAGAAGAAGGCCGCAAGGCCGAAATACAATCCGCCGAAGAAAGACAGGGCAAGGATGGCCGGCTGCATGGGCCGCCAGATTCGATATGAAAAACGATCGAGGTCGGGGCAAAGTCGCGCGACCGGAGGCGCCTCGGCTTGCCATAGCCATCGCAAGTGACCCCACCAGAATCCATGTAATGCTGGGCTTGAAACATCTCCCGCAGTGTCAGCGTGAGCGTGATGTACCCGGTGGCTGGCCGCCCACGTGATGGGCGATCCCGCGCCATTGAACATCGCAAAGAAGATCAGCACTGCTCGCACGGCGGGATTCAGCCGCACCGCGCGATGAGCGATGGCGCGATGATAGCAGACCGTCGTGCCGATTCCGCCGATCCAGGCGAGTGCGAGCGCACCAAGCAAAACATGCCATCCGGGCAGCGGAAACAGGATCAGGCCGACCAGGGCCGTCGCGTGGATGAGAATCACCCACGGCAGCACGATGGCGTCATGCCTGGTGGTGCGCCACCACGGCCACTCCGATCCATGGACCGCCACTCCGCCAGCGGATTGTTGAATCGCCGGGCTCGTCACAGCGCCCACGTTTGACGCGCCAACCTCAGCTTGTCGCGAGATGGCTGAATTCGTTGGTTGACGATGTGTTTGTTGGCGGACCGACCCACGCATCACCGGCAACCGAAATCGTTTAAAAGAAGACACAAACACTCCATTTCTAGAGCCATTGGATTCTGGTCTGGTAACGCCGAATGATGGGCTCTGATTGGTGCGGGAGGTCGCGTCGCGGAATCCGAAGCGCGCGTCTGACCACGATTGGTTGACCGAAGCGTATGGGTAACACAGGGCAGAATCAAGCTGCCATCAGACCCGGTCGCACATGTTTCGCGAACAAGATACCTGGCGCATGTGCGGCCGCCCTTCAAGGGAGTCATCTCTGGTATCCTGCGGTTTCGGCGAAATACCCTGAAGCAAACGAGTTGATGGCGCTGCAGTCGGGCAACGTCATGCTCCGCGATTGATGTGGCGAATCGCTGAAGGCCACGCAACGTTTCCGACCATTTCTGACGCTGACTGCTGGACGCGTTACTCGTCCATCGTCGGACTAGCTGCCCTGCTGGGAGCGGGAGGCGGCCTGAGTCGATTCGGCGGCAGGCTGCCCGCCGCCTGACTCCCTCCGCGCTGCGCTAGCGGCCTGGGATGTACCGGAATGCGTCCCCGTGCCGCACGATCCTGCCGCATGAGGGCGGTATCATCGATCGGAACGCGTTGCTCATGATCTTTCGACGTGCAGCTGGGTCTGTAGCACGAAATCGAACTGGTCGGGGGTGAAGGCGGCATACACAACCGCGAGGCACGCCGCTATCCTGCCGCCAGTTTATGGTCCCTCGTAGATCTTGTTCGCCGTTAAAATCGTCAGGCCAACAGATCGTAAAACTCGCGGACGATACCGCCTTCCAGGAAGGAGGCAAGGTCGATGCCCATTTCCTTCAGGTGTGTCCGATGGGTATCGAGCGCCGCCTGGTCCGTGTACTGCTCGTAAAACATGAACATTCGCGGATTGTCCGGCGAGCGGTGAAAGATGTAAGCGTGATTATCCGGCTCTGCCCGAACCTGCGGTACGGCAGCTCGGACGATTCGCTCGAATTCCTGTTCGCGGCCGCTCTTCACCGTTATTTTTGCGATCAGAACGAGCATGGCTGGCCCTCCCGGGATCCTTGGATCATTGTGCGAAGGTAGCCGCCCCTTGAACTCAAAACAACCGTAACCCCGCGTGGGAACATGAGCTGCGTGGCGGGACCTTCGGGTCCCGGGCAGCGATGTCTTTCTCGGGGTTATAGAGCAGGTGATAATTGCGCTTCATCCTGGATAAATCCCAGAACCGGCTTGTTTCGCTTATTGCAACAGGTTCTGGAAGTTATGTCATAAATGGTCGCAGGTATTATCGATTGGACTCACGAGGACCAGAGGGTAACAGATCGGGATTCCTCGCACGGCAGCCGCGCGCCGGAATGACCGCAAAAGAGGCAAAATCGCTGGGAGTGACGGATGATCAAACCGTGGATCTTTGAATTTTTTGGCTCGCCGCACGCGCTGGTGCAGCACTTCGATCCGGACGCTTCGCAACGGTATTTCAACGCCTATCTCGATCTCTGGGCGAGTGCTGAGCCTGCCGGCTTCGAAGGCATCTTTTTCAGCGAGCATCATTTCGGCCTCAGTTATTCGCCCGCGCCCAACCTGCTGATCGCCAACGTCGCGCTGCGCACCAAAAAGATCCGGCTCGGCGTGATGGGCGTGGTGCCGCCGTATCATTCGCCGTGGGAGTTGGTCGAGGAAATCGGCATGCTTGACCATCTCACCGGCGGGCGGCTCGAGATCGGTACCGCCGCCGGTATCCCGCAGGAAATGGCGCAGGTCGGGCTGGGCGTGGAAGAAGCCCGCGCCCGCAACGACGAGGCGCTCGAGATCGTCGATAAGGCGCTCGTCAGTCCTGTGATTTCGCATCACGGCAGGTTCTGGAATTTCGACAACTTGCGCCTGACGCCACGCCCGCTGCAGCAGCCCTCCCCGCCGAAATGGGTGACCGTAGTGAGCACCGCGTCGGCGCGCAAGGCGGCGCGCCGCGGCGCCAAGATCTGCACGGGCTTCCATCCGCAGAGCAAGGTGATCGAGATTTTCGACGCCTATCGCGACGAAGCCGACAAGGCCGGGCGCAAGGTGGGAGCGGAAGACATTTGCCTGCGCCGCGTGGTGACGATGCTTGATAGCGACCGCGAGGCCGAGTCGATCATGGCGACGCAGCGGCGCGAGTTCCGCAAGTTTCTGGAGGTCGATCCGCGCGTCGACACGCCCGAGCGTCCCGCGCTGCTCGACTCGCCGACGGCGCACGCATTTTCGATCGGCGACGAGGAGTTTATCGCCGGCACGCCGGCCGCCGTCGCCGAGCAGATCGTAACGCAGTGTCGCAGCTCCGGAGCCGGCCACTTTGCCGCGATTTTCGGCCGCGGGACAGCGCCGGAAGAGCAGAAACATTGGTATCGCGACTTCGGCGCCGGCACCATCCCGGTGCTGCGCGCGGCCGCGATGTAATTGCGGCGCGTCGTCACTGTGACGGGAAGTTTCGCGTCGTCATTACGGTTGCGAAAGACATACTCGCGAGGCTTCGTGATATCGAAGAATGCTATCCGAAAGATGGCTGGGTGATGCAGCTGACAGCCCTGAACGAACAGACCGGCGAGTTCCGAGCGGTGAAGATTGGAGAGTAAGCGATTTGGCGCCCGGCAACCCCGACAAGTGGCGAGACCTTAACGGAACTCAGCCCGAGGCCAATGCTTTGCTCCTCGACGCGCAGCACGGCTTCGTGATTGCCGTTCTTGAGGTGCTCGCGGTTCTAATCTTGCTGAGCGCGGTCCTCTTGGGCCCATCGGTGGTCCATGCCAAGCCTCGCGCCTGGAAGAGATATCGCAACGCCGCGACCGGCTTGTCCTTCGAATACCCCGCCGAATATCCCGCAGGTCTGCACGTGCGGGAACGCGATCCGCGGCGTGTCGGCCTGCCGGCCGCAGACGCAATAGTGGATTTGCTTGACGCCAACGGAACACTCTGGCTCCGGTTCCTGGTCAACCACGGAAGTGCGTCGAGCAACGCTAATACCATTTTTACCATACCCCCGGACTTTGACCGCTCGTGCAAACCTCTGCGGTTGACCGGGGCCGAGGCTTTTGTATGCATCTCTCATGGACGCGCTGCAGCTCATTGGGGCGTCCAAATTCTCGCACCGCGCGACTGTTCGATACAGTCGGCCTTTGATACTCCGCCGCTGCGCGATCGATATGTGCCAGTGCTCTCAATAATCAGAACGGTGCGGTTTACTGGTGCGGTTGGACTCGTCCACGCGCACATCAAGGTGCCGCATTGGCCGACGACGGTGAAGCTAGTGGTGCCGCCGTCGAGCGGCAGCACCAGCGCGGCCGGAATCTTCGTTTCCAACTACAATGGCGACATCCACAATCCATTCTATGGCAACAGCATCACCGCTTACCCACTGAAGGGCTCAGGCAATTTGAGTCCAAGTGCGGTTATCGCTGATTGGCCCCGAACCGGTCTCGCCTATGCGCGAGGGATCGCTTTGGATTCGCGGGGATATATCTACGTGACGAACCAGGCCACTCTTACCGGCGGGGTTAGCGTCAAGGTGTATCCGCCAGGCCGGACGCTGCAGGACCATTACCACGCTGACCCTGGCGCTGAGAGCAGACTCGGCGGCGGAGCGAGATGAATTTGAACCCTCAGTCCCGATTTAGCGAGCGATTGGCATGCCCAGTTTGGCTTAACTGTCACCGGTCGTCACGGAGCGTCACGCTCCTGGGGGATGGCGGGCGGCTAGCCGACCGCTCTCGGAAAATTTCCGGGAGTCAGAGCGGGGAGTCAGACGACCCTCCGGAAGCCCCGGAAATGCCAGAAACCCGCGTCGGGACTTGGCGCGCCCGGAGGGATTCGAACCCCCAACCCTCGGATCCGAAGTCCGATGCTCTGTCCAGTTGAGCTACGGGCGCGCGCGAAATCAGAACGGCCGGTCCATCGAACTTGCGGGCGTCTGGCGGCTGGCGACGCGATAGCTCTCGCGGTCAGGCTCGAAGCCGCGTGCCATCGGGTCGCGCCCCAGCGCCCGCATGATCAGGCCGGTAGGCAATAGAATAATATAGAAGACTATCGTCAGCACGATGCGTTGATTGATCCAGCCGAGCACCAGGCCGAATTTCGTCCACAGAAAATGAGGTCCGCGCAGCGCCGACGGAAAAGCCAGCGCCGCCGTCACCAGCACGACGCCCACGATCCACGGCCACAGCGGGACGGCGCGATGCTTCAGCAACGGCAGGCCGAGCCCGAAGAGCGCGGCGAGCAAGCCCCCGACGATCAGGCCGAAGTCGCGCAACTCCTTACGTGAGACGGGTTTGGCGGTATCCTCAGTCAAGCTCGAATTCCTTTTGCCAGGCGTCGTCGCGCTCGATCTTCGGCTGGGCGGATTTGGCCAGCAGAAAATCCTCGATTACCAGGTAGTCCATCTCGGTGCGCATGAAACAGCGGTAGGCGTCGGCCGGCGTGCATACGATCGGCTCGCCGCGCACATTGAACGAGGTGTTGACCAGCAGCGGGCAGCCGGTGAGAGCCGCAAAGTTCTCGAGCAGGCGATGGAAGCGCGGGTTGGTCTCGCGATGGATCGTCTGGATGCGGGCTGAGTAGTCGACATGGGTGACGGCGGGAATCGTCGAGCGCGGCAGGTTGAGGCGCTCGATTCCGAACAGCCGCTCCTGCTCGGGGCTTAGCGGGCGGCGCAGCTCGGGCCGCACGCCGGCGACGATCAGCATATAGGGGCTCGGGCGATCGAGCTCGAACCAGTCCGCGACCCGCTCGGCAAGCACCGCCGGTGCGAACGGGCGGAACGATTCGCGGTATTTGATCTTGAGGTTCATGACCGATTGCATGCGGGGGCTGCGCGGATCGCCGATAATCGATCGCGCGCCGAGCGCGCGCGGCCCGAACTCCATCCGCCCCTGGAACCATCCGACCACGTTCTTGTCCGCCAGCAGCGCGGCCACCCGCGCCAGCATCGCGGCCTCGTCGAGCTTCTCGTAGCGCGCGCCGGCCGCATCCAGCGCCGCCTCGATCTCGTCGGCCGCGAACGACGGTCCGAGGTATGCGCCGCGCATCGCGTCGCCCTCGCGCGCCGCGCGCGGTTTGCCATGATACTGATGCCAGGTGGCGAGCGCCGCGCCCACGGCGCCGCCGGCGTCGCCGGCGGCCGGCTGAATCCAGATGTCGCGGAACGGGCCCTCGCGCAGGATGCGCCCGTTGGCGACGCAGTTGAGCGCCACGCCCCCGGCCATGCACAGGTACTCGACGCCCAGCTCTCGATTCACCGTGCGCGCCAGCCGCAGCATCACCTCCTCAGTGACCTTCTGCACCGAGGCGGCGAGATCCATCTCGCGCTGCGTCAGCAGGCTTTCGGGCTTGCGCGGCGGTCCGCCAAACAGGCGATCGAAGCGGCCGTTGGTCATCGTCAGCCCGGTCGCGTAGTTGAAGAATTCCATGTCGAGCCGGAAGGTGCCGTCGGACTTGAGGTCGATGAGCTCATCGAGGATCAGATCGGTGAAGCGCGCTTCGCCATACGGCGCCAGCCCCATCACCTTGTACTCGCCCGAGTTGACCTTGAAGCCGGTGTAGTAGGTAAACGCCGAGTAGAGCATCCCGAGCGAATGCGGGAAGTCGATCTCCCAGGCGGGGGTAAGCTGATTGCCCTCGCCCAGCCATACCGAAGTGGTCGCCCATTCACCGACCCCGTCGAGGCACAGCACGCCGGCCCTGGCGAAGGGACTCGGGAAGAAAGCCGAGGCCGCATGGGCCTGGTGATGCTCGGTGAAGCGGATCGGCGGAAGTTCGGCGGGGCGGCGGCCGTCGATCGCCGCGAGCTCGCGCTTGAGCAGCGACTTGAGGTTGAGCTTCTCGCTGAGCCACACCGGCATCGCGGTGATAAACGAGGCCAGGCCGCGCGGCGCATAACCGAGATAGGTTTCGAGCAGGCGCTCGAATTTCAGCAGCGGCTTGTCGTAAAAGACGATGCTTTCGAGATCGCCGAGCGCGACGCCGCCCGCCTTGAGACAGTAATCGATAGCATGGCGCGGGAAGCGCGCATCGTGCTTGCGGCGCGAGAAGCGCTCCTCCTGCGCGGCGGCAATTATCTCGCCGTCGCTGACCAGCGCCGCGGCGCTGTCATGGTAGTAGGCGGAGATACCTAAGATGTTCAAACGTGTCGGGGGTGAGCAAATTGCGCCGGAACTTCCGGACGTGTTAGAGGAGGCAAGTTGCGATAGTCGCGAAAAACGTGATTACTCCAAGCCGACGGAAATGACCGGGGCCGCCATTGCGAGCCTGACCGTGCGATCCTCACCTATCAAAAATCTCAGCTCTTTGAGCGAATCCGTCCAGGTTTGAAACTTAACATGAGTCTTTAGGGTGTAAAAGAGCGCCCTGATTCAGGCAGACCGACTTCGCAGGAGACCGACCATGCAGCGCAGCATCGACCGTATCCTCACCACCCATGGCGGCAGCCTGCCGCGGCCCGACGACCTGGCCCATATGATGTACGACAAGCTCGACGGCAAGCCGGTCGACGCCGCCCGGCTGAAAGCGCGCGTCCGCGAGGCGGTCGCCGAGATGGTGCGCAAGCAACGCGCCGCCGGGATCGACATCGTCAGCGACGGCGAGATGAGCAAGCCGGGCTTCAGCAACTATATCATCCAGCGCTTCACCGGCTTCGGCACCGAACGCGCCCAGTTCATGGCCACCGACCTGGCGGAATTTCCCAGCGTCGCGGCCAAGCACTTCGGCGACGAAGGCGGCCAGCACATCATCATGCCTATGGTCATCGGGCCGATCGCGGTGAACGATCGCAACGCGGTCAAGGCCGATATCGAAAACCTCAAGGCCGCGCTGGCCGGCAAAAGCCCCGACGAGGCGTTCATCTGCGCGGTCACGCCCGGGCAAGTAGCCTTCAATTTCCCAAACCGCCACTACCGGTCGCTCGAGGATTACCTCGAGGCCGCCGGCGAAGCGCTGCGGTTCGAGTACCAGGCGATTATCGAGGCCGGCTTCAATCTGCAGCTCGATTCGCCGGACCTGGCGATGCGCGCCCATGCCTTCACCGACGGCAAGGGACCGCTCGACATGAGCAAGTACGTACCGCTCGCGATCGAGGCGTTGAATCACGCTATCCGCGGCCTCCCGGCCGATAAAATGCGCCTGCACCTGTGTTGGGGGAATTATGTCGGCCCCCATCATAAGGATGTCGAACTGCGCGAGATCATCGCGCCGGTGCTCAAGGCCAACGCCGGCTTCATCTATTTCGAAGGCGCCAACCCGCGCCATGAGCATGAATGGGAGGTCTGGCAGCAGCTCAAGCTGCCGGCCGACAAAGCAATGATACCCGGGATGATCGACACGGCGACCAATCATGTCGAGCATCCGCGGCTGGTGGCACAGCGTATCGAACGGTTCGCCCGGATCGTCGGCAAGGAGAACGTCATCGCGGGCACCGATTGCGGCTTCGCCACCTTCGTCGGATCGTCGGGGGTCGATGCCGACGTGGCATGGTTGAAGCTGCAGTCGCTGGCGGAAGGCGCCAGGATCGCGTCGCAGAAGCTCTGGTAGCCGAGGAATACGGGGCGGGCGCCGCGCGTTGACAAACTGCGCGCGGTGCGTGACGATCAGGCAAATCTAAATTCCGCGTGCGGCGCGGCCTATCCGGCCCGCGACCGGCGAAAATCACCCTGGAGGTGAGAATCAGTGCGACTTGCAACTTTCCGCTTCAGACAACAGGCGCCTTTGCTCGGTTCTCCGGTCGACGGTCAGATGATCGACCTGCATGCCGCCTATCGCATGATGCTGCGCGAGCGCGGTGAGACCCGCGCCGACGAGCTCTCGGCCGCCATCGTACCGTCCGATATCATCGGCTTCCTCGACAGCGGCGAACGCGCCATTGGCGCCGCCAAGGAGGCGCTGGCCTACGTGGCCAAGCTCGGCGCGCGTGCGGCCGAGGAACAATCGCTCGCCTACCCGGCCGATTCGGTCAAGCTGCTGGCGCCTATTCCGCAGCCGCGCAAGCTGCTGATGGTCGGGCTCAACTACCGCGACCACGCCCAGGAATCCGGCAACCAGATTCCCGAATACCCGACCTTCTTTATGAAGGGCGCGGTCTGCGTCACCAATCCGGACGACGGGATCGAGTATCCGAAGGTCTCCAAGCAGCTCGATTACGAGTCCGAGATGGCGTTCGTAATCGGCAAACGCGGCCGCCACGTACCGAAAGAGAAGGCGCTCGAGTACGTCGCCGGCTATACGATCGTCAACGACGTCAGCGTCCGCGACTATCAGCGCCGCGGCCAGTGGACGATGGGCAAGAACTTCGAGAACGGCGCGCCGATGGGCCCCTACCTGGTGCTCAAGGACGAAATTCCCGACCCGCACGTGCTCGATATCTCCTGCTTCCTCAACGGCGAGCGGGTGCAGCATTCGAACACCAAGCAGCTCATTTTCGACGTCAACTACCTGGTCAACTACATCTCGGAATGCGTGACGATCGAACCCGGCGACGTGGTCTCGACCGGCACCCCGAGCGGCGTCGGCCTGTTCCGCAACCCGCAGCTCTTCATGAAGCCGGGTGACGTGGTGCGCTGCGAAGTCGCCAAGATTGGCGTGCTCGAGAACCGGATTGTCGGCGAGTAGCCAAGCGCATCGAACTCGCTAAACTGCGCCGGCGGATAATCCTTCGGGATTGTTCCGCCGGCGTTCTTGTCGATGGACGTCAACGGCAATCGGATTTCGATCGGGCTGGTCCAGATGAGCTGTGGGCCGAGCCTCGACGACAACCTGGCGCGCGCGGTCGCCGCGATCGAGGACGCCGCCGCGCGCGGCGCCACGATCGTATGCCTGCCCGAGCTGTTTCGCTCGCGCTACTTCTGCCAGACCGAAGACCCGCACTCGTTCGATCTCGCCGAGCCGGTGCCGGGACCGACCACCGAGCGGCTGGCGGCGATCGCTCGCAAAGCCAGGGTGGTGGTGGTCGGCTCGATCTTCGAGCGGCGCGCCGAGGGTGTCTATCACAATACCGCCGTCATCCTTGACGCCGACGGCCGGCTGGCGGGCCGCTACCGCAAGATGCATATCCCCGACGACCCGCGCTACTACGAAAAGTTCTATTTCACCCCCGGCGATCTCGATTTCACGGCCCATCCGACCGCGCGCGGCAGAATCGGCGCGCTGATCTGCTGGGATCAATGGTTTCCCGAGGCGGCGCGGCTGGTGGCGCTGGCCGGCGCGCGGATGATCTTCTACCCGACCGCGATCGGCTGGGATCTCCAGGAGATCGAGAGCGTGCGCCGGCGCCAATATGACGCCTGGGAGACCGTGCAGCGCGGCCATGCGATCGCCAACGGAATTTTCGTCGCGGCGGTCAACCGGGTCGGAGTCGAGGATGGACTCGACTTCTGGGGCGGCTCGTTCGTCGCCGATCCGTTCGGCGCGGTGATCGCGCGCGCCAGCCATAACGCCGAGGAGACGATGGTGGTCGAATGCGACCTGGCGGAAATCGAGACGACCCGGCGCAACTGGCCGTTCCTGCGCGACCGGCGAATCGACGCCTACCAGGATCTGACGCGTCGCTTCCGGCTCTAGCCGGCCGTGATCCCGATTCGACATCGCGAGTTGACGAAGGGCTACCGGATGCCGGCGGAATGGGCGCCGCATCTGGCGACCTACCTGGTATGGCCGCATAACCGCGATACCTGGCCCGGCACCTTCGAACGTATCCCGCCGGCTTTCGCGCGGCTCGCCGCCGCGATCGCGCGCTTCGAGCCGGTGCGAATCCTGGTGCAGGATGCGGCGGCGCAGGCCGCGGCACAGGCGATGGTGGTGGCCGAGCTCGGGAAATCGGGCGTCGCCGCCGCGGCCGAGCGGCTGCAGTTCGTGCCGGTCGCGACCAACGACTCCTGGATTCGCGATCACGGCCCAATCTTTATCAACCGGCGCGGCGCCGGCGCGGGGCCCGTCCAGATCGCGCTGGACTGGCGCTTCAACTCGTGGGGCGAAAAATACGGCCCCTGGACGCTCGACGACGTGGTGCCGCGCGAGCTCGGCCTGCGCTTCGGTTTCGAGGTGATCGAGCCGGGAATCGTGATGGAAGGCGGCTCGATCGACGTCAACGGCGCCGGCCTCGTGCTTACGACCGAGCAGTGCCTGCTGAATCCGAATCGTAATCCCGGCCTGACGCGCGTCGCGATCGAGGACTACCTGACGACCTATCTCGGCGCGGAGAAAGTGCTGTGGCTGGGTGAAGGAATCGCCGGCGACGATACCGACGGGCACGTCGACGATCTGGCGCGCTTCGTGAGCGCCGACACGATCGTCACGGTCGTCGAACCGGATCCGGCGGACGATAACTACCGGCCGCTGGCCGACAACCTGCGACGGCTCGAGGCGATGCGCGATCGCGAGGGCCGCGCCTTCAAAATCGCGACGCTGCCGATGCCGCCGGCGCTCTATCACGACGGGACGCGGCTGCCGGCATCATATGCGAATTTCTATATCGCCAATGGCGCGGTCGTAATGCCGCACTTCGATTGCCCCGCCGACCTACAAGCCCAGGAAATATTGGGGAAGCTTTTTCCTGGTCGTCAGGTGGTTGGCGTTCCCGCGATCGATCTGGTTTGGGGACTCGGCACCGTCCACTGCCTGACCCAGCAGCATCCGCAGCCTTGAATCGCGAGCGCGGGCGCCGCTGGTAGAAGTGTCATACGCGATACCCTCGGTTCGCATATCGAAGGTAGTTCGCGGTCGCGGTTCCGTTCAGTATCTGATGTGTATCGTGACGCTTTGCGTGCCGCCGCCGAAGTTGAAGGCCGCCTCGTCGAAGTTCGGCGGACGCCAGGAGATCGAGACGTCGTTGGAAAATCCGTAGCCTTCCTTCGGCAGCCCCAGCCAGTTGGTGTTGAACTTGCCATCGCCGTTTTCGTCGTGGAAAACGACCGTCGCATAGCGCCCACGCGTCGAGACCGGAAAATCGCAGGTGCCGGTGTGATGGACGATCGGGACAGAGATGGTCTGCGCCTTGCTATCGTCGCGCGGGAATCCCGTCGGCGAATCAAACAGCGTACAAACGACCCGCCCCGAATCGCTGTGCAACCCGACCACGGAGACTCGAATCACGTCCGCGCCGGCCGCGTATGCCGCAGGGCCCGGCGTCGCGATGGTCGACAGGGCGAGCGCGAGCGCTGCAACGGTCACTCGCCAGCCCCGAAGAAACCATGATTTCGTGGTTCGATGGCCTGGTACTCCCGGCCAACCCGGACTCGATTTGCTGGACAAATTCATCCTCCCACTCCAGCGCCCGCCCATCCGAATGGCTCAGCGGAGCTTGGTTTGCCTCGCGACCCGGTAAGGCTTACCTGCCGGATAAAGAGCCGTGGATCATAAACGTTCGCGCGCTTTCTTGATATAAGGGATGAGAGCGGCGCGTAACGATTTCGGGCATCCAGCGGAAAAGATGAAAAAGAAATCGGCCAGAGATTACGACACGCTAATCAAGCCGGATCGAGTCCATTCGCGCCTTTACACCGATCCGGAAATCTTCGACGACGAACTGGAGCGTATCTTCCATCGCGGATGGGTCTTCGTCGGCCACGCCAGCGAAGTGCCCAACCCCGGCGACTTCCGGCTCAAGCGGATCGGCCGGCAGCCGGTCATCATGGTGCGCGATCAGGCCGGGCAGGTGAACCTGCTGCTCAACCGCTGCCGCCATCGCGGCGCCACCGTCTGCAGCGAAGAGCGCGGCAACGCGCGCAGCTTTCGATGCGCCTATCATGGCTGGACCTACAAGCTCGACGGCACGCTCGCCGGAGTACCGTATCCGGATGGCTACGACGAACAATTCCGGCGCGAGGAATACGGGCTGGTCAAAGTGCCGCGCATCGGCGAACATCACGGCTTCATCTTCGGCAGTGTGAGCCCGGCCGGAATCACGTTCGACGAGCATCTGGGACGCGGGCGCGGGTTGCTCGATCGCTGGATCGCACAGGTTTCCCGGGGCGGCGAACTGGATGCGTCGATCGGGCTGCACAAGTACCGCTACCGCGGAAACTGGAAGCTGCAGGTCGAAAACTCGCTCGACGGCTATCATCCGCCGTTCGTCCATCAATCGGTGATGCTGGCGGTGGAGAAGGATCTCGGGCCCGGCGCCGCGAATCCCGTCGAGAAGTTCCAGGGCGCGACCGGTGATTTGGGCGGTGGCCACGTGACCCTGACGCAAGCCGTGCCGGTCTCGCAGGCGGGCGCGGTTATCCTGTTTATCTTCCCGAACCTGGCGCTGGTGGGAATCCAGATGCGGATGATTCAGCCGGTCGGCGTCGATCACACCGAGGTGACTATCATCCCGACCCTGGTCAAGGGCGCTTCCGAGCAAGCGAGTTATTTGCGCTTGCGCGAGCACGAGGGCTTCTTCGGCTCGGCAGGCGGCGGCAGCCCCGACGATACCGAGGTTTTCGAGCGCGTGCAGGCCGGCTTCGCCGCGACGACCGAGCCGTGGATTCTGTTCTCGCGCGGGAAGCATCGCGAACGCGCCGACCCGGCCCTCGGAATCGTCGGCGACCTGCGCGATGAGGTCTCGCAGCGCGGCATCTGGCGTCAATGGAAGAAGGTGATGAACCAGCAGGCGACCGAGAGCCGGCCCGCGAGCGTTGGCAATACTGAGCGATCGCGGTAAGCTTCGAGCTTCAAGCGGAGGAGAGCGATTATGATTAAGCCACATGCCGTGAATCATTCGGCCTTGAGGATTAAGGATCCGGAAAAGACCCGGAAGTTTTACGAAGGCGTGCTGGGTCTGCAGGTGATGACCAATCGGCCCAATTTTCCGCAGGGCGGCTACTGGTTCGGCGCCGGCAATACCGCGATTCACGTGATTCAGAGCAAGGAGGGCGAGGTCGTCCCTCCGGGTGAGCCTGACCCGGTCGGTCCGCATATCGCGATCGAGGTCGAAGATTTCGACGAAGCGCTCAAGACCCTGCGCGCTAATGGCATCCACGTGGTGATGCCCGAGGACGCCGGTATCAAGGTGGTCGCGGGCCGTCAGATGTGGGTGCACGATCCCGACGGCAACACGATCGAGCTGCGTACCGAAAAGTAAGCAGTTGTTTTTGAAACGCTAACATCGCCGGGACGTTCCACGCGTCCCGGCGCTAGCCTCTTCCGCCGAGTTCGATCATGCCGCTTAAGACGACGCCACCATTTCGCGCCGATCACGTGGGCAGCCTGCTGCGTCCGCCGGAGCTGCTGGCCGCCCGCGAAGCCCGCAAACAGGAACGGATGACGGCCGCCGAGCTGCGCGAAGTCGAAGACCGATGCATCCGCGAGGCCGTCAAGCTCCAGCAAGAGCTCGGCTTCCAGGCCGTCACCGACGGCGAATTCCGCCGCACCTGGTGGCATCTCGATTTCCTCGAACGCTTCCAGAACGTCACCGTGGTGCCGCCCAGCGTCAAGGCGAAGTTTCATCGCGCCGAGGGCGACATCGAGGTGATGCCGCCCGGGATCCGGGTGACGGGTAAGCTCGCCCGGCCCAGCGCGATCATGCGCGAGGATTTCAATTTCCTGAAGTCGATTGCGCAAGTCACGCCGAAGGTCACTATCCCGTCGCCGAGCACGATGCATTTCCGCGGCGGGCGCCGCGCGATCGACGAGAGGGCCTATCCGGAGCTCGCCGGCTTTTACGCCGACCTCGGCCGTATCTACGCGGAAGAGGTGGCCGACCTCGCGCAGGCCGGATGCACCTATCTGCAGATCGACGAGGTCAACCTGGCCTACCTGTGCGATCCGAAATTGCGCGATCAGGTACGCTTGATTGGCGAGAATCCGGAGACCCTGCCCGCCACCTATGCGCATTTGATCAACGCCGCGATCGCGACCCGTCCGCCCGCCATGACGATCTGCATGCATCTGTGCCGCGGCAACTTCCAGAGCGCCTGGGTCGCCGAGGGCGGCTACGAGCCGGTGGCCGAGATCCTGTTCAACCAGATCAACGTCGACGGCTATTTCCTGGAATACGACGACCCGCGCTCGGGCGATTTCTCGCCGCTGCGCTTCGTGCCGCGGGGCAAAACCGTGGTGCTGGGACTGGTCAGCTCGAAGACCCGCGCACTCGAGACGGTCGACGAGCTCGCGCGCCGGATCGACCAGGCCGCCCGCTTCGTGCCGCTCGATCAGCTCGCGCTCAGCCCGCAATGCGGATTTTCGAGCACCGTCGAGGGCAACCTGGTCAGCCTCGACGACGAGATCGCGAAGCTCCGCCTGGTAGTCGAGACCGCGCGCCGCGTCTGGCGCGACTGATCGCCGCGCAGACCCCGCTCAGCCCTGCAGGTGCGGCATTACCTCGCCGGCCAGCAGCTCGGCGTGCTCCATTTCTTCGAACACCGGGTTGAGCAGCAGATGCTGGGCGCCGGCGCGCACCAGCTCGCGCAGTTTGTCGGTAACCTCCGCCTTGCCGCCCCAAATCGAGACCTGCGAGCCCATCGCGGCGTTCTTGTAGCGCATCTGGAACCACTCGCGCAGCCGGCGCTCGGCGCGATCCCGATTCTCGTCGACCGCTAGGTAGACACGCTTGGAGATCGGGAAGTTCGCCGGATCGCGTTTGGTCGCCTCCAACTGCCGCCGCACGATCTGAACATGGTCGGCGAAATCGGCGGTCGAGGTCGAGCCCGGGCCCATCCAGCCGTCGCCAAGGCGCACCGCGCGTTTCAAGCCAATTTCGGTGCGGGCCCCGAACCATAGCGGCGGATGCGGCTTCTGGAGCGGCTTGGGCTCCATCGGGATGTTCTCGAAATTCCAGTACTCGCCCTTGAAGGTGGCTTTCGGCTGGGTCCATAAGGCCTTGATGACTGCGAGCGCCTCGATGAAGCGGCGCGAGCGTTTGCCGCCGCCGACGCCGAAGACTTTTTCCGGCACGTGCGGGCCGCCGATCGCGACGCCGGCGATCAGCCGTCCCTGGCTGAGCTGATCGAGCGTGGCCAGGCTCTTGGCGAGCTGCACCGGGTTGCGAATCACGATCAGCAACACCGAGGAGCCGATGCGTACCTTGGTGGTCAACGCCGCGACGTAAGTCATCAGCGTCACCGGCTCGAGCAGCGGAGCGTCGGTGATAATCTGCTCCTGCACCCACAGGCTGTCGTAGCCGAGTGCTTCGGCGCGCGGCGCGAAGTCGTGAATCAGCTTCAGATCGAGTCGGGAATTGGCGAAATTCTGCGGAATGCCGATGCCGCATGGGATATTGCCGGTTGCCACCGTCGGAGCCTCCCTGGATCGCTTAGATTCTGAGGATTACGCGATAGTATAGGCTCAGTTTCGCATCCGGAACAGGAGAGCATGAAGCGCTATGAGCGAGCTCGCAAAGACCCGCACCGGCGGCCAGGTACTGATCGATCAGCTCATGATTCATGGCGTCGACACCGCTTTCTGCGTGCCGGGCGAGAGTTATCTCGCCGCGCTCGACGCCATGTACGACGTCCGCGAACGGCTGCGGCTGATCGTATGTCGGCAGGAAGGCGGCGCCGCTTACATGGCCGAGGCCTACGGCAAGCTCACCGGACGGCCGGGGGTCTGCTTCGTGACGCGCGGGCCCGGCGCGACCAATGCCAGTATCGGCCTGCATACCGCCTATCAGGATTCGACCCCGCTGGTGATCTTCATCGGCCAGGTGCCGCGCGCTTTCGCCGAGCGCGAGGCGTTCCAGGAGATCGATTTCCGGCACATGTACGGTCCCTTCACCAAATGGGTCGCCCAGATCGACGACGCCTCCCGCATCCCGGAGTTCGTGGCGCATGCTTTCACGCTGGCCTGCTCGGGACGTCCCGGCCCGGTGGCGCTGGTGCTGCCCGAAGACATGCTGTGCGATCGGGTCGCGACGGCCGACGCAGCTCCCTACCAGGCCGTCCAGGCCAGCCCCGGCGCCGATCAGATGGCGCGGCTGCGCGAGCTGCTGGCGGCGGCACGGCATCCGATGATGCTCCTCGGCGGCTCGACCTGGACTCCGCAGGCGGTGCGCGATATCGGCGACTTCGCCGCGGCCAATCGGCTGGCGACCGCGACCTCGATCCGATGCCAGGACCATTTCGATAATCTGCATCCCTGCTATGCCGGCGATCTCGGCATCGCACCCAATCCGAAGCTGCTCGCGATGTTCGAGAATGCTGACCTGGTGCTCGCGGTCGGGCCGCGGCTGGGCGAGGCGACCACCGGGGGCTACGAGCTGTTCAAGGTGCCGCGTCCCCGGCAAAAGCTGGTACACGTTCACGCCGGCTCCGAAGAACTCGGGCGCGTCTATCAGGCCGCGTTGCCGATCGTCGCCGGGATGCCCCAATTCGCGGCCGCCGCCAAAGCGATGAAACCGGTCGATGCTTCAGCGTGGGAGGAGCAGATCGCGCGCGCCCATCAGGATTACCTGGCCTATGGCGAGCCGCTGAAGAATCCCGGCGAGGTCCAGCTCGCGGAAATCGTCGCCAGCCTGCGCGACCAGATGCCGCCCGACACGATCGTCACCAACGGCGGCGGCAACTTCACCGGCTGGGTACATCGCTTCTGGCGCTTCCGCGAGCTCGGCACACAGCTCGCTCCGACCAACGGCTCGATGGGCTACGGGGTTCCGTCGGGAGTCGCCGCGGCGCTGGTCTATCCCGATCGCCGCGTGCTCTCGTTTTCGGGCGATGGCTGCTTCCTCATGAATGGGCAGGAGATCGCGACCGCGCATCAGTACCGCGTGGCGCCGATCTTCTTGGTGATCAACAACCGCATGTACGGCACGATTCGGATGCATCAGGAGCGCGAATATCCAACGCGTGTAATCGCCAGCGACCTGGTCAATCCGGATTTCGCGGCGCTGGCGCGCGCCTACGGTCTGCACGGCGAGACCGTCAAGCGCACCGGCGAGTTTGCCGATGCCTTCGAGCGATCGTTGAGATCCGGGCGCGCCGCACTGATCGAGATCCAGCTCGATCCCGAAGCGCTCACCACCCGCGCGACGCTGAGCGGGCTGCGCGAGAGTTCGCTGCGCGCCGGCCGCTAGCGGTATCCGGCTTAGCGCTTGCCGCCTTGCTTGCCATCGTCGGCCGCGCCGGCGAAGCCAGTGGTCGGCGCCGGCCCGGCGCTGCGGTCGGCAAATTCGTCGTCCTGATGAGCGGTCAGGAACAGGTAGTCGGATCGAATCGGCGCGAACACGTCGACATTGAGCACCACCTGATCGCCCTTGGGCCACGCGGTATGCATCGCACCCGACGGTATCCGCAGGGCGCTGCCGGGGCCGGCCTCGATCTGCTCGCCGTCGATCTCGAAGATCAGCGTGCCTTCGAAGATGAAGCTCAGCTGGTCGAACGGATGGTTATGCGGCTCGACTCTGGACGAGCCGGGCCGGAACCAGTTGAGCGTGACGATCGCGCCGTCGCTGCGCAGCGCGGTCCGCTCCAGCCGGCCGCCGAGCACGGTCTGCCGCGGCATCGCGTCGAACCGGTAAAGCGTGGGCCGGCGATTTGCCATCTTCGAGCCGCGCGCGATTAGCGGCGGCTGACCTTGACCGGCGGCGTCGACTCGCTCAGCTTGGCGGTGACCTCAGCGTCACTCATCGTAAAAACCCTGTCGAGACCCGGCGGAAATTCGGGCACCGGCTTCGACCGATGATCGGGATTCGGCACCGTGCCGCCCTGCGACTCGAAGCGCGGCGGCTTCTTATAGCGTGCGAGATCGTCGGCACTAATCCCCGCCAGCTTTACGACCTCGGGATCGATCCACGCTTCGCCGTCGATCGGATGGCCTTCCGAGGTCGAGAACTCCAGCATGATCCCCTCGGGCGCGGCCATATAGATCGATTTGCAGAAGCCGTGATCGAGCGGACCCATGATCCAGTAGCCATGGGCGCGCACCCGGTCGCGAATCGCGAGCAGGTCGGCCTCGGTATCGACATTGAGCGCCACGTGCTGCATCGTGCCGGCCGCCACCGGTCCGGCGTGTGAGGCGGCGTGCGAGAGCCCCTTGACCGGCTGAATCTCGTTGATTTCCGGCGCCTGCACAAACGCGATCGACGAGCTGTCGCTGAGCTTCAGGAAGCCGTGGAAGGTGTTCTGAACGCCGTGCATCCAGTACAGCGCCTCCAGCTCCGCCCCGACCACCTGCGTGTAGAACTCGATCTGCGCCTTGATGTCGCGCGTACAGATCGCGAGATGATGAACGCCATTGGCTACACCCATAAGCTTCTCCTTGGCCGGGGACGGGACGGAATCCACCCTCCTTCTACCCAGGCGTCCTATAGTCGTGGATCGCCGTACCGCCTTGTGTCAAGAAGGTTGAAGTGCACGGATCTTTCGCAACGCCGGCAGCGGACGGCCGATGGAAGAATTTGACGTTCTGATCGTCGGCGCCGGAAACGCCGGGATGTGCGCGGCGCTGGCCGCCCGCGAACGCGGCGCGAGCGTGGCGGTGCTGGAGCGCGCCCCGTTGGCCGAACGCGGGGGCAACTCGGCATTCACCGCCGGCGCCTTTCGCGTCGCCTACGCCACGCTCGACGATCTGCTCGAGCTGATGCCCGATCTTTCAGACGAGGAAAAGCGCGACACCGATTTCGGGACCTATACCGAGGATCAGTTCTTCGAGGATATGGGGCGCGTCACGCAATATCGCGCTGATCCCGAGCTGGTCGAAATCCTGGTCCGCCGCAGTCACGCAACGCTGCGATGGATGCGGTCGCGGGGCGTGCGCTTCGTCCCGATGTACGGGCGGCAAGCCTTCAAGGTCGGCGGTAAATTCAAGTTCTGGGGCGGCCTGACGGTCGAGGCTTCGGGCGGCGGGCCCGGCCTGATTCAGACGCTGCACGCGATCGCCGCGAACGACAGTATCGAGGTGCGGTACAACAGCCGCGCCGTCTCACTGCTGCGCGACGACGATGGCGTCCATGGCGTCAACCTGCGGCGCGACGGCCGCAGCGCCGCGATCCGCGCCCGCGCGGTGGTGCTCGCCAGCGGCGGCTTCGAGGCCAACACCGAATGGCGCACCCGCTACCTGGGTCCGAACTGGGACCTGGCCAAGGTGCGCGGCACCCGCTTCAACACCGGCGACGGTATCAAGATGGCTCTGGAAGCGGGCGCGATGCCCTACGGTAACTGGTCGGGATGCCACGCGGTGGCCTGGGATCGCAACGCTCCCGCGGTCGGCGACCTCGCGGTCGGCGACGGTTTTCAGAAGCACAGCTACCCGTTCGGGATCATGATCAACGCCAACGGCAAACGCTTCGTCGACGAAGGCGCCGACTTCCGCAACTACACCTACGCGAAATATGGCCGCGTGATCCTCGATCAACCCGCCCAGTTTGCCTGGCAGATATTCGACGCCAAGGCCACCCATCTGCTGCGCGATGAGTATCGGATCCGGCAGGTGACCAGGGTCAGCGCCCAGACCCTCGAAGAGCTGGTGCATAAGCTCGACGACGTCGACGCTGACGCGGCGCTGGCCGAAATCCGCAACTACAACCGCGCGGTGAATACCGCGATTCCGTTCAATCCCAGCATCAAGGATGGCCGCGCCACGCAAGGGCTGGCGGTTCCCAAGAGCAACTGGGCGAATCCGATCGACACGCCGCCCTTCACGGCCTTTGCGGTCACGGCCGGGATCACCTTCACCTTCGGCGGACTGCGGATCTCGCACGATGGCCAGGTGATCGATACCGAAGGCGATGGCATCCCCGGGCTCTATGCGGCGGGCGAGCTGATCGGCGGTCTGTTCTATTTCAATTACCCGGGCGGGACGGGGTTGATGTCGGGCGCGGTGTTCGGTCGCAACGCCGGCAGCTCTGCCGCCGCCTTCGCCGTTTCAAAGCGCTAAAGCGGCGGAGAGGGCTTCGTCTTCCAAGCTCCGGGCTACCACCCGCTCCCGTGTTCCTTTGTTCGTCCCCGTTGGATGACATGAAAAATTCTAATTCTTCTCAAACGGTTGGGAAACGATTTCCCGTAGTACAGGGAAACGATTAGAAAAACTGTTTTTGCTTGCCACTTAAGCCATGCACGAGCTTCACGGAGGGTTGATTTCGGGATCGGAGTTGACAAGATTTCCTATTTAAGAGGGCTCCTATGATGATTGAAAAGAGACGTCGGCATTCCACAGGCGTGAGGCGTGACCCGATTTTTTCACCATGGTGGGCGAGGGTCGAGGAGGGCCAACCGCGGCGCCGTTACCGCTGGCCACGCGGCGAGCAAGAGCAGAAAAGCGGGCCGGGCAACGTTGTCTACGACCGCGAAGGGAACATCGGCGCGATCCCGCCCAAGCTCCTGCTTCGCTTGTCAGATTATCGAAACAAGTGAACGGCGCGGAGCCAGAATTTGAAAACCCTGCCCAGATGCGGCAGAGCAGCGCGAGGGGTCTTGCTGTTATGATTATGAATATCTTGAATTACGGAACCGCCTTTTTCTCGTTGGGCGCGGCTGTATTTTGGTTCATTTCGGCGAAGGGTAAGGTTCCGGAGTTGAAAAACGACTGGGCCGGCCTTGTCGATAATCCCCGAGCACTCATCGACGCAGTGACATATTCCGCCCGATGGAATAGCTACGCCTCCTCTTTTGCGTTCGTTGCAGCTCTGTTGTTGGGCGCGTCGAGCATCTGCAAACCCCGTCTGTGGCCGTGAAACTCTCCTCCGAGTGGCTCACGTGGCTCCGAAACGAATCGGCCGCGCTCGTCGCGCGTCGCTCTCCGCGCGGCGGCGGCCCAGCGCGAACTTGATGCGGGTTGCGGACCAGCACGTGGCGGCATCTCGCGCACAGCGCGCCAGCGACGCCAACCTGTGCATCGGTTGTAGTTGCGCGGCCACTTATCATGGTGGGAGTGATCCTAACCTCTCTGGGGCTGGCGGAGAAACCTCGGGGGACTCAAGCGCTTCGCTGGCGGAGGGGGGAAGGAGTCGAACCTTCCAGCAAGCGCAATGCCCGCTAAGCCGGTTTTGAAGACCGGTGGGGCCACCGGGCCCCTTCCTCCTCCAAGCATCGATTTCATTAGCATTTATCCTGCGTCGGCGCTGCAACCCGGGTCTTCAAGGATTGGCACGGTTGCGCCAAGGAACGAGAACACCGTGGTAAAGACGGGTGAAGATGCTAGTATCGCGCCGCGCTTGGTCGCACGATCGCGAAATCGCGGCGGGCGGCGCCGGCGAACGCGGCAGGTATTCTAGAACGTCAACAACTTTGCGTTTTCGCTTGAACATTCGCACTTCGGTGGAACAACAACACGCATGCTCTCCTATTTCCAGGCGGCAATCTTGGGTCTCGTCCAGGGAATCTCGGAACTCTTTCCGATTTCGAGCCTCGGCCACAGCATCATCCTGCTCGGCCTGTTCGGTTGGAATATCAATCACGACGCGAACTACTTTCTGACGTTTCTCGTCGCGACCCATTTCGCCACAGCCGCGGTGCTGTTTCTTTTTTACTGGAAAGATTGGGTGCGCATCATCTCGGGCATCGCGAGATCCGTGCGCCGACGAAACCTCAACGTGGACGCCGACGCACAACTGGGATGGCTGCTGATCGTGGGCACCGTTCCGACCGGACTGGTCGGACTGCTATTTCAAAAGCAGGTCGAGAAGCTGTTCATATCGCCCGCCTACGTTGCCGGCTTTCTGATGCTGAACGGCGGGATGCTTTACCTGGCGGAAATTCTCCGGCGGAAAGCGAAAAATAGCGGCAGGCTGGCCGATGCCGACCATCGAATCGCCGCCGAGCTGTCGTACTGGCAGTCGATCAAGGTCGGGCTGATGCAGATTTTTGCATTGCTCCCGGGATTTTCACGCACCGGATCGACTATCGCCGGTGGGTTGATGGTCGGCCTGGCGCACGAGGATGCGCTGCGATTTTCTTTCCTCCTGGCGACCCCCATTATCGGTGCTGCCGCGGTTCTCAAGCTGCCCGGGTTGTTTGCCTCTGGCAGCAGCATGGTAATCGGGCCGGCGCTGATGGGCGCCGCCTGCGCAGCGGTCGCCGCCTATTTTTCAGTAAAGTTCCTGATCAGGTACTTCGAAAGCAGGACGCTTACTCCTTTTGCGATCTATTGTTTTCTGGCTGGAGTACTAAGTCTGGTGCTTTTGCACTGAGCCTTTTTACTTTTCTTTGACCGCAGAGTAGTTGGGGCGTCATAGACCGTCGGCAATCGTGTTTGCTCGCGCCTGGCCCGCCGGCCATATCTCAATTCTCCCAACCAACCTGCCAGCCGAGTCGCCCGCTCAACCATGGGGCTGACGGGTCGCGCACCCAGTTAAGTCCCGGCCCCGGGCCGTCGTGCAACGATGGGACCGGTGCCGGCAAAAACCTGGCGACATTCGAAAATACGTTTCGTTGTCGCCAACGTCTAATTATCGATGAACACGAACACGGTGTCGCAAAACATCGGCGACCGCAGCGTCACTTCTGATCGCTTTGATGGTCTTTTCTGGCAGCGTCTTTCGCGATTGATTCGCCCGTACTGGAGCTCGGAAAGGCGCCCGCGGGCCTTGAGGCTGATCACCATCATAACCGCGTTGAATCTCGGCACGGTCGGGATGCAGGCGATCTTCAGCTATGTGTCGCGCGATGTAATGAACACGCTGCAGGAAAAAGATGCCGCGCGCTTTTACCATCTAATGCTGCTGTTCGGCCTCTGGATCGTCCTGTTTGTGCCTATCGCGGCGCTCTACCCCTATGTCACCGGGCTGCTGGGAATTGATTGGCGCGATTGGATGACCGGATCATTCGTGCAACGGATGCTGCGGCATAACGCGCTCTTCTACATTATGCGCGACCATACGGTAGACAATCCCGATCAGCGAATCAGCGAGGACGTGGACAGCTTCACCAGCGGTGCGCTTAACTACTCGATGACGGTGCTGCAGGCGATTGTAACTGCCGTAACGTTCTTCTGGATACTATGGGCGATTTCACCGGGGCTTGCCGTATGTATGATCGGTTATGCGTCAATCGGCACGTGGCTGGCAGTCGTAATCGGCCGCCCTCTGGTCGTGATCAATTTCAACCAGCAGCGCTTCGAAGCTGACTACCGTTTCGCCCTCGTACACGCGCGCGACAACGCCGAGGCGATCGCCCTTTACGATGGCGCGCGTGACGAAGAAAAACAATTGCGAGGGCGGTTCAGCCGCGTAGTCAGCAACTTCAAGTTGCTTATCCTATGGCAACGTCATCTGACCTTCCTCACTGCCGCCTACGATAACGCCGCCGGACTGGTCCCCTATTTCGTGCTGGCGGGCGCCTACTTCTCTGGACGCTTCGAACTAGGTGAGTTCACCCAGGCCGCGTACGCATTCTCCGTCCTGCAGTCTTCGCTGTCGTTGGTCGTCGATCAATTTCAGGAGCTCACTGATTACGCTTCGGTGGTCAACCGCCTGGCCGCATTTGAAGAGCGCTGCGAGAGCGCCGGCAGCGAGTCCGCTGCTGGCGGGGAGCAGATCGAAGTGCTGGAGGACCAAGGCAGAATCGCCCTTGAGCACGTTACTCTGGCAACCCCCGATTGCTCGCGCGTTCTACAGCACAACCTCTCACTGGAAGTCACCGACGGCGGCGCACTTCTGCTCACCGGGCCGACCGGCGCCGGCAAGACTTCGCTGATGCGCGCGGCCGCCGGCCTGTGGACCTTCGGTAGCGGACGAATCCGACGTCCCCCTGCCGACGAGATCATGTTCATGCCGCAGAAGCCGTACCTGATTCTGGGTTCAATTCGGCGGCAGATTCAGTATCCGCGGGCCGACGACGCCAGCGACCAAACGCTATTGGAGATCTTGCGGCAAGTCGATCTTGGCCACCTGCCCGAGCAATTCGGCGGCCTCGACAGCGAGCTTAACTGGGCGGAAGTACTCTCCGGCGGCGAACAGCAGCGGCTCGCGTTCGCGCGCCTGCTGCTCAACCGACCGCGCTTTGCAATCCTCGACGAAGCCACCAGCGCTCTCGATATCGCCTCGGAAGAACGTCTCTATTCGCGGCTTGTGCGCTTGCCGATTGCGATCATCAGCATCGGACATCGTCCAAGCCTGCGCAAATTTCATAAGCGAGTGATTGAGCTCTCCGGAGCTCTGGACGCCGCGAGTGTGATCGATGAAGGCCTCGTTAAGTCGCAAAAGGTCAAACGCGGATAGGTCAACCCCGGACAATTCTCGGGCCTGCGATGCTCACTTGTAAGCCCGGTATAGTAGTCACGCGGCCTGACACTTGAAGCGAGAAGAGTCCTTGAACAATCGGGGAAGATTGTTCGTCTAAGGGTTATGGCCAAAGCCGGCGATCGCACCACGCGTTGAGGGCGGCGGTTCGGAGGGGTTGCAACTCGTGAATCGGCGCCACTTTCGTAACCGGCCCGGGCTTCTCTGTTTAGTCTTTTTTGCGTTGTCTTTCACCGGCTGCACGCTGGGGAGTGAGGTGGCGATGCAAAGCGCCAGCGGCTTGGCCGGCACGATCGGCTCCGGAATTACAGGATTCGAAGGCGTTGGCGAACAGCGCCAGATGGACGCAGCGCAGGTCCAATTGACTCTGGCCAACGCCGCACTGGTTCGCATTCGGACTGAAGATCTCCGAGTCAAACGCGAACAAATCAAGAGCCAGCGGGCCGTGGTAGTTAGTATACTGCGCCGGGATGCTAGCGCGGAACACGACCCGTTCCTCGAGGATGTCGCTTTATGGGTCGCCGCTGGTGGCGATCCCGACTACGCATTTCGCTACCTGATAAAACATGAGCAGATTCGTTTGGCGCAGGAGCAGCGGCCCACTTTGATCTTGCCGCCCGCCGCACGAGGAACGCAGCACAACGTGTCGAGCCAAATCGACGCGGGTCCAAAAGCCGAGCCGCAATAGGGCCTGAGTTCCGATCGGTATCCGCTGATAGGCGTTAACATCAGGCCATAGCTGCTACGCTCTTAGTGTGGCGAACAAATCCATCCTGATCTCGATATTGCCTGGCGGATGGGGCTGCGCCAGGGTCTGAGCGCCAGACGACAGCGTCACGCGTATCGAGCCGCGTAGCGACGGCCTGCAGGTCACCTTCGAGCACGGCGCACCGCGTCGCTTCGATTTGGTGGTCGGCGCCGATGGGCTCCATTCAACCGTGCGCGCGCTGACCTTCGTCACCTGAGTCAGCCCCGGGGTGTCCCGAACTCCAGTGTCGACACCGTGGGCGGGGGCACGATATTCTCATACGACGCGAAAACGAATCATGAAGCGCGATAAGTTGGACCGCGAGCGACGGTATCAATGACGGAGAGTGCGATGGACGTTGGCCACATCACCCATTGGACGGAAGCCCATCCGGAACTCGACCGGGGGCCGCTGGCGATTACACGGCTGATGTCGCCGGAATTTCACGAACTCGAGCGCCAGCGCATTTTCCGGCGCTGCTGGCTCAAGGCGGCGCGCGAAGAGGAATTGCCGCGTCCGGGCGACTTCGTGGTGCGGGATCTGCCGGTGTGCAACGCCTCGATACTGCTGATGCGCGGCAAGGATGGCCAGGTGCGCGGCTTTCACAACGTCTGCTCGCATCGCGGCAATCGAGTCTCGCGTGAGCAGTGTGGGCGGCGCGAATCGCGGTTGATGACTTGCAAGTTCCACGGCTGGTCCTATGACTTTTCCGGCCGGTTGACGGGCGTACCCGACGAGGAAAACTTCGACCATCTCGATAAGCCGGCCCACGGACTGGTGCCGGTCGCCACCGAGATCTGGCAGGGTTTCGTCTTTATCAACCTCGATCCGCATCCACCCCAGACGCTGCGCGAGTACCTGGGCCCGGTGGTCGACGAGGTCGCCGGCTACCCCTTCAGCATCCCGTTCAGCTTCGGCTACGCGGAGGATCTGCGCTGCAACTGGAAGCTCGCCGTCGACGCTCAGATCGAGGGCTATCACGTCGCCTTCCTCCATCGGCACACGCTCGGCGACGTTCACCTCGGCGGCGACAATCCGTTCTGCCATCCGCTCGAAATCAGCCTGTTCGGCCCTCATATGCGCGGCTCCTATCCGGGCTACGGCAACTGGCATACGCCGGTGCGCGATATCACGGCGCGGGTCGAAAACCGCTGGAGCATGGGCCGGCTCTTCGGCTTTTCCGATTTCCAGAAATTCCCGCGCGGCCTCAATCCGACCCGCACTGAGAACTGGGCCTTCGATGTTTACCTGATCTTCCCCAACCTGTGGCTGGGGCTTTTCAACGGCTTCTACTTCACCCACGAGATGTGGCCGACCGCGCTCGGCATGACGCGCCAGGAGACGCGCATGTATCAGCCGCTGCCGCGCACCCCGTCGGAGCGCTTCACCTGGGAGTATCAGAAGGCGCTCAATCGCGATGTCTGGCTGGAAGATCTGAGCACGCTGGAAAGCACCTGGGAGGGGGTCAGCTCGGGGGTGCTAAAGGAATACGTCCTGCAGGACAACGAGGTGCTGCTGCGCAGCTTCTATCGCAATGTCGCGCGCATGGCCGATAGCCAGTAGGACGCCAGGAGAAGAGCACGATGTCGCTGTTGCCCGATGAGTTCGCGGACCTCGAACCATTCATCGAATGGAGCCTGCCTACCGAGCGCGCGCGTAATGCCAAACGGCTGGCCAGCTCGATGGAGGAGATTACGAAGTTCTACCAGGCGATGCTGCCGCGGACCGAGAAAATCCTCGAATATCTCGATCGCTTCGAGCTCGGCAAAATGCCTGAGCGCGAACAGCGCTTGATGGACCTGACGCTCGGGTTCGCGGAAGTCGCTAACGCCGTCGAGCTGTTCAAGAATCCCGCCGTCATCGACGGCTTCGACCCCAAGCGTCTGATCCTGATGCATGAACGGTAACGGCCGAGGTGCACGCCTCGATCAGGCGATCAGTACGGTCTTGATGTTGACGAACTCCCTGATGCCATAGACGGCAAGCTCGCGGCCGTAACCGCTCTCCTTGACGCCGCCGAACGGCAGCCGCGGGTCTGATCGAACCGCGTCGTTGACGAACACGCAGCCGCTCTCGATCATCTCAGCCGCGATATGCTCGCCCCGCGCCAGGTCGCGCGTGAGCACCGCCCCGCCGAGCCCGAACACCGAGTCGTTGGCGGTCGCGATCGCCTCCGCTTCGTCCCGCACCGGGATGATCGCGGCCACCGGACCGAACAATTCCTCGTCATACGCGGGCATCCCCTTGCTGACGTTGGTCAGCACGGTCGGCGGATAGTACGCGCCGGGATGGTTGGGAATCGTCCCGCCCAGCAGGCAGCGCGCCCCTTTGGCGATACTGGCCTCGACCTGGCGATGAAGCGAGTCGCGCAGTTCGTGACCAGCCTGCGGTCCGACCTCGGTCTCGGCGCTCAGCGGATCGCCCATTTTGGCGGCGCTCATCCGTTTGACGAATAACGACTCGAACTCCTTTAGAACCTTGTCGACGACGATAAACCGTTTGGCCGCGATACAACTCTGCCCGGAGTTCACCAGCCGTCCCTTGGTGCACACCGCGGTCGCGAGCTCGAGGTCGGCATCCTCGAGTATCAGATAAGGATCGCTGCCACCGAGTTCGAGCACCGTCTTCTTGAGCATCTCCCCGGCCTTGCGCGCGACCGCTCGGCCGGCCGGGCCGCTGCCGGTCAGGGTCACCGCCCGAATCAGCGGATTCTCGATTACGGCGTCGACCTGCCGGCTGCCAATCAGCAGCGTGCGGAACAGATGCTCGGGAAAGCCGGCACTTTGAAAGATCTCCTCGATCAGCAACGCGCAACCCGGCACATTCGAGGAATGCTTTAGCACCGCCCCGTTGCCCGCCATCAACGCCGGCGCAGCGAAACGAAACACCTGCCAAAACGGAAAGTTCCACGGCATCACGGCCAGCACGACGCCGAGCGGATTAAAGGCGACGAAGCTTTTGCGCGCCTCGGTCGCTACCGGTTCGCGGGCCAGGAACCGTTCGGCGTGCTCGGCGTAGAAATCACATCCCAGCGCGGACTTTTGCGCCTCACCGATACCGTCGCGCAGAGGCTTGCCCATCTCCTGCGCCATCAGGCGCGCATACTCGCCGGCGTTGGCACGCAGCATCTCCGCCACCTTGCGCATCAAGGCTGCACGATGCTCAAAACTGGTCCGACGCCAATCGAGAAACGCCTGGTGCGTCTTGCCGACGATCTCCTGCGCTGCCGCCGGCGTCATTTCCTGATAACTCTTCAGCACCTCGCCGGTGGCTGGATTGATCGACTGGATGGCCATCGTTGGATCCTCCGCAATTGGGGATAAGGGGCAGCTCAATTCGTAGGCATTTGCCGCGACAACGCGCCGCGATCTATTTGCCTCCCGCCCTGGCGAACTTGCAAGCCCCGGGCGCTCAGTCGCAAGGGGTCTGATTCTTCACCGCTTTTCTGCTAATTGATCCGGGCCGCCACTCGAAAACCGGGGCACAAGAGGCAGCCGATGGGTAAGGTCGATCCGTTCACGTTCGAGATCATCAGGCACAAGCTCTTCAGAATTATCGACGAAGCGATAATTACGCTGTGCAACGCGTCGGGTACCGCAGTAACCGCCGAAGGGCACGACCTGCTCGTCGCGCTGTATCGTGCCGATGGCACCATGTTGCTGAGCGGGTTGGGATTTCTCCATCACACAGTCCCGGCCACCCAGGCGGTCAAGCACGTGGTGCAGAGCTTCGCCGACGATCCGGGAATTTTCGAGAACGACATCTTCATGGTCAACGATCCCTACACAGTCGCGATGCATGCGCCGGACATCTATATGATTTCGCCGGTGCATTTCGAAGGCAAACTCGTCAATTGGGTAGTCAATTATGTTCACGTAACCGACATCGGCGGTATTGATTTCGGCGGGTTCTGCGCCAACGCGCGTGAATGCTTTCAGGAAGGCTTCGCTACCAAGGGTTTGAAGCTCGTCGAGCGCGGCAAGATCAGAAAGGATGTTCTGGATACCTTTATGAATATGATCCGGGACCCCGAGATGACGGGTCTCGATCTGCGTTCGCAACTCGCCGCCGACCATGTCGCAAAACTCCGTCTTCAGCAGTTGTATACTGACTACGGCGTCGAGAGCGTGGATAGCGTCGGCAAGCTGCTTATCGAACAATCGGAAACTTTGCTGCGGCAGCGCTTGCGCGAGCTTCCGGACGGGACCTGGAAGGCTCGGCAGTATCTCGACCTGCCCGACAAAACCTATCGGCTGGAACTAGCCGCATCCAAGGACGGCGACCAACTGAGCTACGATTTCGAGGGCAGCGATGAACAGGCGCCGTACGGAATCAACTGCTGCTACTGGTCAACCAAAGGCGCGTCGATAGCGCCGTTGTTCCCGATCCTGGCGTGGGACCTGACCTGGAACGAGGGCATCGTCCGATGTCTCGAAGTCAAGGCCCCGGTCGGCAGCCTGGTTAACTGCCAACGCCCCGCACCGGTATCGCTCGCCACCATCGCGTGCGTGCACAGCGTCAATATGCTGTCGGTCGCCGTGCTCTCGAAAATGGTCGGCGCGAGCGAGAAATACAGCCGCCGCGCGGTGGCCTGCTGGATGGCCTCGCAGGTGGTCTACTCCACTTACGGGCAGAATCGCTGGGGCGAGCAGGTCGGCGCGATGGGTGGCGATCCGTTCGGGATGGCGGAGGGGGCACGGTCGTTCATGGACGGCGCCGCCTCCGGCGGCCATATCGTAAATATCGCGCAGAAATTTCCCAACGTCGAATTCGAAGAACAGGCCTTCCCGAAAATGTTCCTCTATCGACGAGTCGTTCCGGACTCAGGTGGACCGGGTAAATTTCGCGGCGGGCCATGCCATGAGATCGCCGTCATACCGCGCGGCGGCCAGGGCGATGGTTTTTTCGCGGGCGTTACGCCCGGGAAGGGACGAGGCTTCCTCGGCGGGCAGGGTATCTTCGGTGGCTATCCGGGTTGCAGCACCGAAAGCACGCTGATCGTCAATGGCAACTCGGCCGAACTGCCGAGCGATTTTTCCTCGACGCACGGCGAGTCGCGCGAGGATGTGCGCGCCCGCACGATCCAGGTTCATGCCAAGGACATCCTCTACCTCCGCCCTGACGGCGGGGGCGGTTATGGAGACCCGCTCGAGAGAGCGCCGGCGCTGGTACTGCAGGATTTGCAGATGGGACTGGTTACGAAGGTGCCGGCCCGCGATATTTACGGCGTAATCATTGACGAGCAACGGAACGCGATCGATTTCGAAGCCACGCGCAATCTCAGGCTGGCCATTCGAGAGCAGCGAGTTGGCCATCCCGTGCCGCGCGAGATGACCGAGCGTCGCGAAATCGCTCGTACCGGTTACCGTCTCGGCGAATACCTGCAGGTCACCAGGCTGCATGACGTTACGATGGTTCAGTGTACCTGGTGCGGGAAATTGCTATCTTCTTCGGTTACCAACTGGAAGGACCAGGCGGCGACACGAAAATCCTCCCTGGCCGGCGCCGGACCGCTCAGAAACGAAGATACCGAGTTCTTCTTGCGCGAGTTCTTCTGTCCCAGATGCGCCACGGTGCTGGAGGTCGAAGTCGCATCGGATGATATGCCGCCGATCTATGATCGGGTGGAGCAACCTCCCGGCTGGTGATTGGCTAAACGTCGCCGGTGGCCGACGGGCCGCTGAAGCCGGATTATCGCAACCTGAAGATCGATATGAACCATAACAAGTATAGCGCTGCGGCGATCAGAAAATTGGTCAAGCGCGAGCGGGTGCATGGCAGCGTCTACACCGATCCGGCGATCTTCGAGCTCGAGATGGAGCGCATCTTCGGCCGCGCCTGGGTTTTTCTGGGCCACGAGAGCCAGCTACCCGAACCCGGCGATTTTCTGACCACGACCATCGGTAATCAACCGGTGGTGTTGACGCGGGACCGCGAGGGCGCGCTGCATGCCCTCTACAACCGCTGCAGTCATCGCGGGAACAAGGTTGCGGCGCTGCCTGGGGGCAATGTCGCGTTCCTTCGTTGCCCGTATCACGGCTGGACCTTCCGCCACGACGGCGCGCTGCTGTCGGTCCCACTGCGACGCGGCTACGATCAGGCTCGGTTGCGGGCCGCAAGCGCGGAGCTTTCGATGCAACGGCTGCCATGTATCGACAGCTTCAGCGGCTTCGTCTTCGGCAAGCTCGCCAGCGGCGGACCCGGCCTCAAGGAATTTCTCGGCGGCACGGTCAGTTCGCTGACTGACATGGTCAACCGCTCGCCGGCTGGCCGCATCGAGCTCGCCGGGCGCCCGTTCCGATTGCTGATGCGTGCCAACTGGAAACTGTTCCTCGAAAACCTGATGGACGCGATGCATGCGCGGGTAGTCCATGAATCCACGGTGGAGGCGGCCCGCACACGGCTCGCCGAGGACGACCAGTCGCTGGCCCGCTCTTTTGCCGCTGAAATAATCTCGGCGGTCGAGCGCAACGGCTCATCGTATGAAACCTGGGAAAAAATCGGCTCGACGGTATACCCGCGGGGACATAGCTTTATCGGCGGATTCTTCAACCCGGCCAATTTCCCGCCGTCCTATGTGACGGCGCTCGAGAAAAGTCACGGCCGGCAGCGCGCGGCAGAGATTCTGTCCGTCAATCGCCACAACACGATCATCTATCCCAGCGTCACTACCCAGGCCGCCTATCAGCAGATGCGGGTTATCAGGCCGCTGGCCGTCGATCGCACTGTGGTCGAGGCCTATCAGTTCCGATTGCTCGGAGCGCCCGCCGAGAACAGTTCGCGGGCGCTGACCTTTGCGAACGTGCAGAACTCGCCGTCCGCGATGGTGATGGCTGACGACGTCGAGATCTACAATCGGGTGCAGGAAGGGTTGGCGGCGAAACGTCCTGAGTGGATCGATTTGGGTCGCAACCTGGACGACGATGTTCGGTCAGATGGAACGACCACCGGTCTGGGGACCAGCGAGCTGCCGATTCGTAATCAATTCCGCGCCTGGCTCGACTACATGAGCAGCGCGCCGCGGAAAGTCCGCGCGCGCCGCTGACCAGCGTCGGCGCAGGCCGCGCGCGGCCGTAGCGTCGAGCTTGTCATCCGGTGCGTGCGGTTCGACGATTACAGAAGAAGCGGTTCTCCGGGCGCGGCAGGCCAAGATTTTCGCGCAGCGTGGTCCCTTCGTATTCGCGCCGGAACAGGCCGCGGCGCTGCAATTCGGGCACCACGCGATCGACGAAATCATCGAGTCCGCCCGGCAGATACGGGAACATGACGTTGAACCCGTCGGAGCCCTCGGTGACCAGCCACTCCTCCATCTGATCGGCGATCATGGCCGGCGTGCCGACCATCGCCAGCCCGGCAAAGCCGCCGACGCGCTGCGCGAGTTGCCGCACGGTCAGATTTTCGCGCTTCGCCATCTCGACCATCCGCTCCCGTCCGCTCTTGCTCGCGTTGCTCTCGGGAATCTCGGGCAGGGGACCGTCGGGATCGAAGATCGATGCGTCGCAGCCGAGCGCGATCGACAGCGAAGCGATGCCGCTTTCATAATGGACCAGGCTGTCCAGCAGCGCCCGTTTCTTTTGCGCCTCGGCGAGCGTTTCTCCCACCACCACGAACGCACCCGGCAAAATTTTCAGATGGTCGCGCGGCCGTCCGAGCTTCTCCATGCGCCCCTTCACGTCGGCGTAAAAGCGTTGGCCCTCGGCCAGCGTCCCCAGGCCGGTGAAGACCGCCTCCGCCGTTTCGGCCGCGATCTGACGGCCGGCCTCGGAAGCTCCGGCCTGCACGATCACGGGCCAGCCCTGGATCGGTCGGGCGATATTGAGCGGTCCGCGGACCGAGAAATACGGCCCCTTATGATTCAGGATGTGCAGCTTGTCGGGATCGAAAAAGACGCCGCCCTCGACGTCGCGGATGAAAGCATCATCCGCCCAGCTATCCCATAGCCCCGTGACGACGTCGAAAAACTCGCGTGCCCGCCGATAGCGCTCGGCGTGTTCGAGATGCTCTTCAAATCCGAAGTTGCGCGCCGCATCAGGGTTGGAAGTGGTGACCAGGTTCCAGCCGGCGCGGCCACCGCTGATGTAGTCGAGCGAGGCGAATTTCCGGGCGACATGATAGGGGTCGTTGTAGGTCGTGGAGGCCGTCGCGATCAGGCCGAGATGATCGGTCACCGCGGCCAGCGCCGGCAGCAGCGTCAGCGGATCGAACGAGGTCACGGTGGCGCTGCGCTTGAGCGCCTCCATCGGCATATTCAGCACCGCCAGATGATCGGCCATGAAGAACGCGTCGAAGCGTCCGCGCTCGAGCGTCTGCGCGAAGCGTTTCAGGTGCCCGAAGTTGAAGTTCGCATCAGGAAAGGCGCCCGGGTAGCGCCACGCACCGGTATGGATACTCACCGGTCGCATGAAAGCGCCAAGACGCAATTGACGTGAGCCGCTCATGTTCACCTCTTATCCACGTTGGCCGTCCTCGTTGCAACGGGGTTGCAACGGGCGCGCCAACCCGGCGCTAGCTTGAATCCGGCCGGTTACCGATTGCCATTTATCAGTTCTGCCCGCTTCGCGAGCGTCACCATGCTTCGCAAAATGTCGGTCTTTCGCATTCTGCCGATTAGGAATTTGTGACGCGGTCGAGTTCGCCGACCTTTTTTGCTGGCATCCCTCTTGCGGATTACCAGTGGCTTAACGGAGGTAACGCCATGACATTTTTACCATCGTTTCCGATTTCGATGATCGCGTTCGGCGCTCTGGCAGTGCTCGCGCTGGCTAATTGGTATGTGTCAGGCCTCTCAGTCGAGCGCGCTCCGCGTCAGACGCCGGGTGCGAACCGGGTGGATGATTTCCGCCATGCGGATGGCTTCAAAAAGGTGGCCTAGCAACGGGGCGCGATTCGACGGCAACTCCCAGCCGACGCCGCCGGCTAGGAGGCGGCGCGGTGATGAGCCGGGCCGCGCGCGAGGCTCAGGTTGCAGGCTGAATTGATCAGCGAGACGTGCGTGAAGGCTTGCGGGAAATTGCCCAGCAGACGTTTCAATTCGGGATCGTACTCTTCGGCAATCAAGCCGACGTCGTTGCATAATGAGAGCAGTCGTTCGAACATTGCGCGCGCCTTGGTTTCGTGGCCCGCCAGCGCCAGGTTGTCCGCCAGCCAGAAGCTGCAGGGCAGAAACGCGCCCTCTCCGGGCGGCAGATGCTCGACGCTTTCCTGGGTCGCATAGCGTTTGACGAAGCCGTCATGAGTCAACTCCCGTTCGATCGCCGCAACTGTCGAAAGCATGCGCGGGTCGGTGGCGGGAATGAATCCGACCAGCGGCATCATCAGCAGCGACGCATCGAGACTGTCGGCGCCGAAGTACTGAACGAAGGCCTGGCGCTCGCGACTGAACCCCGACTGCATCACGTCGGCGCGAACCCGGTCGCGCAGCCCGCGCCATCGTTCGACCGGACCCTCCAGGCCGAACATCTCGACCGCCTTGACGGCGCGATCGAACGCCACCCATGCCATCACCTTCGAATGCGTGAAATGACGCAGCGGACCGCGCACCTCCCAGATTCCATTATCGGGCTTGTCCCAGGCGCCTTCGAGAAAGTCCATCAGCGCGAGCTGCAGGTTCCAGGTCTCTTCGCCATGCGCGATCGAGTGCCGGCGTTCGAGGTGCAGCACGTCCATCACCTCACCCCACACGTCGAGCTGGAACTGCGCGTGCGCAGCATTGCCGATTCGTACCGGGCGGCTGCCCCCGTAACCGTCGAGCCAATCCAATTCGAGCTCGGTGAGCCGCCGCTCGCCGGCGATTCCATAGAGCATCTGAAGTTCCTGCGGATGGCCGGCGACTGAGCGTAGCAGCCACTCGCGCCAGGCGCGGGCTTCGTCAGTGTAGCCCGACGACATCAGCGCATAGAGTGTGAAGGTCGCGTCGCGCAGCCAGCAGAACCGGTAATCCCAGTTGCGCACGCCGCCGAGCTGTTCGGGCAGCGCCGTGGTCGGCGCCGCCACGATTCCGCCGGTCGGCCCGTAGGTCAACGCCTTGAGAGTGATGAGCGAACGCATCACGATGTCGCGCCATGGTCCATGGTAGGAGCAGCGCGCCGACCAGGCGGTCCAGTAGCGGTCGGTTTCATCCAGCAGTCGACGCGGCTGACGGCCGGGGGGCTCCGGCAGATGCGACCGGTACCAGGTGATGGTGAAAGGGATTGACTGGCCCTCGCTGACCGTGAAGTGGGCGACGGTGGTGAAGTCTTTGCCATGCAACCGCGCCGGGGTGCGCAGCACGACCGCGTCGGGACCCGCGATGGCGCGCAATCCGTAATCGCGCCGCACCACCCACGGGATGGCATTGCCGTAGTCGAAGCGCAGGCTGAGTTCCATCTTCATCGGCACGGCGCCGCGGCGACCCTCGACAATCCGGACCACATCGACATGCTCGCCGTGCTCGGCAAGCGGCATGAAATCGATAATCGCAACCACTCCATCGGCGGTGCGAAATTCGGTCTCGAGGATCAGCGTGTCGCCGCGATAGGATCGCCGAGTGCCGAGAATTTCGCCGTCCGGTGCGAGCAGCCAGCGCCCGTTCTGCGGTCCCCCGAGTAGCGCGGCAAAGCAGGCGCCCGAGTCGAAACGCGGCATGCATAGCCAGTCGATCGAACCGTCACGCCCCACCAGGGCACTCGTCAGGGTGTTGCCAATCAGTGCGTAATCCTCGATTCGTAGTGCCATCGTTTGCTCCAGCGCAGGTGCAAGATGTGAAGCTTTATACTATTGTCCAATCGCGCGGGTGCTGACGCCAGCGGCCCGGAATCGAGACCCCGGAAAGCTTGGTGGCCAGGCTTGAAGGCTCAACCGCACGGAGCAACGCCGAGATGCCTATCGACTACATACCGCGGACGCGCGAACTCTACAGCCAGTACGAACCCTATCGATGGGTGGTCAACGACGGCATCCCGTGGACGCCGCTGGCCCGCCCGCTCGCCCAATGCCGGCTGGCGCTGATGAGCTCGGGCGGCATTCTCTATCGCGATCAGCCCCGCTTCCATCGCGAGGACGCCTCGTACCGGCGCATCCCGAAGCACGCGCGGCGCGACGAGCTTGCCATCTGGCACTTCGGCTACCCGACCGCCGACGCGGCGCGCGATCCCAATTGCGTCTTTCCGCTCGAGCGGCTGCGCGAGTTCGAGCGCGCGGGAATCATCGGCGAACTGGTCGACCCGGCCTTCAGCTTCATGGGCGGCATCTACTCGGCGCGCAAGGTCCGCGAGGAGCTGGCGCCCACTATCGTCGCGGAACTCAAGGCGGCGCACGCCGACGCGTTCTACCAGGTTCCCGCCTGACCCGTATGCCATCAGTCCGTGGGACTGATCGCACGCGTGGTCGAGGAAGCCGGGATTCCAACCCTGACGATGACCTCGGCGCTCGATATCACGCAGGCGGTCAAGCCGCCGCGCGCGGTGTTCGTGAATTTCCCACTCGGCCATCAGACCGGCAAGCCCGACGATCCCGAGCTGCAGCGCGCGATCATCCGTGATGCGCTCGGCGCCTTTGAATCGATCAACGCGCCGGGCACGATCGTCAAACTGCCGTACGTATGGGATTCCACCGACCACGGCTGGGAGGAGCGCGACTATCGGCCGGGATTCATGCCGCGCCAGCCGGGCCGTGAGGAGGCCGAGCGTATCGAGGCGGAGCGCCGCGCCCGCTTCGCGTCGAGTTGACCCCGGTTCAGCGCGCCGCACGCGGCGCAACCGGATGGCCGGCGAAGAACTCTGACAGTGCGGCGCAGGCCTCTTCGGGGCTATCGACCAATGTCATGACGGCGTATTTTTCGGCTGCGGTGGTGCAGTTCTCAAGCCAGCTCGTGACGATTGCGCGCCACGCCGGCCCGACCAGCAGCAGCGGACGCGGCGCGATCATCCCGACCGCCAGCTCCTGCCAGGCGAAGCTGACTTCCGCCAGCGTGCCCATCCCGCCGCGCAGCGCGACATAGGCGTCGGCCCGGCCGATCAACCATCGGAAGCGGCCGCAAAAGCTCGCGGTCGGAATTTCATCTATCACGTAGCTATTGGGCTTGCCCTCGAAACGATCGAGCGTGACTCCGACCACGTGGGCGCCGGCCTGATGAGCGCCGCGGCTCGCCGCCTCCATCAGCCCCGTGTAGCCGCCGGTCATCATGTTGAAACCGGCATGGCCCAGCAGTTCGCCCATCCGATAGCCCTGCTCGTAGAGACCGTCGCCGGGGCGCGCCGCCGAGCTGCCAAAAACCGCAACCAGCGGCTTGCCGACGGGCAGGCGGATGCGCCCGCTGCCGGAATTACGCCGTTCTCGATCGCCGGTCCCGGACCCGTTGAGTATCGATGAGGATCGCCGTCCTGTGCCCCGCATATCACTTCCTGCAGCTTTATCGATGGTTCGTAAAGGCGGCAAACATCCATTTTAGTCGCTGGCTCGCGGGAAGTCAGCAGCGCGAAATGTTTACCGTGGCGCCGCTTGCGACTAGAGTCAGTCTCTCACCCAACAATTCCAAGGAGAAGCAAATCCAATGGCTGAAGAGCGTAAGGCAGCAGTTACGATGCGCGGCAATCCGATGACGCTGGTCGGGCCGGAGTTGAAAGCCGGACAAAAGGCGCCCGGCTTCAGCAGCGTCGGCAAGGGCATGGCACCGGTCGGACTCGACCAGTTCAAGGGCAAGGTCAAGATCATCGCGAGCATCCCCTCGATCGATACCCCGGTCTGTGACGCTGAGACGCGGCGTTTCAACGAAGAGGCGGCCAAGCTGCCCGGCGACGTGCAGATTCTGACGATCTCGATGGATTTGCCGTTCGCGCAGGCGCGATGGTGCGGCGCGGCGGGCGTCGACAAGGTCACCACGCTCAGCGACTGGCGCGGCGCCGAGTTTGGTCAGAAGTACGGCGCATTGATCAAGGAACTGCATCTGCTGACCCGCGCCGTGTTCGTGCTCGATCGCAATGACAACGTGGTCCATGCCGAGTACGTCAAGGAAATCGCCAACCATCCCGACTACGAAGCGGCGCTCGCGGCCGCGCGCAAGGCCGCGGCCTGATCAGGCTGGCCAGGGCGGGAGCGACCGCGTTTCCGGTATGCGGTGAAACGCGGTTGCTCTCGCGTCCTCTGATCGCTCTTGACTCAGCCGCCACCGCGGGAATAAAAATCTCGGTCACACTCGGTGTACGGGAAGCCGGTTAGAGTCCGGCGCTGCCCCGCAACTGTACGGGGGAACGAGGGTCCAATAGGCCACTGCGCAAGCGGGAAGGCGGGCCCAAGGTTACCACCCCCAAGCCAGGAGACCGGCCGGGTGATACTGGCGTTGACCTTCCGCGGGGAAGGCGGCTTCGGGCTTGGTTCACCTGAGCTCTGATCTGGATCGGAACTCGGACCTGCACGCCTGATTCCACCTGCTCGCGTGAGGCTCGCGCCTACCGCGAGGGAGGCTATGAAGCGAGCAGGTGTGCTGTTCTGTGTGGCGATGGTATGGCTGACGGTCGGCGGCCGAGCGGCTGATTGCGACAGCGGTTCCGCAACCGCAGCGAGTTCGGCGACTCCGACTCCGACTGCGCAACCGTCGCCTGGCGCGACGAAAAACAGTTCCGGCCAGAGCGCTCAGACTCTGCCGATGGTAGTGGTCACGGCGACCCGGATACGCCAGCCGCTGAGCGAGATCGGGACGACCGTTTCGGTCATCGATTCGCAACAAATCCAGAGTCAGAAGATCTACGACGCCGGCGACGTCCTGCGCGAGGTGCCGGGCGTCCAGGTGACGCAGAGCGGCTCGCCGGGATCGGTCACCGACGTGTCGATTCGCGGCGCGACCGCGGCCCAGACGCTCATCATGATCGACGGGGTCGAGGTCAACAGCGGTGCGACCGGCAGCTTCAATCTGAGCGATATCACGACCGAAGGGCTGAGCCGCGTCGAGGTGGTGCGCGGGGCCGGCGGGGCGCTCTACGGCTCGCAGGCGATCGGCGGGGTGGTCAACCTGCTCACCGAGCAGGGCCACGGCGCGCCGCAATTTACGTTCACCTCGGAGGGCGGCAATCGCGCGACCGAGCGCCAGGTCGCGACGCTCAGCGGCTCGAGCGGCGCGCTCGGCTATGCCGGTTCGCTCTCGTACAACTCGACCAGCGGCTATCGCGTGGTCAACGACAGTTCGGACAACCTGGCGGGCGCCTTGCGGCTCGACTACCAGCCGACCGCCGATACCGCGGTGCGCGGCTTCGCCCGCTATTTCCGCTCCAACGTGAGTCTCGCCAATCTCACCAACTTCATTCCAACCATCGATCCCTCCGCCCATCAGCGCGACGAGTTCATGCTCTTCAAGGGCGAAGTCGACCATCGCTTCGGCGATCGGCTGCGGACCAACATCAGCAGCTATTTCGTGCGCGACGACCTGCGAATCAACGCGCCGTCCTTCCCGGCCGACCCGTTCACCGAGATCGACCGCATCCCCGATGAGATCCGCGGCACCACCTGGGAGGCGGACTATTCCTGGACCCGCCACGTGCGCACGCTGGTGGGTTTCGATTTCAAGGATCGATGGGCGCGCTCGCTCGACGAGTTCAGCGGCTTCGGGTCGACATCGACGACCGTCTTCCATTCCCGGCGCCAGGAGTACGCCGGCTACGTCGAGCAGGAGGCCTCGCTGCTGCACGGCCTGATCAATGCCACCGGCGGTTTTCGCGTCGACGGCAACAGCGAGTTCGGCAAGGAGGAGAGTTCGTCGTGGGCGGTGTCGATTCCGCTGGCGCGCTACGGCCTCACCCTGCGCGGCAGCTACAGCGAAGGCTTTCGAGCGCCCTCCTTCGACGAGCTGTTCTATCCGTTCTTCGGCAATCCCAACCTGAGCCCGGAAATTTCCAGCGAGTATGACGGCGGCGTGACCAAGACCTTCGGCGAGCACTTCTCGATCACGATGACCTACTTCTCGCGCCGCGTGCACAACCTGATCGTCGCGGTGCCGCTGCCGCCGCCGATCTTCTCACAGGCCGCCAATGCCGAGCGGGTCGACGTGCAGGGCGTCGAATTCGTCCCGACCGTGGGACTGTTGCCGGGTTTGACCCTGAGCGGCAATTTCACCTGGATCGACGAAACCCACGTCGCCGTCTCGCCGACCATCGAGCCGGTGCGCGTGCCGAAGAAATCGGCCTTCGGGCTGCTGCAGTACATCGGCCACGGGCTCTGGCTCCCGGCCGACCAGGTCACGCTCAGCCTCGACTACCTGTTCGTCGGCGATCGTGCCGATATCGATCCCGTCACCGCGTCGATTCGCAACAACGTCGCCTACCATCGCTTAGACGCGGTCGCCTCCTACCAGGGCGGCGTTCGATGGGGGCGGGTGCGCAACGAGGAGATGTTCGCGCGGGTCCAGAATCTGTTCGATCGGAATTACTCGGAAGTGATGGGATTCAAGTCTCCGTCGCTGAATTTCGTCGCCGGCGTCAAGCTGGATTTTTGAACTTCGGCGAGCGGCGCACTCACTCTGCCGTTTGCTGCTCGGCGGCGAAGTAGCGCTCGAAGATGGTACGGATGCGCTGGCGATGCACGACCAGTTCGTCGAGCATCCGCTGCGCGCCGCCCTCGTCTTCGTAGCCCATCCGGCGCGCCAGCGGAGTCAGCTCCGCGGGCGCAGTCGGCAAGGCCCAGGCGGCCTGGTCGGTCTCGATTCGGAGCCGGTTCTCGAGTTGCGCGAGAAAATGGTAGTCGGCCTCGAGATGCGCGGCGTCCTCGGCGTTCATCAGGCCGCGCGCCGCGAGCGCGCGAATCAGTTCCACAATCGGGCGGTCGGTGAGCTCGGCGAAGCGTCCCCCGTGGCGCATCGCCATCATCTGCGTCACGAACTCCACGTCGACCAGCCCGCCCGGTCCCTGTTTCAGGTTCAGTCGCCGACCGTCCTCGGCGCCCAGCTCGCGCTCCATCCGCTGGCGCATCGTGGCAATCTCGCCGACCTCCGTCGCGCTAAGGACGCGATCGAACACGAACTCGCGGCGCGCCGATTCGAACTCGGCGTCGAGCTGGTCGTCGCCGGCGACCACCCGGGCGCGAACCAGCGTCTGACGCTCCCATACCGCGGCACTGGTGCGATGGTACTCGCGGAAGCCCGCCATCGAAGTGACCAGGGGACCGGCTTTGCCCGACGGCCGGAGCCGCAAATCAAGTTTGTAGGCGTACCCTTCGCGGGTGCGGGTCTCGAGGATCGCGACGAATTTCTGTGCGATACGCGCGGCGATCTCGCGGCTGGCGCCCGCGATCTCGTGCGAGTCGTGGTAGATGAAAATCAGGTCGAGGTCGGAATTGTAAGACATCTCGCCGGCGCCGAGCCGTCCCATGCCAATCACACACAGCTTCAGGGTGGATGGGATCGGGCGGTGCAGCGCGACCTCCGCGGTCGCGATCTTCAAGGCCTCGCGCAATACCACCTCGGCCAGCGACGTCAACTCGGTCTGCACCTCATCGAGCCGCAGCATGCCGGCGAGGTCAGCAATCGCGACGCGCAGGAACTCTTGATGGCGGAAGCTGCGGACCGCGTCGAGCCGCGCCTCGAAGTCGCGGCTGGCATCGACCAGTCCCGAGAGGTCGCGGCTCAAATCGTCGGGATTGCGGCGCACGCGGGCCAGATCGGACCTGACCAGGGTATCGAGCAGCTCAGGATGCCGAATGAACAATGACGAAAGATAGCGGCTGGACGCGAATAATCGCAGCAACACCTGCCGCGTGCCGGGATGCTGCTCGAGCAGCGAGAGGAACGAGGTGCGCGCGCCGACCGCCGCGATGAAGTCGGCCAGGTTCATCAGCGCCAGGTCGGGGTCGGGCAACAACGCGATTTCGTCGAGCAGCACGGGACCGAGTTGATCCACGAGTTCGTGGCGACGCGCGCTGGCGGGGAGATGGGCCGGACCGCGCGCCAGCATCGTCAGATGGCCCGCGCTCTCGTGCGGATTGGCGAAGCCGAGCCGCTGCAGGATGATCGCCGCCGCTTCGGGATCAACGGCGGCGCGCCAGGCGGCTTGTGCATCGTCGGAGGCCTCGAGCTTCCGGCCCTCGCCGCCCGCCAGGGTCTCGCGAAACTGTTTGGCGACAAACTCGCGATGCTGCCGGAGCGCGATTCGCAGCCGTTCGGCCGCGCGGGGACCCTTGCCGAGATGGAGTCGCGCGGCGACCACCGCGATCGCCCGCTCGTCGGCCGGCAGACTATGAGTCTGCAGGCCGGCGGCGACCTGGAGTTTGTGCTCGACGTCGCGCAGAAACAGATAGGTGGAGGCCAGCCGCTGCGCGTGACGCGAGGCCAGATAGCCGAGCGCGTCGAGCCGCTCCAGCGCCTCGATCGTGCGACGGGTCCGCAGCCGCGGGTCGCGGCCGCCATAGATCAGCGTGAGCGCCTGCACGATGAATTCGAGTTCGCGGATTCCGCCGTAGCCCAGCTTGATGTTGCGCTCGACCATGCCGGCCGGACCCAGTTCGGCCTCGATTTGCCGTTTCATCGCGCGCAGCTGGCGCAGCGTCTCGAAGTCGAGGTAGCGCCGATAGACGAAGCGATCGAGCTCGGCCAGCAAGCGCTCGCCCAGCGCGATCGCACCAGCTATCGGCCGCGCCCGCAGCAGCGCCGCCCGCTCCCAGGTCTGACCGTAAGCCTGGTAGAAACCGAGCGCACTTTCGAACGAGGCGACCAATGGCGAGTTGCGTCCGCCGGGCCGCAGCCGCAAATCGATCCTGAAACAGTTGTTCGACAGCAGCTCGCTCAGCACTTCGCCCAGGCGCGCCGCGGCAAGCTGGTCCGGGCCATCGAACAGATAAATCAGGTCGATATCCGAGCTCAGGTTGAGCTCCGAGGCGCCCAACTTGCCCATCGCCACCGCGCAGAACTGACCGACCGCCGCGCCGCGCGGGCCGAGTATCGCCAGCGCCGCCGCCAGCGCCGCACGCACGCATTCGTCGGCCAACTGCGACATCGCGGTCATCGTGTCGACCACCGTGGAGCGGCCGAGCAAATCCGCGATCGCGATCCTGAGAAAGGCCTCGCGCTTGAATCGCGCCAGCCCCTCCTCCATCGCTTTCCGCTCGGCGCCGTCGCCGAGCGTGCAGCGCGCCCCGCTCATCAGCGCGGCTCCCTCGCAAACCGCCGCTTCTTGAAAGAACCGCCACCATCGCGGTCCCATCGCAGCCAGCCCGGTGGCGATCAGCTCCGACCCGCCGAGGCAGAAGACCAGGCCTGATGATGACTGCGCATCGCTCAACGCGGCGCGCAGCTCGGCCGGCGATTCCTCGGCAAGTTTCAGGATGAAGGCGAGCGCTAGCCGTTCATCGGGAGCGTGTTCGCGGACCAGCTTGAGGATGTCGGCGCCGAGCCTGGAATCGCCCGCGCGCGCGGCGGCGCGCTCAGCCAGCAGGATCAGCGCCGGTGCGAATGCCGCGCCGTCAGCCATCCAACTAGAATACCAGAGCCTCGCAAGCCAGGCTCGGGAGGCATCTCAATTTTTGCGCAGGCAACCGACGGCGCGGTTTGGGAAAAGGCAGGCGCGATCTCCGTATCAGCGCATCCCACCGGAACGAACTGCGGATTCCCGCTCGATTAGCGCTCGGCGAGGCGGCTTGAACGCTTGGTCACTGTGCAGCGACCAGTGCAGGCTCGCGCACGATGGCGATGGAAGGCGTGATGCCGACGAGCGTAGCGTCGCGAACGCGAGTGGTGCAGCGAACGCGCGTGGTGCAGCACCGCGCTGGGCTGCCGTGGCGGGTTTACCGATTCGTACTGGATGCCCGGAAAGTACTGATCCTCATGACGGTAGATCTGCACCGCGGCGAGGAATTCCGAATAGTAATTCTTGGAGGCGAAACCGAAATGCGGACCATCGAAGTCCTTGAAGATCCGTGAATAGTTGTTGTCATATCGTTCGGCCGCACGCGCCATGCCCGCGGTGCCATAGTTGTACGCGGTGATCGCGAGCGGCCAGTCGCCCAGCACGTCGTAGTTGTAGCGCAGCAGTTGGGCGGCGGCCTCGGTCTCGCGCACCGGGTTGAGACGCTCGTCGTAGCGCGAGTTGATTCTCATGTACTGCTTCCCGGTCGAGCGCGTGAACTGCCAGATGCCGACCGCACCGGCGCTCGAGCGCGCGCCCGGGTAAAACCCCGACTCGACCTCGGCCAGCGTCACCAGCTCAACCGGCAAGCCGGCGTCGCGAAAGATCCGTTCCATCGTCGGCCGGTAATAACGGCTGCGCAGCAATCCCTCGCGGAAGCGTTCGCGCAATCCCTGCTGGACCCGCAGGTTCTGCGCCGCCTGCGCGTAGGTCGACGGCGACGCGTGATGGAACAGCGCGGCGACCTGCCGCTCCTCGAAACTCGCGGGCTGCGCCCCCGAGGCAAGACGATTCAGGATGTCGCCGTACTTGGCCTTGAGATAAGCGTTGGTCCACGCGATGTCGGCCCCGCTCGGACCCCCCTCACCGGGCAGATGCATGACCTGATAGACGCGGCTGACATCGTCGCGGTCATGGACCACAAAGTCGCGGTATGAGTATTGGGTGAAGACCTTGACCCAGAACTGGACGTTGGGCTCGACGTCGGCTGGACGCGGAAATGTCACCTCGCTTCCGGCCCACGCGCTGACCTGAGCGACGGCGACCAGCAGCGCGACTGCCAATGGCCAAGCTACAGCTCGGAGGATCCGCCGGGCTGTCACCTCTCCATCCGTCATCTCCGCCTCCCAAAAACCTCTGGAAGTCCGAGGAGCCGGAGTGTTCCCCCTCCGTCCCCATGACTATTATCGATTACTCGCCACCGCCCTGTTAGTCAACAAACCGCGATAGATAGCTGAAAAGAAGGAATAATTTCATCGATAAGAAAGAGCCTCGCCAAGGGCGGCGGGACGGCTTGAGCCCGCTTGCGCGACTGCTAAGCTCCCTGCTGTGGCCGTCGAAGAAATCGCAATAACTCCGATCGCCGGTCCGCTCGACGCGACGGTCACCCCGCCCGGCTCCAAGAGCATCACCAACCGCGCCCTGCTGCTGGCCGCGATGGCCGCCGGCGGCTCGACTATCGAGGGGGCGCTGTTCAGCGACGACACCCGCCAGATGGTCACCGCGCTCGCGCAACTCGGCTTCCAAATCACCGCCGAGGAGGCACGCGGCCGGATCGCGATCGTCGGCCGCGGCGGAACCATCCCGGCTGCGGGCGCGAACCTCTCGGTCGGCGGCGCGGGTACCGCGATGCGCTTCCTGGCCGCCTTCGCGACGCTTGGTCACGGCCGCTTCCGAATCGACGGCAACGATCGGATGCGCGAGCGTCCGATGGGCGAGTTGCTCGACACGCTGACCCATCTCGGCGCGCACGCCTTCAGCGAGCACGGCAATCGCTGCCCGCCGGTGATTATCGAACGCGGCCCCGAGCCCTTTGCCGGCGGCGAGGCCGCGATCGATGCGAGTGCCTCCTCGCAATTCGTCTCGGCGTTGCTGATGCCGGCGCCGTTGTGGCGCGACGGACTCCGGCTGCGCGTGAGCGGCGAGACCGCCCGCCCGTTTATCGACATGACGCTGCGGCTGATGGAGCGCCGTGGCGCGCGGAGCTCGGTCACCGGCGATACGCTGATAGTGCCGGGCGGACAGAGCTATCGCGCCGGAAGCTTCGCCGTCGAGCCCGACGCCTCCGCGGCGAGCTACTTTGCGGCGGCGGCCGCACTGGTCGGCGGCACGGTGCGGATTCGTGGCCTCGACCCCGGCTCGGTGCAGGGCGACCTCGCTTTCATGCGGGTGCTCGAAAAGATGGGCGCCGAGGTGCGCTTCGATCAGGGCGCGATCGCAGTTTCGGGCCGCGGACGGCTGAGCGGCGTTGACGTCGCGATGAATACCATGCCCGACATGGTGCCGACGCTGGCCGCGCTGGCGCCGTTCGCCTCGTCGCCGACCCGGATTCGCGCGGTCGGTTTTATTCGCCATCACGAGAGCGACCGGCTGCGCGCGCTCGCCACCGAACTCACCCGCATCGGCGCGAGCGTGCGCGAATTCGACGACGGACTCGGCATCGAGCCGGCGGCGGCGCCCCATCCCGCGACTATCGAAACCTACGACGACCATCGGATCGCGATGGCGTTCGCGGTCGCTGGCCTCAGACTCGCCGGCCTCAGGATCAGGAATCCCGGCTGCGTCGCCAAGACCTATCCGAATTTCTTCGAAGATCTCGCCCGCCTAAGCAGGCCTATCGTGTAATTCGGAACGCGGGCGAAGAATCGCGGGGATTCTTCACTGCCCAGACTCCGTTCAGAATGACAACGGGTAGAGGTTTGCTAGCCGCGGCTGCTGGACTCGCGCGCAATCTGCGAGGCGTGGATCCGCGCGCGCAGGATCGCGATCTCCTCGGCCGCCTCGGCATAGCTCGGGTCGTAAAGGCTGACCGGGAGCTTCTCCTCGGCTTGCTCCACAACACGCGCGAGCTCTGCCTCATCGGCGACGCGCGGCGCTTCGGCTTCGTCCGCCAGCACGGTCATCGCACCGTCCTTGACCTCGACCAGACCGCCCGTGACCAGGAACCGGTTAGGCGTTCCATCGGGGTTCACGATCGTCAGGATTCCGGGGCTCAGCGCGGTGATGAAATTGATATGGTCGGCGAGCACCCCGAACTCGCCCAGCGGATTGACGGCGTCGACCTCGCGCACCAGCCCCTCGAACAGCACCCCGGTGGGAGTGACCAGCCGCAGCGGAAATTCCAGCGCCATCGCGATTCTAGCGGGCCTCGCCGCGCGCCAGCCGCTCGGCCTTGGCGCGGGCGTCGTCGATAGTGCCGACCAGGTAGAAGGCCTGCTCGGGCATGTCGTCGCACTTGCCGTCGAGGATTTCGGCGAAGCCGCGCACCGTCTCCTTGCGCGACACGTAGGTGCCCGGGATGTTGGTGAACGGCTCGGCGACATTCATCGCCTGCGACAGGAAACGCTCGACGCGCCGGGCCCGCGCCACCACCAGCTTGTCCTCGGCCGAGAGCTCGTCCATCCCGAGGATCGCGATGATGTCCTGCAGGTCGCGATAGCGCTGCAAAATCGCCTGCACGCGGCGCGCCACCTGGTAATGCTCCTCGCCGACCACCTGCGGATCGAGAATCCGCGAGCTCGAGGCCAGCGGATCGACCGCCGGGAAAATCGCCTTCTCGAAGATCTTGCGATCCAGCGCCGTGATCGCGTCGAGATGCGAGAACGTCGTGGCCGGCGCCGGATCGGTGTAGTCGTCGGCCGGCACGAAGATCGCCTGCACCGAGGTGATCGAGCCCTGCTTGGTGGTGGTGATGCGCTCTTCGAGCTCGCCCAGGTCGGTGCCCAGAGTCGGCTGATAACCGACCGCGCTCGGCATCCGCCCGAGCAGCGCCGAGACCTCCGAGTTGGCCTGCACGAAACGGAAGATGTTGTCGATGAACAGCAGGACGTCCTTGCCCTCCTCGTCGCGGAAATACTCCGCCACGGTGACCCCGCTCAGCGCCACGCGCGCGCGTGCGCCGGGCGACTCGTTCATCTGGCCGTAGACCAGCGCGGTCTTGGCGAGCACGCCCGATTCCTTGAGTTCGAGGTAGAGATCGTTGCCCTCGCGCGAGCGCTCGCCGACGCCGGCGAACACCGACACGCCGCCGTGCTCCTTGGCGACGTTATGAATCAACTCCATGATGGTGACGGTCTTGCCGACCCCGGCGCCGCCGAACAGTCCGATTTTTCCGCCGCGCGAATAGGGGCAGATCAGATCGACCACCTTGATGCCGGTTTCGAGGATTTCGACCTCGACGCCCTGGTCGGCAAAGGCCGGCGCGTCGCGATGAATCGGCATGGTGCGGTCCGACGCGATCGGTCCGGCTTCGTCGATCGGGTCGCCGGTGACGTTCATCAGCCGGCCCAGCGTGACCGGTCCGACCGGCACGGCGATCGGCGCGCCGGTGTCGATGACTTCCATGCCGCGCACCAGCCCGTCGGTCGAATCCATCGCGATGCAGCGCACGGTGTTTTCGCCCAGGTGCTGCGCCACTTCCAGCACCAGGTTGCCGGGGCGATCGTCGAGCGCCGGATTGGTCACCTTGAGGGCGTTGAAGATCGCCGGCAGCGAGCCGTTGCGAAACTCGACGTCGATAACGTTGCCGAGCACCTGTGAAATCCGACCGTTGGCTTGTTCCGTCATATTAAAGTCTTTTCCCGAAAAAATTCTTGTCCAGATTCGTCAGCCGCGCAGCGCCTCGGCTCCGCCCACGATATCCATCAATTCCCTGGTGATAGTCGCCTGGCGCGCGCGGTTCATCTCGAGGGTCAGGTTTTCGATCATTTCCGAGGCGTTGTTGGTGGCGCTGTCCATCGCCGTCATCCGCGCACCATGCTCGCTCGCCTCGCCCTCCAGCAGGGCGTGGAAAATCGCCGCCTCGACGTAACGCCGCAGCACCACCGGCATCAGCTCGCCGCGGCTCGGCTCGATCAGGTACTGAGTCGCGACCGCCGGCGTGCCGGATTCGGCGGATTCCGGGACCGGCACCGGCAGCAAGCGTTCGTAAACCGGGTGCTGCGACAGCGCCGAGCGGAACTGGCTGTAGACCATCCCGGCTTCGCGGATTTTGCCGGCGCGGAAATCCGCCAGCATCCCGGCCGCGAGCCGGCGCGCGAGCGCGAAGGTCGCCAGCCGCGGCACGTTGTTGACGCTCTCGCCGGCCAGCGTCACCCGGGCGCGCTTGAAATGGTCGGCGGTTTTGCGGCCGACGGCGAAGAAGTCGGTTTCCAGCCCCGCGCCGCGCATCCGGCGCGCTTCCTCTTCGGCCTTGCGAGCCAGGTTGGCGTTGTAGCCGCCGCACAGGCCGCGGTCGGAGGCGATTACCAGCATCAGCGCGGCCGGCGGCGCATCCTCGGCTGCGGCCACCGCAGCCTGCTCGCCGAACAGCATCGAGCTCGCGACGCGCTGCAGCGCCTCATGATAGGGACGGGCGGCAACCAGCGCTTCCTGCGCGCGGCGCAGGCGCGCGGCCGCCACCAGCTTCATGGCGCGGGTGATCTGCTGGGTCGATTTGACCGACGAGATCCGCCGCCGGATAGCCTTGAGGGTCGCCATTGATTAGGAAACGCCGCCCGCGATCACGTGGCGCGGCCGGCGCCGTTGGAATGTTCGGCGACAAACGATTGCTTGTAGGCTTCGAGCGCCGCGACCAGCTTCTTGCGCAGCTCGTCGCTCAACTCGCGCTTGGTCCGCACCTCATCGAGCAGCTCGGCGTGGCGCGCGTCGAAGAAGGTATAGAGCCCGCGCTCGAAGGGCTTGACCTGGTCGACTTCGAGGCTGTCGAGATAGCCCTCGTTGGCGGCGAAAATAATCAGTACTTCCTTCTCGGTCGGCAGCGGCTCGTACTGGTTCTGCTTGAGCATCTCGGTCAGCCGCGCGCCGCGGTTGAGCAGCCGCTGGCTGGCCTGGTCGAGCTCGGAGCCGAACTGCGCGAAGGCCGCCATCTCGCGATACTGCGCGAGGTCGAGCTTGAGCGTGCCGCCCACCTGGCGCATCGCGCGCACCGCGGCCGAGAAGCCGACCCGCGACACCGACAGGCCGACGTTGACCGCGGGCCGGATGCCGGAGTTGAAGAGGTCGGCGTCGAGCACGATCTGGCCGTCGGTGATCGAGATGACGTTGGTCGGCACGTAGGCCGAGACGTCGCCCGCCTGGGTTTCGATAATCGGCAGCGCGGTGAGCGACCCGCCGCCCATCTCCTTGCTCATCTTGGCGGCGCGCTCGAGCAGGCGCGAATGGAGATAGAAGACGTCGCCCGGGTAGGCTTCGCGTCCCGGCGGCCGGCGCAGCAGCAGCGAGAGCTGGCGGTAGGCCTGGGCGTGCTTGCTCAGATCGTCGTAGACCAGCAGCGCGTGGCGACCCGAATCGCGAAAAAACTCGCCCATCGTGCAGCCGCTGTAAGGCGCGATGAACTGCAGCGGAGCGGCTTCCGAAGCCGTCGCGGCGATGACCGTGGTGTATTCCATCGCGCCGCTGCGGCTCAGCCTCTCGACCACCTGCACGACGGTCGAGCGCTTCTGCCCGATCGCGACGTAAAAGCAGTGTACGTTCTGGCCGCGCTGGTTGATGATGGCGTCGATCGCGATCGCGGTCTTGCCGGTCTGGCGATCGCCGATTATCAGCTCGCGCTGGCCGCGCCCGATCTGGAGCATCGAGTCGATCGCCTTGATGCCGGTCTGGAGCGGCTCCTTGACCGGCTGGCGGCGGATAATTCCGGGCGCCTTGATTTCGATGCGGCGGGTTTCGTCGGTCTTGAGCGGTCCCTTGCCGTCGATCGCCTGGCCGAGCGCGTTCACCACCCGCCCGAGCAGCGCCTCGCCCACCGGCACTTCGGCGATGCGGCCGGTGCGCTTGACCTCGTCGCCCTCCTTGACCGCCTGCTGATCGCCGAACAGCGCCGCGCCGACGTTATCTTCCTCGAGGTTCAGCACTATCCCATAAACTGAATGGGGGAACTCGAGCAGTTCGCCGGAGGCCGCATTTTGCAGGCCGTAGATGCGCGCGATACCGTCGCCGCACGAGAGCACCCGGCCGGTCTCGCGCACCGACACGCCGCCCTCGAAGCCCTTGATCTCGTCCCTGAGGATCTCGCTGATTTCAGATGGTCTGATTTCCGCCATGGTGTTTCGTGATGAGGGCCGGCTTACTTGGTGAGCCGGCGTTCGGCCTCGGCGATCATGGTCGCGAGGCTGCCATCGTAAGTTTTTCCTTCGAGTTCCGCGACGACTCCGCCCAGCAGCGTGCCGTCGACCTTTACAGTTGGAATAATCGTCCGGCGCGCGATCGCCGCCAGCCCCTCCACCACCCGCGCCACCTGCTCGTCGCCGGGCGCAAACGCGAACGTCAGGGTCGCGCGGGCCCGTCCCAGGCGCAGGTCGGTGAGCTCGCGGTAGGCCATCGCGATTGCCCGTAGCTCCCCAAGCCGCCGATGACGCGCGAGCACCACCGCGAACGATCGCAGCGGAAAACTCAGGCCCAGCCGCTCGGCGATCCTGCCGACCGCCTCGATGCGCGCCTGATGCGACAGCTCGGGCGCCTCGAAGAACGTGCGCGCCTGCGGGTCGGCCGCCAGCGCCGCCAGCCGCTCGAGCTCGGCGCCCCATCCTTCGAGCTGCGCCGGGTCGGCCGCCAGATCGGCCAGCGCGCGCGCGTAACGGGTGGCCAATCCGCTCATGGCCGCGCCTCGAGCGTAAGCTTTTCGGCAAACCCGGCCAGCATCCGGCGCTGATCGTCGGCGTTGAAATTCTGCTGCACCAGCTCGCGCGCGAGCACCCCGGCGACGCCCGCCAGGTAGCTGCGCACACGCCGGCGCGCTTCCTCGACCGCGGCTGCGGCCGTCAGCTCAGCATCGCGTCCGATACGCGCGGCGCCTGCCAGCGCTGCCTCGCGGATGGCTTTTATCTGGTAGGCGGTTCCCGCTTCCATCTCTTCGAGCAAGCGGGCCTTCTCCGCGGCCAGCTGTTCGAGCTGCCGGGCAGCGTCGTGCGCCGCCTGCTCGGCAGCCGCGAAATCGGCTTCGGCGCGCCCCCGTCGTTCGCGCATTGTGCGGGCTCGTTGGGCGAAAAACTGTCGGACCCCGGGACCGGCGAAATAGACGCAGATGGCAACGAAGATCGCGGCATTGACGATGTACAGCAGCAACGTCAGCCACGAGCCGCCGCCGGCGGCCTCGGCGCCTTCGGCGGCGAAGGCGCTCGCGGCCATCACGAAGCTGGCGCCCAGCGCCAATATCGAAGTAATCAGTTTCATCTTCAATTGCTTGCCGTCGACGCCAGCGGGCGATGCAGCAGCCGTTCGACCAGTTCCGCCGCCAGCCGCCGCGCGGCGCGCTCGAGCTCCGCTTCGGCCGCCGCCAGCTCGCGCCGCACCTCGGCGCGCGCCCCGTCAATCGCCTCGTGGGCCGCACCGCGCGCCCGCTCGATCAGCTGTTGCGCCTCGGCCTCGGCCGCGCGCCGCTCGCTCTCGCGCCGCGCCAGCGCCTCGCGCCGCAGCGCGGCAAGCTCCTCGGCACGACGGGTTTCCGCGCTATCCCTCTGCCCTATCAGTTGCGCCGTGCGTTCGTTCAATTCGCGCAAGCGCTCTTCGCGGGTCTCGAGCAGAAGTAAAAAGGGCTGCAGAAAAAGCCGGTTGAATATAAACCAGAAAACCAGAAAGGAGACAATCAGAACCGTGAAGGTTCCCCAATCCGGTGGAATATGCATATCTCTACGTCTCCGCTACAGGGCGCGGCACAAGCATCAAACGCGCGCAGGATTAGATGGTGCAGGTTGTGACGGACGGCAGCGCGATTAGGCCTGCTTGTGACCTCCGGCCTGCGCCAGGCGTTCTTCCTTCGGAAAGACCGTCACCTTGCGATCGTCGCGCCCGCTCTCGACCTGCATCGTGCAGTGACCCTCGAAGGTGGCGCCCTCATGGATCACCAGCAGCGGCGACGCCAGGTTGCCGACCACGCGGGCCGAGGGGCGAATTTCCAGCCGCTGGGTGGCGCTGATATCACCGCTGACCTTGCCCGCCACCACCACCGCGGTGGCATTGATCTGCGCCGTGATGACCGCGGTTTCACCGATCACCAGGCTCTCCTTGGCGGTAATCTCGCCGTCCACCTGCCCATCGATCCGCGCCGCGCCGTCGAACGTGAGCTTGCCGCTGATGCGCGAGCCGCGGTCGAGATAGGCGCGGGCCTCGGCCGGCGCCGGAGCTATCACGCTCTTCGCCGCGGGCTTGTCGTCGGCAATCACGGTGGTAGATGTCGCCGGGGCGGATTTATCCGGCCATTGCGGCTGAGGCTGCGCGGGCTTCACGCTCTTGTCCGGTTCCTTATTAAAAAGGGCCATCGGCTAACTCCTGGAATTGATCTGTTAACGGCAAGCCGTCCCCACCACACGGCCTCGTCGGAATGGATTAATCCATACCGCCAGCGGAGTCAAATTGCGCTGCCGACGCGTCGTTGCCGATTACCAGGCCCTCCAATTCGGCTAATGCTAGCCCAATACTTCAGCAAGCGCAACTTATATGATGAGACTTCTCGCAAGCTCTCGGGGCGGGTCTCGATCGATCGTCGCCGAGAAACACTGCCACCCCGCGAGCCGCTCTGCTATCCTGACTGACCGCGAGGTTCCAACCGCCACAAATAACTTAGGAGCGTATCCCGATGGCTGTTATCCCCACAAAGTATGATGACCTGCTGACCGATAAGGTCGCCTTCGCCAACCTGGCCACCGTGTTGAAAGACGGCACCCCGCAGGTCACCCCGATCTGGTTCGAGTACGCCGATGGGAAATTCAAGCTCAACACCGCCAAGGGCCGCGTCAAGGCCCGCACGCTGAAGCCCGGCGCGGTCATCGCGATGGCGATCGCCGAGCCCGCCAATCCCTATCGTTATGTGCAGGTGCGCGGCCGCGTCACCGAGGTCACCGAGAAGGGCGCGCGCGAGCATATCGATAAGCTGTCGCAGAAGTACCTGGGCAAGCCCTATCCCCATTCACAGCCAGGCGAAGTACGCGTCATGGCGATGGTCGAGCCGTTCTCGGCGCAGGGTAACGGCTAAGGGGTTCACGGCCGACGCGATCGCGGCTACATCAGCGGCTTGAGCGGGGCGTGCTCGAGCTTGGTCCCGCAGACGCTGCCGCATTGCGGGCACAGGTACTCGTACTTGTCGCCCTCGGGCAGGATCAGCAGCAGGCGCTTGCGGACCGGCACCGCCCGCTTGCAGCGAGGACAGGCCAGCAGGGTCGCTTCGAGTTGATCGTATGAGGGTTTTCGATGGCCGTTCACGGTGGCACCCGAGTGCCAACAATAGCGTCGCAAGCCGGCCGCCGGCAACGCGCCGGCAGCTCGCGGCGTTGTCGAAGCGGTCGGCTCTCTTCTAAGATTCCGGGCAACCGATGAGCGTCGCGCAAAATCCCCCGGCCGGGCCTCGCGTCTATCTCGAGACCTACGGCTGCCAGATGAATATCGCCGACTCGGAGCTGGTCGGCGGCATCCTGCGCCGCGCCGGCTACGGCCGCACCACGACGCCCGACGACGCCGACGTCATCCTGATCAACACCTGCGCGATTCGCGAGCATGCCGAGGAGCGCGTGCTGGGACGGCTCGGCGAGCTGGCGCGCTTCAAGCACGCCCGCCCCGCCATCCGTATCGGCCTGCTCGGCTGTATGGCGCAGCACAACCGCGCCGCGCTGCTCGGCAAAGCGCCGTGGCTCGACCTGGTGGCCGGGCCGGATTCGTATCGGCGGCTCCCGGAGCTGCTCGGGCAGGCGCGCTTCGATCCGGCCGTCGACGTGCGACTCGATCGCGGCGAGACCTACGCGGGCCTCGGCGCCGATCATCGCGAGGGCGTGCGCGCCTACCTGACCGCGATGCGCGGCTGCGACCGCTTCTGCACCTTCTGCGTGGTGCCTTACGTGCGCGGACGCGAGCGCAGCGTGCCGCCCGACGCGATCCTGGCCGAAGCGGCCGAGCTGGCGGCGCGCGGCGTCAAGGAGATCGTGCTGCTGGGGCAGACCGTCAACGCCTATCGTTTCGAGGGCTGCGATTTCGGCCGCCTGCTGCGCGAGCTGGCGACGATCGACGGCCTCGAGCGTATCCGCTTCACCTCGCCCCATCCCTGCGACATGAGCGATTCGCTGATCGACGCGATGGCCTCCGAGCCCAGGATACAACCCTATCTCCATCTGCCGGTGCAGTCGGGATCGGACCGGATGCTGGCGGCGATGGAGCGCGGCTACACAGTCGCAGAATATCTCGCCCTGGTCGCGAAGCTGCGCGCGGCGATTCCGGGACTCGCGCTCTCGACCGATATTATCGTCGGCTACCATGGCGAGGATGAGGCCGACTTCGACGCGACGCTCGGGCTGATGCGCACGGTCGGTTACGACTCGGCCTTCACCTTCAAATATTCGGTGCGCGAGAACACGCGCGCCTTTCGGCTCGGCGATTCGGTCAGCGAGGCGGAAAAGGCGCGCCGGCTGGCGGCGGTAATCGAGCTGCAGGAAGCGATCGCGCTCGAACGCAATCGCGCGCTAATCGGCAGCCGGGTCGAAATCCTGATCGAGGGGCCGGCGCGGCGCGGCGGCGGCATGATGGCCGGCAAGACTCCGCAGTTCAAGACCGCGCTGGTACCGGCGCGGCCCGCGATGAAGGCCGGCGACACGGTCGCGGCGCGCGTCGAAACGGTCACGGCTCATTCGCTCGTCTGCGCGGCCTGACGCTCGAAGCGGGCCGCAGGAGGTCCACGATGCTGGAGCTGGGCGTATTTCATAACGGCGCGAGCGATCTGAAGACCGTCACCACGCCCGACGCGATTACCGTCACCGACGGCAGCGTGGTGGACGTCCATGAGAGCAATCAGCGTGTGCTCGTGAACCAGGTGCGCCAGGGTATCCTGGCCGAGCGGCTCGGCTTCAACTATTTCTTCATGACCGAGCATCACTTCCAGCCCGAGGGCATCGAGTTCAGTCCCAATCCGCTGATCGTCGAAAGCGCGATTGCGACCCGCACCCGCCGCATCCGCCTCGGCCAGGCCGCCAATATCATCGCCTGGTGGCATCCGATTCGGGTCGCCGAGCAGGCTGCGATGCTTGACGTTATCAGCGGCGGCCGGCTCGAATTCGGCATCGGCCGCGGCTACCAGTCGCGCGAGGCGGAGACCTTCGGCTGGCCGTTCGGCTCGACTATCCAGGACCAGGAACGCAATCGCGCCTACTATCACGAAGCCTACGAGATCATTCTGAAGGCCTGGACCGAGCCCTCGTTCTCACATCGCGGCCAGTTCTTCACTATTCCGCCGGTCTATACGCGCTGGAACCATCATTCGACCATCGCCTACTTCAAGCAGCCGCAGGCGGGGCGACGGCTCGAGGAAGTCATCAAGCAGGGTCCGCCCGATCCGTACGGCGGCCCCAACCCGGTGCTGCAGAGCTCGACCACGCTGCGCGAGATTTCGGTCTTCCCGCAGCCGCTCCAGAAGCCTTATCCGCAGGTACGGGAGCCGCTCACCACCGAGCGCTCGATTCGCTGGGCGGCGCAAAACGGCATCAACGGCTACTTCGTGGTCGAGCCCAATTCGCGCCTGCGCCGCAATATCGATCTCTATTATTCCGAGGCCGAGAAGAGCGGCTGGCCCGATCGCCTCAATCGCGGCCGCTTCAAGTACGGATGGGACGCGGCGCGCAAGCGCGGCATCGTGACCGCCCGCTTCGTCCATCTGCTGATGCCCGGGATGGATCGCAAGCGCGAGCTCGATCGCTACCGGAGGTCGCTGGCGGCGCAATGGGATTACTACGCGCCGTTCGGCTTCGGGCTGATCATGGCCGACGGCGATGAGCTCGCGCCCTCGTCCAATCCGCTGGCCGGCGCCGACAAGATTATCGAGAAGGAAGTCGCGATTTTCGGCACCCCGGCGGAAGCCGTCGAGAGAATCATGCGCATCAAGGAGATCGGCGGCTACGACGATTTCATCCTCAACGCCTGGTTCGAGACCAACGGCTTTGAGGGGCGCGAGGTCGAGGATCAGATGCAATACTTCGCCGAGGAAGTGCGCCCGCTGCTGGCGCGCGCATGCGGCGGCCAGGTCGAGAACCCGGTGCTCGGCCCCGAATTCTGATCGCGATGGTCGCCGGGCAACTGGCGTTGATCGCCGCCGCGCTGTTCGCCGGAGTGGCGTTCTATATCAACTGGGCCGAACACCCGCCCGCCTCAAGCTCGACGATCGCGCGCTGCTGACCGAGTGGGCGCCGGCCTACAAGCGCGGCTTTGCGATGCAGGCTCCGCTCGCGATCGGCGGCGCACTGTTGGGATTGATCGCGTGGTGGAGCGACGGCGATTGGCGATGGATTCTCGGCGCGATCGTGTTGGCGGCGAATTGGCCGTGGACGCTGCTCGGCATCATGCCGACCAATCGCCGGTTGATGGAGACCGCGCCCGAGCAGGCGGGGCCGGAAAGCCGGGCGCTGATCGAGATCTGGGGCCATCTGCACGCCGTGCGCACGGCCTTGGGGTTGGCGGCGACGCTGATTTTTCTGTGGGCCTCGATACGCTGATGTACTTTCGTTCTGACGTGTGGTTTTTTGAATTGCGGTGACGCTTGGACTCACGGCTTTTTGAAGCGTCGCTCTAACTTGGTCCGGTAGGTTTCGGTGCCAGCGTCCTGAAGAGGTTCAGGAAATCCTAAGTTGTCGCCTTTCTCCAACCAGTAGAATCCGTCGCCGAGTCTTCTGCGGTACCGAAAGTGTAGGTGACTCCCGATGCCGACCTGGGCGAGCTGGATAGCCTGGAACGCGTCGACTCCGGCAGCACACCTGACTTCATCGTCCCCAAGCCCCAAGACTTGAAAAGGACAAAAGTAATCGGGGTTTCCTTCCGGAAACATCTGAGGTTTTCCGAGTAGCACGGTGATCTTCTTACGACGCTTATTGCGCCGTTCCAGGATCAGCGTTCGCTCAGCAATGACTTCACCAACATCCTTCAATTCCGGGAAGATGCTCATAATCTTGACCTGGACTCTATGAGACAGCGGTCCCCTCAGTTGGAAAGGACCTACCGTTTGCTCTGGTTACAAGATCGAGCGGCTCTGGGCGCCGTCGACCACCAGGCTGGCGCCGGTGATCCAGCTCGCGCGCGGCGACGCCAGCATCGTGACCGCGTACGCGACCTCCTCGGGACGGCCGAGCCGCCCGGCCGGCAGTTCGTTACGGATGAAATCGCGCTCGAAGGCCGGGTCCGCGTGGAAGCGCCGCTCCCAGGCGCCGCCGGGATAGAGAATCGAGCCGGGCGCGATCGAGTTGACGCGGATCGCCTTGGGCGCGAGCTCGCGCGCCAGCATCTTGGTGAACGCGATCAGCGCGGCTTTCGAGGCGACGTAGGCCGGCTGGCCGCCTGCCTCGCGCCCCCAAATCGACGCGATATTGATAATCGCGCCGCCGCCCCGCCGCTCCATCTCGGCCGCGCACAGCCGCGCCAGCCGCGCCTCGGCGAAGAAATTGAGATCGAAAGCCGCCTGCCAATCAGCGTCGGCCAGCTCGAAGATCCCGCCCTGGCGCGAGGCGCCGGCGTTGTTGACCAGGATATCGACGCCGCCAAACTTCGCGACCGTCGCCTTCACCCAGCGCCCGACGGCCGCCGGATCGGTCTGGTCGGCAGGATGGGCCAGCACCTCTGCGCCCGCGGCCCGCAGCTCGGCGGCGGCCTTTTCAAGCGCCTCGGCGCCGCGCGCGCAGAGACTCAGCCGCGCTCCCTCGGCCGCCATCGTGGCGGCGATGGCGCGGCCGATACCGCGGCTGGCGCCGGTTATCATCGCGACTTTGCCCTTCAGTTCCAGCTCCATTGGAATCGCTCCTGGATTGCGGATACTCTCCGATCACGGATGTTGACACTGTTGGGGTTGAGACTTAAGCTCGGCTGCCTGATTATGAACGATGGAGCTTTATGGAAATAAAGGTTGAAGGCTCGCTTGACCAGGCGATGCGCGTGCTCAAGCGCAAGCTGGCCAAAGAGGGCGTTTTCAAAGAGATGAAGAAGCGCGCGTTCTATGAGAAGCCGAGCGTGCGCCGCAAGCGCAAGCGTTCGGAGGCTCAACGCCGCCGCCGCAAGGAACAGCGTCGCCGCCGCGCCTCGGCGATGTAGCCCCGTCGCCCTGCCGCCCGAACCCGGGCGGCTTCCCTGACCGGTATCCGATCTCCGTGCCTGTAGCGGGCCGGGTTACGCCGGGCCGCTATACCCTTGCGGGTTTCGGTTAATGGCCGCCATCTGACGGTCGTGCCGGTGGCCGCCAGGTGAAAACCATCCGCCCTTTCGAGACGTAACAATCGAGATCGTAATGCGAGAGGCCGTCGGCCTGCCGCGCGGCGCGAAACTTCTCGACCGCCCGGCGGACGCGATCCGGTGCGCTGCGGCGCGGCGAAGAGATGGCGATCGGTGCGACGATACATCCGGGTCCGCGATGCCTCTGCGATTCGCCGGGCGCGGCCAGGGCGGCGCATTTCAGGCAAATCAACGGTGCACGTCCATCGATCGCGCCCTCGGCCAGCGCCGCTTCGAGCTCGTCGAACGCGACCGTGCATTCGACCCAATGTTCGCGCGCCCGCATCGCCGAGAAGCTGCGGACCGCGCGCGCAAACTCCCGCAGCATCGCGTCGTTCGATCGGCGCCCCGCGGGATTAGTCGCCCGCTCGTCACCACGCATCGACGAACGCATCCCCTGCGTCAGCAGGGAGCGCAGATTGAGTGGCAGATAATCGGTCAGCGACGAGCACAGCTCGCCATGTCCGGCGTCCCCACCGCCGACCATCACCCGCGCCGCCGAACCCGGAAGCGGCGAGCCGGGAGTGAGGGGTTTAATCAGCCCGCGCCAGGCCGCCAACCGGGTATCGAGGGCGGGACGCGACGTGTGTGCCTTCCTGTATCCCAAATGTCCGCTACGCAAATATGACTCTCCCGACGCGCACAAGAGGCGGCCCGCCGCGGGCGCACGGTCCGGACGCACGGGTCCGCCGCGCCACCGGACGCGGTCATGCGTCCGGCGCGATGGTCGCCAGGGGTTAAACCAAGCGAGATCGAAAACGAGTCAGTTGAAACTGCGAACGTTCGAGCGCCGATGCGAGTGGCGCGAACTACGGCTCGATGGTCAGATCGGGGGTGCGGGCGGAAGCAGCCTCCGCCGTCCCCATGAAGAGCGAAAATGCCCGTGCCAGCCTGTGGCATGTAGCTCGGCTCTTCTCACCCCAATCCACCAGCCGGTCTGGCTCCCCCGCCCATCTTCCGCGTCCCCCGCCCCAAGCGGCTCGATGGTCCAAGCGCACTGTTTGTCACGGGGTAGCGGCAGTCCCCCTGCTTCCCCGTGCCTAGCCGTGCGGCGTCATTCGACCGTCCCAATCGGCTCGAACCTGATCACTATTACGCTTCGCATCGGAAGCGGGCAATAACATCACCGACTGCTGCCGGATTGAGCTGCGCTTGACATTCCGAGTGCTCCGTGTGCTCGAAAAGAGAGCTGCAACAGGACGGCTGCACAGAACGCGGCCGGACATCCGATGTTGCTTGCCTTGAAGCGGCTCTCAACCCTACGCTATCGGCCTAATCAGGAGGAAACCGCTTATGACTGTGCCTCTCTCGCGGCGCGCCGGAGCGGAATTCATCGGTACGTTCTGGCTGGTGCTGGGCGGATGTGGAACCGCGGTGTTGGCCGCGGGCTTTCCGCATCTCGGCGTGGGCTTCGTCGGCGTAGCGCTGGCCTTCGGGCTCACGCTGCTGACGATGGCTTACGCTATCGGCCACATCTCGGGCTGCCATATCAATCCCGCCGTGAGCTTCGGACTATGGGCCGGCGGACGCTTCCCCGGCAGCGAGCTTGCGCCCTACGTGATCGCACAGGTGCTCGGCGCGATCCTCGCCGCCGCGGTGCTCTATGTAATCGCCAGCGGCGCGCCCGGCTTCAGCCTGGCCGGAGGCTTCGCCGCCAACGGCTACGGCGCGCACTCGCCGGGCGGATACACGCTGCTGTCCTGCGCGGTCTGTGAAGTCACGATGACGCTGATCTTCCTGTTCGTGATCATGGGCGCGACGGACGTGCGCGTGCCACCGGGATTTGCGCCGATCCCGATTGGCCTGGTGCTGACACTAATCCACCTGATCAGCATTCCGGTAACCAATACTGCGGTGAATCCGGCCCGCAGCACGGGACCGGCGCTGTTCGTCGGCGGCTGGGCAATCGGCCAGCTGTGGCTGTTCTGGCTCGCGCCGATCGTGGGCGGCGTGCTCGGTGGCCTGCTCTATCGCTGGCTGATGCAGGAACAGGGGCCGGCGGCGGCCGCCGCGGCGGCTGGTGGGTAAGCCGGCGAGTGCTAGCCGAGGGCGCGGCGGAAGGTCCGCAGCCCTGCCTCGATAGTCGGGCGAAAGCCAGCGGAATAGACCTGGTAGTGATTCATCCCGGGCAGGATGATCAGCTCCTTGGGATCCCGGGCCAGCTCGTAGAGCCGCGATGATTCTTCCCAGCCGACCAGGTAATCCTGATCGCCGGCGATCAGCAGCAGCGGGCGCGGCGCGATTTCGTGCACCACCCGCTCGGGCCGATAATTCATGATGTCGTCGGCGGTTTCGAGCGGCAGCGTGATTCGCAACGCCGCCAAATCCTGGCCCTTGTACAACTCCTCTTCGGCCGGCGTCGGCAGCAGGATCGCCGAGAAGTCCACGTACTCGCTCGCCCCGGTGGTCACGCGCCGCTGCCGATCGCGCGCGACGGTTTCGCGCAAGCGAAAGTACTCCCACAGCCGCCGCGAGTTGCGCATCCAGCGGTCGCCGTCGCCGAACGTCACCACGCTGACCACGCATCGCACGCGCGGGTCGCGGGCCGCGGCGCCGATCGCGGTGGCGCCGCCGTAGCTGATACCGAACAGCCCGATTCGATTCGCGTCCACCTCCGGCTGCATCGCGAGGAAGGTCATCGCATTGATAATGTCTTCTTCGCGCTCCCGCGATATCAGCCGATGACGGGGACCTTCGCTGTCGCCGAAGCCGCGATAGTCGGGGATCATCGTCACATAGCCGGCGCGGACGAACTCCTCGGCGAAGGCCGGCAGGAAGACCTTGCGGTCGGCGCGCAGGCCGTGACAGAGCACCGCGGTCGGACGCGCCGGCGCGCCCGCGCGATCCTCGGGCAGATAGAGCGTCGCGGCGAGCTTGAGCCCGTCGCTGTAGAACGTCACTTCCCTGGTCTTTGCCATGATGATGATCCAACCTCGCTCGGGAACGGCGGCAGCCCCCGCCTGCCGAGCTCAAGAAAGATTCGGACGATGTTGAACGCGACGCTAGCCGCCGAAAAGCTCCCGGTCAACGACCGGCCAGGAGGTCGCGCGGCGCGAAGCGCGGCGACTATGGCCGGTCACTTTGAGCGTTGACGAATTCTTGGTTCCCGATTGTCATCCCGAACCGAAGGTGAGGGATCTGCGCGGAGCGATTGGTCTGAAAAGAAAATCGCTTCGCGTAGATCTCTCGCTTCGCAGACTCCGCTCGGAATGACACAAGCGGCCCCGCGCAGACCCGGCTAGCGCCAGAGCTGGCGGCTCGCAATCTCCGCTCCGGCGACCAGCGCTTCGAGCTTGGCCCACACCAGCTGCGGATGAATCCGCCCGCCCAGTCCGCAGTCGGTGCCGGCGATCACATTTTCACGCCCGACGACCTCGGCGTAGCGCAGGATTCGATCGGCCACGACCTCGGGATGCTCGACGACGTTGGTCGCATGGCTGACGACTCCCGGGATCAGCAGCTTGCCGTCGGGGAGCTTGAGGCCGTCGCGCCACAGCTTCCACTCGTGCTCGTGACGGACGTTGCCGGCCTCGACCGAGAACGCTCCGGCGCGCACCTTGAGCATCACTTCGCCGATATCTTTCAACGGCAGGTCGGTGGAATGCGGACCATGCCAGCTACCCCAGCATATATGGTAGCGAATCCGATCTTCGGGCAGCCCGCGCAGGCCATGATTGAGCGCTTCGATTCGCACCATCGCAAACTTCCGGTACTCGGCGACGGTCGGCTCGGGATTGGCCAGGTCCCAGGTATCGGCCAGACCCGGATCGTCGAGCTGCAGCACGAACCCGGCCTCGACGATGGCGCGGTACTCCTCGCGCAGCGCCTCGGCCATCGCGAACAGATACTCCTCGTCGGACTTGTAGTACTCGTTCTGCCGGCGGCCCAGGCTGCCCGGCGCGATCGAGGTGATGAAGCCCTCTTCGGCGCGGACCTTGCCGAGCGCGGCCTTGAAGTTCTCCAGATCGACGCGTAGCTCATCGTGGCCCGTGAAGGTGATCGGCGCGGTTACGACTTGCGGCCGCCCGCTCATCGGCGTGGTCGAAGTCTGATTGTTCTGGTTCAACTCGCGATAGAAGTCGGCGAACTTGACGCGGTCGCGGCGCCCGACCGTTTGTGGCATGTCGCGCACCGGCCCGTATTCCCAGCCGCTGATCCGTCCCCACGCGTAGCTCTGCCAGGCGCCGTAGTCGACCGGGCCGCGCGTCGCCTTGCCGAACTCGCCGTCGTTGATCACGTCGATGCCAAGCTCGGCCTGGCGGCGGCAGATGTCCGCGACCGCCGACGCGAGCCGTTCGGAGTAGGCTCGCTCGTCGTAGGCGTTGCCGCTCAGCCGGGCGACGTTGAGCGCGATCAGATCGTCCGGCCGCGGCAGGCTGCCGGCGTGGGTCGTCAAGATACGTTGCGTGCTGCGCTTCATTGCTTCTCCTTGGTAGCCGTCGAATCGCCGGCCTCAATCATTACGGTTCGATCCGCTCCATCATGCGCGGGAACGGAATCGCCTCGCGCACGTGATGGATCCCGCAAATCCATGAGACCGCCCGCTCGATACCCATCCCGAAGCCCGCATGCGGCACCGAACCGTAGCGGCGCAGATCGAGATACCAGCTAAACGCTTCGAGCGGCAAATTGTGTTCGATGAGGCGCCCCTTCAGGGTCTCGTAATCGTCTTCGCGCTGGCCGCCGCCGATTATCTCGCCGTAGCCCTCCGGCGCCAGCATATCGACACACAACGCAACCTCGGGCCGCGCCGGATCGCGCTTCATATAGAACGCCTTGCACTCGGCCGGGTAGCGATGGACCAGCACGGGACGATCGAACTCGGCCGACAGCGCGGTCTCCTCGTCGCCGCCCAGATCTTCCCCCCATCGCACCTCGAAGCCCTTGGTCTTGAGCCGCGCGAGCGCCTCATCATAGGTGATTCGGGGGTACGGCGTGGCGGCGGCCTTTTCGAGCGGGGCCACGTCGCGCTCGAGGATTTTCAGCTCCTCGCGCCGCGTCTCGAGCACCCGCGCCACGATCGAGGAGACGAAATCCTCGGCCAGTTGCATATCCTCGTCGAGCGTGAAGAATGCGACCTCCGGCTCGACCATCCAGAATTCCGTCAGATGGCGCCGGGTCTTGGATTTCTCGGCGCGGAAGGTCGGGCCGAAGCAGTAGACCTTGCCGAAGGCGAGCGCGCCCGCCTCGGCATAGAGCTGTCCGCTCTGCGTCAGGTAGGCCTTGCGCTCGCCGAAGTAGTCGAGCTCGAACAGGTTGGTGGTGCCCTCGCATGAGGTCGGGGTCAGCATCGGCGCGTCGAACAGCACGAAACCGCGCTGATGGAAGAAGTCACGGCACGCGGCCTCGACCTCGCTGCGGATGCGCAGGACGGCATGCTGGCGCGCGGAACGGATCCACAGATGGCGCAGGTCGAGCAGGAAGGCGACGCCGTGCTCCTTGGGAGTGATCGGATAATCGTTGGCCGCGGCGATCAGCTTGAAGCTCTTGAGCGTCAGCTCGATCCCGCCCGGCGCGCGCTCGTCGGCGCGCGCGGTCCCGGTCACTTCGAGCGAGCTTTCCTGGCCCAGATGGTCGGCGGCGGCAAAGGCCTCGTCACCGAGGTCGGCCTTCGAGGCGACGCACTGGCATAGCCCGGTGCCGTCGCGGATCAGCAGGAAATGGACCTTACCGCTGGAGCGCCGGTTGTAGAGCCATCCGCGCAGCGTCACTTCCTGGCCGAGCTGATGCTTCAGATCCTCGATATAAACCGCTTCCATCGTCCCTATTTAAAACAGATGAGGCCGCGCGCGCGAGCGCCCGCGGATCGACGCTTCACAATGACTCGCGTTCAGTCGACGATTCCAGGGCCCGGTCCGGCGCCGGCAATCACCTGGCGCGGTGCGATGTAAACGCGCTGATGCGCTGCCGGTGGCCGCGTGCTAGTTTCGGCTCGCCTTGGGAGCGACGGCGATGAAAGCGGCGGCGGCAAGCATGAACGGGTTGGATTACGCGATTATCGCGGTAATCGGGCTGGGTACGATCTACGGCCTCTCGCGCGGCGCGCTCAGGATGGTGACCTCGCTGCTGTCGCTGATCGGCGCGCTGTATGCGGCGTCGCTCTACCATAGCGCGGCCGCAAGCTTCGCTAATCGCGAGTTTGGCGCCGGTTCCGCCACCGCCCGCATCATCGGCTACATCGCGGTTTTCGTGCTGGTCTTCCTGGCCATCGAGTTGGCCGGAAATATCGTCATCCGGCTGGTTCACGCGGTGCAGATGGGATGGATCGATCGGCTGATCGGCGGTCTCAGCGGGGCCGCGGTCGCCGCTATCGCGCTCGGCTTCGTGATCATGGCGATGATGCTGTTGTTGCCGGCGCGGGCGGAGATTCTCAAGGACTCGATACTCGCCCCCCAGTTGCTGGCATGGGACAACGCGCTGCTCGACCGCGTCCCGCCCGAGCTCAAGGCGCAATACGAGGCGCGGCGCGCCGAATTTGTGAAGCTATGGCAGGCGCAAGCCCGGATGAGGCGCGAGCTGTCGCCCGCGCCCAGCCCGTCGCCTCGCTAGCGGAACGAAGGGGACTCAGGCGATGGCGCTGTCGACCGCCTGCACCAGGTTGCGCTTGGGCACGGCCCCGACAATCTGATTCGCCACCTGGCCGCCCTTGATAATCAACAGATTGGGAATCCCGCGGACATTATATTGCTGCGGCGTCTGCGGGTTGTCGTCGACGTTGATCTTGACGACCTTGAGCCGGCCGGCATACTCGGTCGCCAGCTCTTCGATCACCGGCGCGATCGCCTTGCACGGTCCGCACCACGGCGCCCAGAAATCGACCAGTACCGGCTTGTCGGACTTCAGCACCTCCTGCTCGAAGTTCGCGTCGGTCACGTGCGATACGTTTTCATTTGCCATGTTGTTTCGGTGCTCCTATCTATGAAGTTAAGGACGCCGATGCGGACAGTCAAGGCGGCCCGGCCCGCCACCCGGGAATAGCCGGCCGCATCGCCGGATTTCCACGGGTTTGGTATGGTGTCGGAACGATAACCGCCGGCGGCACGGACCGGCGGCGTCGAGCGCTTATTAAGGGAGCAAGGCTGTGATCAAGCTGGATCGGGATTTTCTGCGCGGCTCATATACGCCGCTCATCACGCCCATCATCGACGGCGCGGTCGATTACGATACCTACGCCCGGCTGGTCGAGCGCCAGATCGCGCAGGGCTCGCACGGCATCGTGGTGGCCGGCACCACCGGCGAGCCGACCACGCTCTCGGTCGAGGAACGGAGCACGCTGCTCAAGGTCGCGATCGAGGCGGCCGGCAAGCGCGTTCCGGTGGTGGCCGCCACCGGCTCGCAATCGCACGCCGAGACGGTCGAGCTGACCACCCGCGCCGAGCGCGCCGGCGCCGCGGCGGTGCTGATCCTGACGCCCTACTTCATCCGCCCGCCGCAGCGCGGAATCGTCGAGTACTACGCCGACCTCGGCCGGCGCATCAGCCTGCCGATGATGATCTACCACATCCCGGGCCGCGCCGCGATCAGCGTGACCTGCGACACCGTCGCGAAGATCGCCGAGCGGGCGCCCAACCTGGTCGGCATCAAGCAGGCGGTCAAGGATCTCGAACTGGTGAGCGAGCTGATAGTGCGGCTCGGCCCCGAGTTCCGGATCTTCGTCGGACTCGAGGACCTGAGCTTTCCGATGATGGCGGTGGGAGCGTGCGGCGTGATGAATGCGGTCGGGAATCTGGCGCCGCGCCGGATCGCCGAGCTGTGCGAGCTGGTCTTCGCCGGCAAGCTGGCCGAGGCGCGCGCCGCCCATTTCGCGCTGTTCGAGCTCAACCAGTCGGTGTTCTTCGATACCAACCCCATCCCGCTCAAGTACATGATGAAGCGGCTCGGCCTGATCCGCGACAACGCGCATCGACTGCCGATGGTGCCGGCGACGCGCGAGCTCGAGGAACGGCTCGACGGCGTGCTCAAGCGCGCCGGGATGCTGTAGCGGCGGCGCTCGCGCGATCGGGCAATGCTCTTCAGCAAGAGAGGCGACGATGGGCAAGGAAATCGCCGGCATCAGGATTCCTGACAGCCGGCTGGCGAGTGAAGCGACCGCGCTTGCGCGCGAGGCGTCGTCGCCGATGCTGTTCAATCACGTGATGCGCTCGTATCTGTTCGGCGAGCTGCTGGCCCGCAAGCGCGGCCTCAAGTACGACCCGGAACTGCTCTACCTCGCGACCGTACTTCACGATCTCGGTCTGACCGAACGCTTCCACGGACCGCTGCGCTTCGAGGTCGACGGCGCCAATGCGGCGCGCGAGTTCCTCACCGCGCGCGGCGTACCGCCGGAGCAGACCGCGCGGGTGTGGGACGCAATCGCGCTCCACACCAGTCCCGGGATCGCGCTTTACAAGGAACCCGAGGTCGTGGCGGCGGCGCTGGGGATAGGCGTCGACGTCCCCGGTTTCGGCGCTGACGAGCTGCCGGCCGGCGCGCTCGAACAGGTCGTCGCCGCCTATCCGCGCTTGCAGTTCAAGACCGCGTTCATGGAACGGCTGGCCGAGGTGGCGAAGCACAAGCCGCAGATGACCTTCGGAAGTTTCCTGGCCGAGGTCGGGCTTCGATACGTGCCGGGCTTCAGCTGTCCGAATTTCTGCGACCTGATGCTCGGCGCACCGTTCGCGGAATAACTCGAATCCTGCAGTTCGTTCGGCGCTGCGTGCCACCTCGCGATGGCGAGATGTGGCCGCGGGATGGCATATTAGGTGGATCGCGGAGAGGTGGCCGAGCCCGGTTTAAGGCGCACGCCTGGAGAGCGTGTAGACTCGAAAGGGTCTCGGGGGTTCAAATCC
>DATKSL010000032.1:0-57778 GCA_035531675.1 Binataceae bacterium (SeqCode) | reverse complement strand
TCCGTCCGCTGCTGATCCTCACCAGCCCGCTGAAACGTGCTCAGGAGACGGCCGAAATCCTGGCCAATGGCCTGGTCGGCGTCAGGGTCGAAGTGATGGCGGAGCTGGCGCCCGGAGTCGACGCGCAAATCGTTCTCGAAGCGCTACGTTCCCACGCCCGGCACAAGAGCGTGGTGCTGGTCGGCCATCAGCCCGGGCTTGGACAGTTGACCTCCCTGCTGCTGACCGGATCGGATCGGCGCTGCGATTTCGAGTTCAAGAAGGGCGGGGTCGCCTGCCTGGACGCTGATTTTTCGGACCACCCGGCGCGCGGTGTGCTCGAATGGTTCGCGACGCCCAAGCTCCTGCGCCGCATCTGAAGCGATGCGCATCTGAAGCGATGGAGGTTGCGCAACAGCAGGCAGACGGCGGAGCGGCGCCCAGGGTCCATCAATTTTACGCCGTCGCGTTCGAGGAAAATCTGGTCCTGAAGCAGCTCGCCCCGGCCTTCCCCGCGGCGCGGATCACATCGCACGAGCTCTATCTGCCGATCGATTCCGGCGCCCTGCATATCTTCCCGTTCGGCGCGCTGGCGACCTACGATATGCCGGCAGAGAAACGCGAGGAGGCGCTGGCGCGGCTGCGCCGTTACGGGCCGGCACAGCTCACCACCCAGGTAATCCGCGAGGATTACACGGTGGTCGAGGCTCCCGGGCAGCCGATCGGGATTTTCGACGGCGCGCTCAGGGTCGACCGTTTTACTCCGGAGCGGGCCGGAATCGTCGCGCTGACGATCGCACAAAGCGCCGCGATGGAATACTACGAGCGGCTGGTCGAGCAGCTTTTCGCCCGCACGCTCTCGATGGTCGAGCGGCTGGAGCGGCGCGGCACGGTGCCGTTTATGATTCGACCGGTCAACCGTTTCATCGGCGAAGCCATCGCGACGCGCAGCGAGGTGCTGCTGGTGCTGCATCTGCTGGACAAGCCCGATGCGGCCTGGGAAGACCCCGCGATCGATCGGATTTACGACGATCTGCGCGGCGAGTTCGACCTGGTCGATCGCTACGCCGCGCTGGAATCGAAGCTGCGCAGCGTGCAGGAAGCGCTGCAACTTTTGCTCGAAGTCGGACGCGATCGCCGGCTGGTGGTGCTCGAGGTGGCGATCGTGGTGCTGATCATGGCCGAGATTGTCTTCAGCTACCTGAGACTCTAACGACCCTCGGAGACCCGGCTCGCGGCCGTTCTACTTCATGGTCTTGGCCCAGCCCTCGCTGATCGGCACCATGAAGAACATCTCGACCCGGCGCGACTTGAACAGCCACTGGCCGTCGACCTTCTCGTAATTGTCGTGCAGCCGCCCGCATCCCATCATGCTCTGATCGCCCTTCTTAAGCCGGTTGTCGAGCCAGCACCATCCATGGGCGTGATTGGCGTCGTCGAACTCGATGTAATGATTGGTGAAGAACGGCTTGACGCGCTGCTCCCAGGTGGTCGGGTAGAAGTCCTTGATCGCCTGGCGTCCCTTCTTGACTCCCCAACCGACCGCGCTGAAGTCCATCGCACCGTCTTCGGCAAAGAGCCGCGACAGCGCCTCCGAGTCCATCTTTTCAAGGCACTGACCGTAGGCGTAGGTCAGCGATTTGATCTGCTCACGATCCCATAGCTCTTGGACCTTTGCTTCCAGGCTCTTTTCCATCGGTTTCTCTCCGGACGAAGTTAGGTCGTTCCCCGTATCGCGCAGGTCGGGCGCGCTAGTCAACCCTTCGAGGTGGCGGCGCGGCCGAATCTCGGCAAGCGGTCTGAATCGGTCAGGCAGCCGTAGAGCTCGGGCCGACGATCCTCGAAGAACTGCCAGGTCTTGCGCTGGCGGCGCAGCAGGTCGAGGTCGAGCTCGACCGAAACCAGGTCCTCGCGCTGCTCGCTGGCATGGCCGACAACTTCGCCGGTCGGATCGATGATCAGACTTTCGCCGAAGTAAAAGACCCCCGGCGCGCCGCCGCGATCCTCGCCGATACGGCTGGGCGCCGCGACGTACATCACATTCTCGACCGCCCGCGCGCGCAGCAACAACTCCCACCACGGCCTGACCAAGTGGACGGTGGTGACGGGCACGAACAGCACGTCGGCCCCGTTCATCGCGACGCATCGCGCCGGCTCCGGCAGGTTGCGGTCATAACAGATGATCACGCCGATGCGGACTCCCCACGGCGTCTCCACCACCGGAAAGCCGAGATCGCCGGCGCTGAAATAATAGCGCTCGCTGGCGCCCGGCAGCAGGCGCGAGGCGGGCACGCTGGTCTTGCGATACTTGCCCAGCCGCTCGCCGCGCGGTCCGAAGATGATCGCGCTGTTGTAGAGCCGATCGCCGTCGCGTTCGTAAAACGGGTAGACCATCACCAGTTCATTCTGGCGCGCGATACTCGAGGCCGCGCTGACCGAGGGACCGTCGTCGGGCTCGGCCAGCTTCATCAGATCGGGGTTCTCGACGTAGGGGGGATAGATGGTGCTCGCCAGCTCGTGAAAGCCGAGCATCTGCACGCCCGCTTCGGCGGCGCCGGCAGCGAGCCGGCTGACCGCGGCGATATTCTCTTCCCAGTTGATACTTCCGGTGAATTGGGCAACCCCCAGCCTAGGCATCTTTCCAACGCTCCTCATCAATTCAGGTTACGCCGCCCGGGCGCATGGTCGGCGCTCGGCCAGCTACGGACATCGTCATACAGCGGCGGATCCGATTCCAGCACCACTTCGAGGTCGAGCGCCGTGGCGCAGCGCGGGCAGCAGAACTGCCGCAGGATGAGACCGGGAGCGGCGTCGCGAAAATCACCGGCCGCGGCGAGCGGAAGCGCACGCCGCACCGCACGATCTTTCCAGCGCTCGCCCGCCTTGGCGATTTCATGGCCGCACCAGGTGCACTGGACGAAGCCGCTCTTCGGATCGCCGGCTTGCTGGAGATACTCGCCGAGCGGGCGATGGCTTGCGGGGATCGCGCGGCACTCGCAGAATTCGGCGGCCACCGGACGGCCGATTCGCTCGGCGCGAATCGCGGTCCGACGCGCCCGCGTCGCCGGCTCGTCGACCCGCCGGCAATCCGCGTCCAGCACCACGCCGAAAATTTCACGCGCCGCGGCCACCGTCACCGTGCCGATCTGGATGTCGTGCAGGGTGCGCTCGGGCTCGCGCTCGATCGGGTCGCCGTAGCCGCCGCCGCCCTGGAAGCGGATGTAGACGGCATCGCCCTCGCGCACTGAATAGTCGCCCCAGTGGACCGGTTCGACGTGCTCACCGCGGGTCTCGGCGAGGCTCGCCGGCAAATCCTTGAGGTTGGCCGAGCGGAAGATCGCCTGCCCGACCGTGCAGCCCGGCATGCCGCCGAAGATCCCGAGGCTCATCGGCACCCGCAGGCCCTTGGAAGTCAGGCCGATGTGGATTTGTCCCGTGCCGGTATCGTGCGGAGTGAAGGCGAATTCATGGTTGACGCCGCCGCGATACTTACCGGGCCCGCCCGAGTCGGGGACCGGGCGGCGGTAGAGATAGGCCATCGAGCGATGCAGCTCTTCGGTCTCGACGTTCGCCCATCGCGACACCACGTTGGGAATTTCACCGCCGTTGTCGACCCCGTCGGCGAAGGCGCGCGCGCCGCCGGCGCCGGCGAAGGTATCGGTCAGCAGCGTCACGAAATAATCCTTATGCTCGTCGAGTCCGCTGACCATCAGCGCCAGATGGCTGCCGTGCCATACCGCGGTCGCGCGATCGCGGTAACGCTCGCTCGCGCCAAGCATCCGCGACAGCACGTTGACCGACAGATTGTTGACCACCTGGATCACGCCGGTGGTGGCGACCGAGATCGGCGCCGGCCGGATGCAATTCACCAGCGAGCCCTCGGGCGCGACAATCCGGATCGGCCGGGTCACGCCTTCGTTCCAGCTGATATCCCAGGCCAGCAGCGGAAAGATCGGCGCGAAGATTCCGCCCCAGCTCGCCCAGTAGCAGCAGTTGATACCCTTGTCGATCTGCGGATCGGTGCCGGTGAAATCGTAGGTCAGGGTATCGCCTTCCTTGATGGCCGCGAGCTCGACGCGATACAGCCCCTCGGGCATGTCGACGTACTGGCGCGCGCGCCATACGCCGTCGGGCAACTCGCTCAGCCGTTCGCGCGTCAGCCGCTCGGACTGCTGTATCAGCTCTTCGGAAACATGATCGACCACTTCGACGCCATAGTCGGCGTAGAGCTTCTGCAGCCGCTCCTTGGCGACATGGTTGGCGGCGAGCTGCGATTTCAGATCGAGGCCGGTCATGCCGGGATCGCGCACGTTGCGCAGAAAAGTTTCGATCACGTCGCGCCGGCGCCGCCCGCGCTCGACGATCTTGAGTCCCTGCGTGACGAAGCCCTCCTGGAAGGTCTCGCGCGCATTGGGTGAGAAGCCGCCCGGATCGATCGCACCGATATCGGTCACATGCACGAAGTTGCCGACGAAGCCGGTCAGGCGGCCATGATGATGCACCGGCGAAATCAGGTAGACGTCGGGCGGATGGAGCGCGGCGGTGTAGGAATCGTTGAGCATGAAGACATCGTCCTCGTCGATTCCCGGATCGTCCGTGAAGGTTGCCACGATATGCTTGACGGCCTGCGCGGCGCTGGTCAGATGGTGCAGGAAGCCGACCCCGCCGACCATCAGGCTGCCGTCGGCGCGATACAGCGACACCATCATGTCGTGGCCTTCATTGGTAATCGGCGAGCCCGAGACGTTCTCGAGCGCGACGATCGCCTCTTCGATCACCTGGTTGAGGCGATGGCGAATTATTTCGAAGGTCACGGGATCGACTGCGGTACTCATCGGGTCTCCTCTTGCCCCGGCCGCGCGGCGGCGTCAGTGGCAGTAATAATCAGGTTCTTCAGCCCGTCGCAGGTCGTGGTCTGGCGGCTATTGGTAACGACCGTGGTGATTGGGGTCCAGATAATCGCCGGGCCGGGGATAACATTGCCGGGCTGGAGCAGCTCGAAATCGTAGCCCGGGGTTTCAACCACTCGTCCGAGGTCGGTCACCCAGGCCTGGCGCCGCTCGACGATCGCGTGGCTGGCGTCGCTGTCGCCCAGCGGCGCGAAGCGCAGTTCGGGCTTGGCCACCAGGCCGGTGCCGCGCACCCGAAAGGTCACCAGCTCGACTCCGGCCTCGCTGAAGGTCGAATCGGCGCCATACTTCTGCTTGTAGAGCAACTCGAACCGTTCGACGCTCGCGGCCAGGCTCTCGACCGTGGCCGGCGCCGGGTGATTACGCACCGCGCCCGCCGTCTCGAGGTCGAGCGGGACGGTCAGGATATGGACCTGGCGGCGATAACGCATATCGATCGAGCGGTAGAGATCGATCCGCTCCGGGCTGAAACCCTCGGCGGCCAGTTGTCCGCGCACCCGCTCCAGCAGCTCGTTGAACATCTCGTTGATGACGCGCGGGTCGGCCGGATGGCGCTGCGGACGGGTGGTCAGCTCCTCGTGAACGATATCCGAGGTGACCAGGCCGAAAGCGCCGTGCACCGACGCCGAGTGCGGCACCACGATGTGACGCACGCCCAGTTCCTCGCCGACCGCCGCCAGATGCATCCCGGCCGTGCCGCCGGTCGAGAACAGCGCGAACTCGCGGGGATCGAGGCCGCGCTGCACCGTGGTCTTGTGCAGCAGATCATAGATCATTGCGTTGGCGAGCTTGTGAATCGCAGCCGCCGCTTCGATGGGTGGCAGCCCAAGCGGCTTCGCCACCAGCTCCTCGAAACCGCGTCGCGCCAGGTCGAGATTCAGACCGGCCCGGCCACCGAGAAAATAGTTCGGATTGAGGTAGCCGAGGATCGCGTCGACGTCGGTAAGCGTCGGCTCCTTGCCACCGTGGTCATAACAGATCGGACCGGGAAACGACCCGGCGCTGCGCGGGCCGACCCGCGGCAGGCGCGTGCGCGGCTCGATCGAGATGACGCTGCCGCCGGCCAGCCCCAGGCTGACCACGTCCATCTTGGGAAGGGCGTAATGGTAGCGCAGCACCATCGATTCACGCTGGTACTCGATCAAGCCCTCGCGCACCGTGCCGACCTTGAAGGTAGTGCCGCCCATGTCGGCCGAGATCACGTTGCGCAGTCCGATCAGGTCGCCCAGCCGTTTGCATCCGACCAGCCCTCCGACCGGTCCCGACTCGACCATCCCGATCGGCCGGGCCGCGGCCTGCTCGAACGGCAGCAGGCCGCCGTGCGCCTGCATCACCAGCAGATTCCCCGCAAAGCCGAGCTTGCGGAGCCCGTCCAGCAAATTGTTCAGGTAGCGGGCGACGACCGGTCCGAGTGAGACGTTCAACGCGACGGTCGAGCTGCGCTCGTACTCGCCCAGCACCGGCGCGATGTCCGATGACAGCGTGACGAACAGATCCGGGCGCATCTCGCGCACGATACTGGCGACGATCCGCTCGTTGCCCGGATTCACGAACGACCATAGCAGGCTGATTCCCAGCGCCTCGAGCTGTTCGCCGTCGAGGCTCCGCACCGCGCGGCGTACCTCCTCCTCGTCGGCGCGGGCCAGCACCCGGCCGTTGTGATCGGTGCGCTCGCGAACCCCGCGGATACGCGAGAGTGGGATTATCGGCGCGGGTTTGTCGGTCCGGATCGGATCGCGTTTTTCGTCCTCGGTAAGGCCCGACCAGCGACCGTAGCCGCCGCGGGTGGCGAACAGCGTCTGCTCGAAGCCGCGGGTCGTAATCAGGCCGGCGCGCGCCAGGTTGCCGTCGACCATCGCGTTCTCGGCGACCGTCGTGCCGTGCAGGAAGAGCCGTGTAGCGGCGAGGATATCGCCCGAGCCGACGCCGATCGAACGGGCAGCGACTTCGAGCGCGTCGAGAATTCCTTTGGAAAAGTCCGGCGGGGTTGAAAACGCCTTGCCGACCGTAATCCGGCCGCTTTGTTCGATCACCACGCAATCGGTGCAGGTGCCACCGATATCGATGCCAACCAAATACTCCATCAGTCCTTAGCCTTTCCGATCTGTTTAGCGGGATCCGTCCATCGCGGCAGCGATGCACCTTCTATTATGGCACATGCAACCAGTGTACCCGCAGCGACGCTCAACGCGACTCCATGACCAGCATAGCCGCTGGCGACGAAAATGTTCGACGCTTGCGCCAGCCGGCCGATTTGCGGCGCCTGGCCGTCGGGAATCGCGATCGGTCCCGCCCATCGACGGTCGATTTGTACGTCGTGCAAAGCCGGGTTGAGCCGGCGCACCCGCGCTTCGAGATGCTCGAGCACCGCGGCGGCCTCGCCGCTGCTTACGTCGAGCGTTTCAAGCTCGTCGGCGCTCCCCCATATCAGGCCCGCACCCATGATCAGCCGCCGCTCGCGGGTGAGGCGGCCCCAAAGATAAGGAAGATCGACCGTGTAAAAGGGCAGTCCGGGATTAAGACCAATCGCCGCCAGCGTCGACGCGTCGAGCGCACTGGTTGCGCAGGCAAAGGTCAGGGCTGCGCGCGTCGGGCGGATCGCGGGCAGCAGCGCGCCGGTCCAGGCGTTGGTCGCGATCACCAGGTAGCGTGCGCGCAGTGTGATTCCCGCCGCTTCGACCGCCACCGACTTATCAGCCACGATACGCGTCACGCGGGCATACTCGTGAAGTATCGCACCCGCCGCGGCCGCCCGCTGCGCGAGTCCGGCCAGCAGTGCCAGCGGATCGACCACGCCGCCGGCGACGGTGCGGACGATTCGGATGGTCGTGGCGCCGTCGCGCCATGGCAACTGTTCGGCGGCGGCACCGTCGCGATGGTCGATCTCCCAGCATCCGGGGATCTCCAGGTCGCAGTCGAGAGCTTCATCGCGCACCAATTGGTCGAGTTCGGGCACGCAGCGGGTGACGCCCTCGCCGGGGCCCCATGCGGTCCCTTCGAGCACGATTCCACCGGTGCGTCCGCTGGCGCCGTCGCCGAAGCGGCCGGCCTCGAGGACCACCGTGCGGAGCCCGGCGCGCGCGAGGCGGAGCGCCGCGGCCACGCCGGTCAGGCCGCCGCCCACGACGATCACGTCGACCGGCGACGCTGTGAGCGGCTGAACCGCGAAGCGCTGCGGCCGCCACGGCGACTCACCCCATTTTCGCTCCTGCTGAGGCATCGTGATAACGCAGCGCCGACCAGCGGCTACCGCGGGCACAGGTCGCGGACCCGGACCAGTCGGGGCGGCTCGCGCCGGTGGCGGACACCAGGCTCCTCCTCGATGGACTGACACGCCAATCCTAGCGCGAACGCGGGATGCACGCCGCATCCGGCGCAAGCGCCGGTTTTCGCCCTGTCCCGATGCGGGTGAAGATCTGCTTGAAGACCGGGATTAAGGACTGATCCTTTCAGCACTCCGGCCGACCAGCCACCACTGCGGTCAACCGGCGAATCCGGCTCTGTAAGGCAGGCGCCGTGGCCGCCGCTCGCGTTCGCGCAGGCCTGTTGTATAGTAACGCACGTCCGTCACCAGGCTTTGCGGCGACGGCACGTTTGTTTCACAACACAGCAGGAAATGCAGGTGCGAGCGGTGAAAAAGAAGACCATCAAAACCATGGAAATCGAACAGCCGGGTGGGATGGGCGGCGCGCGGCCCGAGCCGCAGTTCGTCTCGGACGTAATCGCCGATCTGCTCGGCGCACTGGGCTACGACTATGTCACGCTTAACCCGGGATCGAGCTTCCGCGGACTGCATGACTCGATCGTAAACTACCATCGCAACCAGACCCCCAAGGTGCTGCTTTGCAGCCATGAGGAGATCGGAGTTGCCTTCGCGCACGGTTATGCGAAAACCGCGCAGCGGCCGGGGCTCGCGATCTGCCATAACCTGGTGGGTCTGATGCACGCCTCGATGGCGGTGTACGACGCCTGGTGCGATCGCACGCCGCTGCTGATTCTGGGCGGCGCCGGCCCGGCCGATCCGCACTGGCGCCGCTGGATCGACTTCACCCACTCCGCCAACACCCAGGGCGAACTGGTGCGGGCCTTCGTCAAGTGGGAGGACGAACCGGCCACGCCGGCCGCCGCTATCAGCTCGATCATCCGCGGCCATCGCATCGCGATCACGCCGCCGTGCGGCCCGGTCTATATCGCGCTGGACAAAATCCTGCAGGAGAGCGCGCTCGGCGATCCCTTGCCGATTCCCGATGTAAAGCTGCCGCGCTATGCAGCGCCCGCGCCGATCTGCGCCGATACGCAGGCCGTAGCTAAGGCGGCCGAAACCCTGCTCGGCGCGCGGATGCCGGTGATCGTGGCGGGCAGCCTTTCCTACGATCCGCGAGCCACGCCGATACTGGTAGCGCTGGTGGAAGCGATCGGCGGCGCCTACATCGATCACATGAATCACGTCTCGTTCCCGACCGCCCATCCGCAGAATCTCAACGGCGATCCGCAGATCCTCAAGGAAGCGGATGTAGTGCTGGCGGTCGACGTGCTCGACGTTCCTGACCTGGTCGGGGTGTATGGGGACGAGGAAGGACGGCGGCCAACGAAAGCGCCCGAGGTGGCGGTAATCGATCTTTCACTAAATGATTTCGCCTTTCGCTCGTGGTCGCACGTCGGTGGCGATATCTCGCCCGCCGACATTCGATTACTCGCCGATCCGCTGGCCGGGATGGGCCAGTTGCTCGAGGCCGTCAAGGCACGCGCGCAGGATCGCGCCATCGCAGCGCGGATCAATTCACGGCTCGCGCAAATCGAGACCCGTCATCGCGCGCTGCGCGCCCGCCAGCAGGAGGAAGCGGCGGTACGGGCGAAGGAACCGAGCGTCTCGCGGCCGCGGCTGGTCGATATGGTGTGGGAAGCGGTTCGCGATCGCGATTGTGTGCTCTCAGGCCGCTCAATCAAGGGCTGGCCCGAAGGGGTATGGGATTTCAAAGGGGTCGGCGATTACCTGGGCGCCAACATCGGCGGCGGTATCGGCTATGGACCGGGAGCGGCGGTCGGCGCCGCGCTCGCCACTCACGAGCAGGGCAAATTTCCGGTCGTGATCCTGGGTGACGGCGACATGGTGATGGCGGCGGGGGCGCTATGGACCGCGGTGCATTACAAAATCCCGATGCTGGCGATTATCGACAACAACCGTTCGTTCATGAATGACGAGGAGCATCAGCGCAAGATGGCGCGCCATCGCGAGCGGCCGCTCGAGAACGCGTGGATCGGCACCGCGATGTTCGACCCCGAGGTCGACTTCGCCACCGTCAGCCGCGGCTTCGGCGCCTGGGCGAAGGGTCCGATCGAGAGCGCGAAGGAACTTGCGCCGGCATTGCGCGAGGCGATTGCCGAAGTCGAGAAGGGTGGCGTTGCGGTAATCGACGTGCGCACCGTCCGGCCCTGGTAATCGCGCCGCTCCGGAGTCCCCGCACAGCACAGCGCCGCCGGATTTCTCCGGCGGCGCTTTAGTTCCTCCGCGATGACGCCTCGGGCGGTCGCTCAGCCCGCCGCCGCGGTACGCTGCGCCGGGGTGAGCTTCTCGAGATGCGCGATAACCTCGGCAGTCGGAATCACGTCGGCGTACTTCTGATGCATGTCGAACAGATTGATCGCATGGGACGCCTGGCCGCGATCGAACGAACATTCCTCGGGCACGATGATCTTGTAGTTGAGTGAGAAGGCGTCGACCACCGAGCTGCGCACGCATCCGCTGGTGGTGCAGCCGGTGATAATCACGGTGTCGATTTTCTTCTCGATCAGATAGGCCACGGTCGGAGTGCCGAAGAAGGCGCTCGGCTTCTTCTTCGAAATCACGATCTCGCCCGGCGCGGGCTCCAGCTCCTTGACGATCGCTGCGCCCTTGTGGCCCTCGATCATCGAGGGATGGTCCGCCTTGGACTGTTTGCCGGCCCATCCGCCGACGTCGGCCTTGTCGGTGCGGTACTCGGTGAGCGTATAGAAGATTGGTATTCCGGCCCGGCGCGAGGCTTCCAGCAAGAGCTGGTTATGCTTGACGCCGACCCAGGCCTCCTTGCCGCAGCTCATCGGGTACTGCTTGACCGACTCCTCGATCGCATCGCCCTCGCCGGTAAAGGCGTAGGTGACATCGATGATGATCAGCGCCATGTTGTCGCCGAAGCCGGCCTTCTGGCCCATCCCGGCGGCGGTAAAAATCTTGCGGTCGCGCTCAGTGATAAAGGGATCCCATATTCTCATCGTATTGCTCCTTGGGCCGCCGCTGCGGCATCCCGGTCTACAGATAGTTCTTGTAGTACCAATCCGCGATCTCGCCGCCGGTCGTCAACCAGACGTCGCGATGGCGGGTAATATACTCCAGCGCACGCACGAAATGCTTGTTGCGATGGGGCACGGCGACCAGGAACGGATGCAGCGCAATCGCCATCACCCGTCCGCTCTTGGCGCCCTCTTCGTACAAAACGTCGAACTGGTCCTGGATGGCGTCGGCGAAGTCCTTGCCGGTCGAGCCTTTGCCGACGAAGAACGGGATGTCATTGATCTCGATCGAGTACGGCACCGAGATCAGGCTGCCGCTCTTGACCTTGAACGGATAGGGCTGGTCGTCGTTGCACCAGTCGCAGACGTACTTGACGCCGGCCTCGGCCAGCAGGTCGGGCGTGTTGACGGTCTCGGCCAGTCCCGGCCCGAGCCATCCCTTGGGCGCGACTCCGACATGCTTTTTGATGGTGTCGCAGACCTGGTTGATAAGCCGCCGCTCATCCTCGAGGCTGAGCCCGGCCAGCATCTGGGAATTCGTCATGCCATGGCCCATGAACTCCCAGTTGCGCTTCTTGGCTTCCTCGATGATGTTCGGGACGTTCTCGCACACCAGCGCGTTGAGCGCCACGGTGCCGCGTATCCCGAAGCGATCGAACGTCTCCATCATGCGCCAGATGCCGGCGCGCAGTCCGTAGTCGCGCCATCCGAAGTTCAACACGTCGGGCAGAAAGCCGGGCGGCGGGTTGGTGCCGACGCCGGGACCGTCGAACTCATGCCACTCGATGTTGGGGATGACCCACAACGCCAAGCGCGCGTTATTCGGCCACTTGATAATCGGCCGCTTCGCGACCGGCGTATAATCGTAGCGATTGTGATGCATCGGGATCCGTCCTTCCCGCGACCGTAGTGGACGGGAAGTTTTGTTCTCCTGCCTGGCGCCGGTTTGGTCAGCGCCAATTCTCTCAGCGGAGCATAGCGCCCGCTTCCAAGTCAAGTTACGCTCATTTAGATTGACAGCGTGGCCACGATTTACTAATCGGAACGAAATGAAACAGGCTGCGAAGCTTAGGATTGGCGCTACCACCGCGGTCACCGCGCTGCTGATCCTGATCGCGGCCAGCCTCGGCGTTCGGCTCACCGCAACGCCGGCGATCGCGGCCGCCACCGGCGACAGCGGAGACCTCAACGACCTTGCTGAATCGCCGGTTAATGCGGACGTCAACGACCTGGGATTGTCGGCAAAGTTCGAGCACGTTTTCGCCAGCATCCCGGGCGGCGAGATTGCGCCCTGCCGCACGCTTGAGGATCCCTATCCCGAGTTCAACGGCATCGCGGTCGATCCGCAAAACGGCATCGCGGTGCTGAGCGATACCAATCTGAAGAGCGCGCTGGTCTACGACATCAAGGCCGGCGCGAGCCCGTCGTCGTCGAACGCTATCACGCCGTTCAAGGCCTGGATCAAGGGTCCCGCAACCTACCTGTCGTTCGCCGCCGGAGTCGCGCTCGACCCGGTCCGGCACGAGCTCTACACCACCGAGAACGATATCGGCGACGACGTCGCGGCGTTTCCCTACGGCGCCAACGGCAACTACAAATCGCGCGCGCTGGCGGTGCCGCACGGCGCCTACGGCATCGCGCTCAGCCAGAAGCATCACCAGATGGCGGTTGCGATCCAGCATGACGCCGAGATTATCTTCTACCCGCTCCGGGCCGAGGGCGTGGCGCCGCCGGCGCGTTCGATCCGCGGGATGAAGACCAAGCTCGCCGATCCGCACGGCGTCGCCTGGGACGATAAGAACGACGAAATTTTCGTTACCAACTACGGCAACTGGTCGCGCGGCTACTGGGACGCGGATTACAACGACGGCGGCCATTACTATCCGCCCTCGATCACGGTCTTCCGCGGCGACGCCAAGGGCGACATCGCGCCGGTGCGGATGATTCAAGGCCCCAAGACCCAGCTTGACTGGCCGACCGGGATTGCGGTCGACAACGTTCATCATCAGATTGCGGTCGCTCAGGAGCCCACCAACGAAGTTCTGATCTTCGACCGGACCGCCAACGGCGACGTGGCGCCAGCGCGCGTGTTGGCCGGACCCCTCACCCATATCCTGCATCCGATGGGGGTCGCGTTCGATCCGATTCGCAACGAGCTATGGGTCGCCAACTTCGGCCACGAGGCCGAGGTCTTCGATCTCAACGCCTCGGGCAACGTCGCGCCCAAGCGTATCCTGCGCAACGCGCCGCCCGGCACGCTCGCTGCCGGCTTCGGCAATCCGATGGCGCTCGCCTACGACAGCAAGCGCGACGTCCTGCTGGTGCCCAACTGAGTAAGCGATCCGCGTATCGCGGCATTTGCCAGGATGGCAAGTGGCAACAGTGAGCCGGTCAGAGTAATCGAAGGACAGAAGACCAAGTTGACGCGCGTCGCCCACGGCATCGTCTACGATCCGGTCCACGACGAGATAATCTCGACTGAGCCGCTGGCGAGCTCGATCACCTTCTTTCGCGGCGACGCGGTTGGCGAGCAGGCCCCGGTCCGGATAATCCAGGGACCGCGGACCCAGCTGCACGGCCCCTATCAGCCGGCCATCGACGTCAAGCACAACGAACTCTGGATCGCCGACTCGCGCACCGACTCGTTGCTGGTCTTCCCGCTCGACGGCAACGGCAACATCCCGCCCAAACGGGTGATCGCCGGGCCCAAGACCGGGCTATGGTATGTGGCGGGCGTGGCGGTCGATCCGGAGCGCAACCTGGTGGTGGCCGGCAGCCTGCTCGGCCGCAACACCTGGCATCACAACGGCGGATTGTTCGTCTTCGGCCGCACCGACCATGGCAACGTCGCGCCCAAGAGCGTGATCGCCGGCCCGACCACCGGCATCGTCGGCATCTGGCACGTGCAGACCTACGACGGAAAGATTTACGCGGTGGCGACCAATATCAAATACCTGCCGCCCTACGATGCCGGCGGCTACGCACCGGTCAAGGATTGCAAGGGACCGCCGCTGCCGTGGGTCGGGCCGCTCGGATTCATCGGCGTCTGGAATATCCATGACCATGGCGACCTCGCGCCGCGCGCCATCATTCGCGGCGCCGGCACCGATCTGATCCATCCGAGCGGCATCGCGATCGATCCCGCCCGCGGCGAGATCTTCACCACCGACAGTGTCCGCAACGGCATTTATTCGTTCCTGGTGCCGAGCTTCTTCTAGCGCTCGGGCGTGACGAATTTGGCCGGCGCGCATGAAGCGGGCCCGCTGCGGGAGCCGGCGCATCGCCCCGTCCTGCGGCGCACGCTGGGGTGGGATACCGCCGCGGCGCTGGTGATCGCGAACACCGTCGGCAGCGGCATCTTCACCACTTCCGGATTCATGGCGCGCGACCTCGGTTCGCCCTGGTGGCTGCTCGGGCTGTGGGTGGCGGGCGGGATTATCTCGTTCGTCGGCGCGCTCGCCTACAGCGAACTGTCCGCCGCGATGCCCGAGGCGGGCGGCGAGTACGTCTATCTGCGCGAAGCCTTCGGACCGCTGGTCGCGTACCTGAGCGGCTGGACCTCGTTCTTCGTCGGCTTCAGCGGCGCTATCGCCGCCGCTGCGCTGGCGTTCATCGGCTATCTGCATCAGCTCGCTCCGGTGCCCGATTCCGCCGCTTTGAGCGGCAAGCTCGCGGCGATCGCGGTGCTGGCGGTGCTGACCACGGCGCACGTGGTCGGGCTGCGTTTCGGCGGTCTGATGCAACGGCTGCTGACTGGCGGCACGGTGGGCGCGATAGTCGCGCTGATCGTGTTCGGGCTCGCCTCGGGCCATGGCGATCTCGGGAATTTCGCCTCTCACGCTCCCGCGCACGGCTATGCCGCGGTCTCGCTGATCTTCGTGCTCTACGCATACAGCGGATGGAACGCCGCCGCGTATATTGCGGGCGAGGTGCGCGACCCCGGCCGCAATCTTCCGCGCGCGCTGCTGCTGGGTATCGGCGTCGTCAGCGTGCTCTACGTCGGGATGAACCTGGTGTATATCTACGCGCTGCCGATTCCCGCGATGAGCGGCGTGCTGGCGATTGCCGAGAAGTCGTCGCTGAAGCTGTTTGGCCCAAACGCGGCCGAGCTGATCGCCGCGCTGCTGGCGCTGGCGATTCTCAACTCTGCGAGTGCGATGGTGATCGCGGGGCCGCGCGTTTATTACGCGATGGCGCGCGATCGGGTCTTTCCGTCCGGCCTCGCGCTGGTTAATCCGCTGTTCGGAACTCCGGCGCGAGCGATGATCGCGCAGGCCATCTGGTCGAGCATCCTGATCCTGTTCTTCGGCGCTTTCGAAAAGGTGGTGCTCTATACCGGGTTCGCGGTGACGATTTTTTCGGCGCTGAGCGTCGCTTCGCTGAGCGTGCTGCGGATTCGGCGGCCGGCGATGGCGCGGCCGTTCCGCATGCCGGGTTATCCGTGGCTGCCGGCGGCGTACGTTCTGATCCTCTGCTGGATCGCCGTCTACACGCTGGTCGGCCGGCCCGCGGAAGCCCTGGTGAGTCTCGCCGTGGTAGGGTTCGGACTGCCATGGTATTTTCTCAGCAAATCTTCCGGTCGTCCCGCACCTGAGCGTCCGGAGCCCTAGCGATCAGCTTGAAAGCCGGGAGGAGAACTTGATGAAACTTCGCGCCGCGCTTCGGACCGTCGCCATCCGATCGATCGTATCCGCCACCGCGCTGGGGCTGGCACTTTCGCTGATCACCACCGGCGCCAGCTTCGCGCAGCAGCAGTCGCTGCCGATGGCGACCGGCGAACGTCCGCTGAGCCAGCGGATCAAGATCTTCGAAGCGCCCGACCGCGCGAAATGGCAGAAGCCCGATCAGGTGGTGAAAGTTCTCGATATCAAGGCGGGCATGACGATCGCGGATATCGGCGCGGGAAGCGGCTATTTCACGCGGCGCTTCGCCCGGGCGACCGGACCGACCGGTAAAGTCTATGCCGTCGATATCAGCCGCGACATTCTCGATTACCTCAAGCAACGCGCGCATAAAGAGGGCCTGGACAATATCGAGGTGGTGGTCGACAAGCCCGGCAATCCGATGCTGCCGGAGAATTCGCTGGACCTGGCATTCTTCGCCGCTGTCACCCATCACATCTCGCATCGCACCGATTTCTTCAGGAAAATCTACGCCGACCTGAAACCCAACGGCCGCATGGCGATTATCGATTTTCCGCCGGAGGCCCACGCCAAGGGATGGTGCCCGCATCCGGCCGACGAGCTGATCCCGTCGTGGGAGATTATCCGCGAGGCCGAGGACGCCGGCTTCAAGCTCGATCGCACCTACGATTTTATCCCGCGCCAATACTTCATCGTGTTCGACAAGGGCGCGCCGACCTGGCATGAGCTGGCGCGTGCGTCGCACGGGCGGGCGCCGGCCAGCGATAGTCAGCTACTCGCGCAGCGCTAGCGGGCCTTGTGCAGCACCGCCGCGCATGTGATATCCGATGGTAAATATCGACTTGGGGAGCAAGCTATGGGCGCAATGATGAGGGTCATCGACGGTGACGGTCACGTTTACGAAGACGGCGCGGCGATCGCGGGCTGTATGCCGGAACCCTACAATCGCTATGCGCGCCTGACCGGGGTCTTTCCGCCGCTCGATCATTTCCATACCGCGTTCATCGACAATGGCTTTATCGAAGAGATGATGATGCGGGCGAGCGTGCGCCGGATCGGTCCCGACGAATGGATCACCTTTCTCGAGGACACCGGCATCGAGTTCGCCGTCCTCTACCCGACCGCCGGGCTCGCCTGCGGCAAGATCACCGACGCCTATTTCGCCAACGCCGCCGTGCGCGGCTACAACGACTGGCTGCACGATGCCTACCTGCGCAAGAGCAAGCGCCTCAAGGGGATGGGGCTGTTGCCGATGTGTGACATCGACGGCGCGGTCAAGGAGTACCGGCGCGTGGTGAAGGATCTCGGGATGTGCGGCGTGATGCTGCCCAGCAACGGGCTCAAAGCGCATCCGGGATCGGCGGACTTCTGGCCGATCTACGCAGAGGCGGAAAAGCTCGGCGGCTGCGTCGCGTTCCATGGCGGATGCCACGATCACATGGGTATCGACGACCTCAACGTATTCGCCGCCTATCACGCGCTCGGCCATCCGCTGGGCATGATGCGCGCGCTGGTCAGCATGGTCTACAACGGTATCTTCGATCGCTTTCCGGGACTGAAGGTCGCCTACCTGGAAGCCGGCGTGGCGTGGTTTCTGACCGCGCTCGAGCGCGGCGAGGGTTCTTTCAAGGTCCATACGCCGTTCGACCCCGAGCATCGATTGATCAACGTGCCGAAGAACGGCGACTTTCGCGCCTACGTCCGCAAGCTGATTCACGACGGCCGCATCTTCGTCGGCGTCGAGGGTGACGAGCCCGACCTGGCGCACGCGGTCAAGACGCTCGGCAGCGAGCCGTTCCTGTTCTCCTCGGATTTTCCGCACGAGGTCGATGCCGAGATTTGCCGGCATGAGATCGGCGAGGTGATGGAATCGCACGAGCTGACCGAAACCGATAAGCAGGGCATCCTGGCCGACAACTCGCGCCGCTTCTACAACTTGAACTGAGGCGCGACGGCATCAAGATCGAAAAACCAGCGGCCCGGACCTGGTTACAGGTTCGGGCCGCGTTGCGTTCAAGGATTTCGCGCGCGCTCGTCAGCTCGCGGTCAGACCGCCGTCGGGGGCCAGGATCCCGCCGGTGAAGTACGACGATTCGTCGCTGGCCAGAAACAGGATGGTGTTCGCCATCTCGATGGGCTCGGCAAAGCGGCCGAGCGGCGTATGCGCCAGGTTGGCCGCGATGCCGCCTTCGGGGTCGGGTAGCGAGTTGAAGGCGCCGCGGCTCATCGGCGTGTCGACCACGCCGGGACAGATGCAGTTGACGCGGATTTTCTTCGCTGCGCAATCGACCGCGAACGCGCGCGTCATCCCGATTACGCCGCCCTTGGCCGCCGCGTAAATCGTGTTCTGCGGCACGCCGATCAGGCCGCATCCCGACGAGATGTTGACGATCGCGCCGCCGCCCCGCTTCTCCATCGCGGCAATCGCGTACTTGGAGGTGAAGAACACCGCTTTCAGATCGACCGACAAGACCCGATCCCAATCCTCCTCAGTGCTGTCGGCGATCGGCTTGAACAGCATCACCCCGGCCGCGTTGAGCAGCACGTCGAGCCCGCCGAACTTCGCGACCGCGGCCTCGACCAGCCGGCGCGCCTCGGCGACCTTGGTGACGTCGGTCTGGATGAAATGGGCGGCGCCGCCGGCCGCAGTGATCATCCGCTCGGTCTCACGCCCGCCTTCGGCGCTGAGATCGGCGAGCGCTACCGCCGCGCCGTTTTCTGCGAATAATTTGGCCGTTGCGCGTCCGATACCGGACGCGGCGCCGGTGACCAGCGCCGTCTTGCCTTTGAGCCTCATGTTCGATTCCCCCAATTTCCCGTTAGACGCGGGCGAAGGATTGGGTTTCCTTCGCGAACAGATCTTCGGGCGCCAGACGCCGCGTCGTGATCGCCTGCTCATGAAGATATTGCTGGAAGGCCTCGATCGTGACCCGGTTCGGCTCGATCCCGTACGGCCAGTATTCATGGCCTTTGAACAGGCGCGCGGTCCGTTCCGCGGCGCGCGGCAGCCACGCCAGCGGCAGCCATGAGATGGTGAACTGCGAGAAGCGTTCGACGGCGAGCTTCTTGGCGGCGTCGAAGGCCCGAAAAAGGTTCATCGCGACCCACGGATACTGGCGATAGATTTCGCCGCGAATCGCGATCAGATGCATGATCGGAAAGATGCCGGTGCTGAGTCCATACTCTTCTTCGACCTTGTCGTAGTCGGGCCACAGGCGCAGCACCTCGGGATGACCCTGGTCGAAGCCGATGGGCGCGCGCGCGGTGATAATCGCGTCGATCTCGCCGTCGATCAGCATATCGTTAAGCGAGCGTTCGCGGCGCGCCGTGACGTGCAGCCCGGGCGGAAAATTATAGGTGAACTTCTCCTCGCGCCCCGGCTCGTTGACGCCCGACTGAATCCATTCGACATCGGCGAGATTCAACCCCTCTTGATGTGCGAGCTGGCCGCGCACGTAAACGCCCGCGGTCTGCGCCCATTCCGGAACGCCGACCTTCTTGCCGGCGAGGTCCTTGGGCTTGGTAATCTTGCTCGACTTGCGGACGTAGATCCCCGAGTGGCGGAAGACACGCGACGGAAACACCGGTATCGCGACCATCACGCTGTCGTCGCGCGAGCGCTGCGCGCTGTAGTTGGCAAACGACATCTCGGAGACGTCCCATTCGCGATACTTGCCGAAGCGCCAGAAGATTTCCTCGGTGCCGGTGGCGACGTGGATCAGGTCGACACCTTCGACCTGCACCGAACCGTCAAACAACGGCCGGACGTGGTAGTAGTCGCCGATCCCCAAACTGAGCTGAATCTTGCCCATTGACCCTTTATCCTTCCTTTGCGTATGCGCGCCGGCTGATCGATTACGCCGCCTTGACGCGGTTGGTCTCGAACCCCTGATGCGATCCGAGCAGCGTCATCGGGCCTTTCAGGCTCTCCTGCCACAGCAGCGAATCCATCGCGATATTCAGCGGACTGTCCTGGATGGTCAGTTCATAAACCGGCTGATCGTTCGAGGCATGGTTATGAACCGCGAGACCGGGCGCCGAGAGCATCAGGTCGCCCGCCTTCCATCGATAAATCTTGCCCTCGACGGTGCTGCGACCGCTGCCGGCGAAATAATAGTTGATCGCCGCCGCGGCGTGGCGATGCGGCCGGTCGACGATATTCGGCGGCCGGATCGTCATGGTGGCGAAAAAGCTGTGGGTGGTGCCGTTGGTCCGCCCGGAGACCGGATTGTAGAGCAGGTAGAGACGCCGCCCGACGTATGACGAGCCGAGCGCGGCGAGTTTGTCGAGATGCTCCTTCACCACGCGCCACGGCCAGTGCAGCGACTTGGATTCGAGCACGTCCGGATTGATCAGCTTCTCGTACGGCATCAGGTAGGCGCCGTCCTCGCTGATCGGGAAGGTGCCGAACGGGCTGATGCGCGACGGATCGTCGCGATCCTCGGCTTCGAGATGCTCCGCGGCGTTCGCCGGGGGATCGTCCTCGACGAAGTGCGCGTTCATCTTCTCGAGCAGGGCGGCGTTGCTGTAAGTGAGCCGCACCTGCAGCTCGCCGCTATCATTGAAATGCTGATAGACCGCCATCGACGGCGTATTCCACACGTCATACTGCGAGAAGACGACGTCCTTGCCGGCGACGGTCGAGCGGCCTGCGCCGCGGATGCAGAAGTTGACCTGTGAGGAGTTATGTCGAATCGGGCGGGTTTTCTCGCCGGGCTTGAGGACGTCGATCGAAACCTGGATACCCGGCGCGAGTCCGCGGCCGGTGTCGGCCATCGGATGGACGACCAGCGAGCGGCGCCGGCCGTTGATCGGCGGCGGCAGATTAGCCAGCCGCTCGACTTCGGCATCGATCTCTTCCTTCGCGATCACGACCGACGGCCACAGATTCAGACCCGGCGCGGGCTGGCCGGTAACATCGACGAATTTGACCTGAGAATCGCTCATCGTCAGCTCCTTGCGCTCGTTTTTCCGAGCCGTGGTTTGACTTTTTCAGGATGCGGGAAAGGGCGACCGAGGCCCCGATCGATCGCGCGCCGGTAAAGTTCGATGGCGAGCGACAGGTCCGAGATTCCCATCCCCATCGCCTTGAACAGCGTCAGATCGGCGGCCTCCGGCCGGCGCCGGTCCTCACCCACGACCCGCGACAGCGGCATCACGGAGGCCCATGCCTCGCTCGCCGGCGGCCCGTAAAATTCGCGGAATTCGGCTGACAGCTCCTGGACCTGGCTCAGGTTGTCGATCGCTACCATCGCGCAGCGTTTGAGCAGGCTCGGTGCAAACTCGATTCGCTCCGGAACGATCGCGCCGACCGCGTTGAGATGCGCGCCCCGCGTCACCATCGCGGCGTCCAGGAACGGTTCGCGCGCGCGCGTCACCAGCGTGATCAGGTCGGCGCCGTCGACCGCCGCCGCGACCGAGTCGACCGCGATCGCATCGAGTCCGAGTTCGTCGTGTGCACGCCGCGCGAAATCCTCGCGATGCTTCGGGTTCGGGCTGAAGACTTTCACCTGTTCCAGCCGGCGCACGGCTGCTACCGCCGCCAGTTGCGGCATCGCCTGCTTGCCGGTCCCGATTATCGCCATCCGCGACGCGTCCGGCCTGGCCAGGTAGCGGGTCGCGACGCCGCTTATCGCCGCGGTGCGAAGCTGGCCCATCGCAAAAGCCTCGATCACCGCCTTGAGCGAGCCGTTGTGGGAATCGAGCAGGATGAGCAGCGGGGTCGCGCCGCCTTCGGTATGAGCCCAGGTCTTGGTGCCGACGAAGCCATCTTCGGGAAACACCGCGCCTACCGCATGGAGCGTGTCATGGCCGCCGAAGGTCACGTGAGTCTTGACCATGTTGCGCGCCTGGCCCCGGAATTCGCGCTCCAATCCGGCCCCCAGCGCCTCGATCGCCTCGCCCATGTCCATCATGGCAACCACATCGGCTTCCGTAATCCACAGCGGCTTGGAGCTCATCACGACCCTTCCCGGTGTCTGAACGGCAGCGCTTAAGGCCGCCGATCCTCGTATTTCCTTAGCTACCACGTTTGCGCGGCCTCGGTGAAGCCGTCGGCTTGCGACCCGTCGCCGAGACCGAGCCGGAGCGGCTATCCCCAGAGCTGGCGGGCGGTTTCGACCACCACCTCGAGCTTGCGCCGCTGGTCGTCCTCGCTGATCAGATTACCGACGAACTCGGAGGCGAAACCGCATTGCGGACTGAGCGCCAGTTGCTCCAGCGGCAGGTAGCGGCTGGCCTCCTCGATTCGACGTTTGAGCGCGTCGACGGTTTCCAGCTCCGGCACCTTGGTGCTGACCAGCCCGAGTACGACGATTTTGCCTTTCGGCACGAAGCGCAACGGTTCGAACGATCCGGCGCGCGGCGAATCGTATTCGAGCAGGAAGCGCTGATGGTTCAGTTCGTTGAACAGCCGCTCGGCGATCGCGTCGTAGGCGCCCTCGCGATGCCACATGCTGCGCTGATTGCCGCGGCACAGGTGGAGACCGAAGGTGACGCCGTCGAACCCTCGGATAAGTTCGTTGTCGGCACGCAGCGAGCGGGTGAAATTTTCGGCCGGGTTCTCGCCGCGCTGGCGCATCGCTTCGAGCGACGGACCATCGACGTACGCGGTATAGCCGGGCGCGTCGATATGCACGTAACGGCATCCGGCGTCGACCACGCTTTGGACGATCTCACGCTCGACGCGCACCACGTCGGCGATGAAAGCGTCAACGGTCGCATAGATCGCGGTCGAGTTCAGATGATCGAAGCGTTGCGAAATCCGGTCCGGACCGATCAGCGAAACCTTGAGCGGTCGATGCGCGAATCGCGCCGCAGCCTGATACTCCTCGAGCGGCAGATTGCGCTTGAGAAACAGCCGCTCGATTACGCGCTGGCGCTGTACCACCGGCGTGCCCTTCTGCGGCTCGTGATCGAACGGAAGATCGAAGCGTGAGAGCGGCTGGGCACCCGCCGCACGCGCATCGTAGAGCTTGAGGCTGGCGGGCGCCGAGTCGTAACCGCCGACCGACTCACCGAAGCTGTCCTGGAAATTCAGCCGTCGGAATTCGCCGTCGCTGACTACCTCGAAGCCGATCTCCTCCTGGAGCCGGATCGCATCGCGCACCGCGTCGTCCTCGAGTTTCTGCAACTCCACGCGACTGATTCGTTGTTCATCGAATTGCGCGCGGGCGTCTTTGAGCGACTGCGGCCGCAGCAGGCTGCCGATCACGTCGGTGCGTACCTGGTCGAGAGGGTTCATAACGCTTCAATTCCTGATGGTCGTTCGCCGTTGGCTTTGGGAGCAGATTCGGGGGGCGGAGGACAGTTGCGATCCTTGCCCCTCGACTCGAAATCGGAAGTCTATTTGCCGGGCAGACCGACCACGAATTCGATCTCGACCCGCGCGCCGGGCAGCGCCAGCCGACTGATCTCGACCAGCGTGCTGGCCGGCCGTGCCGAGCCGAAATATTCCTGGCGTATCGGATTGATCCGGACGCGGTCATTCATGTCGGTCAAAAAAACCGTCACCTTAAGGACATCAGCGAAGCCGGCGCCGATCGCCTTCAGCACGCGCTCCACGTTTTTGAAAATCTGCCGCGCCTGCGCGGCCGCGTCGTCGCCCCCGACCAGCTCGCCATGTTCGCCGCGGGCGACGATTCCCGAGACGAAAACCACGTCGCCGAACTGCACGGCATGCGTGTAATGGCTGATCGGCTCGCCCAGCTCCGGGATTCTGAATTCCTTGCGCATCACAGACCCTTAGACGGTGAGCCGCGGCTGACCCCATCGATTCGCGACTTCCGGACCATGCTGCCACACGCCGGCCGGACGCTCGGCATCGACCTGCTCGAGTTCCGCGGAAATCTCTACCCAGTTTCCGTCGGGGTCGCGCACCATCACGAACAGGTTGGCGCCCGGACCGTGACGGCCGGGGCCCCATGCGATCGGGATGTTGCGGCTGGAAAGCTGATCGGACCAATCGCGAATCAGCCCCCAATCGATCGATTCGTAGCAATGATGGTCGAGCTTTTTCTGGCTCGACGGAAAGATCGCCAGGATGTGATGGTCGCCGCGGTCGGCGCGAAAGAAACAGTTGGTCAGCCGGCCGCTCTTGTCGAACACCCGATCGCTGACCGTGAAGCCCAGCACCTGCTCGTAAAAGTCCGCGACCTGCTGGACCTGGTCGCTGCCGAACACCAGATGTTGCAGGCGCGCGGGCAAGACGTCGGCTGGCTCCGGCTCGCCACCTGCAGTGGGGATGCCGAAGGCAATCCGATTGCCGTCCGGATCTTTCACCGCGAATCCGTCGCCGCCGAACAGCGGCGTCGGCAGCGCCTCAAGCGGGACTCCAGCGTGCATTGCCTGATGGCGGAGCGCCGCCAGCAGATCCGTGGTTTCGACGGCATAGGCGCCGAACGCCAGGGTTTTCACGCCGCCCTTCGCGATCAGGATACGACGGCGCGGCGCGTGGCATAACCACAGATCGTCGCCGAGCTTTTTGGGCTCCATGTCGAGCGCCAGCCGGTAGAACTCGGCGAGCGCGCCGGGGTCGGGCGAATTCAGCGCTATATGATCCAATCGCGCGCGCAGGCGCGGCGGTTTCTCGGCCATCGCAGCGGCCTCCCATCAGTTACCAGCCAAGCTACCACCGTTCGAAGCGCGATATCCAGTTGCCTTGGGTGTGCGGCGCGAAAAGCGGTACCATCGGGACGAAAGTGGAACTATAGTCGGGCGGCGGCGGGCTCGATGGCCGACGGCGTGGCCCGTCCCGGGAGGTCATCATGTCACTCAGGTCGAGCGAACTGGTAGCGCTGTTTCGCCGGGAGCTGGAACTTTGCCAGGTCAAGCCGGATGAGACGGTGGCGGTGCTGACGGAGGCCGAGCGGCAGAGTGAGTACGCGAGCGCCTTCATGCTGGCCGCCCGCGACCTCGGCGCGCAGGTCTTCAACGTCAACCTGCTGCCGGGCAGCGGCGCCGGAGTATTGGGCTTCAGCGGCGCGGCGGCGCTGACCGGAAACCGGCCCGCTATCGAGGCGCTCAAGAGCGCCGACCTGTTGGTCGATCTGATGTTCCTGCTGTTCTCGAAGGAACAGCTCGAAATCCAGCAATCCGGCACCCGCATCCTGTTGTGCGTCGAACCGCCCGAGGTGCTGGCGCGGCTGTTCCCGGCCGCCGATCTGCGCGAGCGCGTCGAAGCGGCCGAGCGACGCCTGGCCAACGGCCACGAACTGCGCTTCAAGAATCACGCCGGCACCGACGTCACCTACAAGCTCGGCAAGTTTCCGGCACTGTGTGAATACGGCTATACCGACACGCCGGGACGATGGGATCATTGGCCGAGCGGCTTCGCATTTACCGGCGCGGGCGAGACCGAGGTCAACGGGCGGGTGGTGATGGATCGCGGCGATATCATCTATCCGTTCGCGAGCTACGTCCGCGATCCGATCGATTTCACGATTCGCGACGGCCGCATCGTCGAGATCAAGGGCGGCCTCGACGCCGACCTGCTGCGCGATTACATGGCGAGCTACCGCGATCCACAAGCCTACGGCATTTCGCATATCGGCTGGGGCCTCAACGAGCGCGCCAACTGGACCTGCCATGCGCAGGGCGTCGGCGGAATCGGGATGGAAGGGCGCGCCTTCTATGGCAATGTGCTGTTCTCGACCGGGCCGAACACGGAACTGGGCGGCACCAACAATACCGCCTGCCATCTCGACCTGCCGATGCGCAATTGCACGCTGTACCTGGACGACGAATTGATCGTGAAGGACGGCGCGATCATGCCGGAAGATATGCGCGTACCCGGACGCTAGGCCGCGCTGAGAGAGACCGATGGCGCTGGTAGAAGTCGGCAAGGTTGCAATCAACGTCGAGGAGGCTGGGGCCGGTTCGGCGATCATGCTGGTGCATGGCATCGGCTTGCGCGGCGGCGCGTGGATCAATCAGCTCCCGGTTTTCGCCGTGCACTATCGGGTGCTGGCGGTTGATTTACGCGGCTTCGGCCAATCGTCCAAGCCGACCGCGCCGGGCTCCTATAAGATTGAGTGTTTTGCCGACGATTTGATTGGAGTGATCGAAAAGCTGGGGGTCGCGCCGATCCACTACGTCGGATCGTCGCTCGGCGGGTATATCGGCCAGGCGATCGCGATCCGGCGTCCCGAGCTGCTGCGCAGCCTCGTGCTATGCCATACGGCGAGCGTCTCCAGCATCCCGGCCAAGGTCAAAGCGCTGCGGCTGAGAACCCTGCGCAAGAAATCGATGGTGCAGTACGCCCATCTGGTCGCCAACCAGGCGCTGGTAGCTCATATTCGGCCGGCGGTTCACGAATGGGTATGCGACATGATCGCGGACAACGATCGCAAGGTTTACGCGCAGGCCTTCACGGAGGCGCTTGAGCATTTTGATGTGCGCCGGCAGGTCGGCGCGATTCGTCTCCCGACCCTGGTGCTGGTTGGCGAGCTTGACCGCGTGATACCGCCGGCGGGCGGCCGTAAAACTGCGGCCCTGATACCCGGCGCCATGCTCGTCACGATCGGCGGGGCCGGCCACGTCAGCTACGTCGAGCAGCCGCTGGAGTTCAACGAAATCGTGCTGGGTTTTATCGACCAGGTCGAGCGCGGCATCGCGGCGCGCTCGGGCCGGGTGAAGCCTGCGCAAAGGTCAATCGATGGCGTCCGTCTCGCCGCCAGCCGTCGTCCTGCTTAGCGGCGGGATCGATTCGACCACCACGCTCGCGATCGCGCGGCGCGACGGTTTCGAACCCTGCGCGCTGACTTTCCGCTACGGCCAGCGCCACCAGCTCGAGGTCGAGGCCGCCCGCCGGATCGCCGAGCGGATGGGTGCGGCGCGCCATGTGATCGTCGAAATCGATCTGCGGGTATTCGGCGGCTCGGCGCTCACCGCTGACATCGCGGTGCCAAAGGATCGCCCGCTCGACGAGATCGCGCACGCGATTCCGGTCACCTACGTACCCGCGCGCAACACGATTTTTCTCTCGTTCGCGCTGGCCTATGCGGAAGTGCTCGGCGCCAACGACATCTTTATCGGCGTCAACGCGCTCGATTACAGCGGCTATCCGGATTGCCGCCCCGAATATATCCAGGCTTATGAACGGATGGCGAACCTCGCCACCAAGGCCGGCGTCGAAGGGCAGCGACTGACGATCCATACGCCGCTTATCAGCCTCAGCAAGGCCGATATCATCCGCGCCGGCGCGGCGCTGGGAGTGGACTACTCACTCACTATCAGTTGCTACGACCCGTCGGCCACGGGCGAAAGCTGCGGGCGATGCGACTCCTGCCGCCTGCGGCTCAAGGGCTTCGCCGAGGCCGGCCAGCGCGATCCGGTTCGCTATCGCCGCGGCTGACGGCTAGGCCGCCAGCGAGATCTTCTGCAGATCCGGCATCACCTTCGAAGCGAACAGGTCGAACGACTTGAGCGTCTGGTCGGCGGTCAGGTTCCCCCACGAAAACACCTGCACCAGGTAATTGGTCTTGGTGATCTCGGCCGCGCGCGCCAGTTCGTCGCGCACTTTGGAAGGCGAGCCCACGACGAATGCGCCGGCTTCCACCACCAGGTCGTAATCGTTGGGAAAGACCGAGGTCAGCGTGCCGAAATCCGCCCACAGCTTCTGGATATTATGAAAAAACACCTTGAACGCTTCGCGGCCGAGCCGATCGGCCTCCTTGTCGCTATCGGCCACCAGCACGTGACGCTGCACGCCGATCTTCGGCGCTTTGACGTGGGGGTTGAGATTCTCGGGATTGTCCGGCCTCCAGGTCCGCCGATACGCATCGACCACCTTCGCCGCCATCGCCGCCGGCCCCAGCGTCACCACGTGCATGCCAAGCTTGGCCGCGTAGATCGTGGTCTCTTCGTTAAGCGTGCCGTACCAGAAATCGGGATGGGGGTTCTGCAGCGGCCGCAACTCCATCGGCACGTTCTCGAAATGGTAATACTTGCCGCTGAACGACAGCCGCTCGCTGGTGAGCCCGCGATGCAGGACCTCAAGCGCTTCGTGGAAGATATTGCGCGAATCGTAAAACGGGATCCGATGGAACCCCAGCTCGAAGGGCGAGACGCCGCGCCCGACGCCGACCTCGAGCCGGCCGCCGCTCAGATGGTCGAGCATGCAAATCTCCTCGATCAGGCGCAGCGGCTGATAAAACGGCAGCAGGTAGACCAGCGGGCCGAAATGGAGTCGCTTGGTATGCTCGGCGGCGGCCGCTAGAAAAACATTGGGCGACGGCGCCATCCCAAGCGGGGTCGCGTGATGCTGCGCGACATGAAAGGCGAAGATTCCGGCGCGGTCGTACTCCTCCATCAGCCGGAGCCGCTCATGATACAGCGCCTGCAGATTGGGCGAGCCGCTGGTGCGCTCAATATGATCGAAGACTCCGAAGCTTAGCTGTTCCATCGTATTCCTCGCCGCCTTAATGCAGATTTTCCGCCCGCCAGGCAGGCTGGCGCAACATAGCACGATCGACGAAAACCCGGTCAAGCGCAGTCGATGGTTGCGAGCGCGGCCCGGCCCATGCCAGTTTGAGAGGTCCGCAGCAGATCGCGGCGCTTTGACTTCGTGAACCAATACCTGGTAGGCATCGATTGCGGCGGCACCTTCACCGACCTGGTCGCGGTCGAGGCGGCGAGCGGCCGCATCTTCGTCACCAAGGTTCCCTCGACTCCCGATGACCCCTCGCGGGCGGTAATCGCCGCGCTCGACGAATTGTTCGCAGCCGGCGTCGACCCCAGCGAGGTGCAATTTCTCGCCCATGGCACCACGGTCGCGACCAATGCGATTCTTGAGGGCAAGGGCGTGCGCGCCGGGCTGCTGATCACCCGGGGATTTCGGGCGATCTACGAAGCGCGCGGATGGATCCGGCCCGAAAGCATCCGCGCCCTGCTCGATCCGTTCTTTCAAAAACCGCCGATGCTGGTGTCGCAGGAGCTGACCGGCGAGATTCGCGAGCGGATCGATTCGACCGGCGCAGTGCTCACCGCGCTCGACGAGGCCGAGGTGCGCGCCGCCGTCCGCCGGCTCCGCGAGCAAGGCGTGACCGCGATCGCGGTCTGCTACCTGTTCAGCTTTCTCAACGGCGCGCACGAGGAGCGCACCGTCGCGATTATCGCCGAGGAGGCGCCCGGGATTCGCGTCTCGCTCTCCTCACGCGTGTTGCCGGCGATCCGCGAGTACCCGCGGCTTTCGACCACCGTGGTCGACGCCTACGTCGGCCCGGTGATGGAGCGCTACCTGGTCGAACTCGGCGAACGTCTTAGGCGCCGGGGTATCACGACGCCGCAAGTGTACCTGATGCAATCCAACGGCGGCCTGATGCGGATGAATGTCGGCGCGCGCTACCCCACCCAGACCCTGCTCTCGGGTCCTTCGGCGGGCGTAGTCGGAGGCATCGAGGTCGCCGCCAATAGCGGGGTTTCGCATATCGTGACCTTCGACATGGGCGGCACCAGCACCGATATCGGCGTGGTCGCCGCGGGACGGGCCGAGCAGAGCAGCGAGGGCCAGCTCGCCGGCCAGGATATCGGCATCCCGATGCTCAAGATTCGCACGCTCGGCGCCGGCGGCGGGACTATCGCCTACGTCGGCCCCGACGGCCTGCTCAAGGTCGGTCCGCAAAGCGCCGGCGCGGTCCCGGGACCGGCCTGCTATGGACGTGGCGGCATTGCGCCGACCGTTACCGACGCGAATCTGATGCTGGGGGCGCTTGGCAGCCGCAGCCTGCTGGGCGGACGGATGGTGCTCGACGACGCCGCGGCGCGCGCCGCGATCGAAAGACTGGCCGCGCTGCTCAAGCTCGATCCGCTCGAGACCGCGGCCGGGATAATCCGTATCGTCAACAATAATATGGCGATTAACCTGCGCCTTGCACTCTACGATCAAGGTCAGGATCCGCGGCGCTTCGCGCTGGTCGCATTCGGCGGCGCCGGGCCGATCCACGCGACTTACCTGGCGCGCGAACTGCACATCCCGCAGGTGCTGATTCCCGCCCGCCCGGGACTCTTGAGCGCCGCCGGTCTGCTGGACGCGAGCGTCCGGCATATCTACCTGCGCTCGGCGGTCGGTCTGCTCGACAGCTTTCCGCTCGCCCGGATACAAGAGATTTTCCAGGCGCTCATCGCGCAGGCGCTGGCCGACGCGCACGAGGAAGGAATTCCGCAAAGCGCGCTCGCCTTGCGGCGTGAGATCGATCTCCGCTACCAGCATCAGGGCTACCAGCTCGCGGTGACCTGTCCCGGTCGCGAGCTGGCCGACGCCGATCGCGACGCGCTGCGCCGCGACTTCGATTCGATTCATCAACGCCTGTACGGGCAATCGGCCCCACAGGAGCCGGCCGAGATCGTGACGTTTCGCCTGGTAAGCGAAATGACTCGCCCGCCGATCGCGACGGCGCCGCTGCCCCGCGCCGACGGCAGCCCGGTCGCGCGTGCGCTCGCCGGCGAGCGCCAACTGTTCTCGCCCTACACGGCCGGCTTTCTGACCGCCCGCATATATGAGCGCGCCAAGCTGCTCGACGGCGACGAAATCGCCGGCCCCGCGATCGTCGAGCAGTTCGACTCGACCAGTGTGATTTGGCCGGGTCAACGAGCACGGGTCGATCGCTTCGGGACGCTGATCGTCGAAACCGGAGCGACGCAATGAAGATCGATCCGATCACCGCTGAAGTGATCCTCAACCGGCTCGCCGAGGTGGCGGCCACCATGGAGCATGCGCTCTATCACAGCGGCTACTCGCCGGTGCTGCGCGAATCGCAGGACGGCACCGCCGGCCTGCTCAACGCGGACGGGCGGATCGTGATGATCAGCGGCGGCTTGCAATACCATTCGCTGGTGTACGGTCGCGCGGTCGAGAGCGTGATCGAGAAATTCGGCCGCGACGGGCTGCACGCCGGCGACACCTTTATCGTTAACGATCCCTACCAGGGCGGCAATTCGCACGTGCCCGACATCGTCGCGATCACGCCGGTGTTCCATCGCGGACAACTCATCGCCTTCACCGTCAGCGTCGCTCACAAAGCGGACGTGGGCGGAATCGTGCCGGGCTCCTCGGGCGCCGCGGCGCGCGAAATCTTTCACGACGGTTTGCTGCTCCCGCCGGTCCGCTACCTGACGGCCGCCGGGGTGAATGATGCGGTCGAGGATATCATCCGCAGCAACAGCCGGATTCCGGAGATCGTAGTCGGCGATCTGCGCGCCCAGGCCGGATGCACGCGGCTCGGCGCGGCGCGGCTCGATGCGCTCGCGGAAGAATACGGCGCCGAGATGATTCGCGACGCGATGGACGGGCTGCTCACCACCACCGCGGCGCGCGCCCGCGCAACCATCGCGCGCTGGCGCGACGGCGAAGCCTCGGCCGACGGCTGCCTCGACCATGACGGCGCCAACCTGCAGGTCCCGGTGCGGATTCACGTGCAGGTTACCAAGCGCGGCGACCGGCTGACGCTGGATTTCTCGGGATGCGGTCCGCAGACGGCCGGTCCGGTCAATCTCAACGCGGTCACCACGAGCGCCATTTCGCTGGTCGCCTTCGTCGCCGCCGCCGACCCCGATCTGCCGGTCAACGCCGGCCTGCTCGAGGCGCTCGAGTTCGTAATTCCGGAGGGCACCGTCGTCAGTCCGCGCCGTCCGGCCACGGTCAACAACTACGTGCCGACGATGCACGTGGTTTACAATTGCCTGCTGGCCGCGCTCGGCCAGTTCAATCCCGAGCGCGCGGTCGCGCCGTCCGGGTTAGGCGGCGGCGCTATCGCTATCGGCTATCCGCACGCGCGCGGCGGACGGCCTGACGTTCAATACGAGTTGATGAGCACGGCGCTCGGCGGCACGCCAACTCACGATGGCGCTTCGATCGTGATGGCGATGAATCATTTCACCCCCAGCACGCCGATCGAAGTGCTCGAGAGCGAGTATCCGGTGATGGTGCAGCGCTTCGACATCCGGCGCGACTCGGCCGGCCCCGGACGCTATCGCGGCGGTATCGGCTTTGTGCGCGATTACCAGGTGAAGACCGACTGCATGCTGACCGTGCGCCATTCCAACCATCGCTTCGGCGCCATCGGCGTCGCGGGCGGGATGGGCCCGCAGACCTCCCAGGCGCTGCTCAATCCCGACGGCGCAGGCGCGGAGTATCTCGATACGCTGGTCACGCGCGCGCTCGCGGCGGGCGAGGTTTTCCGCCTCGAGCAGAGCGGCGGCGCCGGCTACGGACCGCCCGCCGAGCGTCCGTCCGCGATGGTCGCGGCGGATGTCGCCAACGGCTATGTATCGGCACAGAGCGCGGCGCGCGATTACGGCGTGGTGGTCGATCCTGACACCTTCGCGGTCGACGAAGCGGCGACCGTCGCCCGGCGCGCAAAACTCCCGCACTAGCTCGCGGCCGCCGCCGCTCCACGCCATCGTCGGACTTCGCGCCCTTTCAATTCGCCGCCATTTTCGCGCACCATACAGCGGCTGGCAGCTTCATCAGGAGAACCAGGCGCATGTCCGATCCCGACTTCAGTCAATTCAAGCTTCTGCCCAAGGGCAACGCCTTCGAGGATTTTTCCGTCGGCCGCGTTTTCGACCATCATTGGGGACGCACTCTGACCGCCGCCGACAACACGCTCTTCACCACCATCACGCTCTCCTACCTGCCGCTCTACTTCAACGCGGAGTACGCGCACGCGCACGGCCATCCGCAGGTCGTCATCCATCCGATGCTGGTGCTATGCGTCGCGGTCGGGATGTCGGTCGAGGATCTGAGCGAGGGCGGCGGCCCGTTTCTCGGCGTCAACCAGGTGCAGTTCCATCGGCCGGTCTATCCCGGCGACACCATCACGGCGCGCAGCGTGGTGCTCGCGGCGCGCAAATCGACCAGCCGGCCAGGCGAGGGAGTCGTCACCTGGCGTAGCGAAGCCCGCAACCAGCGCGGCGAGCTGGTCCTCTCCTATGAGCGCACCAATCTCGTCAACCTGCGCGCCGGCGAAGCGCCGCGCTGAGTTCACAGGCGCGAGGAAAAATCATGAGCGAAAATTCGATCTCGAAGCTGACCGGGAGCGGTAACTATTTCGAGGACTTCGAGGTCGGCGCGCGCTTTCGCCATGCCCGCGGCGCCACGGTCGGCGAGGTCGAGAATCAGCTGATCACGAAGCTGGTCATGAATTCCGCGGAGGCCCATTTCAATGAAGATTACGCGCGGCGCTCACGCTTCGGACAGCGGGTGGTTTTCGGGCTGGTGACGGGCTCGATCGTGATCGGCCTCGCCACGCAGGATACCGCCGAGAACGCGCTTGCTGAACTTGGTCTCGACGCCCTGCGCTTTCGCGCCCCGGTTTACCATGGCGATTCGCTTTACGCATACAGCGAGGTGCTCGAGAAGCGCGAAGCCGAACGCGACGATGCGGGCGTGGTGCGCTTCAGGCATTGGGGCTTGAATCAGCACGGCACTATCGTGTTCGAAGGCGAACGGACCGTGCTGGTGAAACGCCGCAGCCATTGGGTCGATCGCTGATGTGCCCGAGGATATCCACGGAAGATCATTCGTCAGGGAGGTCGCTGATGATGCGGCTTAGACGTTCCGAACTTTCAACTCCCGCCTCGAATCCGCGGATGATCGAAAAGGGCGTCGCCAGCGCGGCCGACCTGGTATTTCTCGACCTCGAGGATGCGGTCGCACCCGCTCACAAGGACGCGGCGCGCGACAACGCCGCGGCGGCGCTGCGCGAGCTCGATTGGGGAACGAAGCTGCGCGCGGTGCGAGTCAACGGGGCTGAGACGCGATGGGCCTACGCGGATGTGGTCACGATCGTCGAGCGGGCGGGTGAGTATCTCGACGTCATCATACTTCCCAAGGTCAAAGCGCCGCGCGACATCTGGTTTTTCGACACGCTCTTGAGCCAGCTCGAAGCCAAACTTGAGCTGAAGCGGAAAATTGCGCTGGAGGCGCTGATCGAGGAGAGCGCCGCGCTGGCCTGCGTCGAGCAGCTCGCCGGATGCTGCCCGCGGCTCGAGGCGCTGATCCTGGGCTTCGGCGATCTGTCGGCGAGCTTGGGCGTCCGTGCCGCGCTGGCCAACGACCCGGCGAATCCCTATCCCGGCGACCTCTGGCATTTTGCCCGCGCCCGGATGATCGCGGCGGCACGCGCCCACGGACTCGACGCGATCGACGGACCGCACGCCGACTTTAAGGATACGACCGGCTACCGGCGCGAGGCGACCTGGGCGGCGGCACTCGGCGCGGTCGGCAAATGGGCGATTCATCCGAGCCAGATCGAAATCGCCAATGACGTGTTCGCGCCCAGCGCCGAGGAAATTGAAGTTGCGCGCCGGATGAACGAGGCCTACCACGCGGCCGAGCGAAGCGGCCAGGGCGCAGCCAGCGTCGGCGGAATCCTGGTCGACGCCGCGACCGTCAGAATCTTCGACGCGGTCCTCGAACGTGCCCGCGCCACCGGCCGCCTTTGATTCATAGCGCGCGAGCGGGCCGTCGTATTTGCCTATCGTCAGCCTTTTAGCTAGGGCATATCCTTGAACAATTCCTATGGCCCAGCAGATTTCCATGGCCGCCGCAGCCGCTTCGCTTGATAGTGCAAGGGAAGCCTCCGCCATCCTGGCGCGGCTGGTGGAAAGCGCCCGCCAGATGGTCCCGACGCTGCTGGAGCGGGCGCCGGACGCCGAGCAGTTGCGACGGATTCCCGACCAGACCATCCGCGACTTTACCGCGGCGGGCCTGTTCCGGATTTTTCTCCCCAGGCGCTTCGGCGGTTACGAACTCGATTACGGCGCGCCGCAAGTCGCCATCGCCGCCGAGCTGGGCCGCGGATGCGGCTCAAGTGCATGGATCGCCACGGTCACCGCTTGCCATAGCTGGATCATCGGGATGTATCCGCTGCAAGCACAGCAGGACGTCTGGGGCGATGCGCCGGACACGCTCAGCGCGAGCGCGCTGGTGCCGGAGAAAAGCCGCCTGGAGAGAGTGGCGGGCGGCTATCGGCTGTCGGGCCGATGGAAATTTTCGAGCGGCGTGGATGCCGCCGAATGGAACCTGATCGTTGCGCCGCTCGACGATGGCGCCGGGACGCGCGAAAACGTGCTCTGCCTGGTACCGAAGCGCGACTACCGGATAATCGATACCTGGTTCGTCGGCGGACTGCGCGCCACCGGCAGCAAGGATGTCGAGGTCGCCGACGCCTTTGTGCCGGATCATCGAATCGTGCCGCTGCGGATGCTCAAGGGCGGGGCGACGCCCGGCAGCGCCGCGAATCCCAGCCATATCTACCGGTTGCCGCTCTATGCGGTGTTCCCCTACAACATCGCCGCTCCCGCGATCGGTATCGCCCGCGGCGTGATCGAACAGTTCACCGCCCGCGCTCGCACCCAGGTATCGCCCAACGGGCAGCGGCCTGCCGAGTCGTTGGCGATGCAGTTGCGCGTCGCCGAGGCGGCGGTGACGGTAGACGCCGTGTCCGAGCTGATCCTGCGCGACGCCGAAGAGATCAACCGGGTCGGGCGCGCCGGCGAAACCTTCGATTACGAAAAGCGCACCCGCTACCGCCGCGACCTGGCGTACGCGGCGCTGTCATGCATGCGGGCGGTCGACGTGATCCATCAGGCCAGCGGCGCGCACGGGCTGTTCGAGGAATTTCCGATCCAGCGCGCATTCCGGGACGTGCACGCGATCAACGCGCACGCTGCGCTGCGCTGGGACAGCAACGGCCTGCAGTCGGGTCGCCTGGCGCTGGGACTGGACTGCAGCGATCCAACTTATTGAGAACCTGACGTCTTATCTGCGGAGGCATTGCCATGGACATCGTCGGAATCGACGCGTTGCGGTTTGGAGTTGACGATCTTGATGCGGCCCGGCGCTACTTCTCGGACTGGGGACTGAGCGAAGCGGAGCGCGGCGCAAGCGGCCTCAATTTCGCCACCGTGGACGGCGGCGAGATCGAAGTGCGGCTGGAGCGCGACCCCGGACTGGCGCCGGCGGTGGTGGCGGGGCCAACGCTGCGCGAAGTGGTATGGGGGGTCGAATCGAAGCAGGGCCTCGAGGCGATCGGCGCCGAACTCGAGAAGGATCGCAAGGTCGCGCGCGACGCCGACGGGACGCTGCATTCCGTCGATACGACCGGTTACGCGATTGCGTTTCGCGTCAGCCGCTCGCGCCCCTTGACGGCCAGTGCGGTCCCGGCCGTCAACTTTCCCGGCGAGATTCATCGCATCGACCAGCGCGCCAACTTTTCGACGCGCATCCCGATCCGCCATATCGGTCACGCGGTTTTCCTCGCGCCGAATCTCCAGGAGGCGTCCGATTTCTACATCAAGCGGCTGGGCTTCCTGCTCTCCGACGCCTACGTGAATGTCGGCACTTTCATGCGCGCCGCCAAAGCGCCACAGCATCACACGCTGTTCCTGCTGAACGGCGCCAAACCCGGCGCTCATCACGTGGCGTTCGAGGTCGGCGATTTCCACGAAGTGATGATGGCCGGGATGGCGATGAATCAGAAAGGCTGGCAGACCGAGTTCGGCCCCGGCCGCCACGTGATCGGATCGAACTATTTCTGGTACTTCAAGACCCCCTGCGGCGCGGCGACCGAGTATTACGCCGACATGGATTACCTGACCACGGCCTGGCAGCCGCGTCAGTGGCGAACCGTGCCGAGCGAAACCATCGCCTGCTGGCTGGCCGCTCCGGAACCGCGCTGGCAGGCGATCGCGAACGCGAACGACAAATCCTAGCGCGCGGCACGCTTGTCGCGGAGCGTCACAGTCCGCGCTGCGGTTCCAGCACCTCCTCGAGCCAGTCGCAGATCGCCTCGACCCCGATGGTCGCGTTGTCGATCTGGCAGTGATGGAAGCCGCCCTCTTCGGGAGTAAAGACCTTGAAGGTTTTTCGCTGCGAGCCGACCGCCTCAAAGCATCGGCGCGCCGATTCGAGCGGAATCTGCGCGTCGCGCTCGCCATGGACCAGCAGGAACGGGCAGCGCATCTTCTGCACCACGCCGTCGAGCCGAAAGCCTTCCAGCCGCTTCAAGGCCTCCGCGGGCGTGCGGACGTCGAAGATCCACAGCAGATGGTCCGCGGCGACTGACAGCGAGACCGCCTGCTGCTGCGCGATCCGCGCGAGCCGCTCTTTCCAGATCGCGTAGTAGTCCCACTGCGCACCCCAGGCGACGCAGCACGCGAAGCGCGGCTCCATCGAGGCCGCGCGCGGCGCATAGTAACCGCCCAGACTGATACCCATCACACCGATTCGATTGGCGTCGAACTCGCTGCGCCGGGCGAGAAATTCGTAGGCCGCCCGGCCGTAGCGTTCGGTCTCGTGATGGAGCGGCAGGCCGCGAAAGCGGATACTCTCGCCGTTGCCGGGTCCGTCGACGATCAGACACGCGATGCCGCGCGCCGCCATCTCCGGCACGCCGTGAAAATATTGAATCTCCTTGGTGACATCGAGTCCGTCGAAGAACACCATCGCCGGCGCGCGCGCGACGCTCGAATCGGCATGCACCAGCAGGCCGGGCAGGCTCTGGTCCTCGTAAGGAATCTCAACCGGCTCGATGCGCGGATGGCGAATCAGCTGCGCCGCCTCCTTGAAGCATTCGACGCCGCGGCGGTAGTCGGCCAATCCTTCGGCGGTCTTGGGCTGCAAAAAGCGTTCGCCGAGATGATAATAGTGAGCGGCGCGGAACAGGCACGCGGCCCGCGTGCGATCGTGACGCGAGGCGCGGCCGCGATGCTCGACGATGCGCGCCATCCGGGTCCATTCCGCCACCCACGCGCGATCGTCGCCGACCTGGTCGCGCAAGCGCTGTCCGATTCGGTTGATTTCGTCGATCTCCGCGCCACCCCACGGCGCGGCGCCCAAGCCCAGCATCAATCCCATCGACCACCGGTAGTCACCCGGAAAATAGATGAATGCGAGCTCACCGGAATTGCCCTGGCTCATAACGGCCTCCCTGTCGTCCGCTTACATAACACGCATCGGACGCCCTCCAGAAGCGCCAACGGACTTAGACGTCGAGGGTCATATGGGCGCGCTCCGGCAGCGTGATGACGACCAGGCCCGAAATCGCGGCGGCGCACATCAGATAGACGGCCGGCGCCATGACGTTGTTGGTGCGCGCGATCAGATAGGTCGCGACCAGTGGCGTGGTTCCGCCGAACAACATCATGCAGATGTTGAACGCCACGCCAACGCCGGTCCCGCGCACGCTGGCCGGAAACGCTTCGGCGACCGCGGCCGGCGTCGCCCCCTCATAGCATCCGATGATCGCGGCCAGCCCCAACTCTCCGGCCAGCGCGAAACCAAACGTCGCGTGCTGGAAGAGGCGGAACAGCGGCCATACGAACAACGTTGCGGCGATAGCGGCGGTCAGGAGCACCGGCTTGCGTCCCAATCGATCCGAGAACATCCCGGCGATCGGTATAACCATCAACACGAAAGCCATACTCAGTGTGTTGACCGCAAACGCCTGCGACGGCGGCAGATGCACCACGTGCGTCAAATAAGTAGCCAGATAGATAAAGGTCGTGTAGAAGCCCACGGCCTCGAGTATTTCGAAGCCCACGACTCGCAAGATCGAGAACCATTGCGTGATCATCACGCGCCGGATGGTTGCGCCAGATCGGCCCGGCAGGCCCGCCGAGTGCTGTAGCTCGCGCCGGATCAGCACTCCGACCAGCGCCAGCACGATTCCGAAAATAAACGGCAGCCGCCATCCCCACGCGCTCAACTGCTGCGCCGACATCACCTGGCTGAGCGCCGCACCGACCGCCGACCCGAGCATCCCACCGGCGATACTGCCGAACAGGCCGACGGAAGCGGTCACGCCGCGGCGATGATGCACCGAACGCTCGGCCAAAAACACGATCGAGGTGGTGTACTCGCCGCCCGCCGAAAGTCCCTGGATGAGGCGCAGCACGACCATCAGGATCGACGCGGCCACCCCGATGTGCTGGTAGTCGGGCAGCAAGCCGGTGACGAAGGTTGGAACCGCCATCGCCATGATCGAGAACATCAACGCCCGTTCGCGGCTGCGATGGTCGGCGATGTAGCCGAACAGCACCGCGCCCAGCGGCCGGGTGAGAAAGCCGGCGCTGAACACGCCGAACGCGGCGATCAGCGAGACGCTCGGATTCTGCGACGGAAAGAAGTGATGGCCGATCGAAGAGGCAAAGTAACCATAGATCGAGAAGTCGTACCATTCGAGCACATTCCCGATCAGGCCGGCGGCGATCAGCCGGCGTTGCGACGGCCCTTCGATCTTTTGCGCGCGGTTGGCGTGGTCAGGGGCTGCGGCTTGGTCGTGCAACGTGGTCTGCCCGCTACGCAGTATAGACGCTGAGCCGGCGCGCAACGAGCTGTCCGATCGGCCGACGCAATAGTTCGGTTCGCGCCGGTGACAGCCCATTTTCGCGCCCTCTTCGCATCGCCCGCAGGCCCGTGCCATAATCCGCCCGAGCCGATGGTCAAGGCTCTTGGCAGGTTTTGCAGATGAGTCAGGAAACCGCGATCGCAGTCTTCGGCGGCGGATGCTTCTGGTGCACCGAGGCCGTATTTGAGTTGGTAAGGGGCGTGGGCAGCGTGATGCCGGGGTACGCCGGCGGCAGCCTTCCAAACCCGACTTACCGGCAGGTGTGCACCGGCGAGACCGGCCACGCGGAGGTGGTGCGGGTCGAATACGATCCCGCGACGGTTTCCTATCGCGATCTGCTGACGGTGTTTTTTGCCACCCACGATCCGACCACCTTGAATCGTCAAGGGGCGGATGTGGGAACTGAGTATCGTTCGCTGATACTTTACACATCGCAAGCCCAGCAGCAGGAAGCTGACGAGTTCATTCGCTCGTTGAGTGAGTCATCGCCCGGCAGGCCAATAGTAACCGAGCTGGGCCCACTCGACAGTTTTTACGAAGCCGAAGACTACCATCGGGAATACTTCAGGAAGAATTCGTCCGCGCCATTTTGCCATTTTGTCATCGATCCAAAAGTGACAAAGCTGCGCGAAAAACTTGCGGCTCTGCTGAAATAGACCGACCGCTGAATCAGCGCCGAACAACTGACGTCGGCGGCGAGCGCACCATCGCGCGCGATGGTTCAGCTAGCCGGGACCGCGGCGGTCAGGCTAATCACTTGTTCGAGGGTCGAATCGCGCCGCCCGGCCGCTATCGTCCCGGTCTGCATCAGCTCGCCGAGGTAGCGACTCCGCTCGAAGACGCGCTGGCCGAACGCGAGCCGGCGCTGCTGGAAATCCGCCAGCGCGTGGTCGATTCGATCGGGATCGTGGTCGAGCGCCCCGGCCAACGCGCTGAGGTCTCCGGCCGCCTTGGTTACTCCCATTCCGACGTGCGGGCGAGCCAGGAAAGCCGCATCGCCCACCAGCACCACGCGGCCGAAAACCAGGCGCGATGATTCCACTTCGTAGATCGCCTGTATGAACGGCTGGCGCGCCAGCCGCACCACTTCCGCGAACGCCATCGGGAGCAGTCGATCGGCTTCGCGACGCAGCTCCAGGAGCGCCTCGGCTCGAACCGCATCGGGCGGCAGCGACATCTGATGGCGCAGTCCGTCGCGATCGGTCAACAGCGCGGGCAACTGATGGTGCGCGTCGACCGGACGGTACCAGACGAAGTTGTAATGGCGGGAGCCCGCGAGCAGCGAATTATCCGGGCCCGCGACCGGGTAGCCGAGAATCTGCTCGCCAGGCGGCAGGTAGAAGGCAAATCGATCCGCGAGCAGGCGATGAGTATCGGCTGACAACTCCGACTCTGGTACCAGTCCGCGCCAGGCAACGTAACCGGCGTAGGTGGGCTTGACCTCGGGGAGCAGCAGCCCGCGGACCGTGGAATTGGTACCGTCAGCGGCAACCATCAGGTCGCCACTGGCGCGCGTCCCGTTGGCGAACCTGGCGCTGACGCCCGCGGCGCTCTGCTCGAAGTCCACCAGCGCGTAGCCGCTGCGGTAGTAGCGGGCGGGCAGCGCTTTGCGCAGCAGTTCATAAAGATACGCCCACGAGGTGACGAGCTGCCGCTGCGGGAGGCGACGAATCGGCACGCCCGCGCGGTCGATGATCATGCGCTCGACAACCTCGAGCCCGATGGGCTCTGCCGGCAGCGCTCCGGCAGCTTCCAGCGCCTGTATCAGCTCCGGATGCGTAACGATGCCGGCGCCGCGGGCCGCAAGCTCAGCGCTGCTGCGCTCGAAGACCTCCACCTCCCATCCGGCGCGACGCAGCATCAGGGCGGCAAACAATCCTGCGATCGAGCCGCCGACAATCACGGCCCGCGGTCGCTCAGGGTGGGCTTGCTGGGGCATGTTTCGAGCGGCGCTCTGCGGCCGGGATGCCACGCTCACCCGGGCAGTTCCGGTGAGAAGTTCTTCGGCTCATCGACTTTCTTCGCTGGCGAAGAAAGCACGGTTGGCAACTGTCTAGAGCCAGCGGTCGAGAAAGCGATCTTCGCGAAAGCGATCATGGAGACGCAATGGATAAGCCCGTGCGGCCGGGGTCTTAGCGAGATTAGTTTCGTCGATTATGAAACGCCGCAGCCCTATTGAGCAACGACATCACGCAGGCGCTTGCGGTCTTCGTCATCGTTTTCGGTGCTGGCACGGGGGCACGCCTCCGACAGCCACTGGTTACTCACCGTGCTTTCGAGGGCGCGGCCTTCACCGTCGATTGCCCATACGCCGTGGCTCAGGACAGTGAAGCGGCTGAAGCCGCGGCCACATCGGCGACAGGTATGCGCCAGGCGCGAGCCGCGTGCTGCGGACCAGTCGAGCATCTTGACCTTGAAATCGTGCGAATCCCATCGGTTTTCAACCATGTTAGCGATTATCCAACCTCGCGACGTGAGTTGCGTGCGGCCGACTGCTGACGCGCGACTGCCCGATTGCGCGCTTTGCCGTTTCTCAGCGCTGGTTCGACCTCGATCTTGATTCGGGATCCGTTCAGCTCGCTGTTATTCAACAGGCTGAAGGCGACTGCGACGTCGGAGACCTCCGCCATTTCGACGAAGCCGAACCCGCGGCAGCGTCCCGAGGCGGGATCGGTAACGGCGAGAGCGCCGCGGGCGCCTCCCGCTCGTGAGAAATGCTCAAGCAGGTCACGGCTGGTAACCGAGCTGGCAAGATTGCCAACATACAACTTAGGCATCCAAAGCCTCCTGTCTGTTTCAAGCGATTCGGATCGTCCCGACGGGCAGCGCGTAAGCGTCCGGGAAGGCGTTAGATCCGAAGGCGAGTGACCCAACTGTATTCCCTGTCAGGCGGGAAGTACATCGAGCAGGGCTCAAGCGCCGGTCGGCGGAGGGTGCCCGGGGGAGCGCACATCGCGAGGGCTATCCTTTTGGCCTCCGAGGGTATATAGTCGTAACGCTCAACGTTCGGACGTTCCTTTCACCTCTACCTGGGAATAAGCCCGGGTTCTCTGTTCGGAGCCACCCCGACACCAACTTTCGGAGGGCAAATGCCCAGCAAATTGTACGTAGGCAATCTCGCCTATTCGGTTTCCAATGATGATCTCCGTGACCTCTTTGCACAGGTCGGGCAGGTGCAGAGCGCCACGGTGATCACGGATAAATTCTCCGGGCAGTCGAAGGGTTTCGGCTTCGTCGAGATGACCACTGCGGAAGAAGTTGCCAACGCGATTCGGCAGTTCAACGATTCCGACCTCAAAGGCCGGAACATCAAAGTGAACGAGGCCAAACCGCGCGAGTCGAACTCGGGCGGCGGCAACCGCGATCGCAACGGCGGTGGCGCAAGCCGCGGCCGCGACCGCTGGTAAACGCCCGCTCAAAACGGGCTGAGGTTCTGCCTTGATAATGTCCAGGTCCGGCGGTCGATACGGCCCCGGACCTGGACATATAAACCAGCTGTCTTGTCCCGGTCCTTCGGGCCCTCGACAATTTTTTCTACGGTCTTGAGAGGAGGACTACATGGAGAAACGTCTTAGAGAGCGAGTTCGCCGACAGAAGCAGATGGACAAGCAACAGCGCCGAAATGAGCGCGCCGCTGAACGGGAGCGCGAACCGAAAGGCGGCAAAGACGCCGACCTGGAAGGCATGGTTCCCGGACCGCAACCCGGTCAGATTCTCGATCTCGATCAGTCCTGAACTCTTCCTGCGCCCGTTCCGGGCAGCGATCGTCGTGCGGTCCCGCAATATACCAGATCTGCGGCACTGCGGGCGTGGCCTTGGGAGCACGCCTTTTCAACCCTGTACCCTACCCGGCTAAGCCAGTCGAGACAGAGCTAACCCACCGGCGTCGTTGAGCCGGGTGGCTGACGACTGGCCCGCTGACGATTGCGACGGCCAGCGGCCACCGCAATCCCGCTCCATCGCCAGTCCCCAACGCCGGCGCAGACCGCCGGCGGCCTCAGAGCGCGAAGTTCAATCCCCAGTTCGGACCGACGTTGTTGATACCGTGGTTGATGTATTTCGGCTCCGACAGATAGGCGTTCGAAATATGCATGTAGGCGATGCCGGCCGAAAGGCTGATGCGGGGATTGAAGTTATAGCGCACGCCAATTCCCCACATGAAGGTGAAGGTGAAGTCCTGTCCCTGCCCGACCCAGCGCTGATGGTGCGCCTGCTCGTATGGCTGCTGGGCGTTGGTCCATCCGAAACCGCCATGCACGTCGGTGTAGGGGACGAACTTCCAGTCGGGCTGCACAAAATTGTAGCGCAGGCCGATCAGCATCGCGCCGTAGTACGATTCGGGCCCCTGCGCGATCGAGGTATAGCTGCCGCCGATATCGAACTCGGTATTGCCGCGCCAGAACGAGCGACCGTGAATATCGGTAAGATGCCAGCGGAGCTGCAAGGTCAGCGGAATCAACGAGTAGTCGGTGGTGCCCTTGGCCCGGCGGCAGCACTGGCCGATCAGCGGATCGAAAACGAACGGGATATTCCACGGGTAGTAGCCGACATCGAAGCCCGCCTCGAGCTTGTTTCGATAATAGATTTGGCGGTTGAAGTCGGCGGCATCGCGCGCCGATTCGGTCTGCGCAGCGGTCTGCGTCCGCTCGATCGAGTTCGCAGCGGGCGGGTCTTGAGCGGCGCCCTGTGAGTTCGCGACCGAATTCGTAGCTGGCGGAGCCTGAGCAAAGGCGTACCCGGCCGTCATGAAACCGAAGGCGACCAAGGCCACCAACAATCGTCGTGCTTTCATTGGATTATTTAGTCCTCCAGCATGACAGGCCAGCTGGCTCCGCGCAGCTCATCTATAGGCCGTGATCCATTTTGGTCATCTATGACGACTTCTTGGCCGCCTATGTTTGCCGCGCAGGACTCTGTTAGTAATAGAAATCCTTCTCATAGTCAAATCGGGCGATGAGCGGTCAGGCCCGGCAGCCACACCGACCTATCCGGCCGACCGACTGATTTCGGTCAAAATCGCCGCATTATCGAGCGTCCATCGGGTCCGGGCAAGCGGCGCGCGCAACCCTGCCTATCGCTCCGCGCGGATTGCTCCGCACGCTCGGCGCCTGTCGAATTGACCGGGAAAACTTTGCCCGCCCTACTCGGGCAGCGAATGCGCCGCCGGGCCGCCGCCAGTACCGCCGCTGGCATGGGGTGGCGCGCCGGCGCCCATCCGCGGCATCTGCGGCATCGGCTGCTTGGTATAGCCGGCCGGGGGCGCGAATTCGCTGTCAGCCAGCGACTTGGTGGTGATCTTGGTGACGGTGGTCTTGGTCACGATCGGCGGTCGGTTGGCCATCATCTTGGCCAGCTTCTGTGCCTGTTCGGGGTTCATTCCAGGAATCGTCAGCCCCTTCATACTGGTGGTCGATTGCGAGGCGAGCGGTACCCCGGTGGGAACGTCCGCGACCATCGCCGCCGCGCTGGTGCCCTTGAGCTTCTTGACCATCGCCTTCTGGAAGGCGACGAACTCATGGGCGCCCGGGGCGCTGGCGGAGAAGCACTCGACGATGTCCGAATGCGTGCCCATCATGTGGCTCACGCCTTTATAGTTGTCGCACTTGTAACCGTCGATGGTCCGGGAGCTGCCGGTTTTGGCGAACTTGATGTTCGCCATCCCCGCCGTCGGCGACATCCCGCGCGGTGGAAACGGCATCTCGCTGTAGGTTTTCCGCGCCGGCGTGATCAGCACCATCACACCCCGGTCGAGGTCGGTTATCATGGTGTCGTGCTCGCTCACGATCTTCTGCTTGTTGCCCTGGATGACAATCGTGCGGACGCTGGTGATCGGCGGTCCGCCGCGGTCGACAACTTCCTGTTCCTCGACGATCACTCCGGCGAGCGCTGCGCTGGCGGTTACGGCGAATGCCGCCGCGGCGAGGGCCGCGGCCGCGTGGATTGCGAATTTCACGTTGCTAATCTCCCTCCGCGCCCTGGAATGCGCCCTCGGTCTGTAGCAGGCGTTCCGCGCGGTCTGTTATCAGCCGATGGGCGGCGAGCGTCCCCAACCCGAACATCACCCACGCCATCTCTTTGATGCGTCTTAGAAATCCGATTGCGAAACCGACGTCGGCCGAATAGCCGAGCATCGCGAGGATCAGTGCCTTGCCGCCTTCCTGGCTTACCAGCTTGGCCGGGATCATAAAGGTCGCGCGCTCGATGAGTAACCCCAGGGCCTCGACCAGCAGGGCAACCTGCACGGTGGCGGGCTCGTACAGGAGATGGAGCAGAATATAAATTTCGACCGGCCCCATGGCCCAGGCGAAAAAGTAGCAGATGCACGAGGCGGCCAGCCGCATCCGGCGATGAGCGTAAAAATCGAGCAGCAGCGCGTCGGCTTCGTCGGCCGAGCGGCGAACATCGTCCCCGCGCATCATCGGCAGGTCAAGCTTGTCGGCGGCGCGCCATAACAGGGCGAATGGCTGCTTCACCTGCAGCAGGTAAAAGCCGTAGGCCAGCCCGACCGCCACCGCGAATCCGCCCAGCACCGGCCAGAACAGGTCGTGCAGATGCCATACCAGCGGCAGCGCGGCCAGCAACGCGGCGCTGATGAAAAGGATCTGGCCGATCGATTCGGCCAGCGCCGCAACCGCCACGCTGGCCAGCCCGCGCGCCATCGGCAGCTTGCGCCGCACCATCATCGCCATCACCGGCTGCCCGCCGAGCTGGGCCGAGGGCGTCACGTAATCGACCGCCTCGCCCGAGATGCGCGCGGCAAACAGCTCGAGGAACGAAAGCTCGCGCGGACAATCGCGGATCGTCACCCGCCAGCCGAGCGTGTTGAACAAACGGGAGACGGTTTCGAGCGAAATCGTCAACATCAGGCCCCAGCCGACCAGGCGCACGTAACCAAGCACCTGGGCGAGCCCGAAACGCCGCAAAAACCAGATATAGAAGGCCAGCGCGAGGACTATGATCAGAGTTTCAAGGCGCTTCATGTAATCGGGGGTAGCTTCGGAACAGGCTGGGGACCTTTTTGGCTAGCGTGGGACGACCGGACGCGCCGGCCTGGTCACACAAGCTTCATAGAGTCGCTTAGAATACCGTTCGAGCGCGGCGATTAACAGAGCATCGCGATCAGATTTTGAAGCGGATATGGATTATATCGCCGTCGCGCATCACGTAATCCTTGCCCTCGAGCCTGAGCTTGCCGGCCTCCTTTACCTTGGCGTCGGTGCGCAGCGCCGCGAAATCCTCGAAACTCACCACCTCGGCGCGGATAAACCCGCGGGCGATATCGGTATGGATTCGCGCGGCGGCTTCCAGCGCGGTCGAGCCGGCAGTGAGCGACCACGCATGGGCCTCCGGCTCACCGGCAGTATAGAAGGTCAGCAACCCCAGGCGTCGATAGAGCGCGGCCTCCAGCCGATCGCGGGCCGGCGCCTCGAGACCCGCCTCGCGCAGCAGGTCGGCCTGCTCACCCGCGGAAAGCTCCCACAGCTCGGCCTCGAAGGCGGCCGCCAGCTTGAACAATTCCAGTCCGCGGGCGGCGGCCAACTCGCGGTCGGCCGGGTCGGGCGGGGCAGCGGCGTCCTCGATCTCGCAATTGACCACGACCAGCGCAGGCTTGCGCGAAAGAAAACCGAAGCTCGAGAAGATCCGCTCTTCCTGCGGGGTCATTTCGAGGGTGCGCAGCGGGGCCCCGGTCTCGAGCCATTTCAGGATACGTTCGAGCGCGGCGCGTTCGAAGTCGGAAGCGCTGCGATCTTTGCGGACCCGTTCCAGGCGCCGTTCGGCCTGATCGAAGTCGGCGAATACCAGTTCGTCGTCGACCGCGGTGAGCGCGGCGCCGATCGGACCCGGATTGGCAAACCCCGCGACTACTATCAGCAGGGCGTCGAGGTCCCGCGCCAGGACGAACAGGGCCGGATCGATCAGCTTGCCATGCTCCTTCGGATTCGCGGCAAAATCGAGCAGTGTCAGTTCGACCGGGAGCTTCTTTTTTGAGCCGTAGAGATTTTCGAGCAGATCGAGCCGCGGATCGCTCACCTTGATCTGTCCCGGCCGCGCGCGATTCTTCGCCTCGGCCTGCCCGGTCGCCGCCGGGAGTCCGGTGAGCGCCTGGAACACGGTGGTTTTTCCCACTCCAATCGCGCCGATAATTCCGATCTTCACGCTGCACCCACGGTGCAGCAGCGTGTCATATGCATCAGCGCTGCGAAAGTAGACCGTCGGGAACGCGAATCAGCCGGCCGGCGCGGTCGCGCTGGAGTTCACGAGGGCTGTGCCTCGCGACTCCCTTCCGGAGATCGGTCTGATAGGTTATCTTCGCCTTCTGGCCGGCGAAGATGGGCCACCCTAGCTCAGTTGGTAGAGCAGCTGATTCGTAATCAGCAGGTCGTCGGTTCGAATCCGACGGGTGGCTCCAAAAAAATCAAGTAAAATCGATAAGTTGATGCGCAAAGCGAGTCGGTGGCGTTCGATAAGACCCGCTGCCCTACGCTGCCGCAACGTCGACCTGAAACGCGCTACATCCGGGGACGCGATGCGCAGAGCTTCCAGATCAGATTGATGCCGTGGCAAGATGATAAGTGTCGGCGAAGTGTCTAGCAAAACTTGACACGGCAGGACTCGCTTATATTTATCTGTCGGGCGGATTAGACGATTGTGGCGCGGTCGTGGCCCGCTCGCCTCGGCGATAGTGACGACGGGGTTACAATCATCGGCGGCGACCCGGGCCTGTCCTGCTTGCGTCGAGGGCTGCAGTAACAAGCCTGGTAGTTGATCGGCAACCGATATATCTCGGTCATATAGTCCGCGTCGGCTGCCGGCTCCGGACGGACCAATCTATGTAGTGATGCGAACCTACTGGCCAAAAAAGGCCGCGCTCGACGGATCGTGGAAGCCGCCCGCCGTGCGACGGGTCAATTGAGGCGAGAAGACGCGTTTCGTTGCCGCCGTGTCCGGCGGAATCCGGGGGTCATCCACAAAATCGCAGTGGGCGGGCCCGGTTGAGGATTGTCGGCATCGCGCGGCACTGACGTTCCGTCGGATCGAGCCGCCGTTACCAGCCTAAAGTCTCGGCGTTCGCACCTGGCTGCCGCTGATCCATCCCCGGTTGGCGAAATATTGCGACAGACTCGCCATTGCCTGACTGACGCTTTGATCGGCCAGCTGATCTACCTGTGATCGGTAGGTGTCGAGGGTTACTGATTCGATCCGCCGTTGCCCCCTGCCCCTGCTTGCTGCCGTGGAGGCGCCGCGCTGCTTGTTGTCCTCCGTTGCCGCGGGCATCGCGCCGGCCTCGGCTACTGTGAGAAAATGAAGCAGTGGCACCAATTTATCCGGCGAGGTTGCCCCGAGAGCATAGATGCTGGTGTCGACGGTCGACTGGTCTTTCCCGAATTGGACGATGTCCCGGATTTGAAGATTATCCGGGCTCGCGGTCCAGAACTCGCCGCGAATTATCAAGGCGCCGGCCGCGACCGGCCGCGAAGGATCGCCAGGCTGCGCCGGCAGACCTAAACTGTTGATTCCATCGATGAGCTTCTGGTGGATCCGCATTCGGATCTGCTGGCCGATTGCCGCCTGACGCGCCCGTAGGCTCGCCGCGCCGAAATTGCGGGCACCTTCTGCAATTAAGCTTGGGTCCTCAAAAACAGTGTTGGGCGAAGCCTGGAAATCGTAGACCAGCACCACCGTTGGCCGTTTCGCCATAAAATCGTAGCTCGGCTGGCTCGCATAGCTGCATCCGAAGAGCGCGGCCGCGGCGAGCGCCCACAGGGCATGAACCTTAAACCGTTTCATCGATTGGGCTCCTGGAATCAGCAAGAGATTAGCTCCGAATCGAAAACGGCGCTATCCAGAAAAGAAATTTGATCGAAGGGCAGGCTGATACATTTTAGCCGCTGCTCTCAATCGGGAACGAATCGTGCCGGCAGACGACGCGACCCCATCGCACCAGCCACGCTTTCGCCGTTGGTGCGATCCGGTTGTCGCGGCGGTCAACCCGACGGCGGGCTTTGAGGAGGCCTCGGTGATGGTCGGCGCTCGCAACGGGCTCCGACCATCACGGTCATTCGGCTCGACGCTGCAGGCGGGATCAGTGAAATTCTGCAACTCCTTCGACGGCCAGGCGCAAGAGATCCATGGCCGCCGGCATGTCGGGCGTCATCGATCCGGCACAAGTGGCAGTCCGGTGGTAGAATTCGCCAACCACGGTGCGCAGATTCATCACTCTGCGGATGCGAAACGAACGAGCTTTCTCACCGCATACGGGGCATTCGATAACCCGTGGCAAGAAGAGTCCCTCATCGCTAGAACGATCATTGTATACAGGCATGATGCCCTCCTGAACCAAAGGCCGGGCTGCATTCCACGCGCGACACACATCCGCACAGTGCCGCAAAAAACCCAACGGGAGTTCTTCCCTTTTCCGTTCCGAATTTGTCAGGCCGGAAAGGGCGGATCGTAGCCGTGGCGGCAGGGATTGAGCACACCACGGGCAGGCAAACAAACGCCGGTAAAACCACCTAACATCTCAAGTCACCTGGACCGAACGCGCCGGGTTATTCCTCTTGCACAGCAAAAGACGATGGCGGCTGTCACGAAATTCAAGAGCTTCAACGGTCGAAGTTTGGCGATAATTCGTGGTGGTAAGCACGCACTTCACTTGCCAGCGAGCCCTCCACATAATTGCTGATTTATTGGAACGTAACCCCGTCCGCGGGATTCCCGGTGTGTATAATTGTCTACAACGTGTGGTCTTTTGGGCCGCTCGCTGAATCCAACCGGCTTGCTCGAATCTGATCTCGAGCGACGACGATTTCGGCGCTCCGCTTACAGCCGGTCGACCGCAGTATGGTGCACCGCGCGGCGCGCCAACCGCATCCGCCACCAGGCGTAGATCGGCGGCAGCAGCAGGAAGATCACCACCACGGTGCTGAGCATGCCGCCCATCACCGGCGCCGCGATGGTCCGCATCAGCGAGGCGCCGGCGCCATGGCCCCAGAAGATCGGCAGCAGGCCGAGGGTCAGCAGCGCCAGCACCATCACTCGCGGCCGCATCCGATCGACGGCGGCGCGCTGGAGCTCAGTTTCGATTTCCTCCGCGCTCAGGCGCGAGCCCTTGGCGTCGGCGGCGGCGTGCAGCGCGTTGATAATATAGATGAGCGTCACCACGCCGCCCTCGACCGCGAATCCCACCAGCACCAGCATGCCCATCCAGGCCGCGATGCTCATGTCGTAGCCGAGCAGGTACAGCGCCCAGATTCCGCCGCTGGCGCCGAACGGCACGCACAGCATCACGATCAGCGATTCGGCGACCGTGCCGAAATTGAGGAACAGCACGATGAAAGTGATGATGAGCGAGATCGGCGTCACGTATAGCAGAGTGCGCACGGCGTCGCGCAGGTAGATATACTCGCCGCTCCATACCATCGAGTAGCCGCGCGGCAGCGCGACCACGTTTAGCGCGCGGCTCGCCCGGCGCACGTAGGAGCCGATATCAACTCCCGGCTGAAGATCGATATAGATCCAGTCGGTAAGCTCGCCGGCCTCGGTCTTGATCGCGGTCGGCCCCTCGACGCTTTCCATCCGCGTGACCTGGCTGAGCGGCACCTGTTGCCCCGACTTGGTGTACAGGATCACCCGCCCCAGCGTGCCCGGCGTGCTGCGCAGCTCGCGCGGGTAGCGCACGTTGACCGGGTAGCGCTCCTGGCCCTCGACCGTGGTGGTAACGTTGAGCCCGCCGATCGCGAGTTGCACCGTGTCTTCGATGTCCCCGACGGTCAAGCCGTAGCGCGCGGCTTGCCGGCGCTCGATGTGAAAATTTATGTAGTTGGCTTCGTTAACGCGGTCGCTGAGCACGCTGCGCGTACCGGGCAACGGACGCAGGATTTCCTCGATGCGCCGGCCGATCTGCTCAAGGCGCGCGAGATCGTCGCCGCGCAGCTTGATACCGAGCGTGGTCTTGACCCCGGTGTTGACGTTATCGACCCGCTCTTTGATCGGCATCGACCAGGCGTTGATGATGCCCGGGAACTTGAGCGCGCCGTCCATCTCGTCGACCAGCCGCGCCGGGGTCATGCTGCGCGGCCATTGATCGCGCGGCTTGAGCTTGATCAGAATTTCGCCCATGTAGAGCGACACCGAGTCGGTGGCGGTTTCCGCCCGGCCCATCTTGCCCAGCACGTGCTCGACCTCGGGGAAGCGCATCAGGATACGGTCGGCGCGCTGGAGCAGCAGCTTGGACTGGGTAATCGAGATGCCGGGATAGGCGGTCGGCGCGTATACCAGGTCGCCTTCGAACACCGCCGGCAGAAACTCCATCCCGATGCGCGACCATGGGATCACCGTGCTCAGCAGCAGCGCCACGAACAGCACTACGACCGCCGCCCGATTCGCCATCGCCCAGCGCAGCAACGGCCGGTAGGCGCCCCGCATGACGCGGTCGAGCAGGTTGCCCTCGTGAGCGAGGTCGTGATGGGTGAGCGCGCCACCGCGCGTCATCAGGTAGGACATCAGAGCCGGCGTCAACGTCACCGAGAGCAGCGCCGCGGCCGCCATACACACGGTTTTGGTGAAGGCGAGCGGCTTGAATAGGCGGCCGGCCTGGGCATGCAGCGCGAACACCGGAATGAAGCTGAGGGTGATGATGAGCAGCGAGAAGAACAGCGCCGGGCCGACCTCGGTCGCGGCCCTGACGATCGCGCGGTCGTGCTCGAGCTTGCCCTCCGCCAGATAACGATGGCCGTTTTCGACCATCACCACTGACGCGTCCACCATCGCGCCGATCGCGACCGCCACGCCGGCCAGCGACATGATGTCGGCGCTCACTCCGGCGTAGTACATGACGATCGCGGCGATCAGCAGGCCGACCGGGATGGTGAGTACGGCGACCGTCGCCGCGCCAAAGTTGAACAGGAACAGCGCGACCACGGCCACCACGATGAGACACTCTTCGATGAGCTTGTGGCGCAGGGTCTCCACCGAACGCTCGATCAGCTGCGAGCGGTCGTAGATCGGCACGATCTTCAGTCCCGGCGGGAGGTCGCGTTCGAGCTCCTTGATCCGCTGCTTGACCCGGCGGATGGTGGCCAGGGCGTTTTCGCCCGCCCGCATCTCGACGATTCCGACCACCGCCTCGCCGCGTCCGTCGAGGTCGGCGACGCCGCGGCGCAGTTCAGGCCCCAGATGGACGTCGGCCACGTCGCCCACGTAGATCGGCGCGCCGGTGCCGGGGCCGGTGCCGAGTACGATCGATCTGATGTCGTCGAGCGAATGGAGATAGCCGAGCGCGGTGATGCGGTATTCCTCGCCGCCGCGCTCGAGCACCCGGCCGCCGACGTCGTTGTTGCTGGCCTTGATCGCGCGTTTGACCTGCGCCAGCGAGAGCTTGTAGGCGACCAGCTTACGCGGGTCCACCTCGACCTGGTATTGCTTGACGAAGCCGCCCAGCGAGGCGACCTCGGCCACGCCCCGCACCGTCGACAATTCGTACTTGAGATGCCAGTCCTGGTAGGAGCGCAACTGCTGGAGATCGTAGTGGCCGGTCGGATCCTCGAGTACGTATTCGAAGACCCAGCCCACGCCGGTCGAGTCGGGCCCGAGCTGCGGCTGCACCCCGGACGGCAACTGCGCGGCCGCATAGTTGAGATACTCCAGCACCCGCGAGCGCGCCCAGTAGAAATCGGTGCCGTCGCGAAACACCACGAACACCAGCGAGAAGTTGAAGAACGAGAAACCGCGCACCACCTTGACGTTGGCCGCGCTCAACAGCGCGTGCACCAGCGGATAGGTCACCTGGTCTTCGACCACCTGCGGCGGCTGGCCGACGAACGGCGTGTAGACGATCACCTGCACGTCGCTCATGTCGGGTACTGCGTTGAGCTTGACGTTGACCAGCGCCCAGATGCCCCAGGCGGAGATCAGCGCTGTTATGAACACCACCAGGAAGCGATTGCGCACCGAGCCTTCAATCAGCCGCTCGAGCATCGCCCCTACCTCCGCTCGCCGGCGCGCGGTACGGGCGACGACACCGGCGAGCCCGATGGCGGCGTCAGAGTCATCGCGCTCAGCGCTTCGCTGAGATTGGATTCGGAGTCGATAAGAAACTGTGCCGAGGTCACCACCCGCTCGCCCCGCTCGAGCCCGTGCAATACCCGAAAATAGCCTTCGGCCTGGGTCCCGACCTTGATCTCGCGCGGCGCGAAGCGGCCGCCGCCGAGCGCCACGATCACGACCTTGCGCACGCCCGAGTCGAGCACCGCTTCGACCGGCACCGTCAGCGTCGGCGCCGAGCCGCTATCCAGCAGGGTGACGTTGACGTACATCCCGGGGCGCAGCGCCAGGCCGGGATTGGAAAATTCCAGCCGCACCCGTATGGTGCGGCTCTGCTCGCTGACCGACGGATAGATGTAGGTGACAATGCCGTCGAAGTGCTGGCCGGGAAGGGCGTCGAGGCTGACCTCGGCATGCTGCGCGGTGCGTACCTTGGGCAACTCGCTCTCGTAGATGTCGGCATAGACCCACACTCGCGAGAGATCGGCGATGGTGTAGAGCTCGTCACCGGCGCGCACGTGAGCGCCTTCGACCACTTTGCTCTCGGTCACCACCCCGCTCGACGGCGACTCGATCGGCAAGGTCTCCGACGGTGTGCCGCGCTGCGCCAGCTTGCGCAGCTCGGCCGGCGCGATGCCCCACAGCCGCAGCCGCGTGGCCGCCGCTGACATCAGATCGGAGCCGTCGCGGCGCGTCTGGCCCTCTCGATCGCCCGCCACCCCGCTAGCCGCAAGCTGGCGCGCGCGCAGGTAATCCTCCTGGGTCAATACCAGCTCGGGACTATAGAGAGTGAGCAGGGTCTCGCCGCGGCGCACCGGCTGGCCGGTGTAGGCGACGTAGAGCTTCTCGATCCAGCCGCTGACCCGCGCGTTGACCTGGCTCACCAGCCGCTCATCGTAGTCGACATAGCCGGTCGTGCGGATCGATTCAGTCACCACCCGCGGCTCGACCAGCGTGGTACGCACGCCCAGGTTCTGCAGCATCGCCGGATCGATTCGAATCTCGCCGCGCGTCGGCGCCGCGACGGGGCCGTGGCCCGGCGTCGGCGTCTCGTGCGAGGCCGGCACGAAGCCCGCCCGCGGAACCGCCGCCGCGGGCCGCACCGGTGGCGCGCTTGCCGGCGGGGCGAGCGCCGTTTCACGGGCGCTCATCAGGTGCTGCAGGACCACGGCGCTCAGCACGATGCCGAGCACCAGGCCCGCCACAAAGATCGCGATCAGCGACGGCCGTTTCATCGACTAGCCCCCGCCTCGCCGGTCACTTCGTCGATCTGCGCGAGGTCGCGATAGCGATCGGCCTCGTTGTGCCAGTATGCGGTCTGGTACTTCTCGAGATTGTCTTGCGCCGCCAGCAGGGTCAGGAAGTCGACCTTGTCGACGCGGTAGGCGCTGATCGCAGCGTTCACTTCGCTGCGCGCCAGCGGGATCACTTCCTGCTGGTAAGAGCGCGCGGTTTCCTCATGCTCCGCCAGCCGCGCCAGCAGGTCGTGCAGCATGCCGAGCGCCGTGTTGCGCGCCGCCATCAGGCGGGCGCGCGTGCGCCCGAGCGTCGCCTGGGCCTCGTAAAGCTGCTCGCGCTGCTTGGAAAAATAAAAGATCGGGATGTCAAACATGATCTGCCCGGTCATCAGATCGGCCCGATTCGGCGCCTTGGTCTGGGTGACTATCGGAACCCCGTGGTCGTAGGTCACGGTGGTCTGATCCGGCGGATCGTTGCGCGACCCATAGGCCATGTAGAGCAGGATGTCGGGCAGCGGCGCGCGCGCGGCCAGCCGCTCGTTGAGCGTATCGCGCTCGACCGCGCGTCCGAGCCGCTGGACCTCCGGATTGGATGCCAGCGTCAGCTCTTCGAGTTGCTCGGCGGGAAAGCGCAATTGGGCCGGCGGCAACGTGCCCAGCGGCTCGACCTCGACGCTGGGGCGGCTAAGCAGCACTTCGAGCCGGATAAGCCGGCTGTCGCGCCTGCGCGTCAGCTCGACCAGTGTCGTATTGAGTTGAGCCAGGGCGACGTCGGCGTTGAGCACGTCCTCCTGCAACCCGGGTCCGAGCTGGTACTTGGAGGTAGCGATATCGCGTAACTGACGCAGCATCCGCTGTTGCTCGAGGACCAGTTGGATGTCCTTGTCGACCACGAAGATGTCGGCAAAGGCCAGCCGTACCGCGGTGATCAGATGGAGCCGGGCGATTCGCGCGTCGGCCTGCGCCACCTCGGCCTGCTTGCCCGCAGCCTCCCGACGCAGCGTCAGCTTGCCCGGAAACGGATAACGCTGGGTGATTTCGATCTGTTTTTCGGTCGCGTTTTCCTGGGTCATGGAGAAGTTGGTCGGCAGGTCCTTCATCCGGTAGCCCAGGTAGGGATCTTCGGGGACTCCGGCCGGCAATACACGATGGCCCGCGGCCTGGGACGCGTACTGTGCCGCCTGCAGGTCGGGATTGTTGGCGATTGCCTGTTCGATCAACTGCTTGAGCTGCTCCTGGACCACGGTCGGATCATTCTCGAAGTGTTGCGGTAACTTGAGAGCCGGGAGGGGCTGGGGAGCGATGCTTCCAAAAGGAGCAGCCGGCTTGCCCAAAGCGGGTCCCGGGAGAGGCCGGAGCGGCTGCCTTGGGATCAGCGGGCCGGAGCCGGCTGCCGCGGCGGCGCCCGCCAGCATCAAAAGAAAACCCAATCCTATCAGCAGCTTACGAAACATCTTTAACCCCATCCCGGCGCCGCACGGCCGGAAACATAGCCCGCTTCTGCCTTTTGTCCGCAAGCGGGTTGCCTCTGCGACGCAACATGTGCGCCAGTCCCGAAAATCGGCGTGACTGGCCGTCTTTCCGGCCGCGGTGCGTCCGGACGACTGGTGAGTCCGATCAGACTGATTGGCGAATCCGAGAGGGCGGCGCGCGCAGTAAAATCGACCCGCGCGGGGCGAGCGTCGGAAGGCGGCCCGGAGCTATCGCGCTCAGCCTGCGGTCGGCGAGCGACGGACGCCATCCGGAGTCGCTTGCGGCACGGGCGATGGCGCAGCCGCGGGCTTCGCTATGTCGGCGGGAAATCCGCGTTTGGAACCGCAGATGGGTCGGGCTAGGGAAGCGCTGCGCGTGAGGAGACAGGGCCAGCGCCAATATCGCGACCAGCACAGCATATCCGGCTGGCCCGTAAGCGCCACGGACCCCCCTTAACCGGGAAAGCATTCGCTCCATTCTATGCGCGCCTTGAGCTTAGGCAAGCGGCGCGCCGCGCTAAGCGCCCGCTTGGACACTCCGATGATCGACAAATCTTCCCCCTGGCAGCCCTTCGCGCGCCCGCCAGTGGTGGAGGCTTCACTCGCGATCAATAGAGCCGATGCCGGACTAGGCGGAATTGGTCGCGCCGGGGGCAAGCAGCCCCTTGCCGGGGATGTGATTGACCTCGACGCGCACCCCGTCGGGATCCTCGAACAGGGTCGAGTAGTAACCGGGTGCCCAGCGTCCTTGCGCGGGCGCCCGCACGATCTTCGCGCCGAGCTCGCGCGCGAGTTCGTAAACCGCGGCGACGTCCTCACGAGCGCGTGCGCGAAAGCATACGTGATGCATTCCCGGACGGGTCTGATCGAAATGGAGGTCCTGATATCGCTCGGCCGCGCGCCGCACAGCGAATCCGGTTCGCCCGCCGATACAATAGAAATAATCGTCGTTATCGTAGACCACGTGCTTGAGGCCCATGAACGGCAGCAGGCGCCGATAGAAGGCGACACATTCCTTGAAGTTGGTTACGGTAACATCGACGTGAGCGATCCCGTTGATTTCCATGTCGAACTCCCCGTGCGACGCATGTAGATCGTGGCGTCAGGCGCTGACCGTCGTGCCACGATAGTAATGCTGCAGAATTTCCGTGTAAGTCTTGCCCTGGTTTGCCATCACTGCCGCGCCGATCTGGCACAAGCCGACGCCATGTCCCCAGCCGGCTCCGGTCAAGACAAAGCGGCCAGACACCTGGTCGACGACGAAGGCCGAGCTGTAAAGATGGGTGCGCGATAAGGCGCGGCGAATTTCCAGTTCTTTGCCGATGATGACGTAATCGCGTTCTCCGGTAATCTTCAGCCGCGATATCCGGCCTGAAGGTCCGCGCGCGAGCGGCTGCAGGTCGCGAATCTGACCAAGCTCCACGGCCAGCTTTGCGCTGATCAGATCGGCCAGCTCGGCGGGCGTGTAGGCGACCCGCCATCGATAGAAATCGCGCGTCTCCTGGTCGAATCCCGGGAGCACGCGTAACAGCAACTCCGCATCGTCGGTGTTGCAGTAAGCCGGCGGGCGCGAGCGTATCCATGTCTCAGCAGTAGCGGCGGATGATTGCGCCGGGCCGTCGCAGACCGATTCAAGATAGGGGATATCTTCATCTTCCCAGGCGGTCGCATAGCGCTCGGTTATTCCGCCGCAGGACTTGGAAAACCGCGCGTCGCAGATACCGCCGTGGTAACGGAGCAACTCGCCGCTGGTTGCGCCCACTGCTGCGGCTGCCGCCGGAGCGAAGGCTTTCGTGATCCCCTGGTAGCGCTGGCAATGGTCGTCGGCGCAGACATCGAAATCCGCATGCGCTTCGCGGCCGTACCAGCGACGGA
>DATKSL010000031.1:0-101927 GCA_035531675.1 Binataceae bacterium (SeqCode) | reverse complement strand
CGCCGGCAGGGATAGGGCGCTCATGCGCCCTATCCCTGCCGGCGCCCCAGCCACCGCGCCGCCGCCCGCCCAGCCGCGACACCCCCCACCGCACGGAACCAAACCCGAGGGGTCCAGGGGACCAGTCCCCTGGCAGGGGGTCCAGGGGGGCGGAGCCCCCTTGGCCTTGCTTGCTACAGGGCGCGCCCGCCCCCCGGTGTCACATCCCGCGTCGTTGACCGCGCGGGGGGGGGACCTTATCTGGGGGGGGTCCCCCCTCCCGGAAGGCTTGTGATGCTTGCCGCTTTTGCCCGCGCTGTGTTTGGCACTGCCAACGAACGTGCGTTGAAGGCGTATCAGCGCCGGGTGCCGCAGATCAATGCGCTGGAGCCGGCGGTTGCGGCGCTCGATGATGCGGCGCTGGCGGCGCGGACGGTTGTGTTCCGGGAGCGGTTGGCTGCGGGCGCGAGCCTCGACGATCTCCTGCCGGAGGCGTTTGCGGTGGTGCGGGAGGCGGCGCGGCGGGTTCTGCAGCAGCGTCATTTCGACGTGCAGTTGATTGGCGGGATGGTTCTGCACGACGGCAAGATTTCGGAGATGAAGACCGGCGAGGGCAAGACCCTGGTGGCGACCTTGCCGGTGTATCTGAATGCGCTCGCCGGCAAGGGCGTGCATGTGGTCACGGTGAACGACTACCTGGCGCAGCGCGATGCCGAGTGGATGGGCCAGATCTACCGGTTTCTCGGCCTTTCCGTCGGCGTGATCGTGCATGGGCTGGACGACGATCAGCGGCGGGCGGCCTATGCCGCCGATATCACCTACGGCACCAACAACGAGTTCGGCTTCGACTACCTGCGCGACAACATGAAGTACCGGCTGGAGGACATGGTCCAGCGGGACTTCTTCTTCGGGATCGTGGACGAGGTCGATTCGATCCTGATCGACGAGGCCCGCACCCCGCTGATTATCTCGGGCGCCTCCGAGGAGTCGACCGATACCTATTACGTGGTCGATCGCGTGATTCCGCGCCTGCGTGCCGAGGAGCATTACACGGTCGACGAGAAGCTCAAGACCGCGTCGCCGACTGAGGAGGGCGTGGCGCGCGTCGAGGAGCTGCTCGGAGTCGAGAACCTCTACGATCCGCGTAACATCCTGCTGCTCCATCACGTCAACCAGGCGCTCAAGGCGCACGTGCTGTTCAAGCGCGACGTCGAGTACGTGGTGAAGGACGGGCAGGTGATGATCGTCGACGAGTTCACCGGGCGGCTGATGCCGGGGCGGCGCTGGAGCGACGGGCTGCATCAGGCGATCGAGGCCAAGGAAAACGTCAAGATCGAATCCGAGAACCAGACCCTGGCGACGATCACCTTCCAGAACTACTTCCGGATGTACAAGAAGCTGTCCGGCATGACCGGCACGGCCGACACCGAGTCGGTCGAGTTCCGCGAGATCTACAACCTCGACGTCATGGTGATTCCGACCAACAAGCCGATGATCCGTGACGATAACAACGACCTGGTTTACAAGAGCGAGGCGGAAAAGTTCGACGCCGTGATCGAGGAGATCTGCGATTGCAACGAGCGCGGCCAGCCGGTGCTGGTCGGCACGGTCTCGATCGAGAAGTCCGAGCGGGTCTCCGAGCAGCTCAAGCGCACCGGGGTCAAATTTTTCGTGCTCAACGCCAAGAACCACGAGCGCGAGGCCGAGATCGTCGCCCAGGCGGGACGCTACAAGGCCGTCACCATCTCGACCAACATGGCAGGCCGCGGCACCGATATCGTGCTGGGCGGCAATCCCGAGTTCATGGCGGCGGCCGAGGCCGGCACCAAGGAACCGGCGGATGCGGGGTTCCAGGCGGCGCTGACGAAGTATCGCGCGCAATGCGAGGCCGAGCGCCAACAGGTGCTGCAGGCCGGCGGCCTGCATATCCTCGGCACCGAGCGTCACGAATCGCGGCGCATCGACAACCAGCTGCGCGGCCGTTCCGGACGCCAGGGCGACCCGGGCTCGTCGCGATTTTTCGTCTCGCTGGAAGACGACCTGATGCGCATCTTCGCCGCCGACCGGCTCAAGGGGCTGATGAACCGCATCGGCATGGAGGACGGTGTCCCGATCGAGCATCGGATGGTCTCGCGGGCGATCGAAAATGCGCAGAAGAAAGTCGAGGCGCACAACTTCGACATCCGCAAACATCTGCTCGAATACGACGACGTGATGAACAAGCAGCGCGAGGTGGTTTACCATCGCCGCCGCGAGCTGCTCGGCGAAGCGCCGCTCAAGGACGACATCCTCGACATGTGCGACGCGCTGATCGAAGCTATCGTCGAAGCCCACGGCGATCGCGAAGCCGACCACGACCAGTGGGACTGGAAGGCGATCGAGGATGCCTTCTACAAGCAGTTCAAATACCGCTTCAACTTCATGCAGAACCTCGACGGCAAGGCGATCGACAGGCCCGACGATCTGGCCGCAATCGCCAGCGAGCGCGTGCGCCGGCTGTATGACGAGCGCGAGGAACAGTTCACGCCCGCCGTGATGCGCCAGATCGAGAAGATCGTCTCGCTGCAGACCCTCGACCTGCTGTGGAAAGACCATTTGCTGGCGATGGATCACCTCAAGGAGGGCATCGGCCTGCGCGGCTACGCCCAGCAGAACCCGCTGGTCGAGTATCAGAAAGAAGGCTTCGCGATGTTCGAGGCGCTGATGGCGACGATGCAGGGCGACGCCGTCGAGAAGGTCTTCTCGGTGCAGGTCACGCGCGAACAGGACGTGCAGCAGATGCAGCCGCAGGCTCAGCCGCAGAAGGTCGTGATGAGCCACGGCGGCGTCGCCGAAAGCGAGGGCCCGGCACCCGTCAAGCGCGAGGGCGACAAGGTCGGCCGCAACGATCCCTGCCCGTGCGGCTCGGGCAAGAAATACAAACGCTGCCACGGCAAGTAATTCTTCGGTCATGATCGAGTTTCGCGCGAGCTGCGCGGTCATCGCCGGCCTTGCGCGCCCGCCGAGTCGCCGCGTATAGATCGGCGGCTGGAGGATGGCGATGGAGGTACGGAGCGGCCCGACCACGGTACGCGGCTTTCGTTTTGCGGGCGTCAGCGCGGGACTCAAGACAACGCCCGGCGCCAAGGATCTGGGATTGATCGTCGCGGATTCGGAAGCCGCCGCGGCCGGCGTCTTCACCACCAATCGGGTCAAGGCGGCGCCAGTGGTGATCGCCGAGCAGCGCGTCGGGCGCGGTCGATTGCGCGCCGTCGCCGCCAACTCGGGCTCGGCCAACTGCTTCACCGGCCGCGCGGGACTCAAGCTCGCGCGCGATTCGTCGGCCGCGGTGGCGCGCGAGCTCGGATGTGCGCCCGATGCGGTGGCGCCCTGTTCGACCGGCGTGATCGGTCATCTTTTCGACCTCGAGAAATATCGCCGCGGGGTGCGCGCGGCGGTCGCGGCGCTGTCGCCCGACGGCCTGGAGAATTTCGCGCGCGCGATCATGACCACCGATACGCGTCCCAAGCTGGCGTGGGTATCGATGCGGCTGGGCGGGGCCGACCTGACGATCGCGGGCGCGGCCAAGGGCGCCGGCATGATCCAGCCGCACATGGCCACGATGCTGGCGTTTATCGCGACCGACGCGGCGCTCGCGCCACCTGCGCTGCGCGGGATGCTCAAGCGCGTGCTGCCGGTCAGCTTCAACGCGATTACGGTCGACGGCGACATGTCGACCAACGACACGCTGATGCTGATGGCGAGTGGCGCGGCCGGGAACCGCCGGTTCTCGCCGCGGGAACTCGCGTCGTTCGAGGTGGGGGTGCGCGAGGTGGCGCGTTCGCTCGCCTGGCAACTGGTGCACGACGGCGAAGGCGCGACCAAGCTGGTCGCGATCGAAGTGCGCGGCGCGCGCAGCGCCGCCGAGGCTTTTCGGGTGGCGCGCCAGATCGCCAACTCGCCGCTGGTCAAGACCGCGTTTTTCGGCTGCGATCCCAATGTCGGCAGAATCATCGCCGCGGCCGGCGCCTGTGGCGTCGCGTTCGATCCCGGGCGGCTGGCCTTGCAGGTTGCCGGCGTGCCGATCGCGGCGCGCGGCGCCTTGCTGGTCGAGGCGCTGCCGCAGGCGCAGGCGCGGATGCGCGAGCGCGAGTTCCGCGTCATCCTGGATCTCAAGCAGGGCCGCGCGCGGGCCGTGGTGCTGACCAGCGACCTGAGCTTCGACTATGTTAAGATCAACGCCGAATACACGACCTGACGGATTCGCCGGCGAGGGGAGGCATCCTTGGCGTTCACAAAAGTAGCGCGGCGCGATGAAGTCGCCGAGGGCAGCGGCCGCATAATCGAAATCGGCCCCGGCCGTTTCATCGCGCTGTTCAACGTCGCCGGAACCTTCTACGCGCTCGACAATGAATGTCCGCACGAGGGCGGGCCGCTCGGCGAGGGCGATGTCGACCGCGGTTGCGTGAGCTGCCCGTGGCACGGCTTTCGTTTCGATCTCACCAACGGTGTCTGCGTCAACTCGGCCAAGCTCAAGGTCGCGTGCTTCCCGGTGCGTGTCGATGGCGACGAGATACTGGTCGAGGCCTGAGGTCGCTCGCGCGTTTTAGCCGTGCGTCCAATTTATCCGCAACACGCCGGCGGCAAGCAGAGCAAGTTTTAATGGACGCGCAGATCGACGCCGAGCCGACGCGGCTTCCCGACTTCATTGCGGTCGGCCCGCCGCGCACCGGCACGACCTGGCTTCATCGCGTGTTGCAAGGACACGTCGGCCTGCCCCGGGGCATCAAGGAGACCCACTTCTTCAGGTGGAACTACGGACAGGGCGTCGATTGGTACCGGTCGTTCTTTCGCGGCTGCCCGGCCGGCTTGCCGATCGGTGAGATCACGCCGACCTATTTCGACAGCGAAGAGGCCCGGCAACGAATCGCCGCTCTCATACCGCGATGCCGGATCATCTGCTCGCTGCGCGATCCGGTCGTGCGCGTCTACTCGCAATACAAGGCCTGGCATCGCATTGGGCATATCACCGACGAGTTCGACTACGATCGTCAACGCGGGCAGCTCGCGGCCTCAAGAAGTTACGCTTTCAATGTGCGCGCGTGGCGCACGGCCTTCGGCGCCGAGAATGTACTGGTCGTGCTGTACGACGATTTACTTGCCGACCCGCAGGCCTATCTCGACTCGGTGTGCGATTTTATCGGGATTGCGCGGTTCGCCGTGGCTGACTCGGCGGTTGGCGCCGGACCGGTTAATCTGTCGGAGCGGAGACCGCGCAGCCCGGCGATGGCGCGGTGGGCGCAGGCGCTGCGGGTGCGGCTCATCAAAAGTGAAAAAATCTGGCTGGCCAGCCTGATCGAAGCAGATATGCCGATCTGGCGTTTCTTTTTCGCGGGCGGAACGGCCTACGCGCCGCTCGACGCGGACCAGGAGGCTCGCTTGCGGCAGCAGTTGCGGCCCGAAATCGAAGAGCTGGAGTCACTGCTGGGCCGCGACCTTTCGGCCTGGAAGGTCGGGCGGCCGAAAGCCTCCAGTAAACCTCCAAGCGCAAGCGCAAATGCCGATGCCGAGCGCTGACACTATCCGCCAGCGCATCGAACGGCTTTATGCCGAGCAGGCGGTGCTCGATGAAGCAGGCGTCAGCCACCCGATCCTGCCGATCGGGGTGACGCCCGAGCGCGGCGCCTTTATCGCCGGCCTGTGCCGCGCGGAGCGGCCGGCAGCAACACTCGAAGTCGGGATGGCGTGGGGACTGTCGACGCTCCATATCCTGTCGGCGCTGGCCGAGGTTCGCGGCTCGGTCGCCGGTGCGCCGCACGTGGTGATGGATCCGTTTCAGGCCTCGCGTTTCCGCAATGCGGCGCGATGCCTGGTGCGCGAAGTCGGCGCCGAGGCGATGGTCGAGTTCTATCCCGAGCCTTCCGAGATCGTGTTGCCCCGGATGGTGGCGGCGGGGCGGCAATTCGACCTGGCGTTTATCGACGGCGATCATCACTTCGACCCGGGCTTCGTCGATTTCTTCTTCGTCCATCGCCTGCTCAAACCGGGCGGCCTGGTAATCTTCGACGACGTGCTGTTCGACGGCATTTACCTCACCAGCCGCTGGGCGGAGACCAATCTCGGCTATCAGCCGGTCGCTCAATATCCGCCGACGGGCAGGCGTCCACCGCGCAGCGAAAGCGGCCGCTTGCGGCGCGCCGAGATCGGAGCCTGGCGAAAGCCGCTCCAGGAGGTCTCGCGCGACCGGCATCACTTCGTCCCCTTTTTCGAGGGCTTCGTTAACTTGAAGGACATTCCGAAACCCGACCGCCGCCGCCTGGAACGCCACCGGCTCAATCACGCCGGTCTGATGGCGATGCGGGCGGGCGATCGCGAGCGCGCGCGGCGCGCTTTTGCCGAAGCGTTGAAGGTCGATCCCTGGCACGGGTCCACCTATCTGCGCTGGATGCGGAGCTTTATGCCACCGCGGCTGGCCGCGATGTTCACCGGACGGACGCGCGGCTGAGTCGGTCGGTCCGGGCCAGTGCGCCCGGCTTTCGAATCGTCAGGCTTTACGGGTGCGGCCGCTGAGCGCCTTCGCGATCGGCGCGGGCAGGAAGGTGCGCATCATGCGGAGCGCGTTTTTCACATTGAACGGATCGTAGCCGAGCGCGCGGATGAAATCGCGGCGCGCCTCGCCGGTGCGCCCGGCGCGCAGGGCGACGAGGCCCCGATGGCTGAGCTGGTTGACGTGCGCGCGCCGGTTGTCCTCCTCGATCGAGCTCATCAGGCGCCGTCCGCGCTCGCCGTAGCGTGCGACCACCATCTTGCCGAGCGCCCGGCGTCCCTCGTTGTTGGTCTCGATATAGTCGGGATAGGGCAGAATCCGGTAACGCACCAGGATTTCCGGGACATAGTGGAAATGGCCGAGCTCGCGCAGGCAGAGCCACATGTAAACGTCTTCGCAGGCCTTGAAGACGCCCGCAGCTTCGAAGAAGCCGCCCACCTGCTCATAGGCCGAGCGCCGGATGACGGCGAGGCTCGGCACGATCGGCCACCAATGCGCCAGCATCTCGTCGAGCGTCGGCGCATGGTCGCGCCCGGTCAGCACGAACGGGCCGCGGGTCGCACCGCCCGGCTCGAACATCAAGCCATTGGAGAATACCAGTACGCAGCCCGGGTCGCTTTCCATGATCGGCACGGTGTGCGCCAGCTTGTCGGGCAGCCATTCGTCGTCGGCGTCGAGAAACGCGATGAACTCGCCGCGGGCCGCGCGGATGCCGCTGTTCCACGCCGCACTGCATCCGCCGCGTTCACGATTGATCACCCGGATCCGATCGCCATAGCGCGCCAGGATCGCCGCGGTGCCGTCGGTCGAACCGTCGTTGACGGCGATCAGCTCGAAATCGCGCCAGCTCTGGGCGAGGCCGCTGTCGAGCGCGCGCTCGAGCGTCTGCTCGCTGTTATAGGCCGCGGTGATTACCGAGACGCGCGCCATCGGGCTCCTCAAGCAGCGAAGCGGGAGCGGCCGGTCAGGCGCTGTGCGAGCCGCGCCGGCAGGAGGCTCCTTACCAGGCGCAGCGCATTCTTATAGCTCAGCGGATCGCACTTGAGCGCGTGGATGAAATGGCGCCGCGCCTCGGCGCTGCGTCCCTCACGCATCGCGAGCAATCCCAGGTAGCCAAGCTGGTTGACGTTGTAGCTGCGCTGTCGGGCGCGGGTATTGCGCACCAGGCGGCGGCCATCCGCGCCGTAACGCGCAACAATCCGCCGGAAGGCGTATTTCTGATCGCCGCTATATTGTCCGACGTTGTGCGGAAAGGGCCGGGTCGAGTACCGCGCGAGTTTTTCCGGCACGTAGTGGAAATGGCCGAGCTCGCGCAGCCGCAGCCAGGCGTCGATATCCGAGCAGATATGGTAAAAGCCGGGCCGCGCGAAAAAGTATCCCACCGCTTCGAGCGCGCTGCGCCGCACCACGGCGGTGGTGGAGATAATCGGCCACAGATCGGTCAGCATCTCGTCGAGCGTCGGCGCGTGGGCCAGCTCGGGGCTGACGAAATCGCTCAAGGTTTCGCCGCTTTCGAGAAATTTTACCGCGTTCGAGAACGCCAGCACGCAGCCGGGGTCGCGCTCCAGCGGCGGCACCGTGAGCGCCAGCTTGTTGGGCGTCCAGATGTCGTCGGCGTCGATCCAGGCGACGAACTCGCCGCGCGCCGCGCGGCAGCCGGTGTTCGACGCCGCCGAGCATCCGCCGCGCTGCTGGTCGATCACCCGGATGCGATCGCCATAGCCGGCCAGAATTTCGGCGGTCGCGTCGGTCGAGCCGTCGTTGACCACGATCACTTCGAAGTCGTCGAAGTCCTGCGCCAGCGCGCTGTCGAGCGCTCGCTGGAGCGTCAGCGCGCCGTTATAGACGGGGGTGACGACCGATACTCGCATAGCTTTCCAGGGGGTGATGCTTACCCCGCCTGTATCGGCACGACTCTAGCCGACTCCTAAGTGCCGCGCGACCGCCCGGTCAGCGCCCGCGCCATCGCGGCCGGCAGGAAGGTCCGCGCCAGCCGCAGCGCATTCCTGACATCGGTCGGATCGTAGCGCAAGGCGCGCAGGAACAGGCGCCGCGCCTCGCCGATCCGCCCCTCGCGCATCGCGACCCGCCCCAGGTGGCCGAGATGGTGGCGATGGTCGCGCTTGATCGCGCGCTGCATCCCGCGCCGGAGACGCCGGCCCGCCGCCGCGCCATAGCGCTCGCGCACCAGCCGCACGAAGACCTGCCGGCCGACCGCGTTCTTGTCGATATAGTCCGGGTAGTCCGATCCTTCGAGCAGCACCAGCGGCTCGGCGAGATAATGGAAATGGCCGAGCTCGCGCATCCGCATCCACAGGAACCCGACCCCGTTGGCGCGATAGGCGCCGGGCTCTTCCCAGAAGCCGCCGGCCGCATCGAACGCCGCGCGCCGCATCACGGTCATGCTCTCCAGGATCGGCCAGTAATGGCTGAACATCTCGTCGAGCGCGGGCGCGTGCGCCGATTCGGGACCGACATAGGGGCCGAGCATCCGCCCCGTGCGATCGACCAGGGTCGCGTTGGAATAGACCAGCACGCAGCCGGGATCGCGGTCGAGCACCGGCACCGTGCGCGCGAGCTTGTCGGGCAGCCAGACGTCGTCGGCGTCAAGAAAGGCGAGATATTCGCCGCGGGCCTGTACGATCGCGCGGTTGCGCGCCGGCCCATTGCCGCGCCGCTCGCCGTCGATAACCGTGATCCGGTCGGCGTAGCGTTGCAGGATTTCAGCGGTCGCGTCGGTCGAGCCGTCGTTGGCCACGATGATCTCGAACTCGGGCGCGCCGTGCTGCGCCAGCGCGCTGTCGAGCGCGCGGGCGACGGTCGCGGCACCGTTGTAAACCGCCATGATGACCGAGACTCTGATCACGCGTCGAATTCCGCTTCCCGGTAGCCGGCCAGACCGCATAGCCGCCGGTACATCGACAACGCTCGCGCCGGCACCGCGCCCGCCGCGCGCGAACGCCGCAGCGTCGAATCGGCGAAACTGCGATCGACCGGCGCGCCCAGCCGCCGCTCGATTTCGTCGAGCCGACTGCCGTCCATCAACTGGTCGTAATGCACGAACATCCAATCGCCGCCCGCCGGGTAATGGACCCGCATGATATAGCGGTACATGTCATACCAGATGCGCAGCGCCCACTCGCGATTCATCGCCACGTCGCTCAGGTAACGGGCGGTGGCGCATTCGGTGACGATACTGGCGGCGGTGATCGCCGGATGTCGGAAGACGCAGATGAAGACCGCGTCGCGTATCAGCGGACGCCAGACGCCGAGCGTGTAGGAGAAGCGCGGGTCCTTGAAGCAGTACGGCGCACGCGCGGTGACCGCCTCGATACGTTGTACGATCGCGGGATTGGCCGCCAGCGATACCGACGGCGGCAGCGCCGCCAGCCAGCGCTGCGGGTAATGGATCTTGAGATCGCGCCGGCGCTGCGGCCACAGCAGCTTGGTCAGCAGGCGGCGCCGATAGGCGCGCATCGGCGGTCCGATCAGGTCTTCGTTGATCGCGTTGATCTCGTGATCCTCGAACTGACCCTTGGGATTAGCCGCGCGCAGTCCGGCTTCGTCGATCTGATCGCCCATGAAGTAGCCGGCCCGCGCCAGCAGCCCGGCGGTCAGGCTGGTGCCGCTGCGGCCGCTTCCGAGGATGAGACAGTTGCGTGTCATGTCAGCGGTTGCGGAACATCCAGCCGGCGCCGAAGGTGACGGCGGCGGCGGCCACGCCCACGGCCAGGCTCTCCAGCCCGCTGCGCCACCATGATCGCGAGGTGAACAGGGTCTTGGCGGCGCCCACCACGAACAGCGCCACGATGGTCACGCCGGCCGACAGTTCCACCGCCGCCGGCGGGCCGAGCAGGAGGTAGGGGAAAACCGGGACCGCGGCGCCGAGCAGATAGGAGAGACCGACGCGGACCGCCGAGCGATGGGGCACTTCGAGATGCTCCTGATGCAGCCCCAGCTCCTCGCGCATCATGACGTCGCTCCAGCGCTCGGGATCGGCCGTGATATGGGCGACGATCTGATCGAGCAGCGCGCCGCTGAAGCCCTTGTTGCGATAGATCGCGCGCACCTCGTCGCGTTCGCGCTCGGGCCAGCGCGTCATCTCGTCGCGCTCGCGTGCGATCTCGTTGAGGTAGAATTCGACCTGCGAGCGCGACGAGATGAAAGCCGCCGCGCCCATCGAAATCGCCCCGCCCAGCATCTCGGCCATCCCGGCCATGACTGCGACCTGCGGCGCGGCGAATGCCGCCGCCACACCAGAGGTTACCGCGAACGACGCCACCAGCCCGTCGTTCAGCCCCAGCATCACATCGCGCATCCCGCCCGGTTCGGCGGCCTGCTCGGTTTCGGGATGCTGCGGATGATGTTCGAGCCTGCGCTTGCGAGTCGGCAATGCCATGACCAATCCCTTAAGCGATGGAGACCGCGGCCGGCATCGAACGCTCACGCCGGCCGGCCAGCGCCGCGCGCCGATCGAGGCGGGCGCGGAGGCGGAGCAGTTGTCCGACGGTGCGGCGGATTTCCGCCCGCTCCGGGCGTTGGCCGAGATAGGCGTACAGGAAGCGCAAGCGGCCTGCGCGTCCCACGAAACGGCCGATGCTGCGATCGAGATGCACCAGGTTGAGCAGCCGGCGGCGTTCCGGGACGCGGCGGGCGCGGGCGAAATCCTCGAGATCGATAAAGTAGATGCGGAAGCCGTCGTCCGCAGCTTCGAGCATCAGGTTGGTCTCCTGCAAATCACGCGTATAGAGGCCGCGTTCGTGGAGCTGGCGCACGGCGGCCGCGACCGCCCGGGTAATCGCGATCCGCCGGCGCAGATCGCCGCGCAGCTCACCACGCCGTCCCAGCGCGAAGATACTGAGCGTGCGCGCATTCTCCAGCGGCTCGCTTACCAGGTATGAAGCGCGCACCGCGCCGGCGATCGAGCGCAGTTCCAGCGCGGCCAGCGGCGCGGGATGGGCAATCGCCGCCGCCTCGAGCATCGCAGCCCCCCTAAGCGCGCGCCGGGTGCGCGAGCCGCGCACCCGCTCGATAAGCCCGCGAATCGGTGAGCGCGTCTCGACCCGCTTGACGAACACCCGGCGGCCGTCGCCGACCTCGAGCAGACCGGCGCGGACCCGCCCCTCGGCCTTGTGAACCGAGAAGGCGGCGCTCGCCATCAGCTCCTCGAGCCTGGGGGCGAGCGCGGCCCAGCGCGGCGATCGCGCATAAAGCAGTTGGCGGCGCATGCCGGCGATAGCTTAGCCGATCGTCGCCGCCTGAGCATCCGTTACGCGCCGCGCCGCGACGGTGAATGCGCCCCGGCGCGCGCCGTGTGATAGCGTGGCCCAATCGTGCGCGTGTCGGTGATAATCCCGGTTTACAACGGCGCTGCGACGCTGGCCGCCGCCATCGACAGCGCGCTCGCGCAGGACTTCGCCGGCGGCTTCGAGGTGATCGTCGTCAACGACGGCTCGACTGACAGCAGCGCGGCCGTGATCGATCGCTACCGGGGCCGTATCAAGGCCGTCGCCCGCGACAATGGCGGCCTGTCGGCGGCGCGCAACTCCGGCGCCGCGCAGGCCAGCGGCGAATATCTCGCCTTCCTCGACGCCGACGATCTGTGGATGCGCGACAAGCTCGAGCTCACGGTCCGCGCCCTCGATTGCAAGCCCGGCGCCGTGCTAGTTTACAGCGACGCCGTCCAGGTCGATGAAAGCGGCGTCGAGATTTCGCCCGGCTTCGTCAGCCCGGAGCTGGCGCGGGCGCCGACCATGGCCGATCTGCTCGAGCGCTGGTGGCCGATTCTGCCGAGCGCGGCGATGGTCCGGCGGCGCATCTTCGATCAGCTCGGCGGATTCCACGCGCCGATGCGATCGTACGAGGACATGGACTTCTGGCTGCGCGCGCGCGAGTTGGGCGAGTTCGAGTATCTCGCCCACCCGCTGGTGATCTATCGCGTGACGCCGGCCGCGGAACGGCTGGTGAAATACGAGCAGAGCTATGCGCTGTTCATGAGCCGGGTCAGCGAGCGCTACGGCGCGGCGGCGCGTCCGCTGCTGCGGGCGATTCGCCATGCCCATTCGACGGCGCTCGGCACGCGCGGGCTGTTGGCGATGCGCCGCGGCGAGATGGGTGAGGCGCGCCGCAGTTTCATCCGCGCGCTGCGCTACGAGCCGGCGAGCCTGCGCAACGGGCTGCGGCTGGCGCGAACCCTGCTCCCTGGGCCGCTGGCGCGCGCGCTCTCCGGGCGCACCGCGAGGCTGCGCACCGCCGCCGATCGCGAGCCGCGCTAGCTCGCCATCCGCGGGCTAACTATTGAAGTCGGAATTGAGCTTGCGCCAGGCGTCGTCGTCGGTGCCCGCCCGGTACGGCATGTAGAACGCGATCCGATCGAGCAAGCCTTCATAGCGCGCCTTGACCCGCTCGCCGATCTGGTCGAAAGTGCCGCTGACCGAATAGGTATCGACCATCTCATCGCTGATCTCGGAGGCCATCCCGTCCCAATCGCCCTTGGCGGCGCGCTGGTTGAGCCGTGTCGCGACCTCGCCCCAGCCGTGGGTGTCGAGCACCACGCGGTAGGTGCGGGTCGAGGCGTAAAAGGCGATCTGGCGGCGCACTTCCTCGCGCATCCGATCGATCTCGACGCGATTTTTCCCGGTGATCACGAAAGCGATGCTGGCGATCGCGAAGTCCTTGCGCGTCCGCCCCGATTTCTCAAGGCCGATTTCGAGATTGGGCAGCACGAACTCGCGCAGATACTTCGGCGAGTGGAACGGATGGGCGTGCAGCCCCTGGCATAGTTCGCCGCCGAGCTGGATGACCTTTTCGTTGACGCCGGCGAGGTAGATCGGGATGTCGCTGAACTGGTGAGGGGCGGGGGTGAAGAACGGCGTCATCAGCGAGAAGTTGTAGAACTTGCCGTGATAGGCGAGCTGAGTGCCGCCCGTGGCCCAGCACTGGAAGATCGCGCGCAGCGATTCGACGTACTCGCGCAGGCGCGCCACCGGCGCTTCCCACTTCACGCTGTAGCGCCGCTCGTTGTGGCCCTTGACCTGGGTGCCGAGTCCCAGGATGAAACGGCCGCGCGAAAAGCCCGCCAGGTCCCACGCGATCTGCGCCGTGACCATCGGGCTGCGCGGAAAGGCCACCGCGATCGCGGTGCCCATCCTGACCCGCGCGGTATGCTCCGCCGCCATCACCAGCGGCAGGTAGGGATCGTCGCCGGTCTCGAGCGTCCAGACCGCATCGAAGCCCGCCTCCTCGGCGGCTCTGGCAGCGGCCGGGACGATGCGCAGATCGCGCGCGACGAGCGCCGTATCGAGTTTAATCATGCCTTGCCCCTCAAGCTGACGCGTTACGCGATCCTGCCACGGTTGAGATCCAAACTGCGACCGCTCGGAGCGAAACGGCTCGTCGCGGGCGGCGATTTTGGGGTTGCCGCAAACGACCGGGTGCGACCAGTTTTGGTCAATATTTGTCGGTGAGTCGCCATGTTCATCTGGTATAGCTTCGTATATGCAATAACGGCATAATCTGAGCACAATGAGTGGGTATATGTCGCGTGGCCGCTTCGCGAAGCGAAGGCGGGTGGCTTGGGCTGTGATGTTGGCGGCGCTACTGATCTCGACCATGTTCGGCCTGCGGTCATCAACCGGCTCCGGGGGAATCGGGATTAATCCGGCCGCCAAGGTGCTGGGCCAGGTCAATTTTACCAACACCGCGCCCAACCTGACCGATCCCGCGGGCCTGTTCGCGCCGACCGGCGTCGCGATCGACCAGAGCACCACGCCGAATCGGATTTACGTCGCCGATCAAGACAACAGCCGCATCCTCGGATGGAGCGACGTCGCGAGCTTCACCGACGGCGCGCCGGCCGATCTGGTGATCGGCCAAACGAATTTCTACGCTTCGCTGTGGAATCAAAACGGCCTTACCGCGAGTGCGGCCACGCTCTCCTTTCCGACCGCGGTGGCGGTCGATGGGAGCGGCAATCTCTACGTACTCGACGCCGGTAACAACCGGGTGCTCGAGTATGACAGCCCGTTCACCACCGACACGATTGCCGATCGGGTCATCGGCCAGCCGGACTTCGCCGCCAACCAATGCAACCAGGGACTGGCGCAACCGACGCCCGACACCTTGTGTCCGCCCTATATCGGCAATGTGAACCCGGGCGGTGTGGCGATCGACAGCGCCGGCAATCTGTACGTGGCGGACAGCCGCAACAACCGGGTGCTGGAATATGACAATCCGCTGGCGCCCGGCGGCGGCACACCCGGCACGCCGGGTGCGGCCGGCGATGCGACGGCCGATGTGATCTTCGGCACCAACCTATTCGAGGTGATCACTAACCCCTCTCCCACGACTCTCAGTTATCCCACCGGTGTAGCCGTCGATGGGTCGGGCAATCTCTATGTCGCCGATTGGGGAAACAACCGGGTGCTCGAATATTTCGATCCATTGGCGGCGGGCGGCGGCACCCCGGGCATTTCGGGTTCCGCCGGGGACATCGCGGCTGACCTGGTGCTCGGACAGCCGGACTTCACTACCCGCGACTGCCTCGAGGTTCTGCCTCCTCCCTACGCGCCGAACGAGATCTGCACTCCGACCGGGGTGACGGTCGACAGTGGCGGCAACGTCTATGTTGCGGACAACTACCTGGCCCAGCGGGTGCTGGAATTCAACGCCCCGCTTAGCGACAACCAGAACGCCAATCTGATCATGCCGGGGTTTCAATATCCGGTCGAGCTCGCGGTCGACAGCTCCGACAATCTCTATGTTGCCGCGGCACAAGCGGGTTACGTCGAGGAATTCGACCAGCCGGTGGTGACGGGGACGGTCACCCCGAATCGCACGCTGGGCGTGGGCGGGATCAACGGCGTGAAGCCGGCGGGAATGAACAACCCGAAGGATGTAGCGATCGATTCCAGTGTCGTGCCGAATCGGCTGTACGTTTCAGATAGCGCGAACCAGCGGATCATGGGATGGCGGGACGAGTCGAGCTTTGCCAATGGGGCGCCGGCCGATCTGATCTTCACCACCCGGAATATGTCGGCGGACAGGCTGGCGGTTGATCCCCAGGGGAACCTTTACGTAAGCGGGCAGCTTATCGACTTTCCCACGCACTACGAGCTGGTGGAATACAACACCCCTTTCGCGCTGCCGCCGGGCGCCTCCAACCTCGATCTTGGCATCACCAACGGCCGGGGAATTGCGACCGACGCGGCCGGGAACGTATGGGCGGGTAACGGCAGCGAGTTGCTTGAATGGGATAATCCGACCGCTCCCGGCGGCGGCACGCCCGGCACGCCGGGTTCGCCCGGCGATACCACGCCCGACCTGACCATCGATATCTCGCAGTACGGCCAGGTCCGGGGCCTGTGGGACGATCTGCAGGGCAACCTGTGGGTCGCGGCGAACGGTCCGGTGGTCGAGTTCGATAATCCGCTGGCACCGGGCGGCGGCACGCCGGGTAGTCCGGGATCGGCCGGCGACACCACCCCCGACCTGGTAATCAATCCCGACCCGTCATGCACTTTGGGTGAGGCGAGCGCGCACTGCTTTACGGCCTGGGACGTGGCGGTGGATACCCAGGGAACGCTGTTCGTAGACGACAATATCAATAATCGGATACTGGGCTATCAAAACCCGCTGCTGCAGAATCCTGCCAACCTCACCCCGGAATTCGTCTTCGGCCAGAACGGCAGCTTCACGACCGGCTTTTGCAACGGCCCGACCGGCTTTAACTATTTTAACGTCTGGCGCGGGGCGAGCGCGGCGACGCTGTGCGATCCCTTGGCGATCGCGATCGATACCGCCGGCAATCTCTTAACTACCGACCTGCTGAACAACCGGGTGTTGGAGTATCAGCCACCGTTCGTCGCCGCTCCGACCGTGACCCCCAGCGCGACGCCGACCGCGACCGCCGCCCCAACCGCGACTGCGACGCCGACCGCGACTGTCACCCCAACCGCAACTGCGATAGCCACCGCCACGGCTACCGTCATGCCTACCGCCACCGCCACCATCACCGCGACTGCGACAGAGACGGCGACGGCGACTCCCACGGCCACGCCCACGCCGCTTCCCGGCGCGGTATTGCTCGCGCCGAAAAAACTAAAGTTTGGTGTCCAACTGCTGGGCTTTCAGAGCAGCACGCTGAGCAGGCCGCGGCGCCTGAGGTTAGTCAACCATCTGAACCTTCCGGTCGCGATCTCGAGTATCACGACGAGCTCGCCGGACTTTATCGAATCCGATGGATGCGGCCATTTGCTGGCGCCTCATCTGAGCTGCCGGATCAAAGTGCAATTCTCGCCGGCTGCGGTTGGCCCGCGCATCGCCACGCTCACGATTGTCGACAATGCCGCGAACAACCCACAGACCGCGCAGTTGCACGGGCGAGGAACCCCGGCGACGCTGACGATCGCGCTGAAAAGGCTGCGGTTCGGGAAACAAACCGTGTCGACCGCCAGCCTCTCCCAGCGGGTGAGAGTGCAGAATCTGACCCCGGTCAATGTGTCGTTCAACAGCCTGATAACGACCGGCGGCTATGAGGTCACCAATCTATGCTCGGGCCCCTACGTGGCGCCGCATTCTTCATGCAACCTCGAGGTCAAGTTCAAGCCTGTCCAGGCGGGTCCGAATCCCGGCACGCTGACGATCATCGATGGCGTGAGCAACGCCACTGTGGTCGTGCAGCTGGGCGGCTTCGGCGTCTCCCCGTAGCCGACCGAGCATCCGGCGGAGTTGTCGCCTAACCGCGCTGCGGGCCGGCGGCGGTGACTCGCAACAGCCGCGCGGGGAAGTCGCTCAAGATTCCGTCGACCCCCATCGCCAGCAGCTCACCCATCTGGCGCTCCTGGTTAATCGTCCAGACGTGAAGTTCGATTCCCAGGCGATGGGCCGCGGCGACGCTCTGCGGCGTCGCGAGCTCCATCGTGCCGTAGTGCGGCGGAATCTGCAGCGCGTCGGCGGGCGGACGATAATCGCCAGCCTCCCCGCCGTTGAGGGTGGCGAAGAAGGCCGCGGTCTCGAGCGCCGAAAAACTGGTCGGCAGCCCGGGCCTGACCGTGCGCACTTCGTCGAGCGGCGCCTGATGCTCGCTGGCGATCAGCACCTGCCGTCCCATCGCGCGGCGATCGATAACCTCGAGCATCGTCGGCACCACGCTCGGCGCGGTCTGTTTGATTTCAATGATAAAGCGTTGCTGCGGGCAGGCGTCAAACACCGCGTCGAGGGTTGGGACAGTGAGACCCTGAGCGCGAAACGGAAAGCCGCCATCGACCGTGAAGTTGAACCCGGCATCCGCGCCGGCCAGATCGGCATAATCGAGCGCACGGATTAGCGCGTCGCGGCCGCAGGTGCGGCGCAGGTCGGGATCGTGCGCGACTACCACTACCCCGTCGCGGGTCGCATGGATGTCGAGCTCGGCGTAGGCCATCCCGAGTGCGGCGGAGGCCGTGAACGCCGCCAGGGTATTTTCGGGGTATACGCCGGCGCCGCCGCGATGGGCGATCGCGCGTGGAATCGGCAGCGCAAAAAAATCGCTCTCCACCGCGCGCATCGGCCTGACCTTTTCTATAGGAAGCGCTGAACTATCGAATCAATGACGATACTGCGGCCCGCCGCGAAGGAGTTATAGAGCCCCTTCGTAGCTCCCGGATGCCGCCGCTCGTGCCGTATGGTAATGGCGGAAATGATGGCGCGTGCGGTGATGGAAGCGGACGTGGACTCCACTACTGCTGTCGGCTTCCGCGCCTTCGGCGGCGACCGGCTTAACCAGGGCGGGCGGCAGGGTGGCGGCGGCGGCGGCTTTGCTCGAGCCGAAGCCACGCAGATTGTTGAGCGCCGTTTCGTAACGGCCCTTCACGTCGTCGAACAGCGCGCGCATCCGCGGCGAAATCGGATGGTTCTCGCCCAGATGTTCCTTCAGCGGATTTACGAAGTGATTGCCGTTCTCAACCGCGAAATGAAGATGGGGCCCGGTCGAGAGACCGCTCGTTCCGACCTTGCCGATAACCTGCCCGGCCTGCACCGGTTTGCCCGGCTGCACCTTCGCCGCGATCTGCGAAAGATGACCGTAGATAGTCGTGATATCGCCCGGATGCGCGATCCGGATACAGCGGCCCAGCTCCCCGCACCATCCCGCCGTCTTCACGCGCCCGTCGGCCACCGCCTTGACCGGCTCGCCGTAACGGGTGGCAAGGTCGATGCCGAGATGGGGGCGGTAGATGTGCAGCAGGGGATGGTAGCGCGACATGGTGAAGCCGGAGGAGATATAATTGAACTTGACCGGAAAGCGCATCGTGCGGGCGTCGAGCGCGTGCCCTTCAGCGTCGTACAGATGGGCATTGCTATGGCCGTCGCTGAACGCGAAAGCATCGAAGGTCCGGCCGCTATCGAGCACCAGTTGTGCCGCCTCGAGACCGTTGGGAAGACGCCAGCTCCCGTCGCGCGCAACCCGTTCCTGGTATATCAGCTTGACCGTAGTGCCGGGATTGAGATGGTTGAGCGGTTGACGGCTGTCGAAGGCCTTCTCACATGCGCTGACGATTTGTTTCGGGATGCCATGTTTGGCGGCCGCGCTGCGGAAATTGCCATGGACCGGGAAAGCGACCAGCACCGGCCGCATCTCGTACTGAATCGGCTTGCGCCAGATGCGCACCAGACCGCCGCCCAGCCCGAGTTCTATCACCGCCCGCCGATAATCGACGTCGTAGCGGAAACCGCGCAGGCCGCCGCTATTGGGATCCTTGTAAAGTGTCAGGGAGTGCCCGGCGACCATCGCCGACGAATGGACATCGCGTGCGAACACCGCGGCCCATCGCGCGGCCTCCTCGGCGCTGAGTCCGGCATCCTCGAGATAGCGCGTGGCCGGGGCGGTCCGGTCCAGGATCGTGCTGATCCGGACGGCGGGCGGCGCCGGCTCGACCGATTCCACCTTGAAGGGCACCTGCGCGCGCATGCGGCCGGCGTAAAGTTGCTTCGCCGGCGGGGGAGTGGCCGAGATGATCGATAGATTGCCGCGGATGAGCAGGAGAATCGCGCCGAACGTTACGGCGAAAGCCAGTACCAATGCGGATGCGATCCGCCCCTTCCCTATCCTACCCAGCATAAACTCTTTCCGGCAACCTAGGACATCGTCGACCCTGGCGCAACACCCTGACAGCCTTTTTATCCAATTCCGGAGTTTATCTTCTGGTGGCGTTAGTTTAGCTTGGGTGTGCTGTATGATTTCTTGTAAGGCTTCAGCATGATAGTCGCGGGACTGGATGTGGGTAAAACGCGGATCGGAATCGCAATTTGCGATGTATCCGATGGAGCCATTCACCCCATCATGACTATCGTTCGCCGGCCGCGCTCGCTCCCGGATGATCTGGCCGCACTCCGGCGCGAGCTTATCCCGCGGGCAGTCGAGCGAATCGTGGTCGGCCTGCCGCTCAATATGGATGGTAGCGAGGGGCCGGCCGCGCGCCGGATGCGCGGCTTTGCCACGCATCTGCAGCAGGCCCTCGAGCTGCCGGTCGAGCTCTGCGATGAGCGGCTCACCAGTTTCGAAGCACGCGAGCGGTTGCGCGAGATCGAGGCCGGCCCCGCCCGCCGCCGGCGCGCGTTCGATTCGCTCGCCGCGATGCTGATCCTGGAGAACTGGCTCGAAGCCTATCGACGCGCGGCGCGGTGAGCAGCCCGCGTATCGCGGGCGGGATTTCTCATCGCCGCGGCGGGCCGCTACGCTGATAGGCGATGAAGGCGGCCATCATCGCGCTTGTGGTTGTAATGCTGGCCGGCGCCGCTGCGCTCGGGGTCTGGGCCGTGCTCTTTCGGCCGCTGCCGCGATTTCCCGCGCCGGCGATCGTGACTATCAACCGCGGCGATTCGTTTCGCGTCGTCGCCCGCAAGCTCGAGCATGCGGGGGTCGTCCGCAGTTCGATCGCGCTTATCGTGTGGGCGGATTTCAGCGGCCAGGCGCGCTCGGTCAAGCCCGGCGACTACCAGTTCGCGGGCGGCGAGGCGATCGGCGAGGTCCTGGGGCATCTGGTGCGCGGCGACTATCTGGTTTCGATCGTGACGATTCCCGAGGGGCTGACGGTCCGCCAGATCGGCGAGCGGCTGGAGCGCGCCGGGCTGGTATGCGCGCCTGATTTCGAGTTCCAGGCGCGGCGCGGACCGCTGATCGCAGCGCTGGGGCTGGCGCCGCTCGGCGCCGAGGGCTATCTCTTCCCCGCCACCTACCGGTTTTCGCCGCACGCCGACGCCGAGACCATCGTGGCGCAGATGCTCGAGCGCTTCTATGCGCTGATGACGCCGGCCGTCGAGCAGCGGATGTTCGAGCTGCGCATGAATGCGCGCCAGGTCGTGACCCTGGCCTCGATCGTCGAGAAGGAGGCGCGCGTGGCCGGCGAGCGCGCGGTGGTCGCCAGCGTGTTTTACAACCGGCTGAGGATCGGCATGCCGCTTCAGTCCGATCCCACCGCCCAGTATAATCCACAGGGCGACAACGAGCCGGCGGCGATCGCCGTCCACCGGAGTTCGCAGTTCAACACCTATGGCTTCGTCGGGCTGCCACCCGGACCGATAGCCAATCCCGGTGAGTCGTCGATTATGGCGGTGCTCTATCCGGCGCGCACCGATTACCTGTATTTTGTCGCCCGGGGCGATGGAACTCATGTATTCTCACGAACGTTAAAGGAGCAGGACCGGGCGATCGCAGCCCTCAGGAAGCGTGGATCACACCCGCCGGCGGTGATCGCGTCGCCCCTCGAAACTCACGCTAAATAGGTTATAAACGCCACTGTGACGAAACCGGTTGAGTTGCTCGGCGAGGCCCATCGGCGGCTCGCTCTAATCGCGGCCGCACGCGCCGCCGCGTATTGGATTGTTCCGGCGCTGGCGGCGCTGGCGCTGGCCGGGCTGTTCAATCTGATCGGCACGGCCAGCTGGGGACGGTTCGGCTATGAGCTGGCCGGCGATTATGGCGTGGCGTTGCGAATCGCGATGCTGGGGGCGGGAATCGCGATGCTGGGGGCGGGCGCGATCCGCGGCTGGCTCGCATGGCGCCGCACCGACTTCGTGGCCGCCGCCGGGCAGGTCGACGATGCGGTCGGCGGCCATCAGGAAGTCCTGACGCTGGCCGCGCTCAACGATCCGCAGCAGCCCGCGGCCGCAGATCGCGGCGCGCTCTTCCCGGTGCTATGGCGCCGGGTCTCGACCCTGCTGGCCTCGTTCGATCCCGCGCGCGCGTTCGGCTTCGAACTGGGCGCAGCGCTCGGCCGCTCTTCGATCTTCACCGCCGCCGCCCTGGTGCTGGTGGCGCTGGCCACGCTGGCGATGGTGCGCAGGGTCACGCCCGATCAGCTCGCGGCGCGCAAGCTGGTCGAGCTGGCGCGCGAAATCAGCAATACCGCAACCGGCAACGGCCCGGCGCAGGAGATTATCGCCGCGACCGAACGGGTCGAGAGCTCCAAACTTCCAACCGAGCAAAAGCTCCAGCAGCTCGCCGATCTCACCAACCAGCTCAAACAACAGCAGCAGCAACCACCACCGCCTAAGCAAAAGCAGTCGCCGCCGCCCGGCAAAACCCCTAAGAATCAGTCGGCGAAAAATCACAGCGGCAAGTCGACCAGCGGCAGCGGCACCGCCAACGGCGAGGCGAAAAGCGCCGCGGGCAATGGCAACGGCGGCGGCGGCAAGAGCCAGGGCGCCGGCAAGGGCCAGGGCGCCGGCAAAGGCTCAGGGAGCGGCAGCGGCAAGGGTTCGGGCAACGATCAGAATTCGCAGCAGAAGGCTAACGCCAGCCCCAAACAGGGCCAGAACCAGAAGACCAACCAGCAGCTCGCCAAGCTGCAGGATGAGATCGCAAAGGCGCAGGCCCAGCTCCAGGCCGAACATGCGAAAAATCCCGGCCCCAAAAATCAGCCCGGTGGCAAGCAGCCTGGCACTGGCTACAAGCCCGACAAGACCGGCAATAAGCGCCTGGCCTCGGCCGACCACAACGGCAAGGGCGGCAAGCTGAATCAGCCCGGCGCCGGCGGCGATCAGAAACAGAACGGCCCGAAGCCCGGCGATCAGAACGGCACCACGCCGGGCGGTACCAGGGGCGATACCCATCTCGGAGAGTTCCCGGCATCGGTCGCCTACCAGCATTTCTACCAGCCGGGCGAGCATGGTCCGAAGATCGCGATCCGCGATGCGCGCTACGTACTGTTCCGTCTGCCCGAGGCGATCGCCGCGTCGTCTGCCAAGGGCGGAAAGTTGATGCTTGATACGAGCGGTCCGCGCGCCACTACCCCCTACGTCAACGTACCGCTCAACGAGAGTCGTCCGCTGGAGGTCGCCCCCAACGAGCAGCAACTGGTGCCGCCTCGTTATCGCGACCTGATTCGATAGCCAGGAAGGAGAAGGGATGGGAGCCGCTCCACAGATGTCCCCCGACGCGCGCGTCGCTGAGTTCCGCAAGACCTTCAGCCGCGCGGAAGCTGAGATCGGCCACATCATCGTCGGCCATGAACATGTCATCCGCAAGGTCCTGACCGCGCTCTTCAGCGGCGGCCACGTGCTGGTCGAAGGCGTCCCGGGCCTGGGCAAGACGCTGATGATCAAGACCGCGGCCGACGCGCTTGGACTCAGCTTCAAACGCATCCAGTTCACGCCCGACCTGATGCCGTCGGACATTATCGGCACGCAGGTCCTGGCCGAGAGCAACGGCCGGCGCGAGTTCAGCTTCCGGCCCGGGCCGATCTTCGCTCATATGATCCTGGGCGATGAAATCAACCGCGCCACGCCCAAGACCCAGTCGGCCGTGCTGGAAGCGATGGAGGAGCATCAGGTCACCGTGTTCGGCGAGACCTACAAGCTCGATGTGCCGTTTATCGTGCTGGCGACGCAGAATCCGATCGAGCTCGAGGGCACCTATCCGCTGCCCGAGGCGCAGATGGACCGCTTTCTGTTCAAGGTCGTGATGACCTCGCCCAAGCCCGACGAGCTGCGCGAAATCATGCAGCGCACCACCGGCGCAAAGGTCCCGGTGACGCACTCGATCTTCGAAGGCTCATCGGCGCCCAAGCAGATCGAAACGCTCAAGACCCTGGTGCGCGAGGTGATCGTGGCCGAGCCGCTGGAGCGCTACGCGATCGCGATTATCGGCGGCTGCACGCCGAACGCTCCCGGCGCGATGCCCGAAGTCTCGCAGTACCTGCGCTTCGGTCCCAGCCCGCGCGGCTTGCAGGCCCTGATCCTGTGCGGCAAGGTCAACGCGCTGCTCGACGGCCGGGTCAGCGTTTCCTACGAAGATATCGACGATGCGGTCATCCCCGCGCTGCGCCATCGCCTGCTGCGCAACTTCCAGGCCGAGGCCGAGAACGTCGCCACCGAGTCGATCCTCGAACAGGTCATGAAGCGCGTCAAACGGCCGCGCGCGTAGCCGATGCTCGGACTGCCGCAGGAATTCAGCTCCGATTTTCTCGCCCGTCTCGAGCAATTGCGCATCAAGACCCGGCGCGAGTATGCGGGGCTCGGCAAGGGCGGCCATCGGTCGCCGCGGCGCGGCTCCTCGCTCGAGTTCAACGATTATCGTCACTACTCGCTGGGCGACGATTTCCGCTTCATCGATTGGGGCCTGTACGGCCGCACCGACAAGCTCTACATCAAGCTGTTTGCCGAAGAAGAGGATCTGCTGACCTATATCTTCGTCGATGCCAGCGCCTCGATGGGCTTGCCGGCGCCGGACCGCAAGTTCGAGCTGGCGATCGCCACCGCGCTGGCGCTGGCCTACGTCGCGCTGTCCTCGGGCGACCGCGTGATGATCCGCGTGCTGGCGGGCAGCGGGGTGCCGGCGGCGCCCGGGATGGTGCTCGGACGCCATCGAATCGTCGATCTCGCGCGCTCGCTGGCGCCGGTCAAACCCGCCGGCCAGCTCGATCTCGCGCACGCCTTGGCCAACGAGCTGGTTACTATCCGGCGCGCCGGCAAGGTCTTCTTGATTTCCGACTACCTGATGATGCCCAACTCGGTGACGCGTGGGCTGGGCCTGTTCACCGCCGCCAACATGGACGTGACCGCCGTGCAGATCCTCGGCCGCGGCGAGCTCGACGGCTCGGGGCTCGACGGCGACGTCGAGCTGGTCGACGCGGAGAGCGGCGAGTCGGTGCGGGTCGTGGTCGGCGCGCGCGAACGCGAACAGCATCATCAGAGCATGCTGCGCCTGTCGCGCGAGATAAAGACCTTCTGCTTTCGCAACGGGCTGCATTACGTGTTGTATGTCACCGGCACCGATTTCCACGAATTTTTCCTGCGCGCGGTGAGCGAGCTGGGCCTGGTTCATTGACGTGCCGGCGATGGGATTCTTCTACCCGGGCGCGCTGGCGCTGTTCGCCCTGACGCCGCTGCTGCTGGTCGCCTATCTCACTCGCGAGCGGCCGCGCCGGGTGCGGATTTCGAGCGTGATGGCTTACCGGGCGCTCGGCGCTACCCATAGCAAACGCTTCGGCGGACGGCCGTGGCTGGACTGGCTGTTCTTCGTCGAGCTGCTGATCCTGTGCCTCGCGGTGCTGGCCGCGGCGGGTCCTTACGTGGTCCATCGCGATCAGAATTTCGCGGTGGTGCTGGATAACTCGGCGGCGATGCAGGCCCGCACGCCCGACGGCTCGACGCGCTTCGTCGCCGCCGTCGCCCATCTCCGGCAACTGCTGGGCGAACAGCACTTCCCGGCCCGCGTAACGGTCTACGTAAGCGCCCCGCAACCGCATCAACTGGCCGCGCCGCTGAGCTCGTTCGCCGCGGCGCGCCGCGCGCTGGCCGCGGTCAACGTCACCGATGCCTCGAGCGATCCGGGCGCGCTCAAGGATCTGATGACCGGGCTGCTCGCCGACCGCCGCCTCAACGGCGTCTACTACGCGGGCGCCTACGCGGTGGCGCAGCCCACCCCGCCGCGCCTGGTCGCGCGGCCCTTCGATGCGCCGCTGGCCAATGGCGCGCTCGGCAGCTTCACGCTGCGGCGCGAGTCGTTCGCCTCGCCGACCTTGCATGCGCATGTCGCGGTGGCGAATTTCGGCCCCGCGCCGCAGACCTTCACGGTCACGGTCAGCGCCGGAAAAACCGTGCTGGCGCGTGCCGAGACTCATCTGGCGGCCGACGAAATCGGCGCGCTCGACTTCCCCTCGCTGCGCACGGCCGAGGTCTACAAGGCCCAGCTCGAACCGGCCGACGGCTTCCCGCTCGATAACACGGCCTGGGCGACGGCCGGCGCGGTGCGGGCGATCTCGGTGTTGTTCGTGAGTCCGGCGCCTGGCGATGCGAAGGGGCTCGACCGGCTCCCCGGCGTGAAGGTCATCACGCGCCGGCCTGACGCCTATACGCCCCAGGATCTGACCAGCGCCGATGTCGCGATTTTCGAGTACGCCGTGCCCAAGGAGCTGCCCGGCGTCAACACGCTGCTGGTGATGCCGCCGCCGGACGACCCGGTTTTCGGCTTCACCATCCGGCCCGCCGCGCGCCTCTCGATCACCGGCTGGAACACCACCGACCCGCTGACCGACGCGGTCAACTTTCGCCTGCTGAATCCGCGCCTCGGCGAGTTCTTCGGCGTACATCGATGGATGAAGCCGGTGGCGACCGGTCCGTCGGGAGCGTTGGTGATGCGCGGGGTGCGCAACGGCCATCGCTTCGTCGCCACCGGCTTCAATCCCTTCCCGTACCTGGGACGGAAGAACCTGCCGATGTCGATCCTGACGCTGAACATGCTGAGTTACCTGGCCGGGCTCGGCTCGGAGAGCGGCGGCTTGCGCACCGGCCAGCCCTGGCAGGTACCAGCGGGGATCGAGCGCATCGTGCTGCCGTCGGGCAGTGCCATCGACGTGACCGCCGGGACGGTGTTCACTGATACCGCTGCCCAGGGCGTCTACCAGCTGGTCAGCGCGGGTGGCGAGAAGAATCTGCGGGCGGTGAATCTCGACGATCTCGGCGTCTCCGACCTGGCCCACGCGCCGCGGCTGCATCTCGAAGGCCCCGGCGGCGGCGGGTTCGCGCAAACGCTGTCGGTCGACAAGGCCCCGCTGACCGCGGATCTGCTCGATGCGATCCTGGTGCTGGCGATGCTCGAGGCGGTCGTAATCTACCGGCGCCGCCGCGCGCCGATGGCGGCGTCATGAAGCTCGCCGCCCATCTGATACCGGCCGGCCTGCAGCCGTACCTGGAGAATCTCCAGTTCACGCATCCCGGCGCCTTCTACCTGATGTTCGCGGTCGGCGCGGTGCTGATCTGGTCACTGTTGCGGGTCGAGACCATTCGCCGCGTCGGCGGTCCGCTGCTGCGTGGGATGGTGCTCGGCTTGTTCGTGATAGCGCTCGCCGATCCCCAAACCGTCACCCATTCGATCGGCAAAACCCGGCCGGTGATGGTCGATATGTCGGCCAGCATGACGGACGCGATGCGCGGCTGGAGCGCCAGCCTGCTGCGCGACGGATTCAAACTGGCGCCGGGCGACCCGGCCTGGATCTTCGGCGCCGATCCGGTCGCGGTGAGCGCCGGCAAGGTGATCGCCGAGCTCTCGAAAGCGACGCCGTGTGCACAATGTAATCCGCAGGCCACCGACCTCGAGCGCGCGCTCGAGCGCCTGGCCGCCGACCCGGCGGTGCGCAACGGCCGGGTGGTGCTGATAACCGACGGCTGGGAGACTCGCGGCGACGCCACCCGCGTTATCGGCGCGCTCAACGCCGCCCATATCAAACTCGATATCTTCACCCCGCCCGGCGCCGGCAAGGTTCCCGACGTCGCGATGACCGAACTCAGCCTGCCGCCCGCGATGGCGAAGGCGGCGCCGTTTGCGCTGGGCGTCACGATGACCAACCTGGGTGGCGCGCCGGCTGCCGGCACCATCGCGCTCTACGAGGACAACAAGCTCCTGCAGCAGCGCGCCGTCACGCTGGTACCCGGTCAGGAGCGGTTCGATTTCAGCGTCGCGCCAAGCAAGTCGGGGCTGGTCGCCTATCGCGCGATCTTCAAGCCGGCCAACCCGGCGCTCGATCGCTACGAGGAGAACGACTCGCGAGAGGGTTTCGTCGGCATCGGCGCGCGCCACAAAGTTTTGATCCTGACCGACAGCATGCGCGATGCGAGCTATCTTCAAACCGTGGTCAAGCGCATCGGGCTGGAGCCCGAGGTCGTGGTGCTGGCCTCGGGCCAGTACGGCAACACCAACTTGAAGGACTACGAGGCGATCCTGCTCAACAACGTGCCGCGTGCGCGGCTCACGGCGGCGGCCCAGCAGGCGCTGGTCCGTTACGTCTCGGGCGGCGGCTCGCTGGCGATGATCGGCGGCGATCAGAGCTTCGGGCTGGGCGGCTATGAGGGCAGTCCGGTGGCGGCGGCGATGCCGGTGATCATGAAGCCGCCGCAGCATCGCCAACGCCAGCGCGCGCTGGTGCTGATTATCGATAAATCCGGTTCGATGGGCCGCAATGACAAACTCGAATACGCCAAGGCGGCCGCTCGCACCGTGCTCAAAACCATGGGCAATAACGATCTGATCGCGGTCATCGGTTTTGACTCGCAGCCGTTCGTGGTCGTACCGCTCGAAACCCTGGCCAAGGCACGCCCCTACTTTGACCAGATGATCGATCGCTTGCGCGCCCAGGGCACCACCTACCTGCTGCCGGCGATCGAGCAGGCCCAGCGCATGCTCGCCGCCAGTACCGCTTCGACCCGCCACGTCGTCATCCTGACCGACGGCGAGACCGGCGGCAGCGCCGTGATGTACTACGATCTGGTCGCCAGCATGCATCACGACGGCGACATCTCAGTCTCGACCATCGCGGTCGGCACCGAGGCCAACGTGCAACTTCTGCAGGCCATCAGCCACTACGGCGGCGGCGGTTTTTATCAGACCGACAGCGCCGCCAGCCTGCCGCGCATCTTTCTGAACGACGTCAAACAGCATGGCGGCGAGGCCACGATGGTCGAGAAGCAGTTCGTCCCGCACGCCGTGCGCCCCGACCCGCTGCTCAAGGAGCTCGCGGCGCGACAGTTGCCGCCGATCCTGGGCTTCGTCTCGACCCAGCTCAAGCCGCGCGCGACGTTAAGTCTCTATGTCACTCGCCAGGGCAGCCAGGAGCCGCTGATCGCGAGCTGGCGCTATGGCGCGGGCAAGGCGCTGGCGATTACCACCGACGCGAGCGGGCGCTGGTCCGGCTCATGGATTCGCAACGATTTCTTCGTGCCGCTATGGGATCGGCTGCTCGGCTGGATGACGCCGCCGGTGCCGCCCACCGAGCAGCAATTCGCCGCCGCGCTGGGCTACGACAACGGCCGCATCAACCTGCGGCTGGTCGACTACGATACCGCCCCCGGCCATCGCACGCCCGACATGCTGACCGCGACCGTTACGCGGCCCGACGGCAGCAAGGTCCAGGCGCTGCTCACTCAGAACGTGCCGGGCGAGCTGGCTGGGAGCATCGAAGCCGCCCATCCGGGCACCTATCACATCGCGCTCAAATCGCTCGGCGCCAAGGCGCAGGTGCTGCCGCCGCTGGCCTATGCGGTCAGTCCCGCGGTGGACGCTGAACTGCCGCGGCCGGAGCCCAACTACGGTCTGCTCGAGACCCTGGCGACCGCGACCAACGGCCGTCTGAATCCTTCGCCCGATGAAGTCGGGATGAGCCGCCCGACCTTCGAGCATCGCGTATCGCTCAGCGCCTACTTTATCGTCGCCGCGATGCTGCTGCTGATCGCCGAGGCGCTGGTCCGCCGGCTGACCTACTGAAGCGCGCCGCCTTACAGCGGCTTCACCACCTGCTGCTCGAACTCGCCCCGCATCGTCGCGACGGTATCGGCCTCGGCGGCGCTCTTGTCGTCGCGAATCGCCACGATCCGCGCGAACCGCAGCGCCATCCCGTCCGCGTACTGCGGGCTGCGCTGAATATCGCTGTAGGCGACCTCGACCACCAGCTCGGGCCGCACTGCGACCACGCCGGCGGTCTCCTCGATCTTGAGCGCCAGCAAACGTTCGGTGAGTTCGCGGAACTGTTCGTCGGTCAGCCCCTTGAAGGTCTTGCCGACTTCGGCGAAGCGGCCGCCCGGCTCGTCACGGGCCGCGAGGTGGTAATTCGATAGCCATCCGTGCCGCCGTCCGTAGCCCCATTCGGCGGCGACGATCACCAGGTCGAGGGTCCTGGCCCGTTTGATCTTGAGCCATCCGCGCCCCCGCACGCCGGGCGTGTAATGGCTCCCGAGCGACTTCGCCATCACGCCTTCATGGCCGGCGGTGATCGCCGCTTCAAAAAAGCGCTCGCCCTCGGCCAGCGAGGCCGGCACGATACGCCCGACCAGTTCGAGGCCGGCGCCGGCGGCGACTTCGCTCAGCCGCGCGAACCGCTCCGTGTACGGGCGATCGATCAGCAGCGTGCCATCGAGCGCCAGCAGGTCGAACAGAAACAGTTTGACCGGCTGCTCGGCTTGCAGACGCGCGACCTCGCGGACGCGGCGCCAGCGGCGCATCAGCTCCTGGAAAGCCAGCGGCCGGCCGCCGCCATCGACCGCGATCACCTCGCCGTCGAAAATTGCACCGCGCTCGATGAGCGGGCTCGCCGCCGAAACCACTTCGGGCAGGCTCGGCGTGATCTCGTTGAGGCGGCGCGAGAAGATCCGCACGCCGTCGCGCAGGCAATGGATCTGGACGCGCGCGCCGTCGAGCTTGTGTTCGAGCGCCAGCTCCGGCCCGAGCGCCGTGAACGCTGCGGCCACGTCGCGCACCGGATGCGCGAGCATCGGCTTGAGCGGGCGGACGCTTTCGCGCCGCTCAGCCGCGGCGGGCGCCGCACCGCGCAGGATTCCGACCACGCGGCCGAGGTCGCCCTCCAGCATATGCAGCCGGCGGACTTCCGCGACCGGCCGCGCCGCCATCCTGGCGATCGCTTCGAGCATCAGCCCTTCGCTGACGCCGTGACGCATCTCGCCGATCAGAATCTTGGTTAGATACTTGGCTTCGAGCGCGGTGGCGAGCGCCAGCAGCTCGCGCATCGCCTCGAGCTTGCGGGCGCGCGATTGGCGGCCCTCGATCGTGGCGATGGCGGTGAAGCGTCGCTCGACCTCGGCGATGGTCAGGGTCGGCGGCGGCTCGTCGGCGCGCAGGCGCATCGCAATTTCGATCGCTTCGCCGAAATCGGTCGCCGCGGCGAAGATCTCCTCGCCCTGGTCGGCCGCTCCGGTCATCGCGGCCACGATCTTCCAGATCGCGCGGCCCGAGACCTTGAGCCGGCTTTCGTCACCCTGCGCAATCGCGCGCCCGACCGTGAAGCGCGCCGCGATTACCGCTTCGGCGGCATCCAGGGTGGCCAGGAAATCGCCCACCAGCTCGGCCATCTGGAGCCGGCTCTGGGTCTGACTAAGCGCCTGGCATAGTTCGGCGAAAACGAGGAAGGAGGCCACGACGGAGATTAATGCGGCTTGCCGCGCCGGGCGCAATAGCAGACCGATGCCGCGGGCTAGGCGCCGCCGGCCGCGGCCGCTGCCGGCTTGCTCCAGCGCATGATCAACTCGGCGCCCGCGATGTACTCGTCCTGTTCATGCACGAAGCCGTGCCGGACCAGGGTTCCGCCCAGGCTCTCGCGCGTGTAATGCATCAGATGGACATCCTGGTAGCCGCTCGGCGCCAGCGCCCGGTAAAGCGCCTCGATCGTCCGCCATTGCGCGCGCGCGTAGTCGGGCGTGCCGATCACCAGCGTACCGCCCGGCCTCAGCACCCGGCTCATCTCGTCGAACAGCGCTTCGTCGAAGCGTACGTGCTCGATCACCTCCGAGCAGACCACGCAATCGAAACTCCGGTCGCGAAACGGCAGCGCGAAGGCCGAGCCCTGGACCACCGGGATCGCGTAACGGCGCATAAAGCGCATCTTCTCCAGGCTCAAGTCGATGCCGATGGCGTAGTTGAAGCTCTGCGTCTCGATACTGGAACCGCAGCCGATGTCGAGCACGCGATGCGCGCCGCGGGCCCAGCGGGTGACGATGCGATGGCGGCGGCGATGCCAATAGCGCTGGAGCGGGATGATGCTGTAAAACGCGCGCTCTTCGTAATCGGCCGCGGCCAGCGAGTTGCGCAGCTTCCAGAGCTGTACGGCGGAGCGCGCGAGGTCCAGCCCGAAGCGGATCAGCCGCGCATGCGAGCGTCCGCTGCCGCGCGGAAAATAGGTGAACGGTACTTCGGCGACGCTGAAGCCGCGGTTGTAGGCGGTCACCAGGATTTCCTCGAGGGCCTCGAAGTTGCGCCCCGCGAGATGCAGATCCTGCAGCGCCGCCCGCCGATAGAGCCGAAAACCGCTGGACAGGTCCCGCACCGGCATCGACAGCATCCGGCGCAGCACGCGATTGAGCAGGCGGCTCGACAGATTGCGCACCAGCGAGGTGTAAACCACGCCGCCGTGCACGTAGCGCGAGGCGATCACGATGTCGCTGCGCTCGCGCGCCCGCCACAGCTTGGCGACGAAGTCCGGGTCGTGCGACATGTCGGCGTCGAGCGTCAGCAGGTAGTCGCCACGCGCTTCGTCGAAGCCGGTTTCGAGCGCGCCGGCGTAACCGCGCCGCCGCTCTTTGACCACCCGGGCCCCGAGCTCGGTGGCGGTCACCTGGGTGCCGTCGGTCGAGCCGCCGTCGACCACGATCACCTCGTGCGTCAGGCGCAGGCGCGCGGCCAGCGCGCTGAGCTGCGGGATGAGCTCGCGCAGGTTGTCGCGCTCATTGATCACGGGCAGGACGACCGACAGGTCCATCGCGGCCCTTTTTATGCGGAAATCCGCGACGAGGCAAATTTCAGCGCGCAGGCCGATGGCTGTGAACGCTCGTTACGGGCATCGCTTGCTCGTCCCGGCGGCGCGCCATAGCTTTATAGATGTCGCAGATTGTTTCGCGAGGTAGGAAGGTCAGGTGTCAAAGCGCAGATCGATCATCGTAATTCTGATGTTGCTGTTGCTGGCGGGCGCTGGAGTTTCCGGGCTCACGACCAACGCCGCCGCCCGGTCTCATGCCCGGCACCATGCCGCCGCCGAGCCGGTCCCGGAAATCCCGCTCAATCAGATCCACGTGCTGGGCGATCGTCCCGCGCCGTTTGCGCTCGAGGCCAGGGCCGCGATGCTGATCGCGGCGCATTCCGGCACCGTGCTCTACGCCTACAATGAGCACGAGAAGATGGAGCCGGCGAGCCTCGCCAAGATCATGACCTTTTACCTGACCCTGAAGGCGCTGCGCGACGGGCGGCTCAAGCTCACCACGCCGGTCACGATCAGCGAGAAGGCCTGGCGCCTGTCGGTCGATCGGAGCGTGTCGCATATGTTCCTTGGCCTCGGCCAGCGGGTCCCGGTCGAGCAACTGCTTTACGGCCTGATGGTTTCGTCGGGCAACGACGCGGCGGTGGCGCTGGCCGAGTATCAGGCCGGCAGCACCGAGGCGTTTACCGAAGAGATGAACCGCACGGCCAAGGAGTTGGGCCTTACCGAGACCCATTTCGCCAATCCCGACGGCTTGCCGATGGACGGCGAGTACACCACCGCCGCCGACATGGTGAAGCTGGCGCATATCGTGATCGAGCAATTTCCCGACGCCGTCAAGTACACCGGCACCAAGGAATTCACCTTCGACAACATCCATCAGCGCAACTTCAACACCCTGCTGTTTTACGACTCGCGCGTCGACGGCCTCAAGACCGGCCATGTCCAGGCAGCCGGCTTCCATCTGGTGGCGACCGCGCACGCCAACGGGATGCTGCTGATCTCGGCCGTGATGGGCACGCCGAGCATGGAGAAGCGGCGCACCGAGACCGAGAAGCTGCTCAACTGGGCCTTCAACACCTTCGTGACGGTCCAGCCCGATTGGCAGAAGGCCGCGCCGGCGACGTTGCGGGTTTACGAGGGAGCGGCGCGCGAGATCGCGATCGGGCCGCAGACCAGCCCCTACATCACGGTCGGCCGCGGTGAGGAGAGCAAGGTGAGCCTGGCGGCGTCGTTCAAGAGCAAATACCTGGTTGCGCCGATCGCCAAAGGGGTCGCGGTTGGCGAGCTGCAGGTGATGGTCAACGGCAAGAACGAGGGATCGATTCCGCTGGTGACCCGGGCTTCAGTGGCGCAGGCCGGATTGATCGGCCGCCTGAGCGACCGGGTGCGCATGATGCTCTAGCGATTCCCGGGGCGCTATCACTTCTCGATCCGCAGCCGCCACGCCGCGCCGTCGCGCCGCGGCTCGCCGACCGCATAGCCCTCGGCCTCGGCAGCGCGCGGGATATCGCGGATACTGCGCGGATCGTCGAGGATCAGATCGAGCGCCGCGCCGCGCGCCATGGTCTCGAGCCGCACCTTGGCATGAGCCCAGTTGAGCGGACACTTGAGTCCCCGCAGATCGAGCACGGCGGCATTTTCGGCGCGATCCATCACGGCAATCCATGTTAGCAAACCCGCGCCCCAGCCCGCAGCGGACGCGCCGGCGCGGTGAACAATCGATAACGGTTGCGATTGCTCTGGCAAGGCGTCCGCGTCATAGTGATGCGCGCTCGCGCTCGCAGTGGGGAGTTTTTATGGCGGCAATCAGTACTGACGGTGGCTTCGAGTCGCGTATCGGCAAGGGCACCAAGATCTCGGGCACGCTCAGTTTTCGCGCCCCGGTCAAAATCGAGGGCGAAGCCGAAGGCGATATCAGCGGCGACGAAATCCTGATCGCGGAGGGCGCGGTGGTGACGGCCAAGCTTTCCGCCACCCGGCTGACGGTCGCCGGGCGCCTCAGCGGCGAAGCCACGGCGCGCGAGCGGATCGAGCTGCTGCCTACCGCCCGCGTCCATTGCACGCTGACCACGCCCAGCCTGGTGCTGCGCGAAGGCGCGCAGTTCGAGGGCGATTGCAAGATGCCGGCGAGCGTCAAGCCCGCGCAGGCCGGCGCGCCGGCGCAACCCTTCCTGTCACCGTGAGCCGGCAGCCGGGTCGAGACCCGGCGCCTTGACCATCACGCTCTCCAGCCCGCGGTTGTCGCGCATCCGCAGGATCACGCCGCGCTCGTCGATCTCGATCGTCTCGGCGTCGCCCATCCGCGGCTCATAGCTCCAGGTGAGTCCGCGCGCGTCGAGCTGCCGATAGGTCTGCTTGTGGGTGGCGGCTGCCAGCGTGCCGGGATGGAGGCTCGCGACGCGGCCGGTAAAGCGCGCCTGCCCGCGGGCCCGGGCGTGAGCGATGATCAGCGCCTTGAACAGGATCAGGTCGGCGTCGATTTCGCGGAAGCGCCCGAGCTTGACCACCAGGTCGCTGCGCCCGCCGAGCGAATTCAACGAGCCGCGCAGGAAGTCGTCGCCCGCCTGGTAGCTGGCGCTGCGTGAGAACGGGCCGCGGCTGTAGCGCAGAATCGCGCTCTTCACCAGTCCGGCGCCGTCCAGTTCGGCCTCGACCTCGAAGCGGTCGCCGCCCTCGCTGGAGCGCCGCACGCCGCTCAGGCGATTTCCCGCCAGCCGCAGCTCTTCGATCGCGACCAGCCGCCCCTCGCGTCGCAGCTCGTAGCGATACTCGCCCGGCGGCAGCGCCGCGTTAGCGGAGCCGGTCGCGATCGGCGACGAGCCGGGCGAGGGTTTCGGCGAGTTCGGGGGCTCTGAGCTCATGCTTGAAGTATACGTAAATCTCGCTGTCATCACCGGCCAGCCGCTGCAACTGGTCCGCCCAGCGCGCCAGCGAATCGCGGTCGTAGTCGGGCTTGCGCAGCCGCAGGTAGACGAAGGGCGCGGTCCTCTCGACCGGGGTGACGATTTTTTCGCTCTCGGCGATACACAGCGCGGCGCCGAAATCACGCAGCGTCTGAAAGGTCGCAGCGCTGAACCACGATCGATTGCGAAACTCGAAAGCGGCGCGCAAACGGCCGTTGAGCATGCTCAAAAAATCCTTCAGGCGATCGAGGTCGGCTGTGAAATCGGGCGGGAGCTGAAACAGGATCGGGCCGAGTCGCTCGCCGAGGCTCTTGGCAACCGTGGCGAACCGATCGATCGCCTCGCCGGTATCGGCCAGCCGGGCGCGATGGGTGATCCGTTCGGGCGCCTTGAGGGCGAAGCGGAACGAATCGGGAGTGGCCGCCGCCCAGCGCTCGAGCATCGCGGGCTTGGGCATCGCGCGGAAGGTGTAGTTTATTTCCACGGTCGGCATCCGCTGTGCGTAATAGGCCAGCATCTGATTTCCCGGCAGCTTGGCCGGGTAGAAAGCGCCGAGCCATTCACGATAGCTGAAGCCCGAGGTTCCGATTCGCAGGTTTGCCGACATCTGCGCGCCGCGGCGTCGAATAAGGCCGCTCAACGCCTGCTTGCTCCACCATTCTGTCCCTTCAACGGGGAAAAGATAAGGAATGAAGCCGATTTTTCGAGAACATTGGATAAGTATCCAGGGAAAATTGCGTTTCCAGCCCTTTCAAACCCGGCTAGAGATGTTCTAGGACGCTAAAAAGTGTGATAGACATAATTTGGCTTGAGACTTTCGAGATTCAGGGGCTAGCGCACGGTAGCCTGGTTGTAGTATCGTTTGAAAGCGTCAAGCAGGCTCTGTTATGTTTTAGATAGGCCCATTATCTCAACCTGTGGCACTTTAGAGACTAGTGTGATTTTGTTGGGCTTGGTCCCGATACCAGAAGAGGAATGAACTAGAGATGGCAGACAGCGCGAAAGTCCTTACCGTGAACGAATTGGCCGACTACCTGCGGGTTCATCGTTCGACCATCTACCGTTTGCTCAAGAAGGGCCAACTGCCCGGCTTCAAGATTGGCAGCGATTGGCGCTTCAATATCGAAGCGATTGACCGATGGCGGCTCCATCAGGGGGCCGAGCAATTGGCCGAATTGGGCGTCGCCGGCGCCGAAAGTTAATCGCCGGGCGATCGTCGCCCTCAGGATTGTTCAAATCGGCGAGCGCTCGCCGCGCGGCGATCTGATTAGCGGGGCGCTTGCCTTCCCACCTGCGAGTAACGGAAGCAATCGACCAGGTGGTCATTGACCATCCCGACCGCCTGCATAAACGCGTAGCAGATGGTTGAGCCGACGAAGCGAAAGTCGCGGCGGATAAGCTCCTTGCTCATCGCGTCGGACGCGGCGCTGGTGGCCGGTACGGACTTGCCGGCGCGCCAGGCATTGCGACGGGTACGGCCGCCGACGAAGCGCCACGCGAACGCCTCGAAGCTGCCGAACTCTTGCTGGATCCGACGAAACGCGCGGGCGTTGCCGATAGCGGCGGTGATCTTCAGCCGGTTGCGTACGATCCCCGGGTCGGCCATCAACCGTTCGAGACGCCGCGCCGTGAAGCGCGCGACCGCCGCGGGATCGAACCCGGCGAAGGCGGCGCGATAGTTCTCGCGCTTGCGCAGAATCGTCTCCCAACTCAGTCCGGCTTGCGCCCCCTCAAGAATCAGGAACTCGAACAGCGTCCGATCGTCGTGCACCGGCACGCCCCACTCGCGATCGTGGTAGGTGAGCGACAACTCGCTTACCGCCCACGGACAGCGCTTGAGTCCGGCGTCGTGCACAGCGAAGGTCTCCGGAAGCTAGCCGATTACCAGGCGGCGGCGGACGAGGATCGATCCCAGCAGCAGCAGGATCGCGAGCGGCAGCAGATAGGGCGCCGCGCTGCGGTAGTCGGTAACCGTCGCACCGCGCCGCTTGAGCACCTCGGCGGGGGCGACGCTCAGTGCGCCGCCGGTGGCGGCGGCGAGATTGCGCAACAGATCGATATCCGGGGGGCGCAGCTTCAGCTCCGCCGCGTCGGCGGCCACCGGGGCGACGATAAACGGCTGGCGCTCGAGCGCCTGCTCGAGGTCATTGGCCTTCAGCATCAGGGTGGCGGTGTAGGCGCCGGGCGGCAGCGTCCCGGCCTCGCCGCGATAGAGCGCGCTATCGACCTGGCTCATGGCGACATCGAGCACGATCGGGCCGCCGGCGATGCGACAGTAGAGTCCTGCGACCGGCGCGGAATCGGCCTTCTGGGCCTCGATTCTCACCCCGTCGGGCCGATCCGCGATACGCAAATCGAACGGTCCCGAGCTGCCCTGGCGCATCACCCAGCTCACCAGTTGCGACCAGAATTCCGCATAGCGGTTCCAGCGTACCCAACTGAGCGAGGTCAGCGCGTCGGGATCGGCCATCAACACTGCTGCCCGTCCCAGACCATATTGCCAGGTGGCGAGCAGCGGCTGGGTCTTGCCGCCGTGGCGGAGCCGGAGCGGGACCTCGGCGCCGTTCTTGACGTCGGCTTCGGCAGCATAGTCGATCGCCGGGATCTGGCCGGGCGCGATGCCGCTCAGAATCGTGCTCGGATCGCCGCTCTCGATAGCCCGGTCGTGGCGCTTGCGGTTGCTGGCGCGCTGCGTCAGATGGACCAGTAGCTGCGGCAGTTTCTCGATATCGCCGACCCGGTAGAAGGTCCCGCCGGTGATGCTGGCGAAATCCTTGAGCAGGCGCAGATTGGCGAGGTCGGGGCCGATGCGGATGGTCGAGACCGGGATGCCTTCGTGAGCGTAAGCGGCCATCAGGTTGTCATGGTCATGATACTCGCGGTTGGTGTCGCCGTCGGTGAGCAGGATGACTTGGCGAACCGCCAGCCCGCTCGCGACGATTTCGCGCTCGGCGATTTCCAGGGCTTCCTTGAAATCGGTGCCGCCGCCCGGCTCCAATCGCTCGATCCGCTGCACCAGCTGAGCGCGGTCCTCGCCCAGCGGCCGCAGATGAGAGAGCACGTAGGGCTGCGAGTCGAAGGCGATGACGCCGACGAAGTCGGTGTCGTCGAGCTGGTTCAGCAGCGCGATTGCGGCGCGCTTGGCGTAGCGAATCCGCTCACCGTCGCGGACCTCAGGATCGCGCGAGTTGTAACTCATCGAATTCGATCGGTCGATGCATAGATAGACCGCAATCGGCTCGCGCGTGGGCGGCGGCGGCTGCGGCCGGAAGCGGACCGGCAGCGCCTTCTCGAGTTCGCTGCCCTTGAAACCGCCATCCAGCATCGCCGCCCCGGTCACGATCAGGCCGCCGCCGAAGTCGCTCACGTAGTGGTCAAGCGCACTTTGCGCCGCCGGGCTGACGGTGGCCGAGGTAACGTCGGCCAGGATCACGGCCTGGTAGTCGAGGTAGGCTTGCGGACGCTCGGGCAAGGCCGACGGCGCCATCACGTCGACCTCGTAATGGCGCAGCTTGAGCGCGTCGACCACGCTCTTGCTCGGCGTGATTGCGACCAGCAGGATGCGCGGCGTGCCGAGCACCGAGAGCGAGGTGCTGGCGCGCGGGTTGATCGTTACGGCGGGCGCGGGAACCGACAGGCCAACGCTCATCTCGTAGGCGCCGGGCTGATCGATCTGGTAGGGCAGTTCGAAGCGATTGAGCCCGGGTTGCAGGGTCATCGTCTGCGCGCCGACCGGCTTGCCGTTGCGGTACAGCACGAGCTTGCCGGGCAAGGCCTCGCGCGCCTCACTTTCGATATCGAGACGCAGCGCGAAGCGGGTATAGGCGCGCACCGGGTCGGGCACCTGCAGCGCGGTGAGCGCGACCCGTCGCAGGCTCGAGGGCGGCGGCGCAGCGGCGAAGACTCGCACGCCGTCTTGCGCCAGCGCCGGCGCCTCGGCCAGCGCATTGCCTGCGGTCTGGTTGCCATCGCTCAGCAGCACCACCCGTTTTTCGGCGTCAGCCGGGAAAATTCCGAGCGCAGTGGTCAGCGCTGAGCCCAGGTTGGTCGCGCCGCCGTCGAGCGGCTGGTCGATCGCGCCGAGCAGGCGCGGATCGCCCAGCGGGGCGACCAGGCGCGTATCGCGGCCGAAATCGATCACGGCCAGCCGATCCGCCGGGTCCATGACACGCGCCAGATCGGCCACTCGCTCCCGCATCCAGGCACGCTGGTCGGGAGCAATCGATCGCGACTCGTCAACCAGCGCTACCACCGCCATATGGTTGGCGCCGACCCGGACCGGAAACTTCAGTCCGGCCAGCAACAGCACGATAACGCCGAAGGTCAGCGCGCGGACCAGCGCTTCCAGCGCGCCGCCCAGCCGCCGCCCGCGGCCGAAGGCCACCAGGCCGGGCGCCGCAATCAGCGGCGTCAGCATCAGCAGCCATAGCAGTTGCGACCGTTCAAACATGATAGGCGACCCGCCGCCACCACCAGTCGCGTGTCAACAGCAACGACTCGACCAGCAACCCGAGCATCGCCAGCGCCACCAGCCAGGCGTTGAGCGTCATCACGCCGCTGGTCATCGCCTGCGCCGCAGAGCCGCGATTCGCCGGCGGCGGCCGCGTGGGTGAAGCAAGCTCAGGGCGCGCCGCGAGGTCGGATTCCTGTTCATCGAAATAGTTCGCATAGATCGACGTGTCGCCGGCCGCCGCCTTGAGCCGATAGCGGCCAGCGTCGAGCGCCATGAACCCGACTTGCCCGGAGCTATCGGCGTCAAGCTTGCGGACGTTGCCGTCCGGTTCGAGCAGGGTGGCGCCGCCGGGCGCGGCCATCGTCACGTAACTGGCGGTGTTCACCACCCGCAGATTCGCGGGCGCGGTCAGCCGTTTGACCAGCTCGACGGTCAGCAGCAACGCTTCGAGATCGTCGGGATTCATCAGCAGATGGTTGCGGACGTCGAAGGCGATGACGCCGAGATGCTGACCGCCGTTGCCGACCATCGCGGCCAGCGGGATCGCGCCGTGGGCGGGATTGCCGGCCGAATGCGCGAGCACCACGCTGCCGGCGGGTAGCGCAAGTTCTCGCGCCCGGCCCAGCATCAGGGTCTCGCCGGCGGTCCCTGACGCCGATCGATCCTCCAGTTCAACCGCTCCCACAGTGCCCGTGACCGTGAGGTCGCGCGCGCCCGCAGCGGGCGGATAAATCAACAGCAAAGCAGGAGCATCGAGTCCGGGCAGGTAACAGTCGTGCATCACGATTAATTCGTAGGCGGCCGCGTCGCTCGCGCGCCGGTATTGCCCGGGATCGAAGGCGGCGACCGTCAGATTCTGATTGATGCCGAGCAAAATTCGCGACAGGTCGTCGCGCACCGCCGGGTCGGGCGACAGCACCAGGGCGCGGCTCTTCGCGTCGCCCGGCGCGACGTAAGCCCAGCGATCGTCGTCGGCGGAGAGCGCGTCGCCAACCGTGGCCAGATGGGCGTGGACCAGCCCGCCGCGGGCCAGCGGACCGAACGGCACCACCGCCTCAGCCTCAGGCTCGATAACCATCGGCAGCGACAGGCGCTCGCCGTGATCGCTCTCGATAATCAGCGTCGAGCCCATCGGATGCTGCGCGAAGCTGCGAATCACGCAGTGACCCTTGCGGATTCCCGGCGTGCCGGGATCGAGCGAAACCAGGGCCAGGTTTTCCGCCGCGGCGCCAACCAGATGAACCTCGAGGCGGGCCGGACTGAGCACGTCGGCCACCATCGCCGGCGACGGCGGGCGATCGGTGAACAGATCGATCGCGGCGGCTTCGCGCGCCCGAATCAGCGCGGCCTTGAGCGCCGCCGGCCGCGGCGCCACGGCGGTCGCGTGCAGATTCGCCAGCGCCGCCCGCGTGAGGCTGCGATCGCCGCCGGCCGCATGCATCACGTCCGCGTCGAGCGCGTAGCCGATCACGCTGAAGCGCGTGTCCGCCGGGGCCCGCGCGACGATCGCCAGGGCCTCGGCGCGCGCTTGGTCGAGCCGCGAGCCGTGGCCGTCTTGCGCGCCCATCGCAGCCCCCAGATCGAACACCAGGGCATGGGTGTGATGGGTCGCGACCGGCTCTATCACCCGCAGGTAAAGTCCGGCCAGCGCCAGCGACAGCGCCGACAGTGCCGCGGCCTCGAGCCAGAACAGCGCGTCGAGCCGCAGCATGCGGCGCTGGATCACCGGCGCGCCAAGCTCCTCGAACAGCATCAGGCTCGACACTTCGACCGTCAGCCGGGCGCGCGAGCGCAGGTAGATAAGCACCAGCACGGCCAGCGAACCGGCCAGCCACAGCAGATTGAGCGGGCTCAGGAATCCCATCGCTAGACGACCAGGCCCAGGCGCGGAAACTCGCTGGTGAGAATGTGGTCGAGGTTCGGGGCGCCGAAGGCGCGCACGTAGGTGATGCCGCGGCGGGTACAGAAATCGCGCAACCGTGCGGCCAGCTCCTCGACCCGGCGGCGATAGCGCTCGCCGGCGTCTTCGCCGAGCGCCAGCTCGCGGACTTCGCCGCTCTCGCTGTCGCGCACGCGCATGACGTGGTCGCCGAACTGGCCGCTGCTCTCGCGCTCGCCCATCACGTGCACGACTTTGAGTTCATGGCGCGCAATCGTCAGCCGGGTCAGCGCGTCCTCGTAGTCGGACGGGTCGACCAGGAAGTCCGAGAGCAGGATCATGAGCCCCGCGGGCCGGCGCTCGCTCAGCAACTGTTCGGCCATCGCGGCCAGCCGGGTCGAACCCTCGGGCCGGATGGCGTTGATGAACGGCTTCAGTTGCGGATACATTTCGCGGCGCGAGTAGACGGCGCTGCGGTCCAGCCGCAGCTTGCCGCGGTGCATCGCGAAGCTCACCATCCGCACCGCGTCGTTCTCGCCGATGCCAAGGTAAGCCAGCGCCGCGCCGAGCAGCAGCGCGAAGCCGAGCTTGTCGTCGGCGCGCGGCACCGCCATCGAAGCGCTGGCGTCGACCAGCACCGTGACCTCGACCTGGCGCGTGGCGCGGTAGGTGCGAAGCAGCAGGTCGTCGAGGCGGGCGAAGGCGTTCCAGTCCAGGAAGCGGAGATCGTCGCCCTCCGCATAAGTCTTGAAATTCTCGACCTCGATGCCGAGGCCGTGGATGCGGCCGAGGGTGCGCTGGCCTACGCGCGCGGTGCGGGCGCGCTTGATACCGAGTGCCAGCCGGTCCAGCCGGCCCAGAAATTCAGGCTCGAACGCGCGCGCCTCGAGCATCCGCGATGATCTCCGTCAGGCGCGCGCCGCGCGGACCGATTTGACCACCCGTTCGACCACGTGGGCGGCGTCGACGGCATCGGAATGGGCGGCGTAGTTGAGCATGATGCGATGCTGCAGGGCGAGCGGCGCAATCGCGTCGATATCCTCGTAAGCGATATTGGCGCGGCCATCGAGCAGCGCGCGGACCTTGGCGCCGAGAATCAGGGCCTGCGCGCCGCGCGGGCTGGAGCCGAAGCTGACGTAGCGACTGACCGCGTCGTCAACCGGCGTAGCGCCGCGCTCGCCGAGAAATTTCGCGCCGAGCGGCTGGGTCGCGCGGACCATCCTGGCCGCATACTGCTCGATCGCCGGCGCCACCATCACCTCGCGCACCAGACGCTTCAACGCCTCGATACGGCTGGCGGCTTCGCCATGCGCGAAGACCGGCTCGATGCCGGCCTCCTCGGGTCCGGTGGTCGACGAGATGATACGCACCAGCTCGGCCTCGTCGGGGAATTCGAGGCCGACCTTGAAGATGAACCGATCGAGCTGCGCTTCGGGCAGCGCGTAGGTGCCTTCCATCTCGATGGGGTTGAGCGTCGCCATCACGAAGTAGGGTGGCGCCAGGCGATAGCTCTTGCCGGCGACCGTGACCTGCAACTCGGCCATCGCTTCGAGCAGCGCCGACTGGGTCTTGGGAGTGGCGCGGTTAATCTCGTCGCCGAGCAGGATGTGGCAGAAGACGGGACCGGGCTGGAAGGTGAATTCGCGACGGTTGTCGTCGCCGGTCAAAATCACGCGCGTGCCGGTGATATCGGCCGGCATCAAATCGACGGTGAACTGGATGCGGTTGAAGCTCAAGTTAAGCGCCGTGCCGAGGGTCTTGACCAGCGTGGTTTTGCCGGTGCCGGGGACGCCCTCGATCAGCACGTGGCCGCCGGCGAACAGCGCGCTCAGCAGCCCCTCGACGGCCTGTTCGTGTCCGACGATCACCTTGTGAATTTCGCCCTGGATGCGGCGGAAGGTGCGGGCGAAGTCGGCGATCGTCAGGGGTTCAGCCAGCGCGGCGCTCATCGTTCGAAGATCCTTTTGATGGTGTTGCGATCCGAGGCCGGCACGGCGATGCGTCCGATCGGCTCGTCGGGATGCTGGTCGGTGTTGAGCGGGGCAATAACCTTGGGCGGATAGGCGCGGTCGGAGGCATGGCCGGCCGACCCCGCACGGGCGTCGATCGCGATTTGGAAGCTGCTCTCGGCCTTGGCCTGCTTGTCAGGCGGACCGTAGAGCCCTTCCGGATCGGTGCCGGCGCCATGTGAAGCGCCGCCGGCGTCGTTGCCGCTGCGCTGTTGATCGGCGAAGGGGCGGGTGTCGGTGCCGCTCGATGGCTGGCTCTCGGTCGGGGTGCCGGGCGCCGGTCGCATCGCAAGCCCGTTGGATTTTTCACCCGGCGGCGTCCGGTCCGCGCCCTGGTCCGGTACCTGGGCACCCGATTGCGGGCTGCCGGTCGCGGCTGACTGTCCGTTCGACGTCGACGGATTGTGCTTGGGCTCTGCCGGCGGCGGCGTGGGATTCGACCCGGAGCCGCCGTTGTCAGCCAGCCGGATATCGAGCGGTGGCGTCTTTTGTCCGGTGATCTTGTCCTGGAGACTGCCGGCGAGCTTATGCGCCGACCGCATCATCTTGGAAAGCAGGTCTTTGTGCTGCTCCTTACGTTGCGCCTCGGCCAGCATCTGGGCCAGCTTGCGCATGGTGCGCGGGTCGCCGCTCAAACGGCCGCCGTTCTGCACCGAGCCATCGGAGGGCTGGATATTGAGGTCGCGCAGGTTGAGCGTGAGCGGTCCCTGACCGCGCTTGGCGAGCGCGACCGGACGCCGGGCGCGGCTGGTGACCGGGGCGACCAGCCCGGCGACTATCAACGCGGCCAGCAGGGCGTAGAGCGTGCGCGAGACGCGGCGGCGCTCGATGCGGGCGGGGGCGAACTCCTCGCGCCTGAGCGTCGCGTCCTCGACCAGGTAAGGCCACAACGGCGAGCGCGCGGTCTGTTTTTGCAGGGCGACCAGGGTCTGCAGACGACCCTTCAATTCGGCGCGCCGGTCGGCCAGCGCCGCGACCGCCTCGGCACTCTGATACATCCGCCACGCGTGCCGGATCGCAAGCGTCAGGCCCGCCAGGCAGGCGAGCGTCACCGCCGTGCCGATCGTCAGGAAAGCCAGGGCCGGCAGCACATAAGCCATCAGCACCACGATGGCGGCGGTCGAGACCAGCAGCGCCAGCCCGATGAAGAGCCCCTGCTGGAAGGCCAGGCCGTTGAGGCGCGAGCGCAGGGCGGTGAGCTGGCCGAGAATGAGCTTGAGCTTTTCTTCGCCTCTCGGGTTGTATGAAGCGGGCAACATAACCGAGGGAAACATCCCGGAGGCGCAGCCGCCCCCCTCTGTGAAAAAGGATAGTTAAGGATGGCGAGTTCCGCAACTTGTAAGATCGCTGGGCCCGGAAAAGCCAACGGATCGTGGGCCTTGACGGAGGAGCGGCGCTGGTCCCGTGCGTCTCCTCGTCCGCGCCGCGACGCTGCGCCCTACGGCTTGAGGCCGGCGTCCTCGCGCGCACCCAGGGCGACCACGGCCCAGTCCATCTCGCCCCGGCCGCGCGCCAAGCCCGTCAGGATGCGATCGCGGATCAGGCTGGCGCTGGGCACCGGCACGCTGGCATCCCCGGCCATCTCCAGCGCCAGTTCGATATCCTTCAATCCCAGCTTGAGCTTGAACCCGGCCGGTTCGAAGGCGCGCTTGATGATGGTGTCGAGATAGCCCTGGTAGAGCGGGCAATTGAACAGCGAGCCGGTCAGCACCCGCGCCACCATCGTTGGGTCGAGGCCGCCCTTCTCGGCCATCACCAGCGCTTCCGAGAGCGCCTCGATGGCGTTCATGATCAAGAAGTTGTTGACCAGCTTCATGACATTGGCCGCGGCCGGCTGCTCGCCCATATCGAAGGTCTGCTGGCCCATCGCTTCGAGCAGCGGGCGCACCCGCTCCTTGGCCGCCGCCGCCCCCGAGATGACGATCCAGAGCTTGCGCGCGCGGGCCCGGTCCGGACGCCCGAACACCGGCGCGGCCAGGTAGGTCCCGCCGTAGCGCGCGTGATATTCGGCCAGCCGTTGCGCGAGAGCCGGCGAAACCGTGCTCATCGAGAGATGGATGCCGCCCTTGCCGAGCCGCGCGGCCAGGCCGGCCTCGCCCAGCGTGACGCTTTCGAGCGCCGCGTCGTCGGCGACCATCGTGATCGCGATTGCGCCGGGCGTCGCCGCCTCGGCGGCGCTGGTGGCGCGCCGCGCCCCCTTGGCGACCAGCGGTTCGGCTTTGGCGCCGGTGCGATTGTAGACCGCCAGGCTCATGCCGGCGTCGATCAACGCCTCGGCCATCGGCAGACCCATGTTGCCCAACCCGACAAAGCCGACTTCGATACCCATCAGAATCCTCCCGCCAGGTGCAATGCGAACAGTGAACTATACGGCGCGTTCAGCGCGAACGTCCAACCCCGATACGCGGACACAGATGCTCAACCGGACAGGACGAGCATCGCGGCGACAGCGGATGGCACAGCGTCTGGCCGAAGGCGACCAGGATGCGATTGTAATGCAGCCAGTAGCGGCGCGGCAGCACCTCGCGCAGCGCGGTCTCGGTCTGGTCGGGAGTGCGCGTGCGCACCAGTCCCCATCGATTCGAGATCCGATGGACGTGCGTGTCGACGCAGATTCCGGGCTTGCGGTAAGCCTCGGTCACCACCAGGTTGGCGGTCTTGCGGCCGACTCCCTTGAGCGTCACCAGCGCGTCGATATCGTCGGGCACGCGCCCCTCGAAACGCTCGATGAGCGCGCGACAAATGTCGCGAATCACCCGGGTCTTGGTGCGGTAGAAGCCGACCGGGTAGATAAGCTGCATCAACACGGCGGGCCGCAGCTTCAGTATCGCAGCGGGCGTCGCCGCACGGCTGAACAGGCGCTCGGCGGCGACCGCGGTGGTCTCGTCGCGAGTGCGGAGACTCAGGATACATCCGATCAGGGTCAGAAACGGATCGTCGCGTTGCGCCGCCATCAGGGTCAGGATCGGAGCGTTCCAGCGCGCCGACTCGTGGCGCAGGATGGCGAGCGTGCGCCCGACCGTGGCGGCGTTGAGCCGCGGTCCTCGCGATCGCGCGCGCGTGCGTCCGTTAATCGTCGGCGTAGAGCTGTCGGCCGCAGAGCGCATTGCGGATGAGATCTAGCATGCGCTACAAACCGTTCCGAACCATGACTCCACAAGCAGGACGTTTTTTGCCGCGCCCCCCGCTCCGGAATTGTTGCACGGCCGGCGCGCTGACCGCGCTCGCGATGCTGATCGCAGTGGCGCTCCTGACGCTGGACGGCGGATCGGCGGCCGGTGCGCAAAGCCGGCGGCGCGCGATCGTGAAGCCGGTCGCCAAGCCGATCGACTGGAACAAGATCACCCAGGAAGCGACCGATCTGCTCTCCAAGTACATCCGCATCAACACCACCGATCCGCCGGGTAACGAACTGCCGGCGGCGAAGATGCTGCGCGAAAAATTCCTCGCCGCCGGGATTCCCGCGACCATCTGGGAGTCATCGCCCGGCCGCGCCATCCTGGCCGCCCGGCTGCACGGCATCGGGCGCCATACCAAATCGATCATCCTGCTGAGTCATATGGACGTGGTACCGGCCAATCCCAAGGAGTGGCAGGTGCCGCCGTTCTCGGGCACCGTCAAGAACGGCGAAATATGGGGCCGCGGCGCGCTCGATGACAAGGGCCCCGGGGTGGTCGAGCTGATGGCGATGCTGGCGATCAAGCGCAGTGGCGTGCTGCTCGATCGCGACGTGTTGTTTCTGGCCACCGCCGGCGAGGAGGTCGGCGGCGCGGCCGGCGCGGGCTGGGTGATCAGTCATGAGCCCGACCTCTATGCCGACGCCGGTTACGTGTTGAATGAGGGCGGCGGAATCCTGGTCCAGAAGAGCGGCAAGCTCTATACCGTCTCGGTGACGGAGAAGACCCCGCTGTGGCTGCGGCTCACGGCCGCCGGCCCGGCCGGCCATGCGGCGGTGCCGCCGCAGACCAGCGCGGTGACCAGGCTGGTGGCGGCGCTCGATCGGCTCGATACCTTCCACACGCCGATCCGGGTGATAAATCCGGTGCGCGATTACTTCCGCTCGCTGGCGAGCCTGGGCGATGAACCCGATCAGTTCGCCAATCTTCCCGCGGCGCTGCGCAACGATCCGGCCTTCGCGCGCAATTTTGTCGCCGTGCCGTCGCAAAACGCGCAGGTCCGCGACACTATCGCACCGACCGTGCTCCACGGCAGCGACAAGACCAACTCGATTCCCGCCACCGCTTACGCCGAGGTCGATTGTCGCCTGCTGCCCGGCACCAACAAGAAGGAATTCCTCGCCACGCTGCGCAAGGTGATCGGCGACAAGTCGATCAAGGTCGACGTGCTGCTGAACTTTCCGCCGGCCTCGTCGCCGCAGCGCTCGTTGCTGATGAACGCCATCCGGATTGTCGCACAGCATTTCGACAAGGCCCCGACCGTGCCGCGCCTGCTCGACGGCTTCACCGACAGCCACTATTTCCGGGAGAAAGGGATCATCGCATACGGGTTTACACCGCTCGAAATCACCCCGGCCGAGATGCACGAGATACACGGCGTCAACGAGCGCATCGCGGTGAAGAATCTTCGCGGGGGGATTGAACGGATGGTCGCGCTGCTGGAGATTCTTGGTGGACGCGAGGGACAATGAGCGCCGGGACAAAGCCATGATCCGCGCAGGCGTCGGACATTCGATCGCCAACAATCCGCGCGCCGCCGCCAGCGAGGCGACCGCGATCGCGCTCAAAGCCGCGGGACTCACCCGGGCCGACGCGGCGCTGTGTTTTGCGACCACCGCCCACGGCGCCGCCTTCCACGCCGTCATCCGCACGGTCGGCGAAACCGCCGGCACCCGCGAGGTGGCCGGATGCAGCGCCGGCGGCGTGATAGCGGGCGAGCACGAAATCGAGTCCGGACCCGCGATCGCGGTGATGGTGCTGGCGGGCCTCGCGGCGACCCGCTTCTTCGTGCCCTCGCTGCGCGGCCGCGGCCCCCAGAGCGCGGCTGAAATCGCCGCGGCGGTGCGGCGCGCCTCGGGTCCGGAGCGGCTGCTGTGCCTGTTCGCGGATACCTACAATCTCGAACCCGAACCGATGCTGGGGGCGCTCGCCCGCGAGCTGCCCGCGGGTGTGACGACGGTCGGCGGTGGTGCCACCGAAGACGGCACCATCGGCGAGACCTTCGTCTTCTGTGGCGATACGGTCAGCTCCAACGCGGTCTCCGGGATGGTGCTGAGCGGCGAGTTCGATCTCAACGTCGGCGCCTCGCTGGCTTGCGCGCCGCTGGGCCGCGGCCATCGGGTCACCGCGGTGCGCGATAACGTGCTGATCGAGCTTGATGGCCGGCCCGCCTTCAAGGTCTTTGCCGAGACCGTCGGCCCGCTGGCCGACGAGCTGCGCCGTGCGATGGCTTACGTGTTCCTGGCCGTACCGCACGATCCCAAAGCCGAGCAGCTCGAGCGCGGCAACTTTTTCCTGCGCAACCTGGTCGGCGCCAGCCCCGAGCATGGGATGCTCGCGGTCGGCCATCGGCCGGCGGTCGGCGACCTGGTCGGCTTCGCGCTGCGCGACGGCGAGCGCGCGCGCAACGATCTGAAACTCACGCTCGATGAAATGACCGCCCGCCAGACCGAGGCGCCGGCCTTCGGCCTCTACTTCGATTGCGTGTCGCGCGGCAACGGGCTCTACCAGGTGCCGGGCCATGACTCGGCATATATCCGGCGCCACTTCGGCCCGGTGCCGGTGGCGGGATTCTTCACCGGCTTCGAGATCGGGCCGGCCGGGGCGCTGACCGGATTGCTGCAATACTCGGGCGTGCTGGCGATGGTCTCGGAACGCCGCCGCCTGCTGCACTAGCTCGGCCGGTCGCGGGATGCGTCGCGCCTTGCGCGTCGAAAACTATTAGTGCTAGCCACATCGTCAGACCACGCCGGGATTCCGATTTCCGGCCACGGAGGACGGCACGTTGGACTTCGGCTTTTCTGAAGAACAGGAGATGCTGCGCGATGCGGCCCGGCGCTTTCTGGCCGATAACTGTCCGACTACCTTCGTGCGCCGCATGATGGCGGACGAGAGCGCGCACGACCCCGCTTTCTGGAAGAAGCTCACCGAGCTGGGATGGCCCGGGCTGCTGATCCCCGAAAGCTACGGCGGGCAGGGCGGCACCTTCCTCGACATGACCGTGATCCTCGAGGAGGCCGGCAAGGCGCTGGTGCCGGGGCCGTTCTTCACGGCCGCGATCCTCGGCGCGACGGCGACGGTCGAGGGCGGCTCCGAGGCGCTCAAGAAAGAGCTGCTGCCGAAGATGGCGGCGGGCGAATTTATCGGCACGCTCGCGGTCGCGGAGGCCTCGGGACGTTTCGATCCGGCGGGCGTCCAGATCAAGGCCTCGAAGAAGGGATCGAACTGGATCCTGTCGGGCGAAAAGATGTTCGTGCCCGACGCCCACGTCGCCCACGGTATCGCCGTCGCGGCGCGCACCGGGGCGGGCGAGGGCGAGCGCGGAATCACGCTGCTGTGCGTCGGAACCAAAGACAAGGGCGTCACCGTCACGCAGCTCAAGACGGTCGATATGACGCGGCGGCTGTGCCATGTGAAATTCGATCAGGTCGAGGTGCCGGCGGCCAATATCCTCGGCGCCGTGAACGAGGGCGGCGCGCTGCTGACGCGATTGCTCGAAATCGCGGCCACCGCGTTGGCGGTCGAGATGGTGGGTACGGCGCAAAAGGCGCTCGACCTCGCGGTCGAGTACGCCAAGACCCGCACCCAGTTCGGCAAGCCGATCGGCGCCTTCCAGGCGATCAAGCACAAGTGCGTGGACATGATGGTCGCCATCGAGAACGCCCGCTCGCTGGCCTACTACGCGGCCTGGACCGTCGATCAGCGCGCGCCCGAGGCGGCCGCGGCGGTGGCGATGGCGAAGGCGTATGCTTCGGACATGGCCAAGAACGTCACCAGCGACGCGATCCAGGTGCACGGCGGCATCGGCTTCACCTGGGAGCACGACATGCATCTCTACCATCGGCGCGCCCTGGCCGGTGAGGCCAACTTCGGCAACGCGCCGATTCATCGCGAGGCGGTCGCCAAGCTGGTCCTCGACTAAGCGGCTTTCGAGCGCGACTGCCTGTGACCGGGCGCGGCAGGCGCGCCGGGCGTCGTTCTGCCAATCTTCTGCTCATGGATCTGATCGTCAAGTCGGGATTCGGCCGCAAAGCGATTTTCGCGGCGCTGCGGCCCGGGCGTCTGCTCGACGTTCCGGCCGGCGCCGGCGGCTACTCGAAAACGCTCGGCGAGCTGGGTTACGGCGTAGTCTCGATGGACCTGATGCCGCCGGCGGCGCGCGCCACGCCGCTTAACTGGGTGCGGGCCGATGCCAACCAGCCGTTTCCGTTCGCGCCCGCGAGCTTCGATTACCTGCTGTCGCGCGAAGGTATCGAGCATCTGGAGAACCAGATCGGCTTCATCCGCGAATGCGCGCGGGTGCTCAAGCCCGGCGGCATGCTGCTGATCACGACCCCCAACCTGATGCATCTTTCGGCCCGGCTGAGCTATCTGCTGACCGGTCAGCGCAATTTGAAACGCGGGCTGGTCAATGAAGTCCAGTTCCTGCGCCTGAGCCGCGGACCGCATCTCTACCACGGCCATGTTTTCATGATCGATTACTTCCGGCTGCGCTACCTGCTGCGGCTGGCCGGCTTCGAGCAGCTCGAAGTTTACAGCGATCGCTACAGTCCGACCGCGCTCGCGATGGCGCCGCTGGTGCCGCTGCTGTGGGCGGCCGCGCGCTTCTCGGTCTGGACCGCGGCGCGCAACAACCGGCGCAAGCGGCTGCCGACCGCGCCGGCGGCAGTCACCGACGAGATTATCGGCCACGTTCACTCGCCGGCCCTGCTGTTCGGCAAACGGATGATCGTCGCGGCGCGCCGCAGCGCCGAACCGGCCGACGCGGCGACGGCTAGTGCGGCGGAGCGGGCGGCGGGGCCGGCGCCGCCGTCATCGTTCGCAACGCCGAGCGAAACGGCGCATCCGCAACCACCACCGATCCCTGGTAAGGATTGGCAAGCTCGCTGATGGCCAGGATGGTCAAGCCGATCAGCGCCGCGAAGGTTCCGACCATGATCGCCTGCGAACGAAACAGTCGCGTGCTGAAGAAGTAGCCGAAGCCCAGCGTTATAAAGCAGCCGACGTAGATTACGATCCAGATCACCGACGGCAGATTTTCGCGGTAGTAGAGATAGCGCGACTGGCGCGCGTCGCTCAGCGCCGCGACCTGGTCGATGCTCTTGTCGAGGAAGGTCTGCTGGCGGACGCCGGCCGGATTGTAGCTCGACAGCACGCTCCAGATGCGCTGCTCGCTGGTGGCGCTCTGACGGTAGCTGGAAGCCGCCATCGCGGTCCACTCGCGATCGATCACCTCGGCGGCATAGCTGTGCAGCGCCGCCTGCATCGCGCTGCGGGTCGGCTCGTCGAGTCCCTTGGAAAGATTGTAGAGATTCGAGATCGCGAGCGCTTCCTTCTGGGCGGTCTCGTTGGCGCGCTCGAAGCGCTGCCATACCGCGACGATCACGAAGGCCAGGATCACGCCATAAAAGGCGCCCACCACGCCGAAGGTAAAGCCGGCCACGTCGTGGTCCTCCTTGAGCACGTGGGCGGGGATGCGGCGGCGGACGACATAGAGTCCGGCCACGGTCAGACTAACAAAGGTAATCACCACCACCACGGCCTTAATCGAGGTGGGCAGGTTCCCGAGCATATCCATCAGGGTCTTCGTGACCTCCGTTGTCCGGCGCGCCTCGGCTTTATCCGCGCGCCTGCCATCCTTACTATGCGCTATGCGAGTGGGATGCGACCGACTCTGATCATCGGCCTGACGATAGCGCTAGCCGCGGCGCTGCCCGCCGTCGCTCGGGCGCAGGTCGGGCGGCGCAACTTTATCGCACCGCTAATCGTCGAGGACGCCAATCCCAGCAACTCGCTCGACCTGATTCCCGGCTGGGTCAAGCTCTCGCACGGCACCTTGCTGTCGCTCAACGCCTCGCTCGAAAAACAGCTCAGTCAAAATTTCAGCCTCCAGCTTGGCGGCGGCTGGAACGATCCCGCCTGTCAGCCCGGCCATGCCTGCTCGCTGGCGACCTTCACCCGCGCCGGCCGCCATCGCCAGCGCCGCCGATCTTCGCAATTGCTGAGTGGCTTCGAGGATTTCGAGATCCTCACCAAGTACGCCTTCCTGGAATCGGCCCGCCATGAGTTGCGGTTGGCGATCGGCAGCGATCTGTTCCTGACCAACGGCAATCCGAGCGCCGGCTGCACGAGGCATACCTATTTCGGCCCGATCCTGATGTTCTCCAAAGGGATGGGTGACCTGCCGGATTGGCCGGCGACCCGCTATATGCGGCCGCTGGCGCTCCAGGCCGACCTCGAGGACCTGGTGAAGACCGGCGGCACGCAGGCCAACCAGGTCAACGCCGATTGGGTAGTCTCGTACCAGTTCTCCTACCTGACGAGTTATGTGCGCGACTTCGGCTGGCCTGCGCCGCTGGTCGATCTGAACCCGTTCGGCGAGTTCACCTATGGTCAGTACGTCCAGGGTGGCCGCGGCGCCACCCAGCCCGACCTGCGCGTGCTGCCGGGTATCGCCTGGGTGAACGGACCCTTCCAGGTGAGCCTCGCAAGCGAATTCTCCCTGAATCGGGTCGAGACCCAGGCCACCCACGCGGCGGTAATCGCGATGCTGAGCCTGACCCTGGATCAGCTTATCCCCGAGTTCGGCTGGACGCCTTTGTGAGCGCCGGAGCGGCGGTGGAAACCGCTGGTGGCCGGACTGCCTCTTGACCGCCCGCCGGCTTAAGTAGAAGTATTGAGACACGGGCCGGCGCGTTTAATGGCGCCAGTTTGCGACGGAAATCATTCATCGCCCGTACAACGATTACGACCCCCGACATCTTTATAAGATGACGGATAATCATTGGAAGGAGAGAACGGTATGGGCGTGATGCGAATCGGCCACGTGTCGCTGCGGGTGACCGGCGATATGGAGAAATCCCGCAAGCACTACGAGAAGATGCTGGGGCTCTACGAGACCCATCGCGATCCTGACGGCACGACCTACTACAAGTGCTGGGACGAATGGGACAAGTACAGCGTCCAGATCACTCCCGCCAAGGAGCCCGGCGCCAACTATATCGCGTACAAGGTCGAGAAGGATTCCGATCTCGACATGTTTACCAAGCGCATCACCGAGTATGGGACGCCGGTCGAGCAGCTCAAGGCGGGTGAGATTCCATTCGTCGGCCGTGCGATTCGTTTCGTGTTGCCCAACACCACCAAGATGGTCCTGTTTGCTGAAAAGGAATTTGTCGGCAAAAACGTCGGCGTGCACGATCCCGATCCATGGCCGGACGATATTCACGGCTGCGGCGCGATGCATCTGGACCACACGCTGCTGATGTGCGAGGTCGACCCGGTGCGCCGCATCAACAAGGTCGCCGAGTGCACCGACTTCGCGATCAAGTGCCTCGACTTCTACATGACCGAGCGCCTGGTTGGCGGACCCGAAAAGAAAGCGCTCGGACTCGCGTTCCTGTCGTGCTCCAGCAAGCCGCACGATCTCGCCTTCGTGGGCGGCAATCGCAACGGCTTCCATCACATGGCCTTCTTCCTCGAGAGCTGGGATGACGTCGGCCGCGCCGGCGACATCATGGCCAAGCATCGCACCCGCGTCGATCAGGGGCCGACCCGCCACGGCATCACCCGCGGCCGGACGATCTACTTCTTCGATCCGTCGGGCAATCGCAACGAGACTTTCGCGGGGCTGGGCTATTTCGCCAATCGCGACATGCCGATTGTCGAGTGGAGCGAGGAGAATATCGGTCGCGCGATCTTTTACCCGACCGGCGTGATCAACGAGGCCTTCCGCGACGAATACACCGCGGCCTCGTAAGTCCGGTCGAAAAGAAGTGCGGTCGAAAAAATGAGCGATTCTCCACGAGTTGATATCGCTGAGGCGGCGAGCATCCTGCTCGCCGCCGAGGCTGCCAAGCGCACCTGCGATCAGTTGACCAGGCGCTGGCCCGAGATGAACGTCGACGACGCCTACGCGATCCAGGCCGCGGCGTTGAAGATGCGCCTGGCGCGCGGCGAAAAGCTGGTCGGCATCAAGCTCGGGCTTACTTCCAAAGCCAAGCAGGTGCAGATGAAGGTCGGCTCGCCGACCACCGCCTGGCTGACCGACGCGATGCGTATCGATGAGGGCACGATTCCGTCGGGCGCAGTCGCCCATCCGCGCGCCGAGCCCGAGATCGTCGTGACCATCAGCAAGCGGCTCAAGGGCCCCGGTGTCACTGCCGCGGACGTGATGGCGGCGCTCGGCGAGGTGCGCTGCGGAATCGAGATTCTCGACAGCCGCTACGAAAATTTCAAATTCACTCTCCAGGACGTGGTGGCCGACAACGCCTCTTCGGGCCGCTTCGTGCTCGGCAAAACGGTGTTGCCGGCCAGCCGGCTCGACCTGGTCAGCGAGGAATGTGTCCTCCGGGTCGACGGCCAGCAGGTCGCCACGGCGACCGGCGCAGCGGTGATGGGCCATCCGGCCGAAGCCATCGCGTGGGCGGCCAATTTCCTGGCCGAGCGCGGCGAGGCGATCGAGGCGGGCTGGCTAATCATGACCGGCGGGATGACCGACGCTTACACCGTCGCGCCCGGCGCGGAAGTGGCCGCGGCCTTCACCCATCTTGGCACCGTAACCATCAAGCGAGGAGCCTGAGCCATGCCTCTGGTCGAAGTATCGATGATCGAAGGACGCAGCCCGCAGCAGATCCGCTCGCTGCACGAGGCCATGACCGCGGCCGTCGAGACGACCTTGGGTGTGCCGCGTGAATCGGTGTGGGTGGTGATTCGCGAGCTCCCGGCCACCAGTTGGGCCGAGGGCGGCGTGACCATCGCCGAGCGGCGGGCGGCCGCGGCAGCCAAGCCCAAGGTCGCCTGAGCGGCTCCAAAAGCCTGCGCCGGTAAGGCGATCCCGATTGCGGCAGGAGTCCGCACCACAGTTTCCCAATTCATAGGCAGGATGGCGACGATGAAATTCGTTCCGCATATTATTGACGGCCGCGAGGTCGAATCGCTCGACGGAAAGCGCTTCCAGAGCATCAACCCCTACACCCGCAAGCCCTGGGCGGAAGTTGCGATGGGCGCGCGGATGGACGCCGAGCGCGCGGTGGTAGCCGCCCGGCGCGCCTTCGACGAAGGGCCGTGGCCGAAGATGGGTTACAACGCGCGGGCCAAGATCCTTCATCGGCTGGCCGACCTGATGGAACAGCATGTCGACGAGCTGGCCGAGGCCGACACCTGCGACATGGGCAAGCCGATTACCGACATGAAGGTCGCCGACGTGCCGCGCGCGGCCCATAATTTCCGCTTCTTCGCCGACTTCGCCAAGCTCGCCTCGGCCGAAAGCTTTCCGGCCGACACCGGCCATCATATCTACACCCGTTACGAGCCGGCCGGCGTGGTGGTGGCGATTGCGCCGTGGAACTTTCCGCTGATGCTCGAGACCTGGAAGATCGCGCCGCCGTTGTCGTGGGGCAACACCGTGATCCTGAAGCCCGCCGAGGATACTCCGACCTCGGCCTCGGTCATGGCGCGGTTGGCTCTGGAAGCCGGGATGCCGCCGGGTGTGTTCAACGTCGTGCAGGGCTTCGGGCCCGAATCGGTGGGACAGTTCTTGACCGAGTCGCCGGAAATCGATCGCATCACCTTCACCGGCGAATCGACCACCGGCCGCGCGATCGCGCGCGCCGCCTCCGCCAACCTGATCCCGGTGAGCTTCGAGCTCGGCGGCAAGGGCGCCAACCTGGTCTTTGCCGACGCCGATCTCGACAAGGCGGTGCCGTGGTCGATTCGCGCGATCTTCTCGAACGCCGGACAGGTCTGCCTGGCCGGCAGCCGGCTGTTCGTGCAGGACCAGATCTTCGATGCCTTCGTCGAAAAATTTGTCGCCGCCGCCAAGAACATGGTGATCGGCGATCCGCGCGAGGCCAAGACCCAGGTCGGTCCGCTGTCCTCGGAGACCCACTTCAAGAAGGTCAGCAGCTACTTCGACGCGATCGCGAAAGAGGGCGGCGAAGTCCTGACCGGCGGCGTCGGCGAGGGCTGGAGCGTGAAGCCGACGGTGGTGGTTAATCCGCCGCTCAATTCGCGCGCCTGCCGCGAGGAGATCTTCGGGCCAATCGCGATGGTCAACCGCTTCTCGACCGAGGAGGAGGGCGTCAAGCTCGCCAACGACACGGTTTACGGACTCAACGCGATGGTCTTCACGGAGAACCTGCGCCGCGCCCATCGTTTGGCCGCCGCGCTCCATGCCGGCACCGTGTGGGTCAACTGCTTCTTTATCCGCGACCTGCGCGCGCCGTTCGGCGGCGTCGGCGACTCCGGCGTCGGCCGCGAAGGCGGCTCCTACTCGCGCGAGTTCTGCACCGAGCCCAAGGCCGTGGTGATGGAAATCTGATCGCTCGCCCCGCGATCGATCTATGCCGACCGAGACCACGCTCGATCCTGCCGCCGCCGGCGCCAGACGCTTCGTCGGCAAAATCGCGGTAATCGCCGGCGCGGGTCAGGGCATCGGTCGGGCCGCGGCGCGCCGGCTGGGCCAGGAAGGGGCGACGGTGATGGCGGCGGACTTGATCGCGGCCAGCGCCGAGCGGGTCTGCGATGAACTGGCCGAGGCCGGCGTCAGGGCGGCAAGCTTCACCGGCAATCTCTCCGAACTCGACAACTGCCGCGCGCTGATGGCGCGCACCCGCGAGCTCTTCGGCCGCATCGACGTGCTGGTCAACGTGGTCGGCGGCACCATCTGGACCCAATCGTTCCAGTACTACACGCCGGAACAGATCGAAGCCGAAATCGCGAAATCCTTCTGGCCACCGATGTGGCTCTGCTCCGCGGTGCTGCCCTACATGATCGAGCAGCGCGCCGGCGCGATCGTGAACCTCGCCACCCACGCCGTCGCCAGCCGTTACCGGGTGCCGTATGCCGCCGCCAAGGGCGGCGTGATTGCGCTCACCAGCTCGCTCGCCAAGGAAGTGGCGCAATACGGAATCCGGGTCAATGTGATGGCGCCGCATGCCACCCAGGCCGACGATCGCGTCACGCCGCGCAACGCCGGAGTGGCTCTGGCAGCCTCCGAGCTGCCGCCCGAGGAGCGCGCCGAGCGCGATCGCTTCTTCGGCGACGGCTTCGTCGGCCGCCAGCGCGGCGAGTTTATCGACCTCGAAATTCCGATGAAGCGCTTCAGCCGCGCTTCCGAACAGGCCGCGGCGATCGCCTTTCTGGCCTCCGACGATGCCTCCTATATCACCGGCCAGGTGCTGCCGGTGGGCGGCGGCGCGACCTATCCCTTTTAGTCCGCACGACGATGGCAGATTCAGGCAGCGAACGATCCCGACCGACGCTCGACGCACGCGCCGCCGGCGCCCGCCGCTTCCGCGACAAGGTGGTGATCGTGGCCGGCGCGGGGCAGGGAATTGGACGCGCCTCGGCGCGCCGCTTCGGCGAAGAGGGCGCCACCGTGATGGTCGCGGATATCGTCGAAGACAGCGCCCGCCGGGTCGCGGCCGAGCTCGAGCAGGCCGGCGTGCGCGCCGCGACTTTCGTCGGCGATCTGTGCGAGCTCAAGGACTGCCAGGCTTTGATGGCGCGCGCCAAGGAAGTCTTCGGCCGTATCGACGTGCTGGCGGTGATCGTCGGCGGGACGATTTGGGCACAGCCGTTCCAGTACTACACGCCGGCGCAGATCGAGGCCGAGGTGCGCCGCTCGTTCTGGGCCCCGATGTGGCTGTGCTGGTCGGTGCTGCCGTACATGATCGAGCAGCGCGGCGGTGCGATCGTGAACCTCGCGACCTCGGCGGTGGTCAGCCGCTATCGGGTGCCCTATGCAGCCGCCAAGGGCGGCGTGATCGCGCTCAGTACTTCGCTCTCGAAGGAGGTCGCGCGCTATGGGATTCGGGTCAACGTGGTGGCGCCCCATGGCACCGATTCCGATGATCGGGTTATCCCGCGCGATTACGGGGTGAACGTCGCGGCCAGCACGCTGCCGCCCGCGGAAGCCGAAGAGCGCGATCGCTTTTTCGGCGGCAAGGGAGTGTTCGGGGTTGGCGATTCGGTCCGCCAGGAAGTCCCGATGGGGCGCAAGGCCGAGGCCGCCGAGCAGGCGGCGGCGATCGCGTTCCTGGCCTCCGACGACGCCTCCTATATCACCGGACAGGTGCTGCCGGTGGCCGGCGGGGCAACGTTTCCGTTCTGAAAGCGGGCGTTTATTCGGAACCTTCCGACCGGTAACATGCCGGGCTTAGTTAATAGAGTGGGGTGATAGCGATGCTTACCAAGTTCGTTGAAGCGGCCAAGAAAAGCGACGTGCCCGACGGGACGATGAAGAGCGTCAAGCTCGGCGAGGACGAAATCCTGCTGGCTTGCGTCGACGGCAACTACTACGCGATCAACAACATCTGCAGCCATCAGGGCGGCTGGCTCGACCAGGGCGAACTGCTGACCGAGAACTGCGAAGTGATGTGTCCGCTGCATGACGGCGGCTTCGATCTCAAGACCGGCGAGCCGACCTCCGAGCCCTGCAAGCTGCCGGTCGCGGTTTACGCAGTACGGGTGGAAGGCGACGCGATCCTGGTCGGACCACCAGAGAAATGAACCGCCCGCGCGCCCGCCACACTCGAATCCTTTACATCCCCACGCGGTAGCGCGTAGCTTCTCGATAGTCCGCCAAGGAGAAAAACGACATGGCTCGTGACGATCGCAAAGTGACCTATCCGATCGATCCCGCGACCACCGCGCTGGTCGGGGTCGACATCCAGGTCGGCTTCGGCCGCGATAGCTGGGAGCCGGTGCCCCATGCCGACGCGGCGGTCCGCAACTTCGTGCGCGCGGCGCAGGCCTGGCGCGAGATCGGCGGGACCGTCATCCAGGTCCATATCGCCTATACGCCGGAGCGCCCGCCCACCGGCCGCATGACGGATTTTATTGCCGATATCGGAAAGGCGCTGGCCAAGGACAATCCGGCCACCGCCTTTTACGAGGACGTCGTTCAGGACGGCGATGTCATGGTTCGCAAGACCACCTTCAGCGCCGTCGCCAGCAGCGATCTGATGGCGCAGCTCAAGGCCCGCAACCTCGACACCGCGGTAGTCGCCGGCCTCACCACGCCGATCTGCGTGCAGACCACCGTCGACGGTCTCAGCATGAGCGGCATCAAGGTCGTCCTGTTGGAGGACGCTTGCGCATCGCAGGCGATCGGCCGCTTCTCCGCCGAGCAGGCTCATCAGGCGGCGGTCGACCGCATGGGCTATCTGTTCGCGCAGGTCGAGACCACCGCGGGCTTTATCGCCAGCGCCAAGGCGGCCGCGCGCCATCTCAAGGCCGCGAGCTAATCGATCGAAAGCCGCGCGGCCCGGTGATGACGCGGACGACTTGGCGACTGGCTAGTTGGCGGGCAAGGGCGTCGCGCAAAACTCAATTGCATGGCCCACGCGGCAAGCGCGCGTTTGATCGGCTGGCGAGCGTGAATTTGAACAAACAGTTGCAGCAATATTAGGTACATGCTAAGCGGAAGGAAGAGTCCGCGCCCACCGAAAATCTCGGCGAGGCAAGGAGATACCCATGTTACAGCCGAAGCAGTTGGGATACCTGGCGCTCGATGTCGCCAACCTTGAGTCCTCGCTCCGTTTCTACCAGGACGTGGCCCATTTCGAGGTCACCGAGGAGCGCGAGGGCGCGGTCTATCTGACCGGCGGTATCCAGCATCATTGGCTGGTGCTCAAGCAGAGCCAGAGCCCCGGGGTGAACCGGGTCGCGTTCGAGATGGCAAACCCGGCCGACCTCGAAGCGATCGAGAAGCGGCTGCGCGGCGCGGGCGTCGAGGTTGAGCGCGGTGGATCGCTGGCGCGCGAGCGCGTCGACCAGTACATCCGCTTTCGCGATCCCGACGGGATCATGATCGAGCTGTTCACCGACATGGTAACGATGCCGATGCCGCCGACTTATGCGCATCGGGTGCACATGTCGAAGCTTTTGCATACCGTGCTGCTCGAAAAGGACATCAACAAATCGGTGCCGTTCTACACCGACCTGCTGGGCTTCCAGATTTCCGACTGGGTCGAGCGTTCGGCCGCCTTTATGCGCTGCGGCGACCATTACCATCATTCGCTCGGCGTGTTCGGCACCGGCGGCACCCGGACCTCGGTCGATCACGTCTGTATCCTGGTGCCGACGCTCGATGACCTGATGAGAGCGCGGGCCAACGTGATGGCGCTGGGCATACCGTTCCGCAACGATCTCTTGAAGCATGCGCCGTCGGGCTCGATCGCGATCTATCTGCGCGACGAGGCCAATAACCTGGTGGTCGAGTTCTGTTGGGAGCACGGCCAGATTCTCGACGACACCCATCGCCCGCGGGTGCTGCCCGCGATGCCCGAGACGCTCGACATGTGGCGACTGGTCGGCCCCAGCCACGGCAAGGGGCTGCCATCGCGCGCCGACATGTTTCAGGGTGGCGACACGCCGCCGCAGATCGGCGGCGACGGCGGCCAGGCCCATCCGATGACCGAGAACGGGGCGCTGGATTCGCTGGGGGTGCGCTTGAGCGACGGCGCCCAACTGGCCAAGAGCAAATAGGTAAGGGATCTTCCACATTTTTCGATGAGCGTGTTGCGGGTTGGAGGGGAGTAACCGTTTCGATGGCTGAGGGTGGCAAAGTCGTACGGGTCGATTTTCATACCCATATCTTTCCTGACCAGCTACCATCGCTGAGCGCCCGCTATGGCGACGAGCGCTGGCCGCACCTCGAGAAGGACGGCGACTCGGCCGTCCAGATCATGCTCGGATCGACCGCCTATCGGAAAATCGGCAGTCAGGCCTGGACACTTTCGCGCCGCCTCGAGGACATGGACCGCGAGGGCGTCGATATCCAGGTGATCTCGCCCACCCCGATCACCTTCGGCTACTGGGGCAAGGCCGAAGCCTGCCTCGAATTGTCCCGCTATCAAAATGATTTTATCGCGCGGCTGGTGAATGAGCATCCGCGCCGCTTCATCGGTTTGGGTACGGTGCCGATGCAGGACCCCGCCGCCGCCATCCGCGAGATGACGCGGGTGCGCCGCGAGTTGAAGCTGGCGGGGCTCGAGATCGGCGCATCGGTCGACGGCAAAGGTTTTCACGTGCCGGAACTGCGGGACTTCTTCAAGGCCGCGGTCGAGCTTGCCTGCCCGCTTTTCGTCCATCCCACCAACGAACCCTGGTCGGTGCCCCAGCAGCACAAGGGCGCCGCGCTGCCGGGGCTCTATCAGACGGTCGGGATGCCTGGGGAAACGAATTTTGCCGCCGCCACGCTAATCCTGGGCGGCGTGATGAACGAAATCCCGGGGCTGCGCATCTGTCTCGCCCACGGCGGCGGCACGCTGTGCTGGACGGTCCCGCGGATGGACTTTTTCTGGGCGCACACCAGTATCGCAAAGAACCGGTTGCCGGTCGGCCCGCTCGAAACCGTGCGTTCATTCTGGGCTGATACGCTGACCTACGACGTCGACAATCTAATCCTGCTGAAGAGTCGTTTGGGGGCTGAGAAGCTGATGGTTGGGACGGACTATCCGTTCGATGCGCGCGAGATTCCGGCTGGGGCGGTGCTCGATCGGGCCGGTCAGGCCGGCAGCCTCGCGCCGGGCGAGATCGCCGGGATAAGGGGAGCCAACGCCTTGCGTTTCCTGAACCTGGCGGATTTCCCTGGGAGTCGGGCAAATCGCTAGAACGGGACGGGGGAAAAAAGAATCTCCGACGTTCGCTTTACCGCCGCCGCATTTCCCTGTTATGAGGATGCGTGGCGCGAAGGCTTGCGTTGGGGACGATTTTGCGGTACCCGAAAGACCGCGCCGCTTTTGCCGGTAAGATAAAAGCAGCTACGAGGTAGTAGACGGGGGAGCCAAGGCCTGTGGCCGAAGGTTACAAGCCGCAGGGCCAGAGGTTGGCCCCGTGCCTAACGGGTGAGACAAAACACAATCAGGCTCGATAAAAACTGTGAGAAGAACAAGATTCAGGTTTCCAATTCTTTCCGTGGTCGGTCTGGCGCTCCTGCTCCTGGCTGGCTGTGAACCACCCCTGCCACCGGTCAAGCCAAGCAGCCTGATCATACGACCGTGGGAGGAACTCTTCGGGGTCGCGATCAAGCCCGGCACCAGCGACTGCTATGTGGTCGGCAGCGCCGGCCTGTTGCTGACCTCCGAGGATGGCGGCAAGACCTGGCAGCGCCGCCGTCTCAATGAAGGCCGGCCCGGCAATGCACTTCACCAGGACCTCGATCTGTACGACATCGCCTTTGCCCCGGACGGCAAGAGCGGATGGATCATCGGTGAAGAGGGGCTGATCATGCACACCACCGACGGGGGCAGCACCTGGCAAGTCCAGCACAGCAAGGCGACCACCCGATTGCTGTCGCTTGCCGTGGTCAACGACCATGAAGTTTCTGCGGTCGGCGACCATGGTACGCTGCTGTGGACCAACGACAGCGGCCAGACCTGGCAGCTTACGACGCTCAACAACCTGACCTTCTACGCGGTCGCCTTCAGCGATCCCAACAACGGCTGGGTGGTGGGCGAATTCCAGACCATCCTGCATTCCAGCGACGGCGGGAAGACCTGGGACGTGCAGCGCGGCGGTAAAGTCGCCGATTTCACGGTCCCGCCCTACTTCGTCGTGGTACCGCAGGGCAACCAGAATGTAATCGTTGCCGGTCAGAGCGGCGTCTATGCGATCTCCAAGGACGGCGGCAAGAGCTGGCAGGATGGCAAGCTGCCGACCGATCGTTCGATCTACGGCGCTAGCGCCGGCAAAGCCTCGAGCACGGCCGGCACGGTATGGCTGGCGGGCGCCGAGGGGACGATTTTCCAGGGCGTGCCGGGCTCCGAATGGCAGACCAAGGATCCGACCTTTCAGGATCTGACGGCCGTCACCTCGTCTGGGCATCTGGGAATCGCGGTTGGCTTGGGGGGGACCGTTCTCCGCACCGCCGACGGCGAAAATTGGGAATTAATCAGGGAGTCAAAATGAGTCACGGCAGCGCACCCGGCGAAGGGTCACTTATCAGATATTTCCGGTTCGGCGAAAATATCCTTCGTTTTCGCTGGTTTGTCGGCGGATTCCTGCTCCTGTTCACGGCCTGGATGCTGTACTTTGCGGCTCACGTCCAGGTCGCAACCAAGTTCGTCGATTTCTTTCCCCGCAACCATCCCAACGTCGCGTTGACCAACAAGTTCGCGAGCTTCGGCGGCGCGGATACCGTCACCTTCATGGTCGAGGTCAAGAAGGGCGATATCTTCAACCTGCCGACCCTGAAGATCATCCAGGAGCTGACGCGCGACGTTAACCGGCTGCCCGGCGTCAACCACAACGAAGTTTTTTCGCTGGCCTCTTACCGCGTCACTTATGCCAAGGCGGTGCCCGGCGCCCTGGTCGCGAAAACCTTCATGTATCCCGACCTTCCCAAGGACCAGGCCGAGATCAACCTGCTCAAGCGCAACGTCACGATCTACCGTGACCGTGTCGGCTCCCTGGTCAGCAGCGATAACAAGGCCGCGGTAATCCGGGCCTCGTTCAACGAGGAAGGGTTCAACTACCGCGAGCTGTTTTTCGCTATCCGCGGCTTGGTGAAGAAGTACCAGGATCCGAACCATCTGATTTACGTGGCCGGTGAGCCAATCGTCCGCGGCTATGGCTACTATTACGAGCCCACGGTGGTGCTGATCCTGGTCGCCTCGATCATCGCCATGATCGCGATCCTCTACATCTTCCTCGCCCAGCGCAGTCGCTGGTGGGCGCCGATCGTCACCGGGACGTTCTCCGCCATCTGGGGACTCGGCTTCGTCGGGTTCATGGGCTACGACTTCGACCCGGTCATGCTCGTCATACCATTCATATTAACCGCCCGTGACGTAAGTCACGGGATTCAGTGGCAAGGTCGATACTACGACGAGATCGATCGACTGCGTGATAAGTACGCCGCCTGTATCGCCACTACCGACCAGATGCTGCCGCCCGGCTTTCTGTCGATCATCGCCGATATCGCCGGCATCATCTTCATCGCCCTCGGCGGCATCCCGGTGCTCGAGCACGTCGGCTTTGCCGGCGCGGTCTGGCTGGCCGGCAGCTTGACGATGGTGTTCGTGTTCCAACCGATCCTGATGAGCTTCCTGCCGCTGCCTGAGATCCGCAGCGGGGCCAAGCGTGTCAGCGGCATGTACAACTGGATCGAGGGGCTGTTCGCGAAGCTGGCGGAAATCCCGGTGCGTCCCGGGCGCCTGCGCGGCGGCATCCTGATCGCCGCCTTGTGCGTCCTGATCTGGGGCGTCGCTTCAGGGCTGCGCGAGCCGGTCGGCTACAGCTATCCGGGCACGCCGCTTTATCGCCCGACCGCCAAGGTCAATCAGGACCTGCTGGCGATCAACCATTACTTCCCGACTGATGAGGGCTGGGTGATCATCTCCCACATGCCGCCCTATCCCGATCCGGAGTCAGCGCTGGCGCCCGGCATTCTGCGGATGAGCGACGACATGCGCAATTACCTGCTGCAGGATCCGACCGTCGACAGCGTGGTGACCTTCGCCACCCGTATCATCATGCCGTCCAACCAGCAGCTCCATTACGGGCATCCCAAGTTTCTGGCGATACCCGACGATATCCAGCTGGCCGGCAACCTGCAGTACCTTTACAGCACCGCGACCGCGCCCGGCGAGATGGAGCAGTATCTGGCGCCGCCCGCTGCCCAGGACACCTGTATCCGGATCCTGATACCCGGTCATACGACGCTCGCGCTGGAGGTGCTGAGCCAGCGGATCGCGGAGTTCGTCAAATTACGCGTCGCCTCCGATCCGCAGCTTAAAAAAATCAGCGTGCAGTTCCTCGGCTCCACGGCGGGACTTTACGCCGCCGCCGACGACGTGCTGAAGCAACTCGACTTCCTCAACATCACGTTCGTGCTCGCGGCGGTCTGCCTGTTCTCGATGATCTCGTTCCGTTCGATCGTCGCCGGCCTGTTGTTCCTGCTGGCCTGCGTGCTGGCGAACTTCGGCGCCTTCATCTATCTGCGCATGCGCGATATCGGCCTGACCATCGACACCATCCCGGTCATATCACTGGGTATAGGTTTGGGGATCGACTACGGCATATACACGGTGGCCCGTATCAGAGACGAGGTCATCGGCGGCAGTTCGCTGGCCGAGGCGATCCGGATAGCGGTCACCAAGACCGGCACCTCGGTGTTCAGCACCTTCGCGGTCATGGTCGGCGGCATCGCGCTGTGGGCCTTCTCGCCGCTGCTGTTCCACAGTGAGATGAGCGTGCTGTTGATGTTCCTGATGGGCACCAACATGATCGCCGGCGTGCTGATTCTGCCCTGTTACATCGCCTGGGCGCGGCCCAAGTTCGTGGTCAAGCACGAGCAGGTCCAGGAGCAGGCGGCGGCGGGCGGCAACTAGCCCGCGGCCGGCCGCGCGGCAGGTATCGCATTGCCGCCACGGTTTACGAACAAACGCCCCGCGCCGCGCGCGGGGCGTTTGTTTTTTCAGCCCGATCCGCGATAAACGAATTCCCCGGGCGCCCTCGGCGCGCCGCTCGATTTATGGAACCATCCGACTTCGATCAGGTGTTGCAGCGCGCCGCCCGTTGGGTCGCCTCATATCTTAAGAATACCCGGGAATTCCCCGTGCTCTCGGCAAGCCGCCCGGGCGCCGTTGCCGAGGCGATTGCGCCGGCGATGCCCGAGGATGGCGAGCCGCTCGGTGCGCTGCTCGACGACTTCGAGCGCATCGTGATGCCAGGCATCACGCACTGGAACCATCCGCGCTTCTTCGCCTACTTCGCAATAACCGGATCCGAAGCCGGCATCCTTGCCGAATTGCTGGCCGCCGCGCTCAACGTCAATGCGATGCTGTGGCGGACGTCGCCGGCCGCTACCGAAGTCGAGGAGGCGGCGCTGGGCTGGCTGCGCGACGCGCTGGGGCTTCCACAGCGGCTGTTCGGAGTGGTCTACGATACTGCCAGCGTCTCGGGGCTCCACGCGCTCGCGGCGGCGCGCGAGTCGCTCGGCCTGGATATCCGCAATCTCGGCACTGCGGGCCGCGATCTGCCGCGGCTGCGAGTCTACTGCACCGCCGAGACTCACTCGCATATCGAGAAGGATGCGATCCTGCTCGGTATCGGACGCGACAACGTGGTGAAGATCGCGACCGACGATGCCTTCCGGATGGATCCGGCCGCCCTCGAGCTGGCGCTGACCGAAGATCGCGCGGCCGGCTACCTGCCGATGTGCGTCGCCGCGACCGTGGGCACGACCTCGACGACTTCGATCGATCCGGTCCGCGCCATCGCCGCGGTCTGCCGGCAGCATCGCGTCTGGCTGCACGTCGACGCGGCCTACGCCGGGCCGGCCGCAATCGTGCCCGAGTTGCGATGGGTGCTGGACGGTAGCGAGCTGGCCGACTCGATCGTCGTCAATCCGCACAAATGGCTGTTCGTGCCGATCGATCTTTCGGTGCTCTATACGCCGCACGAAGCGCTGCTGCGCCGCGCTTTCAGCCTGATTCCCGCCTATCTCGAAACTTCCGAGAGCGAGGTGCGCAACTACATGGACTATGGCGTGCAGTTGGGCCGCCGCTTCCGCGGGCTCAAGCTATGGTTCGTGCTGCGCGCTTACGGGCGCGCGGGGATCGTCGCGCGACTGCGCAATCACGTTGCGTGGGCGCAGGAGCTGGCGCATCGTATCGGCGCGGCGACCGACTTCGAGATTCTCGCCCCCCATCCGCTGTCGGTCGTATGCTTTCGGCACGCGCCGAAGGCGATCGGCGGCGACGCGCTCGATGCGCACAATCAGCGGATCGTAGATGCGGTGAATCGCACCGGCTTCGCGTTCCTGTCGACCACGCGACTCAGGGGCCGGCTGGCGCTGCGGATGGCGATCGGCAACGAACGCACCACCGAAGCCGACGTCTTCGAAACCTGGGATCTCATCCTGCGCACCGCGCGCGGGCTGATCGCGTAGACCGCACGATGCTTCGCCAAGCCGGTTGCTGAGCTATGGAATTCCGATCCATGACGCGCGCTGACTTGCCGGCGATCCTGCGCATCCAGTCGGCCAGCTACGTCGGCAACCTCACTCCCGAGCAGCGCGCCGGCGGCTTTCTTTCGGCCGAGTACACGGCGGAGGAGCTGCTCCGGATGGCCGAAGATGTCGCCGTCCTGGTCGCCGCCGAGGACGGGCAAGTGCTGGGCTTCGTCTGTGCCTACTCGACGGCGCTCGGCGCGCACTTTCCGATCGTCGCGCGGATGGCCGCGCAGTTCGGCGAAATCGACTTCCGCGGGCAGCGGCTTGAGTGCTCGCGGGTGCTGGTCTACGGTCCGGTCTGTGTCGATCCGGCGGCGCGCGGGCGCGGGGCGGTGCGCGGCCTGTTCGAGCAATTGAAGCGCACAGCGGCCGGCCGCTTCGACGTCGGCACGGCGCTGGTCGCCGAAGACAACCCCTATTCGATGCACGTGCATGTGACGCGACTGGGGATGACGCCGGTCGGCGAATTCGATTACCAGGGCAAGCGCTTCACGATCCTGGCCTTCGCCGTGTGAGCTGTCGGGCAAAAAAAAGCGGTCGCCTCGTGGCGGCCGCCCTCGCTAATGGCGATTCCTAGAGCTCGACCGTAAACGGCGGACTGAGCGCGTCGGCGTACTTCAGTGTCTTCGGCGTGATCCGCAGCATCCGCAACGCCGGATTTCCAAAGAACGGCTCCTCGAACGCATTCTTCTTGAGGAACAACGCCTTGAGCTGGTTCCACTCCGCCGAATCCTTCTTCACTTCGCGCGCGATGCCGCGTCCCGAAAGTCGCCGGATCTGAAACTTCGGCACCTCGCCGTAGCGATGGGTGACCAGCAAGGAGACGTGCGGGCGCGTTTGCACGTTCTTAAATCGATCGCTGCCCTCGCCCAGGATTATCACGATGTCGAGTTCGGGGGTTTCGGCGAACGCTTCGAGCGTCGAGGTCGCCCATTCGTCGCCCACGGTGGTGATAACCGCCACATGCTCGGCGGCCATCGCGGCCGCGATCAGCTTTTTCTGTTCTTCGGTCATGGTCCAAAACCTCCACTTCGGCGCGCGGTCAATTGACCATCGCGGTCAGGCGAGAAAGTCGGCGACCGCCTTGACGGCCTCCGGCTTCTCATCCAATACCAGATGGCCCGCGTTCTTGAAGGTCTGCACCTGCGCGCCCGCGATCAGCTTGGCCCAGCTCGCCGACTGCTGGTGTGGCACCAGGCGATCCTGCTCGCCCCACACCATCAGGGTGGGAACATTGATGCGATGCAGCCAGCGCGCCAGGCGCTGGCTGTACGGATGCTCCCATGCGAAGCGCGCGATAGTCGTCATCTCGCGATAACGCGCGGTCAGAAAATCCGCATCGGGTTCCTTCGGCAGGTACCGTTCGATCACCTTGAGATCGTGCACCAGGTAGGCGGGAACCTGCTCCGGCGGAATGCGGAACAGGTCGGTCCCCGGATACTCCTTGACGCGCAGGCCGGCGGGCGCCACCAGCACCAGCTTGTGCAGCCGCCGCCGATGCTCCATCGCGAACTCCGCCGCCATCCAGCCGCCCATCGAGAAGCCGACCAGCCGCAGCCCGCGCTCGAGCTTAAGTTGATCGAACAGTTCGAGATAGTGCAGGACGTAGTCGTGCATGTCAGCGATCTCGGGATCGTCGCCGGAGTCGCCGAAGCCGGGATGAAACGGGATATAGACCTTGTAGCGCTCGGTCCATGGGAGCGCGAAATCAAACCCACTGAAGACGCCGCCGCCGTGAAAGAAGACCAGCGGATCGCCCTGCCCGGCGGTCATCACGACAGTCTTGATGCCGTTGACGGTCAGGGTTTCGTGCTTGAAGACGCTATTGGCGTCGGTGTTGCCCGCTTTGCCCGCCATTACTTCGCTCCCGCCGGCAGCGTCTGTCCGTTGGCCGCCGCCATGTGTTGCGTCACCACCGGCTGTTTTCCTCGCAGGCGCGGGATCACTTCCTCGGCGAACAGCGTCAGGTTCTTGACCGTCTTCCAGCGCGGCATATCGCCCATGTGCAGATGGCAGATGATCTTGGAGGACTGCGCCTCCTCGGCCCATTGTCCGATCTTATTCGCGACGTGCTCGGGAGTGCCGGCGACGATGCGCAGATGCTTCACCGACTCATCCCAATCGAAGTGGCCGTGTAGTGCGTCGTGGCCGCTGGCCGCGCGCGCCTTGAACTGCTCGGTCGAGATGTAGCCCGGAGGCGCCAGGTAGCGCGGCGTGGTGCGGATCAGATCCTCGAAGAAGTACGTGAGGTGCGGCTTGAACTCGCGCTCGGCCTGCTCGTCGCTCTCGGCGACGTAGGCGAACACGCCGATCGGGGTGTCATCCGAGGTCAGATGGTGGCCGTGCTGCGCAGACTTCTCGCGAAAGGTCCTGAAGACCTCGAGCTGCGCCTTGACCGGGATGAAAACGATCGAGTAGCCGAAGCCCATCTCGGCCGCCATGTCGATGGTCTCGGGACTACCGACGCCGACCATGTAAACCTTTGGATGCGGCTTCTGGAGCGGACGCGGCCAGGGATTCAGATAGCGATAGTTGAAATACTTGCCGGTGTAGGTGGTGGGGCCGTCAGCCGTCCAGGCCTGGATCATGACCTCGATCGCCTCGCGCATCCGCTCGCGCGCAGTCGCCGGATTGATCGGATTCGCCCAGTATTCCATGCCGGTGCCGAGCGGCACGGCGACCTCCAGCCGGCCGCCTGACATCACGTCGAGGATCGCGTACTCCTCGGCGAGCCGGTTGGGGAATTCCAGATTGATCGGCACTCCCCAGCAGCAGATCTTCGCGCGCTCGGTCTGCGGCACGATCGCCGCCGCGATTAGCGTGCACGAGGCCATCATGCTGTACGGAGTGTTGTGATGCTCGTTGACCACCACCCCGTCGTAGCCGAGCTTGTCCGCCATCACCATCTCGCCGATATAACGGCGATAAAGCTCGTTGCCTTTCACGGGATCGTACAGGCGATTGGAGAAGTCGACCCACATCGAAGGATATTTCTCGTGGTCCGCGTAATCGGGCGGAAGGTAGACGTAGGGCATGAAATGGAAGAAATAAAATTTCAAATCCTCGAGTGCCGACATGCTTTTTCCTCCCGCTCCATATTCAGAGCCAGCGAGTCGTGTGGACGGCGGCGAGGCCGCGTCCCGTGACCGACGCTAGCCCGCCGATGTCCGATCAGTCAACGCGCAACCGGGCGCCGGCCTAGCGCTTGTAGAAGGGCGGCAGGGCGGCGTCGACGTTGACCCACACCGACTTCGGGTAGGTGTACTCGTGCATCGCGTCGAAGCCCATCTCGCGCCCGTAGCCCGAGCCGCGCACGCCGCCGAACGGGGAACCCGGATGCGCCCGCTTGTAGCAATTGATCCAGACCATCCCAGTCATCATATGGCGTGCGACGGCATGGGCGCGGCGCAGGTCGCGCGTCCACAAGCCGCCGCCCAGACCGTAGCTGGTGCCGTTGGCGATCGCGATCACTTCCGCTTCGTCGCGGAAGGTGCTCACCGACACGAACGGACCGAAGACTTCTTCCTGGCAGACGCGATCCGCCGGCTTGGCGCGCACCACCGTCGGCAGCAGGTAGCATCCTTTGGCGAGTGCGGGATCGTCGGGCCCTTTGCCGCCCAGAATGATCTCGCCGCCCTGCTGGCGCGCGACCTCGCAATAGCTGAGCACGCGATCGCGATGGCCCATCGAGGTGAGCGGGCCCATCTCGGTTGCCGCGTCGAGCGGATTGCCGAGCCGGATCGACTTCGCGAGCTTCAGGAATCCGTCGAGAAATTCATCGGCGATGCGCTCGTGGAGCAGCAGGCGCGAGCCGGCGATACAGGCCTGGCCCTGGTTGTGGAAGATCGCAAAGGCGCTGCCGCCGATCGCGGCCTTGAGATCGGCGTCGTCGAACACGATGTTGGCGCCCTTGCCGCCGAGCTCGAGCTGAACGCGCTTGAGGTTGCCGGCCGAGGCCTGCACGATCTTGCGCCCGGTAACCGTCGATCCGGTAAACGCGATCTTGTGCACGCCCGGATGCTCGGCCAGATACTGGCCGGCGACCGCGCCGTAGCCGGGCACGATATTCACCACCCCGCGCGGGAAGCCGACCGCGGCCATCAACTCGGCGATTTTCAGCGACGAGAGCGGCGTCAGCTCGGCCGGTTTCATGACCACCGTGTTGCCGGCCGCCAGCGCCGGCCCCATCTTCCAGCTGGTGAACATCAACGGGAAATTCCACGGCACAATCTGGCCGACGACGCCGACCGGCTCGCGCGTCACGTAGTTGAGGAAGCCGGCGTCGACCGGCACGATGAAGCCCTCGTGCTTGTCCGCCATCCCGCCGAAGTAGCGAAAGGTCGCAGCGGTGCGCGAGACGTCGAGCCCGCGGGCGTCGCGGATCGGATGGCCGGTGTCGAGCGCCTCCACCTGCGCCAGCTCCTCGGCGTGGGCCTCGATGGCGTCGGCGAGCTTGAGCAACAGCCGTCCGCGCTCCGAAGCCGCGGTCGAGCTCCAGCCCGGGAAGGCCTTGGTCGCGGCCTCGACTGCGCGATCGATATCGGCCGGCTTGGCCTCGGCGACCGCCGCCAGGTGGGAGTTGTCGTGCGGGTTGAGGACCTCGATAGTCGCGCGGTCGGCGGCCTCGACGAACTCGCCATCGATAAAAAGTTTGGTCTGAAACTGCATCGGCTTTTCCTCTGAAGAACAAAACAGGCCGCCGATCAAAACGACCGGCGGCCTGGTATGAAATCGAAAGCTAGAACTCGACCGGGTACGGTTTCAGCTTGCCGCCCGCGTAGAGCTCGGGCAGCGCCGAGTCACCATTCTCCCATACCAGCAGCATCGAACGCTTGGGCGAGATGCCCTGATGCTGGATATCGGCGGGCATCGCGCAGATGTCGCCGGCCTTGGCGGTGACGCGCGCGCGCGGCTTGCCGGTCTGACCGTCGTAGACCAGCCAATCGATCTGATCGCACAACTGCAGGAACCATTCGACCCGGTCGTTACCGTGGATTACCGGCAGTTGATACTCCTCGGTGGTCGCGCAGACCAGATTGCTCTTGACCGCCGACACTACCGATGGATTCCAGGTCACATCCGAACGCGTCAGGTACTCGAAGAAATCAAAAGCGTGAACCTCTTCCTCGAAACCCTCCTCGGCGTAGACCTCGAGCTTTTCGGGCCGGTAATCCCCAAACTGGCGATTGACGGGATAGCCGTTGGCGTCGCTGCGCAGGTGGGCGTCGTCTTTCGCCCCGACCATCCGCTTGGCGGTCACGCGCATGCGATCCAGCGCCGCGCGATTAGCGCCGCGCTTGGGTCCGAAGGCGCTGCCGGTTTCCTCGGGTGCGGCGAACGGATCGAAGCCCTCGTTGGTCCAGTCCTCGAGGATCTCCTTGAAACGTGTGGTCGCCTCCTTGGAGTCGAAGGTCTGCACGAAGTGCTTGTTGTTCTTCCAGTAGGCCTCGTTGCGCAAGCCGACGAAGACCTCGACCGTGCCGTAATGATTGGTGGTGCCGAACACGGTATCGAAGTTGACGGTGCCGTAGAAAAAGCCCCACGCCACGTCGCGCATCATCGCGCGCAGGAAATGATCGACCGACAAGGTATGGGTTCCGCCCGGCCATCCGACATGCACGAAATAGGCATCGCGCCGGAAGCTGAAGTCGCCGAGCTTGAAGGAGCGGTAGCCCTGATCGTTGACCTCGTTCGCCTTTGCCATCGTACTGTCCTCTATCGGGTTATGGTTTGCGATCTTTTCGAGCCTGCTAGCGCTGACAGATTTCGCCCCAGCGTTCGATCGTGAGCGGACCGAGCAAGGTCTGGAACAGGATCACGCCCGGCTGCGCGGCGTGGAACTGGTAGGCCGAACCTTTGGGCAGCAGCGCCATGTGGCCGCGGCGGGCGACGATCCGTCCCATCTTTTTGCCCTTGGGCTGCCCCTCGAGCATCGTGGTGCCTTCCTGGTCCTCGCGCGCGGCCGGCTGATCGAGCTTGACCAGGCGGATTTCGACCGTGCCGTCCATAATCAGCGCGGCCTCGTCGTGCGAAGCGGTGTACCACGGCGAGGTGCCTTCGGCGCGAATCGCCTCGAGCACGTTCTTGATATTTTTGCCGACGCAGACTTTCTCGTACGGCTTGGATTTGGCCGCGACCTCGAAAACATTGGAGAAGGCGTAATGCTTGGGGTTGTCGTCGATTACCTCGACGCCGCCTTTTTCGTAATGCGCCAGCGAACCCATTTTTGTGGTTACCGCCATCTTGAACCTGCTCCCTGTCGAACTATTCGATTGGCCCGATAATCAAATTCTAGTGCAAATTCTAGTGCCGTGCGGCCGGATAGTCACGCGCCGGGCCGGCGCCCCGTAAACGCCTCTTCCAGCAGGGCGCGGATTCCCTCGCGCGTGATGGGGCGCGGGTTGAAGTACGGATTCTTCACCGCCAGGTCGGCCGCCCGATCGAGGTCGGCCGGTTGCATGCCCAGCGCGGCGAGCGTCAGCGGCGTGCCGAGCGCCGCCTCCAGATCGTAAAGGCCGCCCGCGGCATCTTTCGTGTCGAGCGCCCGCGCGATACGTCGCATCGCCTCGGGCGCGGCCTTGGCGTTGTAGGCCGTGGCATGCGGCAGCACGACGGTATGAACCTCGGCGTGCGGCAGGTTGAAGGTTCCTCCCAGCACGTGGCAGAGCTTGTGATGGAGTGCCATGCCGACCGCGCCGAGCACTGAGCCGCCGAGCCACGCGCCATAGAGCGCCTCGCTGCGGGCCTCGAGATCGCCGGGCTGCTTCATTATTCGCGGCAGGCTTGCGCCCAGCGCCCGGATCCCCTCCTCGGCCATCAGCGACATGATCGGGTTCGCGTTCTCGGCATAGAGCGCCTCCACGCAATGCGCGATCGCGTTCATGCCGCTGGTCGCCGACAGCATCGCCGGCATGCTCACGGTCAGCGTGGGATCGTAGATCACGGTGCGCGGCAGGATCTTGACGTCGCGGCCGGTGGTCTTCTCTGCGCCGACCGTGAGCCCCCAGATGGGCGTCATCTCGGAGCCGGCGTAGGTGGTCGGCACGGCGACGGTCGGCAGTCCGGTGGTCATCGCGATCGCCTTGGCGAGCCCGGTGGTCGAGCCGCCGCCGACCGTGACCAACCCGTCGACGTTCAGTTGCTTGACATGGGCGCGGGCCTGCTCGGCCAGCGCGATCGGCACGTGCATGGTCGCCTGATCGTAGAGGCCGACGCTGCGCGCGCCGAGCAGCGCCGCGATCTTTTCGGCGTCGGCACGCTGGTAGGGAGTACACAGCACCAGCACCCGCCGCAGGCCCAGCAGGTCGACCTCGGCCGGCAATTCCTTAAGCTTGCCGACGCCAAAGATCACCCGCGCCGGCAGGCCCTGGTAGATAAAGCTGATCATCATGCCACCGCCTTCTGATTGGCGTGCTTCGATCGCTCATTCAAGGCGCGCAACGCCTCGAGGTCCGCGCTGCCCGGCGCCTCGGTGAGCGGCAATCCGTCAACCGCCTTGAGCGGCCAGCCGGTGGCGTCGTGGACTTGTTCCAGAGTAACGCCCGGATGAATGCTGGCGAGCGTCAGTTCGCGGCTTTTCGGATCGGGCTTGAGGATGCCGAGGTCGGTGACGATCGCTGCCGGTCCGTTGCCGTGGATTCCCAGCGAGCGCCGATCGGTGGTCGCATCGAGCAGGCCGACCGACGTAATGAAATCGACCTTCTCGACGAAGGCGCGCGGGCTGTGCCGGATGATCACCAGGATATCGCGCGCCGAGGTCGCGATCTCGGGAGCGCCGCCGGCGCCCGGCAAGCGCACCTTGGGCTTGCGGTAGTCGCCGATCACGGTGGTGTTGATATTGCCGTACTTGTCGACCTGGGCGGCGCCGAGAAAGCCGATGTCGATACGTCCGCTCTGCAGCCAGTAGCGAAACATCTCGGGCACCGAAACCACCGTATCGGCCGCATCGGCGAGGATACCGTCGCCGATCGACAGCGGCAGCATGTCGGGCCGCGTGCCAATCGCACCCGACTCGTAGATCAACACGATATTCGGCGCATGGGTCAGCCGCGCCAGGTTGGCGGCCGCGCTCGGCAGGCCGATACCAACGAAGCAGACCTGGCGATCGCGCAACAGGCGCGCCGCCGCAACCGTCATCATTTCATCCGCGGTGTAGTCAGCCTTGGCCATCGATTAAGCCCCGTTCAGCCGAGCGCGCTGTGCCGGAACTCGGCGAAGTCGCGGGTGCCGAGCACGTGGCGGTTCATCCATGCCTGGAAGCCCTCGCGCGTGCGCGAAATCGCATCCCAGGCCTTGTAGAACGAATTGTCGCGACTGTAGTAGCCGTGCGCGTATGAGGGATGGGCGCCGCCCGGAACCTCGCAGACCGCGCTCACCACCCACGTCGGCAGCACCACCGCGTTGGGCGGGGCCGCGAGATCGTCGACGATCTCCTCGACCGTCACGATCGATCGGCGCGCCGCCAGCACCGCTTCCTTTTGCACCCCGACGATTCCCCACATCAGCACGTTGCCGCGCCGGTCGGCCTTCTGCGCGTGGATCACCGCCACATCGGGCCGAATCGCGGGCACCGCCGCCAGCTTCTCGCCGGTGAACGGGCAGTTGATGAACTTGATCGACGGGTTATATTTCGGCAGGTCGGTGCCCTGATAGCCGCGCAGCACCGCGAACGGGATATTCGAGGCGCCGGCCGTGTAGGCATTCGCCATCCCGGCGTGGCTATGTTCTTCGATCTCGAGCGGGCGCGGCCAGCCGTTTTCGATCGCGTCGCGCAGGCGATAGAGCGAGCCGACCCCGGGATTGCCGCCCCATGAGAAGACCAGCTTGCGCGCGCAACCCATCCCGATGAGCTGATCGTAAATCAGGTCGGGGGTCATCCGGATCAAGGTCAGGTCGGTTTTGCGCTGACGCGCCACTTCGTAGCCGGCGGCCGAAGGGATCAGATGGGTGAAACCCTCCATCGCGACCGTATCGCCGTCGCGTATCAGTTCGCCGACCGCCTGTTTCAGGCTTACCAGTTCTGCCATTGGTTATCGCAGGGTCCTAATCGGTCGCAGCCGGCGTGATCATCAGCGCCGCCTGCTTGTTCGCATAGCGCACATCCGTGTATGATGTGAACTCGATTATCGTGGATATAAAACCACTGTCAAGTGACGATTCTCAAGCGCTGCTGATTCAATCGCTGGCCCGCGGCCTGGCCGTGATCCGCACCTTCGACCGCGACCATCAGCGTCTCACCATCAGCGAGGTCGCGCAACGCACCCATCTGTCGCGCGCCACCGCGCGCCGCTTTCTTCTGACCCTGACCGATCTCGGCTACGCGAGCTTCGACGGCAAGCTGTTCGCCCTGACGCCCCGGGTGCTCGACCTCGGCTATGCCTACCTCTCGTCGACGCCGCTGTGGGAGGTGGCGCAGCCGCACATGGAGGCGGTGGTCGCCCAGCTCCATGAATCGTGCTCGATCTCGGTGCTGCAGGACAGCGACATCGTTTATGTGGCGCGCGTGCCGACCAAGCGGATCATGACGGTCACGCTGGGTATCGGCTCACGCTTGCCGGCGGCGGCCACTTCGATGGGCCGCGTGCTGCTGGCCTATGCGAGCGAAGCTCAGCGCGAGCGCTACTTCGAGAGCGCCGAGTTGACCAGGTTCACGCCGCGCACCGTCGTCGATGTGGCGCGGATACGCGCGCTGCTGGGCGAAGTCGCGCAGCGCGGATGGGCGCTGGTCGACCAGGAGCTCGAAGAAGGCGTGCGTTCGGTAGCGGTGCCGATTCGTGACGCCACCCGCGAGGTAATCGCCGCGATGAACCTGAGCGGCCACGCCTCGCGCGTCACCGTTGCCCAGATGAAGCGCGATTTCGTTCCGGCGCTGCTGCAGGCCTCGGCGCGGATCACCGCGACCCTGGAACTGCGCGCCCCCGGACGCGCCCCCGGCCTGCCGCATCTTGAACGGCCGCGCAGCGAGCCGGCGCCAGCGCGGCGCGTGGGCCTGTGAGCGGCGCCGCTCGCGATTCGATCGCGCGCCGGCGATCCTGAGGGTGAAAACGATGGCCACGCTGCTGGTCGTCGACGACGACAAGAATATCCGCGAAACGCTGGGCCGCTTCTTTGGCTCGTTGACCTACACGGTGCGGCTGGCCGACAGCGCGGCCGAAGCGCTGCGCATCTTCGCCCAGGAGCGGGTCGACCTGGTGCTGACCGACTTTCGGATGGCCGAGACCAACGGGCTCGAGCTGCTGCGGGAGATCAAACGGCGGCGGCCCGAATGCCTGGTCATCCTGATGACCGCGTATGCCACGGTGGAAAACGCGGTGGCGGTGATGAAGAGCGGCGCGTACGACTATCTGCCCAAGCCGTTCTCGCTCGAGCAGATTCAGCACGGGGTCGAACGCGCCCTGCAGATGCAGGATCTCCAGGCGGAAAACCGCGCGCTGCATGCGGTAATCGAAGATGTTCCGCTGCTCGAATCGCAAAGCTCCGCGATGACCGCGTTGCTCGAGACCGCGCGTCAGGCCGCCGCCAGCGAGGCGACGCTGCTGCTCAGCGGCGAGAGCGGGACCGGAAAAAATCTGCTCGCCCGCCAGATTCATCGATGGAGCCCGCGGCGCGAAAATCCGTACGTGATGGTGAACTGCACCACGCTTTCCGACGAGCTGCTCGAAAGCGAGTTGTTCGGCCACATGCGGGGCGCATTTACCGGCGCCGTCAAGGACAAGCGCGGGCGGCTTGAATCGGCGGATCGCGGCACCGTGTTCCTCGACGAGATCGCGGACCTGTCCGGATCGTTGCAGACCAAGTTCCTGCGCTTCGTGCAGGAGCAGAGTTTCGAGCGGGTGGGCGGCGAGCGCACCATCCGGGTCGACGCGCGGATCATCGCGGCTTCCAATCGCGATCTGGCCGCCGAGGTGGCGGCGCGCCGCTTCCGCGAGGATCTCTATTATCGCCTCAACGTGATCGCGCTCCGCATCCCGGCCCTGCGCGAGCGCGCCGTAGATATCCCGGCGCTGACGCAGTGGATGCTTCGCGGCGCGGCGCTGCGTAATCGCAAACCCGCGCTGCGCCTGTCGGCCGAAGCGGCGGCAGCGATCAACCGCTATCGATGGCCCGGCAATGTCCGCGAGTTGCGCAACGCTATCGAGCGCGCCGCGGTGCTATGCCGGGGCGACGAGATCGGGCCCGACGATTTGCCGGATACCGTGTTCCGCGAGATCGCCGATGCGCCTGCGCCGGCTGCCACGGCCGCAAGTCTCGAAACCAAAGAGCGCGAGCATATCGTGCGTGTGCTGGCGGAGAGCCCGACCCTGGAAGAGGCGGCGGCGGTGCTCGGAATCAACGTCACGACGCTGTGGCGCAAGCGCAAGCGCTACGGAATCGACTAGCGCACGGGTGCGGGCAGAGCCATTGCGACCATGACGCAATACGCTGTTCATCGCGATGGTCTGAATAAAAGCGGACTTCGCGGTCGGATGGCGCACGGCATTTCATCGGGCCTCTGATGGCAGGCGCGAACACCTCGCACCCCGCGAGTCAGCCGGTCGGGCCGGCGGCCGCTTCGAATGCTCAGGCATCGGCTGCGGCGGGCGCCGATCTCGCGCGACAACCGCTGACTGAATTTTTTCAGCGTCTGGATAGCAGCGCGGCCGGGCTGAGTCAGGACGAGGCGCAGCGGCGCCTCGAGCGGGTGGGGCCGAACGAGCCGGGGACGGTTCGCCGCGCCGGCCCGCTGGTCGATTTCCTGGGCTTCTGTGCGAACCCGCTGGTAATCATCCTGCTCTGTGCGGCTGCCATCTCGGCGGTGGTGGGCGAGGTGGTCGACGCGACGATTATCGCCATCATCATGGCGCTGAGCATCGCGCTCAACTTTTTCCAGACCTATCGATCGCAGAAGGCGGTCGAGCGGCTGCGCGCGGGCGTGGCTCCCACGGCCACCGCGCTGCGCGACGGACGCTGGATCGAAGTGCCGCGGCGTACGATCGTTCCGGGCGACGCGGTCAGGCTCTCGGCCGGCGACCTGGTGCCGGCGGACGCCCGCCTGCTGGAGAGCCGCGACCTCCACGTGCAGCAGGCCGCGCTCACCGGCGAATCGCTCCCGGCCGAAAAATCGGTCACGCCCGGCGCCGACCTTGACAACCTGGTTTACCTCGGAACTTCGGTGATCAGCGGCATCGCGACCGCGATGGTCTATGCCACCGGTCGCGCCACCCAGTTTGGCGACATCGCGATGCGGCTGGCCGAGCGGCCGCCCGAGAGCGAGTTCGAACGGGGCGCCAAGCAGTTCGGCATCCTGATCATGGAAACCGTCTTCGTCCTGGTGCTGTTCATCCTGCTGGTCAATATCAGTCTTCATCGCAACGCCCTGGAGTCGCTGCTTTTTGCGGTCGCGCTCGCGGTCGGGCTGACCCCGGAATTTCTGCCGATGATCACGACCGTCACGCTCTCGACCGGGGCGGTGCGGATGGCGCGCAAGAAAGTCATCGTCAAGCATCTGGCGGCGATCCAGAACTTCGGCAGCATCGACGTGCTGTGCACCGACAAGACCGGCACTCTGACCAGCGGCGAGATGAGCCTCGATCAGACGCTCGACGCGCTGGGGCGGCCGGCCGAGCGCGCGCTTTTTCTGGGCTCGCTGAACAGCCGCTTCGAAACCGGGATCAGAAGCCCGCTCGACAGCGCGATCCTCAAGCGCACCGGCCCGCCGGAGGACGGCTACCGGAAGACCGATGAGATTCCGTTCGACTTCGAGCGCCGGATGCTCTCGATCGTGGTCGAGAAGGACAGCAAGTTTGTGCTGATCGCGAAAGGGGCCCCCGAAACCGTGGTGGCGGCCTGCACTACCTACGAGGACGGCGAGGCGACCCGGCCGCTCGACGATGAGGCGCGCAAGCGCTGCGAGGAGATTCAGCGCGCGCTCGGCGCACGGGGCTTCCGGGTGCTTGCGGTCGCCTATCGTGCGGTCGAACGGGGCGAAGGACTGACGGTTGCCGATGAGCGCGAGTTGCGGCTGGCGGGGTTCCTGACCTTCTCCGATCCGCCGATCGCGAGCGCGGCGGAAGCGGTCGCGGCGATGCGCCGCGACGGCGTGGCGGTGAAGGTGCTGACCGGCGACGGCGAACTGGTCGCGCGGCACGTCTGCTCCCAGGTCGGCATCGATGTCGAGCGCATCGTGCTGGGCGAGGAGATCGAGCGGCTGGGCGATGTCGCGCTGGCGTATCTGGCCGAAGCGCACGAGGTTTTCGCCCGCGTCTCTCCGGCGCAGAAAAACCGCATCATCCGCGCGCTCAAGGCGCGCAGCCATGTGGTCGGCTTCATGGGCGACGGAATCAACGACGCGCCGTCGCTGCGAGCGGCCGACGTCGGCATCTCGGTCGCCAACGCGGTCGACGTGGCGAAGGACTCGGCCGAGATAATCCTGCTCGAGCCCAGCCTCGACGTCCTGCATGCCGGAATAATCGAAGGGCGCAAGGCCTTCGGCAACGTCTTCAAGTACCTGCTGATGGGCACCAGCTCGAACTTCGGCAACATGTTCAGCATGGCGGCGGCGACACTTTTTCTGCCGTTTCTGCCGATGCTGCCGACGCAGATTCTGCTCAACAACTTTCTTTACGACCTGGCCCAGATAACCATCCCGACCGACAACGTCGACCGCGCTTACATCGTCAAACCGCAGCGCTGGGATATCTCGATGATCCGCAATTTCATGCTGCTGATCGGTCCCATCAGCTCGCTCTACGATTTTCTGACCTTTTTCATCCTGCTCCAGGTCTTTCATGCCTCCGAGGCGTTGTTTCATAGCGGATGGTTCGTCGAATCGCTGGCGACCCAGACCCTGGTGCTGTTCGTGATCAGGACGGTCGGCCGTCCGTGGAGCGATCGGCCGAGTATGCCGCTGGCCATCACCACCATCGCGATCGTGATCGTCGGGGCCTGGTTGCCGTTCACCCGGCTCGCCAAACCGCTTGGATTCGTCCCCCTGCCGCTCGGATTTTTCCTGTTTCTGGTGGCGGCTACGGTGACCTATCTGGCACTGGTTGAAGTTGCCAAGCACCATTTGATGCGCCGGCTGCTCGGCGATTCAGGGTAGCCGGTTGTCCACAACTGGCCGGGTCCGGATGGCCATTTTCCTTGACAGGCGGGAATGCGATCCGGTTCCCTGTAGGCGTAATTGAACGAAGCTGTCGGGTGAACGTGGTCGGTTCGATTTGGGTGGGGGAGCTCTCGTAAAATCGCACACCGTCGCGAATTACTGACATCCCGGACCGCGCGCGGTTCAAGATAGTCAAGGAGCGTGGGGCCATGCCGCCGCAAGTTTACAACCTGCTCTTCGTGTGTGCCGGTGAGCCCAGCCGCGGCCTCATGGCACAGGCGCTCCTGAATCGATGGGCGAGCGACAGATTTCATGCCTGGTACGCGACGGGCGAGGCCGCCGACAGCCATCCGCTGGCCGTCGATCTCCTGAAATCCCACCAGCTCTGGAACAATCAGCAGGGCGTGCGATGCGAGCAGTTCATGGGCAGCACGGCGCCGGTGATGGATTTCGTCATCAGCGTTGGCGAGAAACTGCCCGAGAGCTTGTGGAGCCGCTTCCCCGACAGCCCTTTGAAGGCGCAGTGGCGCATCACCGATCCGGCCGCCATCAAGGGCGATGCGGTGCGCTGCAAAGCCGCCTTCCGCCGCTCATTCACTGAGCTGGAAAATCGCATCAAGCTGTTCGTGCTGGCCTGGGGCAATAACTTCAAATCCCGAACCCTCGCCGCCTGATACCTGCCGCGTCCCGAGCGGGGCCGGGCTGAAGATTCAGGGGTTGACGATTTTGGCCGGGTCGGCGGCGACGGTTGGTCCGCCGTTGCTCTTGGTCCGCGTGGTCGCCTGATGCCGAGGTTTCAGATGCAGGATCCTCAGGCGGGACATCTTCTTGCGTTGATGCGCTTGCATGCGGCACAGGATGTCGTCCAGCGCCCCGTCGGTAACGAATAAATTAACGTTCGGTTACGAGCGGCCCACAAGCTCACCGATTCGCCGACTGAACCGATCGAAAATTGCTCGCACCGCGCCATTCGAGCATGATGTTCGGTTGATGACAGCCGAATCGAGCGGGCAGCGGCCGGAGCAATGAAATTTCCCGACGGCTTTCTGTGGGGCGCCGCGACCGCCGCCCATCAGGTCGAAGGCAACAACGTCAACTGCGATTCGTGGCTGCTCGAGCACGTCGAGCGGAGCGTGTTCATGGAGCGTTCCGGCGACGCCTGCGATCACTACCATCGCTATCCCGAGGATGTCGCGTTGCTGGCGATGCTCGGCTTCAATGCCTATCGCTTCTCGATCGAATGGGCGCGTATCGAGCCGGAGGAGGGCGAATTTTCGCTCGCGCAACTCGATCACTATCGGCGGATGCTCGCGACCTGCAAACAACACGGGCTGAAGACGGTCGTGACAATTCATCATTTCACCTCGCCGCGATGGCTTGCGGCGCGCGGCGGATGGGAGTCGCCTGAGACCGCGCGGCGTTTCGCGCGCTACTGCGAGCGCGCCGTCGAGCACCTCGGCGATCTGATCGATGTGGCCTGCACGCTCAATGAGTTGAACCTCGGCATCCTGCTGCAGCAATGGGGTTTCCTGCATATCGACGACGCGATTCTGAAGGCTCCGTTCCGGGCGGCGGCGGCCGCGGCCTGCGGCGTCGATCCGGAGTCGTTCTCGAGTTTCCCGTTCTGCGTGCGCAGCCGCTCGCGCGACGTGCTGTTGGAGGCTCATCGCCTCGGTGCCGACGCGCTGCGCGCCGGCCGCGGCCGCTTTCCGGTCGGCATGACGCTGGCGATGACCGACATGCAGCCCGCTGCGGGCGGCGAGGATGCGCAGCGGCGCGCACGCTACCAGGCCGAGGGGATATTTCTTGAGGCGGCGCGGCGCGATGATTTCATCGGCGTGCAGACCTACACGCGGCAGCGCTTCGGTCCGCAGGGACCGCTGGGACCCCAGCCCGGAGTCGAGCTCACTCAAATGGGCTATGAATTCTGGCCCGAGGCGCTCGAGGCAACCATCCGCTATGCATATCAGCAGGCCAAAGTTCCGGTGATCGTGACCGAAAACGGCCTCGCCACTGACGACGACCAGCGGCGCATCGCGTACCTGCAACGCGCGCTGGCCGGAGTGACTCGCTGTCTCAGCGACGGGATCGACATACGCGGATACTTTTACTGGTCGGCGCTGGATAATTTCGAGTGGATATTCGGCTATGCGCCGAAGTTCGGCCTGATCGCCGTCGATCGCGAGTCGCAGCGGCGGACGGTGAAGCCGAGCGCGTCGTGGCTCGGAAATATCGCCCGCGCCAACGAATTCTAATCGCTCCGCATCGCCCGCAAATCGTTGGTCATAGCAGCGCGCGGCTCTCGGGCGCGAATTGATATTGGCAGACGTAGTCTATCATTAACAATTTGATAATCCGCTTCGAGTCAACACTTAAAGCCATAGTCAAAGAGAATATCGACCTGGCGCCTTGCATAGCGTATCGGTAGTAGCGTGCTGATGAAAGTTTATTCGCTGATGGCCCCGCAATGGAGTGGCTAGTCAGGGTTAGGTAAACGGCTGATGGCCGACCTGATGGAACAATCCATCGCTTTTGCCGGACTTATGCCGGCCGCCATCAATTCCTATCGTTCGATTTGGATTTCCGACGTTCATCTTGGCACGCGCGGCTGCAAAGCCGAGGCGCTGCTTCACTTTCTGCGCCAGAGCGAGGCCGAGAACCTCTTCCTGGTCGGCGATATCGTTGACGGTTGGAACCAGGGTCGCTGGTGGTACTGGAGTCCGGCGCAGCGAGCAGTGGCGCGGGAGATCGCGCGCTGGCGCATGCGCGGCGCCAACGTGGTCTTTCTGCCCGGCAACCACGACCAGTTTCATCTCGACCTGGTGCAAAAGTTGATCGGTCGAACACCGGTCGCGACGCAGATGATACATCGCACTGCCGAAGGGCGAATGATGCTGGTGATGCACGGCCATCAGTTCGATGAGTCGTTCAACGCCGCGCGCTGGCCGTCGCTCATCGGGAGTCGCGCGTACACGATGGCGCTGCGGGTGAATGACTGGTACAACCGCGAACGCCTCAGACATAGTCGTCGCGCGCGCTGGCTCAAGCGGCGTGTGAACAGCGTGGTACGTTATCTGACGGAGTTCGATCGGGTCGCGTTCGACCGCGCGGTATTCGAGACCGCCCGCCGATATCGTGTCGATGGCGTCATCTGCGGCCATAGCCATCAGCCTGAACAGCGCTTTCTCGATCAGATCTGGTACGTCAACGACGGCGACTGGGTCGAGAGTTGTACCGCGCTGGTCGAGAATCAGGACGGGGCGCTGCACCTGGTGCTGTGGGGTCTGAAGCACGGCCGCGCGGCGCAGCCAAATCCACTCACGGAGGCGTTTGCATCATGAGCATCGCGTGGTCCAGGCTGCCGCCGTATCCTGCGCCGCAACGGCTGGTCGATGTGATTTTTTTCGACGCCGGCGGCGGTCATCGCACGGCAGCGATGGCGTTGAAGGCGAGCGCCGAGCGGCAGCGACGCGACTGGCGGGTGCGGATGGTAAACCTGCGCGAGGTGCTCGAGCCGATCGATCTCATCAGCCGCGTGACCGGCGTGCAGATCGAAAATGTCTACAACGCCATCCTCAAGTACGGCCTGACGGTCGGCAGCGGAGCGATGCTGCGAACGACGCAGGCCCTGATCCGCCGCCTGCATCCGTATCAGGTCGCGCTGCTGGCGCGCTTTTGGGAGAGGCCGGCGCCCGACCTGGTGGTCTCGCTGATTCCGAATTTCAACCGCGCGATTCTCGAGGGTCTGCGCGCCGCCGATACGAACATGCAACGGGTCAGTGCGCCGATGGTCACGATCATGACCGATCTCGCCGACTACCCGCCGCATTTCTGGATCGAGTCCCAGCCGCAGTATCTGATTTGCGGCACCCAGTTCGCGGTCCAGCAAGCGCTCAGGATGGGACACTCGCCGCAACGCGTGTTCCGCGCCTCGGGCATGATCGTGCGCCCGGGCTTTTACGAGCCGGCCGGGATTTCGCGGGCCGCAGCGCGCCGCCGGATCGGACTCGAGCCCGACGTGCTGACCGGGCTGGTGATGTTCGGCGGCTACGGTTCGCGGCGGATGGCGACGATCGCGGCGCGAGTCGCGGCGGCGGGACTCAAAACGCAACTGGTTTTCATCTGCGGCCACAACCAGCAGTTGCGCGATCAATTGACGGCGATGAGGTTGCCGTTTCCGCACCATATCGAGGGCTTCACGCCCGACATCGCCGAGTTCATGCGGCTGGCGGATTTCTTTATCGGCAAGCCCGGGCCGGGCAGTATCAGCGAGGCGCTGGTGATGGGACTGCCGCTGATCGTCGAACGCAACGCGCTCACGATGGTCCAGGAGCGGTACAACACCCAGTGGATTGCCGAGCATGGACTCGGCCTTGTATTGCGATCGTTCTCAGAGATCGCAGCGGCGGTCGAGCGGATGCAGAATCCCGCACAACTGAACGGATTTCGCGCCAGGGTCGGTGCGCTGGAGAATCGCGCGGTGTTCGAAATCCCGGAAATTCTCGAGTTGCTGATGGCGGGCCGTCCGAACGACCTTCGCGCCGGAGCCGAGGCGTCAGTTAACTGAATTCGCCGTGAAGGTATTCCGCGCGCGCCTGGCGAGGTCAGCCTGATCGACTCGGCTCGACGGCCGGTTTCAGAAAGCGCTTCTCTTCGTAGGGGAAAATTGGTTGCGGGGAGAGGATTTGAACCTCTGACCTCCGGGTTATGAGCCCGGCGAGCTACCAGACTGCTCCACCCCGCCTGCGAATACTAGCGGCCCGTTACGCGGGCGGTCAATAACATCGCCGTAATCGGTGCGACGACCGAGGGCGCAGGCGCGGCTCGCCAAGCGGCGAAATCGCGCTTAAGGCTTCGAGCTGAAGTCGGGTTCGCCGGTCGCGATGTCGATCGGCACCGAGACATGTTCCAGCACGATCAGCCACCGGCCGTGGATTTTGCGGTAGCCGTCGGTATAGCGCAGGGTGGCGTCGAATGGCTTGCCGTCTTTGGCCGTACCCTGGAGCATCCCGCCGCCGGTGCTGGCATCTGAAAGCCGCCCGGCGCCTGCAACCCTTTTCGCATCCCGAAAGATTGTGTTAAGCGTTGCGGACCAGACCGAAGATCGGAGGCAATGGCATGAGTCTCAAGCGTAAGGCCGCGGCGATTGGAATCGGTGAGATAAAACCTTTTCGCGAACCCGGTAACGAGACCGCGCTCAGCCTGATGGCCAAGGTGTCGGCCGAGGCGATCGCCGACGCGGGCCTCGAAAAGAAAGATATCGACGGCGTGCTGAACGCGGTGCCGTTCACCGACCCGGCGGGATTCTACCCGGCCTCGTTCTGCGAGATGATCGGCATCGAACCGAGCATGCTCGATATCGTCGACACCGGCGGCGCGATCGGCACCGGGATGTTCTGGCGGGCCGCGGCGGCGATCGACGGCGGGATGTGTAACGCGGTGCTGTGCGTCGGCGGCGACCTCAATCGCCCCACCGGCATGCCGTTCCCGTGGATTTCGCTGGAGCGCGAGTTCGAATGGCCCTACGGCTACATCGCCCCGACGCTCGGCTACGCGCTGATCGCCAAGCGCCACATGCATGAGTTCGGCACCACCTCGGAGCAGCTCGCGAAGATCGCGGTCGATCAGCGCACCAACGCGCTGCAGAATCCGCTGGCGCGCTTCAACGATCGCCCGCTTACCATCGAGGAGGTGGTGAACTCGCGGATGCTGGCCGATCCGCTCCATATCTTCGATATCGTGAGCCCGCAGTGCGGCGCCTCGGCGTTCGTGGTGGTCTCGCCCGAAATCGCCAAGCGCTCGAAGCATCCGCCGGTATGGCTGCTCGGCGCGGGTGAATGTTCCGATCACTCGGTAATCAGCTATGCACCGTCGGTGACCACCTCGTGCGTCAAGCCGGCGGCCGAAGCGGCCTTCAAGATGGCCGGCCTCAAGCCGGCCGACATGGACATGGTCGAGCCTTACGACTGTTTCACGATCACGGTGATGGTGACGCTCGAAGACGCCGGCTTTTGCAAGAAGGGGCAGGGCGGGCCATTCGTGATGGAGCACGACCTGACCTACGGCGGCGACCTGCCGTGCAACACCCACGGCGGGCAGCTTTCTTTCGGCCAGGCCGGCTTCGCCGGTGGCATGTCGCACGTCACCGAGGGCATCCGCCAGTTGATGGGGCGCGGCGAGGGCCGCCAGGTCAAGGACGCCAAGCTGGCTTACGTCAACGGCAACGGCGGCGTGATGAGCGAGCAGTGCAGCATCATCCTGGAGCGTCAATCATGAGCGAACCAAGGCGAGGCGACGGCGAGAATCCGCCGGCTTTCATCAGCGAGTATGGCAAGCCGCTACCGCATCCGAGTCCGACCAGCGCCCCGTTCTGGGAGGCGGCGCGCCGCCACGAGCTTTCGCTCCAGCAGTGCGGCGCGTGCGGCAAGTTCATGTATTATCCGCGGCCGCTGTGCCCGCACTGTCTTTCCGATCGTCTCGAATGGAAGAAAGTGAGCGGACGTGGCACCGTCTACAGCTACACCGTGGCCCGTTACTCGCCGACCCCAGCCTTCAAGGAACTGCCGTTCGTGCTGGCGATCGTCGAGCTCGAAGAGGGGCCGCGCATGACGACCAATATCGTCGCGACGCCCGAGCAGGTGCGAATCGGGATGCCGGTGACGGTCGCGTTCGAAGACGCGACGCCCGAGTGCACGCTGGTGAAGTTCAAGCCGGCCTGACAGTTTGCCGCTGCGGCGCGCGGCGCTCAGGCGAGCAGCACCGCCACGATGCCGGTCAGGAAAATGCCGTCGAAGGTGCCGGCGCCGCCGATCGACGCGACCGGCGCGCCGAGTTCCCGTATCCGCCACAGATTGGCGAGGTCCGCCCCTACCAGCGTGCCGCCGACGCCGCCGACGTAGGCGACAATCGGCCGCAATCCGTGGGGCGCCAGGATGTAACCGGCGAGCGCTGCGACGATCGGCGGAATGAACATCGGCACCGCGATACCGACGCCTCTGACTGGTCGCGCGAACAGGTGGACCACGATCGCGACCGCTGCTACCGCAATCAGGGCGGAGAACATCGCGTCGGGCCGCCGCGCCAGGATATAGATCGAAATCAGTATCGGGACCATCGCCCCGCCGACGTTGACCGCGATCGTGGTCGAGTCGCCGAACAGATGGGCCGGGAGGCGGTAGGCGACGCCGAATTTGCGGACCACGTCGGCTTGATGAATCCGCTCGCATCGCAAGCGCATGATCGGGAGGTTGATATAGCTGCCGATCAGGCTCGCCAGCAGCGCCAGGAAGGCAAGTTCCGGCGGCAGCCCGACCATCTGGAAGGCGTAGCTGATGATATGAATCTCGATCAGCGCGAACAGAAACGCGAGCAGCGCGAAGAACACCAGAACGTAGAAAAAGAGGAATGGACCGAAGAACACCGGGGCATAATAGCAGCCGCAATGCCGCCGGCGCATCCGAGCGCCGCCGCCGCGCGATGGCGAGGCTTGTCCGGCGGGCGGCCAGCGTCTAGATTGCGGCTCAGCGATGGATACCGCGCAACGTAGCGAATTACTCGAGCTGCTGGCCCGCGAGTCGTACTTCGAACGGGAAAAGTTGACGCTCGCCTCGGGCCGCTCGTCGAACTATTACATCGACTGCAAGCGCACGCTTTACCTTCCGCAAGGCGCCTTTCTGGCCGGCGAACTGATGATCGATCTGGTGGTCGAAAACGGTCTCGAACAGATCGGTGGGATGGCTGCGGGAGCATTACCGGTGACCGACGCGATCATCGCCGCGGCCTGGCGGCGCCGGCTGCCGCTGACCGGGTTCTTCGTGCGCAAGGAGGTCAAGCCCCACGGCCTCCAGCAGATCGTCGAGGGCGCGTTTCGCAAGGGCGCTCGTACCGCGGTGATCGACGACACCATCACCACCGGCGGCTCGAGCCTGCAGGCCGCCGAGGCGGCTCGTGCGGCGGGAGCCGAGGTGGTCGTCGCGCTGGCGCTGGTCGATCGCGGCGAAGGCGCCGCCGCGGCATTCGCGCAGGCCGGGCTCAAATATGTCTATCTGTTCACCGCCGAAGAGGTGCGGGCCGCACGCGCCGCGCAGGCTCCGCGCTGAGGCTGGTCGGGATTGATTACCAGGCGCCCGCCCGCGGTTGCGTCGAAACCTCTCGCTATCGGCGGCCGCACCCGCATCGCAGCGGTATTCGGCGATCCGGTCGCGCACTCGCTGTCGCCGGCGATGCATAACCCGGCGTACGCGGCGCTGGCGATGGACCGTGTCTACGTCGCCTGCCACGTCACGCTCGATCGACTGCCCGAGGCGTTGCGTGCCATCGCGGCGCTCGATCTGCTGGGCGTCAATCTCACGGTGCCGCACAAGCAGGCGGCGCTCGCGGTCGTCAAGCGACTGAGCGCCGAAGCGCGGCTGCTCGGCGCGGCCAACTGTATCGTCAATCGCCGCGGCGTTCTCTATGGCGACAATACCGACGCGCGTGGCCTCGAACGGGCGCTGCGGGAACTCGGCGTCGCGCTGGCCGGCAAGCTCGCGATCGTGATCGGCGCGGGCGGGGCGGCGGCCGCGGCGCTGGTTGCTGCGCAGAGACTGCGGGCGGGCCGGATCGTAATCGTCAACCGGACGCTCTCGCGCGCCGAGACCCTGGCGCGACGCTTTGGCCGCGCCTCGGGCAAGAGCCGGATTCAGGCGGCGGGACTCGACGCGCTTGGCGACCGGGAATTGATGGCCGGCGCCGCCCTCGTGATGAACGCGACCTCGATCGGCTTGAAGGCGACGCGCTTCGTGCCGCTCGATTACCGCGCGACGCCGCGCGACTGTCTCTTCTATGACCTAATCTACGCGCCGCGGCTCACGCCCTTCCTGAAGCCGGCCCGCGCGCTTGGCCGGCCGACCGCGGACGGCGCCGCGATGCTGCTCCATCAGGGCGCGCTGGCGTTTCGATTATTCAACCGCGTGCCGGCGCCGATCGCGGTGATGCGCCGCGCGTTGATGAATCAGCTCGGCCGCTTATCGTAGAGACTCGATGGGTATCCGCGCCGCGATGATCGAATAAGTCCGTCCGCTGCCAGCTTGGTCAAAGTCCGCCGGCCGTCACCATAGCCGTTGGGTCGCGATCTGCGCGCCCTCAGCCATCGCCGCCAGCTTGCGCCATACGATTTCGCTGTCGACCGTTTCGCTGCCCGCGAAGGTGCCGAAGCCGCAGTCGCTGCCCGCGATCACATTCTCGCGGCCGACGATCCGGGCGAGATTGCAGATGCGCATCGCGATCAGTTCGGGATGCTCGATGAAGTTGGAGGTCGAATCGATCACGCCCGGAATCAGCAACTTGCCGGCCGGCAACTTGACGTCGCGGAAAACCTCGAACTCGTGCTCATGGCGCGGATTGGCGGCGACGTAGGACACCGCCTGCGGGTGAGCTTTCAGGATCATGTCGATGATGTCCTTGAGCGGGATGTCGCGGTGATGCGGCCCGTGGTAGTTGGCCCAGCACAGATGCATCCGGACGCGATCGGCCGGGATGCCGGCGGTGGCGGCGTTGATCGCCTCGATGTGGATCTGCGCGATCTTGCGGAACTCGGCGACGCTCTTTTCAGAATATCGCACGTGATAGCCCATCGCGAGGTCGGGGCAATCGAGCTGCAGCACGAACCCGGCGCGATGAATCGCCTCGTACTCGGTTTTCATCGCGTCGGCCACCGCGCCGATGAAAGCCTCGTGGGTCGGATAGTGACGATTCTCGAGGAACATCGAAACCACGCCCGGCGAGGCCGCGGTCATGAAAGCCTCTTCGACCTTGGCGCCGCTCAGCGCCGCCTTGAGATTCGCGAGGTCGGTTGCGAGCTCGGCCTCGCCCCGGTACTTGATAGCGCCGGTGCAGCACGGACGCTTGAGCGTGGTCAGCGAGCGATCTTCCGCCCAGCGCCGCTCGAACGCCGGAAAATCGGCGACATCCGCCACCCGCAGCATGAAGCTCGGCACGGCGCTCTCAAAGCCGGTGAGCCGGTCGGTGACGTAGGTCGAGTAGCCGACCTTGCTCATCTCGCCGTCGTTGACGATGTCGATTCCCGCCGCGCTCTGCTTGCGCACCGTCTCGGCGACCGCGGCCGTCACGCTGCGCTCGAAGCCGGCGCGGTCGGCCAGCTCGCCGGCTTCCTTCGCCTTGAGCAATGGCACCAGCGCATCGGGACGCGGCAGGCTGCCGGTATGGGTGGTGAGGATTCGCTCACTGCTGCGTTTCATCGGGTGACTCCTTGGCTGGACGAGATCGCGTCAAGGCAGCAATACGAGTTTTCGCTAGCCGCAGGCAAGCGATCCGGAAGTATCGCGCAAAATCGATTTCTCGACCGCCCGATTCGGCGGACACAGACAGGAGTTGGATGGCGGGAAACAGCGCGCCCGGCCGTCTAGCCGAACATCTCTTTGATCTTGTCGACGAAGCCCTTGGACAGCGGATGGTTAACGTCTTCGCCGGAGGCCTTGGCGAACTCTTCGAGCAGTTCGCGCTGGCGGGCGGTCAAACGACGTGGCGTTTCGACCGAGATTTTGACCAGTTCATCGCCGCGCCCGTAGCCGTGGAGATCGGGGAAGCCGCGCCCCTTGAGACGCATCACCTTGCCCGATTGCGTGCCGGGCTGCACCTTGACCTTGACCTTGCCGTCGAGCGTCGGCACGTCAATCTCGCCGCCCAGCGCCGCCTGCGGGAAGCTGACCGGCACCTCGACCACCACGTCGTTGCCCTGACGCGCGAACAACTCGTGCTCGCGAACGTGGATGACGACGTAGAGGTCGCCGGCCGGTCCGCCGCTGAAACCCGCCTCGCCCTCGTTGCGCAGCTTGAGCCGTGAGCCGTTATCGACCCCGGGCGGAATCCGCACCGCCAGCGATTGAGCGCGCCGCGTGCGGCCCTGTCCCTGGCACTTCGGACACGGGTCGGCGATGATCATCCCCTCGCCGCGGCATTGTCCGCAGGTGGTCGCAATCGAGAAGAAGCCCTGCTGCGTTCGGACCTGGCCGGTGCCGCGACAGTTGGGACAAGTGCGGACCCCGGCCGCGCCGCTGCGGGCGCCGCTGCCGCTGCAGGACTCGCAGCTCGTCAGGCGCTGAAAGGAGACGGTCTTCTCGACGCCGCGGGCCGCCTCCTGGAAATCGATCTCGAGGTCGTAGCGCAGGTCGTCGCCGCGCCGGCTGCGCGATCGCGAACGCGAGCGACCGGCGCCGAAAAAGTCGCCAAAGATGTCCGAGAAGACCTCTTCGAAGCCCTGCGTGAAATCGAAACCGCCGAAGCCGCCGCCGGCATGATTCTCAAAGGCGGCATGGCCGAAGCGCTCGTACTGGGCACGCCGGCCGGGATCGGAGAGGATCTGGTAGGCCTCGTTGAGTTCCTTGAAGCGCTCCTCGGCTTCCTTGCTGCCGGGGTTGCGATCGGGATGGAACTGGATGGCGAGGCGGCGGTAAGCCTTCTTCAGCTCATCGTCAGAGGCGCTGTGCGCAACTTCCAGCACCTCGTAATAATCGCGTTTTCTGCTGGTCGGCATCAGGCCAAGATACTAGTCGAAGCGAGCCGCCGAGGTAAGCGGCTCACATCGCAAAACGGCGGTCATCGGGCGTCGTGAGTGTCATTGCCGACCGGACCGGGTTACTCCTTGACCTCTTTGAAGTCGGCGTCAACCACGTCTTCCTTTTCCTTTTTTTCGGCGCCGTCGCCGCCCCCGGCCGCCTGACCGTCGGCCGGCCCGCCGTCGCCCGGCGCCTGCGTTCCGGCCTGACCCTGGCGGGTCTTGCTGTACATCGCTTCGGCCAGCTTGTGCGAGGCCTGGGCGAGCGCGTCGGCCGCCTTGTTCATCTCGTCGGCGTCTTTGGACTCGAGCTTGGTCTTGGCCTCGGCGATCGCATCCTCGACCCCTTTGCGCGAAGCCTCGTCGAGCTGCGCGCCATGATCGTTCAAGGTCTTCTCAGTCGCGTAGATCATGTTGTCGAGCTTGTTGCGCGCCTCGGCTTCGGCCCGGCGCTTGTGATCCTCGGCGGCATGCGCCTCGGCATCGCGCACCATCCGCTTGATCTCGTCCTCGGTCAGTCCCGAGGAAGCGGTGATCCGGATCGATTGCTCCTTGTTGGTCGCCATGTCCTTGGCGTGGACGCTGACGATGCCGTTGGCGTCGATATCGAAAGTTACCTCGACCTGCGGGATACCGCGCGGCGCGGGCGGAATTCCGATCAGATCGAACTGGCCGAGCAGCTTGTTGTCGGCCGCCATCTCGCGTTCGCCCTGGAAGACGCGGATAGTGACCGCGGTCTGACTGTCCTGCGCGGTCGAGAAGGTCTGGCTCTTGCGCGTCGGGATGGTGGTGTTCTTGTCGATTAATTTGGTGAACACCCCGCCCAGCGTCTCGATGCCGAGCGAGAGCGGCGTGACGTCGAGCAGCAGGACATCCTTGACCTCGCCCTTGAGTACGCCGGCCTGGATGGCGGCGCCGATCGCGACTACTTCGTCCGGATTGACGCCTTTATGGCCTTCCTTGCCGAACAGGCGCCGGACCCGCTCCTGCACCGCCGGCATCCGGGTCATCCCGCCCACCAGCACCACCTCGTTGATGTCGCCGGCCTTGAGCGCCGCGTCGCGCAGTGCCGTTACGCATGGCGCCTCGAGACGATCGAGCAGGTCGGCGCACAGCGCTTCGAGCTTGGCACGCGTGAGCTTCATGTTGAGATGCTTGGGACCGCTCTGGTCAGCCGTGATGAACGGCAGATTGACGTCGGTCTCCATCACGGTCGAGAGCTCGCACTTGGCCTTCTCGGCGGCTTCTTTGAGCCGCTGCAGCGCCATCCGATCCGTGCGCAGATCGATGCCCTGGTCCTTGCGGAACTCGTCGGCCAGGTAGTCGATCACGCGCTGGTCGAAATCCTCGCCGCCGAGGAAGGTGTCGCCGTTGGTGGCCTTGACCTCGAACACGCCGTCGCCGATCTCGAGAATCGAGACGTCGAAGGTGCCGCCACCCAGATCGAAGACCGCGATCTTTTCGTCCTTCTTCTTGTCCAGGCCGTAGGCCAGCGAGGCGGCCGTCGGTTCGTTGATAATCCGGAGCACGCTGAGCCCGGCGATGCGGCCGGCGTCCTTGGTCGCCTGGCGCTGACTGTCGTTGAAGTAGGCCGGCACGGTGATGACGGCCTCGGTGACTTTCTCGCCGAGATAGTCCTCCGCGGTCTGTTTCATCTTCTGGAGCACGAAGGCCGAGATCTCGGCGGGACTGTATTTCTTGCCGCGAATCTCAACGTAGGCCGCGCCGTCGTCATTCTTGACGACCTTGTAGGGCAGCACCTTGCTCGCTCTCTGGACCTCGGCGTCGTCGAAACGCCGGCCCATCAGGCGCTTAATCGCAAACACGGTATTGGTCGGATTGGTAATCGCCTGACGCCGTGCGATCTGGCCGACCAGCCGATCGCCTGTATCCGTGAAGGCCACCACCGAAGGAGTGGTGCGGGCACCCTCGGAATTCGCGATAACGACCGGGTCGCCACCCTCCATTATCGCCACGCAGCTGTTGGTCGTTCCGAGGTCGATTCCTATTACTTTTGCCATTTGATAACGGTCCTCTCGCTTATGGAAATAATCATGTTTTGGCGCTTTTCAACGCCGCCGGGACGGTTCGCCATTATTTCGTTCCGTCCGCGTCCGGCTCGTCGCGCTTGAGCGCGCCTTTCGCGACCGAGACCCGCGCCGGCCGCAGAATCCGGTCGCCGGCCGCGTAGCCCCGATGCATCTCTTCGACCACCATGTTCGGCTCATGATGCGGGCTCTCGACGTGATCGACCGCTTCATGGAGCCGCGGGTCGAAGACCCTGCCCTTGGCCTCGATCGGAGTCACGCCCTGCACGCGCAGGTAGTCGAGCAGCGAGCCCAGCACCATCTGGACCCCTTGGATGATCGTCTGGCCGTTGCCGCCGCCCTGCGCGGCGCCAACCGCGCGTTCCAGGTTGTCGACGATCGGCAGCAGGTCGCGCAGCAGGCTTTCACGCTGCAGGCGGACCGACTCTTCGCTCTGCTGGCGGATACGCTTGCGCGCGTTCTCGAAGTCGGCCACCGCGCGCAGGTACTTGTCCTTGAGCTCGGCGATCTCGCGATCCTTCTCGGCCAGCTGCGCCTCCAACCCCTCGCTCGCGGCTGGAGCCTGGGACGCGTCGGCCGCCGTCGTATCCTTCAGCTCGTCCGCAGCCCCGGGTTCGGTCGCGTCGGACTTGTGATGCTGATGATGGTCGGGGCGCGGCTCGGCCGGCCCATTCTTGCCGTCTGAATGTTCCTTGTTTCGGTTGCTCATGGTTGTAAAGCAGTCTCACCCAATAATGTAAGCATCCTCTCGCTTTTTGCCACCCGGAACTGCAGAAAACGCGGCTGGACGAGGCGCTTGGCGCTCGCTCGGCCCCGCAAGGCCGTAGCCGGCTCGCGATAAATGGATCTGCGTGGCGATAAACGGGCTGGCGCGCGAGCGCTAATGCTCGAGCACTCGCGACAGTGCGCGCGCCGTGTAATCGACCAGCGCGATCATGCGCTGGTAGTCCATCCGCACCGGACCGACCACCGCCAGGCTGCCGAGCGGTGTCGATCCGCTCTGATAGGGCGAGGAAACCACGCTGAAGCCGGCCAGATGGCTGTCGAGATTTTCGGTTCCGATCGAGACCGTCGGGCCGCTCTCCTTGAGGCTGCGTTCGAGCAGATCGAGCAGCGCGGTCTTGTCCTCGAGCGCGCGCAACAGCTCGCGCAGCTTGTTCCGATCCATGAACTCGGGCTGTTCGAGCGCCTGCACGCTGCCCTCAACATAGAGCGCCGCCCCTTCGAGACGGGCCGCGACCGCGCCGCCCAGCACCAGCGCCTCGCGCACGAAACGATCGTAGCGCGCGCGATCCTCCTTGAGCCGGCTCTCGATCCATGATCGCGCTTCGAGCAGCGTGCGTCCGTGCAGCGAGTCGTTGAGATAGCCTGCCATCCGATCGAGCTCGCTCTGCGCGTAGTCGCGCTCGGTCTCGACCAACTGGTTATGCACGGCGCCGGCGGTGGCCACGAAGATCGCCATCACCCCGCGCTCGCGCAGCCGCACGAAGCTCACCCGCTCCAGCGATATCGCTTCCAGTCGCGGCGCCATCACCAGCGCCGCCTGCCCGCTCAGCACCGCCAGCAGGCGCGAGGTCTCGCGCATCACGGCGGCGATATCGGTGTTGCCCGATTGTCCGGAATAGTGCAGCTCGATTTGCGCACGATCCTCGAAGCCGATGCGCCGTTGCGACATCGCCCGGTCCACGTAATGGCGAAAGGCCTTGTCGGTGGGAACCCGGCCGGCCGAGTGATGCGGCTGATGGAGGTAGCCGAGCTCCTCGAGCTCAGCCATCAGATTGCGCACCATCGCAGCCCGCACGCCGAGCGAGTAGTGCGACGCGATCTGGCCTGATCCGACCGGCTCGGCGGTGGTGATAAACTCATCCACCATCGCGATCAGCAAGGCCTCGCGCCGGGGCGATAGTTCGTGCTTTTCGGCGCTGTTAGTCATCTGGTTGGGTTACGTTCGGCCCGTTAGCCGATAGTTGTCAAGTGTCTCAGTACAATTGTGGTCCCGCGGGACGACGATGTTCAAGCGGGGCCGAACGATCCTTCGACAACCGCGCGCACCCTGCTAGGCTGGCTTGACAGGTCCTGATACCGATGGCGCGCAGCCGCAAGCCAATAAAGTCCCGCCGCGTCTATGTGCCGGTGATGCCGGCGGCGACGTTGTGGATCGAAAACGACGGTTACGACCGGCGCGCCTGGAGCGAAATTGTCGCCGAGGCGCCGGCCATCGGCGAGCTGGTCGAGGCCGGCAGCCGACTGGTGCCGCACTTCGGCGCGCTGCTGCAGGATCTGTTCCTCGCGCTGTTCAAGTACAACCTGGTCTGGCAAGCGCCCGACGCGGTGCGCAAGAGCGCGATGCTCAACCGTACCATCCTGGAAGCGGTCATCCCGTCGCCCTCCTTCGAGGCGCTCAAGAATCGCACGCTGCTCGAGGAGGACAAGGCCGCGATCGCGGCGCTGGTGCTGGGCGAGCAGGTGCTGGAGACGATTCGATCGGAGAAGATGCTGAACCGGCGTGAAATCCTCGACCTGTGGGATTTGAAGCATCAGGAGGACGATCTCGAACAAAAGATCGAAGCGCTCAAGAGCGCGATCGAACTCGAGCAGGACAACAAACAACAACTCCCCAAGGAAGAAGTGGAATCAGGGGAGGTAGACCCTGAAAGAAGGGAGATAGACCCTAAAAAAAGGGCAGCCGCTCTCAAACAGCTCAAGGACGCCGCCGAGCGCGGCGCGCAGGTTGCCGAGGCGCGGCTCAAGCAGAAGGCGCGCGCGGTGCAGGATCAGATCGCACACGGCGATCGTACCGAGCTGCGGCGGATGGAGCTCAAGAGCGCCGAGATGGCGGGCGAGATCGATCGTATCGCCGAGGACAGCCATGACTTCAGCCGCGAGTTCGGCCAGGGCGGACGGCTGGCGGCGGGCGAACGGCTGGAACTGGGGCGCAGGCTGGCGCGCAATCGCCGGCTCGGCGAGCTCGCCCGGCTGGTCGGGCGGCTCAAGCACGAGGCGCGCGCCGTCAAGCATCGGCTGCTCGAGCGCGGCGTGGCCGAGGCCTACGATATCGAGCGCGGCGCCGATCTCGGCCGCCTGGTCCCGTCCGAGCTCATCGCGCTGCATCATCCGGGGCTGGCGCGCGATTTCGGGCGCCGCCTGATCGAGGGCGAGCTGCTGCAATACCGGCTGCGCGACGATCAGCAGAAGGGGCGCGGACCGATGGTGGTGTGCATCGACGTCAGCTCCTCGATGCAGGGCGACAAGGAACTGTGGGCCAAGGCGGTGAGCCTGACCCTGATGGATATCGCGCGACGCCAGCGCCGGCTGTTTCGCGCCGTGCTGTTTTCCTCCGGCGACGAGAGCCTCAAGGTGCTCGACCTCAACCGCGAGCGGCGCTATCAGCCGGAGCTGCGCAAGGTGCTCGAGATGGCGGAGTATTTTGCGGGCGGCGGCACCGACTTCGAGCGGCCGCTCAGCCGCGCGCTCGAGCTGATCGAAGACAAGAAACTCAAGCACGGCGATATCGTGATTATCACCGACGGCGAGTCGCAGGTGAGCCCCGAGTTCCTGCGCCATCTGCGCGCGCGCAAGGAAGAGCTGGGCTTTTCGATCTTCGCCGTGCTAGTCGACCTCGGCTCGAGCGAGCTGTCGACGCTCGCGCAATTCAGCGACCGCGTGACCTCGGTGAAAAAGCTCACCACCGACACCGCGCGCGACATCTTTTTGAAGATTCAGGCCTGACGATGCCGGAACTCTACTTCAATCCGTGGGACCCGCAGTTTCGCGCCGACCCCTATCCCGCCTACCGGACGCTGGTCGAAGGACCGCCGCGCCTGATGACCTTTGCCGGTCCGGTCGCGCTGGTCGCGCGCTATGCCGACGTCGAGGCGGTGCTGCGCGATCATGGGCGCTTCACCGCGGTGCGTCCGCCGAGTCTGCCGATCGCGCGCCGCGGTCCGTTCGCGGGCGCCGCTACGGTGCTGACCTCGGACCCGCCGGTCCATACCCGGCTGCGCCGGCTTATCAGCCGCGAGTTCACGCCGCGGCGAATCCACGATCTCGAACCGCGCATCCGCGCCATCATGGCCGCCCTGCTCGACGCGATCGAACAGCGCGGCGCGGCAGAGTTCGATCTGATGGCCGAGGTCGCCAACGCGCTGCCGGTGATGGTAATCGCCGAGCTGCTCGGCGTGCCGTCGGCGAGTTACGGCACCTTCAAGCAATGGTCCGATGCGGTGGTGGCGGGCGCCGGCCGCACCCAGCCGTGGGAAGAGCCGCCGGCCGAGTTCCTCGACGCGGTGGCCGCGCTGCGCGGCTATTTCGCCGAACAGATCGAGGCGCGCCGTCGCGCTCCGGGCGCGGACCTGGTTAGCGCCCTGGTCGCCGCCCACGACGACGCCGAGGCGCTCAGCTCCGAGGAGCTGCTGGCATTCGTGGTGCTGCTGCTGCTGGCGGGCAATGAGACCACCACCAACCTGATCGGCAACGGGATGCTGGCGCTGGGGCGCAATCCGGAGCAGCTCGAAATGTTGCGCCGCGAGCCGGCGCGGATGGCGGTCGCGATCGAGGAGATCGTCCGCTACGACGGCCCGGTGCAGGCCACCGCGCGCTTCGCGACCGAGGCGGTGAATATTGACGGCACCGAGATTCCTGTCGGCGCGCCGGCGTTCGTGCTGATCGCGGCGGCGAATCGCGATCCGGCAAAATTTCCCGCGCCGGAAAAATTCGACATCACCCGCCATCCTAACGAGCACCTGGGCTTCGGCATCGGCATCCACTTCTGTCTGGGTGCGCCGCTGGCGCGGCTCGAGGGTGCGATCGCGATCGGTGCGATGCTGGCGCGCTTTGCGCGCCTGCGGCTGGCCGACCCGGCCGCGCCGACGGTCTACAAGGGCTCGTTTTTCCTGCGCGGCCTGAGCGCGCTGCAAATGAAAATCGACTAGCGCGCGGCGCGCAACCTCAGGCGGCGAGCGGGAGCACGCCGAGGCCCGCGTACCACGGCTCGGTGCGATCGTTGAGCAGCCCCAACTGGCGCAGGCACGGAATCAGGGTGTCGACGAACAGCATCGAGTTGAACTGCTTTTCGAGCTCGCGCTCGGCGTCCTTCCATGATGGGTTGTCGTTCATCTCGAGCCGCAACTGGTCCATCGGGATGCCCATCTCCTCGAACACCGTCTGGTAGGACAGGAAGCCGTCGCGCGGCACCCCGTTCTCGACCTTGGTGATGGTCATGTCGCAGGCGGCGAAGGCGAACTCCTCGAGCGCGCGGCGCTCCTCGCCGCCGAGCTTGCGCACCGCGTCGCGCAACGCCAGCATCCCGAAGCCGACGTGGCGCGATTCGTCCTTCATGATGTACTCGAGCAGCTCCTTGAGCAGGTCGTCGCCGGTCTGCGCGTGCATGAAGCGGAAGGCGGCGATGGCGAGCCCCTCGGTGATGATCTGCATGCCGGTGTACTTGGGCTCCCAGCGCTCATGCTCCATCACCGCACGCAGCAGGCGCTCCAGCGTCGGATCGATCGGGTAGATGCGATCGAGCTTGGTGACGTACTTGCGGAAGGCCTCGACGTGGCGCGCCTCATCGATCACCTGGGCGGCGGCGCACATCTTGGCGTCGAGGTCGGGCACCGCGTCGACCAGTTGTGCCGCGACCATCAGCGCGCCTTGCTCGCCGTGCAGGAATTGCGACAGGCGCCAGGCCGCGAACTTGCGCCCGAGCAGATCCTGACGCTCGGCGCCGAGGCCGCGATAGAGCTCGGTCTGGCACAGCGGCAGCACGCTCATGTCGAGCGGCGGCCCGCTGATCGGGCGATCCCAATTGATAGTGGTCGAGACGTTCCACTGGTCGCGCTTGGCGTTCTCGTAGAGGCGGTCGAGCTGCGGGAAGCGCACGTCGTAGTCGAAATCGAAGATGCTTTCGACCGGCGTCGAAATGGTGGTCGGAGCCTGAGCCATGGCAACTTCCTCCGATGGGTCAGTGCCTGATGCCGCGCGTCGCCTCAAGCGCAACCGCCGGCGGGCATCGCCGCTACAATCAGTCTAACATCGCCGCGCGCCGACCCATACCGCGGGCGGGCCAGGATCTTATGCTTTGGGCGGGGCGATATCGAAAGCGTTCGCGATCAGCGAGGTGGTGGTAAAAAGGCCGATGGTCGTGACGATATTCACCACGCCGGCTTCGCCGAACAATTCCACCGCCCGCTGGTAAGTTGCGTCGCCGACCTGTTTGGTCTCCAGCAACTCCTGGCAGAACTCGAAGGCGGCCTTATCCTCGGGCGAGGTGAGCGTGGGAGCCTGCCCCTTGTCGAGAGCGTCGATGATCGATTGCTCGAGGCCTTCCTTCAGGGAGGCGCGAACCTGCACGACCCATGGGTACCTGGCGCCCCAATGCTTGATCGTTCGCAGCACCAGCATCTGCCGCAATCGTCCGGGCAACGAGCTGCTGCGCAGATAAGCGGACATGCTGCGATGAAGCCGCATGTATTCAGGGTTGCGGATATAAGCGGTATACGGCCCGCCCGAAGTTCCGTTGGGAGTGCCGAGCGCGACCGACTCCTCGTACACCTGGCGTTGTTCCGGGTTCATCTTTTCCGGGGGGATCACGGCCAGACGGGGCATTTTGCTTTCTCCTTTT
>DATKSL010000030.1:0-28565 GCA_035531675.1 Binataceae bacterium (SeqCode) | reverse complement strand
CGCCGCCGCCGGCGGCGACGAACCGCCGCGCTACTGCGTGCTGGTCGGATGCCAGCTCGCGGCGCGGCGCGCCCGACGAGGTTAGGCGCCGAGCGCGCCGCCCCGCTGCGAGCCACCCGCAAAGCGCGCGAGGAGGACTGGCGATGGACTTCGGCCTGCTGCTGATTGTGCGCAATCCCGAGGAGTGGTCCCGCCCCGACCACGAGGTCTATCAATCTCACATCAAGCGCGTGGTGAAGGGCGAAAAGCTCGGCTTCACCCACGCCTGGACCAGCGAGCATCACTTCTCACCGGGCGCCTGGTCGCCTTCCCAGTTCCCGATCCTCACCGCGATCGCGCAGCGCACCGAAAAGATTCGCCTCGGCACCTACGTCTTCCTGGTCCCGCTGCATAATCCGATTCGCGCCGCCGAGGACGCCGCCACCGTCGATATCATCTCCAACGGCCGGCTCGATCTCGGCGTCGGCCCCGGCTCGCATCCGCTCGAATTCGCCACCTTCGGCGTGCCCTTCAAGGAGCGTCGGCCGCGGATGTACGAGGGGCTCGAGATCATGCAGCGCTGCTTTTACGACCCGGTCTTCAGCTTCAAGGGCCGCTACTGGAATTTCGACGAGGTGCGGATGACCACGCGGCCGGTGCAGAAGCGCGTGCCGATCTGGGTCGCGGCGATCGGGCCCCAGGCGCTGGAGGAAGCCGGCGCGCGTGGCTACCACCTGGCCTCGGGCGGCCCCGCCGATGTGCAGAAGATTTACGATCAATCGCTGCGCAACGCGGGACACGATCCGAAGAATTTTCAGCGCGCCAACCTGCATATCGGCCATCTCGCCAGGACCGACGCCAAGGCCTGGGACGAAGCCGAGCCGCATCTGCGCTACTACATCGAATGGCAGGTCGGCATGATCAAGGCGCAGTACGAAATCAACGCGCGGAACATCCACCAGGTCGATTTGACCGTGCCGGCGCTCGGCGAGCTGCGCAAGAGCGGGCGCGGTCCGTATACGCAGGCCTACGTCGGCTCGCCCGAGACCGTGATCAAACAGCTCGAAGCGGAGCTGAAGGTCCACCCGCTGACCCAGATCATCTGGTCGCAGGGTCTGCCGGGCCAGGATCCGAAGCAGGCCGATCGATCAATCGAGTTGTTCGCGAAAGAGGTTATCCCGCACTTCAGGGACCGCTGACGCGATCACCATACGCCCGGGATCATCGAATCGGTGGTGCGCTGGTAGGCGGCGTATTCCTCGCCGTAAGCGCGGACCAGCGCGCGCTCCTCGAACGCGATCTCGCGGCGCAGAACTATCACGCCGACCGCCAGCACCACCACGAAAGTTATCGGCGAGCCGTACTCGAACGGCCACGCCAGCAGCACCAGGAATGAGCCGGCGTAGATCGGATGGCGGATGCGGCGGTAGAAGCCGCTGCTGATGATCCCCTTGCGCGCCGACTCCGGCGCCGCCGCCGCGAAGTACGACCATTGGATGCGCGCGCCCAGCGCCAGCCATAGCCCGAGCAGCTCCAGCAGCAGGCCGAGCGCCGCGGCCCATCCCGGCGCGTCGCCGCCGTAGATATAGGTGCGCTCGAAAGGCGCGGCGAAAAACAGAATCAAAATCGGAATCCGCCCCTTGGTGTAAGAAAAAGCCGGATCGGGATTGCCGCGCGCTTCCGCCGTGCCGACCAGATGCTCGGCGAAGACAAAGCCCGCATAGGCGATCAGGTAGGCACAAACGTACGGATGATCGAAAAAGTAATCGCTGATGCCGAGGCCGAGCGCGATCGCGCCGAGCATCGCCGTCAGGTAGATCGCAAGGTCGGCGACCGCGGGCGCAGGATGGGTGAGTGACGAAGCCGGCGCCGCGGCCAGCGACCCGGTACCGGGCTTGAGTTCGCCGGTCCCCTTGCTGGCCGCCGGCGTCGCCCCGTCTGTGCCGTCTCGCTGATTCATCGTTAAAATTTTGCAGACTGCCGCGGCGAAATCAAAGCTGCCGCGCTTCGAGCCATCGTTCGGCGTCGAGCGCCGCCATGCATCCGGTGCCCGCCGCCGTCACCGCCTGCCGGTAGACCCGGTCGGCGACGTCGCCGGCCGCGAACACGCCGTCGATATTCGTATAGGTCGAACCGGGCCTGACCTTCAGGTAGCCGAGCTCGTCCATCTCGAGCTGGCCGCGGAAGAGGTCGGTATTGGGCTGATGGCCGATGGCGATGAAGACCGCGTCGGTGCGGAACTCGCTTTTGGCGCCGGTCTTGAGATTTTTCAGCGTCACGCCGCTCACGCCGGCTTTCGGATCGCCGTGGATTTCCTCGATCGCCGAATCCCAGGTGAAAACGATCTTCGGATTCTTGCGCGCCCGCTCCTGCATGATCTTCGAGGCGCGGAGCTGGTCGCGCCGATGCACCACCGTGACCTTGGTGCAGAAGCGGGTCAGGAACAGCGCCTCTTCCAGCGCGGTGTCGCCGCCGCCGACCACGATCACTTCGCGATCCTTGAAGAACGCGCCGTCGCAGGTCGCGCAGGCGCTCACGCCATAGCCCATCAGCCGTTTCTCCGCGGGCAGGCCGAGCAGCTTGGCCGAGGCGCCGGTCGAGATGATCAGGGTATGGCTGCGAATCACGCCGTCGTCGGTCGTGAGCTCGATCGGCTGGCGCTTCAAGTCCGCGGCGGTCGCCGCGCCGGCGATGAATTTGGTGCCGAAGCGCGCCGCCTGCCGGCGAAAGATCTCCATCATGTCGGGGCCCTGCACGCCGTGCTCGAAGCCCGGGTAGTTCTCGACTTCGGTGGTGATGGTGAGCTGGCCGCCGGGCTCGGCGCCGTCGATCAGCAACGGGGCCAGGTTGGCGCGCGCGCTGTAAAGCGCCGCGGTCAGGCCGGCCGGACCGGAACCCAGGATCACCAGGCGATGGATTTCGTCTGCCATGAGATTTCGACTTAGTCCTTGTTCGTGAGATGGATTCTTCGGCTGCCTCGCGCCGCCGTCTCGATTGTATAGCGCCAAACCATCGACATAAACTGCTCGGGGTAATCGATGGCTTCGACCACACGCAATTCACCACGGCCCAAGCGTATAGTGCGAAACGCCGGCGGACTGACGCATCTCGATGCGCGCGGGCGGGTGCGGATGGTCGACGTCGGCGGCAAGCCGGTCACCCGGCGCGAAGCGATCGCGCGCGGGCGAATCGAGATGGCGCCGGAGACGCTGGCCGCGATTCTCGGCGGGCGGCTCCACAAGGGCGAGGCGCTGGCGGTGGCCCGCGTCGCCGGCATCATGGCGGCCAAGCGGACCCACGAACTGATCCCGCTATGCCATCAGCTACCGCTCGAAGTGGTCGAGGTCGGCTTCCGGTCCGCGGCCGGCGCGGCGGCGCTGGAAATCCAGGCGCGCACCGTGACCACCGCGCGCACCGGCGTCGAGATGGAAGCGATGGTCGCGGTGAGCGCCGCGGCGCTTGCGATCTATGACATGGCCAAGGCTATCGACCGGGCGATGGTGATCGGCGCGATTCGGCTGGTCAGCAAGCGTGGCGGGCGGAGCGGGAATTTCATCCGCGCCGGCGAGGCGTCCTGGCCGTCGCAGGAGTGAGGACGGGGCAGCCGTCGACCGCGACCAGCACGCCCTCTGAGAGCCATCGTGCCAGCATTTGATTGATCGCTGCGACCGCGTCGCCCTCGACTTTTGCCGACGCCGCCGCGCACATCGAGGCGAAGCTCGCGCCGCGCGCCGCGAGTTTCAGCGCCGCGCGCTCGCCTGGCTCGAGCGGGCGATAGAAGACCTGCGAGGACTGTCGCCAGACCATGATGCTCGCCGCTTCGCGCGGCGGATTCGACCACGGCGCGCGCTCGGAGATGGCGCGCAGAAGCGGCGCGACGGCAAACTTGCAATCGACAATGGCCAGCGCCGGATGGGTCCGCAGCATGAGCGCGGGCCATCGCTCGGGCGCAATCGCGCCCATCGCCTCGGCGCTGAGCGCGGTCGCCTCGGCGGCGTGAAAGACTTCGATCGTCGCGCGTTCGAGGCGCGCCAGCTCGGCGACGAATTTTTCGACGCCGCGACCAGTGGCGAGGAAACGGGGGAAATGGCGCCCGAGATGAAACACCGACGGCTCGCTCGGCGGATGCGCCGCCAGGTATGCGCGCACCAGCGCGCTGAAACGCTCGTCGCCGACCACCGTGCGCGTGGCCGGGAAATCCTCGCGCATCACGTCGAGCAGCCGCTGGAAGTAGGCGCCGGCGTAGATTTCGAGCCGCCGGCGCGCGCTGAGCCGCCGATCGCCAACGATCAGCGACTCGATCGACTCCAGCTCACCCGGGCCCTCGGCCGGAGTTTCGATCAGGCGCCGGAGGATGCGCTGAAGAGTCTCGAGGTCGGGTATCATCGATGATGCCGTTCAAGCTTTGCCGAGCGGCGCGCGCTTGACAACCGTTGCGACCGGCGGCGATGAAGAAAAGATCATGAACGAGAGCAATTCTACCGAGGGCCAGGTGTTCCTGCGCGCGGGCCGCGACGGGCCGCTGCGCGGCGGTAATCCGTGGGTCTTCTCACAGGCCCTCGCGCGCGTCGATCCGCCGAACCTGTCGGCCGGCGCCGCGGTTGGGGTGCACGACAGCGGCGGCCATCTGCTCGGCCTCGGCCACTTCAATCCTCGCACTACCATCGCGGTGCGGATGCTGGCGTGGGGCGCGCGGACCCCGCCGATCGACGAGCTGCTGCGCGAGCGTATCGGGCGCGCACTCGAGCTCAGGCGGCGTTTCATCGGCACGGATACCGATTGCTACCGGCTGGTCAATGGCGACGGCGACGGACTCTCGGGGTTGGTGGTCGATCGCTACGCCGACGTGCTGGTGCTTCAGCTTCTGAGCGCCGGCATGGAATCGCTGCGCGGCGAGATCGTTGCGATACTCGGGCGGCTGGTCGCGCCGCGTGCGATTATCGAGCGCAGCCAGGGTGCGGTGCGCAGGGCCGAGGGACTTTCGGATCGCGCCGGTGTGGTCGCGGGTGCGGCGCCGGGACCGACCATCGTGAGCGAAAACGGGCTGCGCTTCGAGGTCGATTTCGAACACGGACAGAAGACCGGCCAGTTTCTCGATCAGCGCGATAATCGCGCCCGGCTGGCCGCAGTCGCACGCGACGCGCGCATGCTGGATCTGTGCTGCTACTCGGGAGGTTTCATGCTGGCGGCTCTGCGAGCCGGCGCGCGCGAAGTGGTCGGGGTCGATACTTCCGCCCGCGCGCTCGAGTGGGCGCGCCGCAATCTCGAGCTCAATCAACTGGCGAGCGACCGCGCCCGCCTGGTTCACGCTCCGATTGCCGACTACCTGGCGTCGAGTGCCGACAAATTCGATCTGATCGTGCTCGACCCGCCGCCGCTGGCACGCGCGCGCGGCGATGCCGCCCATGCCGGTCATTTGTATGTCGATCTCAATGCCGCCGCGATGCGCGCGCTGGCGCCGGGCGGCTGTCTGATGACCTTCAGTTGCTCGGTGCATTTTCGCGGCGAGGATTTCGTCCGCGCGGTGCGAATCGCCGAGACCCGCGCCGGCCGGCGCTTCCGGATGCTGGCGCGGCTCGGCGCCGGCCCCGACCATCCGGTGCTGCTCGGCCATGTCGAAGGCGAGTACCTGACCGGCCTGATGTTGAGCGATCTCGGATAAGCTGAACGCGGAAAGGAGAAGCGTCTTGGCCAACGAATTCAAAAGCGCGATCCCGGATCTGTTGAAAGCGCTCGACGGCTTTCGCGTCGAGCGCGATTATCAGCGCGAGCGCGCCGATATCGTGCTCGAGCGGCCGCCGTTCAACGTGATCGCGATGGGCGAGCGGGAGCAGCTTGCGGCAGTGTTCGCCGAGCTCGATCGCGACCCGCGTATCCGCGTGATCGTGGTGCGCGCGGTGGGCGCGAACTTTTCCAGCGGCGGCGACATCCCGGGCTTCATGACGCGCAGCCCCGAGCATCTGGCCGAGCTGGCGCGCAACATCGCCGCGCCCGAGCGCTGCCATCAGCCGGTCATCGCGGCGATTCGCGGCTACTGCTTCGGGGTCGCCTTCGAGCTCGCGCTGGCGTGCGATTTCCGGATCGTCACGGAGTCGGCGGAGTTGGGCACGCCCGAACAGCGCATCGGGATGATCACCGGTTCGGGCGGCTCGGTGCGATTGCTCAAGATGGTCGGCGTCAGCCGCGCCAAGGACGTCGTGATGCGCTCGCGGCGGATTCCGGGGCGGCAGGCTTACGAGTGGGGTATCGCGCTCGCGGCGGTGCCCGACGATCAGCTCGAGACCGCGACCGACAAGCTGGTCGATGAGTTGCGGCAGTTCTCACCGTTGGCACAGCGCACCATCAAGCAGGTGCTGAATGTCGCGCAGGATGCGCCGCTGCACGTCGGTATCGAGCTCGAGGGGCAGGCCTACGGACGGCTGCGTTCGTCGGCGGATTTCGCCGAGGGCGTCGCCTCATTCGTCGACAAGCGCAAGCCGAAATTCACGGGCGAGTAAGCCGGATGGCGCGGCAATGATGCGAGCGCTTTGATCGCGCGGCGGAATTGACCTAAGAGACTCGCATGGCAATCGCATCTGCGACGGTCTTTCCGCCCGGCGCCCGAGTGCCGGCTGCGCTCGATCAACTGGCCGCGCAGGTCGCGGCCGACGGCGGCGCGGTGCTGGCGATCTACCAGGAACCGATCGGCGACCATTGGCAGCTGTTCGCGATGATCCCGCTGACCGTGCTCAAGCCGACGCCGTTTCAGCGCGACCTTTCGCCGACGCATATGAAGCGCCTGGTCGAGGTGATGAAGAAGCTCGACCGTTACACCGAGCCGGTGGTCGCGGTGCGGGCCGACAACGGCGAGTACTGGACGCCCAACGGCAACCATCGCCGGGCCGCCGCGGCCAAGGCCGGCGCCAAGATGATCCCGGCGATCCTGGTGCCGGAAACCGATGTCGCCTACCAGATTCTCGCGCTCAACACCGAGAAGACTCACAACCTGCGCGACAAGGCGCTGGAGGTGATCAGGATGTTTCGCGGGCGGCTGGCGACGGCTCCCGGCGCGATCGAGAAGAGCTTCGCCTTCGAGTTCGAACGCGCGCACTTTATCACGCTCGGGCTGCTCTACGAACGACAGCCGCGCTTTTCGGGCGGCGTCTACGTGCCGCTCGTCAGCCGGGTCGACAACTTCCTCAACCACGGTCTGCGCACCGCGCTGGAGGAGCGCGAGGAGCGCGCCGCGCAGATCGAGTGTGCCGACGAGCTGCTGAAGTCGCTGGTGGCGCGCGGCAAGAAGCGCGGCCTGACCCATCCCTATCTGAAAAATTTTATCGTCGCGCGATGTAATCCGCTGAGCCGCGCGCGCAAGAATCTGCCGTCCTACAAGTCGGCGCTAAACGCGCTCGCCAAGGGGCTCGAGGAGTTCGATCTCGGGCGGATTCATTTCGGGCAGTTGCAGAGCGCCGCCGCGATCGCGGCGGCAGCGGGCGCCGAAGTTCGTTGAGAGAGCTCAGGCGGCGGCGGTCGCCAGCTCGAGCTCGAAGGCGCCGGGGCTCAGCCCGTCCTTGGGCCGCAGCACGATCTTGACCGACAGGCGCTGCTCCAGAGTCTCGAGGTCGGGGGCGCCGTAGTCGTAGAGATAGTGCGCGATATCGGGATTGACCCGCACCAGCAGCATCTCGTCGTCGTGGGCGCGGCGCGCCGCCTCGCGATACAGCGCGCGCATCACCTCGGCCGCCAGCGTCGGCGTCGATTTGACCAGGCCGCGCCCCTGGCAATGGGCGCAGGTGGTGGTGAGCAGCTCCTCGAGGCTCTCGCGCGTGCGCTTGCGCGTCATCTGGACCAGCCCGAGCTCGGAAATCTTGAGCGCCGAGGTGCGAGCCTTGTCGCGCTTGAGCGACAAGCTGAGCGCGTCGCTGACCCGCTTGCGATCGGTTTCGCGCGACATGTCGATGAAATCGACGATGATGATGCCGCCGATATTGCGCAGCCGGAGCTGGCGCACGACCTCGTCGACCGCCTCGAGGTTGGTCTTGAGCATCGTTTCCTGCTGGCTGCGCTTGCCGACGAACCGGCCGGTGTTGACGTCGATCGCGGTCAGCGCCTCGGCCTGATCGAACACCAGGTAGCCGCCCGACTTGAGCCAGACCTTGCGGTCGAGCGCCCGCTCGATCTGATCCTCGAGATTGAAGTGATCGAAAATCGGCTCGGTCTGGTCGTAGTGCGCCAGGCGCGAGCGCAGCCGTGGCATATAGGTCTGCAAGAACTCGACGATCCGCTGGCTTACGGTCGGGTCGTCGGACCACAGCTTGTCGACGTCGCTCGAGAACAGGTCGCGCACCGCGCGCAGCGCCAGGTCGAGATCGCTGTAGAGCACCGCGGCCGGCCCGCTGCTTTCGCTCTTATTGAGGATCGAGGTCCACAGCTTGGTCAAAAACGAGATGTCGCGCTGGATGTCGCGCTTGCTGACGCCCTCGCAGGCGGTGCGCACGATGAAGCCGCCCTGCGGCGGGCGCAGCTCGATAACCGCGTCACGCAGCCGCTTGCGTTCGCCGGCGCTCTCGATGCGCCGCGAGATGCCGATATGCGGGTTGGTCGGCGTAAAGACCACGTGGCGGCCGGGAATCGAGATCGAGGAGGTCAGCCGCGCCCCCTTGGTACCCATCGGCTCCTTGGCGATCTGGACGATGATCTCCTGGTTGCGCCGCAACTGCTGCTCGATCGGCAGATTATTGCGCTTCACGCCGCTGCGATGGCCGCGGCGCCGACCACCCCGCGCGTCCGGCGCGCCGCCGTCTTCAGCGTTCTCGGCCGGACTCGCTTCGACGCCGTCAAGCGGCGCCTCGGGCGGCGCCTCCGGCTCGTCGCCGACCGGCTCGACGTCGATTTCCTCGCCCGCCACCTCGGCCATCGTGTCGAACGCCTCGGCCCCGGTATGGAAGTCCGAGACATGGAGGAAGCCGGCCTTCTCGAGTCCGATATCGACGAATGCCGCCTGCATCCCGGGCAGCACTCGGGTGACCCTGCCCTTGTAGATATTGCCGACCAGTCCGGCGCGGGTATTGCGTTCGAGATAGAACTCGGTGAGCTGCCCATCTTCGAGCAGTGCCACCCGCACTTCGAGCGCGGCGGCATTGATTACGATTTCACGTTTCACAGGGCTGCGATCCAGTAAGAAAGTCGGGGTTGTGCGGGCCGGGTCATCGTCGGCCGGATGACTGCGTGGGCGGGCGATGCGGATGGGGAGCCCGATTCAGACCCGCCGCGGTTCAGCGGAAGACCTCGGTGATATCGGCTGAGTGACGTCGCTCCCTCAACTCCTGCACATCTTGGCCCGATCATACGGCGGCCGGTCGCCGGGCGCAAGGTGAGGCTCCGGCGTCCCCGTCATATGAACATAATGGCTGCGCCCGGCTATCCACCTTGACTTGCTGGCTTTCGGCGAGCTACTGGTTTTTGGATGTCAATGGCGGCCGACAGCGCGATACGAGCGCCGGGGGGCGCGTTGCTCAACAGCCGGGTGCTGGTGCTGAACCGGTCCTACCTGCCGGTCCACGTCACCTCGGTCAAGCGGGCCTTTGCCCTGCTTTACCAAGGGGTGGCCCGGGCCGTCGATGAACAGTACCGGACCTTCGATTTCGAGAGCTGGCGCCATCTGTCGATCGAAATCCATCACGAGCGGCTGGGGATCGTCGACGGGTTCATCCGCGTGCCGCGGGTGCTGCTGCTGTCGGCCTATGAGCGGGTGCCGCGCCGCCATGTGCGCTTTTCGCGCTTCAATATCTTCGCCCGCGACGGCAATACCTGCCAATACTGCGGCCAGCGGCTGCCGCGCACCGACCTCAACCTCGACCACGTCGTGCCGCGCTCGCGCGGCGGCCTGTCGACCTGGGAGAACATCGTCTGCTCGTGCCATAGCTGCAATCGACGCAAGGGCGGGCGCACGCCGGACGAGGCGCGGATGGTCCTGGTTCGGCGGCCGCGCCGTCCCGAATGGACGCCGTTTTCGGCTGACATGTTCAGCCTGCGGCGCTACCAGGAGTGGATGCCGTTTCTGAGCGCGGTCGACAGCGCCTACTGGAACACCGAACTGCTGGCCGAATAGGGCGCGCCGATAATCGGCGAAAACTACAATTAGTTGGGTTCGAGGCGCCCTGGATCCACATTATATCGGCCCGACGTCTTGATCCTGCCGCCCTATTATCGGATACCTTAAAGGGACCTTGGGAAGGGCTCCCGGGGGTGGCTGATGAGGAGCGGAGGTGAGGGCGGTGTATGCGTCTTAAGAGCCTGGAACTGGTAGGCTTCAAATCCTTTTTTGATCCCACGCTGATAGGCTTCTCGCCCGGTATCACGGCGGTGGTCGGGCCCAACGGCTGCGGTAAGTCCAACGTGATGGACGCCATCCGCTGGGTGCTTGGCGAGCAGGCCCCGACCCGGCTGCGCGGCAAAAGCATCGAGGACCTGATTTACGCCGGCAATGAGCACAATCCGGCGGCCGGGATGGCCGAGGTATCGCTCACGCTCGAGGCCGAAGAGCGCGCCATCCTGCCCGAGCCCTACGACAAGTTGAGCGAAATCTGCGTCACGCGCCGCGCCTATCGCTCGGGCGACTCCGAGTATCTGATCAACAAGATTCCCTGCCGTTTGAAGGATATCACCGAGTTCTTCATGGCCGCGGGCATCCACAGCCGCGGCTACGCGCTGGTCGAGCAGGGGCGGGTCGAGGAGATAATCCAGGCCAAGCCGGCCGAGATTCGCGGGCTGATCGAGGAGGCCGCGGGCCTCGGACTGTTCAAGGGACGGCGCGAGATGAGCGAGCGCAAGCTCGAGCGCGTGCGTGAAAACCTGAGCCGGGTCAGCGACGTGCTGGCCGAGATCGAACGCCAGCTCAACTATTCCCGCCGCCAGGCGAAAAAGGCTGAGACCTACCGGGTCATCCGCGGCGAGCTCAACGAGCTCGAACGGCTGGCCGCCGCGCGCCGTCTGCTCCATGAGCGCGCCGAGCTGATGCGCTTTTCGGAACGCGAGTCCGAGTTGCGCGGCGAGGCGCAGACCGTGCGCCTGGAGGTCGATAATTTCGACGGCGAGACGCGCGCCGCGGCCGAGGCGCTCGCCGCCGAGCGCGAACGGCTCAACACCGCCGTGCGGGAGTTCGATAATCTGCGGGCGAGCGACGCCGATCGCGCCCGTGCCCGCGAGTTCCTGACCCGGCGCCTGGCCGCGGTCAACGAGGAAGAGCCTTTATTGCGCGGGCGGCTGGGCGAGCTGGCCGCCAAGGCTATCGCCTCGCGCGCGAGCCGCGCCGATTACGGCGCGCGGCTGGCCCGCGAACTGCGTGCCGACGACGGTTCGGAGGCGGCCCTCGATGAACTCAAGCATCGCCACGAACACGCGCGCGCCGATCTGCGAATCGTCGAGCGACGCGGCGAAGAGCTCAAGGACGATCTGTCGGAGCTGGTGCGCGAAGCCGCGGTGATTCGCGGCCGGCTCGCCGATCTGAGCGGCGAGCGGGCCGAGCTCGATGAGCGTCTCAATAATCGCCCGACCGGCGACGGCGCGATCGCAGCCCCCGCGCCGGTTGATTTCGCCGCCGCCATGAGCGCCGCGCAGCAGGATTTGCGCGTTGCCGAGAGTGCCGTCGAGACCGCCCGCGCCCGGCTCGCCGAGATCGAGCGGACGCGCGCCGAGGCGGCCGATCGCGAAATCGAATCGCGCAGTGCGATGGAACGCGCGGCGGCGCGGCTGACTGCGGCCCGCCAGGCGCTGGCCGCGGCCGAGCGGCGCGAGGCGCGGCGCGCACAGGGTCCGGTCGCGACGCGCTTGCGCAACGTGCTCGAATCGCTCAACGGCGATCGCCCCGCTATCGATCCGCCGGCGTTGCTCGAGGTGCTGAAAGCGCCCGCGGGGCTGGCGCCGGCGCTGCGGGCCGTGATGGGCGAGCAGCTCGAAGCGGTGGTGGTCGAGTCGCCGTACTTCGCCGTCAAGGCGATCGATATTTTGAAGGAACAACAGGGCGGCCGTTTGAGCTTCGTCCCCGAAGTAACACTTGCCGCCCCGGCCGAGCGCATCGACGCGCCGGGCATCGCCGGCCGGCTGGTCGAGATGCTGGAAGTCGAGCCGCGCTTCGCCGCCACTGCCGAGGCGCTGCTCGGCCATGTGATGGTCGCCGACAACGTCGCGGCCGCGCTGGCCGCCGCCAATTTGAACGGCCATGGCACGGTGTTCGTGACCCGCGACGGCGACCTGGTCCATCCCGGCCGCATGATCAGCGGCGGCAGCGTCGCCGACTGCTCGCCGTCGGAAGCGGAGCCGGAAGCGGTGCTCTCGATCGATGAGGCGCGTAGCGCGCTCGAGCAGGCCGCGCAGGCGCATAACGGCGCCGAGCAGGAACTTGTGCAGCGGCGCGCCGAACGGGCCCGGCTTGAAAGCGAGCTTGGCGAGGCCCGCCGCGCCGGCGCCGGTTATGAACGGAATTTCGATGCGGCGCGCCAGGCGCTGGCCCGAATCGAAAATCAGGCGGCGCTGGCCGCGGCGCGGCGCGCTGACGCGGTCCGGCGGCTGGATGAAATCAACCAGACGGTCGCGACCTCCAATCTGCGGCTCGAAGAGCTGGCGATCGCCGAGCAGAAATCACGCGCCGAGTTGGCCTCGATGCGCGAGGAGCTGGCCGCCGCTAAAGCCGCCGCCGAAGAGACCGAGCAGGCGCTGGCCGCGACCGCCGCACGGGTCGAAGCGCGGCGCGCGACCTTGAAGGCGCTCGAACAGGAGCTGCGCCATCTCCGCCAGCTCAGCGCCGAGCTCGAGGCGCAGACCGCGACCGACGATGCTTCGCTGGCGCGCCTCGCGATCGAAAAAATCGAATTCGAAGGCGAGCTCGAAAAGCTCGCGGTGCAGGACGCGCACAATCGTCAGCGCGAAGTCGAGCTGGGATCCGAAATCGCGCGGCTGCGCGAAACCGTCGACGATTGCGAGGGGCTGGTCGGCCAGTGGCGCGCCCGTCTCGACGAGGCCCGCGAGCGGCTCGCGCGGCTGGAGCAGGAAGCGGTCGAGTGCAGCCTGCACAAGGAGCGGGCCAGCGCGCTCAGCGAGGAGTTGGAGCGGAGCTTCGCGGAAAAGTTTCTCGCCCCGTTCGCCGCGGTCGCGGACGAGATGGAAACCGCACTTGCCGGGCGCGATGGCGACCAGGACGAGCAGCGGATCGGCGAGCTGCGGGCCCGCGCCGAACGGATCGGCGAGGTCAACCTGGCGGCCGAAAGCGAGGTCCGCGAGCTCGAGGAACGCGCCACCACGCTCAACACCGAGAAGGCCGATCTCGAGGCCGCGGTCGAGGATTTGAGCCAGACTATCGGGCGGCTCAATCGCGAAGCGCGCCGGCGTTTCGCCGAGACCTTCGAGGGCGCGGCGCGCAACTTCTCCGAGCTGTTCCCCAAGCTGATGCGCGGCGGGCAGGGCCATCTGGAGCTCGACGGCAGCGGCGACCTGCTTGAGGCCGGCGTCAACATCCTGATCCAGCCGCCCGGCAAGAAGGTGCGCGAGCTGGCGTTGCTGTCGGGCGGTGAGAAGGCGCTGTCCGCGATGGCGCTGATGTTCTCGCTGTTCCTGCTCAATCCGAGCCCGTTCTGCGTAATGGACGAGGTCGACGCGCCGCTCGACGAGTTCAGTATCGCGACCTTCGCCACGATCGTCGAGGAGTTCAAGGAGCGCTCGCAGTTTATCGTCATCACCCATAACCAGCGCACCATGCAGCGCGCCGACCAGGTGCATGGCGTGACGATGGAGCGCCCGGGTATCTCGAAGGTCATCTCGATGCGTATCGCGCGCGCCGCCTGAGCGTCCCGATGGCGCGGCGGATCGCCTTCCTCGCGCTGGTCGCCGCACTGCTGTTCGGCTTCTGGAGCGCATCCGGGATGGCCGAGGACCCCGATGCGGGAGCGCAATGGGAGCAGGTGCCCAGCGATCAAGCGCCCGCTCAGCAATCGCCCGCTGACAACAACCATAGCCAACCCCAGCAGATGCCGCCGGGATTGTGCGCCAACCTGGGCCACGCGGTCTCGCAACTGGCGGTGCTGCGCGACCGGGGATACAGCAAGCAGCACCTGATGGACAGCGCGAAGACGGCGGACGCCAACGGCAGAGTGCAGCAGTTCCTGAGCGGCTATATCGATTTTATCTATGCTCATCCCGACCTGAGCCCCGACCAGGTCAGAGCGCAGATCGAGGGCAATTGCGCCAAGGGGCCGCGCTGAGAGCGTTCGCAGCGGCACCGATCGGCCGGTTGTCGCCGATCGGACCGGCGGGTAGTGGGTAAGTTTGATTTTTAAGCAACCTGGCGCGGTCAAGAATCGCTCCGCGACGATCCCTCGTCGCCTCACTTGCGCTCGGCTCGCTCGGGATGACAGTTAAAGTTGATTTGTCATCCTGAGCCGGCGAGCGGACGCGAGCCGTGCCGAAGGATCAACGCGAAGCGATTTGCCTGATATCCTTCAGATTAATTATGGGACACCGCACCCGCGCCGCGCTCTTTTCGAAACCTGGCCACCACCGACGGACCCGTGCTTGTTTCCCATCGATAAGGCCCCTGTTATCCTCGAAGCCGCCGAGTTCAGCGCGCGGGTATCTCGCTTCCACATCAGCCCCGGCCCGGGACAGGTAATCGCAAGAAGAGGCTTGAAGTGCCCCCCTATCAGATAACCGTGCTGCTCATGCTGGCGACGGGCATCGAGTTCGGCCTGCTGAGCCTGGCGTTGCTGATCGAGGCCAGCCATCGCAAGCGCCGGCCGTTACCGGCCAGGCTTGCGGGCCGGCCGGCGGCAGAACGCGGCCGTCGCGCGGCGCGTCTGTTGGGGGTGCCATCCAGGCCTCAACCGGAAGCCGAGGTCACGCCGCCGTCCCGGGCGGCTGAAGAACTACCGCTCGCCGCCGAGCCCGAGTCTCAACCGGAAGCGGCGGCGCCATCGGCGGCGCCGCTTCCGGTCGAGACTGCCGTCGAGGCCGCGCCGGAGCCCGAGAGCGTCGAAGCCGAGGCTATCCCGGTGGCGCTGCCGACGCCGCCGGAAGAGGAGTTGGCCGAAGAGGGCTTGGCGGTAGAGGAGATGCCTGCGGCACCGCGGCGGGTCGGCTTCGGTCTCAGGAAGACCCGCGAGGCCTTCATGGCGCGGCTGCGCGCCGCGCTCGGCGGCGGCGCGCAACTCGAGCAGATGTACGAGGAGCTCGAAGAGGCGCTGATCGGCGCCGACGTCGGAATCGAGGCGAGCGGCCGAATTATCAAAGCAGTGCGGGACAAGCTTAAGAACGACGCGCGACCGGATAGTATCCGCGACACGCTGAAGGCTGAAATCGAACGGATCCTGACTGCGGTCGAGCGGCCGATGGCGGATGCGGGCGACGAGCCGTTAGTGGTGATGCTGGCCGGGGTCAACGGCGTCGGCAAGACGACGACCATCGCCAAGCTGGCGGCGAGGTTCAAGGCCGAGCGGGGCGAGGTAATCGTCGCCGCGGCCGATACCTTCCGGGCCGCCGCGATCGAGCAGCTCGAAGTCTGGTGTAAACGGGTCGGGGCCGAAATTATCAAGCAGAAACAGGGTTCCGATCCGGCCGCGATCGCTTTCGACGCGGTCGCGGCGGCGCGCGCACGCAAGATCGGGACGGTGCTGATCGACACCGCCGGACGGCTGCAAAACAAGAGTAACCTGATGGAGGAGCTCAAGAAGATCGCCCGCGTGGTGGGACGGAATCTGCCCGGCGCGCCGCATGAAGTCTGGCTGGTGCTGGATGCGACCACGGGTCAGAACGCGCTCAGCCAAGCCCAGGTCTTCAAGGACGCCGTGCCGCTGACCGGCGTGGTTTTGGCGAAGCTTGATAGTACAGCGAAAGGCGGCGTGATCGTGGCGGTGGCCGAGCGGATGAAGCTGCCGGTGCGATTTGTCGGGGTGGGAGAAAGTATTGAAGATCTAAGGCCCTTTGATGCCCATGAGTTCGTGGAAGCGCTGTTCGAGAGCGAAGAATCCACAGCCCAGAACGCCAGCGGCTCTTATGCAGCTTGACAGCGTTATTTATCCAAAATTAAAGTGACAGAGGAACTACATCGATGGCGATTGACGTATTGAAACAGCTTGACGACCGCATCCAGGCCTCGGTGGGCCGGATCAATCATTTGCGGCAAGAGAACGAAAAGCTGGCGCAACAGTTGGCAGAAAGCGAAAAACGATACGCGGAAGCCAACGTGCAAATCAAACAGCTTGATAGTGAGCGCCGACAGCAGGAGACTGAGCGTAACGAGATTCGCACCCGGATCGAAAAGATTCTGACCCGCTTTGACGGGCTCGACCTGGGATAAGAAGGGATGAAAGCCGTCAACGTCGAGATCATGGGACTGAACCTGACGGTCGCCAGTGAAGATGGCGATGAATGGGTGAAGAATCTGGCGCAGACGGTGGACCAACGGATACGGCAAATCCAGGCCGGTGGCCGGACGGTCAATTCGATCAACCTGGCGATTCTGGCGGCGCTCAATTTTGCCGATGAGCTGGAACGGCTCCGCAAGGACCATCGGGAGCTAATCGAACGAATCGAGGCATTGAACGGCAGGTTGTCGGACGCGATGGAGGAGTAGCAGGGGGATTTTTGTCTCCCCCATCGGTGGCAACCGCATTTGCGGCGGGGTTAGTGGGGCTTTACGGGAAGGCATAACACGGTGTGTGTGTATTAATACGGACGTTGAGAATCAGATTGACGGTCGTGTACAGCTTTAGACCCGCGATGAGCGCTTTCGATACCGCGCTCCGGCTTTCGGCGCCGCGCCGACCGGGGCTGTTGCCACTTTTCTGCGGATCGGCTGGCTTACCGATTTAACGCCCTGCACCCGCCATGGAAGATCCGTGGCGGACGATAAACAATCGCTCAGAACAATTTTCGCGCGCAGCCGCGAGGCCTTGGATCGTTCGGCTGCCGAGCGCCTGTCCGCCTCGATCCAACGCCGGCTGATCGATTGGGATGGCTATCGGCACTCCGGCGCCATCCTGCTCTATGCGGCCGCGGGCGGCGAGGTCGCCACCGACGCCCTGTTTGCCGACGCCCTTGCGGCCGGCAAGTCGGTCTTCTATCCGCGCCTCAACGCCAGCCGTGACCGGGTAGAAATCGTTGCGCTTGGCGATCGCGCGAGCCTGCGTCCCGGTGCCTACGGTATCCTCGAACCGCAGGGCGAAGAGCTTGCGAAGCCGGGCGATCTCGATCGCCTGCTGATATGCGTTCCCGGCCTGGCCTTCAGTGTCGCGGGAGTTCGCCTGGGCAGGGGCGGCGGCCATTATGACCGCCTGCTGGCCGTGCTGGCGCCCCCGGCGGTCACCGTCGGCCTGGCCTATTCGTTTCAGTTGCTCGATGAGTTGCCGTCGAAGTCCCATGATCGGCGGCTCGATTTCATTGTCACCGAATCCGCCCTCCATCCGACCGGCGTTGATGCGCCCGCGCTGGCCCGGAGCGGGACGGACAAAGGAGGTACCCCCAGGTGGTGTTAGCGATAGCAACAGCAATCCTGGGCTTGTTGATCGGCGGCGCGGCGATTTTCGTTGTAATGGCGACGCGGCAACGTGAGCAGGCGGTCGATATCCAGGCCGCGGCGGAGAAAGCCGAAGAGTTGGTCAAGGAAGCCCAAACCCGAAGTGAATTACTGATCAAGGAAGGGGAGGTAAAAGCCAAGGATCTGATGATCGGCGCGCGGGCCGAGGCCGAGCGCGAGGGGCGCGAGAGCCGGCGCGAATTGACCGCCCTGGAGAGCAAGCTCCAGGCGCGCGAGGAGACTTTCGAGAAACGGGTCGAATCGTTCGAGCGCCGCGAGGCGGATTTTAACCGCCGCGACCAGGGGCTCAAGAATCGCGAGAAAACCCTGACCGACAAAGAGGCCGAGCGCCAGGGGCTGCTCGAGCAGGCTCGCGCCGAGCGCCAGGCGCTGATCGACCAGGCTCGCACCGAGCACCAGGCGCTGATCGACGAAGCCCGCGCCAAGCTCGAAGCGGTGGCCGGCCTGACGCGCGAGGAGGCCAAGCGCAGCCTGATCGACGAGATGGTCGGGCAGGCGCGCCACGACGGCGCCAAGCATATCCGGGTGGTCGAGGAAGAAGCGCGCGAGGAGGCCGAGCGCCGCGCCAAGCGAATCATCTCGATCGCGATCGAGCGGCTGGCCGGCGAGTTCGTCACCGAGCGCACGGTGGCGGTGCTGGCCCTGCCGAGCGACGAGATGAAGGGGCGCATCATCGGGCGCGAGGGGCGCAATATCCGCGCTATCGAGGCCGCCACCGGCGTCGATATCATCATCGATGACACGCCCGAAGCGGTCGTGATCTCGTGTCACAATCCGATCCGGCGCGAAATCGCGCGGGTCGCGATGGAGCAGCTGATCTCCGACGGCCGTATCCATCCGGGCCGTATCGAAGAGGTGGTGCGCAAGGCCGAGCAGCGGGTCGAGGAGTCGATTCGCGAGGCCGGGCAGCGCGCGATCCTCGAAGTCGGCGTGCACGGCGTCCATCCCGAACTGGTCAAGCTGCTCGGGATGCTCAAGTACCGCTATAGCTACGCGCAGAACGTGCTGACCCATTCGATCGAGGCGGCCTTTATCTGCGGCGCGATGGCGGCCGAGCTGGGGCTCAACGAGAAGCAGGCGCGGCGGGCGGCGCTGCTGCACGATATCGGCAAGGCGCTGACCCACGAGATCGAGGGCTCGCACGCGCTGATCGGCGGCGAGCTGGCGCGCAAGTACGGCGAGTCGGCGAAGATCGTCAACGCGATCGCGGCCCATCACGAGGAGGTCAAGGCCGAGACCATCCTGGCGCCGCTGGTCGACGCGGCCGACGCGCTCTCGGGGGCGCGGCCCGGGGCGCGGCGCGAGGTGCTGGAGAGCTACGTAAAGCGGCTCGACGATCTCGAGGCGATCGCCAAGTCGTTCCGCGGGGTCGACAAATGCTTCGCGGTGCAGGCCGGGCGCGAGATGCGGATAATCGTCGAGCCGGGGCAGATCTCGGACGACGATACGCTGATGCTGGCGCGGGACGTGGCGAAGAAGATCGAGACCGACATGACCTATCCGGGTCAGATCAAGGTAACAGTGATACGCGAGACGCGGGCGACCGAGCTCGCGCGCTGAGGAATTGCGAGGATGGGCGCGCGCTCCGCGCGCGCTCATCCCGCGCAAATCGCGCCGGACACTCTAGCAGGGCTCATGTAGACAGGCCGGGAGATTCGTCGGCGAGTCTCTATTTCTCGGAATTTTCTGCTAGCCGCTCGAACTAGGGAATCTCTGCACAAGGCCCCCCCATTCTGTCGTGCTGAGCCCTTCGGCGTAGCCGAAAGACCGTGCGCCTCAGGATAAACTCCGCGAAGAATCCCGGGATTCTTCACTGCGCGGACTCATTACAACGATATGCAATGTGGCTAATCGCGCCCGGTCGGCCCCGGCGCAGCAGCTGCGGGTGTGGCGGACGGTGCGACGGCCTGCGCAGCCGGAGCCGCCGAGGCAAGTGGCTCTAACTGCGTCGTGACGGTGGGAATCTCAACTTTGTAAGCGTTGCCGGTCGAAAAGTCGACTATAAACCCCGGCCAGAAGAGGACATCCCACCACGTCGCACCCTGGATCCCGGTATCAACCGGGACCGTTTTGCTTTGGTAACCCTTGAGGTCGAAAGACGCAAAGTTCGGAAGAGACTTGCGTGGCACTTCTATTGTGTCAGGAGTCTTTCCGGAAAAAGGGCCATAGCGATACGTCGCTCCAGCGGGTTCGGAAGTTATCGTCAAACTCTGCGGACCGCTGCTGAACATGGTCGCACATCCGGCAAGGAAGCATGCGGCTACGACCGCCAGCACGGTCCTGCCAAGGAGCGCCAATTGGTTCATTAAATTCCCCCTCGCATAAGAACTGCCCGCGGATGCTAGTCCAAAGATCTAATTCTGTCCAAGAGGTGTTTGCGTATTTTCTGATTAAGTTTAACTCATTAATCATCACTTTAACTCTCTTATATTCGCGCCGTCAGTGGTTCAGGGAAGGATCTCGAAGTGGCCGAGGCGATCGGGCCGGTAGACCGAATCATCAGTTATCGACTCTGCGACGCTCCCCTTTTTGTCATCCCGAGCGCAGCGAGGGATCTACGCGGAGCGATGGCATCTTTCTGAGCAGAGAGTCGCTACGCGTAGGTCATTTCGAGCGGAGCCCGAAGCATCGCGAGGGCGCAGTCGAGAACGTGCAGGCCCTCAGCGCGGCGTCGATGGGTGCAGGGCTCAGCCCTGCCTCACTCCGATGGCTGTACGGCGCGCTGGAGGGCGTGCAACCAATGGGTGCGGCCCATCCGCCACAGGGTATGGCCGTTGCGCTCGTAGTGCAGCCAGGAACGGCGCGATTCGCAGTACATCGCCTCGAGGGCGACCGCCGAGGTCAGGTGGTCCCAGGCGCTGACGGGCCGGCTCCATCGCATCTCGATCGCCATGCGCGACAGCATGGGCGACATGGTCTGCAAGGAAAACGGCGGCGAGTTTTGGATAGGCATGTGAGTGTTTCTTCGCCCGCTTCTAAACAGCAATGCTGATGCCAACGCTGACTGGTTGCGATAGGCGTCTATTTGCCGGAGAAAAAATAACGGAAGCGTGTCCAATGGCAACAGGTGCCGCTTTTGGATTCAGCAGATGCCAGAAAAATGGTATTGGACGATCCTTCGCAGTGCGATGAAAGTCACGAAAATCTACAAAAATCGTCAGGCCGTCCATCAATGAGCGCGGCCGAGGGGTTCACGGACGGCAGCTTTACCGGCCGCGATGGCCCGCGCTATGATTCGTGCTTGTAGAGCCAGATGCCGACCAATCGCGAAGTCCTGGACATCACGATCGCGCTCGAGCGCGAAAGCATGGCTATCTATGCGCGCTTTGCCAGGATTTTTGCCGCCGCACCGCGCCTGCATGAGTTCTGGTTCGGGATGGCGCGGGATGAGGCCCGCCACGTCGGCGCGCTCCACCTGGTCGCGACGGTGCTGGAACTCGAGGGCCAGCTCGATCGCCCCAGCCCGGTCGCGATGCGCGATGCCACGCTCAGGCACGTGCGGGAGCTGATGGCGAGCTGTGAACGCGACGACGACGCGCAGATTTCGATCGAGCGCGCGCTCAAGATAGCGCTCGATATCGAAGAGACCGAGCTCGAGGACCTGGTGAGCGATCTGCTCAAGGCGCTCCAGCAGCGCGACGAGTACGAAAGCTGCATGCGGATGCTGGTCCATGACCTGGGCGAGCTGAGCTACATGATCGAGCAGCATTGCCAGGACGCGGCGATGCTGCAGCGCTGCGACGCGCTGGTCAATCGCCACGCCGAGAACCTGTGCGCGAAGCCGGCGGCGCATTCCGGGTAATTCGTCATTGTGCCGGCGCGCTGCTTTAACCGGCGGCGGCGGTCTTGTATAAGTTTCAGATGCGCTGAGGAGTCGGCTAATTGGCAAGCCACCTGACTCTGGATCAGGCGATTGAAGGTTCGAGTCCTTCCTCCTCAGCCAACACTTCCAATGGCGGTCCCATCGTCTAGGGGTTAGGACACCGGCCTCTCACGTCGGGAACGCGGGTTCGAATCCCGCTGGGATCACCAGGGTTTTTTGCCGCACGGCGCGGCGGACCAAAAGGCGCCGCCCTCACCGCTACTCGCGCAATGCTGCTATGGTTGCGATATGAAATACCCCTACGCCGCTGCGCTCGCCCTTTTCGGCTGGTATCTGTTGGCGCCGCCGCAAACCAGATTCTGGTGGATCGGCCAGCAACGCTACGATGATACCGCCCCGCTCAGCAGCTGGACGATTGAGCGGTCATTCGACAAGGCGGAGGCATGTGAGGCGGCCCGGCTGGCTCCTCAGCAGCAAGCTGGAGATGCGGCTAGCCGCATGACTCATGCGGTTTGCGTTGCGACCGACGATCCGCGTCTCAAGGGAAGGTAGCGGACCAGGCGAGAACAATGTGTTCCGACCGGCAGGTCACGACCGCCGGTAACGGTGAAACGCCCGGCGGCGCTAGCGCATTATCTCGTTCAATCCCGACAGACCGCTGTAACGTTTGATGTCATCGTACTGCTTGGGAACCTGATTGTTGAGCGCAAAGTCAGCGCCGCTCGGGGTAATGGTCGACAGGAAGCTGACATGGCCGGTCTTGAGGTTCCACAGTTGGGTGACGCGCGAGGCGGAACTGTCCTGGACGCCGGCGCCGGGCACCTCGCGGGCACGCGTGCCGACCCGGAACACCTTCCACAGCTTCATGTGTGAATCATAAAGATCTTCCCACAGCGGGACCTGGCTGTTGGCATCGATATACATGACGCGCTTGCCGTAGCAGTAGCCGCCCGCATCCTTGGGGAGAGGCCGCACATCGATCACGTTGGTATCGCGCAGCTCGAATTTCGCCCACGTCGGCCGCGGCCACAGCAGCGGGAAGTAATAGTTCTGCTTGGAAAGATTGCCGGCTGCGGTGCCGAAGTTGATCGACGTCAGCATCTTCATCCGGGTCACGAAATGAGCTTGGAATTCCCAGATATCGCCGCTGAAACCGTTGCGCCAGTCGTCCTCCATGAAGTCGCTGCCGCTGCTCTCCGAGCATCTGGCGCTGGCGTTTATGCGAAGTGCGCGCCGCAGCTTGGGGGTGAAGATATAATCGTCCTGCGGCCGCGAATCGTAATAGAGCGTGAGCCCGGAGGTATATTTCTGGTTCTCGGGCGTCTCGATCATCCAGAACTCGGTGAAGCTCGGCCCGTTGGCACTGTCGCTGCCCGGCGCGTTGAGCGATGAGCCGGTGTCCGCGATATGACGCAACTGGCGATAGACGGCGAATTCGGTGCTACAGGCAAGATCGGAAAAGCGGTCCTCCCGGCACAGGTTCTCAAAACCTGAGGCCGAGGTAGAGACCAGATGGGGGAAGTAGCGGTACCAGAGATTGGCCAGAATCTTCCAGCCCTTGTGAGGCTCTTCGGGATTCGGGAATGGCATCCCGGCGACGTAATCGCGTAGCTGCAGGCCGCCGTCGGGCGTCGAGACCAGCTTGACCCGCGAAGCGTAGCGCTCGGTCGCCTGACGATAGGAGAGCGGCAGCGGATGGGTAACGGTGGGAGCGACGACCAGTTCGATGTCCGCCGGCATCTTCCAGTAATACTTGCCCTCGAACAGCGCCTGCATCCCGGTCGGCATGAAGGCCGCGTACTGATGCCAGTTCTGCATCGTTATTTTCGTGCCGGGCGGGATGTCGCCGCCGGCCGCATTGCTGGCGCCGGCGCGCGCGCTCCCGTAGCTCGCCCCGAGCATCAGCATCGTGAGGCCCAAACCGATCAGTACACTGAGCTGCTTCATCCCGCCTTGTCCCCAGGGTCGCATGCTAGCAGGTCAGGGATTTGCGGGACATCGAAAAGGCTGCCTGGCGGCCGCTTAGGGCGCCTTGTTGTTGAGGTCCGTGCAGACTCCGATCGACGAGTCCTCGGCCAGGTTCGCGCTACCGTTGCCCCTGGCCGCGACGGTACTACGGGAGCGACTTGGAGAGATCCGGATCGTTGGTATTTTCCTGGCGCGCCGAATTCCAGAAGCTGTCGAGTTTGGCGCAATGTGAATGAAAGGAGCCACAGCGACAAGCCATCCTGACCTCTTAAGCCGGCTCGTCGTTTCTGCCGGCAAGTTTCTCGTTGATCGGCACCCCCATTGCGCGGAAGTGTTCGACGACCCGAGGTTTCATTTCCCGGAACACGCGATCGAAGGTGAAGAGGATATCCCTCATTTCGGGGACAGACAGTAACACGCGTGCGCCAAGGGGAAATGGTTTCTCAGCCTCGACATACTGCATCACCATCCAGCTGCCGGGAACGTCTACATGAATAGGCGCGGTGATTTCCTCCGGTAGCTCGACGATCTCTCCGTTGGGCCGCTGTATTCCGAATTTAAGGCGCTGATACTTGAGCAGTAGTCGGCCGGGTTCATTACAGTCGCGTTCGGCTACGAATCCCCGACGATGGGTCAGACAGTTTCGAAGATTCACGATAGATTGCAGATGGATCCTTCGGTCGGAATCGATGCCGAAGTGAGCCTGAAGGAGCTTAAGCCTCTTGCCTATCCCGCCATTAACAAATGCCTTCGCCGCGGTCTCTATCGCAACCGGCTTCCCCATTGCGGCCGCGACAAAGCTGCAGGCTCGAAAAACATTCTCGAGCGAAGTCTCCAGCGCTTCCAGTGCCTCTCTCAGGGCGTTACCGAGTATCCACAACCCGAATTCATGTTTGCACTCGGCCAGTTGCTCATCGGTGATCGCATCAGGGACGAAGATCATTTTGATGCTACCGGGTAGGCGATGATTTACGAGCCGTGGATCGTTCGCGGCATTGATGCCGAGCCCCGCAAACACCCCCGCTCGCTGCAGTCCAACGGCCAACGGTTCCCAAAGTGCGTCTAGATCGATTTGCACGAGCCTGGGGGCGTCCATCAGCCTTGCCCTCTTACAGATGTCGCCGCCGGCTCACACCCTTTCGCTTCTTAGCCCCCTGTTTCATTTCGGCCGAGCGCTCCTCAGGCGTAGGGTGGACCCCGCAGCGCGGGCCGGGATGCCCGGCATCAGGAGGTAAACACCAAGCGCCAGCAGTCCGGCCAACGGAATCCTGCGTGATAAACAAGAGTCATGCATGGTGGTGCCCCCTGGCCGAATATTAACCGCAGGACACTACATACTAGAGGAGAGTCTGTGTCGCTACCGTCCGATCTCTCGGTGCCGATACTCCTCGCCGGGCACCTCGGGAACGAGGGTCGAATTCCGCCGGGTGGATTCCGGATGGAATCCTGCCGCCTAATCCTTTAGGAATGAGGACCGGAACGAACGGATAAGGAGGGTTCACTGATGGAGTCGGCGACCACCGGCAACGTTGAGGGGCTCGATCTGCGGGTCGATATCGGCACCGTCCTGACGCCCGCTTACTATGCCAAGGAAATCGAGGGAATCTTTCGCCGCTCGTGGCTGGTGATCGGTCACAGCTATGACATCCCGCAGCCCGGCGATTTTTTCACGCGCGAGCTTCCCGGCCTCAACGTGGCGCTGCTGGTGGTGCGCGGCAAGGATGGACGCATCCGCGCCTTCCATAACATCTGTAGCCATCGCGGCAGTCTGCTGGTGTGCGAGCCCAAGGGCAGTCAGAAAGCGTTCGCATGCGGCTTTCATGGCTGGACCTACGACACGCAGGGCGAACTGCTGCGGGTGACCGATCCCGAGAACTTCCAGTTCGATCGCAGCAGGCTCGGTTTGATTCCGGTGCATTGCGAGGAATGGGAGAGCTTTATCTTTATCAACCTGGCACCCGCGGCTCATCCCAGTTTGCGCGAATGGCTGGGCGAGGAGCTGTTCAACGGCTACGACGGCTACTTCGGCAACTTTGCCCCGAATATTCCCTACCGCACCGAAGTCCGATGCAACTGGAACCTGGCGGTCAACTCCTTCACCGAGAACTACCACACGCTCTATCTCCATCGGCACACGATTCCCGATTACCAGGGCGGCGCGGAGAATCCGCTGCGCCATCTGCCCGCTATGCAGTTGTTGAAGCGGCACGCACGCTTTTCGACCCCCGCCAATCCGCACCATCGCCAGCGGCCCGCCGAAGCGCTGGCCTACCGCTACAGCGCGCCGGTGCTGCCGACTTTCATCACGGATCCCGAGGGGCTCCCGCCCAACGTCAATTACGAGCGGGTCGACAAGTGGGCCTTCGACGCTATCGAGTTGTTCCCCAACTTCGTTTTCCTTACCGGCAGGAAATGGTGCGTCGAGATGTGGTTCTGGCCGCTGGCGCACGATCGCACGACGGTCGAATTATCGATGTGCCTGGAAGCGCCGCGCAACCTGGCCGAGCGCGTCGGGCAGGACCTGCCGACCACGCTGGCGCGCGAGGTGATGTGCGAGGACATGAGCCTGCTCGAACAGCAGCAGACCAGTCTCGAGACCGGAGCCCTGTCGCATTTCCACCTGAACCGGGAAGAGATCGTGCTGGCGCATCATTACCGCGTGGGGCGTCAAATGATCGAAGAACTGGAGAAATCGGGCAATGGCCAATAAGAAAGCGGCTAGTGACGCAAGCTTGCCGGCTCAATTCGCGGAATTGGAGCAGTTCTCCGAATGGATCATTCCCCGCGAACGCGAGCGGCACCTGAAACGCATCGCTTCCGGAATCGACGACATCCAGCGCTTCTATGACGCGATACTGCCGCGGATGGACGAGATCATGGGCGTGCTGAAGGAATATCCGATCGACAGCGTGCCGCCGCCCGAGGTGCGCAAGCTCTATTTTCTCGCGTTTTCGTTCATTGAGGTATCGCATCCGATCGAGCTGCGATGGGGCGCCACCAACAACGCCGGCGCGTTTCTCAGCACGCGGCTCGAAATTCCCGATCGCAAATAACCCCGCCGTCTCTAGGACGCTCGCCGCGCTGTGCCGCATCGCCTAGACGGCGGGCGCGGTTCGATTCGCAAACAGGAAGTAGAAACCTGACGTCAAAACTGAAACCCTCGGCGTAGGTTCCCGCTCGTCGATCGCAGGAGACAGATGTTCAGAAAAGTCAGGCGCGTTAGAAGGCTCGCCTCCGCCGCGCTGCAGATGAAATCGGTCTGGCGCGGCTACTCGGCCTGGCGCCGCTCCAAGCGCTGGCCCGCCCACGCCGGAGCGATCGCATCACCCGCCCCGCAGGGCGATTTGCGGAAATTCTTCGAGAATCGCAAGGACGGACGCGGAATCTGGAAGTGGCAGCATTATTTCGACATCTACGAGCGACACTTCAGCCGCTTCCGGGGAACCGCGGTCAACCTGCTGGAAATCGGCATCTACAGCGGCGGCAGCCTCGACATGTGGCGCGATTATTTCGGTCCTGAAGCGCGCATCTACGGCGTCGACATCGAGTCGGCCTGCCGGGCCTACGACGGCGGGCCCGTCAAGGTGTTCATCGGCGATCAGGGCGACCGCAACTTCTGGCAGCAGTTCAAAGCCCAGGTGGAACAGGTCGATATCGTGGTCGACGACGGCGGCCATCAGGCCGAGCAGCAGATTGTCACCTTCGAAGAACTGTTCCCCTACCTGCGGCCGGGCGGGGTTTATCTGTGCGAAGATCTGCACGGCGTGTTCAACCGGTTTGCCGGCTATATGTACGGTTTCGCCAGCAACCTTAACGCGCAGCAGGGATCGACGCGGGATTTGAAGAACCAGGAAAGGCGCTCGGTCTGCACGGCCACGGCATTGCAGTCGGCCGTGCGTGCGGTCCACTTCTATCCCTTCGTTACCGTGATCGAAAAAACCGACGCGCCGATTCACGAATTGGTGGCGCCGAAACACGGCACCCAATGGGAGCCGTTCATCAAGTAGCGCCGCGCTCGATCTCGATCGCGATGCTCTTCAGGCCCCGGGCGGTTCGCGCAGGCCGATCTTCTCCAGGCGCGGAATCACCTCCTGGCAGAACAACGGCAACTCATCGACGAAATTCACGAAGTTGATTCCCAACCCGTCGAAGCCCAGCCCGCTGATGTGCGCGAGCTGATCCGCGACCTCGTCGGGCGAGCCGACGATCTCCTCGCCGCCGTAGCCGCCCGCAAAGCGCCGCCGCGCGGTCTGCACCATCTCGGCCGTGAGCGATTGCGTGTTGCCGAGCGCGAGCCCGATCAAGCGGTCGACCGCCGCGCTCTCGGCATTCTCAACCGCGAAGTAGTGAAGATAGTCCTCGGCTTCGCGGCGGGTTGGACGGCAGACCACGTAAGCATGGCTGAAGACCTGGATTTCGTGGCCGAACTCGCGCGCCTGGCGCCTGATCTCCGGGATGCGTGTCAGTCCCTGCGCGATAAAGCCCGGCTGATCGAACATCAACTCGGCGTTGCGCACGGCGAAGCGCAGACCGGCGGGCGACGAGCCGGCATTCATGATGATCGGGCGCTTGCCGCCCCACGGCATCGGCCCGCCCAGCACGCCGCGCAGATCGTAAAACTCGCCGTGAAAGTCGAACGGCCCCTCGCCAGCCCAGATGCGAGTGATGATCTCGAGCCATTCCTGGCCGCGATCGTAGCGCCGGTCGTGAGGATCCTGGGCGTGCCCGAACATCCCGAACTCGTCCGGGTTCCATCCGCAGACCACGTTGAGGCCGAAGCGGCCGCGGCCGATATGGTCGGCGGTCATGCATTGCTTGGCGGCCAGCACCGGATGAATCAGCGGCACGTGCACGGTGCCGAAGGCGGTGAGGCGTTCGGTGGCGGCCAGCAGGCCGGCGGCCCAGGTGATGGTCTCGAACGATTCCTGCTCGTAGTTGGTCTCGCCGCCGTAGCCTTTCCATCGCCCGACCGGGACCAGGCATTCGATTCCAGCCGTATCTGCGATCCGCGCCGCAGCCAGATTATGGTCCCAGCTCGCGTCCCATCGCTCGGGCACCCGCGTCGCGCTGAGGCCGTGGGAAAGATTCATCCTGGCCTGCACCCCGAAAACTCCGCCAATTTGAGGTAGAGTTCGTCGCCTGAAAAGGAGACGGACGATGAAAGGAAGCCGCTTCACGGAGGAGCAGATCATCGGGGTGCTGCGCGAGCAGGAGGCCGGCGCCAGGACCGAA
>DATKSL010000029.1:0-10498 GCA_035531675.1 Binataceae bacterium (SeqCode) | reverse complement strand
CTGGATCGATTACAAGATGTCCCGCGAGGTCAGCCCGATCCGCCTGCGCCCCCATCCCTACGAATTCGCCCTCTACTACGACGCCTGAACCCTATACCCCGGCGGGGGCGAGCAACTATCGCCCGCCCCCGCCCGGTGATTATCCCTCCTGCGCACAGTGACCGATTAGGCAGCAACTGCGCGTTACCTGAGCATTCCGACCCCTTCGCGCGATACATTAACCGTGAAATCCCGCCTCTTCGCCGGGTACGGATCTTGCCGATGCTTGAGATTAGGCAACTCGTGCACCATCGGCTCGCGCCGTAGCAGAGATGCGCAACCAAGCAAATGCGATCGGTTTTCGAATGGCAATCAGCCCGACCCCTGAGCCGGCGCTCGTCTGATTGGATTGAACTGGAGCTTCGAGGCGCTCTCGTCGCCACCCGGCGAGACCGCGATCCCGTGGCTGCAGGCGGTTACCGGAGGCTTCGGGAAGACCTCGCGCGGTCCCTCAATGGCTAGTAAACTTGCGGTATCGCAGAATCGATCTTCTGTGAAGTTATCAGCCATGAATCGTCCGGCGAGGTTTATCTCATCCGATCCGGCGGCGGGGCGGCCTGTCAAAGGCACGCTGGCGCTGTGGCGCAATATCCTCGATAGCCTCGGCGCCGGGGTTATCGTGCTGTCGCCGCGGCTGGAGCTGATCGCGATCAATTCCGCCGCCCAGGGTTTGATCGGCGGCGCGCGGCCGAATCCGGCGCAAATCCAGGAGCTGATGGGCGCCAATCCGTGGCTGGCCGAGATGGTGCGGGATTGCCTGGCCACGGGCAGCGAGATGAGCGTGGCGGAAGCGAAGCTGGTGTCGGGGGCGCAGAAGGTCCCGGTCGCCGCCCATCTTTCGCCGCTGCTCGACGACGAGGCCGGCCTGGCCGGCACGGTCATCATGCTGCTCGACCTCGCCTATCGCTACGCGGCGACGCATCCGGCGGGCGTCAACAGCAGCGATGGCGCGATGGGGCTGTCGCCGGCGGGTCTGGCCCATGAAGTCAAGAATCCACTGACCGGCATCAAGGGGGCGGCCGAACTGCTGACCGGCCTGTTCCCCGAGGAGCATCGCGGCCGGCAATATTGCGAACTGATTCTGAACGGCGCCGACCGTATCGCCGATCTGGTCGAAAAGGTGCTTTCGGTCAGCAGTCCCCAGCGGCTCAAGCGCGAGCGGGTGAATATTCACCAGGTGCTTCATCAGGCGCTGCGGACCGCCGGGATTTTTCCGCTCGACCCGCACAGCGTCACAATCGAGCAGCGCTTCGATCCGAGTCTGCCCGAGATCGCCGGCGACAGTGCGGCGCTGGAACGGGTCTTTCTCAATCTGATTCGCAACGCGCTCGAAGCGATCGCGCCGCCGGGACGGCTGCGATTGCAGACCCGGATGGAAACCGAATTTCACCTGAACGCGAACGGCCGCAAGCAGCACTTCCTGCGCGTCGAGGTCAGCGACAGCGGCAAGGGGATGACGGACGAGGAGATGGCGCAACTGTTCACACCGTTCTTCACCACCAAGCCGCAAGGCACCGGCCTCGGCTTGGCGTTAAGCCAGCAGATCGTGGGATTTCATGGCGGCAAACTCAGGGCCAGCCGCTCCGGCGAATTGGGCGGCATGACCTTCAAGGTGACGCTGCCGCTGATAATGGGCGAACCGCCGGCAAGCCCCAGCTCACGCTCCAACCCAACCCCCGAATCAAGCGAATAGTAATATGGTCTTGCTCGAAAGCACCCCGACTGAAACCTCCGGCCGCAGCCACGGCGGCGCCAGCGTGCTGGTCGCGGACGACGATCCCTCGATCCGGCTGGTAGTGCGTCATCGGCTGGAAGCCGCCGGCCATCGCGTGGAAGAAGCCGCCGACGGCACCAGCGCTCTGGAAGCGCTGCGCCACGGACACTTCGACGTCGCCCTGATCGATATCATCATGCCCGGGATGAGCGGCCTCGATCTGCTGTCAGCCGTCCGCAGCGCGCATCTCGCCACCGCGATTATCGTCATCACCGCCGCCAGCACCATGAGCAACGCGGTCGAGGCGATGAAGCGCGGCGCGCACGATTACCTGACCAAGCCGTTTGCCAACCTCGAGCAGGTGGTCGCCAGCGTCGCCCAGGCGGTGGCGATCCGGGCCACGATGCCGGAGCCGTCGGGTATCACCGTCGACATCTCGGGCGGCGAAATCGTCGGCCGCAGCGGCGCGATGCAGGAGGTCTACAAACTCATCGGCCGGGTCGTGAACAGCGACGCCAGCGTGCTGCTGCTGGGCGAAAGCGGCACCGGCAAGGAGATGGTCGCGCGCGCGATCCATTTCAATTCCGAGCGCTGCCGCGAACCCTTCGTCGCGGTCAACTGCTCGGCGATCCCGCCCGGCCTGGTCGAGAGCGAGCTGTTCGGCCATGAACGCGGCTCCTTCACCGGCGCGATCGATCGCAAGAGCGGAAAATTCGAGCAGGCCGGCCCCGGCACGATCTTCATGGACGAGATCGGCGACCTGCCGCTCGAGCTCCAGCCCAAGCTGCTGCGCGCCCTGCAGGAGCGCGAGTTCACGCGCGTCGGCGGCTCCGAGCTGCTGCGGCTGCGGGCGCGGGTAATCGCCGCCACCAACCAGGACCTCGAGACCGCGGTGGCGCAGCGCCGTTTTCGCGAAGATTTGTACTTCCGGCTGCGGGTCTTTCCGATCCAGCTCCCGCCGCTGCGCGAGCGGCTCGAAGACGTGCCCGAGTTGACCGATTATTTCATCGCCAAGGCGGCGCGCGAAATGGGCACCGAGGTCGGCTCGATCAGCGGCGAGGCGCGTGCGGCGCTCGCCGGCTATCACTGGCCCGGCAACGTCCGCGAGCTGGAGAACGCCGTGCTGCGCGCGGCCCTGCTGGCCCCGGGCGTCACGATTCGCGCCGAGGATATCGCCCTCGGCCGTCCCGCCAAGCGGCCCGCGGTCAGCGTCGGCGGTTCGCTCGAGGAGACCATCACCGCCCTGCTCACCGACCACATCACGCAGCTTGACGACCGGCAGATGGCGAATCTGTACAAGACCATCCTGGCCAAATTCGAGAAGCCGCTAATCGAAGCGGTGCTCGAGCGGGCGCATGGGAATCAACTGCGGGCGGCGCGCCAGCTCGGGCTCAATCGCAACACGCTGCACAAGAAGATCAGCGATCTCAGAATCGTGATTCGCAAGGGCGCCATCGACTAGGCAGCCGAACCAGGTCGCCATTCTGAACGGAGTTTGCGCCGCGAAGGATTCCGGGATTCTTCGCTCCGCCAGCCCTGCGCCCAGAATGACCACCTGACTGCGGCGGGCGTCATTCTGAGCGCAGCGAAGAATCCCGATCCGAAGAAGCTTCGCGTCCTGCGGGGATGCGTATCAGGTGCCGGTTTCCCAGCTCTGCAGGTATTCCTTCTGCTCGCTCGACAGCGAGTCGATGCGGATACCCATCGCGGCCAGCTTGAAGGCCGCCACCTGGTCCTCGATCTCGATCGGCACGTTATGCACCTTGACCGGCAGCTGGGCGCCGCTGGAGACCCAGCTGGCTGCCAGCGCCTGGGTCGCGAAGCTCATGTCCATCACCTGGGCCGGATGGCCACCGGCGCAGGCCAGGTTGACGAGCCGGCCCTGGCCGAGCAGGAAGATGCGCTTGTTGCTCTTCAGATGGAAGATTTCAACTTCGCGCTCCGGAAAGCGATCGACCTTGCGCGACAGCTTCTTGAGCGCCGGGATATCGATCTCGACGTCGAAGTGACCCGAGTTGCAGACGATCGCGCCGTCCTTCATCGCCTGGAAATGGTTGCCGGTCAGCACGCCGCGATCGCCGGTCACGGTCACGAAGATATCGCCGACCTTCGCCGCCGCGCCCATCGGCATCACCTGGAAGCCGTCGAGCGCCGCTTCCAGCGCGCGAATCGGGTTGATCTCCGTGACGATCACGTTCGCGCCGAAGCCGCGTGCGCGGCTGGCGACGCCGCGCCCGCACCATCCGTAACCGCCGACCACCACCACCGAGCCGGCGATCAGGACGCCGGTCGCGCGGATAATCGCGTCGACGGTTGACTGGCCGGTGCCGTAGCGGTTGTCGAACAGGAACTTGGTCTGCGCGTCATTGACCGCGACCACCGGGATACGCAGGGCGCGGTCGCGTTCCATCGCGCGCAGCCGGATGACGCCGGTGGTGGTCTCCTCCATGCTGGCGCGCAATTCGTCGGCGTGGGTGCGGTAGTCGGTATGCAGCAGGCTTACCAGGTCGGCGCCGTCGTCCATGGTGACGGTCGGATGGCGATCGAGCACGGCGCGCAGATGGCGATAGTAGGAATCGCGATCTTCGGCGCGAATCGCGTAGCTCGGGATGCCATATTCCTTGACCAGCGCCGCCGCCACATCGTCCTGCGTCGAGAGCGGGTTCGAGGCGCAGCAGAACACCTCCGCCCCGCCGGCCTTCAGCGTGCGCAGCAGGTTGGCGGTTTCGGTGGTGATATGCAGGCAGGCGCCGAGGCGCTGACCCTTGAGCGGCAGCTCCTTGCTGAAGCGCTCGCGGATCCGGCGCAGCACCGGCATCTGCTCGTCGGCCCACTCGATCCGCCGCCGGCCCTGGCCGGCGAGTCCGATATCGGCGACATCGTAGCTGCGGCCAGCGCTGTTGCGCCGCACCGCAGCCAAGGTTTTGCTCTTGGCGGCTTTAGCCATCAAATGAACTCCAGTCTATGCGGTTGAGGCGTCAGCGGCCGTTGATTCCAAAGGCGCTGCGCAGGGCGTCGGCCATGTCGGTCCGTTCCCAACTGAAAAACTTCTCGTGCGGGGTGCGACCGAAATGGCCGTAGGCGGCGGTGGCGCGATAAATCGGGTTCTTCAGCTCCAGCGTCTTGATGATTCCGGCCGGGCGGAAATCGAACAGCTCCCGTAGGGTCGAGGACAGCTTGGCGTCGGGGACCACGCCGGTGTCGAAGGTATCGACCAGCAGCGAAACCGGCTCGGCGACGCCGATCGCGTAGGCGACCTGAATTTCGCACTTGCGCGCGAGTCCCGCCGCCACCACGTTGCGGGCGACGTAGCGCGCCATGTAGCAGGCCGAGCGATCGACCTTGCTCGGATCCTTGCCCGAGAAGGCGCCGCCGCCATGGCGGCCGTAGCCGCCGTAGGTATCAACGATAATCTTGCGGCCGGTCAGTCCGCAGTCGCCGTGCGGTCCGCCGATCACGAAGCTGCCGGTCGGATTGACGTGAAAGACCGTGGACTTGTCGATGTAGTGCTCGGGGATGGTCTTCTTGATCAGCTCCTCGATAATCGCCTCTTTCACCGTGGCATGGCCGACATCGGGTGCGTGCTGGGTCGAGACCACCACCGCCGTTATGCCGGCGGGCCGGCCGTCGACGTAGCGCACCGTCACCTGGCTCTTGCCGTCGGGCCGCAGGAAATCGACTTTGCCCTGGCGGCGCAGGTTGGCGAGGTTGAACATCAGGTGATGAGCCAGCGAAATCGGCAGCGGCATCAGTTCGGCGGTCTCGTCGCAGGCCAGCCCGAACATCAGCCCCTGGTCGCCGGCGCCCTGCTCCTTGTGCAGACCCTGGCCCTCCGTGACGCCCTGGGAGATGTCGACCGATTGCGGCTCGATGGCGGTCAGCACCGCGCACTTGTTGCCGTCGAAGCCGGTGGCAAGGTCATCGTAACCAATCTCGCAGATCGTCTTGCGCGCGACATTCACATAGTCGATATGTGCCTTGGTGGTGATTTCCCCGGCCAGCACGACCAGGCCGGTTTTGACCAGCGATTCGAGCGCGACCCGCGAGTTGGGGTCCTGCTCGATCAGCGCGTCGAGCACGGCGTCCGAAATCTGGTCGCACATCTTGTCGGGATGGCCTTCGGAGACCGACTCCGAGGTAAACAGAAAGTCTTTTAAGGGCATTACGATGGCTCCTTACAGAGTAGCTTGATCAATCGCGTAAACGACGCGCCAAGCCTCGACTCACGGCGTCGGGCTCGGGCGGAATCAGCAGGGTTTCCCGATTCTTGCGATGCGCAGCGCCCGATCGGCTGGTTACTCTCGTCGTGACAATTCGCTTTGCTCGCATTCTATTAACCGACCCCGATCCGGCGGTCAAGCTACGCCGTCGCCTCGGATCCGGTCAATCCTCGCCAAAGCGAGCCTCGAAAAGCTCCTTGACGGCGGCCACCGCCTCGCGCGCGTCGTCGCCCTCCGCCCGCAGCTTGAGCTTGGTCCCGATGCCGGCGCCCAGCATCATCAGGCCGGTCACGCTCCGGGCATTCACCTGATTCTTCCCGCGCGCCAGGCTCACCGCCGACTTGAACCGGTTGACCGTCTCGGTCAGCGTGCTCGCCGCCCGCAGATGAAGTCCGAGTCGGTTCCTGACCTCAACAGTCGCCTCCACCACATTCACGCCGCTTAAGATAGAGATGCGCGCCACCCAGGTAAACGGCCTGCGGTTGAAACCCGATCGGTAATCTCAGGGCTCGCCGTAGCTATGACGCGCTCTTGCCATTGGCCGGCCGCGCCTCCGTGGCGTCATGCGCCAGGACCTCAGCGTTGAACAACTCGCGCAGCCGGGGCTCGATGGTCGAGTCGCGGGTAGTGCCCTCGCGCCGCCGCCAGGCACGCAGCGGGATGACTGCCCGGGCCATATCGCGATGGCCGCCGGCGCTGCCGATATCGCCGAACAGCCGCTTGGCAAGCTCGCCGGCATTCTCGCGTCCGCCGCCATGGTTGCGCAGGGCGATGGTAAGGTTGTCGGCCAGCTTGCCGGAGACCATCACCCAGTTGACGCCTTCGAATTGCAGGCACAGCTCCGCCATCTGCACCACCAGGTCGTCGCGCTCCACGACGCCGAGATGCAGCGCGATCAGGCCGTCGCGTACGCTGACCCGGGCCATCGCGCGCGACAGCACGCGGGCGAAGCTGAGCGGAAATTCCGGCCGATCGATCTGGCGCAGGAGGTTGAAGTTGGCCAGCGGGTAAAGATGCATGAAGGCCTGCAGGTCGTCGTCGGTGACCCGCCGCGACAGCATCACGGTGTCCGAGCGGATGCCGTACATCAGCGCGGTCGCCAGGCGCTCGCTGATATGCTGCTCGTCGGCTATCAGGTACTCGGTCATGATGGTCGCGGTCGAGCCGTAACGGACCCGCACGTCCTCGAACGGCGCCACGCCGCTCGGATAGCCGGGATGATGATCGATGATGATGTCGGCGCGATGGACCCGCTCGCCGAAGAAGGCCGGCTCGACGTCAACCATCGCGATCCGGTCGAAATTGCCGAGCGCCGCAGTGGTAGCCGGCGTAATCTGGATCTCCAGCAGATGCACCATGGTGCGGTTCTCGGGCCGCGTCACCGGCGTGAAGCTGAAGATCGGGGTGGTGAGCTTGTTGCGTCCGAGCAGCGTGCGCAACGCCATCGCACTCGCCATCGCGTCGGGGTCGGGGTCGTCCTGTAGCAGGATCGCGATCCGGTCGCCGTCGCCGACCAGCGCGCGCAGCTCGCGAAGTTTTTGTCTGGTATATGAGTGATCCATCGTTTTACCGGCGTGCAATATTGCGGTCCCTGTCACCGGACCGCAGCGCACACCCGGTTGGTGGCTAAGCTATCTGGTTGCGGCAGGGGGCGGCTGACCCACTGCCCGGGTCATGCGGAAAGCCATTTGAATCGCTAGCGATAACATAGAAGATGGCTCCGCGCTCGGGAAGAGTATACTACGAATGCGAGCGCGAGTTGATTGTGATGGCCGACCAGAATCATTGCCGGATTTGCCGCCGGCCGATTACCGAATGGCTGCTGCGGATAACGATCGAGGATAGCGCTGGCTTTTGCCAGGAAGCGTTTATTTGCGCTAACTGCGGCGTTAAGTTGCGGCTGGCATCGGAAAAGATGCGCGATCTGCAAATCGATCCGTGGCTGCACGAGGCCGTCGCGCGCGTGCTGCGCGGCAAAGATGGGGAACCCTCGGAGGGGGAACCCTCGAAGTAGGATGGCCCAGCGGACCGAAATCGTCTCCGGCGCTGAACTATGGCCCTACGAAGAAGCGCGCGCGATTGTGCAGCGCGTCCATGATTACCCGCCTGACCAATCCGTCATTTTCGCCAGCGGATTCGGACCCTCCGGACTGCCGCATCTCGGCACGATGGGCGAGGTGCTGCGCCCCTCCTACGTGCGCCACGCGCTGGGCGCCATCGAACCGTCACGCGTGAGCCGGCTGATCGTCTTCATCGACGATATGGACGGCCTGCGCAAGGTTCCCGAGAGCATCCCGAATCGCGCCGCGACGGCGCCGCATCTCGGCCGTCCGGTGTCGCGCATCCCCGATCCCTTCGACGACGGCCATCCCTCCTTCGCCGACCACATGATCGCGCTGCTCGGCACCTTTCTCGAGCCGGTCGAAGTCGAATACGAGTTGATGCGCTCGAGCGAGATGTACCGCTCGGGGCGCTTCGATGAGGCGCTCGGGCGGGTGATGGCGGCCCGCGACGAGATTATCCGGCTGGTGACGCCCACCCTGCGCGAAGAGAATCGCAAAGGGTGGTCGCCATTTATGCCGGTCTGTCCTCAATGTGGTCAGGTCAATTCAACCCTGGTCACCGCCTATCATCCCGACCGCATGAGCGTCGAATTCTCCTGCGAACGCAGCTTCGGCGGCGCGCACGGATGCGCCTATCGCGGCGAGCACAGCGTGCTGGGCGGGATGGCGAAGGTGCAATGGAAGGTCGACTGGGCCATCCGCTGGTACGTGTTGCGGGTCGATTATGAGCTCTACGGCAAGGACCTGATCGATTCCGCGCGCCTCTCCGGCCAGATTCTCCGCCTGCTTGGCGGCAATCCTCCACTCGGCTTCCCGTTCGAGATGTATCTCGACGAAGAAGGGCACAAGGTCTCGAAGTCGATCGGCCGCGGCGTCGGGGTCGAGCAATGGCGCCGCTACGCGCCCATCGAGGTGTTGAAGTACTTCCTCATCCTGAACCCGCGCAAGGCGCGCAAGCTGTTCGTCGAGTCGATTCCGCAGTACGTCGACGAATACCTTGAGGCCCTGCGCGCCTTCGGCGCCGAGGCCGAGGAGGCGCGCAAAAATTCGCTGCTGGCCTTCGTCCTGCAGCGCAGCAGCGCCCGCCAGTTCGGCTCCGAGATGAGCTACGGGATGATTATGAACCTGGTCGGCGCGCTCGGCAGCTCGGACCGCGACCTTATCTGGAACTATCTGCGCCAGTACGACCCGGCGCTCGACGGCGACGACCAGACCCGCGCGCTGGCCAATACGCTGCTCGATTGCGCGCTCAACTACTACGCCGACTTCATCGAACCGGGCCGGCAGCGCTACCTTCCGCTCGACGGCGAGCGCGAGCAACTGGCGGCGCTCAAGGCTTTTCTCGACGCCCAACCCGAGGCGCCGGCCGAGGCGATCGAGAAGACCATCTACGATCTCGGCCGTGCCCACTACGACAAGCCGGGCAAGATTTTTCCGCTGCTGTACCGGGCGATCCTCGGGCAGGAGCGCGGTCCGCGCCTCGGCGCGTTCATCCGGCTGGCCACGCCCGCGCGGGTCTCCGCGCTTATCGACGCGTCGCTGCGCCCGGCCGACGCGTCCGCCCCGAGCTAGTTTCAACGGCGCTTACAGCCGTTGCACTTTCAGTCCCGGTATCTTTGGGAAGCTGCGCTGGTCGTGCGTCGCGACGGCGTAATCCCTGGCGATAGCGGTGGCGGCGATCATCAGGTCGCGCTCGCCGACCGCCACGCCGCGCCTGGCCAGGTCCCCCCACAACGACGCATGCACCCGCGCCACGATCAGATCGAAAGCGATCACCGGAAGCTGCGCCAGCAGCCCTTCGACGAAAGCCTGGCGCCGATGGCGTTGCGCCGTGGTCCTGGCCCGATGAAGCCCGTGCAACAGCTCCGAGGCGGTGACCGCCGAGATCGCCACTTCATCTTCCGCGTAACGGGCCGCGAGAGTGTCGAGGTCGAGCTGTCCCCGCTCGGCAGCGATCAGCACACTCGAGTCGATCAGCGTTGCCATCCCGACCTCGCCACGACCGGTTGCCGCGCGACGACCTCCTCTACCGTCGCCAGATAGTCTTCATCCGGCCTGGGCAGCGAGCGCAGCAGCGTCGCCAATTCGGCGCCGGTCAACTTCGGCGGCGCGGCCGGCAGGATTTCGCAGATCGGCTGGCCGCCGCGTTCGACGACAAAGCTCTCGCCCCGGTAACGGACCCGGTTCATGAGCTCGGAAAAGCTGCGGGCGGCCTTGGTCGCCGAGATGTGCGATTTCATGAAATCAGATTATATGAAAATCAGAAACTGGCCAAATGTCCCTTCGGGAGTCTAGACGAACTCGGCGAACACCGAGTCGGCGAGCTCCAGGCCGCGCTCGCTCAGCCGCAGCCGATTCGGCTCGCGAATCAGCAGCGCGCCGTCGATCAGCCGCCCGGCGAGCGGCCCGAAGACGGTATCGAAACTGCGCCCGAAGCGATCTTCGAAGTCGTCCAGCGCGAA
>DATKSL010000028.1:0-22707 GCA_035531675.1 Binataceae bacterium (SeqCode) | reverse complement strand
CGATGGCGCAGATGCTCAAGCGTTGACGGGGGAGGCTATTTCGATGCCGGCCACGCTCTACCAGTTCCCGACCAGCCCGTTGTGCGCCGCGCTGCGCCAGATTCTGCATTACAAGGGCGTCGAGTTCGAAGCCGTCGAGGTTGATTATCTCGAGCGCAAGGAGCTGCTGCTCGCCGCGGGCGGCCTGCTGGAGCCAACGCTGGCGCTGCCCGACGGTGAGACCGTCAGCGGCTCCGAAGGTATCGCGCTGCGCCTCGACGAGCTCTATCCCGAGCCGACTATCCTGCCGCCCGAGTTACGCGGGATCCATATCGCGCTCGCCCGCTATATCGATCACGACCTCGAGGATGCGCTATGCCGCCTCGCGTTGCCCGACGAGCTGGCCTGCTTGCGCCGGCTCGGCGCCGAGCACGAGGCCTTCTTCCGGCTCATCCGCGAGCGCAAGTTCGGTCCCGGCTTCTGCGATCGGATGGCGCACGAGCACCCGGCCAACCTGGCGCGCGCCGGCGTGCTATTGGCGCCATTCGAAGAGGCGCTGGCCGGCAAGGCTTTTATCCTGGGGCGGATCGGCCTGTGCGATTTCGCGCTCTACGGGCAGCTCCATTACCTGGCGATTTCCGGCCAGCTCAAGATTCCGGATCAGTTTCCGAACCTGCGCGCCTTTTACGGCCGCGTCGATCGGATTTCGTCCACGCTCGACGATCTCGGCGCCTAGCGCGCGCCACTGCCTACCGGGAGCTGATGCCGAAGTAGAGGAAGCGGCCGAAAATCGCGCCGCTGAAATCGATCGCGACGTCGTAGATCGAGGCGGTCCGGCCTGGAACGAAAATCTGATGGGTCTCGTCGGCTGACGCCAGCGCCAGGCACACCAGCAGCGCCCAGTAGGGCCGACCACGCAACGGCCCGCTGACCAGCACCAGAAAGAAAATCGTGTAGGCCCCGAAGTGCGCCGTTTTGCGGATGATCAGGTGAATCAGCGCCTGGGTCGATCCGCTGACCCCGGCCGGGAAAATAATGTGCAGCAGATTGCCGACGAAAACCCAGGTCCGTCCGAAGGTGAAGAGCTGGGTCGACATCAGCGCCAGCACCATCAGCCACACTATCACCAGCCACCAATGCCGGCGCGACCGCTTGAGCGGCCGTACGAGCTCGGCCTGGTTCACCGCGGGCGGAACCTCGCAAGCGCAGGCCGGCGAACTCCGGCGCTGCCCGCGGCCGTCCCCAGCAAGGCTGTCTCCCCACCGCGGGGCGTGGCAGAATCTATCAGTTTCACCAGCGTTCCGAACCAGATTTTATGCCAGACCATCGGCGCCGTGCCAAGGCGGCAGTCGGAAGAGATCTCATGAACCAGATGCTAACGGTCTCGCAGACCCATCCCGCCCCGCCCTGCACGATCGTGATTTTCGGCGCCTCGGGCGATCTGGCGCGCCGCAAGCTGATCCCGGCGCTGTACAACCTGCGCGCCTGCGGACAGGGGCTGATCGCGCCCGAGACGATGGTGCTGGGCGTGGCCCGCCGGCCGATGTCGACCGAGGAGTTTCGGAGCGCGGCGCGCGAGGGCGTCACGCGCTATTCGCGCCTGGAGATCGAGGACGGATGCTGGAGCGCATTCGCCTCCCGGCTCGAGTATATGGGCGGCTCCGACGAGCCCAGCGGCTTCGTCGAGCTGCGCAAGCGCCTCGAGCAGATCGAGCAGGCGCGCGGGCTCCCGCCGAATAGGATTTTCTACCTGGCGGTTCCGCCCCAGGCGATGCGTGACACGGTCGAGCGGCTCTCGGCCGCCGGCCTTATCAGCCGGCCCGGCGCGGACAACTTCACGCGGGTGGTGATGGAAAAACCGATCGGCCACGACCTCGCGAGCGCGGTCGAAATCAACCGCACCCTCCATCAGTATCTCGAAGAGACGCAGATCTTCAGAATCGATCACTACCTCGGCAAGGAAACCGTGCAGAACCTGATGGTGCTGCGCTTCGCCAACAGCATCTTCGAGCGCGTGTGGGGCACCCGCAACGTCGATCACGTGCAGATCACGGTGGCCGAGAGCGAAGGGCTGGGAACGCGCGCCGCCTACTACGACCAGGCCGGCGCACTGCGCGACATGGTGCAGAATCACATGCTGCAACTGCTGACGCTGATCGGCATGGAGCCGCCGGTGTCGCTGGAATCGAGCGCCGTGCGCAACGCCAAGCTCGACGTGCTCAAATCGCTGCGGCCGATCACTCGCGAGCAGGTCCGCACGCTCGCCGTCAGGGCGCGCTACGCCGGCGGCGTGATCGAGCAGCGCGCGGTGCGCGGCTATCTCGAGGAACCGGGCGTGCCGCCCGCCTCGCGCACCGAGACCTTCGTCGCGCTTAAGCTGTTCATCGACAACTGGCGCTGGTCCGGAGTGCCGTTCTACCTGCGCACCGGCAAGCGCCTGCCCCATCGCGCCAGCGCGATCTTCGTCCAGTTCAAGGACGTGCCCGCGATCCTGTTTAATCGCCAGGGCGGGCTTACGCCCGACGTACTGGAGCTGCGCATCCAGCCCGACGAAGGATTTTCTTTCAACGTGCTGGCCAAGCAGCCCGGGCTCGACGTGACGATCAGGCCGGTGTCGATGAACCTCAGCTACGAGCGCGAATTCAGCGGGCCGTCGCCCGATGCTTACGAGCGGCTGCTGCTCGACGTGATGATCGGCGACCATACGCTGTTCATCAGCGGCGAGTTCGTGCGGCTGTCGTGGCAGCTCCTGCAGCCGATTCTCGATGAATGGCGCGATGACCCGGCGGTCCCGATGGAGGTCTATCCGGCCGGCGGATGGGGTCCCGATGGGGCCGAGGCGCTGATTCGGGCCGACGGCCGCAGCTGGAAGAACGTCTAGCGCGGCGCTGCTACGGACAAGAGACGCCGTTGCACAAGTTCGAGCCGATCTGAACCTGTATGCCGCTGGCGGCAGGCGCCACTTGCGGCGGCGCCGACGAACCGACGGTGGAATTGCCGTCATTCCCCATGAAGACATTGTGGGCGAAGCTGGAGCTGACGTCATGCAACTGCAGCCCGTAGCCGCCATTGTTGTAGACCGAGTTGTCGACCACCGTGCTGCCTTGGCCGGTCACGTCGATGCCGACGCCGGTGTTGCTGCTGACGGTGTTATGCGTCACCAGGCTCGCATTGCCGACGACAATCCCCGCGCCACCGTTGCCGACTGCGTGAACATCCGTGACGGTCGCGTTCGCGCCCAATAAAATTCCGTCGCCGCCCATCCCACTCACCGAGCCGTTGCGCACCGTCACCTGATTGTTGGCGCTCTTGATGCCGACGCCGGCGGCGCCGCCGGACCCGACGATCGCAAAGCCGTTGAGGTCGATAGTGACGTTGTCGGCGTTAACGTCGATCCCGTCAACGCCGCTGGTAGTCACCGTCAGGCTGCCGGTCAGCCGATAGGTCCCGGACTGACTGATCACAAATGGAAAGCCGCCATTCTGGGTAACCAAAGCGTTGTTGACCTCGATCACGCCTTCGAGGGCGAGCGCCGGGGGGGGTCGCGTCAGGAATCCGGCCGCGATGACAAACAGCACCGCCACGACTGCGGCGAAGCGCCATCGCGTCTGAAAGCGAAAAAGCAGCATTGCGCGCTAACAGACATTACAACTACACACAGAGCATGCCAAGCCCCCACGAAATCTCCGCAAAAGGCCCGTTCTGTCATGCTGTCGCGGCCAGGTCACTTCCCCAGGAAGTCCGTCACCAGGCGCGCGGTCTCGTCGGGCTTCTCGAATGGCGGCGCGTGGCCGCACTTCTCGATCGTCACCAGCCGCGACCCCTGGATGCCGCGGCGATAGGCCTCGGCATGCTCGCGCGGCACCAGCCGATCCGAGTCGCCCCAGATGATCAGCGTCGGCACGGCTACCCGATGGAGCCGCTCGCGCAGCCGCCGATCATATAGATACGGATTCCATGCCAGGCGCGCGGTTGCCTCGCGCGCTCGCAGGGCAAACTCGAGTTGCTCGCCGCTGGCCTGATCGGGAATCATCGCGCGGGCAGTTTCCGACTCGGGCTCGAAGAACAGCAGCCGGCGCAGCCCGGGCGGCATCACGGTGAAGATATCGGGGATCGGCGCCGCCTCCTCGACTCGCAGCCCGACCGCGTCGATCAACACCAGCCGGCTCAAGCGGCGCGTCTGATGGACCGCCAGCTCGGCCGCCAGCCATCCGCCGAGCGAGAGTCCCACCACGTGCGGCGCCTCGAGGCCGAGCGCCTCCATCAGTTCGACGTAGTGGAACACCAGGTCGTGAATATCGTCGATACGCTCCATCCCTTCCGAGCGCGCAAAGCCCGGATGGGCCGGCACGTAGACGGTGAAGCGGCGGCTTAAGTGCTCGAAGAACGGCAGCCACGCGACCTCGCCGCCGGCGCCGTGAAGATAGAGCAGCGGCGCTCCCGAGCCGCCCTTGAGGAGCTGGATTTTGATCCCCCGCAGGTCGATGAAACTTTCGCTGTATGCCATGCCAATCTTTCCTCGCCGGTCGATCGTCGAGCCGCCCTACTGCATATTGCTGAACTCTTGGCGCAGCGCCGGCATCACCTCGGTCGCGAACAGTTCCATGTTCTTGACGGTCCGATGATGCGGCATGTCGCCGATATGAAGCAGCGCCAGCAGCAGGCCGAAGTTCATCTCGTTGGCGTATTGGCTCAACCTGCGGCGCACGGTCTCGGCGCTGCCGACGATACAGTAGCCGCGCCGGTTGAGCTCCTCGAAATCCATCTTGCCCCAGTCGTAAGCGTCGCCGAATTCCATCACCCGCAGCATCGAGCTCACCGACATATAACCGGGCGGCACCAGGAAGTTGGGGCCGTGACGCAAGCCGCGATGGTAAAGCCACAAAACGTGGCCGGCGGCCTCCGCGACCGCCTGCTCATCGCTCTCGGCGACGTAGATCGGCACCAGGTGGCCGAGCTTGTAGGGCGACGATTGGTAGCCGTAACCGCGCGCCTTCTCGCGGTAGAAGTCGAAGCTCTTGGCCAACACGTCCTCGGGCATGAAGGTCGCCAGGTAGGCGTACTTGCGGTCGGGATGGGCGCACCAGTCGACCGTCTCGACGCTCCCGAAGCCGGGCACCCAGATCTCCGGATGCGGCTTCTGGAGCGGCCGCGGCCAGAGGTTGGCGTAGCGCAGCCGGTAATGCTTGCCGTCGAAGTTGAACGGTCCGGTCTCGGTCCACATCCTGATGATCAGGTCATGGGCCTCGCGGAAGCGCTCCAGCGAATGGGTCGGATTCAGCCCCATCGAGTAGTACTCGTCGCCGATTCCGCGCACGAAGCCCGAGATGATGCGGCCGCCGCTGATCACGTCGAGCATCGCGACCTCCTCGGCGACGCGCTGCGGATGGTCGCGCAGCGGCAGGCCGTTGCCGACCAGCGCGATCTTCATCCGGTGGGTGCGCCGCACCAGCATCGCGGCCATGATGTTGGGCGAGGGCATCGTGCCGTAGGCGTTCTGATGATGCTCGTTGACGCACACCCCGTCGAAACCCAGCCGCTCGGCATACTCGAGTTCATCGAGGTAGCGGTTGTAAAGCGCGTTGCCCTTCTCCGGATCGTAATGGCTGTTCGAGAAGGTCACCCACGCCGACGGATACTTGTCGGTGTCGTCGAAATCATCGGGCAGGTACGGCCATGGCATCAGATGGAACATGAAGAACTTCATAGGGTCCCTTTTCGCGCACTGGTGTTCGTCTCACCCCGTTGTCCGGGGGCGCCGTGTGCTAACATGCATCACTTGCGATGACGATGTCGACACCGACGCCGGCCGCGCCGGGCGATCCGCCGCGGGTGCTGGTCAAAGAGGTCAACTGGCTGGGTGACCTGGTGATGAGCCTGCCGGCGCTCAAAGCGGTGCGGCGCCGTTTCCCGAATTCGCACCTGGCCGTCCTGATCAGAACCGAGCTGGCCGGTTTTTTCGACGGCTGCGAATGGATCGACGAGGTCATCGGCTATCGGCGTGGCGGCGGAATACGTAGCCTCGCCGCGCTGAGGCGTATCGTCAGCGAGATTCGCACGCGCCGCTTCGACCTCGCGATCCTGTTTCCCAACAGCTTCTCCTCGGCGCTATGGACGGCGCTGGCCGGCGTGCCCCGGCGCGTCGGCTATGCGACCGACGCGCGCGGTCTGCTGCTGACCGAGAAAGCATCGCCCGACGCCGCCGCAACCGATGGACATCAGGCGAACTACTGGCTCGGGCTGGTGAAAAATCTCGTCGGCGCCGACGGCGACGCGGCCGATTGCGCGATTGCCGCGGCCCCCGCGAATCGCGAGCGGATGGCGGCGATGCTGGCGGCGTTGCGCGGCAGTTCCGGCGCGCGGCTGATCGCGCTCGCGCCGGCGGCGGCCTACGGACCCGCCAAGGAGTGGCCGGCCGAGCACTACGCGACGCTGATCGATTTGCTCGCCGCCCAGGCCAACACGCAATGCGTGCTGGTGGGGGCGCCCGCCGAGCGTGAGCGATGCGCCCGGATCGCCGCGCTCAGCCGCAGCGGCGTGATCGTCGCCGCCGGCGAAACCGGGGTCGGGGATCTGATCGCACTGCTGTCGCTATGCGACGGGTTTATCGGCAACGATTCCGGCCCGATGCATCTGGCGGGCGCGCTCGGGCTACCGACGGTGGCGATCTTCGGTTCGACCAATCCCGACCGCACCGGCCCGCTCGGACCGCGCGTGCATATCATCTATCGGCCACCGGCCTGCAGTCCGTGCCTCGATCGCACCTGCCGTTTCGGCCATTACGAATGCCTGCGACGCATCACGCCGCAAGCCGCGCTGGCGGCGCTGGCCGCCTGCACGCGCCCTGCATAATTCGAAAAGCTTATCGGCTATGCTCGTCGCTTGAGCCCGCAACCAGCGGGAGTTGGGTGCTATGAAACTCAATGACATCGCTCGCAGGCTGAAGCTTGAGCTCCGTGGCGACGGCGAGACCGAAATCAGCGGACCGGCCCCGATCGAATCGGCCGCGCCCGGCACCATCGTTTTCGCCACCGGACCGAAATATGCGGCGGCGCTGGAGGCGACTCGCGCCGCCGGCGCGATCGTGACTGCGGAACTCGCCGCGCGCGCCCGCTGCGCTATCCTGGTGAGCCGCGATCCGGCCTACGACTTCGCGCGCCTGATGGAGCTGTTCCATCCGCCCTATCGGCCCGCGCCCGGCCTCGATCCGTCCGCACGTATCGCCGCCGACGCGCGCATCGGCGCGGACGCCTCAATCGGCGCCTTCAGCGTGGTTGGCGCGGGCGTCACGATCGGCCGCAACGCGATAATTCATCCGCACGTGACGATCTATCCCGGCGTCACCATCGGCGACGACTTCATCTGTCACAGCCAGGCCTCGATTCGCGAACAGGTCACGATCGGCAACCGGGTGACGATCCTGAACGGCGCGGTGATCGGCGCCGACGGCTTCGGCTTCATCCAGCAGGGCAACGACCTGGTGAAAGTGCCGCAGGTCGGCACCGTGATAATCGAGGACGACGTCGAGATCGGCGCCAACACCGCGGTCGATCGCGCGACCATGGGCGCAACCATCATCCGCCGCGGCGTCAAGCTCGATAACCTGGTCCACATCGGCCACAACTGCGAAGTCGGCGAATACTCGCGCTTCGCCGCGCAGAGCGGCCTGGCGGGCTCGACCCGGATCGGCCAATGGTGCCAGTTCGGCGGACAGACCGGATGCGCCGATCACGCGAAGATCGGCGACCGCGTGATGGTGGTCGCGCAATCGGGAATCCCGCACGATGTCGCCGACAATTCGGTGATCGGCGGCACGCCGGCGATGGATATCAGGGCCTGGCGGCGATCCTCGGCCATCCAGCCGCGGCTGCCCGAGATGGTGCGGCGGATTCGCGCGCTCGAGGCGCGCCTCGGAGTCCGCTCGACTTCCAAGGACGGATGAGGCCGCGGTCAGTGCGCGATGGAGCGAATTGCGCGGTTGGGAATTTTTGCGAACAATGGATTGTCGCCAGAGGCGATGGGGGATTGTCGCTAGAGGCGAGGCGGCCGGGTTGGATCCGTCGGCAAAATCGAACATGACCGGACGCGAGACCGCGCTTGGCAGCGCCGGCTTCGTGCTGATGCTGACCTTCGCCGCGCTGTCGCTCGGCGGATGCCCTGCGCTGCTGATACCGGGCCTCGCCTACCAGGGCTACAAAATGACCCATCACGAATCCACGGCCACGACCACGAGCAGCAGTTCCCAAGGTCGCTCGACTTCGCAAAGCCAGTCGTCGCGCTCGACCGATCAAAGTATCGAATGAGTCGGCGGGCGCGCGGAATCTAGTGACGGCCGGCGATCGCGCCCGGCGCGGCGCCTTTGTCGTTCTTGTCGTAAACGATCGCGACCATATCGAGATAGTAGCCGGTGTAACCCGCTTCGCCGGGGTTCGGCCGGTATTCCTGCTGATGGATATACTGGCCATGCCTCACGTCCGCGCCGCCGCTGTTGGCTTCATTGGCCGTATTGTTGGGGGTTACGCCGTAGAGTTGCTTCGTCATCTTCTGCGATTTTCCGGTGATCACCAGCAGCGCGTCGGCACCGGTCTCGCACGCCTGCCGGCGCGCCGCCTCGATAACCTCGGGGCCCTGGTCCAGGGCACCCCAGCCCTCGACAATCGCGATTTGCTTGTAGGTACGCAGCGGATCGCGGTCGAGTACCGGCATCGCACACTCCGGGCCCTTCGCGGCGCTGGTGTAATCGGTGAGCGGCGTCACCATCACCTGCGGCGGATTGTGATGCGTCGCGCATCCGGCCACACCGAGCATCACGATTGCCAGCAGCAATCGGCGGAGACTTCGAGCTGAAAACAGAAGATCCACGAGCAACTTCTTCCGAACCTCGACATGACAGCAGGATGAGCCGCGATGCGCAAGTCGGGCGGCGCGGCCGCGCTCGCCGGCGACGGTTTGGCAAGCCGCGCTGAAATGAAGCAGACTTGACCCGATCGAAGCGACGGAGGCGAAACCATGGCGAAGCTGGTGCTATATGACTTCCCGGTCTCCACTCACGCCCGCAAGGTGCGGATGGTGATGGCCGAGAAGGGAATTGCTTACGACCGGATCAACGTCGACCTGCGGGCCGGCGAGCAGAAACGACCCGAGTATCTGAAACTGAATCCGCACGGCCACGTGCCGACGCTGATGGTCGACGGTACGCCGTTGTACGAATCGACCGCGATTATCGAGTACCTCGACGAGACCCAGCCGAATCCGCCGATGCTGCCGAAAGAGCCGCTGGCGCGGGCCCGCGCGCGCATGATCGAAGAGGTCGTCGACAGCGCCTTTATCGGTGCGCTGCGGATGGTGCGGCTCAACACGCAGGTCCGCGCGCCCGAAAAGCGCAATGCCGAGGAGCTGGCCGAAGGCCGCGCAGCGATCGCCTGGCACAACGCCTGGTTCGACCGTGAGCTGGCCGGCAAGGAGTTCTTCTGCAGCAGCCAGATGACGGTCGCCGATATCGCGGCGTTCTGCGATCTCGCCTTTCAGAAGATTATCGGCGTCGAGATCGACCCCGGCCATCGCCACCTCGTCGAGTGGCTGGCGCGGATGGAGTCGCGGCCCTCGTCGAAAGCCTGAGCGCTCTAGCCGAGCCAGATTCGGATCACGAAGGCGGCGATCAGTATCAGACAGAATTCGAGATGGAGCTGGGCCGAGCGCTTGAGCGCGAGGTTGAGGCGCTCCCAGTCGCGCTCGCGGTTCAAGACCGCGATCTCGTCGAAGGCGCGCGGCAAGGTTAACAGCACCGCCAGCGCCAGCGGCGTGATCACGCCGGCCAGCACGCCGAAACCGATCGCCATGTAGGCGCCGACGTCGAACGCGCCGACTTCGCCGACCGCCATTTCCCGGCCGAGGAAGGTGGCCAAAGTATGCTTGCCGTGCAGCGGATCGATATCGATATCGCGCACGTTGTTGGCGAGCAGGATACCCGCGCCCAGAAAGCCGATCGCGCACGAGGTCAGCGCCGCGCCCCACGTCATCCGCATCGCCATCACGTAGTACGAACCCATCACGATCGCCGGGCCCATGAAGATAAATCCGGTGATGTCGCCGAGCGCGTGATAACCGAGCGAGAACGGCCGCGCGGTATAGAAATAGGCCGCGGCGATACTGGCGACGCCGATCACCAGCACCGGCCATCCGCACAGGTAGACCAGCATCAGGCCCAGCGTCGCGCCGATCGCGAAAGCGCCGATGCCGCCCCACCATAACTGGTTCGGGGTCAACAGTCCGCGCTGGATAACCAGGCTCGGCCCGAACGGATCGGGGTTGGCAGCCTCGCGCGGATCAACCCCGCTCTGCCAATCGTAATAGTCATTGATGATATTGGTGCCGCTCTGGATCGCGGCGGTGCCGAGGAACGCCAGCATCAGCCGGAACAGCGAGAAATAACCGTCGGCCGCGGCGCAGGCCGCGCCCACCAGGCAGGCCGGCGGCATCACCACCAGCGTCCTGATTCGAATCGCCTGTATCCAGACCGACAACGAGAACGGATTGGGACCGGCGCTGCCGGCGGTGGCGGTAATGGCGTCCGAAGCCATGTCAGATCAGACTATTCCCCCGAGCTGGTTATATATGGACCGGCAGCGAGCTTGAAGACCGGCAGCGACCGGCTCCGTCTGCACAACGATCATGCCCCGCCCGCCTCGCGCAGCCGCTCGAGCAGCATAATCAGCTCGCCCATCGAGCGCATCACGAACTCAGGCCGGAACTGTTCGTGCTCGCTCAGGCGCCGGTAGCTCGCCGCCCCGGTGGCGACCGAGACCGCCGCGCCGTAGCCGGCTCCGAGCGCCGCCATCGTGTCGCGCGGTTCGTCGCCGACGTACATGCAGGCGGCGGGCGGCACCGCGGCGCGGGTCGCCGCTTCGCCCAGGCTCGCGGTCTTATCGAGCGCGTCGAGCGACAGGCTGGTCTGGGTGATGACCAAATCCAGATGGGAGGCGAGCCCGACCATCGCGAGTTTTTTCACCAAAGTTTCCGGATCTCCCGGACGGCTGGTGACAACTCCGGTGGCGTAGCCGCGCCGCTTGAGCTCGGCCAGCGTCTCGCCGACTTGCGGAAGAACCTCGAGGCGCTCGGTACGATCGATTTCGGCCAGGAAGTAGGCCAGTGCGAGCTGCACGTAATCGCGGCGCAAAGGCTCGGGAACGCCCAGCCACGGATCGTCGCGCGCCATCGACTCGTGGTAGCGCTCGCGGGTCAGCGGCGGCACCACGCCGAGGGCGTCGATCGCGCCGCGGGCAGCGTTGTAGAGCGGGCCGTGAATATCGACCAGCGTACCGTCGAGGTCGAAGAAGATCGCCTGAAATTCGCGCGCCTGCCAGCTCATCGTTTAATCACCCGCCCTCTATGCGATCGATCCGTCGCATGCTTGTCAAGCGCAGCGCCGTCCAGGTACGCCTCGAGCGTCCGCCGCTGCGCGGGGCCCAGTCCGAGCACGAAGCGACCCTCATCCGCACTGTTCAGCTCGATCAGAGCGCCGACGCGCCCGGCTTGCAGCGCGCCGAGCGCCAAAATCGCCGCGTCGGCGAAATCGAGCGACGCCGGCGCGGCGGCTTCGACCTCAACCGCGCTCGCCAGCCGGGCGACAATCCGCTGGCGCATCGCCAGCGCCTTCCGCCCGGCGCTCTTCGGCAACAGGCGGAGCGTGGGCGCTACCAGCCGGAACTGGAGATCGGGGAACGATTCGCAGACTTCGATACCCTCCGCCTCGAGCGCCCGGTAGGCGGCAAAGCCCGCGATCATGAAGCGCGTGAAGAGCCGACCGCCGCCAACCGGCGCCTGAACGGCTGCGCGCTGTTCGCGTCGCCTGGGCGGCGCGAACAGCGCGCAGCCCAGCGCACGCAGATGCGGCTTGCAGCGCGCGTCGGCGATACAGCGCAGGAAGTAGTCGGCCGGCGGGGTCGGAAACATCGCGAGCCGTCCGAGCGCCGGTGCCGACGCCGCTAAGACTGCCACCAGCCCGCGCAGCACCTGGTCCAGATCGCGGCTCGTGCGCGCCGGCCGTACGTGATTGCTATCGAGAGCGCGATCGCGCGGCCAGCGCGGCGAATCGACTATCGCCAGCGCGCCGCGCCCGAGTTCGGGCGCGGCCGCGGCGATACGCTCGCGCAGCGTCTCGAGCGGCGCGCGATCGATCCCGGCCAGCGCCACCCGCCGGTAGGCGATCCGCGCATGCCGGCCGTCGATGATCGCAAGGTCGAGGTAATCCTCGCCGACGTCGATTCCCGCGATCGCGCGGGCCACGGCTCGAAGGCCCACGCAGTTGCGCTCAGCGCGCCGCGCCCGGCGTTGCGCTGGCCGAGGCGTGCGCCGGATAGAGCAGCTCATACTCGCGCATCCCGCCGATCACCTTCTTCACATAATCGCAGGTCTCGCGATACTGGATATTCTCGACCCAGGCATCGTCATCGCCGGGGAACAGCGCATTCCAGCGCGCCACCGCCTGTTCGCCGGCGTTGTAGGCCGCCACCGCCCGGAAACGATCGCCGCCGTACATCGCCATCAGCTTTTTCAGCAGCGCGACGCCGAGTTTGACGTTCACCGCCGGGTCGTAGAGATCGCCCGGCGCGCCGCCCTGCGCAGCGGCGACTTTAACCGCCGTCGACGGCAGCAGTTGCATGAGCCCGCGCGCATCGGAAACCGATCGCGCCGCGGGATTGAACAGGCTCTCCTGGCGAGTCAGCGCCAGCACCAGGAACGGCTGAAGACCAGCGCCGCTGGCCGCCGGCACGATCAGATCCGGGTAGGCGAGCGGATAGCGGATGCGCTCGGCGAGCGCAGGATCGATCGCGCCGTGCTTCGCCAGCCGGGTCGCGGCCACAATCGCGTCGTACCACGCTCCCGCCGCCATCAACTCGCCCAGTACAAAGTTGCGCAGCGCCGGATAGCGGCCGGCGTCCGGTTCCAGCGCCTTGAGTTCGGGCGGCTCGAGCGGTCGCAGGCCGACTTCGCGCAGCGCCAGCACGCGCTCGAGATGAAAGCCGACCCCCGGCGCGCTCACCTGGGGCGTCACCCGCGAGCTCGGATCGGAGACCATCGCGGCCGGCACCGTCGCGGGCCGCAGCCCGCTCCTGAGGCTCGCCAGCGCCGGATAGTAGTTGCTGGCCGTGCTCGTCGCGAGGCGCCGGAAGATCGCGCCCGCCGCCGCCGGCCGTCCGCTTTTTTCGAGCGCGCGGGCTTGCCAATAGGTCAGCATGTCGCGATCCGATGCGCTGTCCGCATGCGGCGCCATCGCGGCGAACGTACCGGCTGCCTCGGCATAGCGATGCGTCATATACAAAGTCCACGGCAGCCGCATGCGCGCGCGCTCGGCCGCCGAGCTGGCGGGATAGCGTGCCAGCAGCCGCCGATAGACGCCGCGCGCCGCATCGAAGCGCTGATCGTCCTCGAACGCGCGGCCCATCGCATACAACGACGCCGGCGCATAGGAGCTGTTAGGAAACTCGGCCGCCACGCGCGAGAACATCGCGCGCGCCTGCCCGGTATCGTCGGCGTGCCAGTAGAGATGACCCAGGCGATCGATCGCCGCCGGCACTTCGACCCCGCCCGGCGCGAACGCCACATAGCGCAGCAAGGCCGCGCGTTCGGCGGCCGGATTCGGGCGCTCCGCCCGCGCCATCAGCCACATCAATCCGGCGCGCTCGTCGGGCGGTGGTGAAAGTTCAAGTGCCGCTTCAACTTGATCGCGAGCCGCGGAGGGCTGGCCCTCGCGCAGCAGGAGCGCCGCCTCGTCACGGCGATAGTTGAGCGACGCGGTGGCGGCGAGATCGTGATGCGCCGCCAGCAGCGCGTAGGCGGCGGCGCGGGCGCGGCTGTCGAAGGCGCCGCCGGGAGAGGCCTCGCGCAACGCCATCAGGGCCGCGTAAGCGCCCTGGTAGTCGCCGATGGCGCCGAGCGAGTTGGCCATCAGGTAGCGCGCCTCCTGCTCGATTGCGGGCGGCGCTCCGCGATCGATTAGTCCGCGGGCCTGCGCGATCGCGCTCGCAAACTGACCGGCCTGGTATTCGAGGCGCGCGAGCTCCAGGGTTGCGGCGGGAATCATCACGCTTTGCGGATAGCTGGCCGCCAGCCGCTTCAGCATCTGCATCGCGTCGCGGCTGTCGCCCGCATCGCGATCGGCAAGTGCGAGGTAGTAGAGCGCGTAATCGGCCAGCCGCGCGCATTTGGCGACCGCATCGGTCAGATCGCGCCGCGCCTCGGGTAATTGATGAAGCTGATAGGCGTGGTAGCCGCTGGCGAACTGGCGGCATGAATCGGGCGGCGGTTGGGCACGCGACGCCGGCGCGGCCGCACACAGTATGGCGCCGAAAAGAATCGCGATCCGCAATTTCATCTGATTGTGGTTACTCCACGCTCCGGGGTGCTTCAATCCGCCATCCGAGCGCGCCCCCACTTGCGCACCCGGCGGGCTTTGGCAAAAGTCTAGAGCGTGGATCGATTCGCGCCCAAACTGGTACTGGCCTCCGCCTCGCCGCGCCGCCGTGCGCTGCTGAGCGCCGCGGGCTTGAGCTTTTCGGTGATCGAGAGCCGCTTGCATGAGCGCCGCCGACCCGGCGAGTCGGCCACCGAGTTCGCGCTGCGGATGGCGCGCGACAAGGCCGCGGCAGTCTCGCGGCGGGTGGCCGACGCGATCGTGCTGGGGGCCGATACGATCGTCGAGATCGAAGCGCAGATTCTCGGCAAGCCAAAGAATCACGACGAGGCGCGTGCGATGCTTACGATGCTGTCGGGGCGCATCCATCGCGTGGTGACGGCCTTCGCCATCGCGCGGGCCGGCGCGGTCCTGGAAGCGGCGGCGGTGGAGAGCCGGGTCCGCTTTCGCGAACTCGATGCGGCCGAGATCGACGCCTACATCGCCGGCGGCGAGCCGTTCGACAAGGCGGGCGGCTACGGAATCCAGGATCGTGGCCGCGAGTTCATCGCCGACGTCGAGGGTTCGAGCGACAACGTGATGGGGCTGCCGGTCGGCGACGTGCTCGCGGCGCTCGCGCGCTACGGCGTCGTCATCTCGCGATCCGAATCGGCCGGCGGCGCCGGATGCTGAGCGCGAGCGAAATCGCCACGCGCCTCGACACAGTGCGCGCCCGGATGAGCGCTGCGGCGCAGCGCGCCGGCCGCAATCCCGCAGCGGTGCGGCTGATACTCGCGAGCAAGACCCAGCCGCCGGAGGCGATTCGCGCCGCCTACGAGGCCGGCGCGCGCGAGTTCGGCGAGAATTACGTGCAGGAGGCGATCGGCAAGCGCGACTCGCTGGCCGACCTCGGCGATCTGCGCTGGCATCTGATCGGCCATCTGCAGCGCAACAAGGCGAAGCTCGCAGCCGCCACCTTCGCCATGATCGAGAGCCTCGACTCCGAGGCGCTGGCGCGGGCGCTGGCGCGCGCCCAGCCGAGTCCGCCGCTGCCGGTGTTGATCGAAATCAATGTGGGCGGCGAGGCCAGCAAGAGTGGTCTCGAACCCGCCGCGGCCGCTGGGCTGATCGACGCGGTACGCGGCCTGGTCGAGGTGCGCGGGCTGATGACGATACCGCCGCCGGGCGAGAGCGCGGCAGCCGCCCGCCCCTACTTCGCGCGGCTGCGCGATTTGCGCGACCGCCTTGCCCGCACCTCAGGCCTTGCGCTAAGCGAGCTGTCGATGGGGATGACGGACGACTTCGAGATCGCTATCGAGGAGGGCGCAACGATCGTGCGCGTCGGGCGCGCGGTGTTCGGCGAACGCGACAGATGAAAAAACTTGGCTTTATCGGTGGCGGCAACATGGGCGAGGCCATGATCCATGGGCTGCTGGTTAATCGGGTCTTCAAGGCTTCGGACCTGATCGCTTCGGACCCGGAGCCGGCCCGCCGGCGCCGGCTCGCGCGACTATTCAAAATCGCGACCACGGCCAGCAATCGCGAAGTGCTGGCTTCTGGCGCCGGCGCGCTGCTGATCGCGGTCAAGCCGCAGATTATCGATCCGGTGATGGACGAGCTGCGCGCAACGATGGCGGCCGCGGTGCCGCCCCGTGCCAAGCGCGGCGCGGGCGGGCGACTGTTCATCTCGATCGCCGCCGGCGTCACGATCGCGCGACTCGAGCGAGGGCTGGGGCCGCGCGCCCGGGTGATTCGCGTGATGCCGAACGGGCCGGCGATGGTCGGCTACGGGATGACCGCGATGGTGCGTGGGCGGATCGCGTCGCGCGCCGATGAACGTTTCGCGATGCGGCTGTTCGGCGCGGTCGGCGAAGCGGTGGCATTGCGCGATGAGGCGATGCTCGACGCGGTGACGGCGCTCTCCGGCAGCGGACCGGCCTACGTCTATCTGTTCGCGAAAGCGCTGGTCGACGCCGCCATCGCCGACGGCTTGCCGCCCGAGCTGTCGTTCCGAATGACCCTGCAGACCATCCGCGGCGCAGAGGAGAGCATGCGCCAGCTCAAGCTCGAGCCGGCGGAACTGATTCGCCGCGTCGCCTCGCCGGGCGGGACCACTGAAGCGGCCTTGCGTCGGTTCGACGCGGAGGGCTTTTCTGCTATCGTGGCGCACGCCATTCACGCCGCCGCCGAACGATCGCGCGAACTTGGGCGCGGCGCATAAGGAGTAGCTGCCGCAGTGTATATCGGGTGGGTTGGACTAGTCGCATTCATCTTCTTCCGGGTCATTTCGCCGCTGCTCACGCTTTATTTCTGGGTGGTGATCGTTTCGGCTTTGCTGACCTGGGTGCAGCCGGATCCGTACAATCCGATCGTGCGCGTGATCTACAATCTAACCGAGCCGGTCTTCGATTGGTTTCGGGAGCGCTTGCCGGTGGTGTTCGGCGGGATCGATTTCTCGCCGCTGATCGTGCTGCTGGTGGTTGAGTTTATGCAGTCCTGGCTGCTGCCCAACGTCTTCGTGATGATTACCAATCTCGCGTGATGAACGCGTCGCCGCGGCCGTCGCCCACCTGGCTGCGGATCGGCGCCGGCGCGATCACACTCCAGGTAACGGCGCGCCCCGGCGCGTCGCGGCGCGGAATCGTCGGCCTGGGGCCGCACGGACTCGCGATCGCCGTCCACGCGCGGGCGGTCGAGGGACGGGCCAACGCCGAACTGGTCGAGGTAATCGCGGCAGCGCTCTCGATCCCGCGCTCATCGGTCGCGATCGAGCGCGGCGAGCGCGGGCGGGCCAAGCTGTTCCGGATCGTAAGCCGGAATCCCGATGCGCTGGCGGCGAAAATCCGGGGGCTCGCGCGCGGCTCGGATTTCAAGGAAAATGAGGACCGATGACCGACGAAGTTGACAATCAACCGAGCGATGTTTACCTAAATTTCCGGGGCGCTCTGTCGCCCTCGCAGCAGCGAATCTGACGACCATGCCGATCTACGAATATAAGTGCGCGAAATGCGGAACCTTCGAGATCGTGCAGCGCATCACTGAGCCGGCGCTCAGGAAATGCCCGACCTGCAAGAGCAAGGTCGAGCGGCTGATGTCGCGGACTTCGTTCGTGCTCAAGGGCTCGGGATGGTACGTAACCGATTACGCGCGCGCGAAGAAATCCGACTCCAAGGACGCCAAGGGGACGGCCAAGTCGGATTCGAGCGCGAGCGGCGCCGACAGCGGCAGCGCGGCCGGTGGGTCGGAATCCGCCAAGTCCGATTCCACCAAGTCTGATACGAGCAAGTCGTCATCCGAAGCGAAAACCCCGGCAGCGGAGAAAAACGCCGCCAAGTAATCGGTTTCGAAGCACTTTTACCTGATTGCGATCAGACTGGAACTCGCCGCCTGTTCCATTTAGATTGTCCGCCGCTGCGACTCATTGACGATCGCCGACATGGTCTGTTTTCGTAGGTAGGGATGCGCGCCCTGGTTCTCGATCGCGAGCTGGCTTTTCGCCGGGATTATCCCGACCCGGCGGCCACACCCGGCGAAAGTATCGTGCGGGTCGAGATGGCTGGAATCTGCGGCACCGACCTCGAGATGACGCGCGGCTACATGACGTTCCGCGGCGTCCCCGGCCACGAGTTCGTCGGACGGGTGGTCGAGAGCGCGCGCCCGGAGCTCAGCGGACGGCGGGTGGTCGGCGAGATCAACGCGGCCTGCGGCGCGCCGACCTGTCGATGGTGCCACGCGGGGCTCGGGCGTCATTGCCCGACCCGCACCGTGCTCGGAATCCTCGGCCGCGACGGCGCCTTCGCCGACTACCTCGTGCTGCCCGACGATAATCTGCTGGCGGTTCCCGATTCGATCCCCGATAACCTCGCGGTTTTCTGCGAGCCGCTGGCGGCGGTCTACGAAATCTTCGAGCAGACGCGGCTGGAACCTTCCGAATCGATCGCGATCTTGGGCGACGGCCGGCTGGGCGCGCTGATCGCGCTGGCGCTCGGTGCCGAGGGGCTGACGCCGATGGTTGGCGGCCATCATCGCGACAAGCTCGATCGACTGGCCGCGCTCGGAGTTAAAGTATCACTTGAATCCGAGTTGCCGCCCGGGTTCGACGTGGTGATCGATGCGAGCGGACGCGCCGCCGGGCTTAAGCGCGCGCTCGAACTGGTGCGCCCGCGCGGCCGGCTGATTCTGAAGAGCACCGCCGCCGACGCCGCCGCGCTCAACCTGGCGCCGCTGGTGGTCAACGAGATTACCGTCATCGGCTCGCGATGCGGCCGGTTTGCGCCGGCGCTCGACGCGCTGGCCGCGGGGTGTCTCGATCTCGCGCCGCTCGTCTCCGCGGTTTTTCCGCTCGAGGACGGCATGGCCGCGATGCGGGCGGCGAGCGACGGCTCGAACTTCAAGGTCCTGCTCCGTGCGACGTAGCGCCGCGGCGCGAGTCGCGCCGAGCAGTCGCAGCGTGAGTGCGATCCTGGTCGGCGTCGATACCGGCGGAACCTTCACCGATCTGGTCGCGCTGGTCGGCGGCGAAATCCGCGTTCACAAGATCCTCTCGACGCCCGACGATCCGGCCCGGGCGGTGGTGGCGGGAATCCGCGAGATGCTGGGCGAGGCGCGGCCCGCGATGGTGACTTACAGCACCACCGTCGCCACCAACGCGCTGCTCGAAGGCAAGGGGGCGCGGGTCGCGCTGTTCACCAACGCCGGCTTCGAGGATCTGATCGAGATCGGGCGGCAGAACCGCGCTGATCTCTACGCGCTCGCGCCGACGCGTCCCGAGCCGCTGGTGGCGCGCGCGCTGCGCTTCGGAGTCCACGAGCGAACGCTGTTCGACGGCACTATCGCCGAGCCGCTCACCCGCGCCGAACTGGCGCGCGCGGTGCGGCGGGCGCGGCGCAGCGGAGCCGGGGCCCTGGCCGTCTGCCTGCTGCATGGTTACGCGAATCCGCGCAGCGAGGCGGCGCTCGCGCGCGCCCTCGCACCACTGGGCATCCCACTGTCCGTGTCCCATCTAATCCTCCCCGAATACCGCGAGTACGAGCGCCTCTCGACCACGGTCGTGAACGCCTGCGTGGCGCCACGGATGGTCTCGCATCTGCAGAACCTCGAACGGCGATTGCATCCGGCGCGCTTGCGCGTGATGCAATCCAACGGCGCCGCAATCGGCGCGCAACGCATCCAGCTCGAACCGGTGCGCACCATCCTCTCCGGGCCGGCGGCCGGGGTGATCGGCGCGGCTGCGCTGGTGCGCAGTATCGGCGTCGATCGCTTCATCACCTTCGACATGGGCGGCACCTCGACCGATGTCTCGCTGTTCGATCGGCGCGCGCATATCCGGACGCTGAGCTATCCCGCCGGCTATGCTGTCCGCACGCCCGTGATCGATATCCATACCGTCGGCGCAGGCGGCGGCTCGCTGGCCAGCGTCGACGCGGGCGGATCGCTGCGGGTCGGTCCCGAGAGCGCCGGCGCGGACCCTGGTCCGGCCTGCTACGGCCGCGGCACGGAGCCGACGGTCACCGACGCCAACCTGGTCGCGGGCCGGCTGGTGGCGGGAAATTTCCTGGGCGGCCGGATGAAGCTTTCTCCCGAGCGCGCCGCAGCCGCGATTGGCCGGCTCGGTCGTGCGCTCGGCTACGACGCGCTGGGCGCCGCGCGCGGCGTTATTCGGGTGGTCAACGCCAGCATGGAACGGGCGCTGCGCGTGATCACGATCGAGCGCGGCTTCGATCCGCGCGATTTCGCGCTGATGGCGTTCGGCGGCGCGGGCCCGATGCATGCCGCGGAACTGGCGCTCGACCTCGGCATCCGGCACATCGTGATGCCGCGTAATCCGGGGCTGTTGTGCGCGTGGGGCGCGCTGGGCTCGCCGCTGGGGCGCGAATACTCGCTGACGATTCGCGACGCCGCGCCGCTTTACGCCCGCCTGCTGAAACGCGCCCGGCCGCTGGCCGAGCGGGCACGCCGCGAACTGATCGCCGAGGGCGCCCGTCGCGAGCGTATCCATCATGAGATGTGGGCCGACATGCGCTATCGCGGACAATCCTATGAACTCGAAGTCGCGATGACGCCGCGGTTTATCGCCGATTTCCACGCCGCCCATCGGCGGACCTTCGGCCACAGCGCGCCGCAGGCCGCGGTCGAAGTGGTGAACCTGCGGCTGCGCGCCAGCGCCGTCGAGCGCGCAATCGCACCGGCACGTATCGCGAAATCGCGCCGCCGTCCCGCGCCGCTCAGCCGCATCGCGACGCTGGTTGGCGATCGCTCGCGCATGGTGCCGGTTTACGCGCGCGACCAGCTCGGCGCGGGCTTGCGGATGGCGGGGCCGTGCGTGATCGTCGAGCTTTCGACCACCGCCTACGTCGCCCCCGAATTCGGGCTGCGAGTCGACGACTTCGGCAATCTGCACCTGGAGGCGGCGCGATGAAGCTCGACCCGGTGGCGCTGGCGGTGATGAACAGCCGGCTCGGCGCGATCGCCGAGGAGATGGGCGTGGTGCTCGGTCAGACCGCCTTCTCGCCCAATATCAAGGAGCGGCGCGACTACTCGTGCGCGCTGTTCGACGCGCGCGGCGAATTGATCGCGCAGGCCGCCCATATCCCGGTGCATCTCGGATCGACACCGCTGTCGGTGCGCGCCGCGATCGAGCGGCTCACGCTCGGCCCCGGCGATATCGCGGCGGTTAACGATCCGTTCGCCGGCGGCACCCATCTGCCCGACCTGACACTGGTCGCGCCGATCTTTCTCGCCGGCCGCAGCCGCCCCTTCGCCTATGCCGCCAACCGCGCCCATCACGCGGATATCGGCGGGATGGCGCCGGGTTCGATGGCGCTGGCGACCGAGATCTACCAGGAGGGTTTTCGCCTGCCGCCGGTCAAGATCATGGTCGGCGGCGAGCCGGCGCGCGATGTCTTCGCATTGTTCCTGGCCAATACCCGCGTGCCCGAGGAGCGCGAGGGCGATTTGCGCGCCCAGATTGCCGCGCTCGGCGTCGGCCGCGACCGGCTGCTGGCGCTGGTCGAGACGATGGGCGCGCGGCGGGTCAACGACGCGATGGAGGCGCTCAAGGACTACGCCGATCGGCTGATGCGCGCGACGCTCGGGCGGCTGCGCCCCGGAACTTACCGCGGCGAGGATTTCCTCGACGACGACGGTTTCGCCAGCGGCCCGATTCGGCTGCGGGTCGCAATCGCGCTTCGCGGCGGACGCGCGCGGGTCGATTTCACCGGCTCGGCGGCGCAGGTCCGCGGCTCGGTCAACGCCAACTACGCGATCACGCTGTCGGCGACGTTTTACGTGATGAAGTGCCTGGCCGCGGAAGCGGTGCCGGCCAACGAGGGTCTGATGCGGCCGATCGAGGTGATCGCGCCGTCCGGCACGATCGTCAACGCACTGCCACCGGCGGCAGTCGCCGGCGGCAACGTCGAGACTTCGCAGCGGATCGTCGACGTGCTGTTCCGCGCGCTCGCCAAGGCTGCGCCCGAAAGAATTCCGGCGGCGAGTTCCGGCTCGATGTCGAACCTGACGATCGGCGGCTACGATCGCTTCCGCGCCCGCCATTTCTCCTACTACGAGACCATCGCAGGCGGCGCCGGCGCGGCCCCCGGACATCCCGGCGCCGCGGGTATCCATACCCATATGACCAACACGCTGAACACGCCGATCGAGGCGCTGGAGGCGTACTATCCGATGCGCGTCACCGAGTATCGGATCCGGCGCGGATCGGGCGGCGCGGGACGGGCGCGCGGCGGCGACGGCTTGGTGCGCGAAATCGAATGCCTGGTCGACTCGAACGCGAGCCTGCTGACCGATCGCCGCAAGCTCGCGCCGTGGGGACTCAAGGGCGGCGGCGACGCCAAACCCGGCGCCAACTTTCTGATTCGCGGCGGCCGCATCATCAAGCTTCCGGCCAAGACCAATTTCGATGCCCGCGCCGGCGACCGGATTCGGATCGAAACGCCGGGCGGCGGCGGATGGGGGCGGCGCGGAAAGCGCTAGCGATGGCTGAGGAGCGATTCTTTTTCGGCGCGCATGGCGCGATCGTCGAGCGCGGACGGGTTCTGATCCTCAGGCGCGCGCCCGAAATGAGCTATCGCCCGGGCGCGTGGGATCTGCCCGGCGGCCATCTCGCACTCGGCGAGAGCGTCGAGGATTGCCTGCTTCGCGAGGTGGCGGAAGAGACCGGGCTTGCGATCGAAATCGATCGGATGCTGGGACTGAACAAGGCGATCGCTGAGCCCTACATCCAGGCGCTCTACTCATGCCGCGTGCACGGCGCGCCATCACCGGTCCGCCTGCGTCCCTATGAACATACCGACGCCCGCTGGGTCACGCGCGCGGAGTTG
>DATKSL010000027.1:0-172472 GCA_035531675.1 Binataceae bacterium (SeqCode) | reverse complement strand
CGCAGCCCGAGGTCGTCGACGATTTGCAGCGCAGGTCTTTCAACGTCTTCCATGTTCCCGTCGCTCGGGACAGTCCGGTCATACCCGCCCAGCAGGACTTCGTGGTGCCACATGGAATCGAGTCGGTACTCGGCTTCGGCGGCCTCCTGCCCGACGGCAACCTGTTCGCCGTCATCATCTTCGCCAGAGTTCCGATTCCGCCCGCTACCGCCGAAATGTTTCGGACCATTGCCCTCAACGTGAAGATGGCGCTGATGCCCGCGCTGCACGGCCGTGTCTTCATCGAATAGCAACGCTTCGGGGAGCGACCCCGGCATGAACGGCGAGGGCACCGACAGCTACCTGCGGCAGGTTGAGTCCCAAGCGGCCGGTTACCGGGAACTGGTCGAGGTGCTGGAGCGCACCGTCGCCGAGCAATCCGAGCGGCTCGAACGCAGCCACGAGGGCGAGTCACGGCTGGCGGCGATCGTCGAGAGCTCCCGCGACGCCGTGGTCAGCATCGGTACCGACTTCCGCTTGATGTCGTGGAACCATGCGGCCGAGAAACTGCTGGGCTACAGCGCCGCGGAAGCGATCGGGCAGGATCCCTGCGAGCTGTACATCCCCGCCAACCGGCGCGTCACAGTACATGATGCTATCAGGCGCGACTTCGCGGCGCTGGCAACCAAGCCGGACGTAGTGCAGCGGCTGGAGGCGCCGATCGCACGCAAGGACGGCTCGGTCTTCGAGGCCTCGGTCACTGCCTGCGGCATCCACGATTCCTGGGGCAAGCTGCTGGGCATGTCGGTCATCCTGGTCGACATCAGCGAGCGCAAGCGCGCCGAGCGCGAGCAGGCGTTGTTGGCGGCGATCGTAAACTCCTCGGAAGACGTCATCAACAGCGTCTCAACCGATTTCAGGCTCATGAGCTGGAACCGCAGCGCCGAAAAGCTGTTCGGTTACAGCGCACAGGAGGTGATCGGCCGCAAAATTGCCGACGTCTATCTCCCGCCTGAAGCTCGGGACCAGGCCACGGCCCTGATGCAGCAGGATCTCGATGCGCTGCGCGCTGATTCGAAGTTCGTGCGTCACCTCGAAACTCCCGTCCGGAAAAAAGACGGCGCGGTCGTCGAAGTATCGATCGTCGTATCGGGGGTCTACGATAGTGCGGGCAAGCTGGTCGGCATCTCCAACATCATCCGCGATATCACGGCGGCCAAGCGCGAAGCGCGCGAACGCGAGCGGCTGGCGTCGATCGTCAATGCCTCGGACGACGCGATTATCGAAGTTGACGACGATCTCAAGATCACCAGTTGGAATCCGGCTGCCCAGCGGGATTACGGCCACAGCGCCGAGGAAGCGATCGGAAAAGGGATCGAGATGTGCGTTCCTGCCGAGGAACTTGCGCAGACCGCCGAAGGAGTCCGGCGGGTACTGAAAACCGGTGAAGGTGCGACCTGGGAACAGCATGCGCGCCACCCGGACGGCACCCCTTTCATCTCACTGGTGAGCATGTTTCCCATTCGCGATGAGCGCGGCCGGATCTGCGGGGTGGCCGGAGTCGGCCGCGACATCACTGCGCGCAAGCGCGAGGAGCGCGAACGCGAGCGGCTGGCGACCATCGTCAAGGCCTCGAACGACGCCATCATCTACGTTGACAACGACTGCAAGATCATGAGCTGGAATCCGGCCGCCGAGCGGGACTACGGCTACAGCGCCGCGGAGGCGATCGGAAAAGGGCTGGAGTTGTTCGTGCCTGCCGAGGAACTTGCTCAAACTATCGAGGGCATCCGGCACGTCATCAAAACCGGTGAAGGCGTAACCTGGGAACAGCATGCGCGCCACCGGGCCGGCACCCCGTTCATCTTATTAGTCAACACTTTTGCGGTCCGCGATGAGCTCGGCACGATCACGGGCGTGGCCGGCATCGGCCGCGACATCACCGCGCGCAAGCGCGAGGAGCGCGAGCGCGAAACGCTGGCGGCACTGGTCAATGCTTCGACCGACGCCATCGTCTCGCTCGACACGGAGCTCAGAATCACCAGTTGGAACAAGTCGGCTGAGGAGATCTACGGCGTCACCGCCGCAGAGGCGATCGGACAGGGGACGGCGCTGTTCGTGCTGCCTGAGGAGCTGGCGCAGTCGACGGCAGCCTGTCATCGCGTGCTGGAGACCGGCGAGCCGGTAATCTGGCAGCAAACTGCGCTGCGCAGTGATGGCACGCCGTTCGTTTCATTGGTCAGTCTTTTCGCCATTCGCGATCCGCTTGGCCATATAAACGGGGTGGCCGGAGTCGGCCGCGACATCACCAAGCTCAAGCAGACCGAAAATGAGTTGCGCACGGCGCACGAGTATACCCGCGGGCTTATCGAGTCCTCGATCGACGCAATGGTAGTGGTCGATCGCGACTTGCGGATCACCGACGGCAACGAGCAGCTCGCCCGGCTCACCGGAGTGCCGAAGCGCGTCCTGATCGGCAGCCGCTTCGACGGCTACTTTGACGACCCGGCGCATGCCGCGGCGGCAATCGAGCGGACGCTGGCCGACGGCTATGTCACCAACTACGACCTGGTGATGCATCCGGCCGGCGGCCAGGAGCTGCTGGTTTCCTTCAACGCTTCGATCTTCTATCGCGGCGGCCAGGTGTTCGGAATTTTCGGCGTGGCGCGCGACGTGACCGAGGAGCAAGCGACCAAGCAGAAACTCGAGGCCGAGCGACAGTACAGCCGCAGCCTGGTCGAATCATCGAGCAGCGCGCTGCTGGTCTGCGATTCGAACCTGCTGCTGACCGATGTCAACCGTCAGGCGGTCAATCTCACCGGCTACTCGCGCGAGGAGCTGATCGGGATCAAGCTGGCCTCGCTGTTCACCGATCCCGCCGGTATGACGAACTTCGTGCATCAGTCGCTCGAAGCTGAGGCTGGCGCGAGCTCTGATTTCGAGCTTAAGGTGCTGACCAGGAATGCCAGCGAAGTCCCGGTTTCATTCACCGCTTCCGCCTATCAGTACGGCGACGAGACTCGGCGTGGGATCCTGGTAAGCGTGCGCGACATCAGCGAGCGCAAACAATATGAGAAGCAGCGTTCACTGGTCGCTTCGATCGTCGATTCGTCGGGTGACGCGATTTACAGCGAGAGCGCCGACCTGACCATTACCAGTTGGAACGCGGCGGCCGGGCAGCTCTACGGCTACAGCGCGGACGAGGTAATCGGCCGCAGCGCGGTGATGCTGGTGCCGCTGGACCAGCGCGCGCAGTTGGTGGAGCGCACGGACGGCATGAAACGCTCCGGCAAAAGCGAACACTTCGAGAGCAAGCGGCTGCGCAAGGACGGCGTCGTCGTCGACGTCGACCTGACGGTTTCGCCGATTCTCGATTCGCGCAAAGAGCTGATTGCCTTTTCGCTCACCGCGCATGATATCGGCGAACGCAAGCGCATGGAGGCCGAGCTTACTGAGGCCCGGGACGCGGCGCTCGAAGGGGCGCGGCTCAAATCGGAATTTCTCGCCAACATGAGCCACGAAATTCGCACCCCGCTGAATTCGGTCATCGGCATGACCGGGCTGCTGCTCGATACCGAGCTGACCCGCGAACAGCGCGAGTTCGTCAAGGACGTGCGCGACGGCGGCGAAACCCTGCTCAAGCTGATCAACGACATCCTCGATTTTTCGAAGATCGCGGCCGGCAAGCTGGTGCTCGAAGCGGTCGACTTCGAACTTACCCCGACGGTCGAAAGCACGATCGAAATGGTGATCGAATCGGCACGCCGCAAGGGCCTCGAGCTGACGGTCATGATCGATCCCGAGGCGCCGCAGTTTCTCATCGGCGATTCCGGCCGTCTGCGCCAGGTGCTGCTCAACCTGGTGAGCAATGCGGTTAAATTCACCGCCCGCGGCGAGGTCACGGTACGGGTCGACAAGCTCAGCGAGAATCCGAAAGAGACCATCCTGCGCTTTGAAGTGCGCGACAGCGGCATCGGCATCCCCAAGGACAAGCTGCACCTGCTGTTTCAGCCATTTACCCAGGTCGACGCGTCCACCACGCGTCAGTTCGGCGGCACCGGGCTGGGGCTTTCGATCGTCAAGGAAATCGTCGAGCGAATGGGCGGTACGATCTCGGTTGTCAGCACGCCGGAGGTCGGTTCGACCTTCTGGTTCACGGCCAAGCTCGACAAGCAGGTCGATATCAGCCGGCCCGCCTCCGAGCGTTTTGCCCGCTTTGCCGGCAACCGGATTTTGATCGTCGATGACAACCAGAACAGCCGGCAGATGCTGGCGATACAGGCTTCGTCCTGGGGGATGGAGCCCATCACCGCGGAATCCGCCGAGGCCGCGCTCAAGCTGATGAAGGCGGCGAAGCCGCCCTATGCGGTCGCGCTGATCGACGTGATGATGCCCGACGTCGACGGCATCGAACTGGCGCGGCTGATCAAGACCGACCCGGCGCTGGCTGCGACCGCCGTGATCTTCATGTCGTCGGTTGGCCCCAGCGCCGCTTTCCGTGCGCGATTGCATGGCATCGAGGTTGGGGATTGGCTGATGAAGCCGGTGCCGCAATTCCTCTTCTATGAAAGCCTGGCCAAGGCCCTGGCGCATGCGGATGAGAAGGTCGCGCCGGCGCAAACACATCTCAAATCTACAGCTCGACCTATAGTCGGCAAGCGTCTGCGAATTCCCGCCGACCGTAAAGTCAGGATTCTGGTCGCCGAAGACAATGCCCTCAATCTGAAACTGACGAAGCTGCTGTTGAAGAAGCTCGATCTGGAAGTCGATACGGTCGTCAACGGACTCGAAGCCGTCGATGCTGCCATGCGGGTTCCGTACGATGTGATCCTGATGGACTGCCAGATGCCGGAGATGGACGGCTATGACGCGACGCGTGAGATCCGGCGCCGGGAAGGGGCGCAGCGGCATGCCACGATCATCGCGATGACGGCCAATGCGCTGGCCGGCGACCGCGACAAATGTCTGGCCGCCGGAATGGACGCGTATGTCGCCAAGCCGGTGAAACCCGAGCTGCTCGAGGCGACGCTAGCCGAGGTGCTCAACGACAGCCCGCTCGCGGCGCCGGCGCACGTCAACGGTGACGTACCGCCGCGGCCCGAAGAAGCTTCCATGACGGCGAAATCGACCGCGGATTCGCAGCCGGTCGGCGACCAACCGCCGGAGCAGGTCGTCACCGCTGCGGCGCCTGCGGCGACGATCGCGCCGCCGTTCGACGCCAAGGTCGTGGCTGCGCTGCGCGAGGATGGGATGCTGGCCGAGTTAATCGACCTGTTTTTAGGCGATACGCCGTCCTCGGTTGAGAAGATCGGCGCGGCGCTCACGCTCAAGGATACCCTCACGGCGGCGCACGAAGCTCATCGGCTCAAGGGCAGCGCGGCGGCCATGGGTGCTCAGCCGATGTTCGAGCTGTGCGAGCAGCTTCAGCATCTCGAGACTGCCGATGGGCTCGAACAGGCGCAAGCGCTGTTCGCGCGATTGTCGGCCGAGTCGGCGCGGGTCTGCCAGGCCTTCGAGGCGGAGCGCGCCGCCGATGGTCTTGCGCCACCCGCAGCCTGACCGTATCGCGTCGGACTAGAGGTCGGAGTAGGGCGGGAAGCCCAGGCTCAGCGCGCCGAAGTTCTCCGTGGTGCGCTCGGCGTCGATGAAGCGGTGGGTCTGCATCATCGACATGTCCCTGAAAATCCGCTCCAGCCGATGGCCGCTGCGGGCCGCGCTGGTGCCGGCGCCGGCGAACACGGTGGCGACGCATTCTTGAGCCAGCCGCGCCACCTCGTCGAGCAACAGCAGATCGCGCCGTATCTCAACCTCCTCGAAGGGCGCGCCGTCGCCGAGCCGCGCGATGCGCGCCTCCTGCCGCCGGATCAGCTCATAGGTCCCGGCCTGCACCGCCTCGAATCGTGACGCGGCCCGTCCCAGGCAGGCCTGCGTGCGCCGCAGCTCCTTCATCGGCGTGAACGGCGGGGCAGTGAGCCGCTTCGCGTCGATGTGCTCGATGAAGGCGTCGATCGCGGCCTGCGCCAGCCCGCTCGCGATCGCGGCGACTTCGACACAGACGATCGGCACCAACGGCAGGCGATAGAGCGGATTTGCATGGACGCCGTGCCCCGGCGTAGTGCCGTGATGGAGCAGCGGGGCGAACGAGACCGTGCGATGGCTGGGGACGAACAGCTGTTCCATCACCGCGCGCTTCGAGCCGGTGGCGCGCAGCCCGAGCACGTGCCAGTTGTCCTCGATCTGAAACGTGCCGCTGGCTACGTAGGCGAGCAGCACTTCGGCGTCGGCCGCGCCCCGTTCGTCGCCCACCACCGGCGCCACCACGGCGAGCCAGTTGCTGACGTCGCATCCCGAGCAGTAGTCCCATCGGCCGTCGAGCAGAAAGCCGCCCTCGACCGGCGTGGCGACGCCTTGGGGCGCGAACGCGATCGGCACGCGCAGATCGCCGTCGGCGCCGAACAGGTCGATTTGCCCGCGCTCCGGCAATTGCGTGGTCCACCAGGTGTGGGCCGCGTTGAAGGAGACTACCCAGCCGGTGGAGGCGTCGCCGCGCGTGATCGCGGCGACCGCTTCCGCGTAGGTGGTGAGGTCGAATTCATAGCCGCCGAAGCGGCGCGGTTGCAGCACCCGATAGATGCCGGTCGCCATCAGGCGCTGGTTCACCTCGTCGCTGATGCGCCGCGCCTGCTCCATCCCGGCCGCCCGCTCGCGCAGCCATGGCACCAGCTCGCGCGCCCGGCGCACCATCTCGGCCGGCGTCAAATTCGGCTCGGGAACCGCGATCGGTGGACTAATGACGTCCTGCATATAGTCGTTTGGCGGCAACCGCGGCCAACCGTCCTCAGGTTATCGGCGCGGCATCTTAAACTAGATAAAGACCACCTCGAATCGCAACCGGCCGCGCAACGACGCATCGCATCACGGATGCCTGCCGGTCCCGCTGGAGGGTAGGGCGAAGCCAACTCCGAAGTATACCGCCCGGCGCGCCATGTACTGCGGAACCATCCCGACGCCGATCCCGCTGCCGTTGTGAAACTGGTAAATCTTGTCGAGCAGGTTGATCACGCTGAGCCGTGCGTGCGCGGTGGCGACGCCGGGAATCTCGAAATCCCGAAGTACGCCGCCGTCGAGCTCGACGTACGGCGGCATGGTGTGGGTATTTGCAAAGCCGCTGCGCAAGCCGCTGCCGGCGGTAGCGGTCAGGCTCAGCGCGAACCCGTAGAGGCGGTAGCTGAGGCCGCTGGAAGCGGTGAACATCTGAGCCTGATCGATGAAAGCGTAGTGATTGGCGAGGTAGGAGATTTCGGCCGGATCGAAGTTGAATTGTCCGCTCGCCACGTCCTCAACCTGGGCCACCAGGTAGGAAAAATTGAAATAGCTGGAAAGGCCGCCGGGCTTGCGATATTGAGCGCTGGCCTCGACGCCGTAGTTTCGGCCGCGGCGATAGTTGATCGGCGAGAAGATCAGAGACGATCCGAACTGCCCCTCGTCGAGAACATTGCGCTGCAATTGAAAAAACGTGGTGACGTCCGCATCCACATGTTCCGCGATCGGTTGGCTGAGTCCGATATCGAAATAGTAGTCGGTCATCGGCTTGGGCGGAGAGTTTTGCAGCACGGTCGGCGCGGCGGTGGTGAACTCGAATTTCGCCAGGTCCTCGACCGAGACGAATTCCGATGGCGGCGGCACGAAGTAGCTGGCGGCGCCGCTGTGCAAAATGGTCCGCCAGGACCCCAGCCGATAGCTAAGCGCGATTCGCGGGCTGGCCTGGTGGCCGCTCAGGAAGCCAACCAGCTGATCCCATCGCACTCCCACCGTGATACCGAGCCGGGCGGTCGGCTGGAGGTGGTCCTGGATATAAAGGCCGTAAAGCGCCTGCACGAAATTGTGATTGTCGACGATCGCGATCGGCACGTCGCTGGTCGGCCCGGCCGCGCTGCCGGGAAAGGTCATCGCATGATCGTCGATCTCGACGTTCTCGAGGTTGCAGTAGTAGCCGAAGCCGAGCTGATTGCCGGCCACCGACCAGGTCGCGTCGGCCTGCGAGCCGTTGGCGAAGCTGCTGCGAAAAACTTTGGAGGCGAGTCCATCGAAGATCAGATCGCCGGACACGTCGGGATGGAAGTTCACCGCCGAGTACTGGCTGAAAAGCGTAAGTTGGTAAGCCAGGCGCGAAGCGATGCGCCCCTTGAGCGCGAGCATGCCGAAATGGGTCTGCTCGAGCTCGCTGTCGGAAACCGCGGCGGAGGGATAAATCGGCACGCCCGCGAGTGGAAATTTCTGCGGCTGATCCGGGGTCGCAGGCCATCCGAAATCGTGCACGAAGCTGAGCCCCAGCGCGGTGAGCGAAGTATCGGCGTCGAGCGCGTAAGTCAGATAACCCAAGCCGGAGCCCTGGTTGGTGAAGTCGTTGATCGGATTGGGGCCGGGAGTCGGCGGATTGAGTCCGCGATCGTCGTGCAGGAAATAGCCGGTCCCGAACCATGACAGGCGCCCGGATGCTCCGCCAAGTTCAAAGCTCGGCTCGATCGTCCCACGCTGTCCGCCGTAATATTCGAGGCCGCCGCCGTTGAGCGCCGCGCCGCTGCGCGTCCGGATATCGACCACCCCGCCGGTCCTGTAGCCCATCTCCGCCGGCAGTGCGCCCGTCAGCACGTCGATACTCTCGGCGAAGCGCGGCGATAGCTGCCCGAGATCCAGCAGTTGCACGTTCGGCAGCATCACGCCGTCGATGCGATATTGCAGCGCGTCGTCCATGCCGCGCGGCAGGGCTTGTCCGTTCGAATCCTGAAGCATCCCGGGCGCCTGCAACAGGACCTGGTTGATGGTGCTGTTCTGACCCTGGGGAAGTTCGCTAATCGCCTGACGGCTGAAATGGTAGAGCGTGGCGCCTGCGGTCGAGACCTGGCTGCGGAATGGCTCGAGACGTCGGGCGACGACCGGCAGACTCAGGGCGCCCTGCGACTCCATGCTCAGGACCACGTGAGTCGGCGCGGCTGTGGCGAGGTCGATCGTTTTCGAGGCCGCTTTGAAACCGGATTTGCTGACCCGGATCAGAAACCTGCCGCCGGACAGGCCGGTGGCGCGAAAGGCGCCCCGTTTATCGCTGGTCAGGCGAGTGACGACCCGGCCGTGAATAGTTTCGATCGTGAGATCGGCCCCGGCGATCGGACGAGCAATCGAATCGGTCACGATCCCGGTGATGATATACGGCGCGCCGTTGGAAGCGCAGCGCGCCTGCTGGATCGAAATAAACAGCATCCACAGGATGGATGCGAGCGCGAACGCGCCGCGCGTCAGCGGTCGCCGTGCCGATCGATCAAAGCTGGCGACGGTTGTGGCGTGGCCGCTCACCGGGCGGGCGTCGAGGCCGAGAGCGTCAGTCAGCCCCTGCACATTCGGACTAGGCTGCGGCGAGGCTCTGGGCGAGAAGATCGAGTGCGGCGGCCGAAAAAGTCCGCATGTTGCCGATCCGATCATGGCTGCCGGTCTCGAGTGTGATGGCCCGCTCGAGCGGTCCGCAGATGGCGATACAAGTATGTCCAGCGGCGTCGCCATAGCGATTCCCGGTCGGCCCGGTGGCGCCGGTTTCCGCCACCGCCCAGCTGGCATTGAAGCGCTGTCGCGCCGTCCGCGCCATCAGCAGCGCGTACGGCTCCGTCGATGCGCGCATCCCCGCCATCTTGTCGTCGGTGATATCCAGCAGAGCGCGGCGCGCTTCAACGGTATAGACCACTGCGCCACCAAGAAAATAGCTCGACGCGCCGGCCACGCTCAAAAGCGCCGCCGAGATGAGGCCACCGGTCGAGGACTCAGCGATCACCACCGTTTGCTGGCGCTGTTTTAGCTGAGCGGCAATCTGATTCGCTAATGGCAGAAGTTCTATCATCTCAATTCTCCCGGATAACGCAGACGCATTTGCAGCCGCGATCGGAATACCAAAGCCCCGGTTGCGCGCGCGAGCTGCAAACGTTACTTGCGGCTCTTGATGATACAGTCGATCTTGCAGACCTCCTCGAGCAGCACCATCCGGTAGAGCGCCTCATCGATGTCGTCGCCGATGGTGAAGGCGCCGTGACCGCGAATCACCAGCGCGGGCCAGCGTCGCAATTGTGCGGCGATAGCGCCGACCTCCTCGCCCGTATCCTCGCCGGCGACCGAAGTGCCGATCACCGGAATCCATTTGAGGCCGACCAGGGCCTCGTTGTGAATCGGCGTGATGCCCTGTTCGCCGGCCGTTTCGGCCGCCGCAATCGCGTAGGGCGGATGCGCGTGCACGATCGCGCCGGTGCCGCTCGCGGTATAGACGCCGCGATGGACCGCGGTCTCGACCGAGGCCTCGGGCGGGATAGCCGCCAGGTCGCTTACCTCGACGCGGACGAAGTGGGTTGCGGTCAAACGCGCGAGGTTGCTGCCGGTCCGGGTAATCCAGAAGACCTGCTCGTCGCGGGCACTGACATTGCCGCTACGCGGCGTCTGCAAGCCGCGCTCGTAAAGCTGTCTGCCAGCCGAGATCAACTCCTCGATCAGCATCGCATCAAACGAACCTCCCCTCGACGGGCCATCTCCGTGCAACGCCATCCATCATAGTACGACATAGTACGATATTCTGCGTGCGGGCGGTCCGGCTCCCCATCCCGTGATCGCCGTCGAAGACCCACCTAGGCTTGAAGCCGAACTTGAGTGCGCTCGTCAAGAGCCGCGAGCCTGCGACTCGCAAATGATCCGGCCGGCGGTGTATCGGCGGGTCTTCGATTTGTTGTAGAAGCTTGGAATCCGCCGGGATTCTTGAGCACCGCCGAGCGGCAGGCAAGGGTTGGCGGGGGTGAGCAAGCATCATAGGCTGACCGAGAGTGCGAGTGGCGGCAACCAGCAGGATAGCGGCTGCGGGGCGGGCCGTCACGTCGGCGGCTTTCGGGACGGATAGGGGCGATCGATGAGTCTGACATACAAGGGGCGCGTGATTCGCGGCATCGACATCCATACCCACGTGCCGCATCCCGGCGGCCCCAAAAGCGATCCGCGCGCCGAGCAGAAGGAGCGCTATTTCCGCAACACGCTGCAGGGCATGACGATCGAGGAGATGGCGGAGCTTTACCGCCGTCTCGAGATGGTCGCGGTGGTGTTCGATGTCGACATGGAAACCGTGACCGACGACCCGTTCGTCGGCAACGACTACCTGGCGGAAGTCCAGCAGCGCTTTCCCGACGTCTTCATCGGCTGGGCCAGCGTCGATCCGCACAAGGGGCGCGCGGCGGTCAGAGAGCTGGAGCGCGCAGTGACGCAGCTCGGGCTGCGCGGCCTCAAGACCCATCCCACCTGCCAGGCCTTCTTTCCGAGCGACGAGATTTACTACCCGTTGTGGGACAAGGCCCAGGAACTCGGCATCCCGGTGCTGTTCCATTCGGGGCATACCGGAATCGGCGCGGGCACGCCGGGCGGCACCGGCCTCAAGCTGAAATACAGCCGGCCGATTCCGTACCTCGACGACGTGGCGGCCGACTTCCCGAACCTGACGATTATCGGCGCCCATCCGTCGTGGCCGTGGCAGGAGGAGATGCTGTCGGTCGCGATGCACAAGGGCAACGTCTTCATCGATCTGTCGGGCTGGTCGCCGAAATATTTTGCCCCCTCGCTAATCCAGTACGCCAACACTTTGTTGCAGGACAAGGTGCTGTTCGGCTCGGATTTCCCGGTGATCAGCCCGGATCGCTGGTTGAAGGATTTCGAGGCAGCGCCGTTTCGCGACGAGGTGCGGCCCAAGATCATGCTGGGCAATGCCGCGCGCCTGCTCAAGCTCGAAGGCTAGGCGCATCGGCAGGATCTGGTGAAATTGAAGTAGTGCTTTAGATTTATCGCGACCGTGCTGTCGGTCAGCTTGCCAAAACGCGTACCAGACTCGCCGGGCGGGGGCTGGCGATGCTAGCGTGCGACAGGACTACTACGACGAGGCGACCATGCTTAAAGTAATTCTTCAGCTCTACCCGGTGATTCCCGCCGCCAGCGAAGCGGAGCGCGAGGCGCTGCGCCCGATCGGACGCAATCGCGAGCGTTACCAGGAGACGCTTAGCGGCTGGCATGACATCGTGCGCGCCGCCGACGAGTTGGGGCTGTGGGGCGTCGCGACTATCGAGCATCACCTGTGGTCCGAGGGCTACGAGGTTGGCCCCAGTCCGGGGCTGCTCAACGCCTACTGGGCCGCGATCACGCGCAACGTCAGGGTCGGGCAACTCGGTTACGTGATGAGCACCCAGAATCCGATTCGGGTCGCCGAGGAGACCGCCATCCTTGACCATCTCACCAAGGGGCGATGCTTCGTGGGGTTCGCGCGCGGCTACCAATCGCGCTGGACCAACGTGCTCGGGCAGCATCTGGGAACCCGCGCGACCACCTCGCCCTCGGCCGGCCGGCTCGATCCCACGCATATGTTTGGCGACCCGACCGGCAAGCCGGGCCGCACCGAGGACGACGATCGCAACCGCCGGATTTTCGAGGAAGAGGTCGATATCGTCCTCAAGGCCTGGACCCAGGAGAGCTTCGCGCATAACGGAGAGACCTGGCAGATTCCATATCCGTACGATCGCGGGGTCGACGATTGGCCGCTGGCGAAGTTCGGTACCACCGGCCGCTTCGGCGCTCCGGGCGAAGTGGACGAGCAGGGCAACACGCGGCGCGTGAGCGTCGTGCCGGCGCCCTACACGCGGCCCCATCCGCCCGTGCTGGTGGCGACCAGCGGCTCGCCCGAAAGCGCCGAATACTGCGCGCGCCAGGGCTTCATCCCGCTCTACTTCAACTCGCTCGCCATCGCGCTGAAGCTGAGCGCGGCGCACGACCGGACGCTCACCGGTTTAGGCCGCGAGGCGAGGCCGGGGCGCAACCAGGCGATCGTGCGAATTCCGCATATCGGCAAAACCCGCGCCGAGGCCGAGGAATCGGTGATGCGCTACGATTCCGATATCTTCCGCAACTTTTACGCTGCGATGGGCCAGCATAAAGTCCCGCGCGAAAACGTGGTCGAAGCCGTGACGAACAACGGCATGTGGACCATCGGCACCGCCGACGATGTGCGCAAGCATCTGGTCGAGGAGTGGAAGCAGTTGCCCTGCGAATACCTGACCATCATCTACCATTACGCGCAGATGCCCAAGGAACGCGTGCTCGACAATCTCGCCGCCTTCATGCGGCATGTGAAACCGGCGCTCGATGAGCTTACCGAGTAGGGTCAATGAGCAGGATACTAATCAAAAGCGCCTGGGGATCGGACGATCCGACCAAGGCCGGGTTCGCCTTCCTGCACGCCAACGCCTTTGCTGAGGCGGGGCACGAAGTGCAGATTTTCCTGCTCGGCGAGGCAGTCTCCCTGATGCGCGGGAGCGTCGCGGAAGCGGTGGTGCCGGTCGGATGGCCGCCGCTAGCGCAGACCTTTGCCCGCACCGTGGAGCACGGTATCCCGATCCACGTTTGAACTACCTGCGCGAGAGCCCGTGGGCTCTCTGATAGCGACCTCGAGGAAAAGAACGCGGCGTTGGTGACCCCCGCGACGCTAGTGGCGCTGGTCGAATGGGCCGACAAGGTCTTGAGCGAGTGAGCGATTAGGCTACCGGGGCGCCGGTTGTGAGCCCCAAACTCGCCGAGCCCGGGAAGCGGTCAACTCCCCGGGCTCGGAAACCAAACTGTTAGCAATCGCCCTATGTAGCGGCCCAGGCGCGCCGCCGCTCGCGTTGCGATACGTTGCGAGCGCCGCGAGTCGGGCGGATCGCAACCAGTCGTCGACGGCCGTTATTTCTTGGCCGGGACCTGCTCAACCTTGGTCCACCGGGTGGTGGGACGCGCAGGTGCCTGATCGGACATCGTCCAATCGATATGCTTGCTGGCCTTCGGCCCACGCAGCTTGGTGCGGGTCATGCCGCCGCGCAGACCGCCGGTCGCGGGCGCCTGGACCTTCACTGCATAGGTGCCTTCGGGCAGGCTGCCGATCTTGATCGAATAAGCGCCCCTGGCATCAGTGGTGCCGTGCGTGACCGGCTCACCCATCTTGCCATCCGGCTTGATGTGGTAGACCACGATGGCGATGCCCTTGACGGACGCATTGCCGCTCTGGCTCTTGACCTTACCCCACAAAAAGCCAGCATGACGCGGAAGCTGTCCAGAAGTGGTTACCGCCGGTTGCGCGTGGGCAATTACCGCCAATCCCAGAACGCAGCTAAGCACCAGGCCCACAGAGATCGCTGATAGTTTTCGCATGGCTCCTCGCCCCCAAAATGGGTTTTAGGAATAGAGCTCGCACAACGCGGCAAAGATAAGCCGCTCCCCCGTCCGGTCGCCCGCCGCCGCCACCATTGGCGGCGTGGAGCACCCGACGGACTCCATCCACATCATCGGGCGAATGACTAGCGCATTTTGCGGTACTGATGCAATCCATTACGGCCATGTTTCTAACGTTTGCCTGCTTTTACGGCAGCCTTCGAATTCGCCGACGCGGGCCTGACGAGGGCGCAGCGCGGTTTGTGCGACTTGAAATCGGGGTTTAGACTCCACGCGTGGCTTTGCGCGACGATCTGCGGCGGGCCCGCCGCCTGGGCCTTTCCGGTTATGTGCGCTATCGCCGGATGCGCCTGGCCAACCGGCTGATCCGGGCCGTCAATCTGTTCGGGCCCGCCCGCCGCGAATGCCCGTGCTGTGGATGGCGCGGGACGCGATTCCTCGATCACGTGCGCGAGACCTATTGCATGAAGGGGGCGGTTTGCCCGCGCTGCCGCAGCCATTCGCGCCATCGCGGGCTGGCGCTTTATCTGGCCGAGCTGCTGCCCGAGCTGGGGCCGCGATGCGCGGTGCTGCACTTCGCGCCGGAGCGATCGCTGGCGCGGTTTTTCTCGAGTCGTCAGGGACTGCGCTACTTCGGCGTCGACCTGGGGCCGCGCGCTACCACCGCCTGCGCCGATATCACGGCGATCCCGTTTCGCACCGGAACCTTCGACCTGGTAATCGCCTCGCACGTGATCGAGCACGTCGGTGACGATCGGACCGCGCTGGCCGAGCTGGCGCGGGTGACTGCACCCGGCGGCCGCGGGTTGATTATGGCCCCGATGGTACCGCGATGGCGCACGGCCGGGACGCTCGAGTTCGGCTATCCGAATCCCGAATACGAGGGCCACTGGCGGATTTACGGGGGTGACCTCGCCGCCCGGATCGAGGCGGCGGGCTGGCGCTGCACCACGCTGAACTTTGCCGCGCTGATCGATTCCGATCGCCGCCAGCGCTTCGGAATTATCGACGATGCGCTGTTTGTCGGCGCGCGGCCGGGTTGAGCGGCGAATCATCACGGCGCGCCGCGATGCTATACTGGCGGGGCCGACAGGAGCAGCCATGATCCAGCTACGTAAAGCCGCCGCGCGCGGAACCAGCCGCATGGACTGGCTCGACAGCCGCCACAGCTTCTCGTTTGCCGACTACCACGATCCGGCCCAGATGGGCTTTCGGGCGCTGCGCGTGATCAACGAGGACCGCATCGCGCCCGGCGCCGGCTTCCCGTCCCATCCTCATCGTGACATGGAGATAATCACCTACGTGCTGGAGGGCGCCGTGGAGCATCGCGACAGCCTCGGCAACGGCTCGGTGATTCGGCCCGGCGAGATTCAACGGATGAGCGCGGGGCGCGGCATCGTGCATAGCGAATTCAACCCGTCGCCGAGCGAACCGCTCCATCTGCTGCAGATCTGGCTGCTGCCGGGGCGGCACGGTCTGGCTCCCGGCTACGAACAGCGGCCTTTCGATCGGGCTCAGGCGCGCGGCCGATTTGCCTTGATTGCCGGTCCCGACGGCGGTCCGCAGGCGGTCACGATTCATCAGGATGCGACGCTGTCGGTGGCGATACTCGAGCGCGGCGAGAGCGCGACCCATGAGATAGCCCCGGGACGTCACGGATGGGTGCAAATCGCGCGTGGCGGCGTAACCCTCGACGGGGAGTCCCTGAGCGCGGGCGACGGCGCCGCGATCGACGAACCGGGCGCGCTCACGATCACCGCCTCGGAGCCGGGCGAAGTACTGCTGTTCGACCTGGCGTAGTAGAGTCCCGACCGATGCCAAGTCGGATTCGCGACGGTCAACGGTCGCCGCCAAAAAGCCGGCGCAGGCCGCTCTACGCCAACGTTGCAGCCTCCAACGCCGGCCCGGTGACGCCGGTGCGCGAGGGGCTGCCGAGCGAGCTTCTGGTCGATACCTATCACTACCTGATTCGCGCCTCGTGGCCGGCCCTGTTCGGCTTGATCCTGGCCACTTTCATCGTCACCAACTGTCTGTTCGCGTTCGGCTATCTGATCGACAGCGGTATCGAGAACGCCCGTCACGGTTCGTTCGGCGACGCGTTTTTCTTCAGCGTCCAGACCATGGCGACGATCGGCTACGGCAAGATGGCGCCGGTCACCACCGCCGCCAACATCCTGGTCAGCTTCGAGGCGCTGTTCGGGCTGATGGCACTAGCGCTGGTGACCGGGCTGGTGTTCGCCAAGTTCTCGCGGCCGAGTTCGGGCGTGCGCTTCAGCCGTTACGCCGTGCTCTCCGATTACGACGGCGTACCATCGTTGATGTTCCGGATGGCCAATTCGCGGGCCGACGAAATCGTCGACGCGCAGGTCCAGGTCGCGCTGACGCGCCGCGAGGTGACCGGCGCGGGGCAGATGATGATGAAGGTGCGCGACCTGGGGCTGATCCGTTACCGCAATCCGATGTTTGGACTGACCTGGACGGCGATCCATCCGATCACGGAAGCGAGCCCCTTTTACGCCATGACGGCCGACGATCTTAAACCCAATTCGCTATGGGTCATAATCTCGCTGACCGGGCTCGACGGCGCGCTTTCGCAAACTATCCACGCCCGCCACGTTTACGGCGCCGCGGATATCCAGTGGGGCGCGCGCCTGGTCGATCTGTTCCGCCAGGAGCCCGACGGATCGTGGCACGTGGACCTCGACAGTTTCGATCTGACCGAAACCGCACCGCCGCGCAGCACGGCCGCCAAGACCGATTAGCGCGAGCGCCGCAGCGCCGTCGCGATGCTACGCGGCGCGCTCAGACGTTCTTCATCTCGGAGATCAGCTTGCCCAGCGAATCCTTGGCGTCGCCGAACAGCATGAAGGTCTTGTCGCGATAGAAGAGCTCGTTCTCAATCCCCGCGAAGCCCTTGTTCATGCTGCGCTTGAGCACGATCACGCTACGCGCTTCCTCGACATTCAGGATCGGCATCCCGTAGATCGGGCTGCCGGGCTCGTCCCTGGCGGCCGGATTGACGACGTCATTGGCGCCGATTACCAGCGCCACGTCGGCCTGATTGAAATCCGGGTTGATATCCTCCATGCCGTAGAGCCGCGCGTAGGGAATATCGACCTCCGCCAGCAGGACGTTCATATGGCCCGGCATCCGGCCCGCCACCGGATGAATCGCGAACTTGACCTCGCCGCCGCGCCGTTCGATCAGATCGGAAAGCTCGCGGACCTGATGCTGGCATTGCGCGACCGCCATCCCATAGCCCGGCACGATTATCACCGTGCGGGCGTAAGCGAGCTGCATCGCGGCGTCCTCGACCGTGATCGGCTTGACCGCCAGCCCCTCGGCCGAGCCCACCGCGCCGGCCGCGGTCGTGCCGCTGCCAAAGGCGCCGAACAGGACGTTGGTGAACGAGCGATTCATCCCCTTGCTCATCGCAACCGACAGGATGAAGCCCGAGGCGCCGTCGAGCGCGCCGGTGATGATCAGGACATAGTTGTTGAGCGCAAAGCCGGTCGCGGCCGCGGCCAGGCCGGTGTAGGCGTTGAACAGCGAGAGCAGCACCGGCATGTCGGCCCCGCCGATCGGCAGCACCATCAGCACTCCGAGCAGGGTCGCCAGCGTCGCCATCGCATAGAACACCAACTGCGCGCCCGGCGCCACGATCAGGTACAAGAACATCAGCACCGCGATCGCGAACATCCCGATGTTGCTTTCGTTCTGGAACGGGTAGGTAACCGATTTCTCGGTGACGAAGCCCTGCAGCTTGCCGCAGGCCATGAAGCTGCCGGTTACGGTCATCGCCCCGAACAGCACCTCCAGCCCGAGCGCGGCCATCATCGGCCGGCCGACGCCGGTTCCACCGACCAACTGGTAGGCATTGTAATATTCCGCGATGCCGACCAGCGCGGCGGCCAACGAGCCGAGGGTATGCGAGATTGCGATTCGTTCCGGCATCGCCGTCATTGGCACCCACATGCCGAGCGGATAGCCGACGATCGAGCCGACGATGAGGCCGATGATAATCCATCGGAAAGTGACGATCTCGTGAAGAAACAGGGTGCCGACGATCGCGACGATCATCCCCAACGCTGCCATCTGCATCCCGCGCCGCGCGGTGTCGGGATGGGTCAGGCTCTTGACGCCGAGAATGAACAGTATCGACGAGACGAAATAGGCCGCCAGCACGATGGTATCGCGGCCCATTAGTGCGCCCCCCGCCCGTTAGTGGCAGCGACGGTTTTGGGTGCCGCCGTGCCGCCCGAATCGGGCCGGAACATCGCCAGCATCCGATCGGTTATCAGGAAGCCGCCGACCACGTTGCTCATCGCCGAGGCGACAGCGATGGTGCCGAGCACGGTCGCCAGCCAGCCATGGCCGCGCCCCGCCAGCACCATTGCGCCGACCACGGTGATCGCGTCGATCGCGTTGGTCGCGGCCATCAGCGGCGTATGCAGCAGCGGCGGAACGCGCGCGATCATCTGGTAGCCGACGAAACCCGCCAGCACCGCGATGTACAGTTGTGCAAACCAGATCACGGTATTCATGATCATTCCTCTCCCCGCCACCGCCACGGCGGTAACTTACTCTATCGGTATCGGATTTCTCCCTGGTGGGTGACGACCATCGGACCAATTATCCGATCCCCGAGATCGAGGTTGAGCTGGCCGTCCTTGAGCAGGATCTTCAACATCGCTTCGATATTGCGGCTGTACATCTGACTGGCGTGGGTCGGGACGGTGGCCGCGATGTTGGCCGGACCGTGAATCTGGACGCCGTTGGCGTCGACCACCTCGCCCATTTTGGTCAGCTCGCAGTTACCGCCGGTCTCGGCCGCGAGATCGACGATCACCGAGCCCGGCGGCATCGTCGCGACCATCGCCGCGGTTATCAGCCTGGGCGCCGGACGGCCGGGAATCTGCGCGGTCGTGATTACCAGGTCCTGGTTGTGGATATGGGCGCCGATCGCCTCCAGCACGCGCTGCGCCTCGTCTTCCTTGAGCTCGCGGGCGTAGCCGCCGGCGGCCTCGGCATCCTTGGGCGGCTCGGCCTTGGTGATGAAGGTCGCGCCGAGGCTTTCGATTTCCTGTCGCGCCGCGGCGCGTACGTCGAAGGCCGAGACCACCGCGCCCAGCCGGCGCGAAGTCGCAATCGCCTGCAATCCCGCCACCCCGGCGCCGATGATGAAGACCTTGGCGGGGATCAGCGTGCCGGCCGCCGTGATCATCATCGGCATCATGCGCGACATCGCGCCCGCGCCGAGCAGCGCCGCCTTGTAGCCGCTGATGGTGGCCTGCGAGGAGAGCACGTCGAGCGATTGCGCCGCCGAGATGCGCGGCACCAGCTCCATCGCGAGCGCGGTGATCCTGGCCGCCGCCATCAGCCCGAACATCTCGCCGCTGGCCGCCGGCTGCATCATGCCGGCAATCGTGCCGCTCGGCTTGATCAGCTTGATTTCGTCGAACGACGGCCGCCGCACTTTGACCACCAAATCGGATTCGCCGAAGATCCGCGCCGGTCCGTCGACCATCGCCGCGCCGGCCCGCGTATAAGCGTCGTCGTTGAAGTAGGCCCGCACCCCGGCCCCCGCCTGCACCATCACCTCCAGCCCCAATTTCACCAGCCGGCCGACGCCATCGGGCACCAGCGCGACACGGTTTTCACCGGCGGCGGTCTCAGTCGGAACTCCTACGCGCATTCACCTCTCCTGGAGCGGATCGGGCCTCGTCCTCAGCTGTGCCGGCCGGTCTGTGGCGTAAACGGCCGCGCCGCGACTGCGAAACCCAATCTATCTTCTTGCCTCAATCGTGGTCCTGAAACAACGGGTCCGGGGTCAATGTTACAGCCGCGGCGGGATAAATCAATTTCGCCGACGCGGTCGCGCTTACCGCTACGCCAGCTCCCCCGAACACTGGGCGCATCCCGGCTATTGGTCGAGCGTCCGGGGTAGACTGTCACGCTCTGGTTATCGCTCGATTTCGCGGCATTGAGCTGATCGACGTCCCGCGCCCGCCGCGCCGGTGGCGAACGGCGACTGCCTCAAGTAGCGCGACGATCCGTATCGGCTTGCTCGTCGGGATGCTTGCCGTGCGAATGGCGGTGATGGATGTCGGAGACGTGTTGATGCGAATGGAGCAGCCGCAGATGACGATGGGGATGGGCGTGCGGCTCGCTGACGGGTTCGTCGTCGGGAGCATGCCGATGCTGATGATGCGCGTCGTGGTAATGCAGATGGTCGTGCGTCAGCTCATCATGGGCGTGCAGATGGCGATGATCTTCGCGCAGCAGAACGATCGCGCCGAGCGCCATCAGTGCCGCCGCACACCACTCGGCCGTGCCCGGCAGATTTCTGAACATCACCATCGAGATGGCTGCGCCGATGAACGGAGCGGTGGCGAAGTAGGCCGCCTGGCGCGCCGCGCCCAGAATTCGCAATCCCCAGGTCGCGAGATAGAGGCTCAGCCCGTAGCAGACCGCGCCGATTGCGAGCGCCGCGCCGACCACCGGCGCGGTGGGCAGCGGCAGGCCGAGGGCGAACGCGATCGTCAGGGTCGCGACTCCGGCGCCGAGCGACTTCAGATAGGTGATGGCCGCGGGGTCGCGAATCGACAGCCGCTGGGTCAGATTGTTGTCGATGGCCCAGCACAGGCAGGCCGCGGCGATTGCGCCGCTGCCGATCGGGTCGCTATGGAAGCCGCCCGGCGCCCATCCCAGCAGCATCGCCCCGACCATAATCGCCAGCGCGGCGAGCGTCTCGCGTATCCCGAGATATTCGCCCAGCACCATCACCGCGATCAGCATCGTGAACGGAGTCTCGAGGTTGAGCAGCAACGAGCCGGCCAGCGCCGAGATGCGCGTCAACCCGTAGAGCATCAGGAAGGTGCCGCTGAGGCCGAGAATCGTGATAAGCGCGAGCGTCGCGAAGTCGACCCCGCGCAGTTGCGCCTCGCGCGCCGCGACCGTACGACGCGAAGCGATCTTCAACATCGCCAGGCCGGCGGCCGCGCCCAGATAGAGCAGCGCGGAGAGCATCAGCGGACCGACCTGACCGAGGATCAGCTTGGAGAGCGGCGCGCTCGCGCCGAACAGGGCGGCGGCGCCGATTCCACATCCCGCGCCGAGCATCGCGCGATTGTCCACGCTCTGCGACATCGCCCGGCAAGCTTACTACAGGCCGGCGCGATTGTGGTGCGGCGCGCGGATGCGAGCGCCAGGCGCGTGGGCTATCCTGTCCCGGTAACTCTAATAGGGAGGCGGGACTCCATGAACGTTGCCGATGAGGTCAATCCCCAGGTGATGGGTGTGATAAGCGAGATTGCCAGCCGCCTGGCCGAGCTCAGAAACGTGCTGATTCTGGTCGGGCTGTCGGCCAATCGAAACGACACGCCCCGCGGTCGGGAGACCGCCGACGCCGCGCTCGACAAGCTGCGCGAACTGGCGGATGCCTTCAACCTGTAGTAGCGGAACAGTCAGCGCACGAGGCGGCATCGCAAATGCCGCGCAAGGAGTATCACGATGGATGAGATTCGCGCCGTAGTCGTCGATCCGGCCGCCACCGGGCGCCTGGTCTTGAAGCAGGTCGCGGCGCCACTGCCCGGCCGATCCGAAGCGCTGATGCGGGTCCGCGCAATCTCGCTCAACCTGGGCGAAATTCGACGCGCACGGGCGGCGGATCCCGGCTGGCGTCCCGGATGGGATATCGCCGGGATCATCGAAGCCCCGGCGGCCGATGGATCGGGACCGAAGAAGGATGCGCGGGTGGTGGGCTTCGTGCCGGTCGCGGCGTGGGCGGAAGTGGTCGCGGTGCCGACCGGATCGCTCGCCGCGCTGCCCGACAACGTCAGCTTCGAGCAGGCTGCGACCCTGCCGGTCGCCGGCATGACCGCGCTCTACGCGCTCAGCAAGAACGGCTCGATTCTCGGGCGTCCGGTGCTGATAACCGGAGCCTCGGGCGGTGTCGGACAGTTTGCCGTGCAGCTTGCGCATCTCTCCGGCGCGCGCGTGGTCGCCTCGGTCAGCCGCGCCGAGCGCGCCAAGTATGCCCGCGAATCGGGCGCCGACGAGGTGATCGTGGGCGGCGATCTTTCGGCCGCGGCCCGCTTCGGCCCGTATCACCTGATCCTCGAATCGGTCGGCGGCAAGTCGCTCACCGCGGCGCTCGCGATGCTGCGGTCGGGCGGGATGTGCGTGCTGTTCGGAACCTCGGAGAATCCCGAGGTCACCTTCGATGCGCGCCAGTTCTACTCGGGCGGCGGCATTCTCTACGGCTTCATCCTGTTCGACGAGGTCAAGCGGGAACCGCCGGCGCTGGGATTGCCGCGCCTGGTCGATCTGATGGCCGCGGGCAAGCTGCGCTCGCCGATCGAAGTGCGCGCCCCGTGGAGCGAGATCGGCAAGATCGCCGAGCGGCTGTGGAATCGCGAAATCGCGGGCAAAGCGGTGCTCACCATATAGAGAAACTCTGCAGGATGCCTGTTCTGTCATTCTGAGGCGCAGCCGAAGAATCCCGGGATTCTTCACGGAGTTTACCCCGAGCAGAGCCGAAGGGCAGACTCCGTTCAGAATGACGACCTGGCTCGGGCATCGGTTCCTATCCGCCAAGGGCAGCTCGGCGGTGTGACGGTCCGGGGCCCAAGTTTCGCATCGCCAAGGGTTTATGGTATTGCTCGGAACGTCCGCGAATACCGACAAATTTCGCCGCGAACCCGAAATCCTGTGAGCGGCAGGGGGCGCAGCGGCAAGCGGGCCTCGCGCTCGTTTTTGCAAGGAGGATTCTGACGTGGCGGTAAGAAAACGCGCCCAGGAGACGCAGGCGAGTCCGGCCAAACGGGCGGGCCGGGAGACGGTCAAGGTATCCAACACCGCGCAGGCCTACCTGACCCTGCTCGGCGCCCGCGGGATCGATTATTTCTTCGCCAACGGCGGGACCGACTTCGCCTCGATTATCGACGGCTTCGCGCGCCTGATGGACGAGGGCCAGCGCGTGCCCAAACCGCTCACCGTGCCGCACGAGATGGTCGCCGCGAGCATGGCGCATGGCTATTATCTCGCCACCGGACGGCCGCAGGTCGTGATGGTCCACGTCACGGTCGGTACCGCCAACCTGCTCAACGCCATGATCAACTCGTGCCGCGGCAAGGTGCCGATCATCTTTTCCGCCGGCCGCACTCCGGTTACCGAAAAGGGCAGCCCCGCCTCGCGCAATATCTATATCCACTGGGCCCAGGAATCGTTCGACCAGGGCGGTATCGCGCGCGAGTGGACCAAGTGGGATTACGAGCTGCGCAACTTCGGCCAGCTCGAAACGGTGGTCGATCGCGCGCTGTCGCTCTCGATGGCGGAGCCGCGCGGGCCGGTTTACCTGACCCTGCCGCGCGAAGTGCTGGCCGAGGAGTGCAAGTCCTTCACCTTCTCGTCGACGCCGCGCGTGCGGCCGCCCGAGCTCGCTCATACCATGCCCGAAGGGATCGAGGAGGCCGCAGCGGCGCTGGCCGGCGCCCGCAATCCGCTGATCATCACCGGGCAGAGCGGGATGTGGCACGGTGCGGTGGGGCAGCTTGCGAAGCTGGCCGAGTCGATGGGTATTCCGGTGGTGGAGACCTCGGGCCGCTACTTCGTCAATCTGCCGACCAACCATCCGATGCATCTCGGCTTCAACCCGCACGAGTTTGTGCGCGACGCCGACGTGATCTTGACGATCGAAGCCGACGCGCCGTGGTATCCCGCGATGGTCGAGCCGAAGCCCGACGCCACCATCATCCAGATGGGCACCGATCCGCTCTATGCCAACTATCCAATCTGGGGTTTCCCGGTCGATATCGCCGTGACGGTCAATCCGGAAGCCGGACTGGCGGCGCTCAACCGGGCGCTGACGCCGTACGTTTCGATGAAACGCAAAGAGATTGCGGAGCGGGTGCAGCGCTGGACCAAGGTGCACGACAAGCAGCGCACCGCCTGGCGGGCCGTCGCCACCGCGACCCGCAACGACAAGCCGCTCGATCCGGCCTGGGTCTCGCGCTGTATCAACGAGGTTAAGGACGCCGACACGATCTGCGTCAATGAGTACGATCTCTCGCCGCTGCAGGCTGAATTCACCGAACCGGGAACCTATTTCCATTGCCCGCCATCGGGCGGCCTGGGATGGGGCCTCGGCGCGTCGCTGGGGGTGAAGCTGGGGTCGGGGAATCGCACCGTGATCTGCACGGTCGGCGACGGCGCCTATATCTTCGGCTCGCCCAGCGCCGCCCATTTCACTTCGCGCGCCCACAATCTGCCGGTGCTGTTCGTGGTCTACAACAATCAGTGCTGGCGCTCGGTGATGGAATCGTGCCTGTACGTGCATCCCGAGGGTTATGCGCGCAAGCTCGGCAACTTCCCGCTGAGCGATCTGCAACCCTCGCCCGACTACGACAAGATCGTGACCGCCTTCGGCGGCTACGGCGAGCGGGTCGAGGAGCCCTCCGAGATGATTCCGGCGCTCAAGCGCGCGCTCAAGGTGGTACGCACCGAGAAGCGCCAGGCGCTGCTCAACGTGATCTGCAAGCATCCCGAGCAGGCGCCGCCGGCGCGCGGTAAAGGGGCGGACTGGCGACCGTAGCGGGCGCAAAGCGAGGGATTTGGCATGTCGCTCAAGGACGATATCGACGCTATCAGGGCGGCTTCGGCCGACCGTCTCTCGCCTGAAATCCGCGCCGTGATGAAGCGCGGGATCGACGATCTGCGCGCCTCGGGACTCGCCGAGCGCGCTCTGAAAGCCGGCGATCGGGCGCCCGAGTTCCAGCTCCCGAATCACAACGGCGTGCTGGTCTCGTCGGCGGCGCTGATCGCGCAGGGTCCGCTCGCGATCAGCTTCTATCGCGGCAAATGGTGACCCGTTTGCAACGCCGAGCTGGCAGCTCTGGCGAAGGTCACCGGCGAAATTCGCGCCGCCAGCGGATCGCTGGTCGCGATCTCGCCGCAGCTTGAGCAGTTCAGCCGCGAACTGGTCGACGAGCATCGGCTCAATTTCGATCTGCTATCGGATCGCGGCAACGCGGTGGCCCGGCAATTCGGCCTGGTGTTCCAGTTTTCACGGCCGTTGCGCGAGGCGTTCGTCGAGCTCGGAGCCGATCTCGCCAAGTTCAACGGCGACGATTCCTGGAGCGTGCCGATGACCGGGTCGTACGTAATCGATCGCCGCGGGATGATCAGATACGCGAACATCAACCCCGACCATACCGTGCGTCCCGAACCTGCAGAGCTGGTGAAAGCGGTCCGCGCCGCCGCCGGCTGAAACACGAGACCGACGCTTTCGTCTGCGACGCGCTTCAGGTCGCGCCGGGCGCCGTGCTAGCCTTGGGCGTCTCGGGCGCTCCGGGAAGCCTGCGCAAGGGCTTTGCGCGAGGAGGGCGGCGTACCCAAGTGGTTAAGGGAGAGGTCTGCAAAACCTCCATTCAGCGGTTCGAATCCGCTCGCCGCCTCCAATTTTCCCAGCATCAGTTCCCGTTAACCGAATGGTAGGGCGCGCTCGCTGCTCCCCCGGATAGGCTTGAACGGGTTCTGCCGCATCGCCACGCAACAGGAAGTCGCTCATGGCCAAAGCGTTCCATCGACTAAGTATCGACCTCGCAAAGCCGCTCGCTGAGCAACCCGGCGTCGGACACAACCGCTGGCATCCGGCGATCGAGCCGCGCCTCCACGTCAATCCCGGCGACCGGGTGACGATCGAGTGTTTCGACGCGGTCGACGGCCAGATCACAAAGCCCGATCCGGCGGCCAACGGCCCGCTTGAACTCGGCCGGGTCCATCCGCTGAGCGGCCCGGTCTATATCCGCGATGCCGAGCCCGGCGATCTGCTCGAGGTGCAGATTATCGAGATCGAGCCGGCGACCAGCGCCTTCACCGCGATCACGCCGACGATGGGATTTCTGCGCGAGGATTTTCCCACTTCGTTCACCGCCATCTGGCGGCTGGCGGGCGGCTTCGCCGAAAGTGCGCAGGTGCCGGGCGTGAGGGTTCCGGCCGCCTGCTTTCCGGGCGTGATCGGCGTCGCGCCGTCATACGAGTTGCTCAAGCGGGCCAACGATCGCGAGCAGAAACTGCGCCAGAGCGGGGGTGCGGCGCCGCCGCCGGATCGCAGCGGTGCGGTCCCTGCCACCGACGCGATCGCGGCCGAGGGGCTGCGCACCATCCCGCCGCGCGAGAACGCCGGCAACGTCGATATCAAGCAGCTCACCGCCGGGGCGCGAGTCTTTATCCCGGTGTGGGAGAAGGGCGCGCTTTTCTCGATCGGCGACGGCCATTTCGCGCAGGGTGATTCGGAATGCTGCGGCACGGCGATCGAGATGGCGGCGGCGTTCCATCTGGAATTCTACCTGCGCAAGGGCGAGGCGGCGCGCCGCCGGCTGCGCGATATCGCGTTCGCGCACGATCGCTATTTCACGGCGCCCGAGATGGCGGCGCCGCGGCGCTTTTACGCGACTACCGGGATGCCGATCACGGCGGCGGGCGAGAACCGCGCCGACGACCTGGCGCTGGCGGCGCGCAATGCCGTGCGTCACATGATCGACTACCTGCACGAGGAGCGCGGCTACAGCCGCGAGCAGGCCTACGTGATCTGCAGCGTGGCCGTCGACTTGCGGATCAGCCAGGTGGTCGATGTGCCGAACTTCACGGTCTCGGCGCTGCTCCCGCTCGAGATCTTCGTCTGATCCACAGGGCTGAAACGCGTTGAACCCGGCGGCCCATCCGCAAGCCGACGACGGCGCGGTCGATGCGGCGCTGGCCGCGTTCGATTCGCCGCGCGCGTGGGCGATGGTGCTGGCGGCGTTCATCGAGATGTTCGCGGTCTATGGCGTCGCCTACAGCTTCGGCGCCTTCTTCAAGCCGATGGTGGCGGAGTTCGGCGCGAGCCTCAGCAGCACCGCGTTCGTCTTTTCGGTGACGGTCTTTCTATGGTCGATTCTCGGCCCCGTCACCGGCCATCTTACCGATCGCTTCGGCCCCCGGCCGGTGCTGGCTTGCGGAGCGATCGTGATGGGCGGCGGGCTGATTGCGACCGCGCATATTCATCACCTCTGGATCGGCTATTTCACCTACGGTATCGCAGTCGGCGTCGGCATCGCGTGCGCGTACGTGCCGATGGTGGCGGTGGTGGCGGGATGGTTCATGCGGCGGCGCAACACCGCGCTGGGCGTCGCGGTCTCGGGGATCGGATTCGGCACGGTGTTCGGTCCGCCGGCGGCGGCCGCGTTGATCGAGGCGCTCGGCTGGCGCACGACCTACGAGATCTTCGGCGTGGGCGCGGCAGTCGTCATGCTCGCCTGCGGATTGCTGGTGGAGCGGCCGCCGGTCCATTTCAGCGCCTCGCCGGTGACCGGGTTCCGCGAGACCATACGCAGCCCCGCTTTCGGTTTCCTGTATCTGTCGGTGGCGCTGCTGTCGCTGGCGCTGTTCATCCCGTTCGTCTATCTGCCGGCGTTCGCGCATGACCACGGCGCGAGCGAGGTCGCGGCGGCCGCCCTGGTCAGCGTGATTGGCGGGGCGAGCGTCGTCGGCCGGCTCGGACTGGGAGCGCTGGGCGATCGCACCGGCGTGGTGCGACTCTACCAGTTGAGCTTTCTCACGCTCGGCCTGAGCTACGGCATCTGGTTGTGCAGCGCGTCCTATCCGAGCCTGGTAATTTTCGCGCTGGTGATGGGGGTTGGTTACGGCGGCTACGTTGCGCTGGCGCCCGCGGTGCTGGCCCATCTGTTCGGCACGCATAAACTCGGCATCTTGATGGGCGTCCTGTGGACGAGCAGCGGGTTCGGAGCCTTCGCGGGTCCGCCGCTGGCGGGGGTTATTATCGATTATACGGGCAGCTATCGATGGGCGATCGCGTTTGCGTTTGCCGCCGCGATGGCGTCATTTGTGGCCCTGATGCCGCTGGTTCGCTTTGAATCGCAAGAGAGCCGGTAGGGTCACCTTATTTTATCCAATTAGCCTTGACTTATCTCTGAAATATTCGTAAGTCGTCTTTGCGCTGGTCAAGGTTCCCTCCTTGTCTTTGATCGGCCAGAGCGGGGCTGGGGGTGGGTTTCTGCCCCAGCCTCGCTTAGTAATCCCAGTTCCTGACACGGCTCTAAAGATCGCCGCTATCTTCTTTCCAGAGCTCGGGGTGGCTGGCGGCGAAATCAGTCAGCATCTGCGCGCAGCCCGCAAGCTTCAACGCGACCACCTCAACGCCGTGCGCTTTGAGAAAATCGAGCGTCTCGGCGTAGGTTTCGGTGTCGCCAATCACGATTTTTCGGATCCCGAACTGAATGGCGGCGCCCGCGCACATGAAACACGGGGTCAGCGTCGAGTAGAGCACGACGCCGGCGTACCCACCGATACGCCCGGCGTTCCGCAGGCAATCGATTTCCGCGTGAGCGACCGGGTCGCGATCCTGAACGCGTCGGTTATGGCCGCGGCCGACGATGCGGTGGTTCTTGACCAGCACCGATCCGATCGGAATGCCGCCTTCAGCCAGGCCGATTCGCGCCTGTTCAATGGCGGCGTTCATGAATTCGTCCATCGGGTCGCTCATCGGCGGTCAATGGCCGGTTGCGGCGGTGGGAGGAATTTGGGCGCTCGAGGCGACCGGCGACACGATCAGCTTCACGACGCAATTGGTCGACTCGGCGCCGTAGCAGATACTCGCGATTTGGCCGGGTTGGTAGGCGTCGCTGCGTTGCGCGTAACCCGGGCAGATCCATTCTCCGCCCTCGAGATATTGCGCCACCGCGAAGTAACGGCCCGCGGGAAGCTGCCCGCCGCCGCTCGGCACGGCGGTGCTGAGATCGCGCGAGTCGACGATCGTGAAACCGTCATGGCCGCCCTCCGCATCGAACGACATCAGCATCAGCCGCCAGCGGCCCCGCTGGCTCGCGACCTGAAACCGCATCGCCTGATGGGACGAGAACACCGGCTTGTCGCGGCATAGCCATGGTCGTGCCTGCGCGGCGCTGACCGGCGCGGCGGCGGCGCTCAATCCAACCAGAGACATCGCGATCACAATTACGCTGACTCGAAATTTCACGTCATCACCTGTAATCCCGCGCTGCACTATCCACGCTGGAGGAGGAGTGAGGCGTCCGGCGCGGCTCGGGAACGGACCTCAATTTCACGATTTCAGTTGCTATCGACTCGACCAACGCGCGTCCGTGAAGCTCCGGATGGTTCGTCAGTTCGATCAATGGGCCGGCGCCGTTGCGAAGCAGCCCAATCGCTTTATCCATGCGAGCGGAGGCGTCCAGCAGGCGATAAGCGCGGCGAATCAACGGTGCGGCCGCGATCCCGTTGTCGTTGCCGGCCAGACGCTCCAGCTTCTCGACCGTCGGGCGGCCGAACGGCGCCGCCGAGCGGCGATTGAGAATCACCGCTGCCGGCGTCATCCCGATTTCGTCGAGCGCGGTGTGATACTCGAGGGTCTCCGAGACCGTCAGCGCTTCGCCGGTCGCGACCTGCACCGCGGCGCAGCGCTCGCGATCGCGCAGCAGCGCCTCGACCTTGCGCGCCTCGCGCCCGACGATACTGGCGCCGAAAGTCTGTTCCGCCGTAAGCGGCATCCGCAGCAGTTCGAGCGCCTGTCCCGACGCCGGACCATCGAAGATGACCAGATCCCACTGCGCCTGGTCGGCGGGACGCAGCTCGATCTCATGATAGAGCTTGCCGATCATAAGCAGCTCGCGCAGTCCGGGCGCCGCCAACACAAAATAATTGTAGAGCCGGCTCGACAGGATGGTGCGCAGCAGCGCCGGGCTCGGCAGCGTGACGCGCAGGTATTCGGCCAGCGCCTGCGGCCCGTCGAGCGCCATCAGGCTCAGGCCGGGTTCGACCTCGACCGGCTCGTAGCTCGGCTGGCATCCGAACAGCTCCGCCATCGGCCTGCGGCTGTCGTATTCGGCCACGCAGACGCGCGCACCGGCGCGGGCCACGGCCAGGCCCAGCGCGGCGCTGACAGTGGTGCGACCGACGCCACCCTTGCCCAGGATCATCAGCAGGCGGCGCTTGAGCAGTTCGTTCAACATCGTAACGACCGCCGCGCGGGTGGCACGGACGCAGCGCTCCTACCAGCGCAGCAGGTTGGCGCCCCAGGTCAGCCCGCCGCCGCAGGCGTTGAGCAGTACCAGGTCGTTGTCATGGATACGATTGGCTTCCAGAGCCTCGTCGAGCGCGATCGGCACCGAGGCCGCCGAGGTGTTGCCATAGCGATCGACGTTGACGAAGACCTTGTCGGCGCCCAGTCCGAGCCGCTCCGCCACGGCGCTGATGATGCGCGCGTTGGCCTGATGGGGCAGGATCAGTGAGATGTCCTCGAGCCGCAGACCGGCCTTCTCGACCACCCGGCGCGTGACCTCTTCCATGCTGCGCACGGCGATTTTGAACAGCTCCGGCCCGCGCATCTGGATCGCGTCTTCGGCGGTGCGGCGGACTTCGGCGTCGAAGGTGCATCGCGTACCGGTGGCGTTGCGCACCGACAGCAGCTTCCAGTGCTCGCCCGCCGATCGCAGCACGCTGCCGAGCACGCCGCGCGGCCCGGCCTCCGAGACCAGTACCGAGGCCCCGGCGCCGTCGCCGAACAGCACCGCGGTGCGGCGATCGTTCCAGTCGACCATCGTCGAGAGCGCATCGGTGCCGACCACCAGCACCCGGCTCCATTCGCCCGCCCGCATCATGCCGTCGGCCACCGACAACGCATAGATGTAGCCCGAGCAGGCGGCGGCGACGTCGAAGGAGGGGATATCGGTGATCCCGAGGTGATGCTGGAGCTGGCAGGCGAACGACGGGAAGCCGAAGTCCGAGGAGACCGTGCCGACGATAATCGCTTCGAGATCGGTGGGCGCAAGGCCGGCGCGCGACAGCGCGGTACGGCTCGCCTCGGCCGCGATATCGACCAGCGATTCGCCGCTCACCATTACGTAGCGCTGCTCGATTCCGGTGCGGGTGCGGACCCATTCGTCCGAGGTGTCGAGCCTGCGTTCGAGATCGTGATTAGTCACCAGGGTGCGCGGTAAGGCGCGGCCGGTGCCAACGATTCTGGAGCCCATCTGACCGTCCGCTAGTTGTCCGCCGCCGCTCGAAAGGCCAGCGTGGTGTTGGTGCCGCCAAAACCGAACGAGTTGTTAAGCGCCAGCTTGACCTCGGCCTGGCGCGCCGCGTTCGGCACGTAATCGAGATCGCATTCGGGATCGGGATGCTGGTAGTTGATGGTGGGCGGGATTACCCCGCGCTGAATGGTCAAAATCGTGTAGACCGATTCGATCGCGCCGGCCGCGCCCAGCGTGTGCCCGGTCATCGACTTGGTCGAGCTGACCGCGATGCGCGCGGCATGCTCGCCGAAGACGTGCTTGATGGCCTGGGTCTCGGCCAGGTCGCCGGCCGGAGTCGAGGTGCCGTGGGCGTTGATGTAGCGGATATCGCCGAGTTCGAGTTCGCCATCCTCCAGGCACATCCGAATGCAGCGCGCCGCGCCAGCCCCGTCGGGCGAGGGCGAGGTAATATGGTAAGCGTCGCCATTGCAGGCATAGCCGGCAATTTCGGCCAGGATCGATGCGCCGCGCGCCAGCGCACTTTCGCGCTCCTCGAGAATCAGTGCCGCCGACCCCTCGGACATCACGAAGCCGTCGCGATCGCGATCGAACGGCCGGCTGGCGGCGGTCGGCTCCTCGTTGCGCGTCGACAGCGCGCGCATCGCGACGAATCCGCCGACGCCGAGCGGCGTCAGCGCGGCCTCCGCGCCGCCGGTGATAGCGGCGTCGAGGTAGCCCGAGCGGATCATGCGGAAGGCTTCGCCGATCGCATGGCTGCCCGAGGCGCAGGCGCTGGTGGTGGTCAGATTGACGCCGCGGGCGCCGTAGCGAATCGCGATATGGCCGGGGGCAAGGTTGCCGATCAGCTTGGGGATGAAGAACGGGGTGATGCGCTTGAGGCGGCTGTCGAGGAACAGCAGGTGGTTTTCCTCGATGGTGCAGAGGCCGCCGATGCCGACGCCGATCAGCACGCCGACGCGGTCGGCGTTGTCCTCGCCGATTTTGAACTGCGACTGGCGCATCGCCTGTTCAGCCGCCGCCACCGCATACTGGATGAACAGGTCCATCTTTTTGACGTCGCGCTTTTCGATCCATTCGAGCGGATCGAAATCGCGCACCTCGCCGGCGATGCGGCAGGGAAAATCGGCGACATCGAAACGATCGATCGGGCCGATGCCGGAGCGGCCGGCGATCAGCGCTTGCCAGTTCTTTTCGAGCCCCACGCCGAGCGGTGTGACCAGGCCGAGCCCGGTCACCACCACGCGCCGGTCCACACGTGATCTCATCTCCACCCGCTTCCTCCGAAGACAGTGTCGAATTTCTATCAGAAATCGCAGGCTCGCCAAAGGTCGGGTCCGCCGCGACCGGCCGGGCAGCGATTGCGCGCCGCGGCGCTCCCCTTTTCGGAGGCTTCTGGAATCAGACGAATTTCGTCTGTTGCAGAAGAATGCGCCGGCAAGATGTGTCAACACGGATAATATAGAGATCGCGCTGGTAGGCTCCAGGAGCGGCGGCCGGGCGACAACCAATCTGCTGTCGTCCACGCTCCGCGCTTGCGTGGCGCGAGGTGGTGTGCAAAATTCGCCGCGAAATTCGCACCGCAAATCCTGGGTCGGGGGTAAAGAGGCATGAATACAGGTCAGAAAATCACGGATCGGCCGCGTTTAATCGACGGATTCGGCAAGGGGGCCGCCGCGATCTCAATTGCGGTCGCGATGCTGTTAGGATTCGCCCCGTTCGCGTCCGCCGCAAAGTTCAAGAACTCGTCTTTCAAGGGCAGATACATCTGCCGGGTTCAGTCGGACGGTACCTACGAAAACTCCGTAATCATCCTGACGCCTAACGGCCGCGGCGGCCTCAGCGGTTCCAAGACGCTGGTCAGCGCCGATTTCTTTTGCGCGCGCCCGGCGGGTTCGAGCGTGCCGTGCGCTTGCGCCTACAGCGTCGATTCCGGCAGCACTTATGCGGTTAACCTGGACGGCTCGGCGACCGCACAGCTCACCTGGGATGCCGCCGGCAGCAACAATGGCGCGTGTCCCGGTAACTTCACTGACGACTGGAATTTCGTTCTCGGCGGCGGCGGAAATTCGGCGGTCGTCACCGACGATAACAACGGCAACTCAAGCCCTTCGGGCCCGTGGCCGGGTTTCGGCGACTGTACGAAAACCAGCGCTCCGTAAGCTCCGGCGCGCTTCGATCCCGGCCGGACGCGCAGCTCCGGCTGCCTGCTTCACGCGTTGGTCGGCGCGAGCTAACGCTCGCGTCGACGAACGCGACTGTCGTGCCGGCCGCGCGCTGGGGGCGCTTCGCTCGAGGAGCTGATGCCGCTCAGCTGGCGGCGGCGGATTGCAACTGGATGTAGTTCTCGAGGCCGATCTGCTTGATGAGATCGAACTGGACCTCGATGAAATCGACGCTCTGCTCTTCCGCGCGCATCATTTCTTCGAGCATCTCGCGCGTGACGTAGTCCTTCACCGCCTCACAGTGCGCGAGCGCGGCGCGAAAATCGCCCAGCGCCTTGAGCTCCAGCTTGAGGTCGCACTCCAGCACTTCCTTGACGTTCTCACCGATCAGCAGCCGGTCCAAATCCTGAAGGTTGGGCAAACCTTCGAGAAACAGGATGCGCTCGATCACGCGGTCGGCATGCTTCATCTCGCCGATCGATTCATCGCGCTCGTACTTGGCAAGCTTGGCGACACCCCAATGCTCAAGCTGTTTCGCATGCAGGAAATACTGGTTGATCGCGGTCAGCTCGTTGCGCAGGACCGCGTTGAGGAACTGCAGGACTTGAGAGTCACCTTTCACGGAATCTCTCCTGGAAGATGGCGATCGATGAAACCGATTGTAGGGGGCAACGCGCGGCGAGGGAAACTGCGCTAGCGCTGGGCGCCGCAGCTCTCGTGAGCAGGCTCGATCGAGTGCGACTGCGCGGCGAGCAGCTCGCGCACCGTCGGCACGCATTTGCCGCACTTGGGTTTGACCCCGAGCGCGCGGTAGAAGGCCGCCACCGAGTTGCCCGTGTCGCTGCTATGGGAGCGGGCCTGGCGGTCGGTGATGGCGTTGCAGATGCATAGATACATTCGCGGTTGCCTCGATTATGAGAATCATTATCAACTTGTCGTCACGTCTGCAAGGCTCTCCTAAGATCAAGCGAACCAACAAAAAGCCGGGAGTCTCAGAGCTTCAGCGGCCCCGCATTCGACAGTATGGGTTCCGCGGATAACGTAACTCTCCCCGGTTTTGGTAGCACCGTTGCGCAACTCAGCATAAAGTTCATGCTTATGTACGAGAGATAAAGGAGAACATAGGAAGATAATGACTAAATTAGAGAGCGTTCGGGATCGCGGGTGCGATGCCGGTCCGAAGCGGGGCGTCGGCAGACATTACCTGACGATGGTAGCGCAGAGCATCCTGCCGGTGGCCTTGGCGGGCTTGCTGATCGCGTTCAGTGGCGGAATGGCTAATGCGGCTCCTGGTCATGGTCATGGTCGCGGCCATCTGAAGACGAATAATCTGAAGGGCGTCTTTTTGACCGCGGGTATGGCGTATGACGCTTCGATCACCGGAACGGTCTCGGAGCCGAATCCGCCGACCGTGCCGTTTGCCAGCGCCGGCTTTCTCCAGTTCGACGGCAGGGGCAACATCACCAGTGGTGAGGAAACTATGAACTATGGATCGCCGGGCACCGGCGATTCGTTCACTTGCGACCTGGCCGGAACTTACACCGTCGATTCCGCGACCGGGAGAGTCATCATGACTGTGACCGTAACTGCGGGCCCTGCGGTCACGACTGCTGAGAGCACCGCCTCAAATGATGCGCAGTGCGGTGGTACAGGTACCTGGGTAGGTTACCTGAACGGCCCCAACGGGAAGTCGCTCTACACGGTCGAGCAGACTAATACCGGCGGCACGCCAACGCCTCCGGCAGCGTCGACCACGCCGATCCTGAGTGCGCATGTCTGGACAAAGAACTAGGGCGATTTCCAGCTAGTAGCGAACGCTCCGATGTGGGTGCGGCCAACCTGGCGCACCCACATCCACATCTATCCCCGGCGCGTGGTCGTCGCGCCACGGTCCGCGACCTCACAATTTTCATCGGAAATCGCCGCCGTGCCGAAGCTCGAGCGCGGCAGCTCTTGCGCCGGCGCGCGATTTTGAAAAGCATGGAAGAGAAACCTGGCGGGATGTTCCCGAATCCGAGGAACCGCGGCGAGTCTGACCCGCGCGATACTTAACCCGGCGGCGCCCGCGCCGCCCTTAACCTCGCGGATGGAGCGGGTGGTGGCTTCAGCAACTCAGGCGAAATCGACTCACACCGATCTCGAACAACTCTGCGTCAACTCGATCCGCGTGCTGACGATGGACGCGGTTCAAAAGGCCAACTCGGGCCATCCCGGGATGCCGATGGGGATGGCGTCGGTCGGCTATCTGCTGTTCACGCGCTTTATGCGCCATAACCCGCGCAATCCCAAGTGGTTCGGCCGCGACCGCTTCGTGCTCTCGGCCGGGCACGGCTCGATGCTGCTCTACAGCCTGCTCTACCTGACCGGCTACGACCTGACGCTGGACGATATCCAGCACTTTCGTCAGCTCAACAGCCGCACCCCCGGCCATCCGGAAAACCTGGTGACGCCGGGCGTCGAAACCACTACCGGGCCGCTCGGGCAAGGCTTCGGCAACGGGGTCGGGATGGCGATTGCGGCCAAGCACATGGCGGCGCGCTTCGAGCGTGACGACCCGGAGCTGTTCGCCCATCGGATTTTCGGTATCTGCAGCGACGGCGACCTGATGGAAGGGGTGTCGAGCGAGGCGGCCTCGATCGCCGGTCACCTGGGACTCGGCAACATCGTCTACCTCTACGACGACAATCACGTCACCATCGACGGCCATACCGAAATCGCCTTCACCGAGGACGTCAGCCACCGCTTCGACGCCTACGGCTGGCATACGCAGGTGGTCGAGGACGCCAACGATCTGGGCGCGCTGGTGCGTGCGATCGACAACGGCATCGCCGAGACCGGACGGCCCTCGCTGATTCGGGTGCGCAGCCATATCGGCTACGGCAGCCCGCATTTCCAGGATACTTCGAGGGCTCACGGCCAGGCGCTCGGAGTCGAGGAGGTGAAGCTCACCAAGCAACACTTTGGCTGGCCGACCGAGCCGCTGTTCTATGTTCCCGATGAGGCGCTGAACGAATTCCGCCAATGCGTGGATCGCGGCGCGAAGCTCGAAGCCGACTGGAACCGCGCGTTTGCCGGCTACGCGGCGAAGAATCCTGCCGCAGTGGCCGAATTCAATGCGCGGCTCAAGGGCGAGCTGCCGGCGGGATGGGACGCCGAGCTGCCGAAGTTCACGCCCAAAGACGCGCTCGCGACGCGGCAATCGGCCTCGCAGGCGGAGCAGGCCATCGCGCAGAAGGTCATGAGCCTGTTCGGCGGCGCCGCCGATCTCAATGAATCGACCTTCACCGATATCAAGGATGGCGGCAGCTTCGAGCCCGGCTCATGGGGCGGGCGCAACCTGCACTTCGGCATCCGCGAGCACGGCATGTGCTCGATCCTCAACGGTATCGCGCTGCACGGCGGCTTCATCCCGTTCGGTTCGAGCTTCTTCGTCTTCACCGACTACTGCCGTCCGTCGATTCGGCTGGCGGCGCTGATGGAGCTGCACGTCATCTATATCTTCACGCACGATTCGATTGGCCTCGGCGAGGACGGTCCGACCCATCAGCCGATCGAGCAGTTGACGGCGATGCGCGCGGTTCCCAACCTGACGCTGATTCGGCCCGGCGACGCCAACGAGGCGGTCGAGGCCTGGCGCGCGGCGATGACCCATCGCGGCGGCCCGGTGATGCTGGTGCTGACGCGCCAGCATATCCCGACGCTCGATCGCACGGCGGCGGCGCCGGCCACCGAGCTCAGCCGCGGCGCTTATATCTTCAATGAGACCCCGGGCCGCACGCCGGAGCTGATTCTGATGGCGAGCGGTTCCGAGTTGCAGCTCGCGGTCGGCGCCAAGCAAGAGCTCGAGAAGCGCGGCCATGCGATCCGCGTCGTCAGCATGCCGAGCTTCGAGCTGTTCGCGGCGCAGGACGAGGCCTATCGCGATACGGTGCTGCCGCCGGCGATCCGCCGGCGCCTGGCGATCGAAGCGTCGGTGCCGCTGGGCTGGTATCGATGGATGGGGTTGGACGGCGACATGGTGGGGATGACAACCTACGGCGCTTCGGGCCCCTCCCAGGAGGTGCTGCGCTACTTCGGCTTCACGATCGATAACGTGGTGGAGCACGCCATCGCGCTGCTGTCGCGCCAGCCGGGCCGTTAGATATGAAAGAACCTCAGATCCAGATACTGGAGGACGCGTCGGCGACGCACGTGCGCGCGGCCGAGGAGATCGCCCATTTTGCCGGCGAGGATATCTGTATCCATGCCGAGTTCAATCTCTGCCTGACCGGCGGATCGACTCCGGCCGCCACCTACGAGCTGCTGGCGACGCGCTTTCGCCTGAGCGTCGATTGGAAGGAAGTTCAATTTTTCTGGGGCGACGAGCGCTGCGTGCCGCCCGGCGATCCGGCCAGCAACTTCGGGATGGCGAATCGCACCATGCTCGGGCAGCTCGCGCTCCGACCCGAGCAGATCCATCGGATGCGCGGCGAGGATCCGCCCGAGCAGGCGGCGCGCGCGTACGAAGATGAACTCCGGCGCTGCTTTTCGATCGACGTAGGCGAATGGCCGCGCTTCGGTGTGGTGCTCCTGGGTCTGGGCGCCAACGCGCATATCGCCTCGCTTTTTCCGGGCCATCCGGCGCTGCACGAAGCCGAGCGGCTGGCGATGGCGGTCACGGTCGAGGCCGAGCAGGCGCATCGCGTGACTCTGACGGCGCCGGTTATCAACCACGCGGCGCGGGTGCTGTTCATGGTGACCGGCGCGGAGAAGGCGGCCGCGGTCAAGGCGGTGCTGGAAGGCCCGCGCGATCCGGATCGCTACCCGGCTCAGCTGGTCGCGCCCGAAGACGGCGAGCTGTTGTGGCTGATGGACCGCGCCGCAGCCAGCCTGCTCGCGAAATCCGGTTGAGTCTGCCCGGGTCTGCGCGCAACAAACACGATGGCACGCTTCGCAATCAGGCATTGGACCGCGATCCTGGTGATCGTGGTGGTCGCGGGCTGGGGCCTGCTCTATCTGCCGGGCACGCCGTCGTGGGCGGTCTATCAGCTCAAGCGCGCGATCGACGATCGCGACGGCGCGGTGGCGGCGAGCTACGTCAATTTCCCAAGCGTGGTCAGAAACGCCGGCTACGAGATGGTCCAGAAGAAGGCCGGCCCCGACAATCTGCTCGGCCAGATCGTCGGCAAGGGCGCGGTCGATATGTTCAGCAAGCCGGTCGCGGCGCTGGTCGATTCGTGGGCCCAGCGGCAGGTCGACAACGGCGCGCGCAGCGTGCAGATGCCGGGATGGGCGGCGGCGGCGGCGATCGCGATACTGCATCACAACGGCGATAGCGCCTATACGCGCTTCACCGATGGGCGCGGGCGGGTGTGGGACATCCGCATGGCGCGCAACCCCGACGACGGCCGCTGGCAGGTGGTCGAGATCAAGGATATCGGACAGCTTATCCAGCAGTTGCAGAGCACCAGCGCCGGTAATCCCGCCCCGCCGCCGGCGCCGCCGGGGCCGTAACGCGGCGCGCCGTTAATCGTTCCTTAATCAACTTCCGCGCGACCCGCGTTTACACTGCGTCGGGCGGCAGGTACACTGATGGAAGTGCGGCCGTCCGTGTTGTCGGTGCGGTCGCCTTTTAGTATCCAGATGCAGCGCCACAATCTTCGCAACATCGCCATCGTTGCCCACGTCGATCACGGGAAAACCACGCTCGTTGACGCACTGCTGCGCCAGGCCGGCGCGTTTCGCGCCAACGAGCAGGTGGTCGATCGGGTGATGGACTCGTTTGCGCTCGAGCGCGAACGCGGCATCACCATCCTGGCCAAGAACACCTCGATCGTGTGGCACGACACGCGCATCAATATCGTCGATACTCCTGGCCATTCGGACTTCGGCGGCGAGGTCGAGCGCACGCTGACGCTGGTCGACGGCATCCTGCTACTGGTCGACGCCTGCGAAGGGCCGCTGCCGCAAACCCGCTTCGTGCTGCGCAAGGCGCTGGAATCCCATCTGCCGGCCGTCATCTGCATCAACAAGATCGACCGCGCCGATGCGCGCGCGGCCGAAGTGCTCGACGAAATCTACGACCTGTTTATCGATCTCGGCGCGACCGAGGCCCAGCTCGATTTTCCGGTGCTCTATACCAACGCCCGCATCGGCACGGCCAGCGCCAGTACGCGCGAGCCGGGGGTCGATCTGCGGCCGCTGTTTGAAGCGATCGTGAGCCATCTGCCGGGTCCGGAGATCGATCCCGACGCGCCCGTGCAGCTGCAGGTCAATAACCTCGATTACGACGATTACGTCGGCCGCCTCGCCATCGGCAGGCTGCTGGCCGGCGAGCTGCGGGCGGGCGTCAACTATGCGCTGTGCCGGCTCGACGGCAGCCAGGTGACTTGCAAGCTGGCGCGGCTGTACGGCTGGAACGGACTCAAGCGCGTCGAGCTCGAACGGGCGGCGGCCGGCGACATCGTGATGGTGGCGGGCGTCGAGGACGTCGCGATCGGCGAGACCATCAGCGACCTGGCCGAGCCGCGCGCGCTGCCGCCGATTCGGATCGACGAGCCGACGGTGGCGATGACCTTTGCGGTCAACACCTCGCCGTGGGCCGGGCGCGAAGGCGATTACGTGACCTCGCGCAAGCTCGCCGAGCGTATCGATCAGGAAGCGCGGCGCAACGTCAGCGTGCGGGTCGACCAGTCGAGTCCCGACGCCTGGCGGCTGGCCGGGCGCGGCGAGCTGGCGCTGGCGGTGATCGTCGAGACCATGCGGCGCGAAGGCTACGAGCTGGCGGTCTCCAAGCCCACCGTGGTGACCCGGCAATCGCCCGACGGCGCGCTGCTCGAGCCGATGGAACTGCTGATGGTGGATATCCCGGAAGAGGCGATTGGCGTGGTGACGCAGCTGTTGTCGGCGCGGCGCGGCCGGATGCAGACCATGACCACTTATGCCGGTGGCCGGGTGCGGCTGGAGTACGAGATTCCGGCGCGCGGGCTGATCGGCTTTCGCAGCCGCTTTCTGGCCGAGACCCGCGGCGCGGGCGTGATGCATTCGCTGTTCAACGGCTACGCGCCGTGGTGCGGCGTGATCCGCGCGCGCCAGAACGGCGCCATGATTTCGGATCGCGAAGGGGTCGCAACCGGCTACGCGCTGTTCCATCTGCAGGAGCGCGGGCGGTTTTTCATCGGCCCGCAGGAGCCGGTCTACGAGGGCATGATCGTCGGCGAGTACTCGCGCGAAATCAACCTGGCGGTCAACGTCTGCCGCGAGAAGAAGCTGAGCAATATGCGCGCCTCCGGCCACGACGAGGCGATTCGGCTGACCACGCCGCGCCGCCTGTCGCTCGACCTGGCGCTGGAGTGGATTGACGACGAGGAACTGGTCGAGGTCACGCCGAACTCCGTGCGTCTGCGTCACCGGGTGCTCAAGACGGGGCTGCGCGCCAAGCATCGGATCGGTCTCGCTGAAACGACGCCGGCTGCGGAACTGAGCGAAGGCGAGTAGACCGCCACTTTCTTCCCGGAGAGGGCAGGGACGGGACGCGGCAGCGTCCGCCGCCGCCGCATGATCGTGAAACCGCTCCGTATAGCTGCGCTGCTGACGGCCCTGCTGGTGATCATCGCGGGCGGGCTCAGCCTGCTGGTCTACCGCAACCGCGATCGGCTGGTGAGGCTGACGCTGGCGCGGGTCGACGCCGCCACCGGGACGCATATCGCGATCGCGGGCAGCAGCGTCGAACTCCGCAGTCACCTGGTGGTGCTGCTCGACCAGCCGCGGATCTTCCGCGACGGCGTCGAGGTCGCGCACCTTAAACGCCTGGTCGCCTGGGTCAGCTATCACAATCTCATCCATTCGCGGGGGCTGCCGCTGCGCTTCCTGCGCGCCGAGCAGCCGGTGCTGACCGTGCCGGCGGAGATGCTGGCGGGCGGCGCAGCCGCGATTCCGCGCCTGAACGATCAGCTCCGGAAATCGATCGCGCAAGCCTTTGCGATGCTGTCTGGCGTGACGCGGCAGCTCGAAATCGACGACGCGACCGTGAGCGTGGCCGGCGGCCGACCGATCGCCAGCGCGGTCACGCTGCGCGCCTATCATCGTCGCGCCCACGCCGAGCGCTGGTACGTCCACTTCGAAGGCGACTGGATGGCTGCGCCGGCGGCAGGCCTGCGGCTGGGCGGCGTGGTCGCGTTCGGCCGCGACCGGCGCTTGCCCGAAGACGTGATCCTGCACGGCGAGCTGCGTGGCGGCGACCAGGCGCGGCGCACGCTCAGCCTGGGAACGACGGTGCTCGAGGAACGCAGCAGTGGGGGGATCAAGTTCGCGCTCCATCGCGACGGCCGCCTCTCGGGCGAGGTTTCGGCGCTGGTGCGCCAGGTTGAGATTCGCGGCCCGCGGCTGGCCTCGGCGATCGCGCCGGGCGATTTTGCGTTGCGCTTTTCGTTCAACGCGAGCAGCGCGCGCTTCGACGTCCCGACGCTGACCATCGCGCGCAATCAGGCGCCGATACTCGATGCCAGCGGTGGCCTCGACGATCCCTACGGCGCCGACCCGATGCTGACGGTGCGGATGCGCGAGCTGCGGGCGGAGCTGGCGGCGCTGCGCAAGTTCGTCGCTGACGTCCGTTCGCTGCCGAAATCGATCGCCGCCATCGACAATGCGATCCAGGGAGGGGAGCTGATAATCGACCAGGCGGAACTGAGCACGCCGCTCAGCGCGCTAAGAAGCTCGCCGGCAACGGTGCTGCGCCGGCATCTCTCGGCCAGCGGCAAGCTGGCGGCGGTCGCTTTCAATCTGCCCTCCGCCTGGGGAGTCCCGCCGGTCAGCCAGTTCGGCGGCAAGGTCACGTACACGCGCGGGACGCTGGCGCTGGCCGAGGGCGCGGCGCGTATCGGCCAATCGACGCTCAGTGCGGTGAGCGGGCGTGCCGACCTGGCGCGCGGCGTGAAGCGAATCGACTACGTGCTCGAAGCGAAAGGCGAGCTCGCGGCCGAGCAGGTCTATGCGGCGGCGCTCAAGAACGCCCCGGCACTGGCGAAGCTGGCGAGCCAGAGCGTCAGCTCCGTGGCGGGCGAGGCCAGCCTCGATCTCAAGTCGAGCGGTACGCTGGTGGCGGCGAAGCCTCACGGGCCCAACGCCCTCATCGTGCAGCTCAGGCCGCATCCGTTGCGGGTCGCCTTCAAGGCCCTGCCACGCCCACTCGAATTCAGCGCCGGCCAGGTTACGATCGTGCCCACGACCGTCAGGATTGAGCGGCTGCTGGTGCAGGCGGCGAACGGCGGCGCCGGCGGCGGCGGCAGCCTGATCGTAAACGGTAACCTGTCGCGCCGGGGGCAGGGGCTGATGGCGCGCAACCTGTCGGTGGAGGTGCGCAATCTGAGCGCGCAGCGATGGTTGCCGCTGTTGGTCGACTCCTCCGACCTCGCCCTGCAGGGAAATATCAACGGCACGGTGTTCGTGGCAGGCGCGGCGGCGGCGAAGCCCGCCTACCGGGTCACCGGGCGCCTGGAGCTCGGGCGCGGCCAGCTGCAGTTCGGATTTTTGCGCGCGCCCATAAAGCTTGACTCCGCGACCGTGGCGCTCGACGGCCGCGGGATGAAGATCCAGATACCTTCGGCGAGTATCGAGCAGGCGCCGATCGATCTGAGCATCGCGCTGCGCGATTTCTCGCATCCGGAGCTGGAGCTCAACGCGGTCGCGCAGCGGCTCGACTTGTCGGTAATGAAATTCATCCGGCTGCCGTGGTCGCCGCCGACTCCGGTCATGATGTTCAAGATTCCGGTCACCGGCTACCTCGGCGCGCGCAAAGCCAGGCTTGCGCGGCTCGAGATGTCCGACGTCGGCACCAATTATCGCTACGACCATGGCGCGTGGCAGGTGCGGAGTTTCAAGGCCGAAGCGCTCGGCGGCCATATTGCGATGGAAATCTCGGGGCGGCAGAAGGACGACTGGATCCATATGCAGGGCCAGTTGACGCAGATCGACGGGGCCTCCCTAATGCGGCTCATCAAGGATTCGGGACGGCCCGAACTGACCGGCAAGATCGACGTGAGCGGCGATCTGCGAGCCGACACCAACAACGATTTCTTCACCACGCTTGCGGGCAAGCTCGCCATCAACGCCGAAAAAGGGGTAATCGCGAAATTCCGGCTGCTCTCGATAATCCTCGGCATGATCGATCTGAAGAGCTGGCTGACCGCCCAGGTCCCCGACCCGCGGGTCGCGGGCCTGCCTTTCGATACGCTGGCCGGCAACTTCGTCGGCCACGACGGCGTGTTCCATACCGATGACCTGGCGATCAAGGGGCCGGTGATGGATATGGGGGCGCAGGGCACGGTCAATGTGGGCGAGGGCACCATGGACATGACGATCGAGATGGTGCCGTTCAATACCATCAACTGGCTGGTCACCAAGATTCCGTTGCTCGGCGAGCATCTGGCGGCCGGCACCACGTTGTTTGCCGCCTACTTCGCGGTGCGCGGGCCGATGAGCGATCCGCATGTCAGCGTCAAGCCCATCACCTCGGTCGCCGAGCTGGTGAAAAAGACGCTGGGCCTGCCGATCAACATAATTCGTCCCAACACGGTCCGATGATTTCGACTTGGACCGGCCGGCGCGCGCCGCTAGAGTGACGTGCGGCACGGGTTCCGATGGCATCGCAGAGAGCATCCGCGGCGAGACTGGTCCTGGTCACCGCCGGCAGCGAGCGGGAGGCGCGTCGAATCGCGCGGGCGCTGGTCGAAGAGCGCTTGGCGGCGTGCGTCAATATCGTGGCCCGGGTGCGTTCAATCTACCGATGGCGGGACGCGATCGAGGAGGCGCGCGAATATCTGCTGGTTATCAAGACTCGCGCGGCGCTCTATCTCCGGCTCGAACGGCGGGTCCGCGAGCTGCACAGCTACGAGGTGCCGGAAATTCTCTCGCTCGCGCTCGACCGGGGCCATCAGGCCTACGTCAAATGGCTGTTCGACTCGACCGCCGTGCGGCGCGGAGCGCGGAGCTGAGTGATGGGATCGCTCGATCGGGCAGATTCGGCGCGGATGTTTCGCCGCGCCATCAGGCGGATGACGGCTTACGTCCCGGGTGAGCAGCCGCGCCCCGGCCAGCGACTGATCAAACTCAACACCAACGAAAATCCCTACCCCCCGTCGCCGGCGGTGCGCCGGGTGCTGGCCGGTGCGGCCGGCCTGCTGCGGCTCTACCCGGCGCCGCTCGCCGATGAACTGATCGTCGAGGCGGCGCGCCTCTACCGCCTGCCGCGCGAGATGATCGTCGCCGGCAACGGCTCTGACGAACTGCTCGCAATGATCTTCCGCGTCACGTTGGGCGCGCGCGATCGCGTCGCCTATCCACTGCCGACCTACTCGCTGTACGACACGCTGGCGGCGATTCAGGAGGCCACGGTGATCGGCGTCCCGTGGCGCGAGAATTTCGTCCTGCCGCTCGACGAGCTGGTGCGGGCGCGCGCGCGGCTGACGATCGTATGCAATCCCAATTCGCCGTCCGGCACCTGCGTCGCAGCGGCCAAGCTCGCCGCCCTGGCGCGCCGCCTCGCTCCACGCCTGCTGGTGATCGATGAGGCCTACGTCGATTTTGCCGACGGCCACGCGCTGGAGCTCGTCCGCCGTTATCGCAATGTCGTCGTGCTGCGCTCGTTCTCGAAATCCTTTTCGCTGGCCGGGATGCGGCTGGGGCTGGGCTTTGCGCATCCGGAAATTATCCAACAGCTCCTCAAGGTCAAGGATTCGTACAACCTGAGCCGGCTGGCGATCGCGGTCGGCGCGCGGGCGCTGCGCGACGTCGCCTGGATGCGCCGCAATGTCGAGCGGATCAAGACGATGCGGGCGCGGGTCGAGGCCGAGCTGCGTCGGATGGGCTTCGAGGTGCCGCCCTCGCGGGCCAACTTCGTGATGGCGCGGCTACCCGGGCGCGACCTCGGTCCGCTGGCGGCAGGCTTGAGAAAACGCGGCATCCTGGTGCGTTACTTCGCGACCCCGGAACTCAAGGATGCGCTCAGGATTTCGATCGGCACGCCGGCGGAGATGGCGGCGCTGATGCGCGCGCTGCGTCCGCTGATGGCCACGCCCGGCGTCGCGACGGCGTCGCGGCGGCGGCCGGCGGCGCCCGCGCGATGAGTCCGATCGGCCGCCTGTTCAGACATTTTCGCGCGGCGAAAAGCGCCGCGCAGGCGCCGTCCGATGGCGGCGGCGAAGTCCAATGGATCATCGCCGGGCTCGGCAATCCGGGGGAGGAGTATCAGCGCGCGCGCCATAATCTCGGCTTCATGACCGTCGAGCGATTCGCCACGTCACACGAGCTGAAACTTTCGCGGCGGCGCTTCAAGGCGAACTACGCCCAGACCACGATCGAGGGGCGCGGGCTAATCCTGGCCGAGCCCGAAACCTTCTATAACCTGAGCGGCGACTGTCTGTCGGCGATGCTGGGCTATTTCAAGGTTCCGGTGGAGCGGCTGATCGTGGTGCACGACGATCTCGATCTCGAAGCCGGCCGGCTGCGCCTCAAGCGCGGCGGCGGCGATGCGGGTAATCGCGGCGTGCGCTCGATCGCGGAGCGGCTCGGCGCGGACTTTATCCGCATCCGCATCGGTGTCGGCCGCCCGCCTACCGACGACGACAGCAAGGATTTCGTGCTCAAGCCGATGACGCGCGGCGAGCTGGCGAGTTTCGCGCCGGTTGTCGCGCGCGCTGCCGAAGCGGTTGAGACGCTGGTCGTCACCGCAGATCTCGATCGTGCGATGGGCCGCTACAACCAACGACCGGGCTAAGCCCCGGCACAACCGCGCAGACCGCAGTCGGCAACTTTTACGCTCGCGCGGCTTCGGATACGCTGACCGCAGGCCACAGATAGGTACGAATGACGGCAAGCTGATTGGAGATGGACGAAAGTCAGGCACAGGAGCGCGCTCTGGAGCTGAGCCGCAACGCGGTCGAGGTGATTTCGGCCGCCGAGCTGGCCGCCAAGCTGGCCGAAGAACGGCCGCTCAGGATCAAGCTCGGGATGGATCCGACCGCGCCCGACCTGCATCTGGGCCATACCGTGACGCTCAAGAAGCTGCGCGATTTCCAGCGCGTTGGCCATACCGTGGTCTTCCTGGTCGGCGATTTCACCGCCATGATCGGCGACCCGACCGGCCGCTCCGAAACCCGCAAACCGCTCACGCCCGAGCAGATCAAGCGCAACGCCGGGACCTACGAACGGCAGGTGTTCAAGATTCTCGATCCGGCGCGCACCGAAATCCGCTTCAACAGCGAGTGGATGGGGGCGATGGGCGTCGCCGAATTGATCGGAATCGCGGCCAAGCTCAGCGCGGCGCGGATGCTCGAGCGCGACGATTTTGAAAAACGGCTCGCAGCCGGCGAGCCGTTGTTCCTGCACGAGCTGCTCTACCCGTTGATCCAGGGCTATGACTCGGTGGCGCTCAAGGCCGACGTCGAACTGGGCGGGACCGATCAGAAATTCAACATGCTGGTCGGCCGCGATCTGCAGCGCGCCTACGGGCAGCCGCCGCAGGTGGTGATGACCATGACGCTGCTCGAGGGGCTCGACGGCGTGCGCAAGATGTCGAAGTCATACGGCAACTACGTTGCGCTCGAGGATCCGCCCGAGGAGATGTTCGGCAAGCTGATGTCGGCCTCCGACGCGCTGATGGCGCGCTACTTCGAGATTCTGATCGGCGGCGACGCGGCCGAGCTGGCCGCGGTCCGTTCGGGCGCGATGCATCCGATGGAAGCCAAGAAGCGGCTGGCCGCGATGATCGTCGCTGAGTATCACGACGCGGAGGCCAGCGAACGGGCGCGCGAACATTTCGAGACCAAGTTCCAGCGCCGCGAGGTGCCGGCCGACGCGCGGGTCTACCGGCTCGACGGCGAAATCTGGATCTGCGAGCTGATGAAACAGCTCGGCTTCGTCGCCTCGACCAGCGAGGCGCGCCGGCTGGTCGGGCAGGGCGCGGTGCGGGTCGACGGCCGCACCATCACCGAAATCAACTTTCGTTTCGTGCCGGGCGAGAACCAGGTGATCGAGGTCGGCAAGCGCCGCGTGGCGCGGATCGAGCGCTAGGGCTTGTCGTCGTCGTCGGCGCGCCGCGCGGACTCGGCCTCGACCGCCGCGCGCAGCTTCTTCATGGTGCGGTCGAGCGCCTTCATGTAGCGCTGCTTGGTCCAGCTTTCCTTGGTGCGCATCTTGAGCCAGCCGAGCTTGACGGCGTCGGGCTTGTTGCCCATCTCGCCGGTCGAGACCTCGATGACCGCGCGCTCCTCGGTAGTCAGCGTCGCGAGCACCTCGCGTTTGATGTTCTGCAGGAAGCCGGCTTTGAGGTCGATATCAATTTTCATGGCCGTCACCTAACCCCGGCGCGTCAATGGGAAACCGTCGACGCCGGCAGGTTGATCATCTCGCTCTGCTCGGGCGGGTTGGGACCGGCGAGCGGATGAAAGAAGTTGTAGAACCCGCGCATCAGCGAAAAACCCCATCCGCCGCTGCTCGAGAGCATCCCGGACACTTCATAGTAGACGGCTGGATCGTTGACCAGCTTCCCGACCGTGCCCTGGCCGGTGTTGATCTTGTGGAGGATCTGGCTGAGATCGCGCGACGACGAGCGCAGGTTGGCCATCACCTCGTTGCCGTAGCCCTGGTTCTCGATCAGTTGCGGCAGCAGGCCGCGTCCCTGGTTGAAGCGGCTCGCCGCTTCGCCAAGCTGCTCGGAGGTATGATGCATGGTGTCGAGGGTGGCGGTGACGTTGTCGAGCATCCGCCGGCCGTTGACGCGATCGCTTACCAGCGCGCCCGCGACGCCGCGGCCCTGGTTGATCGAGACCACGGTGTGATCGAGATCGGTCGTGAGCTTGCCGATATCGTCGAGCGTCTGGCGCACGACTGCCGCATTGAGCCTCGGCTCGCCGTGTCCCTGGCCGCGGATGAGCTGGCCCAGCAGTCCGTGGCCCTGGTTGAGCTGATCGAGCAGCGCGTGCAGCGAGTCGGCCACTGACATCACGTTCGCGACCAGGTCGCCGGTGCCTTTGGCCTGCAGCAGGGTCTGGTAGTCGATCGGATCGCGCGCCGGCAGCATCGATCCCGCCGGGGCCGGCGGCGAGCCGGGATGGCCGGGGCCGATCTCGACGTACTGATCCCCGAGCAGTCCCATCGATTGGATTTTCGCCTTGGAATCGACCCGCACATGAGCGGCGGCCGACTCGCGAATCCACAGCGTCACCTCAATCAGGTTCTGGTTGGGATTGTCGGATAAAAACTTGATCCGCGCGACCGATCCGATACTGACCCCCGCCAGCCGCACCGGCGCGCCGGCCTGCAGGCCGTTGACGCGATGGAAGCGCGCGGCCAGGGTCTCGGAGCCGGTGAACCATCGCGAACCCCTCCCGATTGACATGATGCCGAAGGCCAGAATCACGAGCCCGGCGAAAATCAGCAATCCGACCCGCACCGTCCTGGATGTGGATTGAGCCACGGTGTAACCCCCTCCGGGTTAGAGCGCAGTCTTGAGAAAATCCTGCATCAACTCATCGCGCGAGGCGCGCACCTCGTCGGCGGTGCCGCTCACCCGAATCTTACCGTGATAGAGCAGCGCGAAGCGATCACCCACGACGAAGGCGTTTTTGAGATCGTGGGTCACCACCACGCTGGTCAAGCCCAGCCGTTCCTGCAACTCGCGCATCTGAACGCTGATGCGATGGGCCACCAGCGGATCGAGACCGGTGGTCGGCTCGTCGTAGAGCACGGCGTGCGGCTCGAGCGCGAGGGTGCGAGCGATGGCGACGCGCTTTTTCATGCCGCCCGAAAGCTCGGCCGGCAGCAGCTCCTCGACCCCGTCGACCCCGTCGAGCTGCACCATCGCCAGCAACTCGCGCACCCGCGCATGGATCTGCTCCTCGGCCATCGCGCTATGCTCATGCAGCGGGTAGCTGACGTTCTCGTACACGGTCATCGAATCGAACAGCGCGCCGAGCTGAAACACCATCCCGACCTCCTTGCGCAGCGCGGCGAGCTGATCTTCGTCGAGTAGCGCCAGGTTGCGTCCGCCGACGATTACGGTGCCGCGGTCGGGCATCAGCAAGCCGTTGAGATGGCGCAGCAGGACGCTCTTGCCCTCGCCGCTGCCGCCCAGGATAACCAGCGTCTCGCCGTGGCGCACCTCGAGATCGATACCGCGCAGGATCGGCTTGCCGCCAAAGCTTTTCTCCAGTCCCGTCACCCGGATGAACGGGAGCTGTTCGGCGCCGGGCGCCGCGCCGTTGCCGGCGGTGGGGTCGTGCGCGTCCATCAGATCGTCATAAACAGCTTGGTCAGGAAGAAGTCGGCGACCAGCACGCTGATCGAGGCCGCCACCACCGAGGAGGTGGTCGCGCGGCCCACGCCGTCGGCGCCGCCGGTCACGGTCAGCCCCTTCATGCAGGCGATTATGGCGATCAGGTAGCCGAAAAAGAACGCCTTGCTGATGCCGCTCAGCAGGTCGCTCAGCGCGATGTTCTGGACCAGCGAGGTGTAGAAGAAATCGGCGCTGATGCCGAGCTGGGTGACCGCGATCAGCAGCCCGCCGAACAGTCCGATGGCGTCCGCGATTACCGTCAGCACCGGCAGAATCAGGATCGTCGCCAGCACTCGCGGCACTACCAGCTTCTTGACCGGGCTCGAGGCCAGCGCCAGCATCGCGTCGAGCTGCTCGCTGACCTTCATGCTGCCGAGCTCGGCGGTAATTCCGGCGCCCACCCGCGCGCCGATCATCAGCGCCGTCAGCACCGGGCCCATCTCGCGCAGCAACGACAGCCCCATCACCCGGCTGACGTAGATCTTGGCGCCAAACTTGGCCAGGAACTGACCCATCTGCAGCGCCAGCACCATCCCGGAGAAAATCGCGGTCAGGTTGACCACGTTGAGCGAGCGCACGCCGATACTGTCGAGCTGATCGATCAGCAGCCGGGCTTCGAAGGGACGGCGGAAGAGATGGCGTACGACCTCGACGGTGAGCAGACCGATCTCGCCAAGCTGGTCGAGTAAGCGGTAAAAAGGATCGCGCATCTACCGAATAACTTCATCGAGGGTAAGCGAAGGGTGCTGTGGCAGCAATACGATGATCGCGAGCAGTCCTGATAAATTTAAGCTGTTTGTGTATGGCACCCTGCTTGAGCCGGGATGCCGCGACGGTCTGCTCGGCCATCCGGTGACGACGCGGCCGGCGTGCCTCGACGGCTACCGGGTGGAGCGGGGACGTTATCTCTATATCGTCGCGGCGCCCGGCGTAGCGATCGATGGTCTGCTGATGCTCGATGTCAGCATCGACGACTTCGCGATCCTCGATCGCTACGAGCAACTGCCGCATCTCTATACCCGCGAATCGATCGAGGTCGTGACGCCGTCGGGCGAGCGGCTCGGATGCTGGGTCTATATGCCAACCAGCGCGTTGATCGCTGACTGAATCCTGGGCACTTGCGACGGCGCCGCTGATAGTGGCCCCGCCAGGGAGGCATCTGGATCGATCTGCCTTCTTTTGTTACACCGAGTGATATCTTCATTACATCGGGGCGCGGTTCGCCGAAAAGGTACAAGACAGTATCAACGGGTAATAATTATGTTTCGAGAAACTAAAAGAGTGACGATAGTCGGTTTGATAGGGGCGATCGTTTTGTCGCTCCTGGCCACCTCGGGTCGCGCCTTCTGTGCCGCTGGCGAGAACCAGAACCCGATTCCGCCCGGCACGATAATCACCCCGCAGAACTGGCAAAAATACAAGCAGTATATGAGCGACGGGCTGCAGGTTTTGTTCGCGGGGCAACATTTCTGGAAGATGCCGCCCGACTTTCAGATGGTAGTTAGCGCCTACAAGTCCTATCCGCTGCCGAAAATTTACGTTGAGAACACCGAAAAGTATGCGAAGGACGTGAAGATCGTCACCACTTCGGATGGTGGCCATAATCTTTCGGGCTATGTGGCCGGGCTGCCGTTTCCGAATCCTCAGGAGCCGCTCAGGGGATGGAAACTGCTGGTCGATGACTGGTACGCCTACCAGCCGCATGAAATCTGCGCGACCCAGTCCAAGGTCTGGTTTCATGACCGCCTGTTGAACGAATCAACTCTTAACCAGATCTTCCTGCTGCGCCGCATGAGTCATATCTCCGACCCTGGCGAGCCGATTTACGAACCGCGCGGCAAAGGCGAGGACCTGGTCCAATACGCGCAGATTCTCCAGCCGGAGCAGGCGCGCTACACCACGCTGTTCAATGTCTATTACGAGGATCTCAGCAAGCCGCAGGACACCTATCTTTTCATTCCGGCACTGCGCCGCTCGCTGCGCCTGTCAACCGCGGCGCGCTGCGCGCCGTTTTTCGGCGGCGACTTCACTAACGACGATACCCGGCACGGCGCGTTCAACGGCAACATGACGCACTTCGATGCCGACTTTGTTGCGGACCGCCAGATCCTGGAGGCGCCCGATGTGACGCAGGATCTGAGCAAGCTGGTGAACCCGAGGAATTACTTTCAGCCGCTGTTCTTCGGCAAGCCGACGCTTGAAACCTGGGAAGTGCGCCCGGTATGGATGATCAACGTCCATCCGATCCCGAAATACACGCCAGGCTATTGCTACTCCAAGCGCATCCTGTACGTGGACAAGGAAGACTACCAGGCGATGTGGGCTGACCTGTACGACGACGGCGGCAAGTTCTGGAAGGTCGACTACGATCCGCAGGGGATGGTCAGCGTGCCGGGGGTCGGCGAGGCCTGGACCAATACCGGATGGGGCACGATGTGGGATGAGCAGGCGGGTCATCTGACGATGGCCGAAGTGCAGATGCTAGCCAACCAGAACTGCAATGGACCCAACGGCGAAAATTACACCGATATCGGACGCTACTTCAGCCTGAGCGCGCTTTCCCAGATCATGCGCTGATAGCGTTCCGGATTGGACGGGCTGCGCGCGCAGCTCAATCATAGATAGTCGCGATGGCGGGCCGGGCTTTCCGGTCCGCCATCGTATTTTCGGCCGCCGCTCCCTGATTGGCGCCGCCGCCTCGATTAGGACGTCAGGGGCTTGCCGTCGGGCTTCTTGATGGCGAACTTGTCGAGCCGGTATTGCAGGGTCCGGTAGCTCATGCCGAGCATCTTGGCGGCCTTGGCGATTACCCAGTCGGCCCGCTCCATCGATTGCAGGATCAGGTCGCGCTCGAAGTTCTCGAAGTTGATGCCCTCGGAGGGCAGCTCGAAACGGTCCGAGCGGCCACCGCCGCGCTCGCGGGCGTGGGTCTTGCGCGACACCACTTCTTCGGGGAGATCGCGGGGCATGATGCGATCGCCTTCGCATAGCAGGCTGGCCCGCTCGATAGCGGATTCGAGCTGGCGCACGTTGCCCGGCCACGAGTAGTCGAGCAGTATCTCCATCGCCTCGCGGCTCACTTCCTTGGGCTTGGCGCTGGCCATCCGGGCAAAGCGCGTCAGGGTATGCTCGACCAGCAGCGGCAGGTCGGAACGGCGATCGCGCAGCGGCGGCAGCGTGATCGTCACCACGTTGACGCGATAATAGAGGTCCTCGCGAAAGCGCCCCTCGGCCACCTCTTCGGCCAGGTTGCGATTGGTCGCGGCCAGCAACCGCACGTCAACCCGGAACGACTCGTTGCCGCCGACCCGGCGGATCTCCCGCTCCTGCAGCACACGCAGGATTTTGGCTTGCACGCCGACCCCGAGATCGGCGATTTCGTCCAGGAACAGCGTCGACTTGTCGGCGCTCTCGATAAGACCGACCTTGCGCTCGGTGGCGCCGGTGAAGGCGCCGCGCTCGTGGCCGAACAGCTCGTTTTCGATCAGTGCGTCGGGGATCGCCGAACAGTTGATCGCCACGAACGTACGGGTCGCGCGCGGCGACAAGCGATGGATCGCGCGGGCGATAACTTCCTTGCCGGTGCCGCTCTCGCCCTGGATGAGGACGGTCGAGTTCGAGGGCGCCACCTTGCGCACGATCCGGATCACTTCCTGGATCGTAGGATGCTGGCCGACCACGCCTTCGACCTCGAACTTGCCCTCCAGCCGGGTGCGCAGCAGCTGGTTCTCCTGCTGCAGATTCGACAGCTCCGCCGCCTTGCCGACCGTCATCACCAGGGTTTCGCGGTCGGTCGGCTTGGTCAGGTAATAGAAGGCGCCGTTCTTCATCGCCTTGACGGCGCTGTCGATGGTGCCGTGTGCGGTCAGCACCACCACCTGGCTGGCGGGATGGACCGCGCGGACCTGCGCCAGCAGCTCCTCGCCCGACATCCCGGGCATCATCAGATCGGTGAGGACCACGTCGAAGCGGCTCGAACCGAGGATTTCGAGCGCGCGCTTGCCGACCGCCGCCTCCTCGACCGCGAAGCCCTCTTCGCGCAGGGTCTCGGCGGTGATGTTGCGTTCGAGGTCGTTATCTTCGACCACCAGCACGGATGCCTGACTCATAGGTTTAAGTTTTGCCGGTTTGCAGCGGGAAGGTGAAGACCACCCGCGTGCCGGGTCCCGACGAGTTGGACCCGATGGTTATCTCGCCGCCGTGTTTTTCGACGATCGCCTGCGACAGGAACAGGCCGAGCCCGATACCCTCGCGCTTGGTGGTGAAGAAGGGCTCGAAAATGCGCTGCGCCGCGGACGGGTCGATGCCGACGCCGGTGTCGACGAAGGTGACCCGCAGGTGCGCGCTGTCGCGGGCGTAGCCGACCGCCAGCTCGCCGCCCTCGGGCATCGCCTGGATCGCGTTGGCGACCACGTTGATGAAGCAGGTGCGAATTTTCTCCGCGTCGAGGCTGAGCAGCGTGGGCACTTCGGGGTCGCGCTCCTGAACCGTGATCCCCTGGCTCTTCACCTTGGACTCGGATAGCTCGAGCACGCCGCGGACCAGCGCACGTACGTCGGTCGGGGCGCGATGGATCTCGATCGGCTTGCCGTAGTGCAGGAAGCTCTGGATGAGCTCGGTCAGGCGCCGAATCTCGTCCTTCATCATGGCGAGCTGACGGAGGAACTGATCGCGATCGCCGCTCAACTGGGCGGCGTAATTGGCGCGCAACTGATCGATCGCCAGCGAGATGAAGTTGAGAGGATTCTTGATCTCGTGGGCCAGTCCGCCGGCGAGCTGGCCCAGCGCGGCGAAACGCTCGAGCCGGTTGAGCTCGATCTCGCGCTCGCGCGCCCGGCGCAGCTGCGCCACCATCTCGTTGAAGCTGCGCGTTAACAGCCCGATCTCGTCGCGCCGATGAGTCTCGCCGACCGGTTCGAGGCCGCGCGCCGCGATATTCTGCGCCGCGGCCGCAATGGTGTGGATCGGACTCACATAGCGCTGCGCCAGGACCCAGGCGAAGGCCAGACCGAGCGCGAAAATCGCCAGTGCGATGCTCAGCAGCTGGTTGCGATATTGCTGCAGCGGCTCGGCGAAATCGCCGAAATTGGCGACCACCTGCACGTAGCCCATCAGGTGGTCCTCGACCTCGACCGGGATCAGATAGACGGTGGTCTGCTGGCCGGCAGCGCCGAAGGCCAGCGGAATGACGTCGATCAGATCGCCGCGGCCGTGCGCGACCTGGCTGTGGGCACCGCGCTTCAGGACGGCGCCGATCAGCTTGGGATTGGTGCTGTTGATGATCTGGCTCTGGCTCGAAGCGATCGAGACCTCGAGGCCATTGGTGCTCAGGCTTTTGACGTAGTTGGGCAGCCGGTCGGGATTGGTGGCGCTGACCGAGGTCAGCTCCTGCACGCTGATCTGGATGGCGCGGGCGAGATCCTTGACCCGCGCCTGCGTGCTTTCGACCACCGCCTCCTGGGTGCCGAGGCTGACCGCCACCTGCGCGCCGAGCGTCAGCGTCAGCAGCAGCACCATCAGGGCCATCAGCTTGGCCTTCAGTCCGAAGGCCGGGAAGACAATTTTCATGGCGATTCGCCTGCGCCTGAAATCCGGCCGGGCGAAAGCCGCCCGGGCAAAAGATAGTCTACTCTGTTTCCTGGCTGCGGCCGGACACCAGGTAGAAGTAGCGGGTGACCCAGAACAGGATCGAAGCTGCCAGGATCAGCAGCAGTACGTGCTCGAATCCGCCGACGTATTTGATCGCCAGTTCGATCTCGCTGCCGAAGAAATAGCCCGCCGAGACCATCAACGGCACCGAGATCAGTGCCCCTAGCAGGTCGTAGAGGAAGAAGCGTCCCGGGCTTACGCCGAGCGATCCGGCCGACAGATAAACGATCGCGCGCAGGCCGGCGAAAAAGCGCGCATAGAAGATCGCCTTGCTGCCGTGCCGCTCCATGAACTGGCGCATCCGCTCAATCCGGCGGCGCGATTTGGGGCGTGCGACGCCGAAGTAGGACAGCAGCCCGCTGCCGAAGCGCCGTCCGATGAGAAACAGCGAATTATCGCCCGCCACCACCCCGACCAGCGCGACGGCAATGGTCGCGGGATAGGCGGTGATGCCGCGATGAACCATGAACCCGCCCGCCAGCAGCGCCACATCCTCCGGCACTGGCAAGCCCAGGCCGCACATCACCAACACCACGAACAGCCCCAGGTAGCTGAAGTGCTGGATGTAGGCTGAGACGGCGACGCCCAAACGCTATTCCCCGTGTGCGTAACGGGTGCGGATAGCGTCGCGAATCTGCTCGACCGGCGCCCCATCGCCGGTCATCTTCGCTGCCAGCAGCGCCTCGCCGATACACACCGGGCAGGTGGTCGCGTGACGATCGCGATAACAATCGAGCAGGCTGCGATGACCCTCGACCTTGTCGCATCCGCAATAGCAGTGAAGTTGCACCAGCACCGCGGGATAACGTGCGGCGGCAAGATAGGCGTCGTGAACCTTACCCTGAAACAGCGCCGGATCGAGGGTTGCGCGCGCCACATCCTGGCTGGATGAGTCGCCGGCGGATTTGGCCTGCAAGCGGGTGACGGCGGCGTAGGCCACGACCGCCACGATAATCACGAGTGAGCCTGCGATGATGAGCTTGCGCATGATGATTCGCCGAAACCGGTCTATACCATGGGCCGCTGGCTGGGTCATCTCTTGCCGATCAAGCCAACCGACGATAGCGCCCGCGAACTCATCTTACTTGGCCCCGCCGGAGAGCGAAACATGATGCTTTACGCTGACTCGGAGCCCCGCGACGATCCGTCCCAGGTTGCTGCGGCCGGCGATCGGTTCAACCTGGTCGAGCCGGGCGGCGAGCGCAGCGATGTCATCCGGGCGTGCCGCACTGCCGAATATTCGATCCCACAGCGCCGTGGTCACTCCCAGGCAGCGATCGTCCATCGCCAGGTGATGGGCCAGATGGCGCGCACGCAGCCGCGCCTCGAAGCGGCCCACCGCAGGCGCGAAATGCAGCCGGTAATGAACCAGCTCGTAGATTGCGAATCCGGCCACCAGCCCGGCAACGAAGATCGTCGCCGGCGTCATCCCGAAACCGATCAGCAGCAGGCCGAAGATGGCAGCGGTCGGTAGCCACGCGCCGAGCGCAAAGACCGCGCTCGGGTCGCGATGGTGCACCTGGTGGAGGGGGGTTACGAAGGTGACGAAGCGATGGCTCAGCCAGCCGTGAATCGCGTACTCGAGAAACGTCCAGGCCAGCAGCCCGGCGGCGAACATCGTCACAGCCACGACCATCGCTTGATCGTAGACAGGCAGGCGTTGCAGGGCAACGGCGTCGGGCGCCGCAGGGGTTTGGCCGACTGCGAGGTCGGCCAGGGTCGTAGCGATGGCAGTAGTCTTCTTGCAGGTTTTCTGGTTAATTTATGGCAACGGACTGTGATAGCCGACGTTTGCTGGGCGGAGATTGGAGAGTGCCCCCGGCACTTTCGCCAGATTTTCCAGGTTTCGCTTGAATTTCGGCGGCGATGAAACGTCCGATTACTAAGAGGTTCTGGCAGTAGAACCCGCATAGGGACACGCAAAAGTCCCATATCCGCTCGAGGAGGATCCATGGTTAAGAAGGTCGCCGCCATCACGGGCGGCGTGCTGCTTGGTATTACGATTGCGTTTGCGCGCGCTGGCGCGTTCCCGTTTTGGGGCTCTTCCTCGTCGACCACCGGCAAGCCGGAAGCCTCGGCTGCCTCTCCGGCCGCGCTCGCCAAACCCGTGGCGGCAGCGCCCGCACCGGCCGGCCAACCCGAGCCGGCCGCCTCGCTGCCTAAGAACGGCGTGCCGCTACCGTCGTTCGCACCGCTGGTGAAGCGGGTGATGCCGACGGTGGTGAATGTCAGCGTGGTGCAGGAAATCAAATCGAATGCGATGCCGTTTCAGTTCGGCGGCCCTGGCGGCCCCCAGGGACCCGGCGGCGGCGGTCCGGGCGCCGGCCCACAGCAAGGTCCGTTCGGCCCGGGTGGCGGCGATCCGTTCGAGCAATTCCGTCACTTCTTCGGCGAAATTCCTCACAACTTCAAGCAGCATGGGCTGGGCTCGGGCGTAATCGTCTCGCCCGACGGCTATATCCTGACCAATAACCACGTGGTCGGCGATGCGAGCGAAATTCACGTCAAGCTGAGCGATCAACGCGAGTTCAAGGCCAAGGTGATCGGCAAGGACGAGAAGACCGACCTGGCGCTGATCAAGATCGATAGCAAGGACCCGCTGCCCTACGCTGACCTCGGCAATTCTGACGCCACCGAGGTAGGCGACTGGGTGATCGCGATCGGTAACCCGTTCGGCTTCTCGCTGACCGTAACCGCCGGTATCGTCAGCGCCAAAGGGCGCGCGCTCGGCGGCAACTACGATAACTTCATCCAGACCGACGCCTCGATTAACCCCGGCAACTCGGGTGGCCCGCTGTTCAACACCGAGGGCAAGGTGATCGGCATCAACACTGCTATCTATAGCAGCACCGGCACCAACGCCGGGATCGGCTTCGCCATCCCGATCGACCTCGCCCGCGACATCATGAACCAGCTCAAGGAGCATGGCCACGTGATCCGCGGATGGCTGGGCGTCGAGATCCAGCAGGTGACGCCCGACCTCGCGCAGTCCTTCGGACTGGAGAAGCCCGAGGGCGCCCTGGTCGCCAGCGTGGTCGAGGATGGTCCGGCGGCGGCCGCTGGCGTCAAGCGCGGCGATGTCATCCTCAAATTCGACGGCCGGCCGGTGCCGGATGAACATCATTTGCCCGAGATGGTTGCGCAGACCCAAATCAACAAGACCGTCCCGCTGGTGGTGTTGCGCAACGGCAAGCAGGTCGAACTTCAGGTCAAGGTCGGCGAGCTCAAGGAAACCAAGCTCGCCAGCGCCAAGAATGAGGAGGCCAACGATAACTGGGGGCTGCAGGTGCAGGCGCTGACCCCGGAAATCGCGCAGCAGCTCAACCTCAAGTCCGACAAGGGCGTGGTGGTGCGCGGCGTTACTCCGGATACGCCGGGGGCCGATGCCGGTGTGCAGCCGGGCGACGTGGTGCTCGAAGTGAATCACAAGAAGATCGCGTCGGTCGAAAACTTCCTGACCGAGGCCAAGGCGGCCAAGGACTCGAAGAAGCCAGCCCTGCTGCTGGTCCAGCGCGGCGATGCCACGCTTTACACGGTAATCAAGCCCGAGAGTTGATAGCCAAGCCTGTCTACCAGGTCGCGGAGGAACGGATCGCAAGTCCGTTCCTCCGCTTTTTTTCGATGAGCCGCCAATCCGCGGGTCCCCATCGGAGCTGACCGGCGATGAACCAGGGGCGGGAGCGATGCGACCTGATTATCGCCGGCGCCGGACCCGCCGGTCTCGCGACCGCGCTCTACCTGCTCGCCCGACGCCCGGAGTTGGCCGGGCGGGTAATCGCGCTCGACAAGGCGCGCCATCCGCGGCCCAAGGTCTGCGCCGGCGGCCTGATTCCCAAAACCATCGCGGCGCTCGACGAACTCGGTATCGGCCTCGACGTTCCCGCGGTACAGGTCACCGCCGGCGTGGCCCGCACCGAGATTGGCAGCGTCGACATCCCGCGCGGCGAGGTGCTCTGCACCATCGTGCGCCGCGACCAGTTCGACGCCTCGCTGGCGGCGGCTGCACGGCGCGCCGGTCTCAGGATCGTCGAGGATTGCCGGGTCGACCGGGTCGAAGAGGGGGCCGATTCGGTGCGCGTCACGGCCGTGCGCGGCAGCTTCGAAGCGCCGCTGATAGTCGGCGCCGACGGCTCGGGCAGCCGCGTGCGGCGCGCGCTGTTCAGCGAACGGCGCGAGCTTATCGGCCGCGGCCTGATGGTCGACGTCCCGGTCGATCCCGAGGTCGCTGTCGAGTTCCGCGATCGTCGCTACCGCTTCGACTTTGATTGTGTGCGGGCCGGTGTGCGCGGCTATGCCTGGTCATTCCCCTGCATGGTCGACGGCCGGGCGCATCTTAACGCCGGCATCTACGATCAATTTGCCGACGGCCGGGTGTCGAATCGATTGATGATCGATCAACTCAGGGAAGCGTTTCCGCAGATCGCTATCCCGACGGATGCGCGATGCTTTCGGGCCTTTCCGATTCGATGGTTCGACGCGGGCGACGGATTTGCCACGCGCCGCGCGCTGCTGGCCGGCGATGCTGCCGGGGTCGATCCACTGATGGGCGAGGGCATCTCCTATGCCTTCGAGCACGGGCGGCTGGCGGCGGAGTCGATCGCGCGTTTTCTCGACGGCGACGGCGACGCGTTGCGGGATTACGATCGTACGCTGCGGAGCGGCGCGGTCGGCCGCAAGCTCGGCCGGCTGGCGTTCGCGGCGCGCCGCTTCTATGGTCCGCGCCATCGGCTCTACTTTCGCCTCGCTCAGCTGAGTCCCAAGGCCCAGCAAATGGGCGTCGATTGGTACAACGGCGCGCGCAATCTCGACCAGGTGCCGGCGCGCCGGCTGATCGCGCGATGGGCGAGGGCGGTTCTTCTCGGCCGGCCGGTGCGGTAGGATGGCTCGCTCGGACCGGTTAGATTGCCGGTCACGTTGATGGAGAGGGGTTAGCTGTTTCGACCCGTCGGCCGAACGATGTCATGGCAAAGCGACGTAATCGCAAACGGCGGCGGGGCTTGAAAACCAAGCTCATCCTGATTATCGCTCTGATGCTGTTGATCGCGGGCTTCATTACGCGCCGGATGCTGATGCCGATCCGCGGCCCGCATCGCTCCGCGCCTCAGCGCTTCGGCGCCGCTGCGGATCGATCCGAAGCTGCCGCCGGTCCACGCGCGATGCCGGCCGGCGCCAGGCCGGACGGTGAGAATCTCAGCGACGTCGATCGCCGGGAACTCGGCGCCCTCATTCGAAACCGGACGAGCAAGGCGAGATAGAAGCTGATGGGTGCGGGCGTGCAGGTGCTCGATGACCTCGGCCTGCGGGTGGAACTCGCAGCGCCGCCGGCCAGGGTCGTGTCGCTGGTTCCGAGCTGGACCGAGACCCTGTTCGCGCTCGGCGTCGGCCCGCGAGTGGCAGGGGTCACGCGTTTTTGTGTCGCCCCGGCCTCTGAAGTGGCGCCGCTGGCCAAGGTTGGCGGCACCAAGAATCCCGACCTCGGCGCGATCATGCGGCTCAGCCCGGACCTGGTAATCGCCAACGCCGAGGAGAATCGGCGCGAGGATATCGATCGCCTGCGCGAACACGGCATCCCGGTGTTCGTCACCTATCCGCGCACCGTCCCGGGCGTGGTCGAATCCGTCCTGCGCCTGGGCAGCGTACTCGGCGCCGAGCACGCGGCCGCGGCGCTGACGCGTGAGATCGTGATGGCGGTGAGCGAGATCGAGGCCGGCCTCGGCGTCTGGATGAAGCTGCGGCTGCGGGTCTTTTGCCCGGTATGGAAGAACCCCTGGATGACGTTCAACGCCGACACCTATGCGCATGATGTGCTGCGGATGCTCGGCTTCAGAAATATCTTTGCCGCCGCCGGCGAGCGCTACCCGCGCGTCACGCTGCAGCAGGCGCTCGAGGAGCGGCCCGACGTCGTGCTGCTGCCCGATGAGCCGTACGTGTTTACCGACGACGACCTCCGCGAGATGAAAGAGGCGCTGCCGGCGGCGCTGGGCCGGCGCGTGCTGCTGATCAACGGGCGCGACCTGCATTGGTACGGCGCGCACATGGTGCGGGGCCTGCGCGCGCTCAATCAGTTGCTGGCGCGCGTGCGCGCCAGCTCCGGATTGGGCAGCAGCTGAGAGCTTGGCCCGCGTCCGCGTTTGCCTGTGACGATTAAACGCTTTAAATTTCGATCTCTACCGCCCGCGCGCGCCGCTAGGGGAGGCTCGGATGGCCGCACCGCTTGAAGGAATAAAAGTACTGGACCTGACGCGGCTTGCGCCCGGACCATTCTGCACCATGATCCTGGGCGACCTCGGCGCCGAGGTGATCAAGATCGAGGAGCCGGGCCCGCCCGGCGGCCGCCGCGCCCAGCAGGCCGGTGCGGCGGGAGTGAAGCTGCCGACCGGCGGTTTCGGCGGCTCGCCTTACAATGCACTCAACCGCAACAAGAAATCGATCGGTCTCAATCTCAAGAGCCCCGCGGGCAAGCAGATTTATCTGCGCCTGGCGCAGCGCGCCGATATCGTCGTCGAGGAGTTCCGGCCGGGCGTCGCCCAGCGGCTCGGGATCGATTACGAGACCCTGGCGGTGCGCAACCCCGCGCTGATCTACTGCGCGGTGACCGGCTACGGTCAGGACGGTCCGTGCCGCAACGTAGTTGGGCATGATCTCAATTACATCGGCACCGCCGGACTGCTGTCGATTTTCGGGCGCAAGGGCGAGCCGCCGACTATTCCGCACAACCTGCTGGCCGATTACGCGGGCGGCGGGATGCACGGCGCGATCGGTATCCTGGCCGCGCTGGTCGCCCGGCACAGCACCGGGCGCGGGCAGTACGTTGATATCTCGATGCTCGACGGCACCATCGCGTTGCTGGCGCAGACCTTCTCGACCTTCTTCGCGACCGGTAAGGTGCCGATGCGGGGCGAGACCATGCTCGACGGCGGCCTGCCCAACTACAATTTCTATCTCACCAAGGACGGCAAGTACGTCACCATCGCGGCGCTCGAGCCGTGGTTCTTCGCCAACCTGTGCAAGGCGCTCGGCCGCGAGGATCTGATCGCGCACGAATTCGATCCCGCCAAACGCGATGAGATCCGGAGCTGTTTCGAAGCCGCCTTCCTGACCCGCACGCGCGACGAATGGTTCGAGATCCTGAGCAAGACCGACATTTGTGTCGGCCGCATGCTCGAGCTCGGCGAGGTCGCCGACGACCCGCAGGTGCGCGCGCGCCGGATGATCGTCGATCTCGAAGGTCCCGGCGGCGAAAAGGTTCGCCAGGTCGGCGTCTCGGTCAAGCTCTCGGCCACGCCCGGCGAGATCCGTTCGCTGGCGCCGGCGCTCGGACAGCATACCGACGAGATCCTGGGTGCGCTCGGCTATCAGCCCGACAGTATCGAACGCTGGCGTCGGGAGGGCGCCATCAAGTAGCAGCCTCCTGGTCAAAGACCTAAAATCGTCGCATGCCGGATAAGCAGGAACCGCTGTTCTTTCGTAGCCCTTTCGATTTGTTCATCGAACGCGCCGAGGGCGCCTATCTGTATGCGCGCGGCGGCCGCAAAATCCTCGATGCCGGCGGCGGCGCGGTGGTGGTGCATATCGGCCAGGGACGCGAAGAGATGGCGCGGGTGGCCGCCGAGGTGGTCGGTCGCATCAATTATATCGTGCCGGTGTTCGATTCCGCCGAGCGCACCGCGCTGGTCGCGCGGCTCAAGCGCTGGACGCCGCCGGGCCTCACCCGCTTTTATTTCACCAGCGGCGGCTCGGAGGCGATCGAATCAGCGATCAAGTTTGCGCTGCTGTGTCAGAAGACCCGCGGCCGCGCCGGCCGCACCAAGATTATTTCGCGCCAGTTCTCCTACCATGGCAACACGCTCGGCGCGCTCTCGGCAGGCCATAACCTGCGCCGCAAGGATTACGAAGCGGTGCTGTTGGACTGGCCCAAGATTCCGCCGAGCTTCTGTTACCGATGCCCGTGGGACAAGAGCTATCCCGGCTGTGATCTCGATTGTGCGGAGGCGCTCGAAGCCGAGATTCTGAAGCATGGCCCCGACACTATCGCGGCGTTTCTGGCCGAGCCGATGATGGGTTCGTCGGGCGGCGCGGTGGTGCCGGTCAAGGAGTACTGGCCGCGCATCGCAGAAATCTGCCGGCGCTACGACGTGCTGCTGATCGCTGACGAGGTGATGACCGGGTTCGGCCGCACCGGCCGGCGCTTTGCCGTCGATCACTGGAACGTCAAGCCCGACATCCTGGTCGGCGGCAAGGGGCTGACCGGCGGCTATATGCCGATGGGGATGGTCGCGGCGGATGCGGCGCTGGTCGAGGAATGCGAGCGCGCCGGCGCCGACTTCATGTTCTTCACCTACAGTAATCATCCGCTGGCCTGCGCGCTGGCCGACAAGGCGCTGGAAATCATGGAGCGCGAGCGGCTGGTCGAGCGCGCCGCCGAAGTCGGTGCGCGGCTGGGCGCGCGCCTCAAGGAAGAGCTCTCGGGCCATCCGCTGGTCGGCGACGTCCGCGGCATCGGCATGTTCTGGGCTATCGAACTGGTCCGCGACCGCTCCTCGAAGACTCCGTATCGGTTCGACCAGCGCGTCACGCCGCGGGTGATCGACGCGGCGCTCGAACGCGGGCTGTTCGTCTACCCGGCGCGCGGGATGGCGGGGGCGGCGGGCGGCGACGCCGTAATGATCACGCCGCCCTTCATCATCGGCGACGAGGAAATTGGTTTCATCACGCAGACGCTGCGCGCCGCTTTCGACCAGGTGGCGCCGTCGCTGTAACAATGACCTGAAGCGCCGCCGACGGCGGTTTCTGATATTCTGACCGGCACGCTGGGAGGGGCCGGCAAGACGAGCTTATGCCTGATCAAATCATCGGACCGACTTCTCATTACTTCTTCGCCCAGCGGCTCAAGCTCCATTACGTCGACTGGGGCAACGAGACTCGCCCGCTGGCGATCCTGGTCCATGGCGGCCGCGATCACGCCCGCAACTGGGACTGGGTGGCGCTCGATCTGCGCCGCCATTTTCACGTCGTCGCGCCCGATCTGCGCGGCCATGGCGACTCCGACTGGGCGATCGGCGGCAGCTACTCGATGATCGATTACGTGCTCGACCTGGCGCAGTTGATGAGCGCCATCGGCACCGAGCCGACCACCTTCATCGGCCACTCGCTGGGCGGCGGCGTGGTGCTGCAGTACGCCGGAGTTTTTCCCGAGCGGGTGCGCGCGGTGGTCGCGATCGAGGGACTCGGTCCGCCGCCCTCGATGATCCAGGAAACCGCCGCCCCGCAGCGCATGCGCAACTGGATCGAGGTGATGCAGGGGCTGGCGCGGCGCAAGGTGCGCGAATACGCGACGCTCGACGATGCACTCAGCCGGATGCGCGAAGCGAACCCGCATCTCAGTGTCGACCAGGCGCGCCATCTGACCGTTCACGGCGTGCGTCGTAACGAGAATGGCAGCTACTCGTGGAAGTTCGACAACTACGTACACGCCACTTCGCCCTATCTTTTCAACCTCAAGGACGCCAGTGAAATCTGGGCCCGTATCACCAGCCCCTGCCTGCTGGTGCGCGGCGATGAGTCGCCGTGGGCGGGCGAGCCGGAGCGCGACGGGCGGCTGAGCGCATTTAACGATGCGCAGTCGGTCGTGATTGGCGGCGCCGGCCACTGGGTTCATCACGATCGCCTGGCCAAGTTCCTTGGCGTGGTGCGCGAGTTCCTTAAAATCTAGCTGAAGATGGCTGCTGCACCGAAAGAAACCTCCACTACCGTCTGGCCGCGGCTCGGCTCCTTCCTGGCGCTGCGCTCGGACCAGTTCGAGTATGTCGAATTAATCCTGCTGGCCGTGATGGTCGGGGTGCTGGGCGCGCTCGGCAACCTGGGCTTTCGCGAGCTGATCGATTTCTTTTCCTACCTGTTCATGGACGTCGAATGGCATGCGCTCGGGATACGCCTGTACTCGCTTCACGCGTCGTTGATACCGGTCATTCTGCTCTCGGGCGGGGCCGGAATCCTGGCGCTCAACTGGTTCTTCCCGGGCGACGTGATGGGCTACGGATTTCCGCATTTCCTGGAGATGGTCAACCTCGGCAACGCCCGTATCAAGCGCACCTGGATCGTGGTCAAGGCGCTGGGCGCGGCACTGTCGCTGGGCTCGGGCGCCTCGGTCGGCCGCGAAGGTCCGATCGCGCAGATCGGTGGCGCTATCGGCTCGGCGGTCGCGCAGATGCGCCGGCTGTCGGCCGAGCGCGCCAAGGTGCTGGTCGCCGCCGGCGCCGGAGCGGGAATCGCCACCACCTTCAATGCGCCGATCGGCGGTCTGATGTTCGCGCAGGAGATCGTGCTGCTGAATCAGACCGAGCTGGCGAACCTGTCGCTGCTGATCATCGCGACCATGAGCGCGGTGGTGACCTCGCGCGCGCTGACCGGCAACGCCGCGGTGTTCGTGCCGGCGCCGTTCGAACTGAAGAGCTACTGGGAGATGGTGACCTACGGCGTGATGGGAATCACCATCGGGGCGATCGCCGCCGGCTATATACACGTCGTCCATCAGGTGGCCGATTTCTTTCGCCGGCTGCCGTGGCCCGACTGGGTGAAGCTCGGCGTCGGCCTGCTGGCGGTCGGCCTGATCGCGATCCCGCTGCCGCAAAACCTGTCCGACGGCTACCCCGTGATCAACCACGCCTTGCAGGGCCATTTCACGCTTGCCCGGATGAGCGCGCTGGCCGCCGCCAAATTCTTCGCCAGCGCGATATCGCTCGGCTGCGGCGCGCCGGGCGGCGTGTTCGGCCCGATCTTCTTTATCGGCACGATGTGCGGCGGCACCATCCAGCGGGTGTTCGCCAAGCTGCTGCCGTCGTTCACCGGTTCGCGCGGTTCGTATGCCTTCGTCGGACTCGGCGCCTTCCTGAGCAGCGCCACGCACGCGCCGATGACGGCGCTGTTCCTGCTGTTCGAGACCACCCGCGATCTCCAGATCACCCTGCCGGCGATGATCACGGTGGTGCTTTCGATGCTGGTGGCGCGCGCCATCGAGCCCGAATCGATCGATACCTTCGCGCTGGCCCGGGCCGGCAAAAGTCTCGAGATCGGCAAGGAGCGGCTGGTCCTGAGCCAGATACCGGTCAGCGCCGTGATGACCCATGAGGTCGACACTCTGAGCGAGAATAGCTCGCTGGCCGACGTACTGCGCATCGCCGGCGAGACGGCTCAGGCGATTGTGCCGGTGGTCGACGGTGAGGGCGGGCTGTCCGGGATTATCGTCACCCACCAGTTGCTGGCGCTGCTCGGCGGCGGCAACGAACTAGGTCCGCTGGTCAACGCTTATGACCTGGCCTGGCGTAACTCGCCGATCGTCACTCCGGTCACCACGCTCGATGAGGCGGCCCAGTTGATGGAGTACGATGCGCTCGACGAGTTGCCGGTGGTCGAGGACGAGCACGGCGGCAAGTTTCTGGGCCTGGTCACGCGCCGCGCGATCGCGCAGACCTTCAATCGCGTCAGCGTATCGCTGTCGACGCTCGCCACCCGCGAATCGAATATCTACTGGGCCACCGGCTATCGGGTCTCGCGCGTCGCGGTTCCCGAAGCGGCGGCCGGCAAGACCCTGCGCGAGCTTGATCCGCGCGCGCGCTTCGAGGTCAGCGTCCTGGCGGTGCGCAATCGCGATGACCCGGCGAGCGGTTTTGTGCCGATTGCGCCGGACCGCGCGCTCAAGTCCGGTGACGAGCTGATCGTCGCTGGACGTCCGCCCGGAGTGCGCCAGTTCGCCCGCCAGCTCCAGGAAGCCTGAGCGATCCGGGCGTCGCGGCTCACCAGCCGCTGCCGGTCACCTTGAGATGATCTTCGATCGAAAAGATGTTGCCGACCGTGAAGACAATCGTCTCCACCATCATGCGGTCGGCCTGACTCGGCACGTTGCCCCATAACACGATGGTGTCGCCCTCGATCTTGAAGTGCACGTCGGTGTAGCCCTGGAAGTCGAGCGCCTTGCGGATCGCGGCGGCGCGCTCGCTGGGAGCCCCGGCGGGCGCGCCGGGCTCCATGCCGAACGGCGGCGGCGCGGGCTCGGAGCTGCCGCTCGGCGCCGGGACGGTGCTCGATGACGCCAAATACGTAACCAGCTTGGCCAGCACGAATCCGAACGCGAAGATCGCGATCAGGATCAGGATGGCCGTGCGGAGATGGCGGCGATAGTCGGCCGGCGAGAACCACGCCTCGCGGCGCGGCAGGCTCTGCAGGTTGGGTAATGATGCGGTCTTGGCCTCCGGGTCGTTGGCGACGTGCGCCGGGCCCAACACGTGGCGGAGGTCGGTAGCGCAATACGAACAGAAACGCGAGTCGGCTGGAATCCGGCTGCCGCAACCGGGACACGCGATCGCGCTGGCGTCGATCAGGATGGTCGCGGCTTCGGCCGCCGCGGAGTTTTGCGCCGCGCCCGGATTTGAGCCCGCGTCGACCGCACCGCCGGCCGGCGTGCCGAGCGGAAGCTGGAGCTGCGGCCGCGACGCCTTCGACCCGGTCGACGCCGCCGGCGCCAGCAAGCTCGGCGCGACGGGAGGCGGATTCGCGAGCCGGTCCTTGATCTCGATCAGCCGGCGACGGAACTCCTGCGCGGTCGAGACCCGCTTCTCGATGTCGTATTCGAGCGTCTGATCGACCAGCGTCGCGAGCGCCGGCGCGACCTCGGGCGCCAGCGTGCCGAGCCGCGGAAAACTGAAGGGCGCCTCCTGCGACGGGTCGCGGCCGCTCAGACAATGATGCATGGTCGCGGCGAGCGCATACAGGTCGGAACGCAGCTCGACCTTGCCGCGATACTGCTCGGGCGGCGCATAGCCCTGGGTGCCGATCATGGTGGCGTTGCTGAGCGGCTGAAAATGGCGCGCGATGCCGAAATCGATCAGCTTGGCCTGCCCGCTGCCGGCGATCATCACGTTGCTGGGCTTGAGATCGCGGTAGATTACCGGCGGGCTCAGCCCGTGCAGGTAGACCAGCGTCTCCAGCACCTGCATCGCGACGTCGATCACGCGGGCTTCGGGCAGCCGTCCGCCGGCGCGCTTGAGTTCCTCCTCGAGCGTCGCCCCCTCGATATATTCCATCACCAGGTAGTGATGGTTGCGCTCGCTGAAATAGTCGTAGATGCGGGGGATGTGCTCGTTGCTGAGCTGCGCGAGCATGTCGGCCTCGCGCTGGAAGGCGGCCTCAGCCTGGCGCAGCATCTCGGGATTGGTGAGACTGTCGATCATCTCGGCCAACGCGCAACGGCGCGAGGCCAGCCGCAGGTCCTCGGCCAGATAGACCAGCTTCATGCCGCCGCCGCCGAGCGGCTTGACGACCTTGTAACGGCCGCCGACGATCGTGTCGGGCGCTATCATCCGCGAGTCATCGGCGCGCGGTTCATGCCGGCGGCGGCGCGTAACGCGAAGAGCCGCGTCGCTGACGCAGGCGCGCCACGATCGCGTTTTCGCTTAGCGCGCCCGACAGCGCCGCGTTCCCGGCGCATACCAGGTGCAGGATAAAGCCGAACGGCTGGGCGATCGAATAGGCTAACAGCACGCCGACAAACCATGCGAGCGCGGCCAACGGCCGATGCCGATAAAGATGGCCGAGGCCGGGGAGCAGGCTCAGTGCGGCGGCGAGCAGCGGCTGCCACGTGAGATCGCGCATCAGCATCGGACTGCCGGCCAGCGGCGCGCCGCATTCCTTGCAGAAGCGCGCGTTGGCGACTACCACCGGCTGTCCGCATCGCGAGCAAAAGCGCGCCCGCGCAACGCCGTCATCAGCCATGGAAGGTAAACGGCGCATCGCCCAGCGCGATCGTGTCGCCGTCATTGATGCGCGCCTGTGCGACGCGGCGGCCGCTCACATAAGTGCCGTTCTGACTTTGCATGTCGCGCAGCTCGAAGCCGCCATTGATGGCCACGATCTGCGCATGATGGCGCGAAACCGAAGCATCGCTCGCCACGATATCGTTGTCCAGCGCGCGTCCCATCCGGGTCGCGCCGCCGTCGCGCAGCGGGTAGCGCCGGCCGGCGCCGTCGATTAAATGCGCTTCGCGCGCGCCCGGCGGCGCGGCGCTCTCCGGGCGCGGGCGGTGGATGAACGCGGGACCATCGGGGCGTCCGGCGCGCGCCGCGGCTCCCTGCCGCAGATGAAAACTCAGTACGTAGTCACCAATCTTGATGCTGTCGCCATCAGCGAGCGGGGCGCTTTCGATCAGCTTGCCGTTGACGGTAGTGCCGGCCTGGACCGCGAGGTTCTTGATCTCCCAGTGATCGCCCTGCCGGGTGATAATCGCATGGCGCGCCTGGACGCGCGGATCGCCGAACAACCCGACCGCGTTCTCCTCGGCGCGGCCCAGCGTGATAGTCGGCCGTTCGAGACGAAACTGGCGGCCTGAAAGACGTCCCGCGTCGACTGCCAGCCAGGCGTTCTTGGTAAGCTCCTGAACCAGCCCGATCGCCAGTCCGATCGCGAGGCCGAGCACGCACAGGCCGATCAGGCGCGACGAGGTGCCACCGCCGCCGCCCAGGTTGATGGGATCGAACAGCAGGCCGCCGGCAAAGCCGCCCACCCATCCGCCCACCGCGCCCTTGACCACATTGCGCAGCGACAGACCGGCCAGACCGACCGCGACGCCCAGCATCAGCCCGGTCACCGCCCAGCCGATGGTGCGCGCCAGCATCAGCCATCCGAAAGCCCCGGGGCGGTTAACGCCCCATCCGCCGGCGATCAGGATGTCGGTAAAGACCACGTTGGCGTAGTAGACCGCCGGCAGTCCGACCGCGAAACAAACGATGAAACCGCGCAGGAAGTCGCGCGTGGTGCGCGGCGTAATGGCGATGGTCTGCGACTCGCTGGCCAGTATCAGGCCACCGATCATCGCCCACATCAGCGCCATCGAGACGAGCCCGGCGATCTGGCTCCATATCGACTGAACCTGGGTAAGGGAATGGCCGCTGGCGGCCAGTTCGACGGGGATCCAACCGATCGCGCCGCCGGCCAAACCGGCTATCGCCATGAAGAACAACTGGCGCCGATCGATCGACTCGCTCATTCAGTCTGCCCCCTCCCTTATTCCGCGCGGACCCCGCCGATGGTACAGCAATCAATAGTAACATAATCAGCCGCGCCCGCGCCGCGCCAGTTGCCGAATCGGGCCCCAATGGCGCATCATCGGCGGTCCGGCTCGAGAGAACATCGATGGCAGACCAGGACCTGATTCGCGAACCGTTCGGAGCCCTGCAGGGCGTAAAGATCCTGTCGACCGGCACGCTAATCGCGGGGCCGTTCGCGGCTGAGCTGGCGGCCGAGATGGGCGCCGAGGTGATCCAGGTCGAGCGGACCAAAACCGGCGATCGCGGATGGCGTCAATTCGGGCCGATGCTGCCGGCGCAGGCCGGGCTGGCGCCGGTCAGCACCGTGTGGGCGCAGGAGCGGCGCAACATGTTTTGCGTGACGCTCGATCCGACCACTCCCAAAGGCCGCGAAATTTTTCTGAAACTGGCGGCGCGCGCCGAAATCTGGATGGAGAACGCGAAGGCCGGCACCTGGGATAAGTGGGGTCTCGACGACGCCACGGTCCGGGGCGTCAACCCGCGCCTGGTCATCACGCACGTCTCCGGCTTCGGCCAGGATGGCGACCCCGAGTTTCGGAGCCGGCCATCGTATGACTATATCGGGCAGGCGATGGGCGGGATCATGGACCAGACCGGGTTCCCCGATCCCAGTCCGCCGACGCGCGGCGCGCCGTGGCTCGGCGACTATATCGCGGCGCTGTTTTCGCTCTGGAGCTCGCTGGCCGGACTGACCTATGCGCGCGCCACCGGCAAGGGGCAGTCGATCGATCTGGCGCAGTACGAGGCGATTCACCGGCTGCTGGGCGGCACCATGATCGAGTATTTCGAACGCGGCCTGATTCGCCATCGCAGCGGCAACAAGGCGCAGGATTTTCAGCCCGGCGACACCTTCCAATGCCGCGACGGATGGGTCGCGGTCGCGGCGCTGGCCGGCGAGCCGTACGACAATTTACTGCGCGCGCTCGGGCTCGAGCCGACCGACGAGCGATGGCAGCGGGCGCGCACCGCGGTCGATTCGCCCGACGGGCTGGAGTTCGACCGGCGGCTGCGCGAGTGGAGCGCCGGGCTCGAGGTAAGCGAGGTCGTCAAGCGGCTCAACCAGATGAAGGTCGCGTGCGCCGCGGTGCTCGATGCGCGCGGCATGGCGGAGCATCCGCAGTACCGCGCCCGTGGGGTTCACGTCGAATGGGACGATCGGGTGGCGGGTCGGCTGCGCGGGATTGGCGCGGTGCCGCGCTTCTCGCTGACCCCGGGCCGCATCTTCCGTGGTTCGGTGCCGGTCGGCTACGACAATCAGCGGGTCTACCGCGATCTGCTGGGACTCGCCGAAGCCGAAATCGAGCGACTCAAGCACGACAACGTGATCTGAACACGACAGGAGTATCCGATGAGCAGAGTCGAACTGCTGCCGACCACGGTGGTGGGCAGCTATCCGCAGCCGGATTGGTTGATCGATCGCGAGAAGCTGCTCGCCAACCTGCCGTTTCGAGTGCGGGCCGAGGAGCTGTGGCGAATTCCAGCGCCGCTGCTCGAGCAGGCGCAGGACGACGCGACCATCGTTGCGATCCATGACATGGAGCGGGCCGGGGTCGATATCATTTCGGACGGCGAGATGCGGCGCGAGAGCTACTCGAACCGCTTCGCCAACGCGCTGGGCGGCGTCGATCGCGAGAAGATAGGCAGCAACCTGGATCGCACCGGCAAGCCGCACGCGGTGCCGCTGGTCTCGGGCCCGATTCGGCGGCTCGGTCCGATCGAAGTGCGCGACCTGACCTTTCTGCGCCAGCATACCGATCGCCGCATCAAGATTACCCTGCCGGGACCGTTCACGATGACGCAGCAGGCGGAGAACGGCTACTACGCCGACGAAGCGGCGATGGCGATGGACTATGCGGCGGCGGTCAACGCCGAAATCAAAGATCTGTTCGCAGCCGGCGCCGACGTCGTCCAGATTGACGATCCCTACATGGAAGCGCGCCACGACAAGGCGCGCCAGTTCGGCCTCAAGGCGCTCAATCGCGCACTGGAAGGGGTGTCGGGCACGGTCGCGGTCCATCTGTGCATGGGCTACGCGCATGTGGTGAAACGCCCCAAACCTAACAGCTACGAGTTTCTGGCCGAGCTCGAGGATTCGGCAGCGAGCCAGGTTTCGATCGAGGCGGCGCAACCGCAGCTCGATCTTTCGGTGCTCAAGCAGATTCGCACCAAGACCGTGATGCTCGGGGTGCTCGACCTCAAGGACCAGACTATCGAGACGCCCGCGACGGTGGCCGAGCGGATTCGCGCGGCGCTCAAGTTCGTCGCGCCCGAGCGCCTGGTGGTCGCGCCGGACTGCGGGATGAAATATCTGTCGCGCGCGGTGGCCTTCGGTAAACTCAAAGCGATGGTCGACGGTACCGAGCTGGTCCGTGAGACCTTGTGAATCCGCTTATGCTATGGGCTTGTTATGCTGGCTAGTTCAACCATCCGTAGTTTTGAGGGCCACCAAGCAACCCGGTTGTGCTGGTTGATTTCGCGCCGTGAGCGCTCTTTTTATAAGTTTGATAGGCTTTGTCGGAGGCTGCTTCTTATGTTAACGATGGGTTAACGCAACCCGCAGGACAAGGGGACAAGGGGACAGGACTATGGGCAGCAAACCATTCATCGTTGCTTACGTCGGGCTCCTGTTGTTGTTTGCAGGGGGACTCGCCAGTGCGCAGGAGGAGGAGGCTGCGGCGGTCAAGCCCGGCACGGTCATCACGATGCAGAATTGGCGGCAGTACAAGGACTACATGCCGCAGGGGCTTCAGTTGCTGTTTGCCGGCAAGACGCCTTGGAAGCTCGAACCCACCTACCGGATGGTAATCGGCGCCACCCATCATTACCGCTGGCCGACCTATGAGCAGAACACCGAGAAGTATTCAGGCGGGGTGAAGGTTGTCGCACTTCCCGACGGCGGCCATATGATCTCCGGTTACATCGCCGGCCTGCCGTTCCCGAATCCGAACGCGCCGCTCAGAGGATGGAAGGTGCTGGTGAATACCTGGTACCGCCCGCTGCCGTGGGAAGAATGCTCTCCGGCCTGGCATCTCTACCGGCGCGACCGGCTGGGCAACGAGAACCTGACGGTCGGCAGCCAGTCATACCGCGAGTTCAGCCATATCAGCGATCCCGCGCGGCCCATCACCGATCCGCTCGCGCAGGGCATCTACTACAGCGAATTCCTGGAAGTGGCGGAACCGGAACAGGCGCGCTACACCGCGCAACTAACCCTCTACTACGACCAAGCCACCAAGCCTGAGGCGGTCTTCGTCTTCATTCCGGCGCTGCGCCGCAGCCTGCGCCTGTCGAGCGCCGCGCGCTGCTCGCCGGTGGTCGGCTCGGACTTCACGCAGGACGACGTGCATACCGGCTGGAACGGCGGCATCGTGCGTTGGGACGCGAAATTTCTGCGGACCGGCTTCGTCCCGAGCCTGGTGCAGGTCGATACGAAGATCGGCGGCCAGCGCGCCAATTACGACGATGCGCTGATGCCCGAGCCGGTGGTCGGCGATTGGGAGATGCGGCCGGTCGATATCATCAGCGTCAAGCGCATCCCCTCACAGCGCGCCGGATATTGCTACGGCAATCGCGTGATGTACATCGACAGCGAGACCTGGGCGAATCTGTGGAGCGACCTCTACGATGTGAACGGGCAGTACTGGAAGCTGCAGATGATCAATCATCCCGGAGCGAAAGTCCCGCTGGTCGGCTATACCACCGACTCCGGCCGCTTCATCGAAATGATCTGGGATTACCAGAGCGGTCACGTGAGCGGCGTGACGTCGGCGGCTCCCAATGGCGACGATGTGAAAGGCAATTCGGACTGCGAGAACTACAACGGCGTCAACTATACGCTGGCAAATAAGTTCAACACGGTCTCCGCGCTGGCAACGATCATGCGCTGAGCGATTAACCCTGCCCGCCGGGCAGTAGTTACGGTCTGAACGGGCGCGCCGCGCGAACCACCTTGAGTTTGCGCGGCGCGCCCGCCTGATTGGCGGCCATGTGCCGCGCCGCCTCGCCGAGCGCACCGGCACGATGCCAGCGGCTGTACTCTTCCAGCGTCAGCCCGCGGCCGACTTCCAGCACCACCGACAGCGCCGCCAGCACGTAGATCTGACCGAGCACGCTGATTCGCGGCGCCAGCCCCAGCACGCCGCCGTCCTCTTTGACCGGCGCATGAATCACCAGGTCGGCGATCTGCGACAGCTCGGAGCCGCTGTTGCCGGTCACGGCGATTAGTTGCGCGCCATGCTCCTTGATCGCGGTGGCGGTCGCCAGCAGCTCGCTGGTGTTGCCGCTGTTCGAGATCGCGATCACCACGTCGTTGCGATCGACCTGGCCCAGGCTGCCGTGCAGCGTTTCGGTGGCATGCAGGAAAGTCGCCGGCGTGCCGACCGAGCAGAACAGGCTCGCCGCATAGCGCGCGACGTGCTCGGGCTTGCCGACGCCGGTGACGTGAACCCGTCCCTGGTTGACCTCGGCCGCGCGGATCATCGCCACCGCCTGCGAAATATCCTTGAGATCGATCCGCCGCTTGAGTCCGCCCAGTTCGCTGAGCGAGCGATCGAGGAAACGCTTGAGCTCGGCGGTCGGGTCGAGCACCGCGCCGGCGGCGGTCGCACGGCGCGCCTGGCCCGGCTTGCCGCGTACCGGCAGACGTTCGCCGTAGAGCCTGACGATTTCGGCGCGCAACTCGAAACCCGAGGGAAAGGCGCCCAGGCGGCTCACGCAGACCGCGCCGGCGGCGTTGCCGAGCCGGCCAATCTGCGGCCATCCGAGTTTCCATCGGAGCCCCGCCAGCATCGCGCCCAAAAAGGCGTCGCCGGCGCCGGTGGTGTCGATTTGCCGGACGCGGAAGGCCGGCACCCGCAGGCTGGTATGCGCCGCCGCAATCGCGCAACCGCGCGCGCCGTCGGTGATCACCACCGCGCGATTGCCGTAGCGGGCGCGAATCGCTTCGGCCATCCGCAGCGCGTCGCCTTCGCATCCGGCCAGTTCGCGGGCCGCGGCCTTGGCCGGCTTCAGATAGGTGGCAAGGCGCAGCACGCGCTCCAGCTCGTCGCGGCTGCCGAGCACCGCGCAGGCATCGGAGGGCGGCACGTCGACGTCGACCACGGTCGGGATCGAATGGCGGCGGGCGAACTGCAGGAGTGCGATCACGGTGCGCAGCGGAAGCTGCGAAATCTCGGTCGACACCAGGTGGGCGCGGCGGATAAAAGCGCCGTGGCGGCGCCCGATCTCAAGATGCTTCAGCTCGGCGGTGGCGCCGCGCACCATGTAGATCGCGCGATTGCCCGCGCCGTCGACGAACACCGTCGAGAACGAGCTCGAGCCGCCGTCGAGCGTGAGATGGTGGCGGATGCCGAGCCGATCCATCCCGTCGCGCAGGAACTCGCCGTGACGGTCGTCGCCCATCTTGCCGCAGATGCCGACCTCGAGCCCCAGGATGCGCGCCCAGCCGAGATGATTCAGCACCACGCCGCCGACCGCCGCCCGCTCCATGCCGCCGCCGGCGCGATGCGTGTCGAGCACGATTTTCTCGTCGGCCCGCACAATCCGCGGCGTGCGGTAGAACAGGTCGACCACCATGCTGCCGCAGCCGACCACATCAAGGCGGGCTTCAGCCATGCTGTGCCGATCCTGCCGACGGATGGGCCGCGCGCTCGCTGACGAAGCCGGGCTCGACCAGCTCGGCGGCGCGTTCGCGCAGCGCGTGAAAACGGCGGCTGAACTCGCGCCGCTCATCGGGGTCGAAGGCCGGCGTGCCTGGCGCCACCGCGTCGCTGGTAATTACGCGGAGTTCGGCCAGCGCGGCCTTGAGGCAGGCGATCGAAAGTGAAACCTCGCTCGCGCCGCGCGCGAAGAAGCAGATGTCCGCATACCATTGCAGCACTTCGCGATAGCGATCCATCAGCGCCCGCTCGCCGGCCGCGGCGACTTGCCAGGCGCGCTTCCATTCGCGCGGCGACATGTTGGCCGGACCGCATACGATGCCGCGCAACGGCACCTCACGATGCTGATGGTTGGGATCGTGGATGCGTCCGAGCAGGCCGCTGAAGGGGGTGAAGAGGTCGAAGATCAGGTAGGCGTTGCCGGCGTAGATCGGAAACGGGCGTTTGACGCTGAACGATGGCGCGGCGGCGATAAAGGAATCGAGCAGCTCGCGATCGGCGGTGACCTTGATGCCGCGCACATATTCAAGACGCGCCAGCTCGGCGACGTCGCGAGGATCGAGATGAAGCGGCTTGCCGGGTGCCGTGATGTCGGCGTTCTCGTACAAAAACACCGGCCAGGCCCGGCCATGCCGCTCGAACACCGCGCCCATCTCGCGCGCCACGAACTCGACCACGTTAGACACGTCGGCGATCGCCAGCGGCGCCACCACCAGCGCGTCGGCGCCGAGGTCGAGCGCGTACTCGAGGTTCTCGATAGTCTCCGCCCGGTTATGACCGGTGATCCCAAGCCAGGCTTCGACCGGCGTGCCCGTGCTGCTCAGGTGCCGGCACTCTTCGACCGCCAGCTCGAAGACCTTCTGGCGGCGCGGATTGTCGAGCCGGTTCCATTCGCCATTGGTGCCGGCGGCAAAGATGATGTCGGCGCCGCGGCCTTCCTGGACGGCGAAGCGAATGACGGCGCGCTGCTCGTCGGCCAGCACGTGGCCCTCGCGGTCAAGCACGGTGACAATCGGGATCGAAAGTCCAGCACGCGGCAGATAGTCGTTTGGTATGTTCACTGGCGCTCCCTCCGATCACCACCTAACCGCCCGCGAACGGGCCCGATCGGCGATGGCTCGTAGTCCGAATCGTCGGCGCTGGCCGGCCGTCAGTGCGCGGCGCCCGGCGGCGGGCCGTCAAGCGCAAGCAGGCGCGGCTTGCCGACATTGTAGTCGTGAAGCAGCGCGTCGAACAATTCCTCTGCGATACGGCGTTCGTCTTCGCGTACCGCCGCATTATGCGCGTCGGCGATCGCGTCCGCCACCCGCGCCAGCAGTTTGAGGGCGGGCGAATAGCTCAGTTCGGCGCGCCAGCGGGCGGCCAGCTCCATTTGGTCGTCGCCGGCGGCATGCGAATTGAGGGTGATGATGGTGCCGCCGTGCCCGCTCGCCATCGTGGTCATGAAGCGCTCGGCTAGGAATCGGATCACTTGCTGGACGATGGGCGGCGCGACCAGCGTCGGCGCCGCCGGCATCCGGGTGACGAAGTGCAGCCCGTCGCGGTCGCGGGAGTAGTCAGTGGTAAAGTTCAAATCGTCGAGCCCGAAGGTCAGCCGCAAGCGCGTGTAATGAAGCCGCATCGCAACCCGGTAATGGCCGTGCATCACGGCCTGCGGAGCCAGCGCCGGACCGGCGGGCGCGAGGCTTGAATCAAACGGTCGCAGCATCCCGGCGTCGTCCAGGAAGATCACCTGGAGGTGGCCGTGGTCGAAGCGGATTTGCGCCCATTCGCCAGCGGCGCCGTTGTCGACCGTAATCGTAACATCGACGCGCGGCGCGATTCGCGAGTAGAAGGCGGCGAAGTGCGGGAAGCGCGCGAATGCTTCGGGACGGATTTGGGCGTCGAAATTGATCAGCACCAGTGGGCTGCCCGAGGCGGACGCGAATTCGTCCAACACGTTGCTCAGGCGAAAATACGGCTGCAGCCGCGCGTAGAGCGTCGGCATATCGCGGCGCAAGCGCGCGAGCGCGGCGCGATCGTGCTGGTTGAATTGGCCGGGTGCGGTATCCCACGGCCCCTGCAGATCGCCGTAGCATTGCCGCAAAATCGCCGCCGGGAGATCGACCACGCTATGCGGATCGTAGCCGGCGCCCAGACGGAGCCTCGCCCCAAGCGCGCCGATCACGCTCGACGGCTTCGCGCCCGCCTCCTCGACGGCCGGGCGCAGGCTGAAGCTGCTGAGCAACTGCTCGGCCTGGATCGGCGGCGGATGGGGCGGGGCGAGCCCCAATAGATAGTTGGCCCCGGACGGGGCGCCGCTCACGTCGATACTATGCGCACCCTGCGGGCCGTCACGCCATGGAATATCGTCCTGAGCATAGAGCGACGGGGCAAGCAGCAGCGTCGCGGTCCGCGGCGGCATCAGATCGGTGACCGTGGTCAGCTCGGGCGAAAGGATCGGATGGAACAGGATACGGCGGTAGAAGCCGGCCTGACGATCGAACAGGGTTACGGCTCGTGCCGCCCGGCCGGGGCCGGCTGGCACGAGCTGCAGCAGCGGCGCGAACAGGGTGGTCGTTGTTGGGGCGAAGCCGGCTGCGAGCGGCTTCGCCCCGCCAACGGGCTTCGCCCCGATGACGACGGCTGGTGACGCGGCCGGGCGGGCCGCCGTTGGTTCCGGCTGCCTGGCAGCCGGAACCAGCGGCGGCAGCTCGAGCGTCTGCGCGCCGAAAGCCGGCGCGCAGACGCTCACAATCGCGAGAATCAGCGCCGCGATTCCGCCCGATACCCCCCGAATTGAATGAATCCCCCGGCGCTGGTATAATGCGCCGCAAGTCGTGGTAGGCCAATGAAAGCAGGAATTCATCCCAACTATCGTCGCTGCGTCGTGACCTGTTCGTGCGGCAACACCTTCGAGACTCGTTCGACGGTCAGGGAGTTGCACCTTGAGGTCTGTTCGGCGTGCCATCCGTTTTACACTGGCACCCAGCGTCTGGTCGACTCGGCCGGCCGTGTCGAGCGCTTCAGGCGCAAGTACGGCGTGAAATAGCATTGGTGCTCCCGCCTCCCGTGGCGCGATTTTCGCGTCCGGGCGGGCGGGGGAATGGTTCTCGATGCGGCAGACGTAAGCACACGCTGCCGCCTTTTTTTATATCGGATTCGCCGGCCGCCGCCTGAACCGCTTTGCCATGCTCGACAAGCTAAACGGAATCGAGGAGCGTTTCGAGGAGCTGGAACGCCGGCTGGTCGATCCCGCCCTCATCGCCAACAACCGCGAGTATGCCCAGCTCGCCCGCGAGCGCTCGCAACTCGAGGAAGTGGTCGCCGCCATCCGCGCCTATCGCCGGATGAGCGAGGAAATCGCCGATCATCGCGCGCTGGTAGATAGCGATCCGGAACTGCGCGAGCTGGCCCGCGCTGAGCTGCCCGGGCTGGAAAAACAACTGATCGCGCTGGAAGCGAAATTGCGCGAGCTGCTGATGCCGCACGATCCCAACGATGATCGCAACGTCATCCTCGAAATCCGCGCCGGCACCGGCGGCGAGGAAGCCTCGCTCTTCGCCAGCGATCTGTTCCGCATGTACACCCGCTATGCCGAGCGCCGCGGATGGAAGGTCGAGCCGCTGAGCCTCAGCACCACCGGCCTGGGTGGATTTAAAGAGGCGGTCGCGCAGATTACCGGGCGCGGCGCCTACAGCCGCCTCAAGTTCGAGGGCGGGGTCCATCGCGTGCAGCGGGTCCCGGCCACCGAAGCCGCCGGCCGCATCCATACCTCGGCGGTGACGGTTGCCGTGATGCCCGAGGCGGATGAGGTCGAGGTCAATATCAACGAAGAGAAGGATCTCCGGATTGACGTGATGCGCGCGTCGGGGCCGGGCGGACAAAGCGTCAACACCACCGACTCTGCCGTGCGGATAACCCATCTGCCGACCGGGATGGTGATCATATGCCGTGACGAGAAGTCGCAGCACAAGAACAAGGCCCGCGCGCTCAAGATTCTGCGTGCCCGCCTGCTCGATAATGCACGCGCCGAGCAGGAGGCCAAGATCGCCGCGACGCGCCGCTCGATGGTCGGCACGGGCGATCGCTCGGAGCGAATCCGCACGTACAACTTTCCGCAATCGCGCGTCACCGACCATCGCATCAACCTGACCCTCCATCAGCTCGACCAGGTGCTCGACGGCGCGCTCGACCCGATTATCGACTCGCTGGCGACTCGCGAACAGGCCGAGGCGCTGGGCGCCGCCTAAGCGCGCGATGCTGGCCCGCGCCGCGAACCCCGTCCGCGATTCGATCGAATCCGCCGTCCGCCGGCTGTCGCACGCCGGGGTCGAGACCGCGCGCCTCGATGCCGAGTTGCTGATGGCCCATGCCTGCGGCGCGACCCGCGCCGAAGTTCTGGCCGGCCGCGATGCGCCAAGCCCGCAGGCCGCCGCGCAGTTCGAGCAATTCGTCGCGCGCCGGGCCGCGCGCGAGCCGTTGGCCTATATCGTCGGCCGGCGCGAATTCTACGCGCTCGATTTGATCGTCACTCCCGCCGTGCTGATTCCCCGCCCCGAGACCGAGACGGTGGTCGATGCGGCGCTCGCCTTTATTGCGGATGCGCCCGGCGCGCGGGTGCTCGATCTCGGCACTGGCTCGGGATGTATCGCAATCGCGATCGCTGCCAATGCTCCGCGCGCGCGAATTGTCGCGACCGACGTATCAGCCGCGGCGCTCGAGGTCGCACGGGCCAACGCGATGCGTCTGCATCTGACCGCGCGGGTTGATTTTGTATGCGGCGACCTGTTCGAGGCCGTGAACGGCGCGCGCTTCGATCTGGTGGTATCGAACCCGCCGTATGTCGAGGACGGGGCGACGCTGGCGCCCGAGATTAGCGATTTCGAACCGCCGCTGGCGCTCTACGCGGGACCCGACGGGCTCGCCTTCTACCGACGCATCGCCGCCTCGATTCGCGACCATCTCGAACCCGGCGGGATGCTGATAGTCGAAGTCGGCGCGACCCAGGCCGACGCGGTGGCCGCGCTTTGTCGCGAGGCGGGCGCTATCAACGTCGAAGCGACGCGCGACCTCGCCGGCGCTCAGCGTATCGTCCAGGCGCGCTTCGCGTAGCCAGCCGCGATCGAATCCTCCGAGGGACGGTCTACCCAAGGCCCATTCTGTCATTCTGAGGCGCAGCCGAAGAATCCCGGGATTCTTCACTTCGCAGACTCCGTTCAGAATGACGACCTGACTTGCGCAGAGGTTCCCTAGGTGCGGGCCCTGTCGCCCATCACGGCGTGATAGATCACCAGCACGATCACGGCGCCGACGATCGCGACCAGGATGCTCCACAGGTTGAGCCCGGTCACGCCGGCGTAACCGAGTTGGGTGAAGATCTCGCCGCCCACCAACGCGCCGATAATCCCCAGAATCACGTCGCGGAGAAATCCCGCGCCGCCCCGATTCACGATCCGGCTGCCGATATAACCGGCGATCAGTCCGACCACGATCCAGGATAAGACTCCCATGCTTGCGCTCCCCCGACCTCGAGTGTCAGCCGGCTCGAAGCTGCGCGATTTATAGCTGCTGGTCACCTCTAAAAACAACGTAAAGCGAGCGCGACGCCAGGGCGGCGGAGCGGGGGCGCCATCAATTGCCGCGCGGCTCTTGCACGCCGGCGCATTTCCACTTACCCCTGTCAGGACGGCCGGAGGATGGACAAAATGTTGATACAGGGAGGTGTGGCGCTGGCCGGCGAGGTCGCGGTCTCGGGCAGCAAGAATTCCTCGCTGCCGTGCCTGATGGCGGCGATTCTGACCGACGAGCCGGTGATCGTCCGCAACGTCCCCCGCCTGCGCGATATCCGCACCACCCTCGAGCTGCTCGAACGCCTCGGCGTCGCCAGCCGCTGGCTCGGCGAGCACGAAATCGAACTCCACGCCGCGACTATCGCTTCGCACGAAGCGCCCTACGAACTGGTCAAGACCATGCGCGCCTCATTCTTCGTGCTCGGACCGCTGCTGGCGCGCAGCGGGCGGGCGCGCGTCTCGACGCCGGGCGGATGCGCGATCGGGGCGCGGCCGGTGAATCTCCATATCGCCGGCATGCGGGCGCTCGGCGCTCGTATCCAGCTCCGCCACGGCTACGTCGAGGCCCATGCCGAGCGGCTCAGCGGCGCGCGCATCTGGCTCGATACGCCGTCGGTCGGCGCCACCGAGAACATCATGATGGCGGCGGTGCGGGCGCGCGGCGTGACGGTTATCGAGAATGCGGCGCGCGAGCCGGAAATCCAGGACCTGGCGCGGATGCTGAACTCGATGGGCGCGCGGGTCGCCGGGGCCGGCACCCATGTAATCGAAATCGAGGGCAGCGAGCGGCTGCACGGCACCGACCATCGGGTGATTCCCGATCGCATCGAAGCCGGTTCCTTCATGATTGCGGCGGCGATCACCGGCGGCGACGTAACCGTCAGCAACGCCCCGCTCGAGCATCTCGACGCCGTCGCGACCAAGTTGCGCGAGATCGGCGTGATCGTCGAGCCCGCTGGCGAAGGCTTGCGCGTGCGGCCCAACGGGACGCTGAAACCGGTCGAGCTGCGCACCCTGCCGTATCCCGGCTTCCCGACCGATCTGCAGGCCCAGATGATGGCGCTACTGACCCAGGCCGGCGGCACGTCGGTTATCACCGAGACCATCTTCGAGAACCGCTTCATGCATGCGCTGGAGCTGATGCGGATGGGCGCCGATATCGTGATGAAAGGATCGACTGCGATCGTGCGCGGACCGGCACGGCTCAGCGGGGCGCCGGTGATGGCGACCGACTTGCGCGCCAGCATGGGCTTGATCCTGGCCGGGCTCGCCGCCGACAACGCCACCGAGCTCGACCGCGTCTACCATCTCGACCGCGGCTACGAGGCGCTCGATGAGAAGCTGCGGCGCCTGGGCGCGCGTATCGAACGCGTGGCGAGCGGAGTCCAGGCGGCATGACGGCGCGTCTGCTGGTCAGCCGCTCGGCCGCCTTCCGTCGCTTTCTCGAGTCGATACTCGCGCCGCCGGCCGGGCGCGACGAAATCGATCGGCAGGTCGCGGCGATTATCCGCGCCGTCCGCGGCGGCGGCGATCGGGCGCTGATTTCGCTGACCGCAAAGTACGACCGCGTGAGATTAACCCGCGCGCGATTGCGGGTCGCCAAGAGCGCGCTGGTGGCCGCGCGGCGCGATCTTGCGCCGGCCGAGCGCCGCGCGCTGGAGCTGGCGGCGCGGCGCATCGCGCAGTTCCATCGCCGCACCCTCGCACACTCGTTTCATTATCGCGACCGCAGCGGGATGCGCCTCGGCCAGCTCGTGAGTCCGATTCAGCGCGTTGGAATCTACGTGCCGGGCGGGCAGGGCGCCTATCCCTCCTCGCTGTTGATGAACGCAATTCCGGCGCGCGTGGCGGGCGTCAGGGAAATCGTGATGGTCTCGCCGCCGTCGCCCGCTGGAGATAATCCGGCCGTGCTGGCGGCGGCCGAGATCGCCGGGGTCGATGAGTTCTACCGGGTCGGCGGCGCACAGGCGGTGGCCGCGCTCGCCTACGGCACTGCGAGCATCCGTCCGGTCGACAAGATCGTCGGTCCGGGCAACGCCTGGGTGCAGGCCGCCAAGCGGATGGTCTACGGGACGGTCGATATCGACAAGATGGCGGGGCCGAGCGAGGTTATGGTGATCGCGGACCGCGCGGCCAACCCCGACTGGATCGCGGCCGACCTGATCGCGCAGGCCGAGCACGGCTCGGGCGATGAGTCGGCGATCCTGCTGACGCCCTCGCGCGCGCTGGCCGAAAAGGTGGCGGCGGCGATCGACGTGGCGCTCGCCGACCTGCCGCGCGCCGCGGCGGTGCGCCGGGTGCTCAAGGGGCGCAGTGCGCTGGTGATAGTGGAAGATCTGGCCGAGGCCTTCAGCATCGCGAATCGGGTCGCCCCCGAGCATCTGGAACTCGAACTCGAGCATCCGCGCCGCTGGCTGGGACGGGTCGAAGCGGCGGGCGCGGTATTCCTCGGCGCGATGAGTCCGGCGCCGCTCGGCGATTACCTGGCCGGGCCGAATCACGTGCTCCCGACGGGCGGCTCTGCGCGCTTTGCCTCGCCGCTGGGGGCATACGACTTCCTCAAGCGAACCAGTATAATCGAAGGCTCCGCCGGGGCGCTCAAGCGGCTGGGTCCGGCGGTCGCGCGGCTGGCCCGGATGGAAGGTTTCGAGGGGCACGCGCGCGCGGTCGAGATTCGCAGTGCGCCGAAAGGGCGGGCGCGGAAACGATGAACGAAACTCGCGATAACCGAAAGACTCGCAACGGGCAGCCGGCCCGGATGCGCGCGGCGTCCGCATCTGAGCGTCCGGCGCGTAGCGCGACGGTTGAGCGTCGCACGCGCGAGACCCAGGTCGCGGTCGAACTCGGACTCGACGGCGAGGGGCGGGCCGAGGTCGCAACCGGCGTGCCGTTCCTCGATCACATGCTCGAGAGCTTCGCCCGCCATGGCTTTTTCGATCTCAAGCTGACCGCGAATGGCGACCTGCATATCGACGAGCATCACACGGTCGAGGATGTCGGGATCGTGCTGGGACGGGCGTTTCGCCAGGCGCTCGGCGATCGTTCGGGAATCCGGCGCTTCGGCAGCGCGCTGGTGCCGCTCGACGAGGCGCTGTGCGAGGCGGTGGTCGATATCAGCGGGCGGGTGTACCTCGCCTACAATATCAAGATCAAGCAGGAGCGGGTCGGCAGCTTCCAGACCGAACTGGTCCATGACTTCATGAAGGGGCTGAGCGACGAGGTCGGGATGAACCTGCATCTGAACCTGCGCGCCGGCCGCAATCCGCATCATGTGATCGAGGCGGCGTTCAAGGCGTTGGCGCGGGCGATGGACCAGGCGACCGCCGTCGATCCGCGTCTCAAGGGAGTGCTCTCGACCAAGGGCACGCTGTCCTGACGCTTGTTTGCGCGCTTCACCGTTATCCCCGCGATCGATCTGAAAGACGGCAAGGTTGTGCGCCTGACCCGCGGCGCGATGGATAGCGCGACGGTCTACGGCGACGATCCGGCGGCGGTCGCGCGCGGCTTCGAGGCCGCCGGCGCGGAAGTGATCCACCTGGTCGATCTCGACGGCGCAATTGCCGGCGAGCCGCGCAATCTCGCGGCACTCAGCAGGATTCGCGCCGCCGTGAGCTGCCCGCTCGAAGCCAGCGGCGGCCTGCGCACGACGGATTCGGTGCGGCGCGTAATCGAGGCGGGCGCAGATCGGATCTCGATCGGATCGGCGGCGCTCACCGACCCGCCCCTGCTGGCGGCGGCGTGCCGGATGCTCCCGGGGCGGGTGCTCGGCTCGATCGACGTACGCGACGGGCGGCTGGCGCTCAAGGGCTGGGTCGCGACCAGCGAACTGCCGGTCAGCGAGGCGATCGCACGGTTTCGCGCCGCCGGCGTCGCAGCGGTTATCTACACCGACATCGGGCGCGACGGCACCCAGGCCGGAGTCGAGGCCGAGGCGATGGCCGAGTTTGCGAGTCGCAACGCGATTGCGGTGATCGCTTCGGGCGGGGTCGCGGCGTTGGCAGATATCCGGGCGCTCAGCGATCGCTTCGGGCGCGGGGTGGTGGGGGTGGTAGTAGGCCGCGCTCTCTACGAGGGTAATTTCTCGCTTGGCGAGGCGATTGGCGCGGCGCACGCGCCTCGATCCGATGGATCTCCGTGAGCTGCCGGTAAACCGGCAACAACTCCACCTGTTCGGCAAATTATGGTCTTTGATTACGGTCAGCGATCTGACGACGACGACCATAATCACAGAATTTCGCGAAGCAATACGCCTCCTGTCGCCGATGGCAGCGTTCTTGCGTTAATGGCACCCGTTCTATGGCCGCGCAGGATTCGGTAGGGGCGGCGGGGGTAGCTGGGCGGTCGGGGTAGGCGCCGCACTCGCCGTTACCCGCCATCGATGGCGGGGACGGCGAGGAGCGGACGATTCCGTCGCTAGCGCTCTATCTGATGGCCATGCGCGGTCATCCCATCCGATAACGCGAAGTCTCACATCTGAGGGTGCGCTCTCCGGCACGACGGAAAGGTGCTCGACGGGGCACTGTATCCTTTGGACTCAGCTGCCCGCTCCTCGAAGCATCAGAAGCACAGCTTGCCTTGTTATGGCTCAGTCCAATGCGTCTTATCGGGTTACGCTATATTGGTCGATGTATTGCTTAATATAGTTGTGATGTACTTTTTTCGAGATATAAAGACGCTAGTTCCGCGAGTCCTGGCCCGCCGGGCGCGATCGCAAATTGCGTTGATACTGGCACTGGTGCTGCCGGTGGTATTGGGCGCGGTGTTATTGGGCGCCGACTTTGCCGTCATGTACTACAACTGGGGGCTACTGCAGAAGGCTGCCGATTCAGCCGCGCTGGCCGGCGCGGCCTATCTGCCGGGCAGCATCTCGCAGGTAAATTCGACCGCCATCAGTTACGCAAAACTTAACGGGGCCGGCTCCATCACTGGCGATACTATCAATGTCACGCTCGATGGAGCGGCCAGCCCGCAGTGGGTGCAGGTTCAGTTGAGCCGTGTGGAGCCGTACCTCTTCGGCAGGCTGCTCGGCCTGAAAACCGCCACCGTCGGAGCTACCGCTAAAGCCGGTATTGTGGTGCCGTGCTCGACCGCCGGCAGCAGTCATCTCATCCCGATCGGAATCGATTGCACGACCGGTACCTGTTACACACCGGGCCAGGTGATCACGCTGACGCAGGCGCAGCTCGGCCCGGGCAATTGGGGACCGCTGTCGCTACCCGGAATGAGTGGGGTATCGAATATGGAAACGGTGACCTCTAACGGATGGACCTCGCCCAACGCGAGCGACGCGACCCAGATCCTGACCGTCAATTCGGCGGGATGCGCCACGACCAATCCGGGATGCACTACGATGCAACCCGGCATCGGGGGCGTGCAAGCGATCCTCAGGGGGGTTACCGATCGTATCAACGCTTCGACCTCGCTGGAGCTGGGTGATACCTGGCAAAATCCCAACCCGGCCGATCCACGGGTCGTCGAGGTACCGATGGTGAACTATGCGGGCGTGACTGGCGCCAGCACGCAGGCGCCGATCACCGGCTTCGCCCAGGTCTGGCTGGTCGGTGGCGGCAGCGGGAATAGTCTCCAAGTGATCTTCATCTCGGCCGTTGCTCCCGGGAACATCCCAGGCGGAACCTGCCCGAGTTTCGGCAGCTATCGGGCCCTACTCCTGCAGTAGATTTCCGGTTCGCTCTCTTCATTCTTCGAAATAAGCCCCTCCAAGGCATCGCCGTGTCGTGGCGATTGTCTGTTTGACCTCATTGCCCGTGAAGTGCTAGCTACAGATTGCCGAACAACGGACATCAGAGCTAGCTTGGTTACTTGGTTTCCTTTAGTAAGCCAAATATTAAGAATTAAGAGTGCCTAAAGCTAATATGGGTAAAACAGAGCCTGGGGGCTGCAAGCGTCAGCAAAGGACGAAACATATGCGACGTAACTATCGACAGTCGTCCGCACCGGGGCATATCGCGATCATCCTGGCGCTGGTGTTGCCGATGGTCGTGACAGCGATTGCGCTGGGGGTCGATTTTGCGGTCATGTACTCCAACTGGACGGAGTTACAGGCGGCGGCCGATGCCAGCGCGAGGGCAGGGGCGGCTCTGATCTATGCGCCGCAGACGGTTGCCCGTAACCCACAGATCAATGCGCTCCATTATGCCGAGCAGCACGGCATCCACGACGCCAAGGCACCGACGCCCGGGCACGATGTTCTCGACGTGAATTATCCCTTCACCTACCTGGGCAACCCTGCGGTCCAGGTCACCGTGACGCGGCAGGTGCAGTATGCGTTCGGGCAGGCGATCGGCCTCAAGCATGCCACCCTGAGCGCGACCTCGGTTGCGTATGCCAGGATGCCGGCGGATACCGAGATCGGCGCCGTATCTGACGGTGCCCTGTGCCGCTTGCCGCGCCGCCCGGTTAGCGAGGCCGCCTCGACCAGCCGGTCCGACCTCACGCATCCCGACACCAGATGCGAGGTAGTGCTGGTCAAGTAAGAATAGCGAGTGATTCGCAGAACATCCGGATGGAAGATTCGACGGTCGCGGGCGATAGCGGCCGCCGTGTTTTTGTCCTCCACGATCGTCCCGCGTTGGAGTATCTCGCCCGGCCCAGTTCAATTCTTCCGAGGCCTTTGATATAGGCCTGTTCGGTGGATGACAGCGGCGTTCAGAAGATCATCGCCGAGGCGCTCGCCAGCGGGCGCACGGCGCTCTCCGAACTCGAGTCCAAGCATCTGATGGCGGCGGCCGGCGTGACCGTGACGCTCGCCGAAGCGGCGCACGATGCCGACGAAGCTGCGCGCATCGCGGCGCGCCAGGGTTTTCCGACCGTCCTCAAGATTCTCTCGCCCGAAGTCATCCACAAGAGCGAGGTCGGCGGCGTGGCGCTCGATTTACGCTCGCCGGAGCAGGTCGGTGAGGCCTTCGAGCGGATTCGGGCCAACCTTGCGGCGCGGATGCCCGCGGCGCGATTCGAAGGGGTCACCGTCCAGCCGATGGCGCGGGCCGGGGTCGAAGTGCTGATCGGATGCGCGCGCGACCCGCGCTTCGGAGCGCTGGTGACGGTGGCCCTGGGCGGCATCTTCGTCGAAATCCTGGATGACTCGGTAACGCGGCTGGCGCCGGTCGGTGAGGACGAGGCGCGTGCGATGGTCGCGGCGCTCGCCGGTGCGGCGATTCTGGATGGCGCGCGCGGGCGCCCGGCCTGCGACCTCGGGGCGCTGGCGGCGCTGGTCGCGGCGCTCTCGCGGCTCGCGGCGGAACATCCGGCGATTCGCGAGCTCGATCTGAATCCGGTGACGGTTTACGAGCGCGGCCTGGTCGCGGTCGACGCGCGGGTGATTCTCGATCCCACTTTCGGCCAACAGCCGGCGATTACGATCGACCCGCGGCGCGCGCGGCGAATCGAGAATCTCCGGCGCGCCTTCAGCCCGCGCACGGTAGTCGTAATCGGCGACAAGCGGGCCAATTCGTTCATGTGGCTGCGCTCGCTCCAGGAGCTTCGCGGCCGGCTCTACTCGGTGCAGATCGATCCCGCCGAAGTGGCCGAAATCGAGCGGCTCGGGGTCGACAATCGCGCCAGCCTGAGCGAGATTCCGGGACCGATCGATCTGGCTATCAGCGCCGTGCCGCGGCAGATCGCACCGCGAATCCTGCGCGATTGTATCGCGGCCGGGGTCGGCGCGATCAGCTTCTTCACCGCCGGCTTCTCCGAGACCGGCGAGGAGCTGGGCGTGCGCCTCGAAGCGGAGATTCGCACGCTGGCGCTCGATTCCGACATCGCCGTGGTCGGCCCCAATTGCATGGGACTATGTAATCCCGGCGCCGGCCTGCTGAATTTTCCGGGCCTCAGCCCCAACGACGGCGGCGAGGTCTGCTTCATCTCGCAAAGCGGCACCCATACCATCAACTTCTGCCTGCAGGCCGCGGCCCGCGCGATACGGGTCAACAAGGCCGCCTCGATCGGCAACGTTACGGTGCTCGAAGCGGCCGACTATCTCGACCTGATGAGCGCCGACCCGGCCACGCGCGTGATCGGGATGTATATCGAAGGGATGCGCGACGGGCGGCGCTTCTTCGCGAGCCTCAGCCACGCCGCCGCCCGCCATCCGGTGGTGCTATGGAAGGGCGGGGTGACCGATCCGGGGGCGCTCGCCACGCGCTCGCATACCGGATCGCTCCAGACCGCGGCTGCCGTGTGGGACGCGGTGATCGCGCAGAGCGGCGCGGTCAGCGCTGCGAGCATGGACGAGCTGCTGGACGCGGTCGAGTTGCTGGCGCGCGGGCGGCCGGTGGTGGGGCGCAGAATGGGGCTGGTGGCGATGACCGGCGGTCAATCGGTGGTGATCACCGACACCTTCGCCGGCGCCGGCCTCGAGATTCCCGTCCTGTCGCCCGCCTCCTATGACGAGCTGCAAACATTTTTCAACATCATCGGCGGCAGCTATCGCAACCCGCTCGACGCCGGCGGCACGATCGGCACGGGCCTCTCCGGCGACTATCTCGATCGGATCCTCGATATCCTCGAGCGCGACCCGCTGATCGACGCGGTGGTGCTGGAGATCGCCACCGGCTTGCGCGGCATGGCGTGGGCCTCGCGCGAGCAGGACCTGGTCGGCCTGCTCGACAAGCTCGCCGATTTCAATCGCCGCTCGCGGCGCCCCTTCGCCGTGATTCTGCATCCCGCGCATATCGAGACCATCGTGGCGCGCGCCAAAACTCTCGCCCGCCAGCGCGGCCTGGTGGTGTTCGACAGTTTCGAGCGCGCCGCACACGCCTTCCGTATCGCGTACAACTACTGGAGCCGGCGTAATCCGGGTCGCTGATCGATCGCCGCTCGCACCGTTCGGGGTTGATAAATCAACCGGACGTAGCAGACGAAAAACGAAAAACTCAGGGCGTGTCGTGAGTCGGCGCCGGCCGCGGCGGACGCTTGCGAGCGGCCGGCGTGCCGGGCGGCTGCGCGGCTTCGGGTGGCGGCGGCGGCGACAGCAGCTCGGCGGCCGGCGAGAAAATCGTCAGCACGGCGGTCTTGGCGTCGCCGTCGAGCACCGCGACCTCCTTGCCGTCGGGCGACCAGCTCATCAGCACGTTGCCACGCGCCGGGCCGCTGGCAAGCAGGAATGCCGTTCGCGGCGGCAGCAGGTAGGCGATTAGCTCGCGCAGCGGTGCGGGCCGGCCGGGCGCCAGGATATCGATCGCCGCCGAATCGGTGACCGTCGTGTAGACCAGCTGGCTTTCCGCCAGCAAGGCCGGAATCGTGCGGATGCCGAGCGGCACGATACGAACCTCGGCGAGCTGCGGCCGGAAGGTCGCCAGTTCCGACAACACCGGCGCCTCCGGCGCCTTGGCCACGCGCTGCCAGCTCAGGTCCTGATTGCCGAGCGCCAGGGCCTCGCCGGTGCTGGTAAAGGCTGCGGCCGAGGAGGCAACGGCGATCAGCGCGCTGGTTCCGGTCGCGAGCTCATAGCGGAAAGTGCCGATGGTGCGCGCGACCGGGGTCGCGTAGAGGAACGAATCGCTTCCCGGCGACCATCCGAGCACCCTGATCGGCTCCTTGCTGTGCAACACGGCGCAGAAGTTTTTGCTCCGATCGATCAGGACCGGCGGCGTTTGCGGATCGCCGTTGCTGATCGCGAAACGGCTGTTGGGACTCCAGGTCAGATGGGACAGCGGGCACTTGATCGGCAACTGTTTGACCGCGCCCAGTCCGGTCGTATCGACGATGAAAAGACCGCCGCCGCGCTCCGGGGCCGGCTTCTCGGCCGGCGCCCCGGCGGGCAGCGTGCCAGCCTGGGCCGCGGGCATCGCCCTGGCGCGCAAGGCGACCGCGACGGTGTGCGAGTCGAGCCAGCTGATACTCACCGCGTCGAACTGCCCCGGAAATGACGCGATCCGGCTGCCTTCGCCGGGCGCGATCGCGTCGTGCAATACCAGGTCGAGCTGATTGTCGACCGGCGCGGCGACCGCGATCGCCAGCGTCAAGCCGTCGGGGCTGGCAGCGACGTCGACGATCGAGCCGCCCGGCGTGGCCGGACCGAAATCGGTCGCGACGATGCGCGGATTCTTGAGCGTGGCGCTATCGAACACGACCACGAAGGTGCGATCGCTCTTGGTGCCGACCAGGGCAATCTGGCTGCCGTTCTGGAGCCAGATCGGCGCGAACGCCGAAATCGGCGCGAAACCTTCGGGCAGCACGGTGCGCGCGACGATCTTGGCGCCGGTCGCGACCTTGAGCGTCGCGGTATGCACGTTGGGCAGCGGCGGCGGAGGCTTGGGAGGTTGATTGGCGGCAATGCTCGGCGGCGGATTTTTCTTCGACGCACAGGCGTAGATGCCCGCGACCATCGCGAGCAGGGCCAGGATGAGGATCGATCTGCGCATCGTGAAACTGTGTGCCCGCCGTTCCGATATAATAAACTGATGGCGAGCCATGATGAAGCTTGAAACATTGAAGAAACTGATTCCGGGCCCTTCGGCGCGGGTCGCGATAATCGCGGCGGTGCTGGCCGCGCTCGGCCTGCTCGCGATTCACCTCGATGCGCCGCGCTCGGGCGTTGCTCTGCTGCTGATCGCGGTCGCGATCGTCGCCGCGTACTTAGGCCTGGTCGTGAGACCGGCCCGGATGCCGCGCGATGCGACGCTGACGATCCATCTCGAGGGGTCGCTGCGCGAGTACGCTCCGCGCTCGCTTATCGATCAACTGCGCGGCCGCTCGTTCCCGACCCTCGATGACGTTCGCACGGCCCTGGAAGCGGCCGCCCGCGATCCGGGCCTGCGCGCCGTAATCGTCGAGCTGGGCGCGCTTAATATCGGACTCGCTACCGCCCAGGAGCTGCACGATCTGCTGGCGGCGGTGAAGCGCGCCGGCAAGCGGGTGGTGGCGGTGATGGCGGGCGATCAGGCCAGCGTGCGCGAGTACCTGGTCGCCGCGGGCGCCTCGAAAATCGTCGTCAATCCCGATACTGCGTTGATGCTGCTCGGCGTCGCGGCCGGCAACCTGTTTCTCAAGCTGGCACTCGACAAGGCGCAGATCGAGGCGCAGACGCTGCAATGGAAGGAATACAAGGGCGCCGCCGAGATGTTCAGCCGCGAGACGATGTCGCCGCCGCTGCGCGAAAGTCTCGAAGCGATCGTCGGCGACTGGGAGGCGATACTGGTCGAGACTATCGCGGCGGACCGCGGACTGGCTCCCGATCGCGCGCGCGAGCTGGTTGGCGCGGGCTTCCTGAGCGCACGCGCGGCCTGCGAGGCGGGGCTCGCCGATAGCGCCGGTTACGGCGAGGACGTGCGCGCCGAGCTCGAACCCGAGCGCGGCGACAAGGCGATGGTCGGCTTGGTCCGCTATCTGCGCCATGCCGCGTTCAAACTTCGCTCCCGTCAGGCGCATCGGATTGCGCTGATTCACGGGCTCGGCCCGGTCGTAGTGGGCGAACCGCCGCCGAGCGGCGATTTCATGAGCGGCGAGGCGACTGCCGCGGCAATTCGCGACGCTTCGATCGATCCGACGATTCGCGCGATTGTCTTCCGGGTCAATTCGCCCGGCGGTTCCGCGGTCGGCTCGGACCTGATCTGGCGCGCGGTGAAGCAGGCCCGCGAACGTGGCAAGCCGGTGGTGGTTTCGATGGGCGACGTGGCGGGCTCGGGCGGTTACTACGTCGCCATGGGCGCCGACGCGATCGTCGCCGAGCCGGGGACGGTCACCGGTTCGATCGGCGTGGTCTACACCAAGTTCAATGTCGGCAAGCTGATGAGCACGCTGGGTATCAACGTCGATTTTGCCAAGACCCGCGAGGTGAGCGACGCGTTGTCGCCGACCCGCGCGATGTCGGCGGCTGAGCTCGGGCAACTCAACGCGCTGGTCGGGGAGTTGTACGGAAATTTCACCGCCAAGGTGGCCGAGGGCCGCGGGATCAAACCCGAGCAGGCCGAAGAACTGGCGCGCGGGCGCATCTGGAGCGGTCGGGCGGCGCGCGAGCGCGGCCTGGTTGACGAACTGGGCGGCCTGGCGCGGGCGGTCGAAATCGCGCGGACCAGGGCCGGCATCGCCGCGGATGAAAGTCACGTACTGGTCGCGATGCCGCCGGCGCCGATGTTGTTCGGGATGAAGCTGGTGCTGATGCCGGCCGAGGTGCCGTGGGAAATCAGTGCGCTCGCGGAAAGTCTCGGCATTCCCGGGCGCTGGTCGCCGGCGATGCTGCGGCTGCTGTGGCGGGGCGGAGCGATGCTGATGTGCCCGTGGCTGGGCGGCTGACCGAATCTCAGCGCTCGAGTTCCTCGCGAATCGAGTACACCTTCTGGCGCGCCGCCGAGCTGTAGCCATCGAGGTTGCGGCGATGGCTGGCGAAGATTCCGTCCGGCGAACCGTTCATCACCATCAGCGGCTTCATGGTCGCCCCCTTGCGGAGCGGATCGATCACTTCGTCGAACAGCGTGCCGAGCACCGGCTTGCCGCTCAGCGACTGATGGAAAGCGCTGCGGCCGCCGTGCCCATCAAGTCAGCTACAGGTCGCCGAGCAGGCGATGGAACAGCGAGCCGTTGGCGGGCACGGCGCCCGGCGCCACCAGCGCGGATGACGCGACCTCGCGCCCGTCGAGCATCACGCGCGCGACGCCGATCTGCTGGCCGGCGGCGAGCGGCGCGTCGACCGAGGCCGGCAGTTGGTAGACGATTTTGACGCGATTTTTCTGGTCGCCGCGCTTTAGAAACACGGCGACGTTCCCGCCCCATAGCGGTTTGATCGTGCTGACGCTGGCGCGGCGCACCGCGATCGATCCGTTCATCGGCTGGCCCTTGCGCGCCACCTGGTACATCTCGTATTGGGCGAAGCCTTCGGACAGCAGCACCGCGGCCTGTTTGAAATTTTCATTCTTGCGCGGCGAGCCGAGCACCACTGCGATCAGGCGCAAGCCGCCGCGATGCGCGGTGGCGACCACGTTGAAGCCGGCCTTGTAGTAGAAGCCGGTTTTGAGCCCGTCGCAGCCGTTGAAAGTGCGCACCAGATGGTTGGTGTTGCGCAATTGGAAAGTGCCGTTGCGAAACGGCGCGGCATCGATTGCCGACCAGCGCAGCACGTCCGGATACTTCACCAGTTCGCTCGCCAGCCTCGCGCAGTCGTAGGCGCTCGCGACGTCGGCGCTCTGGCCCGGCCCGGGCGGCAAGCCATCGACCGAATAGTAGTGCGTATCGTTGAGCTTAAGCCGCCGCGCTTGCTGGTTCATCATCACCACGAAGGCCTCGGTCGAGCCGGCGATGTACTCGGCGACCGCCACCGAGGCGTCGTTGGCGGAATGGACCACGATCGCCTTCATCATGTCGTCGAGCGAAAAGGTCTCGCCCTCCTTGAGATAGACCTGCGATCCGCCCATCTTCGCGGCCTTGGCGGAAGTCGTGATCTGGTCGCTCAGCTTGAGGCTGCCGTCATGCAGCTTCTCGGCGACGATCAGCATCAGCATCATCTTGGTGACCGAGGCGAGCGGCCACGGCCGATGCATCTGCTGATCGACGATCACGGTGCCGGTGGTCGGCTCGAGCAGGCAGGCGGCCGCGTATGGCGCGTTGAGGCCGGCGGAGTCAGCCGGCGTGGCCGCTGAGGCGTGATGGCGCACGCGATGGGCGGCGAAGGCCGCAGAAGCGGCGACGGCCATCGCCAGCATCGCGATCGCCAGCCCGGTTGCGGTCGCCAGCGCTCGACGGAGTCGCCGCGATGATTTCATTTGCGCATCCTCCCACCCATCCTCGTCACCGCCCCTGCGTCCCGCCGCGCGGGAGGAACTACGGCCGTGCGATCATTGAATCGTGTAATGCATCTGGACCGGCGCCCCTTCGCGCTGCACTTGCAGGGTGAGCGACGGGGCGTTGCGCAGCGTGGCAAACATCTGCATGGCCTGGGCCGGGTCGCGCACATCTTGTCCATTGATGTTCATCAGGATGTCGCCGTCGTGCAGGCCAATTTGCTGGAAAATCGAACCGGGTTGAATGTCCGAGAGTACGTAGCCGTCGGCATGTCCGCCCACCATGTTCGGCACCGCGCGGATCTGGGTAAAAAGCTGCGCCATGTTCGCGAGGTTCTTGTTCACCACCTCGCGCTTCAGCATGTAGCGATTGTTGCCGTAGCGCCGCACACCGACGCCGCCGCGAGGGCGAAGTTTCCGCCTGCGCATCGGCTTCGCGCCCGGCGCGGCGGGGCCCAGATTGGTCGATTCCATACGGATCGTGGCGAGCTTGCCGGCGCCTTCGTCGATGATCACGCTGGTGCGCCGCACCTCCACCAGGCGACCGGTATCGGGAATCTTGTCGCCGACGCGGTACAGGAGCTGGCGGCCGGTGCGTGTATCTTCGACGATCGCAAACGGTTGACCGATGGTTATCTGAGAGGTGCCGAGCAGCTTGACATGGAGTTCGCGGGCCACTGGCGGCGGTGCGAGCGTGCGAGTGTGCACAGGCTCCAGGTTGAAGATGTCGCGGCGGGCGATCTGATCGTAGTAGCTGCGCGCATGGCTGGCCGACAGCGGGGCCGCGACCGCAGCCGTGGACGCTGGCGAGACCACCGGATGCAGGCGGCGGCTGATGATATCGTTGACGCACAGGGCGGCGAAGTAAGCCATCGCCGCGACCAGTACGGCATTCAGCACCACCAGATAGCGTTCGGAATAACCCAGCTCCATCGGCTACGGATACGCCTCGGCCTGGTAGGAGCAGCCTTCGACCAGACGGTTGACGTCATAGTTCCAGCGGCCCTTCCATCGATCGATGGTCAGGCTCGCCTGGCTATGGCCGCCGCGGACCTGATCGAGCAGGCGCAGCAGGTAGATACTCTCATCTTCGCCACGCTCGTTGAGCGCATGCTGGCGAGCCAGCCCGGCGTTGGCGATCAGCAGCAATTCCAACGCCAGATCGCGGAAGCTCACTCGCCCGGCGCGTGCGTCGAGCCCGAATTTGCAGGCCGCGTCGGTCAGCCCGATACGCTCCGAATAGCTCCAGCGCTTGACGATATCCCAGGTCGCATCCAGACAATCGTTCTCGTAGAGCACGCCTTTGAGCAACGCCGGCAGCGACAGCATCAGGGCGGGCGGCTGACTGTCGGCGGTGCGGATCTCGATATACTTCTTGAGCCGCACCTCGATGAAGATGGTCGTCAGATGGTTGGTCCAGTCGTCCTCGGTGGCGCGTTCGCGACCCCATCCGCGCTCCATGTACTGGCGGAAGGTGAGGCCGGGCGGCTGCGTCAAATCGATATAGTCATGGCCGCGAATCAGAAAGTACATCGGCACATCGAGCGCATACTCGATGTAATCCTCGAAGCTCGAATCGTCGCGCAGGATGAACTCGGGGATGCCGCAGCGGTCGGGGTCGGTGTCGGTCCAGATGTGGCCGCGGAAGCTTTGGTAGCCGTTGAGGCCGCCGTCGCTCAACGGCGAATTCGCAAACATCGCGTATAGCAGCGGGACGATCCCCATGCTGACGCGCAACTTGCGCATCGCGTCGGCCTGGTCGCCGTAGTCGAGGTTCGATTGCACGCCGGCGGTCTGCTTCATCATGCGCTGGCCGAGCCGGCCCTTGCGCGCCATGTAGGGATACATGATGTGGTAGCGCGTCTTGGGCAGCAGTTCGATCTCGTCGATGCGGCTGACCGGCTGCATGCCGAGACCCAACAGCGCGACGCCAAGCTCGTCGGCGACGTCGAGCAATTCTTCGATATGGCGGCTGAACTCGCGATGGGCGCAGTGAATCGTCTCGCACTGCTCGCCGGACAGCTCGATCTGGCCGCCGGGCTCGACGGTAATCGCGGCCCGCTCGCCGCGCAGCGCCAGAATCCGCCCGTGTTCCTCCTCGGGTTCGTAGCCGTAACGGTCGACCAGCCGGCGCAGGATTTCCTCGACCCCGTTAGGACCGGAAAAGGGCAGCGCGCGGCCATCCTGAGCCGAGACGGCGATCTTCTCGTATTCGCTGCCGACCCGCCACTTGGCGCGCGGCTTCGCTCCGGTCTCGAAGTAGCGGAGCAGATGCTCCCTGGTTTCGACTAGATCGTTCATCGGCGCCGATACTGCACAAGCGTGTCTGGCAACGGTGCCTATAATGGCCCCGGCGATTGGCTTAGGCAAGCTCGAAACAGCCGTGAGTTTCGGTTGCCGGGTGGCCGTCGCTTGCCTAAGTTGGGCGAGGGTTTTGAGGTCCGCGGAGCGCGGAAAAAGCGGTTCCCGATGAGTGACCTCACCCCATCATCATGGCGCAGAACATCCTTGCAATCGACCAGGGTACTACCGGTACCACCACCATGGTGATCGGAGCGGGCGGCCGGGTCCTGGGCCGCGCCTATCGCGAGATCGGCCAGCGTTATCCGCAACCCGGATGGGTCGAGCAGAATCCCGAGGAGATCTACCAGTCGGTGATCGAGGCCGGCCGGGCGGCTATTCGCCGGGCGCGAATCGGATCGCGCGCGGTGACGGCGATTGGAATCGCCAATCAGCGCGAAACCTTCGTGCTGTGGGAGCGCACCAGCGGCCGCCCCGTCCATCCGGCGATCGTATGGCAGTGCCGCCGCAGCGCCGACATCTGCCGGCGGCTGGCGAGCCGGGAAGCCGAAATCATCGCGCGCACCGGCCTGCTGGTCGATCCCTATTTCTCGGCCACCAAGCTCAAGTGGCTGCTCGACAACCATCCCGATTTGCGCCGTCGCGCGCGCCGCGGCGAGCTTTGTTTCGGCACCATCGATAGCTGGCTGGTGTTCCGGCTTACGCGCGGCGCCGTGTTCGTGACCGACTTCACCAACGCCTCGCGGACGATGCTGTTCAACCTCGAGCGGATGGACTGGGACCCCGCGATGCTGCGTTTGATGCGCGTGCCGGAAGAGCTGCTGCCGCGAGTAATCGCGTCGCGCGGGCCGCTGGCGGAGGCGGCGGCCGGAACGCTCGCCGCCCACCCGATTCCGATCGCCGCGCTGATCGGCGATCAACAGGCCGCCATGTACGGGCAGGGCGCGGTGCGCGCCGGCCAGGCCAAGGCCACCTACGGTACCGGCGCCTTTCTGCTGATCCATACCGGCCATCGCCGGGTGCGGTCGCATGAGCGGTTGATTTCCACCACCGCGCTGACCGCCGACGGGCGGCCGGCCTTCGCGCTGGAGGGATCGGTCTTCATCGCCGGCGCCGCGATTCAATGGCTGCGCGACAAGCTCGGGCTGATAAGGAAGGCCTCCGACAGCCTGAGCTTCGCGCATCAAAGCCCCTCGCAGAGTCATCCCTACCTGGTGCCGGCCTTCGTCGGTCTCGGTGCGCCGTACTGGGACAGCGAGGCGCGCGGCGCGATCGTCGGAATTACGCGCGGCACTACGCGCGCGGATATCGTGCGCGCGGCGCTCGACAGTATCGCCTACCAGGTCGCCGACGTGGCGAGCGCGATGGAGCGCGATGTTGGCGTTCCGGTCCGGGAGCTGCGGGTCGACGGCGGCGCGTCGGCCAATGACTACCTGATGCAATTCCAGGCCGATCTGCTCGGCCGCAGGATCAGGCGACCGGTGCTTACCGAGGCGACCGCGCTGGGCGCGGCGATGCTGGCGGGGCTGGCGGTCGGGACCTGGAAATCGCCGGCTGCGCTGGAAGCGCTGCGCCGGACCGAGCGGGTCTTTACACCTTCGATGAATCCCGGCACGCGGGCGGCGCTACTCGACGGATGGCATCGCGCGGTGGCGCGCGTGCTCACCGGCGAACGCGGACCGCGTGCATTGGTCAGGAAGCGGCGCTCCCGGTTGCGGAATCGGCGGGTTTGATGATGGTGACGCGCAGTCCCTTGGAGGTCCATCCGACGTCGAATCCGACCGCATCGCCTTCGTGCAGCAGGTCGATGCCTGGCATGCGGCCGCCGATCGGTGCGCCGACCACCGCCACGAAGGGGAACTCGAAGCGAATCTCGCGGCCGCGATTGGAGCGGACCCGGCCGTAGCCGCGCGCGTGATCGATGAAAATGATCATGCCCTGGTAGAAGTTACCGGGGAATTGTTCGGGATCGTACTCGTCGCTCAAATCAGATCACCCGGGCTCGGCCAGCAGCGCATCGAGCCGCCCCTGCAGGTCGAGCGCCCGCAACTCGTCGTAGCCGCCGATAATCCGCCCGTTAACGAAAATTTCCGGTACCGTGCGCCGGCCGCCCGCGAGCTCGACCATCTTCGCCCGCAGCGCCGGATCGCCGCCCACATCGATTTCCTCGAACTCGACGCCCTTGTGGCGTAACAGCGTCCTGGCCATCGTGCAGAAGGGACAGTACTCGGTGATATAGATCGTGACTTTCGCCAAAGTTACGCTCGCACTCCCGGAATCAATTCTTATCCCCGTCGACGGGTATGTCCAGCCAAGCGCCGCGCGGCGGCTTCCTCATCGGCGCTCGCTGTAGAAGCGCTTGAGCAGCGCGGGCCGCGCGCCGAGATGGTAGAGCAGCCGGAGGATCCAGATACGCGCGAGGGTCTGACCGATGCCGTCGCGTTTCCAGCGCCGCGCCGAGGCCAACACCCGCGACTTGAGGCACACCGTGGGGCCGGCGTGCTTGAGCCGGCGGGCAAACTCGAGCTCCTCCCAGAGCTCGAGAGCGGGGAAGCCGCCGAGCCCTTCGAAGATCGAGCGGCGCGCGAAAATCGCCTGGTCGCCGACCGCGAGCCGGCTCAGATGCGAGCGCAGGTTGATTAGAAATGCGATCGATCGCGGCAGCGGCCCGGGGTCGTCGAGTTCGAGATCGAACCAGCCGCCCACGATTTCGGGATCGGCCAGTGCGGTCTCGATCTCGTGCGCATAGCTCGACGGCACGATCGTGTCGGCATGGACGAAGCCGAGCACCTCGCCGCCGGCCTGCGCGGCGCCGGCGTTCAATTGCCGGGCGCGTCCGCGCGGCGCCTCGATCAGCAGGTCGCACAACGGTTTGGCGAGGCCGCGGCTCAGATCGACGCTGCCGCCATCGACGACGATCAGCTCCGCATCCGGCGCGCCGGCGCGGATGGCCCGCAACGCCGCGGCGATCGTGCGCTCCTCATTGAGCATCGGCACGATGACGGTGAGTCGCATTTGAATCTTTTCGGGCCAATCTTTCGGGCCCTTGCGCTGATGTGGAAATTTAGCCCGCCGGGCGCGGCGGCGGGTTCACCAGCGCCGCCTTCTCATCCGGTTGCGGCGTATCGAGGACCACGACCCGGCGGCCTGAGACTCGCAGCCGGCCCTCCTGAAAGAGCTTGATGGCGAGCGGGTAGATGAGATGTTCCTGCGCCAGGATACGCTCGCTGAGGGTCTGTTCGTCGTCGTCAGGCATCACCGGCACCGCCGCCTGCACGATAATCGGACCATCGTCGGTGCCGGCGCTGACGAAGAACACGGTGCATCCGGCAAAACGGGCGCCGGACTCCAGCGCAGCCTTCTGCGCGTGCAGACCCGGGAAGGCGGGCAGCAGGGAGGGGTGGATGTTCATGATGCGGTTCGGAAAGGCGTTGACCATCGCCGGCGACAGCAGCCGCATGAAGCCGGCGCACGCGACCAGCTCGACCTCGGCGGCGCGCAACGTCTCCACCAGCGCGTGGTCGAACTCTTCGCGCGAGCCGAAGCGGCGATGATCGATGACCCGAGTCGGAATCCCCATCGCTTGAGCGTGCGTCAGTCCCGCCGCGTCGGCGCGATTGGAGATCACCAGCCTGATCGCCGCGCGCAACTCACCGCGTGCGACCGCGTTCATGATCGACTGGAGATTGCTGCCCCGCCCGGAGATCAACACGCCCAGCCCGACCGGTTCGCGTTCAGTCATGATGGCGTCCGCCAGACCTCGTCGCTCAGACCAGCCGCACGCCGCGCCGGCCGCGCGCGATCTCGCCCACGATCGACGCGGGCTGGCGCCGGGTGCGCAGATAGCGCAGCATCGCCTGGGCCTCGCCCGGCGGCACGATCGCGATCATCCCCAGGCCGTTGTTGAAGGTGCGATCCATTTCGATGCGCTCGATACGGCCGCGCTGCTCGATGATGCTGAAGATCGGCGGCACCGGCCAGCTTCCGCGATGGACAATAGCACGCAGGCCGGCCGGCAGCGCGCGCGGCAGATTCTCGATTATGCCACCGCCGGTGATGTTGGCGAGACCTTTGAGATGGAAGCGGCGGAACAGCGCCGCGACCACCGTCGCATAGATTCGCGTCGGCCGCAGCAGCTCCTCGCCGAGCGTGCAGCCGAGCTCGTCGATATGGGCGTCGAGCCGCAGCCGTGAGCGTTCGAGCAGCACCTTGCGCGCCAGTGAGAAGCCGTTGGAATGCAACCCGCTCGAAGCGAGTCCGACCAGCAGATCGCCGGCCCGCACCGCGCGCGGTGACGGGATACGCGCCCGCTCGGCGAGCCCGACCGCAAACCCCACCAGGTCGTATTCGCCGCGCCGATAGATACCGGGCATCTGCGCGGTCTCGCCGCCGACGAGGCTCATCCCGGCCTGGCGGCAGCCGTGCGCGATGCCGCTCACCAGGTCGCGGGCGACCCGCGCGTCGAGGCTGCCGGCGCCGATGTAATCGAGAAAAAACAGCGGCCGGGCGGCGTGGCAAATGATGTCGTTGACGCACATCGCGACGCAGTCGATCCCGACCGTGTCGTGCCGGCCGGTGGCGAACGCGATCTTGAGCTTGGTGCCGACGCCGTCGGTGCCGGCCACCAGCACGGGCGAGCGGACCGAAGTGAAACGCGCGAGCTTGATCAGCGCGCCGAAACCGCCGATGCCGTCGAGCACCTCGGGGCGCGTGGTCGAGCGCGCGATCCGTCGAAACAGCGGAATCAGCCGCTCCTTCAGATCGATATCGACGCCGGCGGCTTTGTAATCGAGACGCTTCGCCATCCCGTCAGCCCCTGCGCGCCAACGCTGCGGCGCGCCAGGCCTGGGCGCCGTCGGCATAGACCGTCAGTCCCTCGCGGTAGCGCAGCAGCGTTAAGCCGTCGAGCAGATCGCGCAACTCGTAATGGCCGAGCAGGTAGTCGGGGTTGCGCGGATGGCCGAGCGCGGCCTGATCGACGAGGAAGGTGTCGAAAAGCATGTGACCGCCGGGCCTCAGCGCACGCTTGAGAGCCGGCATCAGCGTCCGGTCCAGGAAGTTAATATTCACCACCAGATCGTATTGTTCCGCACCGATCGGGAAGTTCTCAAGCTCTGCGACGATCGGCCATATTGCCAGGCGCGCGGCGCGCGCGGTCCGCGCCAGGGTTTCGAGCGCCGTCGCTGAATGATCGATCGCGACCACCTTCATGCCGGCGCGCGCCAGCGCAAGGCTGTGGCGTCCGGTTCCGGCCGCGACGTCGAGGGCCAGCCCGCGCGCAAGCAACGGCAGCATCTCATCGAAAAATGGTTCGGGCGCGCCGGGCGCGCGTCCGGCGAAGCGGCGATCGTGGTCTGCGCGCTCGGCGAAGCTCACAGCGCTCGCGCAAGGGTAAAGACGTCGACGGTACGCGCGCCCGCGGCGAGCAGCACCTCGGCGCATTCGTCAGCGGTGGCGCCGGTGGTCATCACATCGTCGACCAGTAGCACGCGGTGGCCGCGCAGGCGGCCGCGATCGATGGCGCGAAAGGCGCGCCGGACGTTGCGCCGGCGAGCGCCATGGTCGCGCGCGGTCTGCGGCGGCGTGGCCCGCACCCGTTCCAGGCAGCCGGCGTCGAAAGCGCAGCCGAGCCGACGCGCCACCTCGATACCGAGCAGGGCAGCCTGGTTGAACCCGCGCCAGCGCAAGCGCGCGCGATGGAGCGGAACGGGCACCACGAGATCATGCTCGCCGCGCACGTAGGGCAGGGTAGCGCCGAGACATTCGGCCATGGCGCGGGTCAACGACTGATCGAGGCCGTACTTGTGACGGCGAATGATCACGCCGAGCGCCCCCGGCGCGACCTCCGAACTCGGATCGTAGCGGGCCGCCGAACGCGCGCTGCGAAACCGCCGGGCCGAAGCGCGGCAGCGCAGACATTGGCCGGACTCGTCCATGGAGGCCGGGCGCAGCGGTTCGCCGCAGATCGAACAGAACGGCTCCACGATGCGCTCGATCTTTGCGATACAGGCCGCGCAGATGCAGCGCTCGGTCTCGATCGGCAGGCGGATGCCGCAGGCCGGGCAATTCGGCGGATAGACGAAGTTAAGCAGCGCGTTCAGCATCGCCATCTCAATGATAGCCGATTGACGCGGCGATTGAATCCGGAGCGAAAAAACCGGGCTGTGGCGGGATGCACGACCGCCATCCGATGGTGTTATATTCGGGGGCGTGAAAGCGCCGTTAGAAGGCATCCGCGTCATCGATTGGACGATCTGGCAGCAGGGACCGGTATCGACTGCGATGCTGGGCGACCTGGGCGCCGAGGTGATCAAGCTCGAAGAGCCCGAGCGCGGCGACCCCGGCCGCGGACTGCTTTCGGGTGGCAGCGGGGCGCTCTCGCCCGGCGGCTTCTACTTCGAGACCAACAATCGCCACAAGCAAAGCCTCGCGCTCAACCTCAAGCATCCCGAAGCCCGCGAGATCATCTATCGACTGGTCGCCAAGAGCGACGTCTTCATCCAGAATTTTCGCCAGGGGGTCGCGGCCCGGCTGGGGCTCGCCTACGACGACCTGCGGGCGCACAATCCGCGGCTGGTCTATGCGAGCGCCTCGGGGTATGGGCCGGAAGGACCGGAAAGCAACCGGCCATCGTTCGATTATCTCGGTCAGGCGCGTTCGGGGGTGATGAACGCGGTGGGCGCTCCCGATTCGCCGCCGACCTACATCTACGGCGGCATCGCCGATCAGATGGGCGGCATCATGGTGGCCTACGGCGTCATCACGGCGCTGCTGGCCCGCGAGCGCTATGGAATCGGCCAGGAGGTCGACGCGTCGCACCTGGGTTCGATGATGGCGCTACAGGGACTGAACGTCTCCTCGGTGCTGATCGGCGGCCAGGAGATGCCGCGGCGCGCGCGCGAAGAGGCCTACAATCCGCTGTGGAATCATTACCGATGCGCCGACGGCGGCTGGCTATGCCTGGGCATGCTGCAGCCCGATCGCTACTGGAAGGATTTCTGCCACACGGTCGGGCTCGATGAACTGGCCGAGGATCCGCGTTACGCCGACATGCTGTCGCGCGGCAAGCATGCGCGCGAGGTCAACGCGATTCTCGATCGGACCTTCGCCACCAGGCCGCGCCAGGAATGGACCGAGATCCTCGATCGCGGCGGCGACTTCATCTACAGCATCGTCAACACCATCGCCGAACTGCCCAGCGATCCGCAGGTGATCGCCAACCGTTACGTGGTGGATTACGAGCATCCGCGGCGCGGTCCGATGAAAGTGCTCGGGATGCCGATACGGTTCAGCGCCACGCCCGGCGAGTCGCGCGGCGTCGCGCCCGAGCTCGGGGAGCATACCGAACAGATCCTGGTCGAGATGCTGGGCTACGATTGGACGGAGGTCGCGCGGCTGCGTGAGTCGGGTGTGATCTAGGTTCAACGTCGGGGGCACCGCCGCAATCGGCGGCTTGGGGGAAATCATGGCAAGCATGGCCTGTAGCTGGCAGGACCGCGAGGAGATCCGCGAGCTCTATGCCCGCTACTCGATCGCGCTGGATCACGCGGATTTCGCCGGCTGGCTGGAGTGCTTTGCCGAGGACGCGGCGTTCGACAGTCCCCGCTTCGGGAATTATGTCGGGCACGACGCGCTCAGGCGTTTCGTCGACCTCTACAAGGAGTCGCTGGGCGGGGCCAAGGTGCTGCATAACAACAGCAACCTGAGCTTCCAGGTCGAAGGCGACCACGCCACCGGCATCTGCTACTTCACCTACTACCATTGCAAGGACGGCCGGGCGGCGCTAGCCGCGCTCGGCCATTATCGCGATCGTCTGCGGCGCTACGGCGAGAGCTGGAAATTCGAGCGCCGGGAGGTCTTCCTCGACGCGCTGCCCGCCGCGGCGGGGATTCGCTGAGGCAGGGGCGTCAGAACATCGCGTACCAGGGCCGCGCCTCTTTCGGATTCTGTACCTGGAATTTGATCTGGTAGCGCTCCAGCAGGGTGCCGTCCGCATGGCGCAGCTCGACCTTGGCGTTTTCGAGGTCGACGTCGGCCACCACCTCCTGGCCCTCGGCGCTGACCAGCGCGTTCTGGTATTGCAGCAGGTCGTGCGTGGTTGCCATCCCGACCCGGAAGCGCACCTGCTCGTCGTGTAGCGACTGGCGGGCATACTCGGTCGCTGCATGCGTCGCCTTGACCCTGCGAATCGCCGCGGTCAGGTTGGCGAGCGAGTTCTCGACTTCGACCACGACCCGCGAAAGCTCATCGCGATACTGCATCCGAGCCTGCGCATAACCGATGCGGGCCTGGGCCAGCGCCGCCCTGATCGGCGCATTGTCCAGCGGCAACTCAAACACGAACTGGACCCCGTAGTTGTAGAAGCGCGTGCCGAACATGCGGTTGAGCGTGGCCGCGTAGGCGCCGCTGAACGGCAGCATGAAGCCGCCGGTCGGCTCCTGCGGGCTGATGCAATTGAGCTCCGAGGGCGGCAGTCCGATGGCCGAGCCGCACAGCGCATCGCCGCCGAGCGAGCTCAGGCCGAACTGCGCGTTGAGGTCGAATTGGGGCAGCAACTGGTTAGCCTGGAACCTGATTTGGTACTCCGCCGTGCGCACCGCCTCGCGCATCGCGGCCAGCGCCGGCCGGTATTCCACCGCCTTCTCCAACGAGCGTTCCTCTTCGACCGTAACCGGCTCGTCGGGATTCGGCGCCTGGGCCGGTTCGATGCGGCGCGGCAGAAAAGTATGCGTTGGATTCAGCATCACGTCCTGGCGCAGAACCTCGCGTGCCGTCTTGAGACCCGCCTGGGCGGAGTAGAGGTTGGCTTGCGTGGTGGCGGCGGCCGATTGCGCCTCCTGCAGGTCGATCGGCGCCAGCGTGCCGACCTTGAGACTGATCGAATTCTGGCGCACCAGGTCCTGGTCGAACTTCAGCGCCTCCGCATCGACCCGCAGGTTCTCTTCGTTGAGCACCACGTTCCAGTAATCATTGGCAACCTGGCGCACGAAGTTTTCGAGCTGCTGGGCATAATTCCACTGCGACTGGATTTGGCCCGACTCCGCCATGCGGACGTTCAGGGTGGCGAAGCTCATGCCGAAGTTGCGCAGCAGCGGCTGGTTCAGGGACATCGTCAGCGAGCTGCTGTAGGCCGGATTAATCGTGACGAAAAAGTTATTGGTGACCTGCCGATCGTTGTCGAAGCGCAGGCTCAGGACGCCGTTGGTCGTGGTCAGCAGCTTGTTGAGGGTAAAGTTCCAGTCGTAGTTCTTGGTCGAGAGCCGGCCGCCGCGGGCGACGATAGTGCTCTGTGCGGGCGTGACGGATTTGGTGACATCGAGGGTCGCCAGCAGGTCCGGATCGAAGGCGCCGTACGCCATCCTGACCCCCTCGCTCCCCGCCACCGGGTCCAGTTGCTCGGCCTTGACGGTCGGGTTGTTCTCGACCGCCAGGTAAATCGCCTGCTTGAGCGTCAACGAACTGGTTTCGAGATCGACGGTATGCAGAAACGGTTCGCTGATAATCCCTTCCGGTATTATCTGTTCGGCCACCGACCATTGATGCAGCAGGACGCTCGGCACCGAGAAGACCGAGTCGTCGACATGGAAATTGTTTGCGGCCGACGGCTTGACGTTTACATCGGGCGGCGACTGCGCGCCCACGCTCGGCGCCAGGGCAGGGCGCGCCGCGAGGATCGCGGCCGGCGACGGCGATGCGCCCGGGGTCGGGCCCGACGGCCCCTGACAATAACCACGCCCCGCGAGCAGGCTCACGCCGAGCAGACAGATCAGCGCGGCCGCCCGGCGCAGCGTCAGATGAACGACGATATCGAGCCCCCGCATGACGACGTCAGAAAGTCGCGTACCAGGGGTGTTCTTGCGGATTGACGACCTGGAAGCGCACATCGAAAGACCGCAGCAGGGTGCCCTTGGCATGCTCCAGCGCGAGCCAGGAGTTCATCAGATCGACCTTGGCCTGCACCTCCTGACCCTCGGCGGTGACCAGCGAATTTTCGTATTGCAGCAGGTCGTGGGTGGTCGCCATCCCGACCCGGAAGCGCACCTGCTCGTCATGCAGCGCCTGGCGCGCATAGTAGGTGGCCTGCGTGGTAGCGTCGACCCGCTTCAGGTCGGCATGAAGGTTGGCCAACGCGCTCTCCACTGCCACCACGGTCTGCGACAGCGCCGCGCGATACTGCATCCGGATCTGCTCGAAACCGACCCGCGTCTGGGCCAGCGCGGAGCGGGCCAGCGCGTTGTCGAGCGGCCGTTCATAATTGAAGATGATCGCGTAGTTGTAGAAACCGAAGTTGAACAGCTTGTTGAGCACCGTGCCGTAGTCGCCCTCGAACGGCAGCTTGACGCCGTTGAGCGGCGGCGCGCCGGAGAGGCTGGGGTTGAAGCAATTGGGGCTGGTCGAGCCGAAGACCGCGCCGCATTGCGCATCCCCGGCCATCCCGGTGTTGGCAATCTGGGCGGACAGGTTGACCTGCGGCAGCAACTGATTTTCCTGGAACTTGACCTGCATCAACGCGGTCCGGATCGCCTCGCGCATGCCGCCCAGCGAAGGCTGGTAAAGCACTGCGGTCTCGAGCGCCTGCTCCTCATTCTGGTCGACCTTCGCCGGCAGCACCGGTTGGTCGGCCGGCTCCACTTCGGCGGGCAGGAAAGTATGCTCGGGGTTGAGCATCACGTCCTGGCGCAGCGTGACGCGCGCGGTTTTCAGCTGCGCCTGGGCGGTATAGACGTTGGCCGCGGCGGTGGCCGTGGCGGATTGCGCCTCCTGCAGATCGAGCGGCGCCATGGTCCCGACCCGCACGCTGATATGGTTCTGGCGCACCAGGTCCTGGTTGAATTTGAGGGACTCCTGCGCGACTTGCAGGTTCTCCTCGCCCTGCACCACGCCCCAGTAATCGGAGCCCACCCGCGAGACGAAATCTTCGAGCTGCTGCGCCATCTGCCACTGCGCCTGCTTCTGCGCGGATTCGGCCAGCCGCACGGTCAGGGTCGCGAATCGCCAGCCGAAATTCCTCAGCAGCGGCTGCGACAGCGAGACTCCCAGCGTGCTGTTGTAAAAAGGATTGATGGTCTGGGTGCTGTTGTTGCTGATGGTGCGGCTGTTGTTGAAGGTCGCGGTCAGCGTGCCGTTGGTGGAAGCGAGAATCTTGATGAGCGAGAAGTTCCAGTCGTAATTCTTGGTCGACAGCGCGTCGCCGCCGCTCTCGAGCGAGGTGGTGGCCGGGATTACGGTCTTGATCTGATCGGCGGTCGCCTGCAGGTCGGGGTCGAAGGTGCCGTTGGCGCTGCGCACGCCCTCGGTCGAGCTCGGCGGCCCCAGCCGAATTGCGGCCACGCTCGGATTGTTGCTGAGCGCGATGTAGATCACCTGCTTGAGGGTGAGCCGATGGGCGGTGTTGTCGGTGGTCCGCAGGAACCGCTCATCGATGATCGATTCGGGCGAAACCCGCTCCTTGGGTGACCATTGGTTGCCCAGGATAGCGGGCAATGAGATCACCGAGGTGCCGTGCTCGAACTGGTCCGCGGCCGATGGTCCCACCGTCGCGTTCACCGCCGTCTGCGCGGACGGTGGCGCCGGAACCGTCACCCCGGGTACCGCGGGCGCCGCGGCGATCGCTACCAGGCACCAGTTCACCGACAACGCCACCACCATCGCTGCGCATCGAGAACGTTTCCTGCGGGTCATAGAACCTCTCCCGTCGTCAGCCAGCTAACTGCCGGTCTCAAGTCGGCAGTCCGGTTTCTGCCAGATGGTCATCCGCCGGCCTGCGCTCAAGAATTGCGCGTCACAGCCACGATTGGTGCGAATCGAAGGCGCTTGCAAGACGCCGATAGGTTCCGGATTATAGCCATCTCGTGACAACGCGGCGAGTGTCGAGAGGATAAGATCGGGTGCGCAGCTTCAGAATCATCCCCCTGCTGATGGTGGTGCTCGCCGTTGCCATCCTGACGCTTGCCCCGGCGCCCCGCCGCGCCAACGTCTGGGCGCAGCTCGGAGCGCCACCCGCGCCGCTGCCCGCGCCGCCGCAGCCGCCGGGCGCGGTGCCGGCCGCGGGGGCGGTCGCGGCGCCTGCGGCTGCCCGTCTGGCGCCGGCTCCAGGAGCTTCGACCGGCTTGGAAGCGACCCCGGCTCCGACGCCCCGAGAGTTCTATTGCAGCTGCTTCGGAGCCGCTTCGCCGACGCGATGGATGGGGAAGGTGCAGGCGCCGACCTACTTCGCGGCGCGTCAGACCGCAGTCAACAGTTGTCTCGCTTACAACTTCAATCGCCGGCCGAGCTCAGCCTACGTGCCGCCGTCGGTGTTTCATTTCTTCCCGACCCCGGCGCCGCCCACGACCGCCGGACAAACCCAGCCCGGCCTGCCGAGCCTGCAGGCGCAGGGTATCTCCGGCTTCGCACTGCTCAGCTCGTCGCGGGCGGTGGTGTTCCGCTTGTGCTCGCAATGCACCTGTAACTGACCCGCTAGACCGTCGCGCCATCTACCGACTCGAGCACCGCGAGCAGCTCTGCCGGGAGCGGGGCCTTGACGATCACTCGTCCGCCGGCTGGCGATTCGAACTCGATCTGCTCCAGATGAAGCCAGAAGCGGCCGGGCGGCAGCTCGCTGGCCGGCGGGCCGCCGTATTGGGTATCGCCGACGATGGGATAGCCGGCGTTGGCGAGGTGAACCCGGATCTGATGGCGGCTGCCGGTGCGCGGCACAACCACGACCAGCGTGAAAGCGCCGAACCCGTGCACCGGCTCGACCTGCGTCGAGGCCGGGCGCGGATGGCCGCGAAGGCGTGCGCCTTGCGCCGAGGCGACGCTCATCCGGCGCGAGCGGCCGCGGCGATGACCAATCGGTTCATCGATATCGAGATTATTTTCGATGCCTCCCGCCACCAGCGCCCGATAGCGGCGCGTGACCTGCCCGCTGCGCAGCTCGCCTCGCAGTTGCGCCTGCGCCTGGCGGCTGCGCGCGATCAAGATCGCTCCGGAGGTGCCGTTGTCGAGTCGATGGACCAGGCCGCCTTCGCGCTCGGTTTCACCTGCCGCCGCGACCTCGGGAAAGCGCGCGACTACGCCGTTCATCAACGTGCCGGTTTCGCCGCGCCGCAGCGGATGACACGGCATCAGGCCGGGCTTGTTGACGACCAGCACGGCCGCGTCGCTGTAAATTAAATCGATCGGTACGGCGGCATCGGGCAGCAGCAAAGGGGGCAGGGCGTCGGCCTCGACCTCGACGCGATCGTCGCCGCCCACCAGGTCGCCCTTGTGCGGCCGCCGCCCATTGACGCTGACGCGGCGCTGGTCGACCAGTTCGCGGGCGGCGCGCCGCGAAGCGGCGAAGCCCATCCGTACCAGGTATTGATCGAGCCGCTCCCGGCCGCTCGCGTCAGCCATCGGCGGCCAGCCGCGCGAGGCTTGCCAGGCGAGCGGTAAGGACGTCAGTTATCCGACCGGCCGGTCCGTATCCAGCCCTCGATCTGGCGCAGGAATCCGGCGAAAGGATCCTCATGCGGCGCCGGCGCGAAGAAGCATTTGCGCATATAGTCCAGCGCGCCGGAGTAATATTCGAAGCCCTTGCTGAGCTCCTCGAAGACCAGGAAGTCGGGACGATAAAGCGCCGCGTCGAGTGCCGATACTTTTTCATAGGAGCGCCGCCCCTCGTCGATATAGTAGCGCAGATGGCCGCCGCGCTCGACGAAGCCGCGGAACAAGCCCGACATGAAGAGCGTGTAATCGCCGACGTACTTGCGGAACTGGCGCTCGTCCAGCATGCGACGCTCGGAGTCGGGCCCGAGCTGCGCGACCATCATCTCGACCACGCTGGTAATCCGGCGCCCGTCGGCCGACCGCATCCGCAACCATCGATCCGAGAAGCCGAATTCGGTGAGCACTTCGGCGACGTACTCGGCGATCCGGTTGTCACCGACGCCGAGCTGGCTGAAGCTCTGGCGCGTCAAGCGCAGAAAGAACCCTTGCAGACGTTTGAGCGCTGACGGTTGAAGCCGCATAGCGTTACCGCCCTGCTCCGTTTTCTGGCGGAGCCCTGTGCAGATTGTGCCGCGCCGGTGAGGCTCGCGCTAGCTCCTTGCCGCCCGCCGCAGTTCGGGTTGTGCGACGCGCGGCGCCGCGGCGCCCAGCCCCAGCACCCGCCGCAACTCGCGCCCGGTATGGGAGCGTTGCGATTTCGATACTGCCAGCGGCGTCCCGCTCGCGACCAGGCGACCGCCTTCGTCACCGCCGCCGGGACCGAGGTCGATCACGTAGTCCGACTGCGCGATGAACTCGAGATTGTGCTCGATCACCACCATCGTGTTGCCCTCCTGCACCAGCCGCGACAACACCCGCAGCAACTGCCGCACGTCGCTCGAGCCGAGCCCGGTGGTCGGCTCGTCGAGCAGAAACATCCGGGGACGGGCGCTGCCGTCGGCCGCCTTGGGCGTCGGTTCGAGGTCGGCGAGCAGAAAGCGCGCCAGCTTGAGGCGCTGCGACTCGCCGCCGGAAAGGGTCAGGGTCGCCTGCCCGAGTTGCAGATAGCCGAGCCCCACCGAGCTCAGGGCTTCGAGGCGCTTGACGATCGCGCCATGGCGAACGAAAAACTTGAGTGCCTCATCGACCGTCAGATCGAGCACCTGGTTGATGTTGCGGCTCTGCAGTCGAATCGCGAGGATATGGCTCTGGAAGCGCTTGCCGTCGCAGTCGTCGCAGCGCACTTCGAGGTCGGCCATGAAATGCATCTCGATCGTGACGGTGCCGGTCCCGCGGCATCGCTCGCATCGTCCACCCGTCACATTGAAAGAGAACTGCCGCGCCGTGATACCGTGCCGGCGCGCCTCGGGCGTCGACGCGAACAGTTTGCGGATGTCGTCGTAGATCTTGAGATAGGTCGCCAGGTTCGATCGGATCGAACGGGCCGGCAGCTCCTGGCCCATGTGCACCATGTCGCCGATCGCTTCGAGTCCCTCGATTCGATCGCAGGCCCCGACCTCGCTGACCGGCTCGCCCGTGTGTCGCAGCCAGTTGCTGTAGAGCACGTCCTCGATCAAGGTCGATTTGCCGGAACCGGAGACGCCGGTGATACATACCAGGCGGCCGAGCGGGATGGCGACGTTGATGCCTTTCAGGTTGTGTTCGCGCGCCCCCACGATCCGCACCGCCGGGTCGCGCCGTCCGAAGCGCCGCTCGCGCGCCAGCGCACGCATCAGCAACACCCGCCCGGGCGCGCTCAGCACGTTGCGCAGCGCGCTCGCCTGCGGACGGCCGGCGTAAACCAGTTCGCCACCCTCGCGGCCGCCGCCCGGACCAAGCACGACCACATGATCGGCGCCGCCGACCAGCGTCGGATCGTGCTCGACGACCACCACGGTATTGCCGAGATCGCGCAGCCGCCGCAGCACCTCGAGTAACTGGCGCGCGTCGCGCGGATGAAGCCCGACCGTCGGCTCGTCGAGCGCATAGAGCGTCCCGGTCAGCAGACTGCCGAGCGCGCTCGCCAGATGGATACGCTGGGCCTCGCCGCCCGACAGTGTGCGCGCCTGCCGTTCCAGGGTCAGATAGCCGAGCCCCACCGCGTTCAGATATTCGACCCGGTTGGCAAGCTCGCGCAACAGCGGCCCGGCGATTCGCCTGATAGCGGCGACTGCGGCGAGGCCGGCAATCCAGCGGCTCAGATCGCGCACCGGAATCTGGCCGACAGCGGGAAAAGTCAGCTCGCCGATCCTGACGTTGAGCGCTTCGCCCTTGAGCTTGGCGCCGCCGCACACCGGGCAGGTGACGAAGCGACGATAGCGGGCCAGCAGGATTCTGACGTGGGTCTTGTAACGGCGCCCTTCGAGCCAGCGAAAGAAACCGCGCACCCCGGGCCATCGATCGTGGTCATGCCGGGGCGGCTCCTCGCCCTCGTGGGGTTCCCCGTCGAGCAGCCAGGCGCGCTCCTCGTCGTTCATCTCACGATAGGAAACGTTGCGCCGCACATGCGCGCGCCGCGCGCATTTCAGCATCCAGTCGTTCATCTCGCGATAGGCCGGCGTGCGCCACGGCGCCACCAGACCCTGAGTCAGCGACAGGCGGGGATTTGGAATCACCTTGTCGAGGTCGAGCTCGACGGTGCGGCCGAAGCCTTCGCATTCCGGGCAGGCACCGATCGGGCTGTTCGAGGAAAACAGCGCCGGCGAGGGATCGGGGAAGGCGCTGCCGCACTGCGAGCAGTTGAAGCGGCGGTCGAAGTTCAACTCGCCCAGCGTCGCCATCCGGCCGTCGTCGCGCGCCACGCGCAGCACTCGCGCCCGCCCCGCGCCGAGGTAAAAGCATTTCTCGAGCGCCTCGCGAACCCGCTCCTCGACCGCGCCGCCCTCGACGCTGACGCGATCGACCACCACCATCAGGTGTTCGACCGGCGCACCGTCCGGTGCGGCAAAATCCGCCGTCTCGACGAATCCGCCGTCGTGAAACAGGCGATGGTAGCCGTTCTGGACCAGGAAAGCGGCGGCCTCGCCAGTGGTACGCGAGCCCAGCGCGAAGGGCGCGGTGAAGACATAGAGCCCGGCCTGGCCGAGAATCCGCGCGGCGGCGCTGTCGACGCTGTCGCGCATCACCTTGATTCCGCACTGCGGACAGCGTGTCACGCCGATGGTCGCGAACAGCAGGCGCAGGTAATCGTTGACCTCGGTGACCGTGCCGACCGTCGAGCGGGCGTTGCGGATGGTGTTTTTCTGGCGCAGCGCCAAGGCCGGCGGGATGTTTGAAATCGCGTCGACGTCGGGCCGGTCCATCCGTTCCAGGAACAGCCGCGCGTAGGTCGAAAGGCTCTGTACGTAACGGCGCTGGCCCTCGGCATAGAGGGTGTCGAAAACCAGGCTCGATTTCCCCGATCCCGAGACGCCGGTGACGACGGTCAGCTTGCCATGGGGGATATCGAGCGAAAGATTGCGCAGATTATGGGTGCGCGCGCCACGGATACGGATCGAGCGCTGCAATCAGGCTCACCCCTGGCGTGAATCGCCCAGCGGTCGCGCCTTCTTGCGCCGCTCGCCCGGATACTCGTCGGTCACCTGCCCATAGAGCTCGCGCAGCCGGATATCGAATTCCGCCTGGAGCCGTTTTTGTTCGGCCTCGCGCCGCTCGCGGGGCAGGTCGGCCAGCCGCTTGAGGTCGTCCTCGAGACGGAGCATCAGGCGGTTGCGAGCGATAAGATATTGATAACCGTTCATAGGATGCCTGAAACGTCAAATTCCAAAGTATTCAATTATAAGTTATCTTCGAAACGCTGGACAACCGACTTGGAAAATATCGTCGATCGCGAGTTAACAGTCGAAATGCTCCGCGCCCCCGGCGCCTGGACTGCGACGGGTCTCGGGCACGGATTTTTCGGCCGCCGCGGCGGCGTCAGTCAAAACCGGTTCGCGGCGCTCAACCTGTCGCGCCAGGTCGGCGACGATTCGCAGGCGGTGGCGCTCAACTGGTCGCGCGCGCGGCGGACGATGCCGTCGTATCGGCAGCTCGCACTGCTCAACCAGGTTCATGGTAGCGAGGTTCATATCATCGGACCCGATTACGCTGGCGCGCGGCTGGCCGGCGACGGGATGGTGACGACGGTGGCGGGCGTGGCGCTCGGAATTTTCACCGCCGACTGCGTTCCGCTCCTGATGGTCGACGCCGAGCGGCGGGTCGCCGGGGCGTTTCACGCCGGCTGGCGCGGCACGCTCGCCGGCCTCGCGGGCGTGGGACTCCGCACGATGGCCGCGGCGGGGGCCGAGTTCAAACGGGTCGTGGCCGCGCTGGGACCGTCGATTGGCCCCTGCTGTTACGAGGTGGATGCAGAACTGGGCGAACGCTTTGCCGCGGCGTGGCCCGAATCGCGCGCGCGGATCGGCCCGGGGCGGCCGGGTAAGGCGATGATCGATTTGCGCGGCATCCTGACCGATCAACTGATCGCAGGAGGCCTCGACCCGGCCTCGATCAGCACGGTCGGGCCATGCACGCGCTGCGCGTCGGAACGGTTCTTTTCGCGCCGCGCCGCCAACGGCCGGGTTGGCGGCCTGCAACTGAGTTTCGTCGGTTTTGTCGATGGCCCCGAGCGCTAGGAAGCGGCGCGCCACTTCGCCGCGCGGCCGGGTCCGCAAGCCGATCCCGCCGCCGGCGCAGACTCACGAGGACGAGAAGAAATATCGCCGCCCGCGCGAGAAAGAGCGCCTGCGGCGCGAGCCACCTAATGGCAAGACGACATAAATTAAAGCATCGCTTGAAGGTCACATGATCAGCTTCGAGCCCACGGAAGAACAGCAGATGATGCGCGAGACGGTCGGCGCTTTCGCCCGCGACGAACTGCGGCCGGCCGCCCGCGCGGTCGACGAGGGCACAGCGATTCCGGACGGGCTGCTAGCCAAGGCGGCGCAACTCGGCCTGGTGCGCACCTGGCTCCCGGAGGAGTACGGCGGCGACGGAAGTCCGCGCTCGGCGCTGACCGGCGCGATAATCGCCGAGGAGCTGGCGTGGGGCGATCTCGCGCTGGCGGCTCATCTGAGCGCGCCGCGACTGCTGGCCTTCCCGATCATGGAGATGGGCACTCCGCAGCAGCGCGCGCATCATCTGAAGCGGCTGGCCGGCGAGGACTTCGTTCCCGGCGCGGCGGCGATAATCGAACCGCGCTTCGACTTCGACCTCAATTCGATCGCGACGCAAGCGCGTCGGGATGGCGACGGCTGGATGCTTAACGGCGATAAATGCTTCGCCCCGCTGGCGCGCGAGTCGGAGCATATCCTGGTCTATGCCAACAGCGGCGGGGCGGAGCCGGCGGTGTCAGGCTTCATCGTCGCGCACGACGCGACCGGGCTTGAAATTTCAGAGCCGGAAAAAAACATGGGGCTCAAGGGGCTGGCAACCTACGAGCTGAAGCTCGCCGGATGCCGGGTCGGCGGCGAGTCGCGGCTGGGCGGCGAGGGCGGCATCAACTTCGGCCGGCTGGTGAGCCAGATGCGGGTGGCGACGGTCGCGATGGCGGCCGGGCTGGCGCGCGCCGCGTTCGAGTACGCGCGCGATTACGCCCGCGAACGCCGCGCCTTCGGCGTACCGATCGCAACCAAGCAGGCAATCGCGTTCATGCTCGCCGAAATGGCGATCGAGGTCGACGCCATGCGGCTGCTGGCCTGGGAAGCGGCCTGGCATCTCGATCGCGGCGAGGACGCGGTTACCGAAAGCTACCTGGCCAAGCATTATGCCGCCGCGGCGGCGCTCAAGGTCGCCGACAACGCGCTGCAGGTGCTCGGCGGCCACGGCTACATCCGCGAGCATCCGGTCGAGCTGTGGCTGCGCAACGCGCGCGGTATCGCCGCGATGGAAGGGCTGGCGATCGTCTGAAGCGTCGCGCGCACGGAGGTTGATCATGATTGATTTCGAATTCGAACCGCAGACCCGCGAGCGCCTCGATCTCTACCACGCCGTCGCCGAGCAGATGATGCGGCCGATTTCGCGCGAGTACGACGAGCGCGAACATGAGAAGCCGTGGCAGTTCTTCGAGGCGATGTGGGCGGCGGCCGGCACCGCGGCGGAGTTTCAGCCCGGCGGACGCTCGAGCAAAGCGTCGGCTGGCGGCGCGTCGGCGGCGCGCAATCTCTACACCATCGCGACCACCGAGGAGTTGACCTGGGGCGACGCGGGACTGTTCCTGTCGATCCCCAATGCCGGGCTGGGCGGCGCCGCGGTCGCAGCCGCCGGGACCGCCGAGCAGAAGCAGCGTTTCCTCGGCCCGTTTCGCGGCGGCAAGCCCAAGTGGGGCGCGATGGCGATAACCGAACCGGGCTGCGGTTCGGATTCGGCAGCGATTACCACCACCGCGGTGCGCGACGGCGATCAATGGGTGATCAATGGAACCAAGATCTTCTGCACCTCGGGGCAGATGGCGGCGGAGAAGTCCGAGGGCTTCATCGTGGTATGGGCGACGGTCGACAAACAGGCCGGGCGCGCCGGAATCAAGTCGTTCGTGGTCCCGCACGGCACGTCCGGGATGACCGTGGCGCGGGTCGAGAACAAACTCGGCATCCGGGCCTCGGATACTGCGATGATCGTGTTCGACAACTGTCGCGTTCCGCTCGACCATCTGTTGGGCACGCCCGAGGTCAACCGCGAGCGCGGCTTCAAGGATGTGATGGCGACGTTCGACGCTACCCGGCCGATCGTTGCGGCGATGGCGATTGGGGTGGGGCGTGCGGCGCTCGAGTTCGTGCGCGATTTCCTGAAGGAGCAGAAGGTTGCGGTCCGTTACGGCAACGCGGCGCATCGACTGACCGCCGCGGAGCGCGATTTTATCGAGATGGAAGTGCAGCTCAAGGCGGCGCGGCTGCTGACCTGGCGGGCCGCCTGGATGCTCGACGCGGGGCGGCATAACAGCCTTGAAGCGTCGATGGCCAAAGCCAAGGCGGGTCTGGCGGTTACCCTGATCACCCAAAAGGCGGTCGAGCTGCTGGGACCGCTCGGCTATTCGCGCCGGCTATTGCTCGAGAAGTGGATGCGCGACGCTAAGATCAACGACATCTTCGAGGGCACACAGCAGATCAATCTGCTGATTATCGCGCGCCGGATTCTAGGCTATTCGAGCCGCGAGCTGAACTGAGGATCGAGCGTCGAACGGGCGGCCGAGATCGTTGCGCGGCCGTCCCACGCCTTCTATTCAAACCACTTGCCGTGGTCGAAGCGGAAGATTTCAAGCGTCCGCATGATACTGACCTGCTTGGGCGGCGCGTGCTTCGCGTCATCGACGGTCTTGCCGGACAGCGAGTAGGTGAATTCTTCGTAGGTAAGCTTGCCGATCGCAACTCCGCTGTCGGACAGCTTGGTGGTGCAGCTACTGATGGTGCCGTAGCTGGTATAAGTGCCGCTCTCGAGGCCGTGGTCGAGATGCCAGTTTATCCGGGACAGGTTCCAGCGGGTGCGATTCTCGAGTTTCCGCTGCCAATCTTGACAGAAGGCCGGGAATTCGGCGGTCGCCAGCTTGAACCGGCGTTCGTGCAACTCGCGCAGCGGGTCAAGCTTCCTGATCATCGCGGTGACGTTGCCCCGTAAGCCACCGTTGGTGGTCGGCGGAAAGATTGCGCCCGATGGTTGCGCGTTGAGCTTCGTGGCAGGAGGGCTCGCAGGCATGGACGATACCGAGGGAGCGGCGGGCGCCTGGTAATCCACCGGCGCTACCCTTTGAGGCGCGACCGGTGCCGGGTTCGTGACATTGGTCGCCCCGGGCACGGTAGTCCGGGACGAGGTATTCCCCGCTGACGGTGAGTTTAGCGCCTTGTCGAGCAGGGATTCAGCGAACAGAGGAGGGGTCAACAGCAGAATAGCCGCCGCAGTGATGGCGAAGATCGACCGCCTGCCTGTAACAAAAGCAGCGTACGCGCCCATCAGCACCAACCTCCGTCCAATGGAGAGGCCACAACCCCCCGGATGGGGGGTTGTGGCCGTCAAACCACACCTAACCGAGCGCCGCTCGGTCCGTTACTGGACCGGTAACAACTCGACGCGACGGTTTTGCGCGCGACCCGCCCTGGTCCGGTTCGACGCAACGAAATGCGTCTTACCGTAACCGCGCGGAATCAGCTGGCTAGCCGGGATGCCGTGGTCCTCAAGATACTGAGCGACGGCATGCGCGCGCCTCTCGGACAGCTTCTGGTTATAGCGAACCGTACCGATGGCGTCGCAATAACCATTGACCTCGACGGTCATCTTAGGATTCTGCTTCAGAACCCCAACCGCCTCATCGAGGATAGCCGCGTCCTCGGGCCGAATGTTGGACTTATCGAAGTTAAAATGCACGCCACGCAGAATGATCTTCTGCGGCACAGGCGGCGGCGGAGGCGGCGGTGGTGGTGGCGGAGGCGGCGGTGGTGGCTGCGGCGGAGCCGGCGGCGGCGGCGCACTACGCAAACATCCGATCAGACCGCCGAGCAAGGCGCCAGCGACAGCACCAGCCGGAATCGCGATCGGCGCGCGGCCACCCATATCAGGGGCCGACACACCAGCGCCAATACCGGCGCCCACCAAACCTCCGACGCCCGCTCCGATCAGACAGCCTCGCTGCTGCTCCGGTGGCATCGAACAGGCCGAAGCGACGACCATTGCAAGCAAGGCCGCCGTCCAAAGCCCCCAGAAACCTCTTCCTCTACCTGCCATATACCTTCCTTACCCATCACCCCCGCTCGGTGAGCGGACCAACCCATACAAGTTAGGCGATGGTAGTTAGTGTGTATGCCCGGCGCAGCGACAGCCGGTTGCTCCTAAGCTCCTCCCCGCACGGACCCTGAAAACGGCCCGAGCCCTAAGCCAGGGACAGCCAGAGCGGTCCTCAAATCAATTAGTGACTTGATGACCAACCCAAAACCGTTTGGGAGTATAGTGAGCAGTTCAGGGAAAATGCAACACCATCGTTAAAGAATTTCACCGTCTGGCTAACTCTGGGACTGCCGGGATCAGGGATTGCTATGGCGGAGAAGCCCAGACACCAAAAAACGCGGACGCCGTGCCGGGAGGAGAGGGACCGACACGGCGCCTGCGCGAGAGGAGAATCTCTGATGGCCTCCATCTTTGGGCCCGTTCAGTTTGAAATACGTAGTTCTCTGCGGACGGTTACAAGGCCTTTACCGCTTCAGGAATTGACGCCTCACCCCATCCAGTTCGCTGGTGCCGATTTAATCTAACCTGCCCCTCGTTAGCCTGTGCTTATCACACCCGCCTCCCGACACCTTGTTGGCCGGCCGACGCGCGGCGCATTCGGAGCTTTTCCGGGTCCCTGCTAGAATGGCTCGGCATCATGCTTTCGCTGGCGCGCGGCAAAGAGGGCACCTTCCGCCTGGTCTCCGGATACCAACCCGAGGGCGACCAGCCGGCGGCGATCGACGCCCTGACACAGAACCTGGTCGCCGGGGTCGAGCACCAGACGCTGCTCGGCGTCACCGGCTCGGGCAAGACCTTCACGATGGCCAACGTGATCGCGCGCGTGAACCGTCCGACGCTGGTAATCGCGCCCAACAAGACCCTCGCCGCGCAGCTCTACAACGAGTTCAAGAGCCTGTTTCCCGACAACGCGGTGCGCTACTTCGTCTCCTATTACGATTACTACCAGCCCGAAGCTTACGTGCCTTCGACCGACACCTACATCGAGAAGGACTCGAGCATCAACGACGAGATCGACAAGCTGCGCCACTCGGCGACCAAGGCGCTGCTCGAGCGCAACGATACGCTGATCGTCGCCTCGGTCTCATGCATCTACGGCCTGGGCGAGCCGGAAGTCTATTTCGAGATGCTGGTGTTCGTCGAAGAAGGGCAGAGCGTCGAGCGCGACCGGGTGCTGCGCAAGCTGGTCGATATCCAGTACCAGCGCAACGAATACGATTTTCATCGCGGCACCTTTCGCGTGCGCGGCGATGTGGTCGAGATCTTCCCGGCCTACGAAGAGAGCCGCGCGGTGCGAATCGAGTTCTTCGGCGATCAGGTCGAGGCGCTCTACGAGATCGACGCGCTGCGCGGCCAGGTGATCCGCAAGCTGCAGAGCGTCGCGATCTATCCCGCCTCGCACTACGTCACCACCTCGGATCGGATGGAGACCGCGGTGCGTAACATCAAGACCGAGCTCGGCGAGCGGCTGGAATTTTTCTGCTCGGACAACCGGCTGCTGGAAGCCCAGCGTCTCGAGCAGCGCACCATGTACGACCTCGAGCTACTGGCCGAGATGGGCTTCTGCCCGGGTATCGAGAACTACTCGCGCCATCTGACCGGCCGCGCGCCCGGCGAGCCGCCGCCGACCCTGCTCGATTATTTTCCCAACAATTTTTTGACGTTTATCGACGAGAGCCACGTGACTATTCCGCAGCTCGGCGGGATGTACCGCGGCGACCGCTCGCGCAAGCAGACGCTGGTCGAGTTCGGTTTCCGGCTGCCCTCGGCGCTCGACAATCGGCCGCTCAACTTCGAGGAATGGGAATCGATCGTCAACCAGGCGGTTTACGTCTCGGCCACGCCCGGCGATTACGAGCTCAAAAGATCCGGCGGCCTGGTGATCGAGCAGCTTATCCGGCCCACCGGCCTGGTCGATCCCGAAATCGAAGTCCGCAAGGCCGGCACCCAGGTCGACGATCTGCTCGACGAAATTCGCAAGCGCGTCGCCGTCGGCGAGCGCGTGCTGGTCACCTGCCTGACCAAGAAGATGGCCGAGGATCTGACCGACTATTACCAGGAGCTGGGCGTGCAGGTCCGCTACCTGCATTCCGATATCGAGACCATCGAACGGGTCGAGATCATCCGGGCGCTGCGCAAAGGCGATTTCGACGTGCTGGTCGGAATCAACCTGCTGCGCGAGGGGCTCGACCTGCCCGAGGTCTCGCTGGTCGCGATTCTCGACGCCGACAAGGAAGGCTTCCTGCGTTCGGCGCGCTCGCTGATCCAGACCATCGGGCGGGTGGCGCGAAATCTCAACGGCCGGGCCCTGATGTACGCCGACCGGCATACCGACTCGATGAAGAAAGCGATCGACGAGACCGATCGGCGCCGCACCCGGCAACTCGCCTACAACCTCGAGCACGGCATCACCCCCAAGACCATCGTCAAGGCGATCGATGCGTCGCTGGTCGAGATGTATTCGCCGGAATGGGCAGTGGTGCCCGAGATCGGGGATTCGCCCAAGACTCACAAGGTTGACGATAACGTGGCGCCGCACGAGCTGTCCGATCATATCAGCGGACTGCGGCGCGAAATGATGGAAGCGGCCGAGAAGCTCGATTACGAGGGTGCCGCCGAGCTGCGCGATCGTATCAAGCGTCTCGAGCGCAAGGTCTTCGGGCTCGACGCGGCGGTCATCCGTCCGCCGCAGCCGCCGCCGGGCAGCGCCGGCACGCACGCCAGCGATCGGACGCGCGGACGGCTGGAAGGCCACAAGGTCAAGGAACTGGGAAATACCGTGCCGATGGCGAAGAGCCGCGGCCGCAAGGGCGCCGGCGCCGCTACCGGCGCGGCGGCGGGTGCCGCGGGATCGACCGCGCGTCCGCGCCCGTCATCCGCGTCCGGCCGCCAGCGCCGGCTCAAGTTGATCCCCGAGCGCCCCGAATAAGCGGACTGCGGCTTAGCCCGGTGCTTCGAGCCCGAGCAGGCGGGCGCCGTTGGTATCCAGAATCTTCTTTACGTCGGCGGTGGGGAAACCCGCCTCCTGCACGTAGGTTACCGACCGCTGATAATGTTCCCGAACCTGAAACGGATAGTCGCTGCCATAGACCAGCCGCTCGGCGCCGAATGCGGCGTGCGCACAGCGCAGCGCTTCGAGCGAGCCGTGGCCGACGGTGTCATACCAGAGCCGTTTGGCAGTGACACTGGGCGGCTCGTCGCCCTCTTTCATGAACAACTGCTCGTGTTGATCGATACGCGGCAGCACCAGCGGCATCACACCGCCGAAGTGCGGCACGATGATCTTGATCTTCGGGTAGCGCACCGGAAGCTGCCGCTGGATGACGTGCATCGCGAACATCGTATCCTCGAACGGCGCGCCGACCGGCCAGGTGAGGCCGTAATCGCGCACCAGCGGCGAGCACAGGCCGAGACCCGCCGGATGGACGAACAGCGTGGCGGCGCGGCGGTTGAGTTCGGCCCATAGCGGATCGAAGGCCGGGTCGGCCGCCGAGCGGTTCATCACCGAGCTGCCGAGCGTGACGCCGACCATCTTGAGCTGGTCCAGCGCGCGCGCCATCTCGGCGAGCGCGGCATCGACATGCGGCAGCGGCGTGACGGCGAAGGCGCGAAAGCGGCCCGGATAGCGGGCGACGAACTCGGCGTAGAGATCGTTGGCGGCGCGCGCGCCGTCGATCGCGTTGGACTCGCGCTCGAAGTAGGGGAGCGCCGAGGCGACCGACAGCACCTGCAGGTCGACGCCTGCGCCGTCCATCATCTCGAAGCGCGCGTCGAGCTCCTCCTGTGCGTCGCTGCCGAGCGGATAGCGCGTAGTTTCGCCGCCCAGCCGCTGCATCACGGCGCGATAGGCAGCGGGAAAGAGATGGGCATGGACATCGACTCGCATGATCGCCTAGCTCGCGGCAGAGGGTACAAGGAGCGCTGCGCCGATGGAGAACCGGTACCGGCTTCGCTTACGCGAAGCTGTCCGAGATCCTTCGACTTCGTTCGCGTTGCTCACTTCGCTCAGGATGACACCCCTCAACGCGTTGCTTGCTTCGCTCACGATGACGCCGCAGGGCAGCGGGCTCGGGTCTGCACTAGCCGGCGATTCCGAGCAGCCGGGCCGCGGTCTGATCGAGCATCTTGTCGATATCGGCCTTGGGCAGGCCCGACTCCTGGACATACTTCACCGAGTTCAGATACTCGGCGTGCAACTGGTAGGGATAGTCGCTGCCGTAGACCAGCCGGTCGGCGCCGAGCGTGGCGACCGCGCACTTGAGTCCGGCGGTGTTGTTCTGGGCGACGGTATCGTACCACAGACGCTTGAGGGTGGTGGTCGGCGGCTCGGCGTTGGGGGCCGCGTACATCGGCTTGGTCGCATCGAGCCGCGTGAACAGCGCCGGTATCGCACCGCCCAGATGCGGCACGATGATCTTGATTTTCGGATAGCGCTGCGGAATCTGCCGCCGGATGATATGCAGCGCGAACATGGTGTCCTCGAACGGCGCGCCGCAGACCCAGGTGAGACCAAAATCGCGAATCAGCGGCGAGCAGACGCCGAGGCCCGCGGGATGCACGAACAGTGCGCATCCGCGCCGGTTCATCTCGGCGTAGACCGGCTCGAAGGCCTCCTCGGCGGCCGAGCGGCTCACCACCGAGGTGCCGATTGTCACGCCCACCATCTTGAGCTGATCCAGCGCCCGCTCCAGCTCCTTCATCGCGGCGTCGACGTGCGGCAGCGGCAGCGCGGCGAAGGCCGCGAAGCGTTTGGGATGGCGTTCGACCAGCTCGGCGTACAGATCGTTGGATTCGCGCGCGGCGTCCACCGCGTCGTTCTCTTTTTCGTAGTAGGGCTGGGTCGAGGAGACCGAGAGCGCCTGCATGTCGACGCCGGCCTCGTCCATCATCTTGAGCCGGGCCTCGAGGTCGGCTTTCTCCTCGCTCGCCAGCGAGATGCGCCGCACGGCCGAGAGGTCGGCGCCGAGCCTTTCGGCGCGCTTGATCATGGTGTTGGGATAGTAATGGGCGTGAACGTCGATTCTCATGGTAGTCTCCCCGGGCTCGTGCCGTGGCTATGCTTTCAGGCCGAGCAGCTGCGCGGCGTTGCGATCCAGAATTTTTTCGGCGTCGCCAGCCGGCAGACCCGCGTCGCGAATATAGTTGACCGAGCGCACATAGTCGTCACCGCGGTTGAGCGGGAAATCGCTGCCGTAAACCAGCCGCTCGACGCCGAGCACGGCGTGCGCGTAGCGCAGGATTTCCGGGCGAGCGTGGACCTGCGTGTCGTACCACATCCGCTTGACCGTGGCGGTCGCGGTCTCGGTGTTGTCGGGCGCAAACAGACGCATGGTACGTTCGATTCGATCGAGTATCAGCGGCAGCGCGCCGCCGAAATGCGGCACGATAATCTTGAGCTTCGGATAACGCTCCAGGATGCGCCGTTTGATCACGTGCGTCACGAAGGTGGTGTCCTCGAACGGCGCGCCGATACTCCAGCTCAACCCGTAATCCCGAATCAGCGGCGAGCAGACGCCGAGTCCCACCGGATGGACGAAGATCACTGCGCCGCGCCGGTTCAACTCGGCATAAAACGGCTCGAATGCTTCATCGACGGTCGAGCGGTTCATCACCGAGGTCCCCACGGTTATGCCGATCATTCCGAGTTTGTCCAGCGCCCGTTCGAGCTCCTTGAGCGCCGCGTCGACGTGCGGCAGCGGGGTCGTGGCGAAGGCTTTGAAACGGCGCGGATAGCGCGCCACCAGTTCGGCGTAGAGATCGTTGGCCTCCACGGCCGCATCGACGGCGTCGGCCTCGCGATCGAAATACGGAAACATCGAGGAGACCGACAGCACCTGCATCTCGACGCCCGCCGCGTCCATGTTCTTGAAGCGCGCCTCGAGCTCGTGAGCCGCGCCGCCACCCAGCATCGCCGGCGTGACGTACGAGGTGTCGCCGCCCAGCCGATTGAAACGATCGAAATAGGGGGCCGGAAAGTAATGGGCATGAACATCGATTCTCATCTTGTTCCCCGGACCGTTTTGGCGAATTTAGTCCTCAACTCCCGAATAGTACACAGGACGACGGATCGGGCGCATCGCCGCTCAACGCCGGCTCTGGAACGACGGTCCGGAGAAGCCGGCCGGCGGCGCCGGGATCGGCGAGTTCGACCCGAACAGGTTGCCGCCGAGCGAAATGCCGCCATCGACGACCATCGCGGCGCCAGTGATCCACTCGGATTCGTCGCTGGCCAGGAACAGCGCCATCGCGGCGATATCCTCGGGTCGGCCGACGCGCGGGATCGGCTGGACATTGGCGAAGAACTCGGCTGCCACCGGCGCGCCGCCCGGAACATGGTTGTAGACCAGCGGCGTGTTGATGAGACCGGGGCAGATACAGTTGACGCGAATCCGATCCTTGCCGACCTGCATCGCGACCGAGCGCGTCAGGTTGATAACCCCGGCCTTGGCGGTCGAGTAGGCGTGCGGCGCGCCGGCCATGAAGCCGGCCACCGAGGCGGTCGAGATAATCGAGCCGCCGCCCTGCGCGCGCATCACCGGGATGGCGTGCTTGATGCCGAGGAACACCGAGCGCAGCAGGATCGCCATGGTGCGGTCCCAGTTTTCGACACTGGTCTCCTCGATCGGTCCAACCGCGCCGCCCAGCCCGGCGTTGTTGTACATCACGTCGAGCCGGCCGAACTCGGCGCCGGCGCGATCGATCGCCGCCTTGATTTCGGCTTCCTGCTCGACATTGGTCGGATGAAAGACCGCGCGGCCGCCGGCAACGCTACATTCGCGCACGACCTCGGCGCCGCCTTCGGCATTAAGGTCGGCGATCACCAGTGCGGCGCCCTCGGCCGCGAAGCGCAGCGCGGCGGCGCGTCCGATACCGCTGGCGGCGCCGCTGATCACGGCCACTTTCCCGTCGAGTCTGCCCATGGTTTGCTCCCGCAGCCGGAGTCTTCGGCGTCCCCGGCCGCATCCACTGTGATAATATGATCGGCGGTCATGGCCAACCGCTTTTCATCCCGTCCCGGTGAGCCACCTGCGATCGCCGAGCGGCCCTTTCGTTCGCTGGTGGACTATTCGCCAGCCGCGGCGGCAGCGCAACCCGCGTCGCCATCGAACCAGGACGAGAGCGACGAGGCCGAGGCGATTCCGGCGGAGCATCCGCTGGCGAAGAAGCTGGCCGCGGTTTCAGCCGAGCCGGGGGTCTACCTGCTGCGCGATCATCACGGCAAGGTGCTCTACGTCGGCAAGGCCAAGTCGTTGCGATCGCGAGTGCGGGCGTATTTCCGCGAGCGCGGCGACGAGCGCTTCCAGGTGCGCTTCCTGATGAAGCGGGTGCGCGATTTCGAAACCCTGGTCGCCGCCTCCGAGAAGGAAGCGCTGATCCTCGAAAACAACCTGATCAAGCAATACAAGCCGCGCTACAACATCCGGCTGAAGGACGACAAGTCCTACCTGAGCGCCAAGATCACCAATCATCCATGGCCGCGCATCACCGTCACGCGCCGGATCGTCAAGGATGGCGGGCGCTACTTCGGCCCGTTCGGATCGGCCGATGGCTTGCGCGAGACTATCGACGTGATTCGCAAGGTCTTCCCGCTGCGCACCTGCAGCGACACGGTGTTCCGCAATCGCGCGCGGCCGTGCCTGGAATATCAGATCAAGCGATGCCTGGGGCCGTGTTGCCTCGCGGTCGATCGGGCCGAATACGAACGCCACCTGCACGCCGCGCAGATGTTGCTGGAGGGCAAGAACCTCGAGCTGCTGAAAGCGATGCGCGAGCGGATGAAGGGGCACGCCGAGCGGCTCGAGTTCGAGGAGGCGGCGCACATTCGCGATCGCGTCCGCGCCATCGAGAAGACCGTCGAGCGCCAGACCGTGCTGCATCATTGGGGTATCGATCAGGACGTGTTCGGACTGTACCGCGAAGGCGGCTTCATCGAGGCTATCGTGCTGATGATCCGCGGCGGCAAGCTGACCAGCACCCAGGGCTGGAGTTTCGCCGACCTGGAGTTCGCTGACGAGGACGTGCTGGCCGATCTGCTGACCCAGTTCTATGCGGGCGAGCGCTTTATTCCGGATGAGGTCATCCTGCCGACCGCGCTGGAAGACGCCGAGGTGCGGGCGGAGCTGTTGACCGAGAAACGCGGCAAGAAGGTCGAGATGTTCGTGCCGCGCCGCGGCGAGAAGCTGCGGCTGCTCGAGATGGCGATGGAGAATGCGCGCCAGTCGTTCGAATCGCGGCGCGACAGCGAATCGACCCGCGAGCGGATGCTCGAAGAGCTGCGCCGCAAGCTCCATCTGCGCAATACGCCCAAGCGCATCGAATGCTACGACATCTCGAATCTCCAGGGCTCGATGCTGGTCGGATCGCAGGTCACCTTCGACGAGGGCGAGCCCGACAAGAATCTCTACCGGCGCTACCGGGTGCGGACCGTCACCGGGCAGGACGACTTCGCGAGCCTGTTCGAGGTGCTGCGCCGGCGCGTGGCGCGGGCTCATCGCGACGGCCAGTTCCCCGACCTGTGGGTGATCGACGGCGGCAAGGGTCAACTTAATGTAGCACTTGAAGTATTGCGCGAAGCCGCGCTGCTCGATCAAATCGAAGTGGTGTCGCTCGCCAAGCAGCACGTGCTGAACCCGGCGCGCGGGCGCGAGGTGGTGAAATCCGAGGAGCGGGTGTTCCTGCCCAATCGCAAGGACCCGATCGTGCTGCCGCGCAACTCGACCGCGCTGTTCCTGCTGGTGCGGATTCGCGACGAGGCCCATCGCTTCGCGATTACCTATAACCGCGAGCTGCGGCGGCGGGCCCGGATGCGATCGGCGCTCGACGACATCGACGGCGTCGGTCCGGTACGCCGGCGTGCCCTGCTGCGTCACTTCGGCAGCCTGCGCAGGATTCGCGAGGCCAGCCCCGAGGAGATCGCGGCGGTCAAAGGACTCAACGCGGAGCTCGCCGCCACTATCCGGCGCCATCTCGATGCGATGGCGGCGCTGATCGATCGCGAGGAAGACCCCGAGGCGCCGGAGGCGGAAGCGGGCGGCCTGCCACCGGGCGAAGGAACACCGTCCGATTCGCCGCCGGCCGATCCGCAAGGACAAGCCGACTCGGCCAGCCCCGGCGACGAACCCCCGGCTTCTTAGACGTCCACCGTCAATTGCCAGCCGCAGGCCGTTTTGATTTGCTGAAAGCTCGATTAGCCTGACCCTTCCCCCCGGCGAAGGAGTAGATCGTCTCGCCGCTATCGCTGGCGAAGATCGTTCGCGAACGGCTTGGACATGAGTATGTGTCCGAGCAGGTGCGAGCCGCCGCCCAATGGCTGCGCGGCGTCCCACCGATCTATGCGGTCGCCGCCGCGGTGATCGCGGGCGACGCGCTGGGCAACCTCGGCCTCTATCTCCCCGCCGCGCTCGGATGGGTCGCGGCTGCGGTCGCGCTGCTGTTGTTCTTCGCCCGGGCGCGTGAGCTCGGCAAGACCGTCGCGCTGGCAGGAATCATCGCCGCCGCGAGCCTGCCCGCCTACCGGCTGCAACAGCCGACTTTCGAAGCCGACGGGCTGTCGAGATTTACCGACCGGGCGCTGCTGACGATCGAGGGTCGCATCCTCGCCCCGCCGGAGCATCGACCCGGCCGGACCTACCTGTTCGTGACCGTCGAACGCGCCGCCGAAACGCCGCGCATGCTCACGCCGGCTTCCGGATTGATCCGCGTCACGCTACTGGTGCCCAACGATTTTCGGGTCGGCGACGAGCTGCGCGTCAGCGGCCGGATTCGCTTTCCCTATCGGCTCGGCGACCGCGGCGAGTTCGACTACCAGGCGTGGCTCGAACGGCAGGGAATCAGCGCGACGCTGGTCATTCCGCCGCATCCGCGCACCCCGGCGATCGAGCGAATCGGCTACGCGGCGATCTTCCCGACCAGCCGCATCGAGGCGATCCGCGACCATATTCGACGCTTCATCGAAAAGGGCCTGTCGTATCCGGAGCGCGCCGAGATGATGGCGCTGGTAATCGGCGATCGCGGCGGCCTCGACCAGGCGCTGCGCCAGCGTTTTGCGCTTACCGGGATGGCTCATCTGCTGGTTATCTCGGGGCTCCATCTGAGCTTTATCGCGGCGGCGGCGTTCGCGCTCGCGCGATTGCTACTGGGCTGCTTCCCGGCGCTGTTGGAAACCGGATGGGCCAACAAGCTCGCGGCGCTGTTCGCGGCGGTCGTGGTCAGCGCCTATGCAACGATCGCGGGCCATCACGTCTCCACGCTGCGGGCGCTGGTGATGGTGCTGAGTTACGTGCTGGCGGTGGTGGCCGACCGCGCGCGAGAGGTGATGGCGAGCCTGGCGCTGGCCGCGATCGTAATCTGCCTGCTGTTCCCCGGCTCCAGCGCCGAGGCTGGTTTCCAGCTGTCGTTTGCCTCGGTCAGCGCGATCGTGCTCGGGATGCGCCGCTTCATGCACTGGTGGCGCGCGCGCGTCAGCCCGGCGTCGCGCTTCGGTGAGCCGCGGCCGTGGCGCGATCGGATCGCGCTGGTAATCGCGGGCTATCTCGCGGTCTCGTTCTGGGCGCTGCTCGGCACCGCGCCGCTGACGGCCTTTTACTTCAACCAGTTCTCGATCGTGGGGCTGGTCGCGAACGCGGTGGTGGTCCCGATCATGGGGTTCGGCGCGACGACCTGCGGGCTGCTCGCCGCGGCGCTGAGCTTCATCTGGCTCGCACCGGCGCACGCGCTTCTGGCGCTGGGCGGCTTGATGCTCGAGATCGCCACCGCGCTGGCCGGATGGTTCCTCGGCTGGCCCGGCGCGTGGATGAGAATCTTCACCCCGACCATCCTCGAACTCGCGCTCGCCTACGGCGCACTCGGGCTGTGGCTCGCGATGCCGCTGGCCGCGGCTTCATCATTGCCGAGCAAACCGGCCTGGTCCCGGCCGCGCGCATTCGCACTGATAATCCTGCTGATACTGGTGGCGGGCGACGCCGGATGGTGGACGTGGGATCGTTATTTCGATCCCGATTTGCGGGTGGCGTTTCTGTCGGTCGGGGAGGGCGATGCGGCGGTGGTGCGATTCCCGGGCGCGCGCGTGATGCTGGTCGATGCGGGCGGTTCGTTTTCGCGCAGTTACGATCCCGGCGAGCGGGTGGTGGCGCCCTACCTGTGGTCGCACAAGATCATGCACGTCGATTACCTGGCGCTGAGCCATCCCGACCTCGACCATTTCGGCGGCTTCGACTTTATCGTGCGCAACTTTTCGCCGACGCAGTTCTGGATGAGCGGCCCGCCGCGCGCCGGCGCGCGCTTTGCCGCGCTGATGGCCGATCTCGCGCGGCGTCGCGTCGGCGTGAAACTGCTCGACGCCACCAGTGCGTCGATGAACCTCGGCGGCGTCACGCTGCGATGCCTGGGGCCGGAGCCGGGCGCGGTCGGCAAACGCAACAACGAGTCGATGGTGTTGCGGCTGAGCTACGGCCCGAGTTCGATCCTGTTCACCGGCGATCTCGAGGCGGCCGGCGAACGCGCCCTGATCGACGCACGCGCCGACCTGCACGCGACCGTTCTCAAGGTGCCGCATCACGGCAGCGCGACCTCCTCGAGCGAGGCCTTTGTCGCCGCGGTCGACCCGGAGCTGGCGGTGGTCTCGCTCGGTTATCTCAATCGCTACCATTTCCCGGCGCCGGACGTGATTGCGCGCTATCGTCAGATGGGAATCGATCTGCTCAGGACAGATGAAGATGGCGAGGTCGAGGTCGATGCGACGCGCCGCCGCCTGCGCTTGTGGACCTTCCGCGCCGGCTGGCTCGCGCTGCCTGACGCCGCCGGCCCGCGCCCGCTAGTCAACCGCGGCACTCGGCGGCAGCCTGCGCGCAAGCTTACAGTTGATCGCACCGCTGGGGCTGTGGGAAGATTCCCCATTGGGACGCTGTTACCCGGCGCCGCGTTGAATCCGTCGCGGCGCTTCGGCAACCTCCCGGAGGAGATGCATGGCTGAACAGGCTCAGGCCGAGACCGACAGCGGTCCGCGCCCGATCGTTCCGTACCTCAAGCTCGATCCCAAGCCCCATCTGGTGGGCTCGCGATGCAAGTGCGGTGCGGTCTACCTCGACGTCAAACGGGTCGCCTGCTCGAAATGCGGCGCGGTCGGACCGTTCCCGATTATCGATCTTGCCAGCAAGGGCAAGGTCTACGTCTTTTCGGTCATCCATCAGTCGTTCCCCGGCATCAAGACGCCCTACGTGACCGCGATCGTCGACCTGCCCGAGGGCGTCAGCGTCCGCGCCAGCCTGCAGGATGTAGACCCCGAAACAGCTCAGAAGGAGCCGCAGAAGATTTTCAATATGCCGGTCGAAATGGTCACGCACGTGGCGTCCAAGGATCGCGAGGGCCACGACGTGATCGCGTTTTCGTTTAGGCCGACCAGCAACTGAAACCGTTAGCCGGACGGTTACGGCGCGCGCCGGCCGCCGGGCGGGAGGATTTGAGATGAGAAACGTTTATGTGCTGGGAACCGGGATGATCAAATTCGGGCGCTATCCCGATCGCACCGTCCCGCAGCTTGGCGCCGAAGCCGCGATAATCGCACTCAAGGATGCCGGCGTCTCGATCAACGACATCGAGATTTTCGTCTCCGGCAACCTGCTCCAGGCCAGCGCGATGGTCGGGCAGCGTATCCTGCAGCAGATCGGCCAGACCGGAATCCCGGTGATCAATGTGACCAATGCCTGCGCCACCGGCTCGACCGCGGTGCGCGAAGCCTACATGTCAGTCGCCTCCGGGATGTATGACATGGCGCTGGCGGTCGGCAGCGAGCAGATGGGCAAGGCGGGGCTGCTCGGCGCCAATCGCGACGGTGTCACCGATCCGGCCTACAACACCGAGGGCAAGCTCGGCTCGGGGCTGATGCCGGCGGTGTTCGGCCAGGCCGGTATCGAGCATATGCGCAAGTACGGCACCACGCTCGAGCATATGGCGAAAATTTCGGTGAAGTCGCATAAGCATGCGACCAAGAATCAGTACTCGCAGTATCGCAACGAGGTGACGCTCGCGGACGTGATGCAATCGCGGATGATCGCCTATCCCAACACGCTTTACATGTGCTGCCCGACCGGCGACGGCGCTGCCGCCGTGGTGCTGGTCTCCGAGGAGAAGCTGCGCCAGCTCGCCGGCGGCCGCAAACGGCCGCGCATCGCGGCCGCAGTGCTGACCTCCGATCCGTGGACCGAACGCGACCTCGCGCTGCCCGACGTCAGCACGCTCACGCGGCGCGCCGCCAAGCAGGCCTACGAGACCGCCGGCGTCGGACCCAAGGATGTCTCGCTGACCGAATTGCACGACTGCTTCGCGACCGCGGAGCTGGTGCATTACGAGAACCTGCAGCTCTGCGGCGACGGCGAGGCGGCCAAGTTTATCGACCAGGGCGGCGGGATGCATCCCGCGCTCGGCGGCCATTCGCCGGTCAACGTCTCAGGCGGCCTGCTCTCCAAGGGTCATCCGCTGGGCGCCACCGGCGTCGCGAACATCTGCGAGGTCACCTGGCATCTGACCCAGGACGATCGCGCCAAGGAACGGCAGGTCCCGGATGCGAAGGTCGGGATGGCGCATGTGATCGGGCTCGGCTCAGCCTGCACGATCCATATCCTGACCGTTTAGCTGTCGGTACGGGCGAAGGAGGCCGCACTCGACGGGTGCGCCTCCGCGCGCCGTGTTAGGTGGCCGAGCGTTGGAAAGCAGGAGCTAGCAGGGGCTTTGCTGGTTCAGCAGGTCCGCACCGTCCTTCATCGACCAAGGTGCCATGAGGACAGGTCCGGCGCTCCGTACCGGATGCAATAGGCAGCAAACCCGACCATCACCGCCGCGAGCAAAACATAAGCGGCGAGGGAGAAGACCGTGTAGGCATCCCAGCTTATGGCTACACCACCTTTGGGAGTCTGTTTTTGCGCCGGCTTCGTCTGATCTTCATGCTTTTCCATAAGCACCGCTTTGGAAAGCGAGATTATCTACAGATTTTGCCTCAAAATTCTTTGCTGCTCAAACTCTTCGCGCTGACGAGCTTATCGCTGCTCACGGTCGCTGGTGCACAGGGAAGCATGATCGGCGGTCACGAAATGTCGAGGCGGCCCGCGTCCTGTTAAAACCGCGCAATTTCATGTATTTATGCTCGAACGAGGCCGCTCACGACGGGCGGCCTTTTTCTTCAGCGAGATGGAACCGGCTGCCGCCATCGGAAATTCGGGACTCACCACCGCGGCGCGAATCGGCCTTGAGCCGCAGGCGCGCGCGCTGATCGTCAATGCCGACGATTTCGGACTATGCCACGACGAGAACCGGGCGACGATCGAGGGGCTGACGGGCGGCATCTTCACCTCGGCGACGGTTCTTGCGCCGGCGCCAGGCTTCGATGAAGTCGCGGAGTTCGCGCGCCGCGCTCCGAGTGCCGACCTCGGCGTCCATCTGACGCTCAACAGCGAGTGGCCGAACTATCGATGGGGTCCGGTGCTCGGCCCGGCGGCGGTGCCGTCGCTGGTCGACGCCGGGGGATTTCTATGGTCCGACGTCGCCGCGGTCTTCGCGCATGCGCGGCTCGATGAAGCCGAGGCCGAGTTGCACGCGCAGATCGAGCGGGTGATCACGGCCGGCATCGACCCGACCCATCTCGATTGTCATATGGGGCCGCTCCACTTGCGCGCCGATTTCCATCAGCTCTATGTCGACCTGGCCCGCGCTTATCGGTTGCCGATTCGCGTCACGCCGCGTGCGATGCTGCGGCGGATGGGGTTGGGCGCGATCGTCGAGCGACTTGACACCGCCGGGATTCTCTATCCGGATAATTTCATCGTCAGCGGCCGGCGCTCGCCTGAGAACGTTGCCGAATACTGGAGCGGGGTGATTCGGGGGCTGCCGTCCGGCGTCTCGGAAATCTACTGCCATCCGGCTTACGCGGGCGCCGAGCTTCGCGGCTTCGCGCACGACGCCCTCAAACGGGAAGCGGATTTTCGCTTCTTTACGGGCTCGGCGGTGCGCGAGCTTATTGCGCTGGAGGGCATCCAACTGATTGGCTACCGGAAGCTGCGCGCGGTGATGCGCGGCGAAAGACAGGACTGACCCGGATTGGAACTAACCCGACTCAGAGGATTCCAGGACTTGCTCGGCCCCGGCGCGCGGGCCGTCGCCCATGTCGAGGAGCGGGCGCGCGCCGTCGCGCGACGCTACGCGCTGGAGGAGATCCGCATCCCGATGCTCGAGCGGCTTGAGCTCTACGAGCGCTCCAGCGGCGAGACCTCGGACGTCGTCCAGAAGCAGATGTACCTCGTGCGCCGGCACGAGGAGAGCGACCCCGAGCGCGGCGAGATGGCGTTGCGGCCCGAGGGCACGCCCGGCGTGGTGCGCGCCTATATCGATGCCGGGCTCGACAAGAGCGATCCCGAGCAGCGCTTTTACTACCTGGGCCCGATGCTCCGCTATGAGCGTCCGCAGAAGGGACGCTATCGCCAGTTCCATCAGTTCGGCGTCGAACTTTTGGGGCGAGCCGATGCCGCCGCCGACGCCGAGCTGATGTTCATGATCGACGACCTGCGGCGCGACCTCGGCCTCGAGCTGAGCTTCGAAGTCAACTCGCTCGGCGACGCCAAGTGCCGGCCCGCCTATCGCGCGGCGCTGCTGGAGTGGGGCCGCGCCAACCTCGACCAGCTCTGCGAGGATTGCCATCAGCGCATCGATCGTAATCCGCTCCGGCTGCTCGACTGCAAGATCGATGCGCGCCTGGCCGAGTCGGCGCCCAAAAGCGTCGATTACCTGTGCGACGAATGCCGCCGCCATTTCGACCTGGTGCGTGAGCTGCTGGCCGACGCGCGGGTGCCGTTCGTGGTCAATCCGCGCCTGGTGCGCGGCCTCGACTACTACACCCGCACCGCCTTCGAGGTGGTCTCGACTGCCGTCGGCGCGCAGAACGCGGTCGCCGCCGGCGGGCGCTACGACGGACTGGTCGCGGCGCTGGGCGGCAGCGCGGTGGCCGGCACCGGCTTCGCGATCGGGATCGAACGGATCGCGCTGGCGCTGGAGGCCGCGAAAGTCGCCGGAGCGCGCGCCGACGTGGTGGTTATCGCGCTCGGCGAGAAGGCGCTGGCGCCCGCGGTCGCGATGGCGCGGGAGCTGCGCGCGCATGATCTCCGCGTCGAGATGCTGTCGCCCGAACGAAGCCTCAAGGCCCTGCTCAAGCGCGCCGACCGCCTCGGCGTGCGGCTGGCGGCGATTATCGGCGACGACGAAATCGCGCGCGGCGTGGTGCAGTTGCGCGATCTCAAGGCCAGCAGCCAGCGCGAAGTGGCGCGCGCGGAACTCGCCGGGATTATCCGCACCGCTGGTGATTGAGTATTCCGTACCGCGCCGGCGCTAGGTATCCTGCCAGCGGAACCTGCAATGTCGAACAGCCATCCATTTTCACCGTTGCCGCCCTGGCCGCGCACTGATTATTGCGGAACGCTGCGGGCCGGCGATGAAGGACACGAGGTCGGACTGTGGGGATGGGTCGCGGCGCGGCGCGACCACGGCGGCCTGATCTTCATCGATCTGCGCGACCACGAGGGCATCGTCCAGCTGGTCTTCAATCCCGAGCGCGCCGCCGACGCCCATCAGATCGCCGACCAGGCGCGCGCGGAATATTACCTGGCCGTGCGCGGCACCGTCGTGCGCCGCTCGCCGGCCACGGTCAACGCCGAGCTGCCGACCGGCGAGATCGAAATCGCCGCGCTCGAAGCGAAGATTCTGAATCCGTCGTGGCCGATGCCGTTGCAGCTCGACGACAGCGCCGACGAGCAGCTGCGGCTCAAGTATCGCTACCTCGATCTGCGCCGCCCCGCCATGCAGCGCAACCTCCGCACTCGCCATCAGGCGGTCCGCGGGGCGCGCGAGTTCCTCGACGGGCAGGGCTTCGTCGAGATCGAAACCCCGATCCTGTGGCGCGCCACGCCCGAAGGCGCCCGCGACTACCTGGTGCCGAGCCGCGTCAACCCGGGCCGCTTCTATGCGCTGCCGCAATCGCCGCAGCTGCTCAAGCAAATCCTGATGGTCTCCGGGTTCGACCGCTATTACCAGATCGCGCGATGCTTTCGCGACGAAGACCTGCGCGCCAATCGCCAGCCCGAGTTCACGCAGATCGATATCGAAATGACCGGGCCGCGCCTGGAAGATGTGATAGCGGTCGGGCAGGGGATGATGGCGTCGATCTTCCGGCGCGCCATCGGCGTCGAGCTCGAGCTGCCGTTTGCGCGTCTCAAGTACGACGATGCGATGGAGCGTTTCGGCAGCGACAAGCCCGACCTGCGCTTCGGTCTGGAACTGAAGAATCTCAGCGCCGCCTTTGCCGGCACGCAATTCCGCATCTTCGCCGAGGTGCTGGCGCGCAACGAAGCGATCTACGGCCTCGCGATGCCGCCGGAGATGCAGTTGGCGCGCCGCGAACTCGACGAGCTGACCGAGGCGCTGCGCTCGCGCCACGGGCTGGGCCTGGCGTGGGTAAAAGCCGTCGCGCCGGAATGGCAGGGGCCGATCGCACGCCATATCAACCCGGCCGAGCGCACCCGCGTCGCGCAAGTCGCGGGGCTCGCGGGCGGCGAAACGCTGCTGATGGTGGCGGGCGCGCCGGCCAAGGTGCGGCCGGTGCTGGGCGAGATCCGGCTCCAGCTGGCTGCGCGCTTCGAGCTGCGCAAGACGGGCGAGCGCCGCTTCCTGTGGATCACCGATTTCCCGCTGTTCGACTACAGCGCGGAACAACAGCGCCTGGTGTCGGTGAATCATCCCTTCACCGCGCCGCATCCCGAAGATCTCGAGCAGTTCGACAGCGATCCGCTGGCGGTGCGGGCGCTGGCCTACGACATGGTGCTCAACGGCGAGGAGCTGGGCGGCGGCTCGATTCGTATCCACAACCGCGAGCTGCAGCTGGCGGTGTTCGAGAAGCTCGGTCTGACCCGCGAAGAGGCGCTCGAGAAGTTCGGCTTCCTGCTCGACGCGCTGAGCTACGGCGCGCCGCCCCATGGCGGTATCGCCTTCGGTGTGGAACGGATCGCGATGCTGCTGTGCGGAACCGACTCGATCCGCGACGTAATGGCGTTCCCCAAGACGCAGAAGGCCGTCGACCTGATGAGCGGTGCGCCGTCGGAGGTTGGCGTCGAACAACTGCGCGAGCTCTCGATCAAGGTGATCACATGAGATCCTGGCGCGGCCTGATAACAGTGGCGGTCCTGATGCTGGCCGTCGCCGGATGCTCCCAGAGCGGCGGCGGTGGCACCACCATGCAGGACCTGGTCGGCTCGCTGCCGGGAGTCGGCGATCGCGACTTGACGGTCCATGCGGTGCAATCGATCAAGACCATCCAGCTTCATCGGGTGGCGGTGATGCCGCTGATGGACTACCCCGATGTGACCGAACCAAATTCGATTATGGCGGGGGCCGCGCAGTCATTGACCGCGCAGCTTTACAGCCAGATGGAGCTCGCCGGCGGATGGGAGGTGGTGCCCGAGGATGACGTCGTCCAGGCGATGCAGAAGCTGCCGCCCACCAACCGCGCCAATCTCGACGCCAACGCGCTGGCGCTGGCCCGCGAAGTCTCCGCCGACGCAATCCTTTACGGCACCGTGCATAAGTACCAGGACCGGGTCGGCTCCAGCTATGCGGCCGCGCAGCCGGCCACGGTCGCCTTCACGCTGTTTTTCGCCGACCTCAATAACCGGCAGATCATCTGGCGCGCGCAGTTCGCCAAGACTCAGAAGTCGCTCTCGCAAAACGTCTTCAATATCGGCAGCTGGCTGCAGAACCAGGGGCGATGGGTGCGCGCGGTCGATATCGCGAGCGCGGGCGTCAGCGAGGCGGTGACCAATCTGCATTCCCACTTGAACCTGACCGGCAACGTCAAGTACTTCCCGGTCCCCAACACGCTCGAACCGGCGCCTAAATAAAGATGATGTTTAAACTCGACCGTCTCCGGACCATCGCCGCGCGTGTAGTAATGCTGACCGGTTTGATCGCCGCGATGCCGGCGCTTGGCTGGGCGCTGCCCTCGTGTCCGCGCAACATCGGCGAATGCGGATGCAAGATCAGAAAGCCGGGCCAGTACACGGTGACCGGCGCGCTCAGCTCATCATCGCTCAACGACCACTGTATCGTCGTGGCGGCGCCCAGGGTCGAGCTCGATCTCGGCGCCAACCCGATCACCGGCCCGCTGACGCCGGGCTCGCCGCTGCCGGCGCGCGCGATCGCCGGCATCTACGTCAAGGCCACCGCGACCAACTTTGTGCTGAGCGCTACCAGCGGCGCGACTATCAGCCAGTTTGCGGTCGGGATCGTGCTGCGCAGCAGCCACGCCGTGCTGAGCGGTTTCCAGGCGACCGGCAACGAAGTCGGCGTCTCGCTCGACGGCGCCTATCACGGCTACCTGTCGAACTTCGATGCCAGCGGCAACATTTCCGATGGGGTCTATCTGTGGAAGGCGCACCGCAATCGACTGGTCGGCTTCACCGCCAACGACAACGGCGGAGACGGCGTCGACACCTCCTCGCTGTCAAAGCGTAACCAGTTCACCAGTTTCACCGCCGACCAGAACTACCTGGCCGGGATCGAGCTGACGCGTTTCTTCTGTCCCGGCAGTGTGGGCGGTGCGCTCTGCAAGCATCCGCCGGCCGGGGCGCGACTCAACCGGGTGAGCGGCGGCGAGGCCGGCGGCAACCAGTTCGGAATCCTGATCGATGCGAGCCACGCCAACCGGATCGTGGGTAATAACACCTCCGCCAACTTGCAGGACGACCTCTACGACGCGAACCGCGGCTGCGATCACGATCGCTGGCGCGCCAACATCTTCACCACCGCCAACCGCAACTGTATCCGCTGACCGCCGGTCTCATCACGCAAGCAGGCGATTGGGTATAAGTACCAGCGCCGAACAAATGTCGTTTTTGGGTCTTTGGTTCGCCAATGCGATGGCGGGGCGCCCCGATTATGATGTGGAAAATGGAAGCACCTCTGAGCCAAAGCCGGGCATAAACCTTGCTTCACATGGACGGATTGCGACCGACGGGTCTGTAGCACGGTCCGAAAATGACAGTGCCGAAAATGGCAGTGGTGGTTAGCTCAGATCGCGAAACGTTATTCATCTTCCGATCGGGATAACGTTTATGCAGCAGAGGGGGGTGAAAGGGTGGCGAGGTACGCTTCGGGAAAGTCTGTTCTTTGGCTGCTCGGTTCGGCAATTCGGCTGGTGGCACTCGCACTGATCGTGGCGGGCTGTAACGGCAGCGGATCGCAGGCATCGGGGCCAGCGCCCAGGTTCGTCCACTTCGTTCCCAACTCGCACGCGTTCTGGAGCGACCCGGCTAACTGGACGACGGAATACGGCCCCGCCTACGCCAACATCCTGTTGACGGGCAGCAATTTCTTGCCGTGCCGAGGCGGCCCGTTCTCGCTGTGCTATTACTCGGGTCCGAATACCGGCCCCGAAGACCTGTCCTGCACCTTGACGCCCGATGGTCTTTACGCCAACTGCAAATGCTTCGACATTCCCTACGGCGTGTTCTTCGTCGATATCAACGGCATCCTGAACCATTCGATCTATGAACAGACCGTCGCGCAATGCGGGAGCGATGGTAGCCTGTGCGGGACGCTTAATTCGGCCCCGGTCTGCCAGGCGGTCAATCAGGGCAAGCTGATTCCCGGGACGGATCTTTACTCCACCTTCAGCTTCGACTGCGTCCCCACCAACGGCATTGGCCAAACCAATTGCTCGCAGGCGCCATATGTCGGATGCATGACCGCGCCCTGTTTCAAGACTGGTCAACCCGGCATCGATCGCTGCTCGTGTCCGGTCTTCGACGGTCCTTACCAGGTCGGCCAAAACAATCAGGAATGTACGCTGGGCGGTGACCTGGTGTGGTCGGCCGCCTATGCGCCGCCGCCACCGGCCACCGCGCCGGTCTCGTCCGCCGCGACGGAAGCCGCTGCGCCGGCGACGATTCCCAGTCCGGGCGCTTGTCTGCCGGATGCGCCGGGCGCAGCGGGATGTCCGCTGTATGTGCCGGGAACCACCGTGCTGCCGCCCAACAGCGGCGTCGACTGCGCACTGGTGTGCCAGGAGTACAACAGTTGCCAACCATCGGGAGCGGTGCAGACCGGGTATACCTGCGACTCCACGCTGTGCACCGACGAATGCAACGATCGGGACCTGCTGGGGGCCGCTTGCTCAAAGCTGGCGACCTGCGACGTTTCGGAAATAATCAAAGCCGAAACCGCCGCTCAATGCAGTTGCTGCGCCAGTCAGCTGTGTGGATGCGACCCGAACGCGAAGACCAACACGAAGATCTCCGCGCTGAACCAGCAACAGCGTGATCGCGGGATCCAACCGCAGTGCGACATCAACGGCACGCTGTGCGGAGCGCCGTGATGGCGCTTCGCCGCGGCCGTCATCGACGCCCCGGCGCGCCTACTCCCACGGCGAATAGGGACGCATCTTGAGCGATTCGGCGACCGCCGGATGGACCACCCGCCCGTCGTAGGTGTTCACGCCGCGGCGCAGCGCCGAATCGCGCTGGCCGGCCTCGAGCAGGCCGTGGTCGGCGATTTCCAGCGCGTACGAGAGCGTCGCATTGGTGAGCGCATAGGTCGAGGTATGGGGCACCGCGCCCGGCATGTTGGTCACGCAGTAATGGACCACGTCGTGCTCGCGATAGATCGGGCGGGCGTGGGTGGTGGGGCGTGAGGTTTCCGCGACGCCGCCCTGATCGATAGAGACGTCGACGATCGCCGCGCCGCGTTTCATCCGCTTCACCGTGGCGATGCTGATAAGTCGCGGCGCACGCGCCCCCGGCACCAGCACGGTGCCGACCACCAGGTCGGCCTGCGCGACTTCCTCCTCGATCGCGGCGCGATTCGACATCACCGTGGTGACGCGGCCGCCGAACAGTTCGTTGAGGTAGCGCAGGCGCGAGGGATTGACGTCCATGATCGTCACTTCGGCGCCCACCCCGGCCGCCACCCGCGAAGCGTTGTAGCCGGCGATGCCGCCGCCCAGCACCAGCACCTTGCCGGGCCGCACCCCCGGGGCGCCGCTCAACAGCACGCCGCGCCCCCCGTTTTGCGCCTGCAGGCACCAGGCGCCGGCCTGCACCGAAAGGGCGCCCGCAATCTCGCTCATCGGCGCCAGCAGCGGCAGAGTATGATCGTCGAGCTGCACGGTTTCGTAGCCCAGCGCGCTCACGCGCCGGCGCAGCAGTTCGCGCGCCTGGGCCTGGTCGGGCGCCAGATGCAGGTAGGTGAACAGGATCAGGCCGGGACGCAAGTAGCGGAATTCCGAATGCTGCGGCTCCTTGACCTTCAGGATCAGGTCGGCGCGCTGCCAGACCTTGGCCGCCGAGTCGAGGATTTTGGCGCCCGCGGCGCGGTAGGCGTGATCGTGCAGATCGCTGCCGACGCCGGCGCCGCGTTCGATCAGAACCGTATGGCCGTGGTGAACGAAAGCCGGGACTCCGGCGGGCGTGAGTGCAACCCGCTGTTCTTCCGCCTTGATCTCTCGGGGCACGCCCACGATCATGTTCGTGTTACCTCAACGCGCAACCATTACCGATCGTGGAACAAAAGTCAGCAGCCGAAACCCGCTTGCGCCGCCGGTTGCGCGCAGTGCGGAGAACTTGACAAGCGGTTTTACGGTGCGCTTGATGAAAGATGATGAACTGGCAGCGCATGGCGCATCGGGGCGCCGAGCCCCGGCGCCGTTTCCAGCATCTTGCGGGAGGAGGTTATGGAGACCCCGTCGGGACTCAAATACTCGAAGGAACATGAATGGGTCGCGACCGAAGGTTCGGTGGCTACCATCGGCATAACCGATCACGCGCAGGATCAACTGGGCGAGATCGTCTATGTCGAACTGCCGTCGGTGGGAGACAAGATCAGCAAGGACGATCCGTTCGGAGTGGTCGAGTCGGTCAAGGCCGTATCCGACATCTACGCGCCGGTCAGCGGTACGGTTATCGAGATTAACGAAGATTTGCCGGAGAGCCCGGAAATCGTCAACGAAGATCCCTACGGCGACGGCTGGCTGGTGAAGGTCCGCATCAGCGATACCGCCGACTTCGAGGACCTGCTCGACAGCGAGGAGTACGAACAACTGGTCGGCAAGGAGAAGGAGTAGCTCAGTTGGCCGGCGTCTGCCGGGCCAGCTCGTCGGACGAAGCCGGCTGCGCTTTCGCCACCGCGATCGAAAAGCTGCTGACGGCAGCCGGCGGGTTGATGAACACCATCGTGAAGCGCGTGGGAACCAGCGGCTTCATGATGAAGTGCCGGGGCGGCCCGAGCCTTTGGAAAAACTCGAGTTCCTGCGGCGTCATCTCACCGATCATGGTCGGCGAGACGTTGTTGCCGCAAAAGACCGTTCCGCCCGCCACCGGTCGCTGTGAACTATCGATTAGCGAGGCCGCCAGTTGCACGGTATGAAGCGGGGCGGTGCCGACGTTGATCGCATTGCCGGTGATTACCAGCGCCCGGTTGCCCTTGATAGTTCGATAATTCGCATTCACATCTTTGAGCGCAACCAGCCGCGCCGGAACGATCGGTGATGCGAAACGGCCCGCGATACCCGGTAGGGTGTTCAAAAACTCGGCGCTCGCTACCGGCGCGTTACAGATCAGCAGGCTGCCGGCTCCGAACAGCAGCACCACCATCACGAACAGTCCCAGCACGAACCCCGTCGAATGGACTCGCGAGTGGTCGGGGACGTACGGCGGATGATCCGGAATCGTGGCGCGCTCGCTGAAAAATACCTCGTCTTCCGGGGCCTCCACTTCGTCGGCGGATGCGGACGGGTGCGGCGCGGCCAGCGGTGGCGATGAAATCGGGCCGCGATGGCTCGCGACCTCTGCCGGGTCGTCGCCGACGCGCCAATCGCCGTGGTGGCGATCCACGGCGGCTTCCGGGTCATCCTCCAGGGTCGGGGTATCATCGAAATCGAAGGTGAGATTCTCGCCCGCAGGCGGCTCTTCCGATGAGGGCGCGGCGAAAGATCGCGCCAGCTCGGCGGCGGGCGGCTCGGACAGCGGAGCTTCCGGCGCGGCGGCCTCTTCAGCCCGCGGCTCACTTGCCGGGGGAGCAGGGGCTCGATTCTGCGGCTCGGACGGCGCTGCGGACGCGTGTGGCGGAGCGGTCTGCGCCGGGGGAGGCGCTGGCGGCGCGACGGGCTCGACGGCGGGCGTCGCGGGGCGCGCGTTCAAGGTCGCCGCAGACTTCAGTGCGGCAGCTCGCCGTGACGGCTGGCGCGGCGCGGGTTGGCTGCCTTGCTCCTGGGCCTCGCTGCTTTCTTTGGGCGCCGCCGGACGCCGGGCGCCGCGCGGCTCGGCACTGAACACATGACCGCATCGCGAGCACTTGAAAGTCGGGGTATCCTCGGGCAATACCCGTTCGTCGATCCGATAACGGGTGTGACAACTGGTGCATTGAATCTCGATCATCGCCGCAACCCGACCTCCGCGCAAAACGCTAGCATAAACATGATTAAACCGCAGCGTAGTGGCCGAAATCCGCAGCCGCGTTGGGCGCTGAGCCGGACCGGAGCGCGATGCGTATCGCATTGATCGCGCGCCGCTTCGACCCGTCCGGGGGCGGCACCGAACGGGATCTGATCGTCACGGCGCAATACCTCCGCGAGGCTGGTCACGAGTTGGCCATCTACGCGGACGAGGTGCGCGCCGCGGCCCCGTCGTGGACCGTCCGCGCCGTGCCGACTCGCGCGCCTGGCCGCGCGCTTCGAGTATGGCGCTTCGCCAGTGCCGCCCCCGCGCTGGCGCGGCGCGAGGGTGCGGAGCTGGTGGTGAGCTTTGCCCGTGCGATCGGCGCCGACGTGATGCGCTCGGGCGGCGGCGCGCATATCAGCTATGTACGCGCGGCCCAGCGATGGCGGGGGCCGGTCGCCGGCCGCGCGATGTGGCTCAGCGCCTATCATCGCGCGCAGATGGCGGTTGAGCGCCGCGGCTTCGCCGCTCCGACGCTCCGGCGGACGGTCGCGGTTTCCAACCTGGTGCGCGACGATCTGATGCGCGAATTCGCTCTCGCTCCGGAGCGCGTAGTCACGATTTATAACGGCGTCGACGCCGATCGCTTCCGGCCGGCCGTGGACGACAGCGCGCGCGCGTCAGTCAGGCGGCGACTGGGAGTCACGGGGGCGGGGCCGCTGGTGGTGTTTGCCGGCAACGGCTTCGCACGCAAGGGCCTCGAATTCCTGATCAGAGCCTGGCCGCGGGTCGCGCGCGATGCCTGGCTGGTGGTGGTCGGCGAGGATCGCACGGCGTTGAAGTTCCGCCGCCTGTGCCATCGGTTGGGCGTGGCCGGCCGCGTGCACTTCGCCGGGCGCCGGCGCGATATCAGCGATATTTTCGGCGCCGCCGATCTGTTCGCGATGCCGTCGCTGTTCGAACCCTTCGGCAACGTCGTGATGGAGGCGATGGCGAGTGGCCTGCCGCCCCTGACCAGCGCCACCTCCGGCGTTTCCGAGTTGATGCCCGAGCCGATGCGCCGCTTCGTGGTGAACGATCCGACCAACCCGGGAGAAATTGCCGAGAAGCTCGGCGAGTTGATCGAGCGGCGCGCCGAGTTCCGCGGGGCCGTGCGTGCTGCGGCCGAGCGTTGTACCTGGGACGAGTACGGCCGCCGCTTTATCGAGCTGATCGACGCGCTACGATGATCGCCCGGCTGCGCCGTCGGCACCCGATTGCTGCTCGCGCAGCCCTTCGAGCATCCCGTCCATAATCGCGAAGCGCTTTTGCTCGCGCGCCATCCGCTTGGGCTCGGCCCCCGACAGTCGGACGATCCCCAGGCGCAGCGCCGCCACCGTCCGATCGATCCGGACCCGGCCGAGCGAGTGGTGTTCATGGATCACGCGGCAGCGTCCGCGTTCGCGCGCGACGCGGATAAAGCGCGCGGGGTCGGCCCGCGCCGGGTCGACCTCGTGATAGACGATCGCGCCGGGCGCGTAGCCGATCCGATAGCCGGCGCTTCGCAGGCGCGCCGACATCTCGGTTTCCTCTTCATGGCCGGCGGCTCCCGGACCGAGTCGTTCGTCGAACGGACCGACGCGATTGAACAGCGTGGCGCGAAACGCCATGTTGACCCCGAGGACGCCCGCAACCTCGACCACCTCTTCGCCGTGATCGACCAGCGGCAGATCGAGGTAGACGGCATTGCGGCCGGCGACCTGCACCGGATCTTTCTGCGCGCGAACGCGCCCCTTCATCGCGGCGAACTCCGGATGGCGCGCAAAGAAATGGCCGACCCGGAAGAGGTAGTCGGGACACACCGTCACGTCGTCATCGATAAAGCCGAGGATTTCGCCGCGCGCCTGCGCGATAGCGAGATTCTGCACCCGGCACTTGCCGGGCGCCCGCTCGTATAAATGGATGATGCGCCCCTCGACCCGGGGAATCTCGGATTGGCGAGCGCTGCCGTTTTCGGCGATCAATAATTCCGCCTCGTCGTCGAGTTGGGGCGCCAGGCTCTCAATCAGCCGCGCCAGCGACGCGGGACGTTTACAGGTTGCGATTATCAGCGACAGTCTCACGTCTGTCCCCGACCGTTGTGATTACCCCCGCTCTTGCGAAACAGCATCACCAGGTTCTCGTCCATCAGCAGCGGCGCGCTGGTCATCAGGGCGTAGAGTTGGCGGTTGATACGCGCCTGCTCGGGCTCGCTGACGCCGCGAACATAGAGCTGCCAGGAGAACAGCTTGATCGGGAGGTAGAAGATCGGCGCGTAGATCCAGGCGCGCAGCTTGCGCCGGCTGCGGCCGAGCGCCTCCAGGTGCAGCCCCTCGCCGTGCGCGATCCAGTGCAGATCGTTGAGTCCCATCACGTGCCAGTTGCGGCCGTCGTCGACCGTGTAGCGATAGGGCAGCGGCGCGCGCCGTCCCTTGTAGAAGCCGCTCAGCAGGTAATGGATGCGCGAGGTGACGTTGAGCCGGTTGGGAGTCGAGAGGATCGCGGCAGCGCCGGGCTTGAGCACGCGCGCGATCTCGCCGAACACCCGCGGGATGTCGGCGACGTGCTCGATCACCTCGAGCATCACGACCAGGTCGAAGCTCGCGGCGCGAAACGGCAGATGGTCGTGCAGGTCGGCGCTGACCCAGCCGCGAGCCGTGGCGCGGCGCTCGGTCGACACTACGCGCCATCCGCGCCCCCGGAGCATCCGCGTCGACGCGCCGTCGCCGGCGCTGATATCGAGCGCGAGGCCGCCGGCCGGCGCAGCCGGAACCAGGTCGATCGCGCCGATTACCCGGGCGCTTACCGGCGCCGCCGATTTCCCTGTCTTCGCCATTGAACCGGGGATTCTATTCCGCTCGCTGTGCAAAATCCCGCCTTCCCGACGCGTCCCCCGCACGCCGCCGGATCGCTCATCGCACGGCCCTGCCTTGAATTGCCGCGCTCCGCCGATTAAACCCTTAATGCTGCACGCACGCGAGAGTGGCGGAACGGCAGACGCGCAAGGCTCAGGACCTTGTGGAGGCAACTCCGTGGGGGTTCAAGTCCCCCCTCTCGCACCAGCCGTCCGCGGCTAGCACCAGCCGCCGACGATGCTTCTCGTCGGCTCCGATGAAAACGCGGCGGCGATCAAACCGACGGCTTGCAACCCCTTCGTAGCTGTCAATATGATTTGCGCGAGGGCGCGATTGGGCGCCCTCTTGCTTACTGATTGTGGGTTGACAGGGCAGCGGTGGAACTCGACAAGACATTCGATCCCAAATCCGCGCAGGAGCGCTGGTTCGATAAATGGGTCGAGCTGGGCTACTTCAAGGCGGATCCCACCCGCGCCGGCAAGGTCTTCTCGATCGTCATCCCGCCGCCCAACGTCACCGGCCAACTCCATCTCGGCCATGCCCTCAACGTCACCCTGCATGACGTGATTGTGCGCGCCCGCCGGATGCAGGGCTACAACACGTTATGGCTGCCCGGCACCGACCACGCCGGTATCGCGACCCAGAACGTGGTCGAGCGCGAGCTCGCCAAGGAAGGCCTCAACCGCCATCAGCTCGGCCGCGAAGCGTTCGTCGAGCGCGTATGGCAATGGCGCGAGACCTACGGCGGCCGCATCCTGAACCAACTGCGCCGGCTCGGCGCCTCGTGCGATTGGAGCCGCGAACGCTTCACGCTCGATCCGGGGCTGTCGCGCGCGGTGACCGAGGTCTTCGTCCGGCTCCATCGCGACGGCCTGATCTATCGCGACCGGCGGCTGATCAACTGGTGCCCGCGCTGCGAGACCGCGCTCTCCGACCTGGAAGTCGATCACAAGCAATCCGATGGCCGCCTCTACTACGTTCGCTATCCGTTCGCCGACGGCTCCGGTGCGATAATCGTCGCCACCACGCGGCCCGAGACGATGCTGGGCGATACGGCGGTGGCGGTGAATGCCGCCGATCCGCGCTATGCCTCGATGGTCGGCAAGATGGTGCGGCTGCCGCTGCTGGGACGCGAGATTCCGATCATCGCCGACCAGGCGGTCGACCGCGAGTTCGGCACCGGCGCGCTCAAGATAACTCCGGCGCACGATCCGGCGGACTTCGAAATCGGCCGCCGCCACGGGCTCGAGCAGATCGCTGTGATGGACGAGCATGCGCGGATGAACGAGCAGGCCGGGCCGTATCGCGGACTGACGCGCGAGGAGTGCCGCAAGCGGGTGGTCGCGGACCTTGAAGGCGAAGGATTGCTCGAAAAAATCGAGCCGCATCCGCATGCGATCGGCGTATGCTCGCGATGCGAAACGGTGGTCGAGCCGATGCTCTCGCCGCAGTGGTACGTGCGCATCAAGCCGCTGGCCGACCCCGCGATCGCGGCGGTGCGCGACGGCCGCACCCGGTTCCATCCGCAGCGCTGGGAGAGAACCTACTTCGATTGGATGGAGAACATCCACGACTGGTGCATCTCGCGCCAGCTATGGTGGGGCCATCGGATTCCGGCCTACTGGTGTACGAGCTGCGAGAACCCGGAGCCGATCGTAGCCGCGGCGCCGCCCGAGAAATGCCCAACCTGCGGCGGTGCGATGCGCCAGGATGAAGACGTGCTCGACACCTGGTTCAGCTCGGCGCTGTGGCCGTTCTCGACCCTGGGATGGCCGGATGAGAGCGCCGACCTCAAGACCTATTATCCGACCAGCCTGCTGATCACCGGCTTTGATATCATTTTCTTCTGGGTTGCGCGGATGATGATGATGGGGCTGCGCTTCATGGACGACGTGCCGTTCCGCGACGTCTATATCACGCCGCTGGTGCGCGACCAGTTTGGCAAGAAGATGACCAAGTCGCGCGGCAACGTGGTCGATCCGTTAGAGATCATTGAACGCTACGGCACCGACGCAGTGCGCTTCACGCTCGCGCAACTGGCGGTGCAGGGGCGCGATTTGGTCCTGTCGGATGACCGGTTGGCGGCTTCACGAGCCTTCGCCAACAAAATCTGGAACGCCGCGCGCTTCACGATGATGAACCTCGAAGGCGCGCCGCAGCCGCTCCCGCCGCCGGCGGAGATCGGCCGGCTGCGGCTGGCCGAACGCTGGATACTCGACCGGCTCGACAGCGCTATCAGCGACGTCACGCGCGCTATCGACGGGTACGAATTCAATGTTGCGTCGCTCCGGCTTTACCAGTTCACCTGGCACGAGTTCTGTGACTGGTATATCGAGCTGGCCAAGGAGCCGTTGAAATCCGGCGGCGAGGCGCAGGCGGCGACGCGCTGGGTGCTGGTGCGATGCCTCGATCGGCTGCTGCGGATGCTGCATCCGTTCATGCCGTTCATCTCGGAGGAGATCTGGCAGGTGATTCGCCCGTATATCGACGACGCCGAGCTGGCGCCCCATCTCGCGATCGCGCGCTTCCCCGAAATCGGCGATAAACCGCTGCTTTCGGCCGCCGAGCAGACCGCGATGGCGCACTGCATCGAGGTGACCGGCGCGATCAACTCGATGCGCTCGCTGCTGGGGTTTCATCCCGGCGCCCGTGGACGCGCACTGCTCAAGGTCGTTTCGGGCGGCGATCTGAATCTGGCAGGTTGGAAAACCTACGCGATGACATTGGGAAAACTGGACGAACTTACGATACTCGACGAGCAGGCCCAGCCCGCAGGCCATTTCATCTTCACCCAACTGGCCTGGGGCGAAGCCGGCATCGATGCGCCGGCGGAATTCGATTTCCAGAAGACCTGGGCCGCGTTGCAGAAGAAGCTGAAAGAGGTCGTGTCGCACCTGGAAAGGCACGTGGCGCGGATGAGCAGCCCCGACTTTCAGAGCAAGGCGTCGCCGGAAGCTCGGCAGGAAACGGAAGATAAAGTGGTCGAGCTCGGCGCGCAAAAAATCCGGCTGGAAGCGCAACTCAACCAGCTTGGCCAGAGCGCCTGACGATGGAAATTCTGCGCCAACTCGATCTGACGGACATCCTGCGGCGCGCACTGGCCGAGGATATCGGCCATGGCGATGTCAGTACCGCCGCGACCGTCGCCCCCGGACAACCCGGACGCGCGAAGATCACCGCCAAGGAAGAACGCTTAATCTTCTGCGGCGGGGTGCTGATCGAGAAGTTGTTCTCGATGGCGGGGGCGGAGGCGAAATTCGAGTTGCTCGCGCCCGAGGGCTCCGAGCTGACGCGCGGCCAATCCGCCGCCGAAATCGACGGGCTGCTCGCCGGGCTGCTGATCGCCGAGCGCACGGCGCTGAATTTTCTGCAACTGCTGTCCGGCATCGCGACCCTGACGCGCCAGTACGTCGAGGCGGTCGCCGGCACGCGCGCCCACATAATCGACACCCGCAAGACCCATCCGGGTTTGCGCGAACTGGAAAAATACGCGGTGCGCGTGGGCGGCGGCTTCAACCATCGCTTCGGACTCGACGGCGGCGTGCTGATCAAGGACAACCATATCGCCGCGGCCGGATCGATCGCCAAGGCGGTCGAGCGCGCGCGCCATCTGGCACCCCATACCGTGAAAATCCAGGTCGAATGCGAAACCCTGGAGCAGGTCGAGGAAGCGCTCAAGGCCGATGTGACGGTGATCCTGCTCGATAATATGTCGGTCGAGAAGATGCGCCAGGCGCGGCAGATCGTCGGGCCGGCGGTACAGCTCGAAGCCTCGGGCGGAATCACGCTCAAGAAGGTGCGCGACATCGCACAGACCGGGGTCGACCTGATTTCCGTCGGCGCGCTGACCCACTCGGTCCGCGCCGTCGATCTCAGCATGAGGATCCAGACCCCCTGACCAGCGGCCACGGGAGCCTGCGTTTTAGCGATGCCGGAGAACCCGTACCAGGCGATAGAGCGGGGCGGTCCCGGCGAAATCGGCTGGCGGATTCACTACTTCGAGAGCCTGGGCTCGACCCAGGAGCAGGCCGCCGAGCTGGCGGTTCATGGCGCCTCGCACGGCACCGTGGTAATCGCCGAGCGTCAGAGCGCCGGGCGCGGCCGGATGAATCGCCGCTGGCATTCGCCGCCCGGCGTAAATCTTTACATCAGCATTGTTTTACGACCGCGAATCGCCCCGGAGGCGCTGCCGCCGTTGAGCCTGGTCGCGGGCCTGGCGCTGGCCGAAGCGGTCGAGACGGTCGCGCCGGGGATGGTGGCACTCAAGTGGCCCAACGATTTGTGGCTCGACCGGAAGAAGGCCGGCGGGATTATCGCCGAGACTATCGCCGAGCGCGGCCGGATCGCCGCCGTCATCCTGGGGATCGGAATCAACGTAAATCTGGCGCGTGACGACATCCCGGCCGAGCTGCGCGCGACGGCTACCTCGATCCGGGCCGCGACCGGTGCGCAATGCGACCGGATCGCGCTGGCGTCAGCGCTTTTTTCCCGGCTGAACAATCGCTATATGGAGGCTGAGAGCCGTGGTTTCGGTCCGCTCCGGCCGCTGTGGGAGAAATACTCGGCCTTGACGGGAACCCGGGTGACGGTGGTGAGCGGGGCGGGGCGGCAAAGCGGCGTGGTCAGGGGCATCGACCCGGAGGGCGCACTGCTGATCGAGGAGGGCGGCGAGCTACGGCGAATCGTAGCGGGTGACGTAAGATTGGAAGGGACGTACCATTAAATAAAATTTCGCAGCGACGATGGACAGAGGTAACTCCTTATGGCTGTCGAAGAAATCGGACGCTTGAGAACCATCGCGATCGTCGGCCAGGGCGGCGCCGGCAAAACTCAAACCGCCGAGGCGATGCTGTTCACGGCCGGCGCGACTAACCGGCTCGGACGCCCCGACGACGGTACGGCGCTGATGGATTTCGAACCGGAGGAGATCAGCCGTCATATCTCGATCAGCTCGTCGTTCCATCATCTGAACTGGAAAAAAGTCGAAGTTATCCTGGCCAACACCCCCGGCTACAACGCGTTCCTGCCCGACGCCGTCAACACCCTGCACGCAGTTGACGCGGTGATCTTCGTCGCCACTCCGAGCGGCGACCTCAAGGTTGAGTCGGAGAAGATTTGGGGACAGATCGAGGAGCTTGGCCTGCCGCATATCGCCTTCGTGCCGCGGCTCGACAAGGAGCGCACCAGTTTTGCTGCCGCGATGACGGACCTCGAAAAGATTCTCCATGCGCATCCGGTCGCGATCACGATCCCGATCGGCGAGGAGGCGGCTTTCAACGGCGTGATCGACGTGCTGGCGATGAAAGCGCTGATCTATGCCGACGGCACCGGCAAGGCGAAGGAAGAAGAGTTGGCTGGCGAGGCCAAGCAGCGAGCCGAGGAAGCTCGCACCAAACTGTGCGAGGCGGTCGCCGAAACCGACGACGCACTGCTCGAAAAATACCTCGATAAGGGAACGCTGGAGGACGGCGAGCTGCGCGCCGCGTTGCGCGCCGGCGTGCTGGCCGGCAAGCTGACGCCGGTCTTGTGCGGGTCGGGCGTCAAGAACATCGGCACCGGGCCGCTGCTCGACGCGATCGTGACGCTGCTGCCGGCGCCCAACGAACGGCCGCCGGTCACCGCCCACGCGGCCAACAACGGCGAGACCATCGAGCGCAAGGCTGATCCCGACGCGCCGTTCTGCGCCCACGTGTTCAAGACCGTTATCGATCCCTTCGTCGGCAAGCTGTCGATCTTTCGCGTCATCTCCGGCAAGGCCGCCAGCGACGTCGCGGTGCTGAACGCAACCCATCAGACGCGCGAGCGGCTGGGGCAGTTGCTGCGGCTGGAGGGCAAGAAGCAGAGCCCGCTGCCGATGGCGTTGCCGGGCGAGATCGCCGCGGTCGCCAAGCTCAAGGACACCATCACCGGCGACACGCTGTGCGATGAGAAGTCGGCGCTGCTGCTGCCGCCGCTGACCAAGCCGTCGCCTGTGATCTCGTTCGCGATCCGTCCGCGCAGCCGCGCCGATGAGGAGAAAGCCTCGGTCGCGCTCCATCGGCTGGTCGAGGAAGATCCCGCGCTGGAAACCCATCGCGATCCGCAGACCCACGAGATTATCCTCTCCGGCACCGGCCAGATGCATATCGAGACCACCATCGAAAAGCTCAAGCGCAAGTTTAACGTCGAGGTCGACCTGCAGGCGCCCAAGGTGCCCTACAAGGAAACCATCAAGGGCCACGCCGAGGCGCAGGGCAAGTACAAGCGCCAGTCCGGCGGCCGCGGCCAGTACGGCGATTGCTGGCTCAAAGTCGAACCGTTGCCGCGTGGCGGCGGCTTCGAATTCGCCGATGAAATCGTCGGCGGCGCGATCCCGCGCCAGTTCATCCCGTCGGTCGAAAAAGGGCTGCGCAATACCCTGGTCGAGGGTTTTCAGGCCGGTTATCCGATGGTTGATGTGAAGGCGACGGTCTTTGACGGCAGCTATCACGACGTCGATTCCTCGGACATGGCGTTTCAGATCGCGGCCTCGATGGGACTCAAGGCGGCGTTGGAAAAGGCCAAGCCGATCCTGCTCGAGCCGGTGATGACGCTCGAGGTGAGCTGTCCGGAAGAATCGATGGGCGACGTGATTGGCGATCTCAACTCGCGGCGCGGCAAGGTGCTGGGCGTGGATCGCAAGGGCCAGAGCCAGCTCATCAAGGCGCTGGTGCCGATGTCGGAGATCCTGAAATATGCGCCGGACCTGCGCTCGATGACCTCGGGACGCGGCTCGTTCGAATCGGCATACTCACATTACGAGGAAGTGCCGGCCCATATCGCCGAGAAAGTCATCAAGGAGGCCAAAGAGGCGCGGGAGGCACACAAGGAACGCGCTCACGCCTGAACCCGGCGTGCCGCCGCCGGCACGGGAGGAATGCGCACGGCCACGACCAACCAGGCTGCAACCGCGCCGCCTCGCGTCCCCCTCGCGTCGCATGCAGTGGGGCGCGGCGCCAGCTAATATCTCAGCATGGCGGCGATGGCCAAACTCCTGGTCGTAGTGGGGCTGGTGATGACCGGGCTGGGCATCGTGCTGTGGGGATTGTCGTACGTTCCCGGGATCGGTCGCCTGCCGGGTGATATTTACATCCGGCGCGGCAACTTCTCCTTCTATTTTCCTCTGATGACATCGATCATCCTGAGCATTGTCCTCACCATCCTGTGGTCGCTGTTGAGGCGCTGAGCGCGTGAGCGATAACAACGACGACAAGTTCGGCCCGATTCAGCGGCAGGCCGAACTGAAGCGTCGCCGGCGCGAGCTGGTCGCGGTCGGGGTCACGGTAGTGACTTTGCTGGCGTTCGTGCTGGCGCAGACCCATCTGCCGCCGCTGACCCGTCATACTTCGCTGGTCTCGAACCTGGTCGTCATCCTGCTCTTCGACCTGAGTTTTCTGCTGCTGGGGTTGCTGCTCTTCCTGGTCGGGAAAAACCTCGCCAAGGCGATCTTCGAGCGGCGCCGCGGACTTATCGGATCGCGCCTGCAGTTCCGGCTGGTGTTCGGTTTCGTTACGGTCGCGCTGGTGCCGACCTTGTTTCTGCTCTATGTGGCCGGCGTGTTTCTGCATGCCAACGTCAATAGCTGGTTCAATCCCGAGTACGAGCAGGTGCTTGAGGATTCGCTGGAGATCGCCAAGGTTTACTATCTGAACTCGGCTAACAACGCGGCGCGATTCGCGCGCGTGCTGGCCCAGCAGATCGCGGCCGGCCAACTGCTGCAGCCCCTGCAGCGTCGCGATCTCAGGCGCTTCGTGGCCCAGCGTCAGCAGGAGTACAGCCTCGGCACGATCGAAGTCTTTTCGCGCCGCCGGCGGCTATTGGTACTGGTGCTCAGTCCGCGCACGCCCACCGGCATCGGCGTCTCGCCTTACTCGACCATGCTCACCCAGACGCTGGCGGGCCACGCGATGACCCGCACCGATCGCTTCGGCAAGGCCGACGTGATTCGCGGCAGCGCGCCGATCTACGCCTCACCCGACTCGGATATCGTGCAGGGAGCGGTGGTGGTCGATTACTACCTGCCCAAGAGCCTCGCCCAGCGCGCCGCCGGAATTTCGCGAACCTTCGAGGATTACTTTCAATTACGCAGCCTCCATCAGCCGATTTTCCATAGCTACGTGCTGGCTCTGATCCTGATCGGTCTGGTGGTCGTGATGCTCGCCAGTTGGTTCGGGCTGTATCTCGCGCGCGGCATCACGGGGCCGATCCGGCTGCTGGCCGAGGGCACTCACGCGATTGCGGCCGGCCATTTCAATTATCAAATTCAACAGGTGGGGGATGACGAAATCGGGCATCTGGTCGCATCGTTCAACCAGATGACCACCGACATCCGCTCTTCCCGCGCCGAACTCGAGCATGGGCGCCGCTACATCGAAACCCTGCTGCGCAATGTCTCGGCGGGCGTGGTGGGGCTCGATCCCGATGGCCGGGTGACGACGATTAATCCATGCGCGGCGCGGATGCTTGGTCTGCGCGCCCCGGAAATCACCGGCCGGCCTTACGCGACCACCTTTGCGCCCGCGCTGACCCGCGCGCTCGATGAGATCTTCGCCGGGCAGCCGCGGCCGCGAGAGGTGCGCGCATCGATCACACTCGACGATGAGGGCGGCGATACCGAGCTGATGATGACGGCGAGCACACTCGGGGTCGACGCCGACGATGGCGCGATCAGCGACGCCGATCTGGGCACGGTGTTGTTCTTCGAGGACGTCAGCCAGATGGCCAAGGTCGAACGGATGGAAGCGTGGCGCGAGGTGGCGCGGCGGATCGCGCACGAAATCAAGAACCCGCTGACGCCCATCCAGCTCTCGGCCGAGCGCCTGCGCCGTCAACTCACCCCGCGTTCCGAGGAAGACGCGGCGCTGCTCGAGGAATGCACGCGCGCGATCACCAGCGAGGTCGAGGACTTGAAGCACCTGGTCAATGAGTTTTCGGCCTTCGCGCGCCTGCCTCATCTGAACCCCGTGCCGGGCCATCTCAATCCGCTGGCCGAGGAAACCTTCGAACATTTTCGCGCCGCGAATCCCGGCGTCGATTTCGAGCTCGATCTCGCCCGCGCGCTGCCGATGATCGCGATCGACCGGGAGGCGATGCGGCGCGCGCTGTTCAACCTGCTCGACAATGCGGTGGCGGCCGCCGTCAGCGCCAACCATAACGGCGAGCGGCCGCGCGTCGGATTGCACACCCGGCTCGATGAGGGCAGCGGCGTGGTGACGCTCGAAGTGGTCGACAACGGCCCCGGCATCGAGCCGCGGCTGCGCACGCGGATCTTCGAGCCCTATTTTTCGACCAAGCAGGGCGGCACCGGGCTGGGGCTCGCGATCGTCTCGGCGATCGTCACCGACCATCACGGCTTCGTTCGGGTCCGCGACAACCCGCCGCGCGGATGTAGATTCGTCCTTGAGTTTCCGGTAAAGGAGCAGCAGCTTGCGAAACTTCCGGGTTGAAAAGTGGATGCGCGGCCGGTCCCGCAATCGGAGCAGAGCGTGAACGGGACCGTGCTGGTGGTGGATGATGAGGAGCGGATTCGCTCATCGCTGCGGGGAATTCTGCGCGACGAGGGGTTCCGGGTGCTCGATACCGGCGACGCACCGGGCGCGCTCGAGATTATCCGGCGCGAAAAACCTGAGCTGGTGCTGCTCGATGTCTGGATGCCGGCGCTCGACGGCATCGAGCTGCTCAGACATATCAAGGCCGACCATCCGACGACCCGGGTCATCATGATTTCCGGCCACGCCAATATCCAGAACGCGGTGGCCGCGACCAAGCTCGGGGCCGAAGATTTCATCGAAAAACCGTTCTCGGTGAGCGGCCTGCTGGCCGCGATCGCGCGGGTGATGGGACCCGAAGCCGACCGCGCGGACGCCGCCGAGCCCTCCGTCAAAGCGGAACCTGCCAACGGTACGAGGCAGCGGGCGCCCGCGACCAAGAACTCTCAGCGCACCATCGCGCGCTCGATCGTGATGGCAGGGCAGGGGCTCCATTCCGGGCTCAAGACCGGCGTGATTCTCCATCCTGCGCCGGTCGGTTCGGGCATCGTCTTCTCCTCGCTTGCCGACCAGTCGGCGATCGCGGCGCGCCTGGAGAACGTCAGCGACACCGGCTACAACACCACCCTTACCAGCGAGGGCCACTCGGTCAGGACCGTCGAGCATCTGCTGTCCGCGCTCCACGCCTTTGGCGTCACCAACCTGCTGGTCAAGACCGAGGATGAGATACCGGCGCTCGATGGCTCGGCGCTCGAGTTCTGCCGCCAGCTTATCGAGGCCGGCATCGAGGAGCAGCCGGCGAGCGTCGAACCGATCGCGATTCGCCGGCCGATCGTGGTCGGCGACGAGAGCCAGGGCGGCGAGTCACTTCGGATTGATCCGGCAGCGCGGCTGACGGTCGATTACACGCTCGATTATCCGGCTCCGATCGGCCGGCAGCAGGTCCATTTCGAGTTGAGCTCGCCGGAGGCCTACATGCGCGAGATTGCGCCGGCCCGCACTTTCGGCTTCGTGCGCGAGTTCCGCAAGCTGGCCGAGATGGGGCTGGCGCGCGGTGGCCGGCTCGACAACGTCATTCTGCTTGACGACCAGCGAATCGTGAACACCACGCTGCGTTTTGTCGACGAATTTGCGCGTCACAAGGTGCTCGACCTGATCGGCGATCTCTACCTGCTCGGCCGCCCGATCATCGGCCACGTGCGCGCCAATCGTACCGGCCACTCCGACAATCTTGCGCTGTTGCGTGCGATTCGCGACGCACTTTGACCAAGCGATGGAGCTGGCGGGAAAAGTAGCGCTCGTCACCGGAGCCGGCCGCCGGGTCGGCCGGGCGATCGCGCTGGCGTTGGCCGAGCGCGGCGCCGCCATCGCGGCCCATTATCGCAGCTCGCAGGCTGAGGCAGAGACGCTCGCCGCCGAGATCGCGCGCGGCGGCGGCCAGGCGCAGGTCTTCGGCGCCAACCTGGAGCACGTCAGCGAAATCGAAGCGATGGTCAGCGCGACGCTTGAGAAATTCGGCCGCCTCGACGTGCTGGTCAACTCGGCCTCGGTCTTCTACCGCAAGCCGCTCGAACAGGTGACCGAACAGGATTGGGATTTGAATCTCGACGTCAATCTGAAAGCGCCGTTTTTCGCCGCCAAGTTCGCCGGGGCCGCGATGCGCCGGCAGGGAGCCGGCAAAATCGTCAATATCGGCGATTGGGCCGCTATCCGGCCCTACGAAAATTACCTGCCGTACACGGTCGCCAAGAGCGGGCTGATCGGTCTGACGCGGGCGCTGGCCAAGGCGTTGGCGCCCGAAGTACAGGTCAACTGCGTGGCACTGGGTCCGGTGATGCCGCCGGACGACTACGGCGCCGAGGAGATCGAAAAGCTGCGCATGAGGACGCTCACCAAGACTCTCGGCTCGCCGCGCGACGTCGCGCGGGCGGTGCTGTTCCTGTGCGAGGGCACCGACTTTGCGACCGGTTCGACGCTGCTGCTCGACGGCGGCCGCCTGCTCGGCTGACGCGCTTGCGTAAATCTCATCGGCAGTCGGATTCGGCGAGCTACCGGATATCGCCGGTCAAATCGCGCATCGCGGTGCTGGCCAGCGGCGGGCTCGACAGCTCGGTGTTGATCGCGACGCTGGCGAAACCGCGACGCGAGGTCTTTCCGATCTATGTACGCGCCGGACTGCGATGGGAGAGCGCGGAAATCGCAGCGCTCGCGCGCTTCATCCGCGCCCTCGGCTCACCGCGGGTACGGCCGCTCACCGAGCTGCGGATGCCGATGGATGACGTCGCGCCGCGCCACTGGAGCGTCACCGGCCGCGGCGTCCCGGGCTACCAAGCGCCGTTCTCGTCCAACTACATCATCGGCCGCAATCTCAGCCTGATCGCCAAGGCCGCCGTGTTCTGCGCCTATCATCGGATCGGCGAACTCGCGATGGCGCCGCTGGAGGCCAATCCGTTTCCCGACGCGCGCCCGGAATTCTTTCGCGCGCTGAGCGACGCGATCGCGCTCGGCGTCGGTCTGCGCCTGCGCATCCGCACGCCGTTTCTCGGTCTCAGCAAGAGCAGGCTGATTCGGCGCGCCCGCAATCTGCCGCTTCAACTGACCTTCTCATGCGCGCGGCCCAAAGGTTCGATCCACTGCGGACGATGCACCAAGTGCGCGGAGCGGATTGAGGCCTTCCGCGCCGCCCGGGTGCCCGATCCGACGCGCTACGCGCATCAGCCGCGCTGACTGATTACCCAATCGGCACCGCCGCCGGCTCGTATTCCGTCACGCACGGCGGGCCCGGCGCAAAGAAGTGTGCCACGGTCTGCGCCTCGGCGCCCAAAAAAATCATGCTCGATGAACGAGTTCCGTAGTCGTCGAGGTGGAGACAAATTGCGTTGGGCGCCGCTGATCGCGAATCGAGCGGGGTCGCATGATCGGCCAGCAGTTGACGCAGTCGCGCACGCTGCGCGAGCGGATTGGCGGCGAACTCGCCGTCCCTGGCGAGCTCCGCAAAGTGATCGAAGGCCCGGCTGATCTTCGGGCATTCGAAATCGTCGACATCGAGGTTGGTCAGCAGATGGAGCCCCGGCGCGAGGCGCGCCGTCTCGATAAGATCGCGTCGATTGTAGGCCACCAGCGCCTCGGCGCGTGAGACGATCAGCAGATTGAAGGGGTTGTAAGCGCCACCGTCCTGCCGCTGGACGAACTCCAGCGCCTCGCTCGCCGTCCGGTAGCGCAGCGCCTCCAGGCATAGCAGACCGCGCGAGCGGCGGGCCGGATCGACTCCGCCCTGGGCGCGACGATTGAGCAATCCGGCGACCAACCCGTGCTGGTTAATCCCGAGCCAGGTGCCGCCCGCCTTGAGATCCTTGCCGCCGATCACCTGCGGCTTCGAGGCCAGGATTTCCGGAGCAGAGGCCGGCCGCGACAGGTATTCATCGCGATTCGCGACCAGTACCACCGGATAATCGGGGAACACGCGAAAATAGATGGCCAGCGTGCACATCGAATTCAAATTGGCAGCGCCGCCCGGTCCGATACAAGAGCCTGGCGCGGCGATTCCTGCTAGGCTTGACGGTGTGAGCTCTGATCGGACTTACGACGTCATCCTGATCGGAGGAGGGGTGGTCGGGAGTTCGCTTGCGATGGGCCTCGCCGAACGCGGGCTCAAGCCGCTGGTGGTCGATCTCGACCTCAGCGGACGGCTGAGTTCCAGCGAGAAGAACGCCGGCGGAGTGCGCGCGACCTGGTGGCAGCCGGTCAATATCCGGCTGTGCCGCGAATCGATCCGCTATTACGAGAGCATCGCCGACGAGATCGGCTTTCGCCAGCTCGGCTACCTGTGGCTCTATGACGAGCAGACCTGGCCGCAGGCGCTCGAGCATCTACCGCTGCAGCGCGCACTCGGCCATCCGATCGAAGCGCTGACCGCTGGCGAGGTGAACCGGCGGGTGCCGGAAATCGATCGCCTCGACGGCATCGCCGGCGCCACCTTCTCGCCGCGCGACGGGCTCATCAACTCGAACCTGCTCAAAGAGCACTATCGCCGGCGCTCGCGCGAGCTGGGCGCCGAGTATCTCGATCGCACCTTCGTAATCGCAATCGAGCCGGGCGCCGACGCCGTCCGCCTGCAATGCTGGCGGGCCGACCAGCCGATTCCCGACGCGCTGCTGGTCCGGCTGCTCACGCAGGACGCGCCGGGCGATGCGCGGATCGGCCATCTGCTGGAGTTGCGGGCACGGAACATCGCGATTACCGGTGGCGCCTGGTCCTCCGTCGCGCTCCGACTCGCCGGCCTCGAAAATCTGAGCGAACCGATTCGCCGGCAGGTATGCCTGGTCGACAGCCGCACCATCGATCTGGCGCGTTACGGCATGATCGTCGACACCTCCGGCCTTTACCTCCATCACGAGGGGCAACATATCCTGGCCGGCTATTCACCAGCCGGCGAGCCGCCCGGCTACCATTTCAACTACGACGGCGAGCAGTTTTTCATCGATCAGATCTGGCCGCGGATGTACGCGCGGATGAGCGCGTGCGAGCGCCTGCGCCACGTCAGCGGATGGGCCGGGCTTTACGAGGTGAGTCCCGATCGCAGCGCGATCCTCGGCGCCGCCGCGCCGCGGATCTTCGAAGCGCATTCCTTCAGCGGGCGCGGCGTGATGCAATCCTACGGCGCGGGGCAGGCGCTGGCGGAGCTGATTGCGCTCGGCCATTTCGATCGCTTCGACGCCGGCCCGCTCAGCCGCCGCCGCTTTGCGGAGCAGCGGCCGGTGTGGGAAGAATTACATATCTGACGGCGGGGCGGGGGGCGCAGGGCGGCTGATTGGGTTATTCTGAAGGCCTGGGCGACCGCGCCTCAGGCGGACCATGGAGGGCCGATGTTCTCATCGATTGAAGATGTGGTCGAACGCTTCGCGCAGCATAATTATATCGCGAGCCGCCGAATCGCGACCGTGGTCTATCTCGCGAGCCGGCTCCAGAAGCCGATCCTGGTCGAGGGACCGGCGGGCGTCGGCAAGACCGACCTGGCCAAGGTGCTGGCCGCCGCGCTCGGCCGTGAGCTGATACGGCTGCAATGCTACGAGGGACTCGACGAGGCCAAGGCGCTCTACGAATGGGAGTACGCCAAGCAGCTGCTCTACACCCAGATTCTGAAGGACAAGATCAGCGAGGTGCTGTCGGGCAGCCGCGGACTGGCCGAGGCGGTCGACAAGATCGCGCGCGAGGACGAGGTGTTCTTCTCCGAGCGCTTCATCCTGCCGCGCCCGCTGCTGCGCGCCATCACCAGCGAGCGCCCGGTGGTGCTACTGGTCGATGAAATCGACAAGGCCGACGCGGAGTTCGAGGCCTTCCTGCTCGAGCTGCTGTCGGATTTCCAGGTCACAGTCCCGGAGATCGGCACGCTCAAGGCGCGCAACATCCCGCTGGTGGTGCTGACCTCGAACAACGCGCGCGAGATGTCGGACGCGCTCAAGCGCCGCTGCCTGCATCTCTATATCGACTTTCCCGACCGCGCCCAGGAACTCGCGATTCTCAAGCTCAAGGCTCCTGAAGCCAGCGACCAGCTGGCCGAGGAAGTGGTCACGATGGCGCAGTCGCTGCGCAAGATCGATCTCAAGAAAACCCCCGGCATCAGCGAAACCATCGACTGGATCAAGGCGCTGACGCTGCTCAACCTCGATACCCTCGATAATCAGCTGGTCGTCGAAACCCTCGACACGATCATGAAGTACGAGGGCGATGTCCGCAAAGCGCAGGAGGAGCTGAAGAACTACGTGCGGCGGGTGCGGGCGCGTCGCCCGGCGGATTCGAGCAGCGACAAGGATCTGCTCAATTGAGATAAACGAACTGCTCAACTGAGACGCGCGCGAGCGGCCACGGGATGAATCACAAGCTCATCGAATTCTCCAACCTGATGCGCGACAACGGCGTGCGGGTTTCGACCGCCGAGCTGCTCGACACGGTGGCGGCGGCGAGCCTGACCGGGCTTGCCGAGCGCGAGAGTTTTCGCGCCGCGCTGCGCGCCACGATGGTCAAGCGGCCGGGCGATCTGCCGGTCTTCGAACAGCTCTTCGAGATCTATTTTTCGGGGCTCGGCGAAATTATCAAGCAGGCGGGCGATGCGGTCCAGGACGGGATGGCGATGTCGGACCGCGAGTTCCAGGAGTTCCTCGAGCAGGTCCGGAAGTTCCTGGAAGAGCAGGGCGGCGAGCTGTCGGAGCTGGCACGCCGCTTGCTGGAAGACAACTCGGGCGAGCTGGAGCGGATGATCGCCGAGGCGGCGCGCGAGCTGCAGACCTCGCCCATCCAGGGCAGCGCCGAGGAGAACCACTTCGCCCGCGCGCTGGCCCGGGCGCTGGGCCTCGATCGTCTGCCGGGCGAGATGCGCGAGCTCAGTGAGCGGGCCGAGCGACAGGCGTCGGGCGCGATCGCCGCGCGCTTGGATGAGTACCTGGAGCAGCGGCTGCGCGCGCTCGACGATATCGTCCGGCGCTACGCGCGCCTGGAACGCGACAAGCGCGAGGTCCGTACGCGCGAGGCCTCGCGGCTCAACCAGATCGGCGACAAGAGCTTCTACTATCTATCGGAAGAGGAGCTCGAGCGGATGAAGCAGGCGGTGACGCGGCTCGCGCAGCGCCTCAAGAACGTGATCGCGGTGCGGCGCAAGCACACCAAGCGCGGCCGCTTCGATATCAAGCGCACGCTGCGCCACAACCTGCAAAACGGCGGGGTGCCGTTCAAACTCCATTTCGATCGCCGCCCCAGGGACAAGCCGCAGGTAGTGGTGCTGTGCGATATCTCGGACTCGGTGCGCAACGCCTCGCGCTTCATGCTGCAGTTCGTCTACTCGCTGCAGGATCTTTACGCGCGGGTGCGCAGCTACGTGTTCGTCGCCGAGATCGGCGAGGTCACGCCGCAGTTTCGCGATCGCGATCTGAAGACCGCTCTCGACCTGGCGCTGAGCGGTGATATTATAAACGTGTATTCCCATTCGAATTTCGGTAACGCCTTTCGCGCCTTCGTGCATGACCATATCGGCGCGATCAACCGGCGCACCACCGTGATCGTTTTGGGCGACGCGCGCAACAACTACAATTTGCCCCATGACTGGTGCCTGCGTGAAATCCGTCAACGGGCACAGCGGCTGATCTGGTTGAATCCGGAAAGCCGCAACACCTGGGGATTCGGCGACAGCGAGATGGAGCGCTACGCCGCGCACTGCGACATGGTCGAGGAATGCCGCAACTTAAACCAGCTCTATCGGGTGATCGATCGGCTCGTGCCGCGCTGAGGCGCATACTCGGGCGGCTCTCAGGGCGGCTTCGGTTGACCGTCAGGCGGCTTTGGTCCAAGATACCAAGATGGGATTTCAAGGCCGCAAGGACGGGCGCGCTTTGGTCAGGGAAAGCAGAACCGGTTAGGTCTTCCATGGCGGGGCATAGAGAAGATTTCATTCTGATGATGGTCGGCGGACTGACGCTGGATCCCACCACCAAGATGCCGATCGTGGTGCTCAAGGACCCGGACAACAAGCTCAATCTGCCGATCTGGATCGGTCCACTCGAAGCCGCTTCGATGGCGACCGAGCTCGAAGGTATCAAGCCGCAACGCCCGATGACTCACGACCTGATGCGCAACCTGCTGACCGAACTGGGCGCAACGGTCGAGGCGATCGAGGTAACCGAGCTGCGCGACAACACCTACTTCGCGCAGATCCTGCTGCGCGGCCGCGACGGCCGTACCATCCAGGTGGACTCGCGGCCGAGCGACGCGATTTCGCTCGCGCTGCGCACCAAGTCGCCCATCTATGTGGCCAAACAGGTGCTCGAAGTCTCCAGCGAGCTGCACGAGGCCGCCGCCAGCGAGGGCGGCGCGACCGATCAGAACCTGGCCAGCGTGTCACGCGACAAATGGTCAGAAATTCTCGAGCGGATGTCGCCCGAGGACTTCAAGTACAAGATGTGAGTAACCGAGGCAGGGCAGGGACGCCGCGCAGCGGCGCCGCTGCCGCGCTCTCCCGCCGATGGCTTCGACACATCGCAAGCTTCGCCGCAAGGATCTGAAGCAGCCCGACGAGTTCACGACGATCGTCGAGGCGGCGCAGGTCTACCTGAGCACCCATCTCGGCGAGATCCTGGCCGGCGGTGCCGTGATCATCGCCGCGGTCGCCGTGGTGCTCGGCATCCGCTTCTACCAGGAGCATCGCGCCAACACCGCCGCCACGGAATTCTACCAGGCTTTCACCGCCCTCGACGCCAAGGATTACAAGAGCGCCGAACAGAAATTCCTGAAGCTCGCGCAGGACGCGCCGGGCCTGCAGGTCGGGCGCCTCGCGCATTTCTATCTCGGTACCTGCTACCTCGAGCAGAACCGGCTCGAGCCGGCGCGCGACGCCTTTCACGATTATCTGGCCGGCGAGCACGATCGCATGTTCGGCAGCCTGGCGACCGTCAACCTCGGCTTGATCTACGAACGGCTGGGCAAACTCGACCAGGCGCAGGCCAGCTATCGGCAGGCCGCGGCGATGCCGGGGCCGGAACAGTTGCGCGCGCAACTGGCGGTGGCGCGAATCCTCGCTCTCCAGGGCAAGCCCCACGACGCTATCGACCACTATCGCAGCTTCCTCAACGAGCATCCGTTCGCGCCCGAACGCCAGGAGGCGATGGAAGCGCTGGCCCAGCTCGGCGCCGGGCCGGTCGCCTCGGCATCGGTCGGGGGCACACCGGTCGCGGCCAAGACCCCGGTCGCCAGCACCCCGGTCGCCGCCGGCAAGCCGGCCGCGCACCACTGAGCGTCGGCGGCTAGTGGCCGGAGGCGTGTGAGGCGGCGCGGTCCTTCAGCTCGGAGTCGAGCACGAAAGTGAAGGACTTCTCTTCAGGCAGGCCGATCACCGGTATTCCGTCGATCAGAAAGGTCGGTGTCGACTGGACGTGCGCGATCATGCCGTCGCGCTGATCCTGGTTGATTACCTCGTCCGCCGACTTACCCATCATGCACTGGTTGAGCGCCGCGCTGTCGAGCTTGTTGGCCTTGGCGTAGGCGTCGATTCGATCGCGTAGATTGGCGGGATTGATCTGCGCCTGGCTGGTGTAGAGGATCTGCGCGAAATCCCAGAAATCGGCCGGGTTCTGACGGCGGATACATTCGGCGGCGATCGCGGCGGGACGCGCCCACGGATGCATCGCGAGCGGGAAGTTCTTGAAGATCAGCCGGACCTTGCCCTTGTAGCGGTTATTGACCAGGGTCTCGATCTGGCCGAAGGCGCGCGCACAGAACGGGCACTCGAAGTCGGCAAACTCGACAATCGTCACCGGGGCGTCAGCCGGCCCCTGGGTCGCCCGATCGGTCAGCCGCAGCTTCTCCATGTTGATACGGCCCCACGGATCGCTGCGCATATCGAGATACTCGCCGATAATCACCTTCTGGCCGCTCTGATCGGTGAACAGCATGGTCTTGATAGGCCCGTGCGAGGTGGTCACGGTCAGCGTGCGGGTAAAGACGCCGGCAAAGGGGGAGGGGGTCGGGACGCTAAGCTTGATGTCCTTGATCTCGGCGATATGGAAGCGCTTTTGCAAGAACTCCCTGATGCGCAGGTCCTGCGCTGAATCCGCTCCGCGCGCGGAGGTCGGCTGTTTGGCCGCCGCGGCGCAAGCCACGCCCAAGGTGAGAGCCACAATCAGTGCCAAGCATGTAGGTAGTCGCATAGTGGAGAACATCCTAGCCGGACGTGAGGCGTTCGGCGACAGATTCCGCACCTCAGCGCGTAGATTCGCCCCGGCGGTCGGCCGCACATGTGACGTCGGGCGGCGCGCGCGAAGGTCGCCCGCTGAGAGCTTCTGTCCTGGGCCGCCCGAGTATTGGTTCGCATAAGAAACATTATGTAAACTACACGGGCGATTAGGTGGGACTTGACAGTCACGGTAAGCTGCGCTAACTTGGCTGCATCGAGAGGCAATCATGCAGACCATCGACGAATTCGATAAGCAGTTTGACAGCGACGAAGCGTGCAGAGACTTTCTGGTTGCGATGCGCTGGCCGGATGGCGTGCGCTGCCCTCGCTGCGGCAACAAAGACAAAGTGTATGCGCTCAAGGCGCGGCCTTATCACTGGGTTTGCTGCAACAAGGGGTGTGGCGAGCGGCGCGGCTATCGTTTCAGTGTCACCACGCGAACCATCTTCGAAAATACGAAAATATCGCTCAAGCTTTGGTTCAAGGTTGCCTATCTGGTTCTGACCAGCAAGAAAGGAATCAGTGCGTTACAGGTCCATCGCGTTATCTTCGGCGAGGATTCGACGCACGATTATCATACAAGCTGGTACATGGTGATGCGTTGGCGCGCAGCAATGAAAGGCGATGCGTTCTCTCTGACTGGCGAAGTTGAAGTTGATGAAACGTACATCGGCGGCGAGGATCGCAATCGCCATTGGAAGAAGAAAAGCCGCCAGGTACGGCAGGTTAAAGGCCCTCAGCCGCTCGGCGAAGCTATTGGCTATGGCAAGACTGGCGTGATTGGCGCTATTGAGCGGAAAGGCAGCGTGGTCGCTAGGGTCATCGGCAGTATGGATGCGCCCACCCTCGCCAGCTTCGTCCGCCAGACGGTCAGCGAGGGCGTCTCGCTGGTCGCAACCGACGAAAAGCAGGATTACCGCTACGTCCGCGCCGGTATGCCGCACGCTGCGGTCAGGCATAGTGCGGGCGAATACGTCAGGGGCAACGTCCATACGCAGAACATCGAAAGCTTCTGGTCGCTGGTCAAGCGTGGCGTAATTGGCACCTATCATCACGTCAGCAAGGACTACCTGCCGCTGTACTTAAACGAGTTTTCGTGGCGCTTCAACAACCGGAAGAACCCGGAGATGTTTGCTGACCTGATTCAAAGCGTCGGTAGATAGCCCTATGAAAGTTGGTGCGCTAAAATATCGGCGTGCTGAAAGACGAAACACGCCGCGAAGACGAACGACTGCGCGAAGAACTCCGCCACGCTGACATCGGCAAACTTAAAAAGCTGATGACTCCGTTGATTGAGCGCTCCGAGAAACCACGCCCGAATCGTCGCAAACGCGCCCGTTAGTAGATGTGAAAGTGGAAGCCAGCCAAAAAGTTCGACCCGTCGATCTAAAACGTATGGCGCGGTCGATCGCGCACACATACGGCGATAAGGGCGCTATTGTGTTGACGGTCGGACCGGCCGGGGTTCGCGTTGGCGTCCACGGACTCGACGCTCGCGAAATACAGGACGCCCTATGCGTGGGAATCCATTATAACTTTGAGATGGACAACCATTAGCCCCGCTTGCGCGGTCTACGTCCGTGCAATTCGTTGGTTTCGGTATGGAGAACGCGGAGATTGCGCCGATGATCGGTCCCGCCTTCGCTTACCGGATTCCGATGGTCGATTTCCCATCCAGTCTCGCCACCCATTCCGTAAGCCGGTTTATAGATCGGGTTTCCCATCTCGTCGCGTCGCCATAGATTCGGATTCTCACCCCGAATCTTGCTCGCTTGGTCCCAAGCCCACTCTCGATCCGTTTTGCTAATCCTGCCCATCGTCCTCATCCTCTTTAAGCGAAAAGTCGCTATGAGGATTCTATCAGTCTTCGTGTCTGTGCCCGCTATGGGTCTCGCCTTAATCGTGATCGGATCATGGACTCAACCACCTCACGAAGGTCGTCAATTTTCCAATGTTCATCCACAAAGAACGGGACTGAATTAAGGGCTTCCCAGATTTCGTTTTCGTAATCACGTCCGTGGCAGGTCTGGACATGGGCTTTATGAGAGTGCCATGCGAGCGCATCTGCGGCCCGCAACAGAAAAAACTCTTCGTCATTGCGAGGCACGGGGTCTTTGGCAAGCTTCCCTAGGAACTTAGGGCCAAATTTCTCGGCAAATGTCCGAAAGAGCGCATAGCCCTGTTCAAGTTTTGGACGTTCCTGGATATTTTCGTCATAGATTACTTCGATCTTCGCGTCGGGGTCGTTCCAGATTTCCCCTATAAGACGCAGTAGCAATCCCATAAACGCGAAAAAATATGGGTTTGACGAGATTAATCGCGCCCTAGGGTTGTTCACCGTCAGCGGGGCAATCATCTTCATCATCGCAGAGTGATCGTCCTGCACAATCTTAAACCTGACCCCATGTAGATGGCAGGCGCGAACGGTCTCGACCAACAATTTAACGCGCGGGTCTGGCGAATGTCGCGAACGAACAAGTTTCTTCAGTTTCTTAGCCGATAGAGCTGGCTCGCGTTTCAGGATGTCATCCCAAACATGAGTGAAAGCTTCGATATGAGTTACTGGACCAACATATCCGGCGAACACAAACGCTTCGTCGGCCCCTGTCTGACCGTAACCTGATTCGTCCAACCCGACTTGCAGGATCACGAACCACCTTTTCTGCCGAAGCTTCGGCGGTAGCCCCGATACCAATCGTCGTATCTGAATACAGGGCGCCTTATCACCATGAGATAGATGCTCGTCGCATCCTTCTGGCAAATACTGTAGCGATTTCAGTGCGACTGTCAAGTCCCACCCAATCGCCACTACACGGGGGATTATAACGGACTTGACACCATGAGCCAAAAAACCAATAATTATGCGCTATGGATCGGGGGCGCAATGTGGTTATGGAACCAGCTTGCGAATCAGCGTGTAGCGATGAACTGGCAAATCGTCCTGGTGGCTGCGGTAATTATGCTTGGTTCGGGGGCGTCCATTCTCCAGTTCATTGCCCTACAGCGCGCGAAGCAATCAAGCGGCGGCACAGAAACAGAAACGGCCTCAGCGACAGCTAAAGCGATACGTCTTCCAAGCGGTCCTGTTGCTTTCGCTGCTCGATATGATGCGGTCAAGCAGCTTACGGAACTCGCCAAGAAATGCCGGGCGGCAGCAGAAGACACACATACTTGGATCACACTGCACGACAGCCTGATCGGAAAGGATCACGGGCCGACCGACGCGGAAGGCGCATCGCGTATTCAGGAAATGGTTGCCCACGCAGGGTGCGACCGCCTGAAAGCCCTAGCGACCCAATGCGAGGAACTGGCCGAAAAATTGATTCAGGCTGAGGGATAACTTGACGCACTTGACACCACCCACCGAAAGGTGTAAAGTCCGTCTATGATCAGCCTCCGACAGATTCACGAGAAGTACCAGACCCAAGACCAGTGCATGGAATTACTCGTTAGTCTGCGCTGGCCGGTCGGCGTGTGTTGCCCGCGCTGTGAAAACGACAGGGTTTTCAAGGTCAAGCATCGGGCGTGGAACTGGACCTGCAAGAGCGGTAAGGAATCCATCGATCTGAGCGGGAAGAAAACCGTTTGCGACAAGAAGAACGGCTATCGATTCTCTCCGCTCGTCGGCACTGTATTTGAAAACACCAACTATCCGCTGCCGGTATGGTTCGAGGTCATTTATCTGATCTGCCAATCGAAGAAAGGCATCAGCGCGCTTCAGATTCAGCGGATGTTGGTAGAGAACGGCAGGCCGACCGCTTACAAGACTGCTTTTTATATCTGCCATCGCGTGCGGGCCATGCTCAAAAACGATGATTTCTCAAAGCTGATGGGCGTCGTAGAAGCTGACGAAACCTATATCGGCGGCAAGGATCGTAACCGGCACTGGAAGAAAAAGAGCGCCCAGGTTCGCGCCGCCGCAGGACCGCAACCGCTCGGAGAATCCATCGGCTACGGGAAGGTCGGCGTGATCGGCGCGATCGAGCGGAAAGGTAACGTAGTCTGCAAGATCATCGGCGATGCCGACGCAGCAACCTGTAGTGGCTTTGTGCGCCAAGTCGTCGGCGATAAAGTGTCTCTGGTCGCGACGGATGAAAAGCAGGAATACAACTATCTAGGTCGCGGAATCAGGCACGAAGCGGTCAGGCATGGATCGGGCGAGTATGTTCGTGGCGAGGTCCACACGAACAACATCGAATCGTTCTGGTCGCTGTTGAAACGCGGGATTGTCGGCACATACCACAACGTTAGCAAGGATTATCTGCCGCTCTACCTGAACGAATTTTCGTGGCGCTTCAATCACCGGAAAGACCCCGATATCTTCAAGGCAGCGCTAGCAGGATGCTGAGGCGTCGGAGCTGGCGGACGCCCCTGCACCGTTCATCCAGACCAAAACAGTTGGAGCTTAATTTCAGGCGACATGCCTAAACAGAAAGACGACAAACCGATTTCGTTACATCCGTTGAGCTTCGAGGATGCCTTGCGGCACCTGCTGAAAACCCCGCCCGTAAATCCGGCTAAACGGAAGAAGCGAAAGGCGCGCGCGGACGGTTCAACTAAGCTCGGGAAACTTAGGTCCGATCACTAGCTCGATATCTGTACTCGCCTCAGCTTTTAGAGTTTCTAAAGCGATTGCCGAGCAACCCAGGATATCAAACAGAACCTTATTCAGGTCGTGTATAACGCTCCCACCTGCCTTACCGGATATAAGGACGCCTCTGGCGAAGGCCGAATCGAAAGTTGTCTCAGGCCTAAGTTCGCATCGCCAGCCCGCAGCTTCAAACGCCTTGGAAAGATAGTGGGCCAGCTCTGCGCAGTCGGTATTCGCCGAAGAGGCGATACGAATTGTGTGTAATCCAAGCCTTCCGAGAGCGGTCGTAAATTCGGCAAGCTCTTTTTTCGTAGGCGCTTGCCACTCGCGAGTCCTGAGTCTATCGAGCACCTTCCTTGTCTCGGCAAGATCGTTCTCAAGTGTCGCAAACCTTGAGGCCGCCTCTACAGGAGATGCGCCCTTCAGTTTCTCGCGATACTCATTAATTAGGTTGAGGTCGGCTGCATGCTGACGTTCTAAAATCGTAGTCTCCCGACGATGAAACGCCTTCGCTAAGAACCAGCCAACGAATAGGCCAATTGAAGTCGGAACGAGCAGCGCGGTCACGATCTGCGCCAGCGGGCCTAGGGCCTGAAACCAGTTAATGATGTCGGTCGGCCTGATATCGACATTGACCACAATGCGGCACCATAAACCGCCCCCCTCTAGGTGTCAAGTTCGTCATACTCGCCACTACACGGGGCGACCAGGTTGGAGTTGACAGTCGGGCCGATTATGCTGGGAAACTACGGCAGAACCGTGAAGACTACCAGCACGAGCCGAGTAGCAGCGCGCCTACTGATCGCGAGCGAGGTGCGCTATGAGATCATCACGGTCGTTGAGCGATTTTGATGGTCTAAGTTTCCTGTTCTGTTGTGGCGATGGTCGGTTACGAGGCTTCGCGGCGAATGATCCAACTCAGGAAAGGTCTGACATTGTGGCGTTAGACTGGTTCAATGCCGTTTTCCTCTACAACTTGGGCAGAGACCTGCAAGCCCTATTGCAAGCGGCTCAAGAACGCCGTGGGGCTCTAACCGAGCCGCTGATTAAAAGCGAAATCGGGATGGAGATTCTCTATACCAGCGACGTTATGTCGCAACCTTTGTTGCCGTTGCCCGCTTCCCAACGAGCAGCGAGCGCATTGAGGGGAACACTGGATTCGCTGCGTGAAGTTTTACAGTCAGCGACGATGGAGAACGTCTCACAGCCCGTAGAATCACGCATCGTATCTGAGGTTAAAGACCGGATCGTACAGTTCCAGACAGTGCTGGCCGCCGATCTTGGCAAGGCAGCTGGCCTGCACCCCGAAAACTCCGCCAATTTGAGGTAGAGTTCGTCGCCTGAAAAGGAGACGGACGATGAAAGGAAGCCGCTTCACGGAGGAGCAGATCATCGGGGTGCTGCGCGAGCAGGAGGCCGGCGCCAGGACCGAA